>JAPOVK010000028.1 GCA_026708185.1 Gammaproteobacteria bacterium | reverse complement strand
CGCCAGGATCGCTAACATGAGCAGGTTGGCGGCGACGCCGTTGCTCGCCATATAGCCGATGGGTCCGGCCGGCTCCCCCGAATAGTCGTTCACGCGCGCGGTGTTGTCAGACCGGGTTTCGAACCCTGGCAACGCGGAACTTCAACTTCTTGCTAGGTGCTGCCGTCGGAAACGGATTGATGCGCATCTTGTAGTTCTCCGGCAGCATTTGCAGTTCCAAGTGGTGCGCGATCACGAGGAGGTTCACCACCATCTGCAGTTCCAGCCACCGATGCCCCAGGCAAGTGTGCGTGCCTAGTCCGTATGGCGCATAGGCGCCCGGCGTCATTTGCTCCCACCGCTCCGGAAGGTAGCGGTCGATCTCGAACTTCAGCGGGTCCTTGAACAGGTCCTCGGAGTAGTGCGTCGCGGTGTGGCAGATCAACAGCCGTGTCTTGGGCGGCAACTCGAAGCCGTTGACCACGCATTGGTTCATGACCGTTCGTAGCTGCCAGGGGATTACCGGGTACATGCGTTCGGACTCGAGGAAGAGACGATGCGTAATGTCTATCTTGTCGAGGTTGCCGAAGTCCTCGGCCTGCGGCTCGCGACCTCCACCGAACAGCGAATCGGCTTCCGCGCGGACGCCGGCGTACAGGTCCGGGTCGTTGACCATTGCGTAGACGGCGAAACCGAGCGCACTGCCGAGATAGATGCTGGCGACCATCGCTGCGACGAAGGGGAAGGTGATGTCGGTTTCCGGCAGGAACTGCGGGTCGTTCCGATGCAACTCGAGTATGGCATCGGCAACGTCCATGGGCTTGCCTTTTCTCTGAGCAGGCGTGTGCGACGTGTGAATGGCATCGAGCAGTTCGCGCACATACTTCCTGGAACGCCTCATCTTGGGCGTCGCCATCATGAACTTGGGCAGTGCGCCTTGAACGTGCGTGACGAGCGCACGGTGCTCGTAAGCGAGTAGGTCGTCGGCGAAGTGGCTGCAGTCGATGCTCATCACTAGGTGCGAGACCTGCCTGCTCATGTGGTTTTGAAACGTCTTCGTTGCGCCGAAAACGTCGCCCTCGTTCCATGCGCCGACCGACTCTTTGCACAGGGAGATCAGCTCGGGCAGGCGTTGCGCGAGCGTCGCCCGGGAGTAGGCGGTGCGGAGTGATTTGCGCATCTTGTGGTGTTCCGCGCCATCCATGCCCGGCAGCGTCCGCGAGGCGCCGAAGACGCCTTCGAGTCCTTGGATGTAGTCCTTGGATCGAAGGTAGAAACGCCCTTGCTTGTTGACCCAGCTATTGCATTCCGGCCCCATCAGCGCGACGACGGGCTGTCCGTTCATGGTGATTGGCACCCGGACCACCGGCCCTCGCTCCTCGAAGATGCGGCACGTCGCCTTGGGAATGTTGCCTTCGAGGAGATCCCGCTGTCGCAGGATGTCGACCACCGGGAGTTTCGGGATCGGCCTCGTGGGTAGAACGGGTCGGGCCTTCGGTTTGATCGTGCTTTCCTTCACGGCGGTGGCCACGGACCGCCCGACGAGATCCATGCGGGCGACCGTCTCGATGCGCTGGAGTTTCTCCTCGTAGTCTTCCTCCGACAGAAGCGTTTTGAAGCCGTCGCAGGTGTGCATCAGCCCCACGAGGATGACGTCCCTCGGGTCGGGAATGTCGTCGTTCAGGACGATGTTGAGGATGCGGGCCTTGGCTGCCTTCTGGATCGCGCCGTCCGCGCTCGGATACACGCCTGTTCGCGAAACCGAGCGCGACAGCGTCCAAAACCCACCCGACTCGTAGTCGAGCACGCCCTTGTCCACCAGCCGCTCCAAGGTCAGGGTGACGATGTCTTCCGCGCGGGCTGCGTTGCGTTCGATCCAGTATTGCGTATCCGAATGCTCTTCGGCGCCGCTGATCTCCTGGAGTGTCGGGTCGAGCAGCTGGTCCCCAGTCGGTGTGGCGTCGAGGAGATACAGGGACTGCAGATCGGTGTCGACGCGGTCCTCCAACGCGAGGTCGGCGATGACGGCACCCGCCATCACGCACGAGAAGTCCCAACCCGGCACCATTTCGAGATAGCCGCTCGACTCGTCCAGCATCAGCAGGATCAGCTCTTCCGTCAGGCGTATTCGGAACTCGTCCATGTGATCGCCTCTTGGTCCGGCAACCCGTCTTGCCGACCCCAACCGCGGACTGCCGAGCGGGCCGACGTTTAGTGTAGCAACATTGGACGATCCGATGGGTGTGACGGTCAGCTCCCTGGGAGGTGCCACTTGCGGGTCGTCTCAGATTGCTGCTGTCACGCAGGGCCGCGTTCCTCGCTCGAACGTTCGGTCGCTAGTCCCGCCGTAGCTCCGCCGAGACCGCGATGGGGCTCGGATACCGGAAGATCACCAGGTAGGTTGATGCAAGGAGCGTGAGTACCGTCGCGCCCTGCACCACGTGGGCGGCCTCGGCCGAGAGCAGCGCAGCGCCCGCCACGAACACTAGGAGCAACGAGAATTCGCTGGCCTGGCCGAGGCGAAACGCCACTTCCGTGGATACGCCGACGGGTTCCTTCTGCCAGCGCAGCAGGGCGCGGAACACAGGCGGCTTGACCGCGACCAGGATCGCGGCGAGGAGGATGGTGGGTAGCCAGACGTGCAGGATGACGGCCGGATTGATCGCCGCGCCGACAGAAAAGAAGAACAGCACGAGGAAGAAATCGCGCAAGGGTCTCAAGTTCTCCGTGATGTACTGGGCGATCGGTGAGTTGGCAAGCGAAACGCCTGCGACGAATGCGCCGATCTCGAAGGACAAGAAGAGCGCGTGCGACAGGTAGGCAATGCCGAGGCACCAGCCGATCGCCAGTAGGAAGGTGAACTCCCGGAACACGTCGAAGCGGCGCAGCAGCGGCTCGATGCCGAAGCGGACTCCCGCGAAGGCGACGGCCAGTACCACGGGCAAGGCCACCGCGACCGTCAGCGTCGTCATCACCAAGCCACCCGACTCGCTGTCGAATCCCGCGAGGATGAGGAGCGCGACCACCGCGACGAGGTCCTGGATCAGCAGCAGGCTGATGACGATTTCCCCGGTGTGGCGGTGATGCAGAACCGTGGTCGGGAGCAGCTTGATGCCGAGAATCGTGCTCGAGAACATGCACGCGATGCCGGTGATGGTGGCTTCGACGATGGTGTATCCGAACAGGGCCATCACACCGAAGCCAGTCGCTGCGAAGACGGCGGAACTCGCGAGCGCCGTGACCACCGACTCGCCGAGCATGTCCTTGAGCTTGCCCGGGGGTAGGTCGAGGCCCACGAGGAACAGCAGGAAGATGATGCCGATCTCGCCGATTTCGGCGAGGAGCGCGGCATCGGGGACCAGTGCGAGTCCGTGCGGTCCGAGCGCGCACCCGATCACGATGTACGCCACGATCAGCGGCTGGCGCGTATAGAGGGCGACGGCTGCCAATGCCGCCGCACCGGTGAAGATGACGAAAAACGACTCGATGATGCCCACGGCGGTTGTTCGCCTCCTAGACCCTTGGCCATGCTAAACCTTGGCGAAGAGCAGCAACCCCGCCGGCCAGTAGGATGAGCGCCAACGGGGCTTAGGGTCGTCGCGTAGTTGGTTCTTGAAACGGCGGCTTGGGTTGCCGCACCGACGCCTGGTAATGGTCGCTCATGCGCCCGATGCAGGCAATGGCGACTTCGGCTTGTTCCAGGTCGGGCAGCACGAAGGCGTTGAATCCGCAGCGGTGCATGTATTCGGTGATGTCCGGGATGATGTCCCCGAAGGCGCGCAGTTCGCCTACGAACCCGTAGCGGGTGCGCAACAACGCGCCGAGACTCAAGCCTCGCCCGTCGACGATGGCTGGGAAACGCACGGCGACAACCGGGGCGGCTGCGACCAAGGGGCCGATCTCCTCCGCCTCCGCGTCGCCCTCCACCCAGACGCCCGCGCCTGCCGGCTTCTTCCGCCACGCGGCGAAGGGCGCGATGATGCCTGGCGCCGCGTCGCCTTCGATCACGAGCGTCCACTCGTCTTCCACGATCCGACCGTCCCGGACCAGGCAAGGAACTTGGGGCACTTTGAGTTGCCTACCCGGCGCGTCGCAATGCGGGCGGTTCTTTCATGCGAGGGGCGGGCCCCTCGCGCTCCCCGGCTGAGGGCTCTGCAACTCCGTAGACGTGCGCCTTGAACGGCTCGATGCCGATGCGGCGCACGGTGTGCAGGAACGGCTCCCCGTCCAACCGGTTGTCCACGTAGACCGCCAAGATCCGGTCGATGACGTCCGGCACGTCGGCGCGTTTGAACGACGGGCCGAGAATGCGCCCTAGGGAGGCGTCCTTGGCCTGATTGCCACCAATCGAGATCTGGTAGAACTCGTCGCCGCGCTTATCCACGCCGAGAATGCCTATGTGACCGACGTGGTGATGGCCGCAGGCGTTCATGCAACCCGAGATGTTGATGTCGAGGGGCCCGAGATCGTGCAGGTAGTCGTAGTCGTCGAAACGCCTTTGGATTGCTTCGGCGATGGGAATGGACTTCGCGTTCGCCAGCGAGCAGAAGTCGCCGCCCGGGCAGCAGATCATGTCCGTGAGGAGCCCGACGTTGGCTTGACCGAGCGCTTGTTCGGATGCTAGCTCGTAGACTGCTAGAAGGTGCTTCTGCGGGACGTCCGGGAGAATGAAATTCTGCTCGTGCGAGATGCGGATTTCCCCGAATCCGAAACGCTCGGCGAAATCGGCCACAGCGTCCATTTGTTCTTCGGTTACGTCGCCGGGCGGAACGCCCGTGGCCTTGGTCGACAACGTGACGATCGCGTAGCCGGAGCGCTTATGCGGCGCGACGTTATTCTGCATCCAGGCGTTGAAGGCCGGGTCGGCTAGGCGCTCGCGTGCGAGCAGTTGGGTCTCGTCGACGAGGTCTTCGTACACGTGGGGAACGAAACAGGCCTTGATGCGCTGGATCTCTTCGTCGGGAACCGTGCTGGGCCCGTCGCGGAGGTGCTCCCACTCCTCGTCCACTTGCGCGCGGAACTTGCCGGGCGTCATGGCGCGCACGAGGATCTTGATCCGTGCCTTGTACTTGTTGTCGCGACGGCCATAGCGGTTGTAGACCCGCAAGATCGCTTCGAGGTAGGTCAGCAGGTGTTGTTCGGGCAAACCCTCGCGGATCAGGCTGCCGATGACCGGCGTGCGGCCCAAGCCTCCGCCGACCAGGAAGTCGAATCGGGGTCTACCGTCGTCGCCGGCACGGATGTTGATGCCGATGTCGTGAACATGGATCGCGGCACGATCCGCTTGCGCGGCATTGACTGCGATTTTGAACTTGCGCGGCAGCCAGTCGAACTCGGGGTGATAGGTGGACCACTGCCGCATGAGCTCGCAATAGGGTCGCGGATCGACGATTTCGTCGGCGGCTACGCCGGCGAACTGGTCCGTGGTGATGTTGCGGATGCAACTGCCGCTGGTCTGGATGCAGTGCATCTGCACCCGGGCGAGGTCGGCCAGGATGTCAGGGACGACGCGAAGCTCCGGCCAGTTGATCTGGACGTTCTGCCGGGTCGACAGATGGGCGTATCCCTTGTCGTAAGTGCGCGTGATCTCGGCCAAGGCGCGCAACTGTGTCGCCGTCAGCAGCCCATAGGGCACGGCGATGCGCAGCATGGGCGCCAGACGCTGGATGTAGAGGCCGTTGCGCAGGCGCAACTGAAGGAACTGGTCGTCCGTCAGTTCGCCGGCGAGGAAGCGTCGGGTCTGGTCCCGGTATTGCTCGACCCGCTCCTCGACGAAACGCTGGTCGAACGCGTTGTACTGGTACATGGCGGGCGGTTGGCGAACGAACAACCTATCGGATTGTAAGGAAATCCCGACCGTTCGGAGAGTCCGAGTGGTACTAAGGTTAGAACTCCGCCGCCGTCCTCAGGCACTGCTGAACCATGTCGTGCGTGACATCGAGGCGTTCGTCGAGCAGCGAGATCACTGCATGGCCGCTGCATAGATCGCCCGGATGCGGATTGGTGTTCACGCCGTCAGGCCCAATGTAGCCCATGGGCACGCCGGCACCGCCCCTGACGAAACTGACCACCACGTCGGACCAGCGGAGATTCTCGAAGTCCGCGTCGAAGCGCGCCAACCTGTCGGCATCGTGGGTGAAGAGGTTCTCCAGCACCTGTTCGACGCCCGGCGCCGACAGCGCCCGCACCACGAGTTCGGGGTAGGCGCGAATCGGCCGAACGACGGTGGTGGCGCCGGCGCCGAGTATTCTCGCCCGATCGGCATCTTCCACCACTTCTGCCACGACCACGGCGGGAGGCGCCCCGCTCAAGCTGCGGATCTGGGCCATGCGAGTGAGGATGTCGTAGGTATGGGCATCCGAACGAATGTCGTTGGGTTCGTCCGCGATGATGACGATGCAACGGGCGGTGGCGACGTTCGCGGCCTCGAGATTGGGCGTGTTCTCGGCGACTCCCGAGTAGTGCGTGACGCCGGCGTCGACCAATTCGGACGGCAGCCCGTCCGGGTATCCGGGCGTGAGGATCTGTATCGGGATGTCGTCAAGCGCCGGGGTGCGCCGCACGTGGTCGACGAGCCTCACGAGGTAGGCGTCGGCGTCCTGGGCCGGCACGTTCACGATGAGCAGGTGGTCGTTCATGTTCCTCCACTGGAATTCGCCACGTCGGCGGCGCTCCCGGAGCAGGGCGCGGTAGTCGAAGGCGTCAGAGGCCGCCTGGGCGAGCAGGAAGATGCCGAACACGTACATGCATGTCACGGTCGCCCAACGCCCGAGTGGCGTGCTCGCCGAGATGTCGCCGTAGCCGACGGTGGTCGCCGTGGTGATGGTCAGCCACAGCGCATCGCCGAGGCCGTAGCCCTCGGCAGCCATCATGGCGGCCACGTGGATGCCGAACAACGCAGCGAAGACCGCGACGACGCGGATCAGTCGGCGGCGAATAGCGCCGGCGACGTGGCGCGTGAAGCGTAGGTACCGCCGCCGCCGGAACCACAGCGGAATCATGGGTCATCCGGCGAATCTGCGGCATCGAGCTGACTGCTGATCTCGTCCATTACACAACGCTTCAGGGCTTGCGGGTCGGCCCCCGGCCGGTCGTAACGGCCAGCCAGCCGTTCGAGGTCTTCGGCGCCGAACGACAGGCTGATGCGGGGCCGCTGGATCTTCGCGTAGGGAAGGCCAACGAGCTTGCGCACGTAGTCGGCGTAGCTCAGGTTCTCGGCTGCAGCGGCGATGCGGATCTTGTGCATCAGCGCCTGCTGGAACTCGAAGTGAACCTGGATCTTGCCCAGCGCCCGGCGTTCCGCCTGGAACCGAGTCGATCCCTTCGACCGGCGCGGGCGACGGGCACGACCGGCGGGCGCGCTGC
Organism: Gammaproteobacteria bacterium; assembly: GCA_026708185.1. Lineage (GTDB taxonomy): Bacteria > Pseudomonadota > Gammaproteobacteria > Pseudomonadales > Azotimanducaceae > VXYL01. The sequence goes on along the minus strand of JAPOVK010000028.1, from coordinate 52,301 downwards.
CTGAACTCACGACGTTCCCGGGAACAGGGCATCGACGACGTCCGGGGCGACGTTGACGTCGAGCGTCACCTCGGTCTCGCCATCGCCCCAGACCTCGACCGTGATGCCGAAGCGCCCGCTCGCATCCTCGCACTCGTGGTAGCGCAATTCTTCGCTGTCGTCGTCCGCGTATTGCGACAGGGTCTCGCCGCGCTGGTCGCGGCTGTGGTAGTAGCCTTCGGCCCACTTCTTGACTTGCGAATAGGCGTCGGCCAGCCAACCGTCGTAGGCGTCGAGCCGGGAGGCGACCTGGAGATCCGCGAAGTCGTCGTCCCAGAGCGCGCTGAATGCGTCTTCGTCAAACAGCTTCAGGACGTCCCGGCGCGGCACCTCGCGCGATAGGCACAGTTCGCTTACGTCGCCCGCCTTGAAGGACAGGAAGATGCGCCCCGATTCGGCGCCGTCCAAGGTGAGCTGCGGGTACAAGCCGTCCTCGAACTCGTAGGCGCCGACCGATGAGACCTCGAAGGTCTGGCCTTGAACGTCGCCGGGCAGCGCCAAGCGATGCTTGAAGGTCACGATGTCCCCGGCGGTCAGATCGGCGGGCGACTCGAGTGATCGAGCGTCGTTGGCATCGCCTTTGCTGAACCGTGCACGAAGCAGTTTCTTGAGCATCGGCGTCAACCGGCTTGGCGAGCCTTGAGCCGGGCCAAGACATCGCTCGCACCGGTGTTGGCCGAGTCGCCGAGCCCCTTGGCGCGCAACTTGGCATCGAGATCGTCGCCGGCCTCCTGGTGCTCGAGCCACTCGCCGGCTTCCATGCGGTCCTGCCAGCCTTGCTGCTTGGCCTTGACGCGTTCGAGAGCCTTGGACACGCGGTGGCCGCTCGATCCGGTCGCCGCGAAGTTCTTGGACACGCTCTCGGTTGCCCGTTGCAGCTCCTGCACCGTGCGGACTTTGTCGAGTTCGCGCTTGTTCTTCGCGATGGTTCGTTCGCGCGCCTTGATCATGGCGTGGATCTTCTGGACCTCCGCATCGAGCGTGGCTTGCTCCCCAGCCTTTTCGCCCCGCTCGGACTCGAGCTCCGCGATTCGTTCGGCGACTTCCGTCGCCAGCGCCTCTTCGCCGGCGTTAAGGGCTTTGACGGCCTTCTGCTCGTAGTCGGCGACGTCGGCGTCGATGGTCGCGACCTCGCGCTTGAGCTTGATCTCGGAACTCTTCATGCGCGTAAGGCTCTGCTTGGCGCTCGCGATCGCGGTTTCGGCATCGCGGATTTCCTGTTCCAGGATGCGGATCGCGTTGGCATCGACGATGGCTTCGCCGACCTCGTTTGCACCGCCCTTGAGCGCGGTGAACATGTCTCTAAGTACACCCATGGTGATCTCCTTTGCTTTCGTAAGCTAGTTCGCCGGCTTTGCGTCAGGCCAGCAAGTGCTCGACGGCCTCGAGCACGTCGATGGTGTTCTCCGCCTGCACTGCGAGCTCGTGCGCGATGACCTCAAGGCGCGTCGAGAGTGCCATCGCCCCGAACAGGATGTAGGTATCCCCTTGCAGGCCGATGGAGGACAGTGGCACGGCGGGACTCAGGCGCAGGAAGGCGTCGTTGAGTTCGCCCTGCTTGTCTGGCAGGACTTCGGAAGTCGAGAAAAGCGGCGTCACGGACAGCAACTGGGTTTCCGTCATGGTGACGTGGATCGGGAACTCGTCGTCGTTCGAGCACACGACTTCGAGGATGCCGCGCTCGGTGACGAACGCGTCGAAAGTGGTGCCTTCGTCGCCGGAGTACTCGTTCAGGCGAAAGGCCAAGTCGTCCAAGGTCATGCAGGCTTCCTCTCTACGTCTGGTGTCATCCAATGTGGCATCTCGGTGCGGCCGGTCGACTCGCCGCCGCATCCGAGCCCAACCTTAGGACATATTATGTCCTTAGGTCAACCGTTTTTTTCGGCTGTCCGCGACGTGCGAACGGCAGTCAGGGTATGGCCTCGCCAGCGAAGAACGTCCCTTTCTGTTCGCGCCAAGCACGCTGGTGGTAGCTGAAGACCACATGGCTGCCGAGCCGGTTGATGGTGACCGAGTCGTTCCGGCCGCGAACCGCGTCCGGCAAGGCGAACGCGGCGACGATCTGGGCCTTGTCCAGCCAGCCGTCGGGGAACTCCGGCCTGTCCGATGCGACGATGCGAGCGGAGGCTTCAAGGCCCTGGACCGTGCCAATGCTCCAACCCCATTGGCCGAAGCTGGGGACATTGGCGTGGTACTGCTCTACGCGGAATCCCACGCTGGCGATCGTCTTTCCGATGGACAGGAACGCGTCGGTCGCGTGAAACGGCGAGGTGGATTGGGTGACGAAGGTTCCGTCTGGCGACAGCAAGTGGCGAATCCGTCCATAGAAGTAGTCGCTGTAAAGTCGGTTCAGGTCGGGATGGCTGGGGTCGGGGAGGTCGGCGACCACCACGTCGTAGCGCCGGCCTGCGGCGGCCAGTTGCTCCACCTCGATGAAGGCATCCCCCTCGATCACTTCCACGCGCGGGTCGTCGAAGGCGTGCTCGTTGAGCGTGGTCAGCGTTGCGGCCAGCCAATGCGGGGCGTCGGGATCGTCGCCGCGGAAAAGGCGCAGAAGGCCCGCGTCGATGTCGATCAGCGTGACCGTTTCGGGATTCCACCGGAGCACGTCGCGCAGGGCTAGGCCGTCGCCGCCGCCGAGCACGAGTACGTGGTCGCGGCGGTACGCCGCCAGCATTGCGGGGGTGGTGAGGTAGGCGTGGTAGATGCGCTCGTCGTTGGATGCGAACTGCAGGCGCCCGTTGATGTAGAGGCTGACCACGTCGGGCTTGCCGACGGCGACGTGGCGTTTCGTGACGACGATGTTCTGATACGGCGTCTGCAGCCGATAGGCGACCCGGTCCTTGAACAAGGTGTCGCCCAACTGGGCCATCCACTGCGTGCCGAAACCCGCCAGCACGAGCAGCAGGACGGCCAAAAGCCCATGGCCGATCCACAGCCAATGCGCCGGACGAAGCCGCGCGCGGTAGATCACCAGGAAGGCGGCACCGACGGCCGTGTTCAGGGCCGCCGCCCCGACGGCGGCAAAAACGATGGGCATTTTCAAGCAGACCAGCACCCAGATGGCTGCACCGACTCCTGCGCCGATGTAGTCTGCGCCGTACATCGTGCCCAGGTTGTGCTCCAAGTGGCGTTCGTGCACGTGCTCGCGGACCCTCGCAATGAGCGGGATTTCCATGCCGATCAGGAACCCGATCAGGAAGCCGGAAACGAACGGGAGGAAGCGGGCGACCACGACCATGCTCGAGGGGACGCCGCCGTCGAGTGCGATGGTGACGTCCAGGCCGTAGACGGTGCGCAGCCACTCGGGTAGCGCGTAGGCGAGGGCCACGGCGGCCGAAAGCGCCAGCACGGAAGTGCCGCCCAGCACGGCGATGCCGAGTTCCAGCCAAGCGAAGCCCCGGTAGATCGAGGCGATCCACTTCGCCGCGAACGCGCCGAGCCCCATGGCCACGATCATCAGGCCGATCATGATGTACAGGGTCGGTTCGACGGCGCCCAGGATGCGCCCGGCGAAGTGCGCCATCAGGTATTCGTAGACCAGGCCGCACGCAGCGACCAGGCCCATTGCGCCGATGAGCGCCGTGTCGTGCAACCGCAAGCGGCTGCTGGCTTTCACGTCACCAAGCGTACCGTGGTGGTACTACGGGTCGAAGGATCCGCTAGCCAGCGACGGCGCGGATCACCAGGCCTAGCCCGAAGAACACCGCCGCCTCGATGGCCGCCACGCCGACGTTGCCCTGGTTGTCCACTTCCTCGACGACGTCGACGCCGGCCAGGATGACCCGCTGGGAGAGGGTGGACAACAAGAGCAGTGCCGCCGCTAGCACCACGGCCCAGACGAACCACGAGACATATGCGATCAGCGCGACGGTATCGGCACCTGGTACGAACGAGACCATGCCCCCGGCCGCGGACGACGCCAAGGCGGTGCCGATCAGGTGGCCGGCGTAGCGGACGGCCAAAGCGGTATTGCCGCCCTCGATGGCGTGCTGCCATCGCTCGCCGTCGTGCCGACGGGCATAGATCGCGGCCCGTGTGCGGGTTACGGCGAGCAGGACGAGTTGCACGAGGAGGAACATCACGACCACCGACAGCAGGCCCTGCACGAGGTCGCCGCTCGCCCAGTTGACGGCGCCGTTGATCAACACGCCGAGTGCAACGAGGTTGGCGGCCTGTACCGTACCGGCCGCCGTGTTCTGCGCCTTGATCGCGGTCTTGACGGAGAACTTGTGGAACATGACCCAGTCGTTGATGAGCATGCCGAGCTTCAGCAGGACGAGCCCGGTGACGGCGTAGGCGACCACGATTCCCAACTCGGTCGCGAAGGTCAGCGCCGGATCGCCCGCGCCGGCGGCCGCGAGCACAAGGGCCACGGCCACCGCGCCTCCGGCCAGCGCCAGGCCGAACGCAAGGTTGTCCTTCTCCGCCAACTCATCGCGCGAGTCGACGCTGAACAGCACACCGGATGCGTAGCGCAAGGCGCAGATGGCGGCGACGGCGACCGCGAGGTCAAGCGCGACGATGCCCCAGATCCAGAAACTTAGCGAGTCGAACATGCTGTCTCCTTTCTTGCGAGTCCGCCGGGGGCGTTACTTGCCTCTCGATGGGCCGCGGTAACCGCCGCCACCGAAGCCGCGTACGGACGCCGTGCCGGCGCGTGTCCGGTTGACACCGGCCGTCGAGCGACTGCTCGCGGACGCGAACTTTGCGCGCGCGACGTTGCTCGACGCGCCTTGCCGTTGCCGCGCATACGGACTGCGGAAAGTCCGACCTTCCGAGGTGAACTTGCGCCGCGCCGTGTTCTCGACTTGGGCTTGGCGTTGTCGGGCCGAAGGCGAGGTGTAGTTGCCGCGGCCGTAGTCGTGGTAGTAGCTGTAGTCCCGCCCACCAGCCCAGGCACCGTAGCCGACGCGCGGACCGCCGATCAGGTCCCGCATCAGCGCGAACTGGCCGTACCACACCCAGAACGACGTGCCGCTCGAGTCCGCGCGCCATTGGCCGTAGTTGGGATTGCCCACCAGTTGGCTGCCGACGCCGAGGTCGGTGGCGGCGTTGGCACGCTGCGACGCGTCGGCGGAGATGGCATCCACGCGCGGGAGGGCACCGTCCGACAGGTCGGCGAGGACGTTCAGCGGGTCGGCTAGGGCGCGGCCGAACTCCGCTGGTACGACCGCGCGGGCGAGGCTGTTCAGTTCGTCGACGGCACCGGCGTAGGCCTCGTCGCGAGCGCCGGTGTCGGGAAGCGCCTTGCGTACGTCGTCGAGGCGCGTCTCGAGCGAACGGTACATCTCGCCGTCGCGGGTCCCTTCGCGTGCCAGCACGTCCACTAGGTCGCGCAAGTCGGGCCGAGCGTCGCGAACGCGGCCGGCGTACTGGCGGATGAGTTCGGCATTGCGCACCCGGCCCGCGTCGAGGTCGTCGCCCAGTCGCGCGACGGCAGCGTCGAGGCGGACGATCGCCGCATCGATTCGACTGCGCAGGCTCTCACCGCTGCACGCGCCAAGGGCGGCAGCAAGCAACGCGATTCCAAGCAGCGCGGTGGGTCTGGCCAAGCGTGCGTACATCAGTCTCTCCAGTCCGCCGAGGTCGGCCGGTCGACGCCACGGACAGTGACCCTGGTGCCAGGCACCGCCCGGGCGATGGCCTCGGCCGCCTGGTCGGCGTCGCAGTCGCCGCACATGAACACGTCGAAGGCCGCGTAGTTGCGTTCCGGCCAAGTGTGCACGGTAATGTGGGATTGGGCCAGCAAGGCGACACCGGTCACACCACTGTCGGCACCGAAGCGGTGCATGTGACAGGACAGCACGCAAGCGCCCCCGGCGGCCGCCGCTTGGCGCAGCAACGCCTCCATGGTGGCCGCGTCGAAATCCGCCTGGCCGCCGAAGCACTCGATGATGACATGGCGACCGGCAGCGACCGGGCCTGTCGATGGGTCACGTGACATATTATGGCATGCTAGCAGCTTGCGCCGTGAAACGGCACTCCAATGGGCCGTTCCCATGTTCGTTGATCGCCACCCGTTTCGTGCTCTCGCTGGCGTCGTCGTTTTGGCGAGTGCTCTGGCGGACGCGGCCTGCATGGATGTGATAGCCCATCGTGGCGCATCCGGCTACCTGCCCGAGCATACGCTCCCCGCGTACGCCTTGGGCTACGGTCAAGGTGCCCACTGGATTGAGCCGGACGTGGTGCTGACCGCCGACGACGTGCCGATCGCGTTGCACGACGACACGCTGGGACGGACTACGAACGTTGCGATGCACTACCCGGATCGCCGGCGCGACGACGGCCGGTACTACGCTGCGGATTTCGCGTACGCGGAGATCGCCCGTCTGCGCGTGGTCGAGCCCCGCGCGAACCGCTATCCGCACGCGACGTTCCGCGTGCCGCGGCTGGAGGACGTACTGCAACTGGTGCATGGCCTGAACCAGACCACCGGGCGCAACGTGGGGGTGTATCCGGAGTTGAAGCACCCGGAGCTGCAGCCCGGCCTTGCCGACGCGGTTTTGGCCGTGCTGCGCCGATACGACGTGCCCATTCGCCTGCAGTCCTTCGATGCGCATCTGCTCGCGAAGCTGGACACCGACCATCCGCGCGTGCAGCTCGTCCGCGACGCGACGCAGACCGAGGATGGCGGCCTGGAACAGATCGCCACCTACGCCGCCGGAATCGGCGTGTCCAGCTTTGCCGTGACCGACGACGCCACGCTGGTGGCGCGCGCCCGTGCGCGTGGTCTGTCGGTGCATGTGTTCACGCTGCGTGCCGACGGTGAACGCGGTCCGGCATCCTTCGCTGACGAGCTGATCGGCTTGGCCGCCCAGGGGGTCGACGGAGTCTTTACCGACCACCCGGACCAGGCCCTTGCGGTCCTGCAGGCGCTGCCTGGCTGCAGCGGGTAACCCTTACTGATCAGCGGCAGGCTTTTTGCGGGAAGCAGCCGCTCGCGACCCAGTCGGCGAAGCCGTCGAACTCGCGCACCTCGATACCGCGTTTCAGTGCGGGCCGAAGATGATCCAGCGACGACGGGACGATCCACACGGTTCGTTGTTCGACGATCGGCGGCACGACCGGTAGTTCGGTTTCCGCCAAGGCAGCCGGGCTCAAGGCACCGTAACGGTCGGCGAATCGCCTTGCAGCATCGGTCGTTCGCCACAGGCTGATCCAGATCCAATCGGCGCCGCCGTCCGTGCAGCGTACCTGGAAAAGCCGATCACCCTTCCACTCCCCCAGAAAGGCGGGCAACGCGTCGTCCGCGGCCTCTGCCTCGTCGCCCAGGACCAGGCGCCAGATCGCCAACGCGCCCTGTGCGTGGCTCGCGGAGATCTCGCAGCCCCGATCGTGAACGACGTCGCGCGGCAGGCCAATCACGGCGACGTCGTCCCGGCCGGTCTGCAACAGGGCGAGGGTCGCCAGTGGCGGAGCCGCAGTCAGGTCGTGTAACCCGGCGAATCCCTTGTCGGCGAATGCGACGGTCGCACGCGCGATGCCGTAGATGCCGGTGAAGCTCGCCTCCGCGGAGGACGATCGCTCGTCACTCGCGTAGTACGTCGTTCGTACCCAGTCCCGTACTTCCCGTTCGGTGAGGCAGAACGGCAGTAGCTGGTAGTTCGGATCCCGGGTCAGCTGGGCAACGTAGCGGGCGCCGGTGTAGATGGCGCGGCAGGCTGTGAGGAAGTCGGCGTTTTCGGCGCCGTTGCGCGCGCAGAAGGCGGCGAGCTGCCCGACCTCGGCCAACAGGTCCGGTAGCGCGGGTTCCGGTTCGGGCGCCGCCCGGGCACGGCGAATCCGCTCCAACCAGGCGTCGAGCTGGTCGGGCGGATTGCGTGGCGGCGTGCAGTAAAAGTCGTTGCCGGCTTGGTCGTCATCGCCGGCAGCGTCCTCGCACGTGCGGTCCGGAAAGCAGTTCGCACCGACCCATTCGCCGAACCGGGAGAACCCCCTGACCTGGGCGCGGGTGATTTGGCTGACGGTGTCGCGCAGGCCCGCGGTCACGATGGTCACGGCGCTCCCGGCGATGATCGGCGCGGGCACGCTGCCAAGGACGCCGCCATAGGACGGCAGCGCGTCGGCGATGGCGCGGTAACGCGCCGCGAACGCGGCTGCGGCCCCGGGCGTTTGCCAGCGCGTCAGCCAAGCCAGCTCGTCGTCGCGATCGTTCGGGCAGGACAGGTGGACGAATCGGTCGCCACGCCAGGCGTCGAGCAGTGCCGGGAGCGACTCGCCCTGCGCCTCGGGATCACCGTGCTGGCGCAGCAGCCCCCAGATGCCGACGACGCCCGCGGTGTTGCGTAGACCCGGCGTGCAGCGGTCGAGCGGGAATTGCTCGGGCAGGCGGATGAAGTCGATAGCTGTCTCGGCGAGTGCGGGCTTCAGCACCGCGAGCGTGGACAACGGTGGTTCGCGGAGCATGCGATCCATGGCGGTGTGGCCGTGGGCGAGCACTTCGCGCAGCGCCGGCTCGGTCCCGAAGACGTGCGGAAAGGCCTCGAGAGCCGACAGACCGTCCGGCGCCCACTGCCACCAGTTCGCGTGCGTCGAAGTGGCCCGATCGGGATCCATGCTGCACAGCATCGTCCGCCGCGCCGGATCGAACGACCATCCGACCACGTGGGCGTCGCCTTCGATGACGGAGTTGGCAGCCGCGGCCAGGTCCCGGTTTCGCCACAGGTGGATGGCACGCAGGGCGGGGAAGTGTTGATGCTGCAAGGCGTGGACGGCTTCGTGGGCAATCGTTGCCGCGGCGCTTGAGTCGGTGACGTCGCGCACGAACAGCACGTTCTTGTCCGGGTCGTACAAGCCGGCCGGGCGGGCGAAACCAGGCGCCGCGGCGCCCACATCGTTCGACGTGGAGGCTCGCGCGCAGTAGACGCCCAGGGCGCACCAGCCTTCGCGCCAGATCCGGGCGTGGTCGGCCTCCCAAGTGACACTGCCGATCCCGGGCGTGTAGCCGCCCTCGAATTCGTCCATGGGCAGCACCTTCAGCGGTGCCTTCAGATCGAGCCCCCGGATGGCGCAGGTCGCCGAGATGGTGTCCGCGACGTTCCGGCGCCAAGCGTCGTCCTGTTGTGCCGCGGCAGCGATCGAGCAAGCCGCGACAGTACACAGCACGGGCATTTTCGCGCACCAGGACATGGTCTTTATGCCCTGCCAAGCGGGGCGTCAGGCGAACTCGTAGTCGCCGGGCTCCGGGGCTCGCGTCTGCTGCCAGAACTCCAGCAACGTGAATGGCCAGTTCTGCGTCACCCGGCCGTTCTCGTTCTTGTACCAGCTACTGACGTTCCGTGAACCCCAGGCCATGTCGAGATTGCCAGCGTCGATCTTCTCGTTGTAGGCGTCGTGCACGTCTTGGCGGCAGTTCATCTCGGCTCTGCCGTTCGCGATCAGCAGCTTCAGGCACCCCATGATGTAGCGGACTTCGCATTCCGAGAAGAAAATGATGCTGCCGTTGACGACGATGTTCGTGTTCGGCCCGTAGCAGCAGAACAGATTCGGATATCCGGGCATGACGACGCCAAGATAGGCGCGCGGATCGGCTCCCCAGCGTTCGCGCAGTTCTACGCCGTCCTTGCCGTAGATCTTCATCGGGAAGAGGATCCGGCTCGCATGGAAGCCCGTGCCGTAGACAAGGATGTCCGCGTCGACTCGGCGTCCGGACTCGGTCAGCACGCCGTCCGGCAGGATGCGTGCGATCGGGTCGGTCACGAGTTCGACGTTGTCGCGCTTGAGCGCGCGGAACCAGTGCCCGTTGTCCACCAGCATGCGCTTGCCCGCTGGCGGATAGGCGGGTACGCACTTCGCGAACAGGTCCGGATCGTCGCCCACCATGCGTTCGACGTTGGCGGTCAGCATCGCCCGCAACTGATCGTTGGCCTCGCTGATTGACCGGCCGGTCTCGTTCCACGCCGGATCGCGCTTGACCATGGACAGAAGGCCCTCACCGGTGGTCCAGAACATCCAGAACCGGAACCACTTGGCGTAGAACGGGACGTGGTTGAGGAGCCAGTGCTTACCGTCGCTGATGGCGTCGTGGTACTCCGGCCTTGGCGCGACCCATGGCGGTGTGCGCTGGAAAACGGTGACGCGCTCGGCGACCTGGGCGATCTCGGGGACCGTCTGGAAGGCGCTCGCCCCGGTGCCGATCACGACAATGCGCTTGCCTTCGAGGTCGTGCTCGGATTCCCACTGAGCGGTGTGGAATGCCGGTCCCTGGAAGCTGCCGAGACCCTCGATGTCGGGGAGTTTCGGCCGGTTCAGTTGGCCGACCGCGGTGACGATGGCATTCGCGACGATGGTGTCCTCGCCGTTCTCTCCGTGGACCTTGACGTGCCATTTGCGGTCTTGGTAGCGCGCCTCGATCACTTCGGTGGACAGACGGATGTTGTCGCGTATTCCGAAGTCGGTGGCGATGCGGTCGAAGTAGCCGAGCAGGACATTTTGGCGCGAGAAGTGCTGCGGCCAGTCGTTGGGAGCGAAGGAGTACGAATAGGTGTGGTTCGGGCTGTCCACGCGACAGCCCGGATAGCGGTTCTCGAACCAGGTGCCACCGACATTGGCGTTCTTGTCGACGACGGTATAGGAGATGCCGGCCTGCTTGAGCTTGATCGCCGTGAGGATGCCCGACATGCCTGCGCCGACCACGACGACCTGGAAGTCGCGGCGAAGATCCTCGGGCACGTCGTCGAAGGGCACGCGGTACGGGTCTTCGTCGAACACCTTGAGCTCGGACATGAGGAAGTCCCCGTAGCTCGCGTCGAGTTCGCGGCCGACGATGAAGTCGACCATTTCCTTGACGAGTGCCATCGGCGGCGCCGGGAGGGCTGGACAGCCCGCATCCCGGTAGGCGGCGAGCGCCTCGAGGGCGCGGGCCCGGATCGCCGTCTGGTCGCCCTCGGAAATCCCGCCTTGGGGATCGCCGAACAGTTCGCTTACCGGGCGGGCGCTGCCGCGGATGAGCGACACATCGCCCGTCAAGTGCACCAGCGCGTTGATGAGAGACGGTACGTGGGCTTCCGCGAGCGCGGCCTCGATGGCCGTGTCATCCGCCTCGATCAGCTTGTGCGAATCCTGCATGCTTTTGCCCGGTTGCCCCTTGAACGCGCCGATCCTATCGCAAGCCACCGTGCCCGCGAAGATTCCGTATCGTTGCGCGGTTGTATTGCGGGCCACTCATGGTTTCAAATACCGCGCTGCAACGCGCCCAACGGGTGCTTCCACTCGCTTACAACATCGTGGGAAATCTCAATGAGTGAATTCGAAGGCAAGGTGGTCATCGTGACCGGCGCCGGCAACGGTCTGGGCCGGAGCCACGCACTCGCATTTGCCGAGCGCGGCGCCAAGGTCGTGGTCAACGATCTCGGCGGGTCCGTGCACGGTGCCGGCCAGTCCGACGCCGCCGACGCCGTGGTCGAGGAAATCAAGGCCGCCGGCGGCCAGGCGGTCGCCAACAAGGCGTCCGTTGCCGACAGGGCCGGTGCGAAGAGCATTGTCGACGATGCCCTGAGCGCCTTCGGGACCATCGACATCGTCGTGAACAACGCTGGCATCTTGCGCGATAAGTCGTTCAAGAACATGACCTTGGACGAGTTTGACCTCGTCATCGACGTGCACCTGCGAGGCACCGCCTATGTCACCCGTTTCGCGTGGCCGGTGATGTATGAGAAGAACTGGGGCCGGGTGGTGTTCACCAGTTCCACGTCGGGCATTTTCGGCAACTTCGGGCAGGCGAACTACGGCGCTGCGAAGATGGCCATGTTGGGCCTCATGAACGTCCTGGCCATCGAGGGCGCGGCGCACAACGTGCGGGTGAACTGTTTGGCCCCGGGCGCGGCGACGCGGATGACGGCGAGCGTGCCCGGCTCGACGATCGACATGTCCAATCCGCCGCCGCAGATGAGCCCGGCGCTCGTCACCCCGGCCGTGCTCTACATGTGCAGCGAGGACGCGCCATCGGCGCACACCATCCATGCGTCCGGCGGACGTTTCTCGCGCTCGCAGACGTTCACCAACGATGGGGTCTCGCTCGGACTCGACGCGAACTACGACGATCTCACGGACGAGGTGGGGAAGGTCGTTGACATGGGTGCGGCGAACGCCTTCGATCCGTTGGCTCGGCGACGCCGGGCTTGATCAGATCCGGCGGCAGTCGCCGCTGGACGCACGACGGCATCTGCGCAACGGGTTGGGGCGATGTCGAGCCCTTCGGTCCGGCGCTCGCCACAACGGCGGTGCGGGCGTCCTCGCCCGCAACCCATGGCGGGCGGGTTGAACGGTCAGAGATTGGCCCAAAGGGCGCTAAGAACCGCTGGCCTATTGCCCATGGCGGCTACTCGGTGATGGTGGGCACGCCTTCTTGCGTCGTGCCCGTGACATGCTTGGTCCAGAAATCCTTAAGTCTTGCCCTGAATCCCTTGGGGCTGGGCCGGTCACGCGGCAAACGCTGATTGAGGGATACAGGATCGTCGGGGGCGGTCCAGCCACCGCCGAGTGCTCGGTGCAACGCCAAGCGCGCGAGGCCCAAATCGCGTTCCCCACGGGCGAGGGTGGACTTCGCACCCAGCAGGTGGTGCGAGGCGGCGAGGAGAGTGCTGTAGTCGCCCACGCCCGAGCGGTAGCGCCGATCCTGCAGTGCCTCCTCGGCAGCCGCTTCGCCCGCGAATCCGGTCAACAGGGACACGCGATGCCGATTCGCCCGCAACGCCGTGAGCGCCGCGTCGACCTCGTTCACGGCGGTCACCACGGACCGACCGTATGACGCCACGGCCTCGTCGAGTTGGGCTTCGGCGAGGGCGACGTTGCCGCGCAGCCGGCCACCCTGAAAAACCGGCGCCAGCAGGTTCGCGCTCAGGTTGCGGTACCACTGGTCCGGATCGAACCAGTCGCCCGAGCTGCTGCTCTCAAGGCCGATAGACCCGGACAGCGACAGCGACGGCAGCAACGCCGCGCGGCGTGCGCCGAGCGCGTACCGGGCCGCCTCCACACGCTGTCGAGCCGCATTGACGTCGGGCCGCTGCACGAGCAGGTCGGCGGGGATGCCCGACGGGACATGCTGCAGTGGCGTGATGGGCGTCAGCGTCTCGGGCACCAAGTCGTCAAGATCGGCGCTGTAGCCACCCAGCAGCACCCAGAGCCGTGCCTCCGTCTCGGCGCGCCCCGCGTCGATCCGCGGAAGATTGGCTTGGGCGTCGACGGCCGTACGCTCGACCGCGTAAAGCTCCCGGATGTCGGCCAGGCCCGCGTCGTAGCGTTCCCGGGTGAGTGCCGCCTGTTCGTCGAGGACGTCGGCGATCTGTCCGGCGAATGCCCGCTGACCCCGGAGGTCGACGACTTCCAGGTAGGTGGCCACCGTTTCTGAGATGACTCCGATGCGCGCCGCGCGGTAGTCCGCTTCGGAGGCGAGACGCTGGGCGCCGGCGGACAACGCGGCGTTGCGGTTGCGGCCCCAGAAATCCGCCTCGTACGCGAAATCCGCGCCAAGGGTGTAGGTGCTGAGCCCGATGCGGTCCGGCAGGCGGACACCGAACGAGTCATAGAGTTCGGCACCGAGCCCCAGTTCGTCCAGTTGCGCGCCGATGCCCGCGTTCGTTGGCGCATCGAAGGTGGTCGCGCCGAGCGCGGCCTGCGCCATCGGCAGTTGCGAGGCCCCGGCGACTCTCGCCCTTGCCCTGGCCTGGGCCACGCGGGCCACGGCCTGCGCGAGGTCCAGACTGGACGCAAGCGCGGCGTCAACGACCTGATCGAGGACGGGATCCCGGAAGGCGCGCCACCACTCCAACGGAGGCGAGCGTTCCATTGCCGTGTCCGGCACCTCGCCTTCGACCGGCTCAGGATTTGCTTGGCGGTCTTCGGCGGACTTGCCGCGCAACTGGACGACTTGGCTATGCAAGCGCGAATCGCCCGATCCTAGTGGAGACGATATGGTGATCGCAGGGGCGTGCGCGACGGTTGTTAGGGGCTCGGGCTGGGTGATCCTGGCCATCTGCATCGGCGAGACGACGCCGCCACCCGGCTCGGGCCCCATCGCTCGCGCGGATTGCGAAGCCAAGAACCAAGCCGAGAACCCGTTCGCCCGAGCGCGAACGCCCAACGCACGCGCTGCCACTTCGTCCATGTCCGCGGAAGCGGCCCGGTGGTAGCGCCGGCCGTCGACGGTCACCGCACGGACCGAGCACGCGATTTCCAGGCGGGCGCTGACCGTTTCACACGCCGCATCGGCGTAGTGGGACGCGATCCAACTGCCGAAGACCACCGCGCCGGACGTGCCGCCAGCCCCGGCGGGCACGGCCAAAACGACCATCAGTACGCCGCAAGCGCCGCGTTGGTGGAAGTTGAGTGACATCAGCCCGTTAGAGTAGTCGAAATCGCCTAACGGAGCTACGAGAACGGACGCGGCGGTTGGTGCTGGACGCGCTCGCCCGCATCGGCGCGAGGTGGATCCGGTGCGGGCCAGAGCGCCCCACGGCTGGCCCTGCGCTTCGCTCCGCTGTGCGCTTACTCCGCCTTCGGCCCAAGGCCACGCCGACCTCCCATGCAACAACCACCGACGGTCGCTACGCTCCCTTTGGTGCTTGTTGCATGGAAGCGCCCCATAGCCGTGTCCGGTACCTCGCGTCCGCTCGGCACCGGCTTCGGCTCCGGCCCAAGGCCACTCCGACCCCGCATGAAACAACCGCCGCCGCTCGCTGCGCTCGCTCTGGCATTTGTTTCATGCGAGCGCCCCATAGCCGTGTCCGGTACCTCGCGTTCGCTCGGCACCGGCTTCGCCTCCGGCCCAAGGCCACGCCGACCATCCATGGAACAACCACCGACGGTCGCTGGGCTCCCTCTGGTGTTTGTTCCATGGAAGGCCCGCGCACCTTGCACCCAACATCGTGTCGGCAGGCGATGGACCGCCGGCAAGGTCAATCGACCGACGGCTCACCGTGTCCCGGCGAAAGCTCCGCTGGGAGCCACCATGGCGAGTCCTCGGCGAACGGCCGGACGAGCCGGTCGATCGCCGCCTGCCCATGCTCGGCAATCGCGGCCTCGAGCATCGCGGCGTCCGGATTGACCTGGTGGGACGCGACGATCGCGCGCGCATCGTCGGTACGACCTACGGCCGCGAGCGCCAAAGCGAGGGTGATCCGCGTGTCCGCAACGTCCTCCAGGTCGACAAGCCGGCGCGCCTTGCCGACGGCGGCCTGCCGCACGGCCTCGTCGCCGCACAGTGCATCGGCGCGGGTGAGCGCGACGTGCGCCTGACCCCAGGTCGGCTGCAGGCGCAAGGCCTCGGCCATGACGGGGCGCGCCGCTTCGCAGGATGCTGCGCCGAGGTAGGCCATGGCCAGCCAATACCGGTAATAGGCATTCTCAGGCCGCCGGTCTATGAGGCCTTGGTAGTCATCGGCGGCGGCCCTGAAATGGGCTTGGCGCATCCAAAGCGCCGCGGAGAGTGCCCTGGCGGTCTCGTCCTCGGCGAGCCCCAGGGACCGTTCCACGGCTTCCCGAGCCGCATCGTGGTTGTTGTCGCGGGCGTTCCAGGCGAGCAGGTACCAGCCCCGAGCCGAGGCTGGGTGCAACGAGAGTACGCGGTGGATCTCGGCGTCGGCGTCGTCCCGGTGGCCAAGTGTACCGAGTCCGTGGGCCAGCGTGAGTCCGACTTCAGCATCTCCGGGTGCCAATTGAGCGGCGCGACGCCAGGCTGCCAGGGCTTCGTCGCGCTCGCCGCGCTGCCAAGCGCGGGTACCGGCCTCCATGAAGAACCGGGGGCTCAAGTTGAGGGCTACGACCTCCAAGAGCAGGGGGTCGTCGATCGCGGGCGCGAGGTCGTTGCGGCGCTCGAGCCAGTCCTCGGCCCTCGCGATGTCACCGAGTTGGCGGTAGACGAGGGCCAGCTTGTAGGCGATGCGACCGGCCCCGGGCGCGAGTCGCGCAGCCTGTTCCAGAACCTCCCGGGCGGCGTCTAGATTGCCAGCGCCGAGTTCCGCGTCGCCGAGTGCGGTCAGCACCGCCGCGGCTTCCGGGGCTTCGCCCAGCGCACCGCGCAAAGCCGCCGCCGCAGCTTCGTGCTGCCCATCGGCCAACAATGCGAGGCCGAGCCTGTACGAGGCCAGCATGTGGCGACCCTCCGCCAGTTCCAGCGCGCGACGGAAACCCGCCGCCGCGCCGGCGACGTCACCCTGGTCCGTCAATACCACGGAGAGTAGGTAGTGCCAGTGGATGGTCTCGGCTTCGTCGAGCGCGCGCCGATAGTGCTCGGCGGCCTCGCCGAGCCTGTTCTGCGCGTGGTAGAGCATGCCGAGACCACCCCACGCGTCCGCCCGCTCGGCAGGTTCCGCAAGGTCGGTGATGCGTGTCAGGACCCGTTCGCGGGCGGTTCTCAAGGTCTGCGTAACCCGGTCCCTCGGTTGATCGGCTTGATTCGTCCCGTGGTCCGGTAGGGCGTTGGCGTTCACGACAATCAGCCCTGCCGTCAACGCGGCCGTCAGCCGGGGGCCGAGGGATGCGTGCTGTCCGCGGTGGGCGCAAAGTAGAATCGAGCGGAACATCGTCGAGATTGTCGCAAAGAACCGTCCGTCCATGCCGTTAGCGGATCTGCCGGCCGCCTTGTGGCGCCGCGTAGCGTCGACGCGCCGCGTCGTGTCCCGGCGCCGCGTCGTGCTTCACGGCATCGCGATCGAGACCGCTGCGCGGTCTCTCGACCCCCAAACCCGGCGGGACCTGCACCGCGGCCGGTATCAGCAGGCGAAAGCGGCCCAGCTTGCCAGCAAGATCGAGCCCAACGACACCTTCCTCGACGTCGGCGCGGGGCTGGGATTCACCGCACTCTTGACCGCGTCGATGGTGGGGGAGTCGAACGTCGTCGCGGTCGAGGCTGATCCGCGGGCCGCCGTGCTGGCTCGCGCCAACTTTGCACTGAACAACCGCTCGATCGAACTGCTCGAAGCCGCCTTGGCGACCCCGCGTGCCGAAGCGCAGGACGGTACCGTGGCGTTCTATCCCAACGCCGTAATCGGCGCCTCGGCCACCTCGCCGCGCGCCGGCGGCACGGAGGCGATTCGGGTGCCCCGTGTCGACTTGGCGACACTCTTGGTCGACCGGGAGGTCACTGCGGTGAACCTCGAGGCGGCCGGTCACGAGTGCGACATCGTCGCCGGGGTCGCGGATTTCCGCAGCGTTCGCGTTCTCCTGATCACCATCCACGAGCAGGCGAGCGGCTACGAGCGCACCGTGGCCCTCATGCGACACCTCTTCGCGCATCGATTCGCCCTGGATTTCGCAGACTCGCGCGGCAGGGAGGTCGTGTTCGTCAGGATGCCGTGACGAATCGATCGTGAACGATCTCGGCGCAGCGCTGATTCTCGGGGAAGAAGTGCGGTGGCTGGAGGCGGCCTTGCAGCCGGAAACCGTCGCGGGTCGAAAAGACGTGCCCCTGCGAAAGCAGTAGCGCGATGCCGCGCGCGTGCTTGTTGTTGCGGGCGACCCGCTTCTCATTGAGTGCGATCACGCCGACGTATGCGCGCACGGACAGCGACTCGTAGAGCATGGAGGCGCTGTCCGCCGTGACCCAGACCGACTGCGCGTCGCGCAGGGCTCGCTCGAGGAAGTCACCAGGCGTCGACTGCCAGGGGCGATAGACCAGGTTCGGCAATCGGGGCAGGGCGGAGCCTAGGTCGACGGGCGTGCGCCGCGAATCGCAAACCTCCCAGAGGACCTCCGGTGACGCGTCGGCGATGGCAGCCACCTGACGTACGACATGGTCGCTGGACCACTCGAAGTGGCGGTTCGTTCCTCCAAGCAGGATCAATCCCCGTGCTGGATTCTTGGCCGTGCTGTCCGACGGGCAGATCACGCCGCGCGTCTCGACAACGTTGCCTTTGCGCCGGTAACGGTCATGGCGTGGCACGAACACGAGGTCGAACAGGCCGTGCGGTAGCGTCGGCTTCATGAGCACGACGCTGCGCCCCCCGCAGAATGCACGGGCCAATACCATCGGGACGTGGGTCCGGTGCCCGACGCCGACGATCAGGTCTGGTGACGGGATGTCGGCTGGCCGACCCTGGAAATGTCGGTGCAATTGGCGCCAGAGCAAGGCCTTGAAGCGCATGTCGAACTCGTAGACGGCCAACGGCGTGAACTCGGCGAGAGCCTGCAAGAGGCCCGCGGACTGCTTCTCGTGCCCCGGCTTGCCGTCCACGAGTCGCCAGACCACGGTCCTGCCGGGCGCGCCGCGGGCGCCGCTGTCGCCGGTGGACATGGGTTGCCGGGTTACGTCAGCACCGCGCATGAAACAACCGCCGCCGCTCGCTGCGCTCGCTCTGGCATTTGTTTCATGCGAGGCTGTGGTCCATCCCGAACGCGGGGTTTTCGTCTTTTGGCGTACCGACGGGTTTGGCGGGCACGCCCGCGACCGTAACGTGCGGGGGCACGTCGGCGAGGACCACGCTGCCGGCACCGACCTTCGCGCCCGTGCCGATCTCGATGTTGCCGATGACCTTGCAGCCGGCCCCAAGCAGCACCCCGCGCCGCACCTTCGGATGGCGGTCGCCGCTCTCCTTGCCGGAGCCGCCGAGCGTAACCGCGTGCAGAATGGAAACGTCGTCCTCGACGACCGCCGTTTCACCGATCACGATGCCAGTCGCATGGTCGATCATGATGCCGTGCCCGATCTGCGCTGCGGGGTGGATGTCGACGCCGAGGCCAACGCTGATCTGGCTCTGAAAGAACTGTGCCAGCGTGTGCCGGCCGTGCCCCCATAGCCAGTGCGCGATCCGATGCGCTTGCAGGGCGTGGAAGCCCTTGAAGAACAGGAACGGCGTCGACAGGTCCTCGCAGGCGGGATCCCGTTCATACGTGGCCATGATGTCGACCATGGCGCTGTCCAGGATGCGCGAGTCGTCCGTCATCGCTTCCTCGATGACGTCGCGGATCAGCATGGTCGGCAGCATCGGGTTGTCGAGCTTGCTCGCCAGCCGGAAGGACAAGGCGGAGCGGAAGCTGCCGTGGTTGAGGATCGTGGCGTGGAAGTAGCTGCCCAGGATCGGCTCCTCCGCCGCCTTGGCGAGCGCTTCCCTGCGCATCATCTCCCAGACCGTACTGCTATCCACGGCCTGGGTCGCACGAAAGCGGTCCAGCATGGTGTGCGTTGCCGCGACGGCCTCAACCATGAGTTAGCCTCCTTTTCGTCGAGGCTTAGAGTGGCGACGCCGGTGTGACTTTTCAACCGTGCCGTGCCGGGCTCGCCCCGGTCGCGGGCCGTATACTCCGCTTGCCGCTACTTGAGGAAGCAAGGCGATGATGTCTGTGTTCCGCCATGTCGCGCTGGTCGGGCGAACCGGCAGTCCGCACGTAGTGGACTCTCTGCGTGCGGTGCTCGCCGCACTGCAGACGGCCGGCGCCGATGTGGTGTTGGAGTCGGCGACAGCGCGCATGCTCGGCTGTTCGGGCGGGATCGCGCGGGAGCAGATCGGCGAAGGCGTGGAACTCGTCGTGGTGGTGGGCGGCGACGGCAGCATTCTCGGCGTTGCCCGCGACGTGGCCGACACGGGCGTGCCGGTCCTGGGGGTCAACCGCGGCGGCCTGGGCTTCTTGGCGGACATCGCGCCGAACCAGATCGGCGGCAAGGTCGCCGCAGTCCTACGGGGCGAACACACCGTGGAGGACCGCTTCCTGCTCGATGCCCGGGTGTACCGGGACGGCGAGGAGGTCACCGTCGCGACGGCGCTGAACGACGTGGTCGTTCACGCCGGAAGCATGTCGCGGATGATGGACCTGCGCCTCGCCATCGACGACGAGTTCGTCTACGACCAGCGTTCCGACGGCCTGATCGTGTCCACGCCGACGGGATCCACGGCATATGCCCTGTCCGCAGGCGGGCCGATCATGCATCCGAAACTCGACGCGGTGGTCATCGTGCCGATGTTCCCGCACACCCTGGCTTCACGGCCCTTGGTGGTACACGGCTCGGTGCGCATCAGCGTTCGGTTCGGCGGTGCCGCCGCCACGCCGCGCGTCAGTTGCGACTCGCAGGTGGACCAGGAACTCGAGGCCAACGACGAAGTGCGGATCGCCAAGCATCCGCATCCGCTGCGCTTGGCGTTCCCGGTGACGCACAACTTCTACGAGTCCTGCCGAAGCAAGCTCGACTGGGCGACACGCTTAGGGGACCGACAAGGCGCGCCGCGCGTGGGCGACGCCTAGGCGGCAATCGCGCGCCCGGAAGTCAGCACCGTTGAGTCTTCCTTGGCGGCCGGTCGACGTCTGTCAGGATGCCGGGGTCGTCGACCTCGACGAAGCGCAACTTCTCGCTCGCCGCCACCACCTCGCGCGCACCGGTGTCGCCCTCGATCCTGGCCAGTGCCGCAAAGGCGTGCGCGGGGAAGCCGACCGGGTTGCCGGGCCGGCCTTTGTGGCGCGGGCGGACGATGTGTTCGGGGTAGGTCGACATTTCATCGGCAATCGCGCGCAGCGTCGCCGGGGCAACGAAGGGCATGTCGCCGAGGCCGACGACGAGGCCGGGTGCCTGGTCGAATGCGGCGACGCCGGCCGCAAGCGACTGAGATTGGCCGCGTGAGGCATCCGCGGCCTCGATGGGGCGGGCGCCGGACGCCCGCACGAGATCGACGATCAGGGGTTCGCCCGGGCGGATGACGACGGCGACTTCGTCGAACACCGTTCGGTAGACGTCGACCGTGCGCGCGAGCATGGCCACGCCGTCGATGGGAAAGAGCCGCTTGTCGCTCCCGAAACGGCGGGCGCTGCCCGCCGCGAGAATCAGAGCCGGCGGTCCTGCTACGCGCGTGCGGCTCAAGAACCGGCGGCGAGTGCCGCAGCGACCGGCGTTGACGCTTTAAGAGCAGCTTGAGCGGCGTCGACCTTGCGCTGGCGGACCGCGGTGACTTCCGCGAGGACCGCGACGGCGATTTCAGGCGGCGTCTTGCTGCCGATCGGCAGCCCGATCGGCGCATGCAGCCGGTCGATTTCCGCCTCCGTGAGTTCCAGCGCTTCAAGGCGAATGCGCCGATTCGCCGATGTGCGCGCTGAGCCCATGGCGCCTACGTAGAAGGCGTCCGTCTTGAGGGCTTCCATGAGCCCCATATCGTCTATCCGCGGGTCGTGGGTCAGCGCCACGATCGCCGAGTACGGATCGTCCGCGTAACGGCGCACGGCATCATCCGGCATTTCGCGAACCTTGTGCACGCCGGCGACGTTGAACCGCGCCAGCTCGTCCGCCCGCGGGTCGCAGACGACGACATCGTAGCCGAGCGCCAGCGCGATCTCGGCGACATAGGCCGCCACCATGTTGGTGCCGATGATGAACAGCTGGTACTGCGGACCGTAGGTCTGCACCAAGCGCCCTGCGGCGTGGTCGTAGTGCAACGGCTGGTGCCGCTCGACGTCGCGCGCAGCATAGGCGCCCGAGCGGACTTCGAGGGTGCGTTCCACGCACGCGCGGGCGTCGAGCCGTGCGACCAGGTGCTCGAAGTGGCTGCGCCGGGCCGGGTCGGGTTCGACTGGCTCGATGACGATGTCCAGGTGGCCGCCGCAGGGCAGGCCGAGCTTCTCTGCCTCTTCGGCGGTTTCGCCGTAACGGAAGAACTGAGCGCGATCCTGTGCCAGCTCTCCGCGTGTCAGTTTCTCCAGGAGGTCGTCCTCGACGCAGCCGCCAGACAGCGAGCCCGTGAGGCTGCCGTCGCCGTTGCAGGTCAGCAAGGATCCAACCGGGCGCGGCGACGAACCGTAGGTCGCGACGACGGTGGCGAGCCAGCACGGGACGTCGTTCACGAGCCAATCGCGGATCTGACCGATGACCTGTTGATCCACCGCCTGCATGCCGGGCGATTGTAGCACCCGCCGAAACGCCTACACTTCGTCCGTACCGCCCCGCACGCGAGGAAACCATGCCCGACGCGCCCGAGACCATCCGCCGCGCCGACTACCGGCCCTACCCTTTCGAGTTGCAGGAGACCGCGTTGGCCTTCGACATCCGGGACGGCGAGACCACCGTGGACGCCGAACTCAGCTTCGCTCGCCGTGACGGGGCCCTGGGCGACCTGGTGCTCTACGGGGTCGACGTGGAGCTCGTGTCGCTCGCCGTCGACGGTCGCGAACTCGGCGGCAACGAGTACGCCGTCTCCGGCGAGGCGCTGACGGTCTTCGGCGTGCCCGACCGCTGCCGGGTCCAAGTGACCACCAAGATCGTGCCCGAGGACAACACGGCGTTCGAGGGTCTGTACAAGTCGAACGACATGTACTGCACGCAATGCGAAGCGGAAGGTTTCCGCAAGATCACCTACTACCCCGACCGCCCGGACGTGTTGACGTGCTTTACCACCACCATCAGCGCCGATGCGGACCGTTATCCGGTTCTGCTGTCCAACGGCAACCTTGTCGCCGACGATACCGTCGACGGTCGGCGGACGGTGACGTGGCGCGATCCGTTCCCGAAACCGAGCTACCTCTTCGCCTTGGTGGGTGGCGATCTCGCCGTGCTCGAGGACGAGTTCGTGACGCGCTCGGGGCGGAGCGTGACCCTGCGCATCTACTCGGAGCCCCACAACATCGGTCAATGCGACTACGCCATGGGTGCCCTGAAACGCGCGATGCGCTGGGACGAGGAGCGCTTCGGCCGCGAATACGACCTCGACATCTTCATGATCGTCGCGGTCGAGGACTTCAACATGGGCGCCATGGAGAACAAGGGTCTCAACATATTCAATACCTCTTACGTGCTCGCCACGGCGGACACGGCGACCGACGCCGCGCACGAGCGCGTCGAGGCGGTCGTTGCCCACGAGTACTTCCACAACTGGTCGGGCAACCGCGTAACCTGCCGCGACTGGTTCCAACTCAGCCTGAAAGAAGGTTTCACCGTCTACCGGGATGCGGAGTTCACGTCCGACATGAACTCGCGGACCATCAAGCGCGTCGAGGACGTCGAGTTCCTGCGTTCGGTGCAGTTCGTCGAGGATGCCGGTCCGCTGGCGCACCCGGTGCGGCCCGACAGCTACGTGGAAATCTCCAACTTCTACACCACGACGGTCTACGAGAAAGGCGCGGAGGTGGTGCGCATGCTCGACACCATTCTCGGTCGCGATCGGTTCCGCGCTGGAACCGACACGTACTTCGCGCGCCATGACGGTCAGGCGGTAACCATCGAAGACTTCGTCGTCGCCATGGAGGATGCCAACGGCATCGAGCTGCCGATGTTCCGGCGCTGGTACGAGCAGGCCGGTACGCCGCGCGTAGCCGTCGCCGAGACGCGCACCGGTGACACTCTCGAGCTTGTCGTCGAGCAGTCCTCCTCGCCGTCCCCGAATCAACCGACGAAACAGCCGTTTCACATCCCGATCGCCTTTGGCCTGGTCAGCGCCGACGGCCAGGACATGCTCGGTGCGGCCGGGGTAAGCGCCGGCTTCTCGGTGGACGTCGAGGCGGACGTGGAGTTGGAGAACCCGAACGCCGACGGAACGCTGGTGGCGCACCTCAAGGGCCCGCGGGCCCGCCTGCGATTCACTGGTGTCCCGTCGGACGCGGCAGTCAGCTTCCTGCGCGGCTTCTCCGCGCCCGTGCGCGTGGACTACCCGCGCGACCGCGACGTGCGCCGACGCTTGGCGGCAAGCGACCCCGACGGATTCGCACGTTGGGACGCCGCGCAGACACTGGTCTCGTCCAGCCTGCTCCCGGAGGCGTCGCACGCCGACCGGGATGCCGTCGTCGCCCTGTTCGAGGACCTCGCGACCCGCGCCCTCGATGCGCCCGACGATGGCGAAGCCAAGGCGCTGCTGGCGGCCATGCTGACCTTGCCCAACGAAGGCACGCTGCTAGACCTTGCGCCGGGCGCGGACATCCTCGCCATCACCGCCGCGTGGGATGACCTGGCCGACCGGCTGGCCGGGGCCGTCGACTGGCTGGCCCTGGTTGGTGCAAACGAGACCGGCACGAGCTATCGGCCAGATCCGCATGACATGGCGCGGCGAAGCCTGAAGCTGCGGGCGCTGTGGTATGCCGTCCGCGACCTTGGCCGGCGAGATCCCGGCGCCGCACACGAAAGGCTCGCCAGGCTCTTGCGCGATGCCGACAACCTGACGGAGCGCACCGCCGCCCTGCACGGCATCCTCGGGCTTGCGGGTCTTGATGACGGAGCGAAGGCCAGGGACCTCCGAGCATTCTACGAGCGCTGGTCGAGCGAAGCCCTGGTGGTCGACGTCTGGCTGTCGGCCCAGGCAAGGAACCCGCTCCCCGGCGGTCTGGCGCGCGTGCGCGCACTGGAAACGCACCCGGCCTTCGAAGCCACCAATCCGAACAAGATCCGCGCACTCATCGGCGCCTACACGGGTAACGTACGCAACTTCCACACGGTGGACGGTGGCAGCTACCGGTGGACCGCCGACAAGGTGCTTGCCGTCGATGCCAAGAACCCGCAGGTGGCCTCGGCATTGGCCAAGAAGCTCACCGAATGGCCACGCTTCGACACGGCGCGCGGTCGGCGAATGCGCGCCGTCCTGGAGGACCTCGGTGGCAACGAATTGTCGAAGGATGTGCGCGAGGTGGTCGACAAGGGCCTGGCCGTCGCGTGACGCATGGAGCCCTCAGCGGGGGAGCGCGAGGGGCTTGCCCCTCGCAAGGAGGAGCCCTCAGCGGGGGAGCGCGAGGGGCACGCCCCATGGAACAAACACCAGGGGGAGCCCAGCGATCGTCGGTGGTTGTTCCATGGATGGTCGGCGTGGCCTTGGGCCGGAGTCGGCGTGCCGCAAGCGGCACGCGCCGGTGCCGAGCGCGCGCGAACTGCGTTCGCGTTGCGAGGTACCGGACACGGCTATGGGGCGCTCGCATGGAGATGCGGTGACCGACGATGGGTGAGCGGGGCGCCTACGCCCTGCTGCGACGACTGCTGTTCGCGCTGCCGCCGGAGACGGCCCATTCCGCGGCGCTCGCTGCCTTACGCGCTGCGGGCACTTGGCCGAGACTCGCGCCGCGCCGCCGAGACATCGAGGTCCTGGGTCTACGGTTCCCGAACCGGGTCGGGGTGGCGGCCGGCCTCGACAAGGATGCCGTCGCCGCCGCTGGCCTGGCCCGGCTCGGGTTCGGATTCGTCGAGATCGGCACGGTCACGCCGCGTCCGCAGCAGGGGAACGCACAGCCGCGGCTGTTCCGCCTGATCGAGGACCAGGCTCTGATCAACCGGATGGGATTCAACAGCGCCGGGGCGGCGGCGGTCACCGCCAACCTTGGCCGCGCGCGCAACAGAATCGACGTCCCCGTCGGCGTGAACATCGGGAAGAACCGCACCACACCCGTCGACGATGCGACACGTGACTACGCGGCCTGCCTGGCGGCGGTTTACGACGTGGCCGACTACATCACCGTCAACCTGTCGTCGCCGAACACCCCGGGGCTCCGCGACCTCCAGTCGGCTACCCGGGCGCATGCGCTGGTCGCCGCGCTGGTCGACGCCCGCGATCGCCTGGCTTCGGACCGGGGCGGCGCCGCGAAGCCGATCCTGGTCAAG
This sequence comes from Gammaproteobacteria bacterium, assembly GCA_026708185.1. Classification (GTDB taxonomy): domain Bacteria; phylum Pseudomonadota; class Gammaproteobacteria; order Pseudomonadales; family Azotimanducaceae; genus VXYL01. The sequence continues at coordinate 26,776 of JAPOVK010000028.1, read as the reverse complement.
CTGGGCCCGGACCTGGCGGCCGTGGACCTCGACGAGACGGCGCAAGCCGTGGTGGCCGCTGGCGCGGACGGTTTCGTCGCGGTTAACACCACGGTGGCGAGACCGGCGGCGCTGCGCTCACCGAGCGCCACCCAGACCGGGGGCCTGTCCGGGCTTCCTCTGCGGCCAATGGCCAGGGACACGGTGCGACGCCTGCGTGCCAGTGTTGGCCCCGCACCCGCCATCATCGGCGTGGGGGGCGTCGCCACCGGCGCGGATGTGGCCGCGATGCTCGCTTCGGGGGCAGACTTGGTTCAGGTCTATACGGCATTCGTGTACGCCGGACCGGCGCTGGCGTGGCGGTTGACGAGAGCCCGGGCACGACGCGAATCCGACGCGTAGACCGCGCCGGACTGGCACCTGCGGCAAGGCTGAAACCCTGCTGGATTGTTGCCCCGGTCTTGTGTACGTTCTGCCTTGGAGGGTGGCGAAGCCATCGCAGGGGGCAAGGGGAAGAGCGCAATGGGAATCAGAATCACCGCGCAGCGGGTGCTGGCGGCGGCGGTCTCGCTTGGGGCCGTGGCGGCGTTTGGCGATTCGCTGGAAGGCGGCGACACGGCCTGGATCTTGACCTCGACGGCCTTGGTGCTGTTCATGACGATCCCGGGTCTCGCCCTGTTCTACGGTGGCCTCGTGCGCGCCAACAGCGTGCTCTCGGTGCTGCTGCAGTGTTTCGCCATCACGTGCCTGGTCACCATCCTGTGGCTAATCCTCGGCTACAGCCTGGCGTTCGGGGACAGCGTCGCGAGCGTGGTCGGCGGCTTGGGCAAGTTCCTCTACAACGGGGTCGGCGAGGATGCGATGTCGGGGACGATCCCCGAGTCGATTTTCGCAACCTTCCAGTTGACCTTCGCCATCATCACGCCGGCGCTGATCGTCGGCGCTTTCGTCGAGCGGATCCGGTTCTCGGCGGTGCTTCTGTTCACGGCGTTCTGGTCGCTCTTGGTCTATGCCCCCATCACCCACTGGGTGTGGGGCGGCGGCTGGCTCGGCGGTATGGGCTTGATGGATTTCGCGGGCGGCACGGTGGTGCACATCACGGCGGGTACCGCTGCCGTGGTCGCCGCGGTCGTTCTCGGGCCGCGGCGCGGCTTCCCGGACCACACGCAGCCGCCGCACAACATGACGCTCACCATAGCGGGTGCCGCGATGCTGTGGGTGGGCTGGTTCGGCTTCAACGGTGGCAGCGCACTCGCGGCCAACGGCGATGCCGCCATGGCGCTCACGGTGACGCACATCTCGGCTGCGGCCGGGGCGTTCACGTGGATGATGATCGAGTGGGCACGTTACGGAAAGCCGAGCGCGCTCGGTGCGGTCACCGGCATGGTCGCGGGCCTCGGCACGATCACACCCGCATCAGGCTTCGTTGGTCCCGCAGGGGGCCTTGTCATCGGCATCGCGGCAGGCTCGGTGTGCTTCTTCGCCACCAACTTCATGAAGCGCACGCTGAAGATCGACGACTCGCTGGACGTCTTCCCGGTACACGGGGTCGGCGGCGCCTTGGGCACGATACTCACGGGCGTCTTCGCTAGCACGGCGCTTGGCATCTTCGCGGGCCAAGGGTTCACCACGGAGATGGCGACGATCGCCAGCCAGATCGGCGTGCAGGCCCTTGGCGTCCTGGCAACCGTCGCCTACACCGCGATCGGGACGTTCATCATCCTGAAGGTCGTCGATCTACTCGTCGGCGGCGCCCGCGTCTCAGACGAAGAGGAAACCGAAGGCTTGGACCTCGTATCCCACAACGAGCGCGGCTACACCTTGTAGCCGCGGCGGGGCCGCAAGGAGAAGGAAACGACGCGCGTGGCAGACGGCAGCAAGATCCGCGAACTCCCCAAGGGATACAGCGACACCCCGGTGATTCCGGGCACGACCTGGCGCGTGCACGACATCGACCGTCCCCCACCGCCGGTGGTGGAGCCACCCACCTTCTCCACCCAAGACCACGCGGGGCGTCCGCCGTCCGATGCGGTGGTCTTGTTCGATGGGACGAACCTCGACGCGTGGGAAGGGCGGAACGGCGCAGCGTCGTGGAACCTCGTTGACGGTGGCGCGATGGAGGTCGCGCCGCGCACCGGCGACATCCGCACGAAGGAGTCTTTCGGCAGTTGCCAACTGCACGTCGAGTGGAGTGCGCCGACGGCGATCCACGCGGACAGCCAGGGGCGTGGCAACAGCGGCGTCTTCCTGCTCGGTCTCTACGAAGTGCAGGTTCTCGACGGGTACCAGAACGCGACCTATGCGGACGGTTTGCCGGGTGCGGTCTACGGCCAGTATCCGCCGCTCGTGAACGCGTGCGTGGCACCGGGCGCCTGGCATGTCTACGACATCGTCTTCGAGACGCCCGAGTACGATGGCGAAACGCTGGTCTCGCCGGCGTTCATGACCGTGTTCCACAACGGCTTGATCGTTCAGCATCGACAGCAGGTCCAAGGACCCACCAAGCACCGCCAGTTGGCGAGCTACGACAAGCCGCACGGTCCTGCTGGACCGCTAGTGTTGCAGGACCATGGGGATCCGGTCCGGTTCCGAAACATCTGGCTCCGACCGATCGATAGTTTCCTCGCGACGTAGTGCGCTCGCGGGGTCCGGGCGGTAGGGCCGGATTTCCCGAAGTCGCTGTTCCCAAGCCGCGACGACCAACGGACCAAGTACGGCGACCGCGTACAGGACTGCGCCGTGGTTCTCCAGCGGATCCGGCAGGTACATCGTGGCGGCCCCGAACCCGGCCACGAAAACCGCTGCCATCGAGAAGGCCGACAAAACTGAGGCCCCCTTGACATCCTTGCGACTCGGCGGCGGCTGCACAAGCTTACCGAACACCAGGGCCGCCGAGCCTGCGATCATCGTGGCCAGCAGAGCCTGCACTTCGACGCTCCCTTAAGGCCCGCGGCGCAAGGCACTTTGCACGAGGCGGTCTGCCAGACTACCGAAGCTGATGCCAACGGCCTTGCACGCGTCTGGATACAGGCTCGTCGGCGTCATGCCGGGCAGGTTGTTCACTTCCAGGAGGCAGATGTCGTCGCCTACCACGAAGTCGGCGCGTGAAAGATCGCGCAAACCGAGGCAACGGTGCGCTTGCAAAGCCATGTCCTGAAGTGCGTGCAGCGTTGCGCCGGGCAGGTCGGGTGGGATGATGTGCTCGCTCTTGCCCGGGGTGTAGCGGTTCACGAAGTCGTACCACTCGCCTGCGGCCACGGCGATCTCGATCACGGGCAAGGCGATTGGTTCGCGCCCCTGCTCGTCGAGCACGCCCACGGTGATTTCCTTGCCCGGCATGAATCTCTCGACCAGCACGCCGTCGCCGAAGGCAAGCGCTTCCTTGAGCGGTGCTTCGAGTGCCTCGCCCGCAGGTACAGGCGTGACGCCAAGGGCCGAGCCCTGCCGCAGTGGCTTCACGACGACGCCCGGGTGCGGGGAGCCGAACACCGCCGCGGTCCGGGATTCCGCGACGGCGACCGGGGTGCCGGCCTCGACCAGCACGTCGTCGGCGACCGGCAGCCCAGCCGCCCGAAACAGCGCCTTGGCCACGTGCTTGTCCATCGCCGCCGCGCAGCCGCGCACGTCGCTGCCGACGAACGGCAGCCCGAGCATCGTCAACAGACCTTGGATAGTGCCGTCTTCGCCCGGCGGCCCGTGCAAGACGGGGAAGACCACGTCCGGTGCCACCTCGTGGAGTGTCCCGGTCAGCGCGCCGTCGACCTCGACCACTGTCACTGCGTGACCGCGGCTTTCGAGGGCGCGCGCCACGCCGGCGGCAGATGATCGGGAGACCGAGGCTTCGGCGGAATTGCCGCCCGCCAACACGGCGACCTTCACGACAACGCGCTTGTGTTCGCGATGGCGACGTCCACGAGCCCCGGCGCGTCTATGCCGAAGACGCGGGCGAAGAAGGCGTATTCCGCTTCGATGACGCGCCGCCGGTTTTCCGCGCGGCGGAAACCGTGGCCTTCGCCCTCGAAGATCTCGTGGGCCACCGGTATGCCTTTGCCGACGAGCGCATCGCGCATGGCTTCCGCCTGGTTCGGGGGCACGATTCGATCCTCGGTGCCTTGGAAGAAAATCACCGGACAATTCAGGCGGTCGACGTGGTTGACCGGCGAGCGCTCTCGCAGGGCGTCGGCGTCGCCCACAAGGGTGCCCAGGTAGCGCGACTCGAACTTGTGGGTGTCCCGGTCGAGGGCCACGAGGTCGCCGACACCGTAGTGGCTGGCGCCGGCCCGGAAGACGTCGGTGAAGGCGAGCGCGGCCAGCGTCGTGTAGCCGCCGGCACTGCCGCCGCGGATCGCCACGCGCGCCGGATCCACGCGACCGGCAGCGACCAAGTGGCGGACGCAGGCGACGCAATCGGCAACATCGAGGTACCCCCAGCGGCCGTTAAGACGCATACGGTAGTCGCGCCCGTAACCGGTGCTGCCGCCATAGTTGACATCTGCAACCGCCCAACCCCGCGAGGTGTAGTACTGGACATTCCAGTTGAGATCAGGGCTTGCACTCGACGTCGGGCCGCCGTGCGTGGTGATCAAAAGCGGTGGGAGTTCACCCGCCAGGCCGTCGTGCGCGCCGTTGCGGGGCGGGTAGAAGTACGCGTGGGCTTCGGACGCATCGTGGGTGGACGGAAAGGTGATCGTCTCCGCGACCGAGATCACGCCCGTGGGAATCCGGTGCGCATCCGGCATCGCCACGCTCAGCGCCGTTCGTGAATCGAGCTTGAGTTCCTCGACACGACCTGGCTGGTTCGGGTACCCGGCCACGAACGCGACGCCGGCCGGCGTCCGGGTCAGCGCCGCGTAGGAGCAGCAACCGTCGTGCAGCGGACTGGCCAGGCCCTGGTCGACGTCGATGACCACCAGCGTCGACTGTGCGTCCTCGACGCGCCGGGCGACGACGTGGCCTGGCCCCACGGGCACGAAATAGGACGCGGCGAATTGCCAGGCGGGACCGGCGTACTCGGCGTCATCGGCCAGTACGCAATAGACGCCCGACTGGTCGTAGGCGTGCAGGTTCCAATAGCCGCTCAAGTCGGATGCGAACAACAGCCGTTCGCCATGCCACACGGGCTGCACGATCGACTCCGTCGCACCGCCTGCGACCACGGTTTCGCCCCGTAAGCCCTTGCCGTCGTACTCCGCCACGACAAGCTGCGTACCGTCCCACGGCATGTTCGGATGGTCCCAGACGAGGAACGCGACACGGCGCGCACCATCGTCGAGTCGTGGTGCCGCATAGAAGTCGTGACCGGCGTGCAGGACGGTCGCAATCCCCGTCGCGATGTCGACCCGGACCAGCTCGTTGTCCGGTTCGGCGGCGTCGGGCGGGTGCCGTTCACGCACCGCCAGCAGCGCATCGCCCGCGACGGTGAGATCGGCATAACGGTCCGAGTCGTTCGTAATGCGCTGCACGCGCCGATCCGTCACCGCCACCGCGTAGATGTCCTGGTCGGCGAAATCTACGAAGTAGGCCGTGCCCTCGGCGATGCAGTAGGCGCCGCCGCCGTACTCGTGCACGCTGCTCCGGGGATTGAAGGGGACGGGCGTCAGTTCCGTGCTTCTGCCGTCCCGGTGGTGGATGAGCGTGCCTCGGCCGCCTTCTTCGGGCCGCGACTCGATCCAGTAAAGAGCGTCACCGTCCGCCGCCAGAGCGCCGTAGCCCCGGGAGGCGGCTGTGACGACCTCGGCATCGATCGGCGATGGCCAAGTCCCGTAGCCGCGTCTTGTCATCGCAGCGCGGTCCGTTCGTCGATGGCCGCCCAACGTTCGTGGTCGCGCCACGCGCCGTTGATGAACAGGAACTGCCTGGACAGCCCCTCACGCTCGAAGCCGCAGCTTCGCACCAGGCGGATGGACGGCGCGTTAGCGGGCTGGATGTTCGCCTCCACCCGGTGCAGCCCGAGCTTCTTGAAGGCGTGCGCCTTCACCTGCAGGAGGCCCTCGCGCATGTAGCCCTTGCCGGCATGGGCCTGCGCCGCGTAGTAGCCGAGCGAGGCGGAACGGAATGAACCGCCGATGACGTTGTTGACGTTGATTACCCCGACGATCTCGTCTGTGTCATGGAGGCAGACGACGTAGCCCTCGTGGTCGTCGCGCTGAGTACGCCGGAGGTAAGCCCTGAACATGTGAGTGGTCAGCGGCGGCGTGATCCACGGCGAGTGCAGTTCGCGACTGGACTCGGCCAGGGCGAGCATCTCCCTGCGGTCGCCGCCGGTCACGGCCCGGATGTAGGTGCGCCCGTCGCTCATGGCGTCGCGGCGTCCGAGTGGCTCCCGGCCTCGTCATCGGATGCCCGTTCCCCGCGCTGGCGGCCCTGGCGAGCCGTCTCGAGTACGAAGATCTCCCAGATCGCGGGCGGGATCAAACCGATTCCGACGATCAGCAGGTGCACCGGATGGAGCTGCCAGCCGTTGTCGTAGAGCCAGAAGCCGCGCAGATCGAAGTGCAGGTCGGTCCAGCCGATGAGGCCGAAAGTCGCGAGGGCCACCCCCAAGGTGAGCAGACCGTAGCGGACGAGGTATCGAGCGGACGTAGGGGCGGCGGGCATGTCGTCGATCGAACAGGCATGTCAGGCGAACCGGCGCATTCTCGCACGGAACCACGCCGGCTGGAGCCTTCGAACGGGCTACGCGGGCTCACCCACGCCGCGGGCTGATCGGCTTCCCGTGCCGGCGAACACGTACGCGGCGCCGCGTTCGCGCATCCATGCGGCCGCGAACGCGCGGGCATCGTAGCGACGGTCCACCGCACCGGGCGGGGCGGCCGGATCATTGACCCGCACCGTACCGCCCTCGATGCCGCGGAGCAGAACGAGATGGCCACCGGTAGAGGGCATGGGACTGTTCGGCAGTTCGCCGGTCCGGAAGCGGACACTCGCCACGACCGGAACCTGGGCCGACACGGCTTGGCGGACGTCCTCCCAGGACGACATGAGCTCGACGCCACCGAGCCGGCCTCGTCGTGCCGCAGCCCAGAGGTTCTGTGGCCAAACACCGCACAGGCCGGTCGGTCGATGCACGGCGCTCTGCACGAAGGCCCGGAAATCGGCGTCGTCCGCGATTCCGAGTGCCATGGCGGTCGCCGTCGGCGAGCACGCTTGGCGGCTGATGGCGGCATCGAGAGTGGTCTGGCTGAGGCAAGGTGCGCCGAGCACCGGCGTGTCACCCGGCACATTTGTCGGTGCGGCGATGACTCGGGGCCGAATGCTGACGGTGAGCAGATACACGGCCGGTGCGCGTGCCCGGCAACTGAGGCACAGACTGACGTTCGTGAGGTCATCGGTCGTGTCGAAGTAGTCCACCGGCACGCCCGCGCCCCGGCCGCGCGACCGCATGAGCGCCTTGGCCCGGTGGCCGAAGGCGGCGGTCTGGAAGCGGCCCGCATTGCAGCGTAGTTGAAAGGCGAACCGCTGGCGTGTCGACGTGCTGGCGAATCCGGCCGCTATGATATGGTCGGCCGGGACATCCGGCAGGTCGATGGTCGCGTGGGCGGTGCCGAGGCGCCACGGCGCGGTGCCGGCCACCGCGAGCGGATAGTCCACTTCGGGCGATGCGAACCGAACGGAATAGGTCAACCCATTGGTCAGAACGCGGGAATCCTTCCTTGAGCTCTTGGTGACGGCGTCGTGCGGCCGTTGCGACGACGCCTTGGATTGGCTGCTCAGTATGCCAGAACTCGCCGGCCGGACTCTCGTCACTCGGGACGTGGTGGACGACGACACGTTGTTGGACCGCTACGGGGAACGCGTGCCGGTGCTGCGGGTGGGCCGCGCGGAACTCGACTGGCCGTTCGATGCTGAAACGCTACGCCAGGCTTTGAGCTAGCAATACTCCGTCAAGCTGCGAACGGCTCGGGCAAGCGGAAAAAGCGCGCCGCGTTCGCGTGCGTCAGGCGCTCGATGTCTGCGGGTTCCGCGCCCCGGCATTCGGCCACACGCTGCGCGACCCAGCCGAGGAACGCCGGCTCGTTGCGGCGTGGGCGCGGCCGAGGCGCCATGGTGCGCGGCAGGAGATAGGGCGCGTCGGTCTCGATCAGCAACCTGTCGTCGGGGATTCGGGGCACGAGGCGGGCGAGTTCGCGCCCGCGGCGCTCGTCGCAGACCCAACCGGTGATGCCGATATGCCAGCCGTCGTCCAGGTAGCCCTCGAGATCCTCGGCGGTGCCCGTGAAACAGTGAATGACGCAGTCGCTCAACTGCGAACGATACTCGGCGAGAATCGCCCGCGTGTCGCCGGCGGATTCACGGTCGTGCACGAACAACGGCTTGCCCGTTTGCACGGCCAGTTCGACCTGGCGGCGAAACACGCGGTGCTGTTTTTGCCGCGGCGAGTAGTCGCGGTAGTAGTCGAGGCCGGTCTCACCGATGGCGACGACGGCCGGGCGACAGGCGATGCGCGCCAGCTCGTCCGCCCAGCCGGGTTGCGCGTCGGCGGCGTCGTGGGGATGGACGCCCGCAGTCGCGAACAGCGCCGATCGTGGCTCGGCGAGCGCGAGCGCCGCTCGGCTGCCTTGGACGCTGGTGCCGGTAACGACGATGGCTGTGACGCCGGCGGCTTGCGCCCGGTCGAGCACGTCCTCGCAGTCGTCGGCGAAGGCTGCATTGGTCAGGTTGGCACCGATGTCGATCACGGGATTCGGCGTTCGTGGTCGGCGAGTACGCTGGGCGTCTTGCCAAGCAGCCGATCGTAGATGTGGTTGAAGGCGATGACGCCCTTGACGTAGTCACGGGTCTCGCGGAACGGGATGCGTTCGATCCAGACGTCCGTCGGCATGCCTTCGGCGTCCTTGACCCATCGCGTCACGCGGTGTTCACCCGCGTTGTACGCTGCGGCGACCAACGCCCGGTGACGGTTGTGCCGCGCCATCAGGGCCGCGAGGTGATGCGATGCGAGGCGGACGTTGGCGTCGGGGTCGACGAGATCGCGGTTGCTCGGCGTACCAACGCGAATACGGTTCGCGATCAGACGCGCGGTGGACGGCATCAACTGCATCAGACCGCGGGCGCCGGCCACCGAGACCGCCTTCGGATTGAAGGCGCTCTCCTGGCGGGAGACGGCGAGCAGAAGGGCGACGGGCAGGTTCACATTCGTCGCGTGGCGGCGGTAGATGCTCAAGTACGGCATCGGAAAGCGGAAGCGCACCATGTCCAAGAGCTCGGCATCGCGGGCGCCGAAGATCGCCTGCTCGATCCAGCCGATCCGACTGGTCAGTTCGACGAGGAGACGCTGCTCCGAATCATCGAGGGTGGCCGCGGCGTAGCGCCACTCGCGACGGGCGTTGACCAGATCGCCCACCGCGTGCAGCTCCACCATCCGACGGACCGTCGGTGTGGCAAGCAGGGCCCGTTCCGCGCTCGGGTCGTCGCGTGGCGGCAGCGCGTTGAGGGCGGGCGTGGCGCCGATGCGGTCGGCTGCTAGGAAGCCGTAGTAGTTGCGGCTGGCGGCCGCCGCCGTCAGGTGCTCCCGGCCGTCGGCGTCGCCGATGGCGGTAAGCGCCCGCCCGAGCCAATAGCGCCACTGGGGCGTCGCGTGCAAGGCTCCCGGCAAGGCGCCCACCCAACGCGCTGCGGCTTCCCAGTGCTGGTGGTGTATCAGGGCACGTGCGATGTGTTCGACCGCGGCGGTGGAGAAGTCTGCCGGGGCACCCGCTGGCACGACGCCCCCGTCGGCGCTGGCTGCGGTCAGCCATTCATGGATGTAGCGTTTGTCGGCGGCCGAGAACGCATACTCCGCCTCGGCCTTGCGCCAGAGGTTGAACGCGCTTTCGGGTTGGTCCTCGGCGTAGCGCAAGAGGCCGTGGCGCAGGGCTCGGCGACCGCCGTCGGTGTCGGGAAACTTGGCCAGCGAGCGCACGGTCCTCGGGCGCACATGGGCGTCGTAGTAGAGCCGGCCCGCGTCGGCGTTTGCCGCGTTGAAGAAGCGCAGCAGGTAGCGCGCCAGGCTGACCTCGTTGGCGTCGAGTGCAAGAGCTAGCCGCTCCCACACGGCATCCTGATCCAGGTGTCCGGCGGCGATCCAGACCTCGAACAGCGGATCGCATGTCTTCGGCTGCGACTCGGGCGCCACCCAGAGGGGGCGAACTTGCTTGAGGGCGGCCTCGCGTTCCCCCGACCGGTACAGGGCACGAACGTAGTTGCACCGCCCGGCGGCGCTTTCGCTGGGTTCGTAGTTGGCGAGGTAGACATTCCACCGACCGCGTCGGACCTGGGCGTTTAGCCACTGGCGGTAGAACCGTTCGCCGATGGGCGACTCGCCGAAATCCGTCCTCAGTTCGTGGGCCCGCTTGGCACCCATGGTGGAGACGCGGCCTTGGGCTTGGTAGTAGTCGAGGTAGATCTTCAGCGGATAGTCGGCGAGTTTGGCCGCGGTGCGCCGGAACTCCCGACTGCGACCCGCGCGCAACGCCGCGATGGCGCGCTTGTAGTCGAGGCGGGCGTCATAGAGGTCGTCTTGGTCGAGAAGCGGCTCGGGCCCGCCTGCGTCGGTGGTGGCGTGGCCGGCAAGAGCGTACAGCGCGGTGATCGCCGCGGCTGCCAGCGCTGGCCACCGGCACCGGGTGCGGGCGTCGGTGATTGGTAGTCTGGCGAGCACCGTCCATGGCACGGGGGAGCCCTCAGCCGGGGAGCGCGAGGGGGTTGTCCCTCGCATGGAAGGCCCCCTCGAGTCGTCTCTCTACCATCCGCCGATGGCGCCTAGCTGTCGTCGTCAGGTACGTCGCGACCGACACGGACCGCGAGCACGTCGCAGCTTGCGCCGTGCAGGACGCCGTTCGCGGTTGAACCGAGCAGCAGGGCGAGACCGTGGCGGCCGTGGCTGCCAACGACGATCAGGTCCATCGACTCGTCCTCCGCGATTCGGTGGATCTCGCTCTCGGGGCGACCGAAAACCAGGTGACGTTGTTCTTCGGGAACGCCGAAGCTGGCCGCGAAGTCGGCGAGGTGCGAGCGGGCCTGTTCGTGAATCTGGTCCTGCACGGTCGACAGGTCCATGGGAATGTCGCCGCCGTAAGCGAGGCTCAACGGTTCGATGACGTGCACGATGTGCAGTTCGGCAGCCGAGGAGGTGGCCAGGGCGTTGGCGCGCGTCGCCACCCGGCGGCATTCTTCGGTGAGATCGACGGCGAGCAGGATTCGGCGGTAATCGGCCATGTCCTTTGCCTCCCGGGCTTGCCACCAGCAGAGATTCGGCGCGACCATACACCACACCTCAACGCGGCCACAATAGCGAGCCGCGTCCCACTTAAGACGCGACGCTTCGCTGGCGTGGACCGGTAAGGCAACAGCCTCGGACAGGCCACGAAACGCATGGTTTGGATCGTCATCGCCTTGGTTCTGATCGCTGCCGTAGGACCGGTGTTCTACCTGATGCCGTCCAAGTCGAGTCGACGTCAAGCGGCGCTCAGAACAGCGGCCCGACAGGCTGGCTTGGTCGTGGAGGTTGGCAGCGTCCCGAAGCTCGACGCCGATGCGACGGAGCGCGTTTCCTCGGGCGGCGCGCCCCGCGATGCCAAGATCGACTGCGCGGTCTACCGCCTGCCCCTGGCCCGCCGGCTGGTGAAGGCACCGCGGTGGATGCTCTTGAAGTCGGCCCGGGAGAACCGGTTTCTCGACGGTTGGACGACGCTGACACCGCCCGTGGCCGTGCCGGTCGAAAGGGCGGCCTATTGGCGCGAGGTCGCGGGGATCGTCGATGCCTTGCCGGGGAACTGCGTTGCGGTGGAAGCCGGGCGGCAGGCGGTAAGCTGGTACGGCACGGAACGGGTTGGCGGCACGGATCCGGACACCCTTGCGCAAGGGATTCGCGACGGTCTGGAGAGGCTCGCCAAGGTCCACGAACGGATCGAACGGACGGCGAGCAGGCAGCGGTGTTAGGCGAGCGGGTTGCGCGGTCGCGGTTGACAGCCGCGAAAACGAGCGTATATATGCGCCGCCGAAGTTCGCGCCGCCGCGCGCAAGTCAAGAAGGACGTCCGTCCAACAACAAAATAAGCACAACAAGGAGAGCCATGGCCCGTTCGCTGGTCATCGTCGAGTCGGCCACCAAGGCACCGACCATCAACCGCTACCTCGGGCGTGACTTCGTCGTGAAGTCGAGCGCCGGGCACGTGCGCGACCTGCCGGTGGGTGGTCGTGCGAGCGATCCTCAGCAGCGCGTCAAGGAAGCGGCGAAGACGCGGAAGCTGTCGCCCCGGAAGAAGGCCGCGTACCGCGCCAAGCGCGCTCGCACCCAGTTGGTGGAGCGCATGGGCGTCGACCCGGACCACGGTTGGGCGGCCACCTACGAGGTGATTCCGGGCAAGGAGAAGGTCGTCAAGGAACTCAAGGGTCTCGCGGCGCGATCCGAGCACGTGTACCTGGCGACGGATCTCGACCGCGAGGGCGAAGCGATCGCGTGGCACCTGATGGAAGTCCTCGGCGGCCCCCCGGAGCGCTATCGGCGCGTGGTGTTCAACGAGATCACCCGACGTGCGGTGGAGGAGGCCTTCGCGGATCCCGGGGAGGTGGACATCGATCGCGTCAACGCCCAGCAAGCCCGCCGCTTCCTCGACCGAGTGGTCGGATTCGAGGTCTCCCCGCTTCTTTGGTCGAAGGTGGCCCGTGGCCTTTCGGCGGGACGCGTGCAGTCGGTGGCCGTGCGACTGGTCGTCGACCGGGAGCGCGAGATTCGGGCCTTCGAACCGCAGGAGTACTGGGACGTGTTCGCCGATCTCCTGCGGGCGGGTGGGACGGACCCCGTGCGTTTCCAAGTCGTTAAGGAAAACGACGCGGAGTTTCGGCCCGGCGACAAGGCGGCAGCGGACGATGCGGTGTCGCGGTTGCGCGAGCATGCGTTCGCCGTGACCGATCGCGAAGAGCGCAAGACGACCACGCGCCCCGGCGCGCCGTTCATTACGTCGACCCTGCAGCAGGCGGCCTCAACCCGCCTGCGTTTCAGCGTGCGCAAGACCATGAACCTGGCGCAGCGGCTGTACGAAGCCGGACACATCACCTACATGCGCACCGACTCGACCAGCATCTCCACGGATGCGCTGAATGCTGTGCGCGACCATATCGGCGAGGCTTACGGTGCCCGCTACCTTCCAGAGTCGCCGAATAGGTATGCCAGCAAGTCGACGGCGCAGGAGGCCCACGAAGCGATCCGGCCGACGGAACTGGCCGGGCAGGCGGCGGTGCGCGATATAGAGCCCGACGCACGGCGTCTCTACGACCTGATCTGGCGGCAGTTCGTGGCCTCGCAAATGACCCGCGCGGAGTACTTGGCGACCACCGTGACTGTCATGGCCGGCGAGTTCGAACTGCGCGTGCGTGGCCGCGTCCTGCAATTCGACGGTCACACCCGCGTGCAGCCGCCGTTGGCGCGCGGCGGCGAGGACACTTCGCTCCCGGACTTCGTAGACGGCGAAGCCCTCGCGCTGGCGGGTTTGGACGCGGTGCAGCACTTCACGCGGCCACCGCCACGCTACGGCGAGGCGAGCTTGGTGCGCGAACTCGAGAGGCGAGGCATCGGGCGGCCGTCGACCTACGTGCCGATCGTGTCGACCATCCAGGAGCGTGGCTACGTGACGCTCAGCAACCGCCAGTTCCACGCGGAGCGCATCGGGGAGTTGGTGACCGACCGCTTGATCGAGAGCTTCCCGGATCTGCTCGACTACTCGTTCACCGCGGACATGGAAGGCGACCTCGACCAGATCGCCGACGGCAAGCGCCAGTGGCGCAGCTTGCTCGACAGTTTCTACAGCGACTTCTCCGACAAGCTCGAAACGGCGCGCGGCGCGGACGGGATGCGTCGGAATACGCCGACGGACACCGATGTTTCCTGCACCAGATGCGGTCGTCCCATGCAGATTCGCACGGCGAGCACGGGCGTCTTCCTTGGTTGCTCGGGCTACGGCTTGAGTCCGAAGGAACGCTGCACCAACACCGCCAACCTCGTCCCCGGCGAGGAGGCCCTGGACGTCGACAAGGATGCCGAGGCGGAGTCGAAGCTGCTTCGGGCCAAGCGCAAGTGTCCGAAGTGCGCAACGCCCATGGACAGCTACCTGATCGACGAGTCGCGCAAACTGCACATCTGCGGAAACAACCCGGATTGCGACGGTTTCGAGGTGGAGCCGGGCGAGTTCCGCATCAAGGGCTATGACGGCCCGGTCATCGACTGCGACAAGTGCGGTGCGCAGATGCAGCTCAAGTCGGGTCGCTTCGGCAAGTACTTCGGGTGCACCAACGAGGCCTGCAGGAATACGCGGAAGCTGCTACGCAACGGTCAGCCGGCGCCCCCGAAAGCCGATCCCGTGCCGATGCCCGAGTTGCGCTGCGAACGGGTGGACGACCACTTCGTGCTACGAGACGGCGCCGCAGGCATCTTCCTCGCCGCCAGTCAGTTTCCCAAGCATCGCGAGACCCGTGCCCCGTTGGTGTCGGAGTTGAAGGCGCACGGCAACGAACTCGATCCGAAGTTCGCCTACCTGCTCGAGGCACCGGAGGTGGACGGCGCGGGGAATCCGGCGACGGTGCGTTTCTCGCGCAGGACGCGCGAGCAGTACGTCGCGACCGAAGAGGGCGGCAAGCCGACCGGGTGGAGCGCACACTACGGTGACGGGCGCTGGACCGAACGCACAGCGACGAAACCGGCCAAGCCGAAAGCCCGACGGAAGGCGAAAGCCAAACCGAAGCCGAGGCAGCGGTCGCGGCCCGCGAGCGGGAAGCGTTAACGCAAGGCGTACCGCGAAGCAGCGACGGCCCGGTAATCGCCGTCCGCTTGGCGTCCCCGGACGTGCCTACATGCTGCGGCGTAGGACGCCGACGCTCAATCCCTCGACTGTGAAGGCCTGGGTGGCGAGGTCCACCTCGATGGGTGCGTAGCCCGCGTTCTCGGCGATCAAGAGCAGTCGGCGCCTCGACTTGCGGCGCAGCCGTTTGACGGTGACCTCGTCCTCGATGCGCGCGACGATGATGTCGCCGGAGCGGGCAACCGGCGTCTTGTGAACCGCCAAGAGGTCGCCATCAAGGATGCCGACGTCGATCATGCTGTCGCCGCGTACGCGTAGCAGGAAATCGGCTGTGGGTCGGAACATCTCGGGCGGAACGTCGCAGGTCTCCTCGATGTGCTCGGCGGCGAGAATCGGCGCGCCGGCGGCGACCTGGCCGACGACCGGCAGGCCGTCGGGCTCCGACACGGGTAGGCGAATGCCCCGGGATGTGCCCGGGATGACCTCGATCGCGCCTTTGCGTGCGAGGGCTTTCAAATGTTCCTCGGCGGCGTTCGGTGACTTGAAGCCGAGGTCTCGCGCGATGTCCGCGCGGGTCGGCGGGTAGCCGCTCTCGGCGATGTGCGCTTTGACCAGCGCGAGGACTTCCTCTTGGCGGGCGGTGAGCTTCTTCATCGAGAACCTGTGTATCCATCCACTTAGGCTGCAATTATATACAGCAGTCGGTGAATGTGAAGTGCGCATTTGCGGCATGGGCCGCGTGGCGGGGCGCAGTCCGGTATCGCCGCCCGCCGTATAATGCGCCGCTTCCGGCGAGGGGATCGCTTGAAGGGCATGCCATGGAGAGCTTGAGTTCCTTGGGCGACGTGTTCGACGCCAAGGGCGTCTATGTCTTCGCCATCGTCACCACGACGCTGGTGGTCCGGTTCGCGGCCAAGTTCGTCTTCGACCGGCTTGCCAAACAACTCGAACGTACCCACAACCTCTACGACGATGCCGTCCTCGATGCGGCGCGCAAACCGATCGGCTGGGCGATCTGGGCATTTGGCATCCTCTTCGCGGCGGAGGTTGCGGGGCAGGACTCGGAATCGGAGTTGTTCGACTACATCGACCCGATCCGGGACGTGGTCGCGATTGTCCTGCTGGCGTGGTTCGCAGTGCGCTTCATCCGCTTCGTCGAGGGCCACATCGCGGAATACGAACGCACGGCGATGGACAAGGCGACGCTGGCCGCGCTCAGCAAGCTGTTGCGCGCGTCCGTGCTTATCACGGCGTTGCTGATGGCGCTGCAGTCCGTGGGCGTGCCGATCACGGGCGTGCTGGCGTTCGGCGGCGTTGGCGGTCTGGCCGTGGGCTTCGCGGCCAGGGACCTGCTCGCCAACTTCTTCGGGGCGCTGATGATCTTCCTCGACCGGCCGTTCGCCGAGGGCGACTGGGTTCGCTCGGCCGACCGCGAAATCGAGGGGACCGTGGAGCAGATCGGCTGGCGGATGACCAGCATTCGCACGTTCGACCAGCGGCCGTTGTACGTGCCCAATTCGGTGTTCTCGACCCTCACCGTGGAAAACCCTTCGCGCATGCGAAACCGGCGCATCTACGAGATCGTCGGCGTCCGCTACGACGATGTCGAGGTCGTCAAGGACATCGTCGACGACATTCGACGCATGCTCGAAGACCACCCGGAAATGGAGACCGAAACCCGCACGCTCATCGTCAACCTGTTGAGTTTCGGACCGTCGTCCCTCGACATCATGATCTACACCTTCACCAAGACCACCGACTGGGTGAAGTTCCACGGCATCAAGGAAGACGTGATGCTCAAGGTGGCGGACATCGTCGCCGGCCACGGCGCGGACTTCGCCTTCCCGACGCAGACCGTCCATGTCGAGACGCCGCCGCCGGCTGAACCCGACCCGCGATGAGCGCGTCCCTGCCGCCCGGGAGCCGCTGCCTCTACGACGCGCGCACCGTGGACCGTGCGGTGGACCGCGTTGCGGTCGAGATGGCGCTGTGCCTATGGGACGCGCGCCCGGTCGTGGTGTGCCTGATGAATGGCGGTTTGCCTTTCACGGCTGACCTCCTGCGGCGGTTCTACTTCGACCTCGAACTCGACTACATGCACTTGGCACGCTACGACGGGCAGCAGGGCGGCGACATCCGGTTGCTCCGCAAGCCGACCCGGACTATTGCCGGTCGCACCGTGCTCTTGGTGGACGATGTGCTCGATGAGGGTCAGACTCTGCGCGCCGCGCAGCGGCTGGTTGGTGAGGCGGGCGCGAGAGAAACTGTGACCGCCGTCCTGGTCCGCAAGGATGTGGCGGCCCCGGTGGCGCAGGCGAACTTCGCCGCGCTCGAGGCGCCCGATGAGTTCCTGGTAGGCCGTGGCATGGACTGCGACGGGGCGTTCCGTCAGCTTTCCGGCATCTACTGCCTCCCAGCGCCATGAAGCAGTCGGCATTTCCGCTCGCCGTCATCGGCGGCACAGGTCTCGAGGCTCTGGACGAGGACGCGGAACCGGTGCGTGACTCCGCCGAGACGCCCTACGGTCCCGCATCGGCTGTTCCGAGACGACTCGGCGCGTTCCCCCACGCCGTGTTCCTCAACCGGCACGGCGAGGGCCACGTGCTTTTGCCCCATGAGATCAACTACCGGGCCAACATCTGGCTGCTCAACGAACTCGGGGTGGAGGCCATCGTCGCTGTCTTCGCGGTCGGTGGCATCAAGGCGTCCTTGGTGGACGGGACCCTCGCCTTGCCAGCGCAGATGGTCGACTACACGTGGGGCCGAGAGCACACGTTCTCGACGCACGAGAACCTGTACCACGCGGACTTCAGCGAGCCGTTCGACGCCGACCTGCGCGGCCGCCTCATCGACGCCGCGCGCGGGGCGGGCATACCGTTGGTCGACCACGGCGTCTATGGCGCCACGCAGGGGCCTCGCTTCGAGACCGTCGCCGAGATCGACCGCATGGAGCGCGACGGGTGTACAGTGGTCGGCATGACGGCCATGCCGGAGGCCGGCCTCGCCCGCGAACTCGAGATTCCCTACGCGGGATTGTGCATGGTCGTGAATCCGGCGGCGGGGCGCGGTCCGGCGGTGCTCACGGTCGACGACATGCGTGCCGCCGTCGCGGAAGCGCAGCCGCGCTTGCTGCGGCTGCTGGCGGAGTTCCTGCGGTCAGCGGAACGAGGATAGCGAAGTCAGATCGGCTCGCGGAGTCGCGACAGCGTGGTCGCGGGGGTGATGGCCTCGGGATCCACCACCAGGTGCAGCACAGCGGGGCACGCGGCGCGTCTCGCGCGCTCGAACGCTGGCGCGAACTCTTCATCGGTGTCCACGCGCTCGCCGTGGCAGCCGTACGCGCGGGCGAGCGCCGCGAAGTCCGGGTTGACGAGCGACGTGGCGTGCACGCGCCCGGGGTAGTGGCGTTCCTGGTGCATTCGGATCGTGCCGTACATGCCGTTGTCGACGACCAGCACGATGACCGCCGCGCCGGCCTGCACGGCGGTGCCGAGTTCTTGGCCTGTCATCTGGAAGCAGCCGTCGCCGGCGAAGCAGACCACGGTACGTGCCGGGTGGCGTAGCTTCGCGGCGATGGCCGCCGGCAGGCCGTAACCCATCGATCCCGAGGTCGGCGCGACCTGCGTGCCGTACTCGCGGAAGCGATGGAAGCGGTGGATCCAGCTCGAGTAGTTGCCCGCGCCGTTGGTGACGATGGTCTCGCCGTCGGTGCGTTCTCGAAGGGTCGCCATCACGTGGCTCAGCGTGAGCTTTCCCGGCGTGGGGTGCGGCAGCGCGGACCAGCGCAGGTAGTCCTGGTGCAAGGCGTTGACATAGCCCGTCCGTTGGCCGCGCGCGGCCGTGGTGGCGAGGAAGGCGGCCGGTCGGGCGTGGATGGCGAGTACCGTGCGATGGACGCGGTCCAATTCACGCGGGTCGGGATGGATGTGTACGACAGGGGTGCGCCGGTCGGGCAGGGCGTAGGACTGGCTGGGGATCTCGGAGAAGCGGGTACCGAGCAGAACGAGCAAGTCCGTCTCGTTGAGGGCTTGGCGCAACCGGGGGTTCAAGCCGATCCCGACGTCGCCGGCATAGTGGCCATGGGTGTGGTCGAACAACTGCTGGCGGCGGAATCCGCACGCCACGGGTACACCGGCGGCTTCGGCGAATGTCCTTAAACGCGTGACGCTCGCGGCATCCCAGACGGAACCACCGACCACCACCAGTGGCCGTGCGGCTGCGCTCAGCATGGTGTCGAATCGCTCCACGGCATCGACGTCGGACTGCCCCGCGGGGATGTCGACCCGGGCCGGGGTCGCCGCCGCGCATGGGTCCGTCAGCATGTCCTCGGGCAGCGCGACCACGGCCGGACCGGGTCGGTCGGCCAATGCGGCGCGGAACGCGTAGCCGACAACCGCAGGGAGCTGCTCGGGATCGACGACCTCGGTCACGTACTTCGCCATTCCGCCGAACAGCGCGGGAAAGTCCACTTCCTGGAAGGCATCGCGCCCCCGGGCGGCGCGAGCGACTTGGCCCGCGAACAGGACCAGCGGCGTGGAGTCCTGTTGTGCCACGTGGACACCCGCACTGGCGTTGGCGGCGCCGGGACCGCGGGTGACGAACACCACGCCGGGTCGCCCGGTGAGCTTGGCGTCCGCCTCCGCCATCATGGCCGCCCCGCCCTCCTGACGCGCGACCACGGTCTCGATGGGGGAGTCGCGCAGCGCGTCCAGTACGGCGAGGTAGCTCTCGCCGGGCACGCAGAAGACGCGGGTGACACCCTGGCATTCGAGGGTCTCGACGAGCGCCTGAGCGCCGGTTCTCAAAACGCCCATGCGCCGGTCATTGTCCGAACGCGTCGAGTCGTTCGGCTTGGTCGCGCAGGACGCCCGGAACGTCCACTGGCCCGACGCGCACGATCACGCCGAGTACCGGGTGATCGAGATAGTGGACCTCGCCGCTGCGCAGTCGGCGGCTCTCGCTGACCAGGGCGAAGGCGGCATCGTCCAGGCGAACCCAAAGACGCACTTCGAAGTGCACGAAACGCTGGACGGTGACGGCGAGCCAGCCTTCCACATCGAAGGGCTTGCGGCCGTCGCCCTGACCGGCCTGGAACAAGAGCGGCTGGGGCTGGTCGCGCGGGGGCAGTGCCTGGTGCCAGGAACCCGCGGCGAGGATGTCGAAGCGTCGTCCCAAGCGATTGATCTCGGTACGCATGGCGGGCGGATTGGGATGCCAAATGTAACTGCTCTCGGACAGCCGACGCTCGTACTGCGCAAACGCCTCCGTCAATGCCTGGCGCGCAAGCTCACGGGACGATGGCCCCGGGATGGGTGTTGCGACCGCTGGGGCGGTGTCCCCGGCGGCCGGATCGGGACCTTGCCCGGCGGCGGCGCCCGTTTCCGCGACGGGCGTTGGCGGCGGGGGCAGGCATGGATCGTGGGGTAGCACGCCTTCGGCATCCGACCAGCCGGCGGGCGGCAGCCAGTGCGTCGCGACGCACTCGCCGGCCAGCCAGAGTGGTGGCGGACGGTCGCTGAAAAGCGCGGCGTCGGCGTCCCGAACCACCGGCTCCGGCGCAAAGGCAACCGCGTCGTCGCCGGGGGATGCGTTCGTGAACGGCATGATCGTTTGCGGGTAGCGCTCGGGAGCGGTCATGCGGCGCACGGTGGCGTCCGCAGGGCCGCGCTCGAACACGATGACTTCGAGCTGATACCAGCGTTGTGTGAGGAAGTCCTCGGCCTCCCGGGACCGCGCTTCAAAGGCCGTCACGACAAGCACGGCACTCGCGACCAGTGTCAGGCCCGGGATCCTCTTCCGCGAGGTGGCAGTGCCTGGGGGCAGCGCTGGCATGTCTCCTTTCTGGAATGCCTAGGCGCGTCGTCGCTCGCCCGTCGGTGTAGCGCGTCGGTCGGCACGCCCGCGGGCGTTCGCTTCTGTCGCCGCCGTGCTGGCGAGCCGCTCAATCAGCCGCTCGACGAAGGCGAATCGATCCTCGGCTTCGTCCGTCCTCCGGGTCACCAGCAATCGGCCGCGCTCGTCGGCCTCGCGGAAACGGTAGGTGTTGGGCTCGGCTTGGACGAGCCTGACGACGGTGAACGGATCGACCGCGGTATCGGTTCGGAACTCGAGCCGCCCGCCGGCGGGTCCGACATCGATGCGGTCTATGCCGAGGCGCGAGGCTTTGAGCTTGATCGCCGTTGTTCGGAACAGGTTGTTCAAGGGATCCGGCAGCAGTCCGAAGCGGTCGATCATCTCGATCTTGAGTTCGTCCAGGGTTCCCTGGTCGGTGGCCCCCGCGATTCGCTTGTACATGATGAGTCGGGCGTGGACGTCGGGCAGGTAGTCGTCGGGAATCAGCGCCGGCACGTGCAGGTTGACCTCGTGACTCGTACGCAGGGGCTCGTCGATCTGCGGCGTCTTGCCGGCCTTGATGCTGGCCACGGCCCGTTCGAGCATCTCCATGTACAGCGAGAAGCCGATGTTTGCGATCTGGCCCGACTGCTCGTCGCCGAGGAGCTCACCGGCACCGCGGATCTCGAGGTCGTGAGTGGCGAGCGTGAAACCGATCCCGAGATCGCCCGCCGCCTGCACGGCATCGAGGCGCTTCACGGCGTCGGCGGTCATGGCCTTCGGGTGCGGCGTCATGAGGTAGGCGTAGGCCTGCCGGTGGGAACGGCCGACGCGGCCGCGAAGCTGGTGGAGCTGGGCCAAGCCGAACTTGTCGGCGCGGTTGATGACGATCGTGTTCGCGTTGGGAATGTCGATGCCGTTCTCGATTATCGTCGTGCATACCAGCACGTTGCTGCGTCGATGGTAGAAGTCCGCCATCACCTGTTCGAGGCGGCGGCTCGGCATCTGCCCGTGACCGACGCCGATGCGGGCCTGCGGCGCGAGTTCCGCCACTTCGTCGGCGGCGCGGTCGATGGAGCGGACCTCGTTGTGCACGTAGAACACCTGTCCGCCGCGGGCGAGTTCGCGGGCGATCGCTTCAGCGATCACGGCCCGGCGCCGCTCCATGACGAAGGTCTTGATGGCCAGCCGTTGGGCCGGGGGGGTGGCGATCACCGACAGGTCGCGCAGCCCGCTCAAGGACAGGTTGAGCGTGCGCGGGATCGGCGTCGCCGTCAGCGCCAACACGTCCACCTCCGCCCGCAGGCTCTTCAGTTGTTCCTTTTGGCGCACGCCGAAGCGGTGCTCCTCGTCGATGATGACCAGCCCAAGGCGCTTGAAACGGAAGGCCTTGGCGAGCAAGCGGTGTGTGCCGATCACCACGTCGACGCGCCCGCTGGAAAGGCGCGCGGCGACGGTCTTGACGTCGCTTTCGTTGCGCAGGCGCGAGACCACTTCTACCGTCAGCGGCCAGTCTGAGAAGCGGTCCGAGAAGGTCTCGAAGTGCTGCTGCGCGAGGAGCGTTGTCGGTGCCAGCACAGCCACCTGGCGGCCGCTGGCGACGGCGAGAAAGGCCGCGCGCATGGCGACTTCCGTCTTGCCGAAGCCGACGTCGCCGCAGACCAGCCGGTCGGTGGCCTGGGCGCTGGTGAGATCCTCGATCACCGTATCGATGGTGGCGTCCTGGTCGGGCGTGGCCTCGAACGGGAACTGCTCCACGAAGCGTCGATAGTCGTCGTCGGGGGGATGGAAGGCATAGCTCGTGGCGGCCTCCCGGCGCGCGTAGATGTCGAGGAGTTCCGCGGCGACGTCGCGGGCCTGTTCGGCGGCACGCCGCTTGGCCTTGGCCCACTGGTCGGAGCCGAGCCGGTGCAGCGGCGCGCTGTCCTCGTTGGCGCCCGCGTACCGGGAGACGAGATGCAGAGCCGTCACCGGCACGTAGAGCTTGGCGTCCTCGGCGTATTCGATGGTCAGGAATTCAACGTCGTGGTCATCAACGGTAAACGCCTGCAGCCCCCGGTAGCGGCCGACCCCATGGTCGATGTGCACGACGGGCGCTCCCGGCGTCAACTCGATCAGATTCTTGATCACCAGGTCGGGGTCGATGGCCTGCCGCCGGGCGCGCTCGGTGGCGGCTTCGCTGCGGTGACCGAAGATTTCCGTCTCCGTGACCACGGCGATGTCGTCGAACCAGAACCCACGCTCGATGGGTGCTATGGCGAGGCCGAGCGCGGTATCGCCGGTGGCGAACGCGGCGAAGTCCTCGACGTCGGTCCCGGATAGGCCTTCGCGGCGCAGGAAGTCGTCGAGGTGCACCTTGCGGCCCGGCGTCTCGGCCGTCAGCAGCACGCGCGCTGCGGTGTTCGCGGTGAAACTGCGCAGCCTGGCCGCCGGATCCCTCGCGCGGTGGTTCGCCGCGACGTCGGGCAGTTGGCGGCCACCGAAGTCGACGCGGTGGCGCCGCCTCGCGGCGGTCGGATCCAGGCGGGCGCGCCCGTAGCGCTTCAGACGGGTATCGAGGTCGGTAGCGGACAGGAATAGCGCATCCGGGGGCAGAATCGGGCGCTCCACGTCGTAGCGCAGCGACTCGTACCGGCCGGCGACGTCCTCGATGTGGCGCCTGGCGGCATCGGCCACGCCCGCCTCGAGGACGAACACAGTGTCCGCTGGTAGGTACTCGAACAGGGTCGCGGTAGCCTCGAAGAACAGCGGCAGGTAGTACTCGACGCCTTGCGGAGCGAAGCCGGTACTGACGTCCTGGTAGATCTGGCAGTTGCGCACGTCCACGTCGAATGTGCGATGCCACGCGTCGCGGAAACGCGCTATCCCGACCGTGTCCAGGGGCGTCTCCCGCGCCGGAAGGATACGTACGCTGCGCGTTGAATTGACGGTCCGTTGGCTGTCGGCGTCGAAGATGCGCAGGGTGTCGATTTCGTCGTCGAACAGGTCAATCCGGATGGGGTTGGCGGTACCCATGGGGAATACATCGACGAGCGAGCCGCGAACCGCGAACTCACCGCGTTCGGAAACCGTGTCCGCAGCCCGGTATCCCGCACGGGTCAGCCGTTGCCGCTCAGCATCGAGGTCGAACCGCGCCCCGACTTCCAGGATGAGTGACTGGCTCTGCACGAACTCGACGGGTGCGAGCCGTTGCAGCAGCGTGCTGACCGGGAGGACCAGGAGGCCGCCGCTTGTCGACGGCAGTTCATAGAGCGTGGCCAGGCGCTCGGAGATGATGTCCTGGTGCGCCGAGAAGTGGTCGTAGGCGAGGGTTTCCCAGTCCGGGAAGGTCAGTACCCGCACGTTGGGCGGCGCGTAGAAGCGGATTTCCGCCTGGGCGTGGAAGGCGGCGTCGGTGTCGGTGGCGACGTAGACGACCAGGTGGTCTGCCGACGTCGCGAGCCGCGCGGCCATGAGACTCGAAGCGCTGCCGTGGAGCCCCTGCCAGTTGTGCTGAAGGTGTGGCGCGGGCACGACGGGCACATGGTGTGACGTTACGTCGGTGGTCATGCGAATCCTGGCTAAGCCTCAAAAGGGGGCAAGGCGATCAGCGGCTCAAGCGTCGGGTTTGGAGCGGGAAACGGGGGTTGAACCCGCGACCCCAACCTTGGCAAGGTTGTGCTCTACCACTGAGCTATTCCCGCGATGAGCGTGTTCGAACCATGCGTTCCGGACAGCGCGCGGCAAGTTTGCCGGATGGCGCGGTCGAAATCAAAGCCGACCCGCGCGGGCACCTTGGCAGGGCGGTGCGAGCGCTATCCGCGCTTCGACGAAGGGGTGGGCAGGTCGTACTTCTTCAGGTAGCCGCGGAACTGGTCGTAGGTCAGTCCCAGCGCGGCGGCGGCCTTGCGCTGGTTGAACTGGCTCGCCGTCATCGCCTTGTTCACGAGGTCGATTTCAACGTCGCGGATGGTCTCCTTGAGGTTGAGGGGCAGCTCGAGGCCGTCGCTCGGTTGCGCCTTGCTGTCGACCTCCGGGAGCGGGCGGAAGGGCGATTGGAACGGATCGATCACGATCCCGTTCACCGGCTCGCCTTCCGGCGTCCGGTACACGGCGCGTTCGACGACATTCTTCAGTTCGCGCAGGTTGCCGGGCCAGCGGTGGTTCTCGAGCGCGGTCTCGGCAGCCGGCGTGAAGCCCGGGAAGTAGTCTCGGCCCAATTCGCTCGCCATGTTGATGGCAAAGTACTCCGCGAGCAGGGGAATGTCCTCGGCACGCTCGCGCAGAGGCGGCAGAGTGATCACGTCGAAGGCGAGGCGATCGAGCAGGTCCATGCGGAACCCGCCCTCGGCCGCGAGCCGCGGCAAGTCCTCGTTGGTCGCCGCCACTAGGCGCACGTTGACACGCTGTGTCTTGCGTCCGCCGACACGCTCGAATTCGCCGTATTCGATGACCCGCAGCAACTTCTCCTGGACAAGCCCGGACGTAGTCGCCACTTCGTCCAGGAACAGCGTGCCGCCGTCCGCACGCTCGAACCGCCCTTGGTGGGCGCGAGTGGCGCCGGTGAACGAGCCGGCCTCGTGGCCGAACAACTCGGACTCGATCAGCGAATCGCTGATCGCGGCGCAATTGAGCTTCAGGAACTCGCTGTCCCAACGGTTCGACAGGTAGTGGAGGCGGGCAGCGACCAGTTCCTTGCCCGTGCCCCTTTCGCCGACCACGAGTACCGGCTTCTCGAGCGGGGCCACCTGCGACACCGCCTCCAACGCCAAGAGGAAGGCTGGGGATTCGCCGACCATGCGGTCGGGTTCTTGGGGCCGCGGCATGGTGTCCTTACCGTTCGGACCTGCGGGTTCCTAAACGGTGGTGATTCTGCCAACACTTGGTCGGTTGTGCCATGCAGCCTCGCGGACGTGTCCGGCAGAATGCATACAACGCCTGTTTCATCAATGATTTATCAGCGGCGAGCCGTGTTGGCACGGAATCTGAACGCTACAAGGCAAATGCCCCGGCATCGGGGCGTCAACGGAGTCCCGAAAGGAGGAGTATCCCATGAGCGTGTTCTCGCGAATCACCGACATCGTCAACTCCAACCTCAATGCCTTGCTCGACAAGGCCGAGGATCCGGAGAAGATGGTGCGCCTGATCATCCAAGAGATGGAAGAGACCCTGGTCGAAGTCAGGACCACGTCGGCCCGGGCCATCGCCGACAAGAAGGAACTGTCGCGCCGTCGCAGCCTTCTGCAACACGAAGCCGGCGAGTGGCAGCGCAAGGCCGAATTGGCGATCACCAAGGACCGCGACGACTTGGCCCGCGCGGCGTTGGTCGAGCGGACCAAGGCCGTAGATCAGGCGCAGACCCTCGACGAGGAACTCGGCGTCCTCGACGAGACCTTGGCCAAGCTCAACGACGACATCCACGCGTTGCAGGAGAAGATCAAG
This sequence comes from Gammaproteobacteria bacterium, assembly GCA_026708185.1. Lineage (GTDB taxonomy): Bacteria > Pseudomonadota > Gammaproteobacteria > Pseudomonadales > Azotimanducaceae > VXYL01. The sequence goes on along the minus strand of JAPOVK010000028.1, from coordinate 771 downwards.
GACGCGAAGAATCGCCAGAACGCGATCATCCTTCGCGGCCAGGCGGCGCAGACGCGCCTCGGCGTGCGCCGTCAACTCAGCAACCACAACATCGACGACGCCATGACCCGCTTCGAGCAGTACGAGCGCAAGATGGACGACCTCGAGGGCCAGGTCGAGTCGTACGACATGGGCCAGCGCACGTTGGCGAGCGAGATCGACGAACTCGACCGCGACGACGCGGTCGCTGAGGAACTCGAAGAGCTGAAGGCGCGCGTCAAGAACGGCGGCGACGTCGACCAGTCGAAGGGTTGAGGTGTCGCATGGACGAGCTCTTTCCTTTGATCTTCGTGCCCACGCTGCTTTTCATGGTCGTGGTCGCGCCGATCTGGATCATCAACCACTATCGCGTCAAGGGCCGCACCAACGCGTCCCTGACGGAGGACGAGCGTCTCGAGCTCGAACGGTTGGTGAACGCCGCGGCGGGAATGCGCGAACGCATCGAAACCTTGGAGTCGATCCTGGACGCCGAAACGCCAGGGTGGCGTGGTCGTCCCGGGGTTGCCGAGTCACGACTGGGGGTTCGCGATGGCCAAGAGTGAAGAGCCCTCAGCCGGGGAGCGCGAGGGGCCTGCCCCTCGCAAGAAGGAGCCCTCAGCCGGGGAGCGCGAGGGGCCTGCCCCTCGCAAGAAGGAGCCCTCAGCCGGGGAGCGCGAGGGGCCTGCCCCTCGCAAGAAGGAGCCCTCAGCCGGGGAGCGCGAGGGGCCTGCCCCTCGCAAGAAGGAGCCCTCA
>JAPOVK010000059.1 GCA_026708185.1 Gammaproteobacteria bacterium | reverse complement strand
CACGAGGTTGGCGGCGACGCTGTTGCGCGCGAACCACTCGATCATGCCGTTCACGAGCCACCTCCCCTGCCCGCATCGCTCCGGTCGTCGCGAGGAGTGCCATCGCCAGCGTCGTCGGGAACGCGTGATCCTGCATCCTACCGTTCTCCACGCCAGACGGTCGTGGCGAAGCGCCTGCCCGTGCAGCCCGCGCCGGCGGCAGATGGCGGCTCTGCCCGAGGTTGCCGTCGGCGGCGTGGTCTCCGGGCGGTGAGGTTCTGGTGGACCATTGCGCAGGGCGGCGGCTGGCCGAATGGCTGCGCGGCCAAAGGGGACGACGTTCTTTCTTCCGCGAGATGCGCGGCGCGACGTGGCCGTCGTCGGTGCTGATGGCGCCGATCACGCAGCGGTTCGTCCACGCGATCCAGAGCTACGCCGCGCGCAACGGGATCGACCTCGTAACGTCTTGCCGGGGCGAGCGCCCGCCGCCCCGCGCGGCCATGGGGCTGGTCGCCGACCACCGCCAGCACGTGCACGAAGTGGTCCCGGCCGGCGTCCTCGAGCAGGCGCCGGCGCAGCCGCGCCGCCCCCGCCTCGAGCCTCGCACCCGAATCACATCGGCAACAGGGCGTGCCGAACCTCGATCACCACGCCCCTCGATCCGCGGCGATGACGGCTGTGGAAGCGCGTCGCGACGCCAATGTCGATGTCGTCTCGCGGGACCATGTCGAGCGCGACATCCTGACCACGTTCGATGATCGTCGCGCGGACGCGCGCTGCGGCGTACTGCACATCGCCGTCGAGGACGTAACCGAGCATGCACCCGAGGGGCAGATTGTCCGAGTACTGACCCTCAACGAAACGAGACAGTCCCTCTGCGACGTACCGCCCCGCCAGCGATCTCCTGCCATCGTGGCGCAACTCGTTCAGGCGCTTGCACTCGTACGCGAGATACGTGTCGCGATCCTGGTCCAGGATGACCGCCATGTCGACGCTGCCCTTGCTGTGCGCCGCCCCCTCCGGCGTGTATTCGAACGGTTCGTACTGAAACTCGATCCAGTGGAAACGACGCCGAGTCTCTGGATCGCGCAGCAACAGGTTCACGAGATTGGCCGTGATGATGTCTTCGTCCGGCTGCTGCGGCAGGACGGCGAGACACCGGGGCCAAACCGCCACGACGCGCTCCAGGAACCGCTTGTCGACCGACCTGAACCGACCCACCCAAGCGGCGGGATCGCCGGCCGCCATCAGATTCGGCCCGGTCGAGGGTCATGCCGCCGATCTGTGGCTTCATGGAGATCGAGGGCGATGGCGTTGACGTCGGCCAAAGCCGTCGATCGGAGCCAGAACCGCTTCCCGGTAGGCTTGACGAGGAACAGATCTCGATCGACGAACACACGGAAATCCGGCATGGACTGGAAGTTGCCCGGCAGTGGCCGGCGGATGTGCTCGGCCAGCCGCGATAGCGTTGCCGTCACGGACCGATCGCCGTCCTCGGCGTAGTCGAAGTCCCCTGCCGCATCTCGCAGCGAAAGACGAAGGACGGCCAGATCGTCGTTGCGCGCCACGAGGCGCGTTGCGATGGAGCAGTTGCCGTCGAACCAGTCCGCGAGGTTGTCGGCCAGCGTACGGGCGTACGCCCGGCGGTCGTTGGCGGTCGAACGCTGCCAGACTTGAGGAGATCGGCCCGGACTCGGCTGAGCTCCGGGAATCGTGTATACCACAGTGTCTTCGACGAGGATCTTCTCTCCTTCCGACAGGCAGAAGAAATCGTACGCGAGGTCATCGATTCTCTCGAGCAGGTCCCGCTCGTTCGGCTGACGTCCAATCGCCGGACTCGCGTGCCGGACCTGTTCATCGATCATGTTGACCATGGCGTCCGCCGCCGCGCGCGACCGCTCTGGATCCGGCATTTCGTCCGGTCCGGGAAACGGAAGGTAAAGGAGCTCCGCTTGGTGTACCTTGGGACGATCCGCACCGAACGACGACGTGCCGTGAAACGCAAACCAAAGTACCAGCGTGCTGTTCAGCAGCCCCGCGAGCAGTTTGCCACGGCGTTCGTCTTGCGGCGGAACGACTATGGCCTGAATGATGTGTCGGAAGGTCAGCGGATCCTCGACGTAGGCAGCGCGCAGCCGCTGTCGCCCATCGGCGCCGACGGCGATGCCGTGCGGAACCAGTACACGTGGTCCCCGGAACCCTGCTTCGAACCCTCTCCGCCGTACGAAGGCGGTCTTCCATGGGCTCAACCGCTCGCCCGTCCGCGCAGGAACGCGGAACTCGTCAATCGGCAGGAAGGGAGTCGCGGCGACCATGCTGCTCTCGTGTGCGGCGTCGCTAGCGACCTGGACTCGTTCGAGATTGGCCGGTTGGAATCCCTGCCCGACGACCCAGCGGTTTCGAGCGGACGCGTTCTTGCGCGAGAGCTTCCCGAACTCGACGACGAGATCGCCGAGGCGGGGGAACCCTGACAGGTAGTTGAACAGCCGCGCTTCCGGCTCGTTCAGCCACAGGCGCCTCTTGAAGACGGACGGGTCGTCCTCCACCGTCCGGGAGTCCAGGCGGCACCGGTCAGCGCGGCCGATCGTGATCAGGTGCCGGGACCTTAGGTTCAGATCGGCCTTCGGCGTCCAGTAGTCGAACCGGTAGGGGGCGCTGTCGGTCGGCGGACGACCCAACAACAGGAGCGCGGCGGGACGTACCGCGCCATCGAACAACTGGAATCGCATGTCCGCGAAGTTGACGATGCTAAGCACGCGAGCCTCGCGCATGAGACGTCTGCGCGCCTCGATGGCGGGTCCGGCGTGGTTGTGCAGGAAGCCCATGGCCGGCAGGAGGAACGCGACAACGCCGTCCTCTCGTAGATGCCGCAACGACTTCCAGACGAAGGGCCACGCCTGCTCGCGGCCCGGCGCGGGCAGGCGCTCGCCTTCACACCACTCCAGTGACGAATGGCGTTCGCCGCGTCGGCTCGACCAGGGCGGATTGCCAAGCACGACGTCGGCCTGCACATCGTCGGGCTCGACCGCGAAGAAGTCCTCACGGCACAACGTTTCCCCGTGGAGCGGCGGGAGCACCCTCCCGCGCTTCATGAGCTTCCGGATGCCCGGCGGCGTAACCTCGTCGAGTAGCGCCACGTACAACGAGAACACGGCCACGCGAACGGCGCTGCCGTCCACGTCCCGGCCCTTCAACCGCGCGGCAATGTCCAGCAGTTCCTTCCAGGGAATCGTCTGCCCAGTTGGACCGGCTGCGCGCCGCTGCTCACACAGACGCTGGAACACGCGGACCAGGAAGATCCCCGAGCCGCACGCCGGATCCAGAAAGCGCGTATCGTCCCCAGCCCCAGGCGACAGCTGGTTCCACACGTGAGAAACCACCGTGTCGGCGAGGAACATGGGAGTGTAGTAGGCCCCTTGGGCGCGCCGGTCTGGTTCTCGCTCGCCCAGGAACCGGTCGTGGACGGCACTAATCAATTCGACCGGTATGTACTTGAAGTCGTACTGCCGCCACAGCCGATGCTGTCCGGTGCTCCCATCCATCTCTTCGCGGCCGGAACGGAAGCGGGCGAGGATCTTCAGATGATCTGCACGGAGGCGGGGAACCGCGTCGTTCGTCTCGAAGGAGCACGGGGCAACGAAGAGGTCGCCGTTGAAGTCATCCCGCAAGGTCTCGAAGAGGTGCTCCAGCGACTCGACGTCCCCGGTAGTTAACAGTTCGCCGAAGTCGCTGGCGCGGGCGTTCGAGGCCTCCCGGAAGTGATCCGGACCGATGATCTCGCGATCCTCGAGATAGGCGATGAACATCGCCTGAACCAGCAGCGCCTGGGCGGCCTCAGGCGGCAAGCCCGCGTCGCGGTGCAGCAGCCGGTGGGACGTCGTGAGGTTGTCGAGCAGCACTCGATCCACGCGCCCCTTCGGATCGAAGTGCTCGGGATACTCCTCCCAGAAGCGGCCGGATTCGGCACCGTAGACCAGGTTCCCGAGCGCCAGCGCGTCGGCGGTCGCGTCCAGGGCTTGAACCAGGCAGTCCTTGGTGACGTCCTCGTCGCCACCACGCGGGGTCCGTGCCAGCGTGAAGACGCGGACCGTGTCCCCGGAGATCACGACGAGCAGACTGGCGAGGCCCTGGTTCCATAGCGCAGCGTGGAGCGGAGCCACGTGCGCCGGATCGTACTCCTCGACGGAGACGATCACGACGGTCGGGACGAACTGAACGCAGAAGACCGCCGATGCGCCCAAGCTGTCGAACGTTGTGCGCAACACACCCGCGTACGGCACGTTGCGGACGTCGCCCGCCTTTTCGTAGAACTCTGGCTCTCGGCGCGTGGAAAGACTCAGGAGGTCCTTCCACGTTGGTTCAAGCGGGTTCGAGAATACCGCGCCCATCACAGCCGTCGAGGCCCGCCCCTTCCCCGCTCAGGCGCCAGCCCGTGACGCGGCGCGGTGCAGTAGCCGGCCGCGCCGCGCTTGGCAACCAGCACAGGGTCCCCCACTCATCACGGCACTACGATGCCAGTATAGCGAACAAAAGGGCGAAAGTCTATCGCTTCAGCCCGAGCGTTGCGACTCGAAGGTCGTCGACCCGACCGGCCGGAGGCAGAGCTGGGTCGCCGGCACCCGCCGGGTCGCGGCGCCCGAACATCCGTCGCATCGCGCGCCCGAGGTCGTCGAGGATCATGTACGAAGTCGGCACCAGGATCAGCGTGATGAACGTCGCGAAGAGCACCCCGAAGCCGAGCGAGACCGCCATCGGCACCATGAACGCCGCGTCGAAGCTCGTGCTCCACATCAGCGGTGCGAGGCCGAAGAAGGTGGTGAGCGAGGTCAGCAGGATGGGCCGGAAGCGGTGGACGCCCGCCTCCCGCACCGCCAGCGCGAGGCCCGCCGACTCGAACGCCCGCCGGTCCGTCGGCCCGCCGCCCGCCTGACGCGCCATCCGCCCGACATCGGTGTGCGTGGCCCGCGCCCGGTTGATGAAGTCGACCATGATCAGGCTGTCGTTGACCACGACGCCGGTCACCGCGACGAGTCCGAACATCGACATCATGGACACGTCGAGGCCCAGGAAGAGGTGGCCCCAGACGGCGCCGATGAGCCCGAACG
>JAPOVK010000064.1 GCA_026708185.1 Gammaproteobacteria bacterium | reverse complement strand
TGAGGGCTCTTCCTTGCGAGGGGCAGGCCCCTCGCGCTCCCCGGCTGAGGGCTCTCGATTTGAACCGTTGCGCTCACAATGGCTATGGTTGCCTTTCCAGCGTGGCAGCAAACGAGCATGTATAGCACATCGAAAGCGGTACTAGCCCTCGCCGTCGCGGTCTTCGCCGCGCCGGCCGTCGCGGGCGTGGCCCAGGGCGCGAACGGCGTTGTCGCATCGCGTTCGCCCTTGGCGTCGGACGTCGGCATCGAGGTAATGAAGGCGGGCGGAAACGCCGTCGACGCCGCCGTCGCGGTCGGCTTCGCGCTAGCCGTGACCTACCCTTCAGCCGGCAATCTCGGCGGTGGCGGCTTCATGGTGGTCCGCCTCGCCAACGGCGACATCGTCGCCAACGACCACCGCGAGACGGCACCGGCGCAGGCCAGCAGGGACATGTACCTCGATCAAAAGGGCGAACTGGTGGCCGGGCTGTCGACGGCGTCACATCTCGCCGTTGGCGTCCCCGGCACCGTGGCCGGGCTCCTCGATGCGCTCGCGGCGTACGGGACGCTGCCCCGGGAGGCGGTACTGGCCCCGGCCGTGAAGCTTGCAAAGGACGGCTTTCCATTGCCCGCCGACCTTGCCGCGCAATTCGAGCGCCTGCGCGAGCGGTTCGCCCAGTATCCAGCCAGCCTGCGCCAGTTCACCAAGCCCGGCGACAAGCCATACCAAGTCGGCGATACGTTTCGACAGGCAGACCTCGCCGCCACACTCGAACGGATCGCCAAGAACGGCCGCGCGAGCTTCTACGGCGGTCGGAATGCCGACCTCATCGTCGCCGAGATGCACCGGAGCAACGGCCTCATCACGCACCAGGACCTGATGACGTACCGGTCGGTCTGGCGGGCACCGATCCGCGCCACGTACCGGGGCTACGAGATCCTGTCGATGCCGCCACCGTCGTCCGGTGGGGCGCTGCTAGCGCAAATGCTCAACATGCTCGAGCCCTTCGACATCGGCGCCATGGGCTACGGCGAGCCCGCCACGGTTCATCTCATGGTCGAGGCCGAACGACGGGCCTACGCCGACCGCGCCGAACACCTCGGCGACCCCGACTTCTACGACGTGCCGCTCGCCATGTTGACCGCCAAGGACTACGCCCGCGAGCGCTTCAGCGATTTCGACCCGGATCTTGCGACGCGCTCGGAGTTGATCGGCGCCGGCACCCTTTGGCCGGAGGAGAGTCCCGAAACGACCCATGTTTCCGTCATCGACCGCGCCGGCAACGCCGTGGCCTATACGACCACGCTCAACCACGGTTACGGCAGCAAGATCGTCGTCGACGGCGCCGGGTTCCTGCTCAACAACGAAATGGACGACTTCTCGGCCAAGGAGAACACCGCCAATACCTACGGCTTGATCGGCCGCGAGGCCAATGCCATCGGTCCGCGCAAGCGGATGCTGAGCTCGATGACGCCGACGATCGTGCTGAAGGACGGCGAAGTGGTCTTCGTCACCGGCTCCCCCGGCGGAAGCACGATCATCACCACCGTGCTGCAGGTGGTCGTCAACGTCATCGACCACGGCATGGATCTCGACGAAGCCGTTGCGGCACCCCGTTTCCACCATCAATGGCTTCCAGATCGCGTGGTCTTCGAGCAAGGCGCACTGTCGCCGGAGACGCAATCGACGCTCGCTGGGCTCGGCCACGTCAACTTGGCCGAGATCGCCTTCCGCATCGGCGATGCCAACTCGGCCGTGCGCATCGGCGATACGCTGATCGGCGTCGCCGATCCGCGCAACCCGGGCGGCGCAGCCGGTTTCTAGGGCGCATGGGCGGGATGAGCACAATACCGAGCGTGTAAGATACGCGCCCCCGCCCGGACGGAGCCCCGATGAGCCGCGACAGCTTCGGATGCAAGCGCATTCTCACCGTCTCTAGCCACGACTACGACTACTACAGTCTGCCCGACGCCGCCGGAGCCGGGGCCGGCGACATCGCCAGGTTGCCGATGTCGCTGAAGATCCTCCTCGAGAACCTGCTGCGCCATGAAGACGCGAAAACGGTCGGGCGCGCCGACATCGAGGCTCTAGCCAATGCCGCCGACGATCCGCCCGGGGCGAAGGAAATTGCCTATCGCCCCGCGCGCGTGCTGATGCAGGACTTCACCGGTGTTCCGGGCGTCGCCGACCTGGCGGCCATGCGCAACGCCGTCGAGAACGCCGGCAAGGATCCCGCGCTCATCAACCCGCTTTCACCCGTCGATCTCGTCATCGACCACTCGGTGATGGTCGACCGGTTCGGCAACGCGGATGCCTTCGACGAGAACGTAGCCATCGAGATGGTACGCAATCGCGAGCGTTACCGATTCCTGCGCTGGGGTGCCAGCGCGTTCGACAACTTCCGGGTGGTTCCACCCGGGACGGGCATCTGCCACCAGGTCAACCTCGAATACCTGGCCCGAACGGTGTGGACGAAAACCGAGAACGGGCGCACCGTCGCCTATCCGGACACCCTGGTCGGCACCGACAGCCACACCACCATGGTCAACGGCCTAGGCGTGCTGGGCTGGGGCGTCGGCGGCATCGAAGCCGAAGCGGCGATGCTTGGCCAGCCGATCTCGATGCTGATCCCCGAGGTCGTCGGCTTCGAACTGACCGGGGCGCTTAAGGACGGGATCACCGCCACCGACCTGGTCCTACGCGTCGTCGAGATGCTGCGCGCGCACGGTGTGGTCGGCAAGTTCGTCGAATTCCACGGCGATGGGCTCGACCACTTGCCTTTGGCTGATCGCGCCACCATCGCCAACATGGCCCCGGAATACGGCGCGACATGCGGCTTCTTCCCCGTGGACGCCGAGACGGTGCGCTACCTGGCCTTGTCCGGGCGACCGGCGCAGACCGTGGCGCTTGTCGAGGCCTACGCCAAGGCCCAGGGCCTGTGGCGCGACGCACGGGTCCGCGCCACCTACGCCTCCGAATTGAGCCTCGATCTCGCCTCGATCAGACCTTCTCTCGCCGGGCCGAAACGCCCCCAGGACCGCGTCGACATGGCCGACCTCGGGCGCGCCTTCGACGACGCGCTGGAGCTTTCCGGGCAACGTATTGACGACGCCCGCGTGCCCGTCGCGGGCACGGACTACGACCTCGGTCATGGCGACGTGGTGATCGCGGCCATCACCTCGTGCACCAACACGTCCAATCCGGCGGTCATGCTCGGCGCCGGCCTGGTGGCGAAGAAGGCCGTCGAGCGCGGCTTGCGGGTCAAGCCGTGGGTGAAGACGTCCCTTGCGCCAGGGTCCAAGGTGGTCACGGAATACCTCGCCGCCACCGGCTTGCAGGACGACCTGGACCGCATCGGCTTCAACCTGGTCGGCTACGGCTGCACCACCTGCATCGGCAACTCCGGGCCACTGCCCGAGGCGGTCTCCCAGGCCATTCGCGACGGTGACCTCGTGGTCTCGTCGGTGCTGTCCGGGAATCGCAACTTCGAAGGCCGCGTGCACCAGGAGGTGCGCACGAACTGGCTCGCCTCGCCGCCCCTCGTCGTCGCCTATGCCCTGGCGGGCACGACCCGAATCAACCTCGAGCGCGACCCGCTTGGACGCGACAACGACGGCAACGATGTCTACCTCCGGGACATCTGGCCGAGTAGCGCCGAAGTTCAGGCTGCGGTAGGCCAAGTCTCGGCCGATATGTTCGAGCGCCAGTACGGCGACGTCCTCAGCGGCCCCGAAGCCTGGCAGGCGATCGAAGTGGACGGCGCCGCGTCCTACGCCTGGGAGAACTCCACCTACATCAAGCAGCCGCCGTTCTTCGCCGTCGGCGACCACCCGGACCAATCCGTCGAGGTCGGCGACGCTCGCATTCTCGCGCTGCTCGGCGACTCCGTGACGACGGACCACATTTCGCCCGCCGGCGCCATCCAGCCCGCCAGCCCCGCTGGCGAGTACCTCCAGCAATACGGCGTCGACACCATCGACTTCAACTCCTATGGCGCCCGACGCGGCAACCACGAGGTGATGATGCGTGGCACGTTCGCCAACATCCGCATCAAGAACGAGATGACGCCCGAACGGGAAGGCGGCTACACGCGGCACATCCCGACCGGCGACGAGTTGGCCATCTACGATGCCGCCATGCGCTACCAAGGCACCGACACGCCGCTGGTGGTCTTCGCGGGGAAGGAATACGGCACCGGTTCAAGCCGCGACTGGGCGGCCAAGGGCACGCGGCTGCTCGGCGTGAAGGCGGTGATCGCGGAGAGTTTCGAGCGCATCCACCGCTCCAACCTGATCGGCATGGGCGTGCTCCCGCTGGAGTTCGCACCCGGCGAGACACGGCGCACACTCAAACTCGACGGCGACGAGACGATCGATGTCACGCTGCCCGACGGCGTGACGGAGACTCGCCCCCGGCAGGAACTCAAGCTGCGCATCCGCCGCGCCGACGGCTCGGTGAGCGCGACGACTGTGCGCTCACGCATCGATACCGAGAACGAGGTCGCCTACTTCAAGAATGGGGGGATCCTCCAGTTCGTGCTCAACAAGCTGGTCGACGCGGCCGCGTGAAAGAGCCGCGCGAGCGCCCCAGGGCGATCGTCTTCGACATGGACGGCCTCCTCCTCGACACCGAGCGCCAGGCTGTGGAGGGTTTCCTCCATGCCTGCCGGGCGAACGGCGTCACACCGCACCTCCCCACCTACTATCGCTGCATCGGCACGCGCTCCCGCGACAGCCGGCAACTGATGATCGACGGTCACGGACCCGGATTCCCCTTCGACGACGTGGTCGCGGCCTGGGGCGACTACTACGCGGCGAACTTCAAGCATCGTCCGCCGCCGGTCAAAATCGGCGCCCTTGAGATTCTCGAGGTGGTGCGCGGTGCGGGGCTGCCTTGTGCCCTCGCGACATCGACGCGCGACCCCGCGGCGACCGAGCGACTGGCTGCCGTCGGGCTCGACGGCTACTTCGACGTGAAGGTAACGGGCGACCGGATCACCCGCGGCAAGCCCGACCCGGAGATCTACCGCACCGCCGCTGCCGAACTACGGGTCGAACCCACGCGCGCCTGGGCTCTGGAGGACTCGCCGAACGGCGTGCGCGCGGCACTCGCAGCCGACTACTCGGTAATCCAGATTCCCGACCTCGTCGAACCCGACGATGCGGTCCGTGCGCTCGGCCACACCATCCTGCCCTCTCTGGAAGCTGCAGCCCAGATCCTGCGCTCCGCGCTTCGTAACGGCCCATGAGCAAGGCCTTCGAGAGCGTCTTCGACGTGGAACGCCCCCTGCACGCCGTGTGGGAGGCCTGCCGATTGCCGACGGACGACGGGGCACCGGGGTGTCGGATTCCGGGGTTCCCGTCCCTCGACGGCCAGCCGGGCTGCGCTGCGACAGTCATCGACTCCGCACCCCAGCAGTTGCTGCGCGTGCGCAAGGACGACGAGCCCTGCGCCGGCACGGAGATCGCGATCCACCTGTCGCCGGCCACTGCGGGCGGTTGGCCGACCCGCGTCAGCGTCCGTCAGTCCGGGTTTGCGTCTTGGCTGCTCGCCGCCGGCGACGTCGTGGAAGCCCATTGGCGACACATCGTCGCGGACTTCCACTTGTATCTCGCCCACGAGGTCACGGTGCCCGGCACGGTGTGGGGAGATATCGGCGCCGCGCTACGACAAACGCCGATCGGGCTCGAACTCGCCGATCTCACCGATCGCGGGCTTGCCGCCCGGTGCGATATGCAGCCCGGGGACGTCCTGCTGACGATGGCCGGAATCCGGATCCACACCATCGAGCAACTGTGGACGGTATTGGCGTTAGCGGATTCCCGTCGCGAAACGGCGATCGCTTGGGTGCGCGACGGGCGCCGGATGACCGCTAACGTCGCGCCGGGCTGAGCGTCAGCTCAAATGCGATCGGCGAAACAGCGGCAGCACAACATCGTCGCCCACATCCTCGAAGACCACCTCGACCGCCATGCCGATCTCGATCTCGTCCGGCGGCACGTCAACCAGGTTGGTCGTCAGGTGCGGCCCTTCCGCCAGGACCACCTCCACAGTGGCCATGGGCGTATAGCCATTCAGCGCCGGATGGACGGCCTGATGCGTCACCACGTACGAGTACACCTCGGCGCGGCCGCTCATCGTCTGCCAATCGAAATCGACGCCCTGGCAATCTCGGCACATCGCGCGCGGCGGATGCGCCAAGGCACCGCAGGACGTGCACCGTTGGATCGCAAGCCGTCCAGCCCGCAGGGCCGCGAAGAACTGCTCGGCTTCCTCAGCCGGCTGCGGCACCGGTAGATCCGGCGGGCGCTCGAATTGCCACGGTCCGCTGCTCACGGTTCGCCGCGCTCCAGGATGACCGCGCCCGTGCCGATGCCCGTGTCGCAGAACGAAAACGCGACATCGGCCACCTGCGCCGTCGACTCGCCGCGAATCTGGCGGGTCGCTTCGATCAGGTGGTTCATCCCTTGCATGTAAGCCTCGGAGAGATGCCCGCCCGAGGTGTTCACCGGCAGGCGGCCGCTGTCGAAGGCGGTGCCTCCTTCCTCCACCAAACGACCCGCATCGGCGACGAAGCCGTAGTCCTCGAGCGCGAACAAGACGAACGGGCCGAAATGGTCGTAGATCTGGATGACGTCGATGTCGTCCCGTTCGATACCCGCAATGGCGAACAGACGGCTGGCAATGCGTGCAGCCGGCGACCCAATCCCGGGGCCAGCCTGCGCCGCCGCGCGGATCAACGGTACCGGGCGACCGCGCTGTCGAGCCCGATCGGCCGACGTGAGGACCAACGCGCCACCGCCGTCGGTCTCCAAGCAGCAGTCGAACAAATGGAACGGATCGACGATGAGGCGCGATGCCTGGTGCTCCTCCAGGGTCAGCGGGCGATCGTGGAACGTCGCCCGGGGGTTGCGGTTCGCATGGACGCGCTGGGCCACGGCCTGCATGCCGAAGTGCCGGCTCGTCACGCCGGTTTCGAACATGCGGCGGCGCGTGGCCATGGCCAGGCCGTGTTGCGGGGTGAGTAGACCGTAGGGTTCGCTGAACGCGCCGCCGCCCCGGCCGCGTTGCCCGGTCACGTCGCCTCGCCCGTAGCGCCTACCCGAGCGCCCGTTGACGCCCCGGTAGATCACGATGACGTTGGCGAGGCCGGCGTGGATCGCTGCCGCGGCATGGGCGACCAAGGCGCCGCCGACGTTTCCGGCCTGGTTGATCTCGCCCCACCATGCGAGGTCCGCGATGCCGAGATTGGCGGCGACCTCGGCCTCTGTGCTGGTGTCCACCCACCACTTCATCAATCCGTCGACCTCGCGCGGCTCGACCCCGGCGTCGGCAAGCGCGGCGGTGATCGCCTCCAGTGACAGCATGAGTTCCGTGCGTCCGCTGGCACGGGAGTAATCCGTCTCGCCAACACCGGCAATCGCGACGGCATTCGAGAAGCCAGCGATGTCTCCGCGGCGCGTCATCGTTGCTGCCTGACGTTGTAGCCGGCGACCAGCCAGTTCCCGTCCGCTTGCTGCTGCATGTACACCATCTCGAAGATGGTCCCGTTCTGCCAGTACGAGTCGTAGACCACCGTCGCGTAGAGTCCAGGCGGCGCTCCCCAGGGATTGCGAATGACGCTGGTCACGTTCGGCTCTCGCGACTTGAACGCGCCAAGCGGGTCCCGGTAGCCGGCCGCCTTCGTTACCCAGACCTCCCGGCTCTCGGTGTCGCGGAACAGTGGCGCCGCCGCGTCCCAGCAGCGCTCGTACTCCTCGCCATCCATGAGTGCAAGCCAAGGCTCCGCAGCCGCCGTGGCGGCTCTTTCCGCCACCGGGTTGGACTCCGCGCAGCCGCCGGCCAGCACCACCGCGAAAGCGCCGAACAGGCACGCACTGCGCATTGCCGACATCGACCGCCCGTCAATCCAAACCGTAAAACCGTATCACGTTCTCCCCGAGGACCTTGCGCTGCGCCTCGGTCGGCAGAGCCCGGATGCTCTCGCGCATCTCCTTGACGACGCCGAAGGAGGCGTCGATGTGCGGATAGTCCGATGCCCAGGTGACGTTGTCCGCACCGATGTGGTTCACCACCTCGGTCGTCATGCCTTCGTCCGGATCCATGGAGATCAGGCATTGACGGTAGAAGTACTCGCTCGGCTTCAAGCGGAAAGGGGCGGCACGGCGCATGACCTCCGACTTGTGGTCGAGGCGGTCCAGCCACGCCGAGATCCAGTTGCCGCCGGCTTCGAGCACGGAGCATTTCAGTCGGGGATAGCGCTCGAACATCCCCGCGCTGATCATCGCCGTGAAGGCGGCCATCACGTCGATGGCGAGGAAAGCGAAGAAGAACAGCGCCGCACCCGCGTTCGGCTCCGGCATGTGGTGGAAGGCGTTCTGCTCGCGGACCACGACGTGAAAGCCGATCGGCATGTCGAGATCCTGGACGGTTGCCCAGAACCGATCGTAGACGGGATCCGTCAAGCGGCGACCGTTGCGTGCCGGCGCGTCCGGCGACAGGTAGACGCCGACGCAACCCGCCTTGCGCGCCCGGATCACCTCGTCAACGGCACCGTCGGGGTCGATCAGCGAGATATGTGCCACCGGGTAGAGCCGGCGCGGGGAATGCGCGCAGAAATCGACGATCCAGCGGTTGTACGCCCGGGCATAGGCCGTCGCCAATTCGGGGTCGTCCACGTTGCCTTCCCAACAGATGCCGATCGTGGGATACAGCAGGACGCGGTCGATGCCTTCCGCGTCGAGAACCTTGATGCGCTCGCCCGGGTCGTACGAACCCGGGGGCGAGCCCTCTTCATAGGTGTATTCGCGCGTCAGGCTGCCAAGCTGACCCGGCTCGAGCTCGATGCCCCCGAGGGTCCCGAGATTGCCGCGCAGGAGTTGCATCGGCTTGTTGTCGAACCACAGGCGTTCCAGTCCCGTGTCGTCACGGGCGATGCGGATCGCCCGGTCCCGGAACGGCGGGTCGATGTACCGCTCCCATGTATCGGCAGGCTCGAGAACATGGCCGTCGGAGTCGACGACGTCCATCGGTCGGCTTTCCATGGCGACTCCTCGTTGTGTGGCGGGGCGGCCATTGTAATGACTCCGCGCCCGCCTGCGGTCAGTCGGTGTCAGCAACCGGAGAAGTAGGCTTGACCTACTTTACAACGCGAAGGGCGTGCGGATCGGCATGGACGGGCGGAAGGAAATCCTTGTCGTCCTCGTCAAAAGACAACTGGCGTTGGGCACCCTGCACGCCATCTACCGTCAGGCATGCCGCTTCATTCCGGAGGAGCTCTTGCGACCCCATTTTCACCGACTGACCCACCGGTGGCCGGCTCTGGTGTGCTTGACAAGCCCTTGACGCGCTTCGACAATCCCGCCCCGTCCTAGGACGGCCGCGTCGGACGGGGCACGGGGCAAGGCTGCGTAGCTCAGTTGGTTAGAGCACAGCATTCATAATGCTGGGGTCGTTGGTTCAAGTCCAACCGCAGCTACCACCGTCCGATAATCGCTCGGTCGCGTAGACGTCACCAGCCCGCGAGAAACCGGACCCATGAAAACCGTGCCCACCAAAGCGAGTGTCGCCGCGTTCCTCGGACAACTCGACGATGCCAAGCGTCAGGACGCCGAGACCGTCGCCGCGATCATGGAGGAGGTCACCGGTGCACCGGCCGTGATGTGGGGCAGTTCCATTGTCGGCTTCGGGCGATACCACTACCGCTACGCCAGCGGTCGCGAAGGGGACTTCTTCGTTGCCGGCTTCGCGCCGCGCAAACGCGCGCTGACCCTTTACATCATGGCCGGCTTCGCCGCGTACGACGCACTCCTACTGAAGCTCGGCAAGTTCACCGTCGGCAAGTCCTGCCTATACGTCAAACGGCTCGCAGACGTCGACTTGGCCGTGCTGCGCGAACTCATCGAACAGTCAGCCGCAGCCATCCGCGACAAGTACCCGGACGAGGCTTGACCGAGGCGGCGCACCGCCAGCGCGCGGATGTCAACGAAGAGGCACTGCCCTTCCTGCGGCGACGGATCGTCGACATGCTGCCGACGCGCCGCGTCACAGCCAAGCTGATTGCAGAGAACATCGCCTTCGGCGCGGCGGTTCTCGGCGCCGGGCACATCGAACTGGTCGACGACGGCCCCTGGTGGTTCATCGCCAGCGAGTTCAACTGGCTTGCCGCATCGAAGGCGACCGAAAGTGAGGTCGAACTGTTCGAACGCCTGGTGCCGTTCCCGGAGCAGTCCCCCACGGGGCACCGCGCCGAGATCTATGTCACCGCGTTCGCCAACCACGCCTATTTCCGCATCGGCGACGGGGTGACCTGGATTCGCGGGGAGCCGATTGCCGGTGGCTTGCCCGATGAGGGCGTGACGCCGCCGTGGTGCAGCAACGTGTTGGCGTTCCGGTTGACTTAAGCGTTCGCCGGTCTTCAGACGTTAAAGCGGAAGTGCACCACGTCACCGTCCTGCACCGCGTAGTCCTTGCCCTCTAGGCGGCGTTTGCCCGCTTCGCGTGCGCCGACCTCGCCACCGCAAGCAACGAAGTCGTCGAAGCCGATGACCTCGGCTCGAATGAAGCCGCGCTCGAAATCCGTGTGGATGACGCCCGCGGCTTGCGGCGCCAACGTCCCCATCGGCACCGTCCAGGCACGCGCCTCCTTGGGACCCGCCGTGAAGTAATGATGCAGGCCAAGGAGCCGATAGCCCGCCCGCACCACCCGGTCGAGACCCGGCTCCTCCAAACCGAGGTCGGCGAGGAACTCGGCGCGGTCGGCGGCGTCGAGTTCGCTAATCTCCGCCTCGATCTTCGCGCAAACCGGTACCGCGACCGCACCTTGGTACGACGCCAGCGCGACGACCTCGTCGAGCATCGGGTTGGCGTCGAAGCCGTCCTCAGCGACATTCGCGACGTACATCACCGGCTTCTGCGTGATGAAGTGACAGTCCCGCAGCGCCGCCAACTCGTGGCCAGCCAATCCTTGCGCACGCACCGGTGTGCCCGCATCGAGCGCTCCTCGAACGCGGTCGAGGATCGCGACCAGCCCTTGTGCGTCCTTGTCCCCCGCGTTGGCCACGCGCCGATGCCTGTCGTGAACGCGGTCCGCCGTTTCCAAGTCCGCGAGCGCGAGTTCCGTCTCGATGACCTCGACATCGTCGCGCGGCGACACCCGGCCGACAACGTGGACGATGTTGTCGTCGTCGAAACAGCGCACGACGTGGGCGATGGCATCGGCTTCCCGGATGTGCGCGAGGAACCGGTTGCCGAGACCCTCCCCCTTGGACGCGCCCGCCACCAGACCCGCGATGTCGACGAACTCCATGGCGCTCGGGACGACCCGTGCCGGCTCGACGATTTCGGCGATCCTGTCGAGGCGCGGATCCGGGATGGGCACGACGCCGGTATTCGGCTCGATCGTGCAGAACGGGAAGTTCTCGGCCTCGATGCCGGCACGCGTCAGCGCGTTGAACAACGTCGACTTGCCGACGTTCGGAAGCCCCACGATGCCGCAGTGGAAACCCATCAGAGAGTCGGCGGAGGTGCGTGGAAGAGGTTCATCGCCCCGTCGATGTCGCCGTCGAGGACCAGATCGAGGCCTTGGTCGTCGAGGTCCGCGGACTTGGCCGCGGCTTCCCGCTCCGCCTGCGGCATCGCAACACCCGTGAGGTACGCCACCATGTTCTCGGCACTTCCCGGATGCCCCACGCCGATCCGCAACCGGGGGAATCCGCGGTCATTGGCCAAGCCGGCGATGACGCTCTTGAGGCCGTTGTGCCCATTGTGGCCGCCGTCCTTCTTGAGCCGGCTCACGCCGACGGGGAACGCGACTTCGTCGTAGGCCACGAGGATCTCCTGCGCGGTCATGCGGTAGAAATGCGCGACGGCACCGACCGCCTCTCCGGAGAGATTCACGTAGGTCGTCGGCAACAGCAGGCGGACGTCCCGGCCGAGGATGTCGCCGCGACCCAAGAGACCCTTGAACTTGCGCTCTTCGGCCAGACGAATGCCGAACCGTTGTGCCAGTTCCAGGAGCCACGCCGCGCCGACATTATGGCGCGTTCGCGCATACCGCGTCCCCGGGTTGCCGAGGCCGACGATGAGGCGAATGGCCACGGCGGACGGACCTACGCGGGGCGGCTACTCGCTGTCCGGCTCGATTTCCGCTTCGGGCTCCTGCTCTTCGCCGCCTTGGTCATCGTCCTCGCTCGGGCCGCCGCGCCGCGCCGTAACGCTGATGACCGGCATGTCGTGGTCGGCGCCGAGGCCCAAGGCGACGATGCTGACGCCTTCCGGCAACTCGAGATCGGACAAGTGCAAGGATTGCCCCACGTGCATGTCCGCGACGTCGACTTCGATGGACTCCGGCAGATGCCGCGGCAGGCAGCTCACCTCGATCTCGATCAGGTTGTGGGCCAGGCGCCCGCCGTCGAGTTTCACGCCTGTGCACTGCTCTTCGTTTACGAAACGCAAGGGGACGTTCATGTGGACCGGCAAGTCCTCGCGGACGCGCAGGAAGTCGACGTGTTGAACACGCTCCGTCGCCGGATGTCGCTGTACCTCCCGCAGCACGCAGGCCTGGGTCACATCGCCCACCTCGATGTTGAGAATCCGCGAGGAGAACGCCTCTTCCTGCATCGCCTTGGCGAGGTCACGGGACGCGATCGATAGCGCCACGGGGTCTCGACCACCGCCATAGAGGATGCCGGGAACTTTCTCGTCGAGACGACGAAGGCGCCGACTGGCGCCTTTGCCCACCTGTTTGCGGAACTCCGCCCGGACGACGATCTGCTCTGCCATGGCCATGTGCTCCACTCGTCACGGGGCAAGCTAACCCACCGCGACGATGACATCTCTTGCTGTTTAGAACTGGCTGGGGCGGCAGGATTCGAACCTGCGCATGCCGGGATCAAAACCCGGTGCCTTACCGCTTGGCGACGCCCCAATTCGATGCGACGCGCATCGCGTCCAGCAGCTACTACCCACAATGCCCCAAAGCCGGGTCCGGTACCTCGCCTTCGCTCGGCACCGGCGCCGCCTCCGGCCCAAGGCCACGCCGACCCCGCATGGAACAACCGCCGCCACTCGCTGCGCTCGCTCTGGCGCTTGTTCCATGCGAGAGGGCGGCGTATTCTGATCGCCGCGTGTCGGGCTGTCAACGCGCGCCCGCCTCCTGCGACCGCGTGCCCGCGCGCCTTAAGGCACTCGCCCGCTGCCGTTCGTACTCCTCGTATGACGCTGGAACGAGTTGCTCGCGACAGCGTTCCCGCTCCGCCTCGCTGACCTTGAGATCGCACTCCCCAGCGTGCTCACGATACACGGCGTCGTAGCGGTCCTGCGCAGTACAGGCCGCGGTCAGGATCCCGATCAAGGCCACCCGCATGAAGCGCAACTCAAGCAATCAACCACTCCTTGCAGACAATCACGATCCGGCGCTCGCGCTGTGTGGCGACGACTCTCGCGGGGACCGGACCCAACGCGCTCTCCCGCCACCGGGACACCTCGACCACCCACCCGAGTTGCTGGAACCCGGCCAGCGTACCGTCAGCGCCCCGGTACTCGCCAGAGACCACGCTGCGGGGATCGTAGCGGCCGCGCACCCAGTACGGCAATGCCGCGATCGGCACGGACCAGCCGAGCGCGGACGCCATCAAAGGTTCCGCGCCGATGCCGCTGGTGGTCGTCCCACGCGCATTGGTGACGGTCAGCCGGGCGCCATCGCCACGCAGGTGTACGCGGCCTTGCCCCAGAGGCCCCCAAAGTTCGATGTCGAAGGCATCGCCCGTCTGAATCCAGTCGAACGATGCGCTGAAGGCGTCGCCCGGACCGCGGACGGCGATCTTGCCGCGCAGGCGGAAATCGGCGTCTGCGACACCCTCCGGTGGTCGGCCAACCGTACAGCCGACGACCAGGACGCCGGCCAGCAGCAAGGCGAGGGCCGCGCCCAGCCCGGCACGGCCTGTAGAATCGCGCCCCATGGCCCTGTCGACGTCCATTCTCGCCAAGCTTACCGACCTATCCGAGCGGCATGAAGAGTTGGCGGCCCTGCTCGCCGACCCGGAGGTCGTGGCCGACCGGGACCGGTTCACCGCGCTGTCCCGCGAGTACGCTGAACTCGAGCCCGTCATCGTGGCCTACCAGGACTACCGGCGGGCCAACGCCGACCTCGACGAGGCTTTGATCCTCGAAGTCGACGACGACGAGGCGATCCGCGAACTGGCGCGCGAAGACGCCGCCGACACGCGTAAGACCATGGCGGCCATCGAAACCACGGTGAAGACGTTGCTGATCCCGAAGGATCCGAACGACGAGCGCAACATCTTCCTCGAGATCCGCGCCGGCACGGGCGGCGACGAGGCGGCCTTGTTCGCCGGCGACCTGTACCGGATGTACGCGCGATACGCGGAGGACGAAGGCTGGCGTGTCGGCATCCTGAGCGACCGCGTCGGCGAGCACGGCGGCTTCAAGGAGATCATCGCCCGCATCGAAGGCCGGCGCGTGTACAGCCGCCTGAAGTTCGAGTCCGGCGCCCACCGCGTCCAACGGGTCCCCGAGACCGAGTCGCAAGGCCGCATCCACACGTCGGCCTGCACCGTCGCCGTGCTGCCCGAGCAGGACGCCATCGACGACGTGGACATCGCCAAGGCCGATCTGCGGATCGATACGTTCCGCGCTTCGGGCGCCGGCGGCCAGCACGTCAACAAGACGGACTCGGCCGTGCGCCTGACCCATCTCCCCACGGGGATCGTGGTCGAATGCCAGGATGAGCGGTCCCAGTTGAAGAACCGGGCGCGCGCGATGCAGTTGATGCACGCCAAGCTGCTTGACGCCGCACAGGCCCGGCAAACCGCAGAGCAGGCGGAGACACGCCGGTCGCTGGTGGGCAGCGGCGACCGCTCCGAGCGGATACGGACCTACAACTTCCCGCAAGGCCGGGTGACCGACCACCGCATCGGGCTCACCCTGTACAAGCTCGACGAAGTGATCGCCGGCCGCCTCGACCACATCATCGAGCCGCTGACGCAGGAGCATCAGGCGGACCAGCTGAAGCGGCTCGGCGAACCGGCATGAACGCCGCGGGCCCGAGAACCATCGGCGACTGCGTCGGCTTCGCGCGGCGTCGGCTGCCGCGCCTGGAAGCCGACGTCCTCACGGCACGCGCGCTGGCAGTGCCCCGCAGCGACCTCTACGCATTCCAGGAGCGTTCGGTCAACCCGAGGTTCTGCGCCCGAGTCGCCGAGTGGGTCGAACGCCGGGCGGCCGGCGAACCAGTCGCCTACATCCTCGGCGAGCGCGAATTCTGGGGCCTGCCGCTCAGGGTCACTCCGGACGCCTTGATCCCGCGTTCCGAAACCGAGACGCTGGTTGACGCCGCATTGGCGCGCACCGGCCCCAAGGCCCGGGTCGCCGACCTGGGCACGGGCTGTGGCGCCGTCGCGCTGGCCGTCGCGTACGAGCGTCCCGGAGCCCGGATCCTCGCGACCGACATCGACTTGGCCTGCCTCGAGCTGTGTCGCCGCAACGCTCTGCGGCTTCAACTCGCGGCCACGCAAAGGGGCGCCGGGGTCCACGTTGTTGCCGCAGACCTCTTCGACGGCATCGGCGGCGAATTCGACGTGATCGTGAGCAATCCGCCCTACGTCGCCACCGGCGACGCCCATCTGCAGCGCGGAGATTTGCGTTTCGAGCCACGTCTCGCCCTCGACGGCGGCACGTGCGGCCTCAGAGTGATCGAACGACTGATCCGCGAAGCCCCTGGCCATCTCGCCGAGTGCGGCTGGCTGTGCATCGAGCACGGCAGCACGCAGCACCAAGCGGTGCGCGGCTTGTTCGTCGCGGCCGGTTTCGACGCCGTGGAGTGCCTTCCCGATCTCGAACAGCGTCCGCGGGCAACCGTGGGCCAAAAGCGCGGGGCACCGCCATGAACGACGACCAGTTACTGCGCTACAGCCGCCAGATCATGCTCCCGGAGTTCGATGTGGCGGGCCAGGATGCCTTGCTTGATGCGCACGCGCTGATCGTCGGACTTGGCGGCCTGGGATCGCCCGCGGCGTTGTACCTGGCCGCCGCCGGGATCGGCTCCCTGACCCTGGTCGACCACGACACCGTCGAGGTCTCCAATCTGCAACGCCAGATCATCCACGACCAGCACTCGCTCGGGCGCGACAAGGTCGCCTCGGCCGCTGACCGCATCGCCGCCATCAACCCCGACACACAAGTGCGCACCGTCGCGGCCAACCTCGATGAACCGAGGCTCCGCGAGATCATCGCGGACGTGGACGTGGTGATCGACGGGACGGACAACTTCGCGATCCGCTATGCGATCAACAAGGCCTGCTTTGCACAACGCAGACCGCTGGTCTCGGGTGCGGCGATTCGCATGGAAGGCCAAGTCGCGGTCTTCGACCCGCGCCGCGCCGACTCCCCTTGCTACCAGTGCCTCTATGCGGACGCCGCCGACGTGGTGCTGAACTGCGCGGAGAACGGCGTTGCCGCGCCGCTCGTCGGCATCGTCGGCAGCATCCAGGCGATGGAGGCCATCAAGGTAGTCGCGCGCGTGGGGGATACGCTCACCGGCTACGTGCTCTACTTGGACGCCAAACGCATGGAACTGCGCAAGCTCAAGCTGTCCCGGGATCCGAACTGCCCCACCTGCGCCGAACGCTGACAGCGACCAGCCATCCCCCTTCGGCGCCACATCCCGCGGGGAGATTTCGCGCCAGCGAAATCTCGGGGCGACCGCGAAGCGGTCGCGTCCTATGCGGGCTTGCCCGCATAGGGTTCGAACTCGTACCGGCACGGCTGCTCCATCAGCCGCGGGTCGTCCTGCGCCCTGAGCACGTCGATCAACCGGCCTTCGAGTTGGCTGCGGACATTGGCGTAGGCGGGATCGTCCGCCACGTTGTTCATGTAGTGCGGATCCTCGTTGAGGTCGTAGAGTTCCTCCCGCGGGCGCTTGCCGAAGGCCAACTCGTAGAGTGGTTCCACATCGTGGTCCTCCCGGTGATGGATCATCCATGCCTTGGTCGGGCTGGCGTCGAGATCGGCGTAGGCCACGAACGTATCGTAGGCGAGCGTCTCGAAGTCGGGGGCCGTGGTGTTCGGATCATCGAGCCCCTTCGGGTCGCCCATCGGCCACCGGTCAGGCTCGAAGTTGACGATGTAGATGAAATCCCGGGTACGCAACGACCGTTGCGGATACGGCAGGTAGCCCTCGCGGGCACCACCGACATGGCGCTCGCGCCCGGTCACGACGTAATCACGCTCCGGAACGATCTGGCCGCTGCGCCGATCAGTGAGAACCGGCATCAGGCTCCTGCCTGTCATGGTCGCCGGGACGTCGATGCCCCCTGCCTCGCAGAACGTCGGCCCGAAGTCCATCAGATTCACGAAATCCGTAACGATGCGTCCCGACTGGACGCGTCCCGGCCAGCGCACAGCCAGCGCGACCTCGCAACCGATGTCGTACAGGTTGCACTTGGCGCGCGGCATGCCCGGGATGCCGTGGTCGCCGCTGACCACCAGCAAGGTATTGTCGAGTTCGCCCCGAGCCCGCAACTCTTCGACGATGACGCCTAGGCCCTTGTCCACGGCCTGGCATTCGCCGAGGTAGTCCGCCGCGTCCTCGCGGATGTCGTGGACATCGGGGAGGAAGGCCGGCAGCCGTCCCTTCAACGCGTCCGGCTCGATCCCCCACAGCGCCTTGCCCGAACCACGTTCCCACGTGCGATGCGTATTGGTCGGGCCCCACCAGTAGCAGAACGGCGCATCGTCCGGACGCGCATCCAGGAAGGCACGGAAGTTCTGCCGGGTCTCGTCGTAGAGGGCTTCCTTGGCGCCGTCTACGCCTAAGTCCTCCGCGTTGGCCGTCACCCAGTGGGAGAACTGGTTGAAGTTGCGCCCCGCCGGCTCGAAACGGGTCCGCGCGGCGCCGATCGGCGCATTCAAGGTCCGCCCGGGGCTCCACACCTTGTACTGGTAACCGACGAAGTAGCCACCCTTGGCCTCGAGTTCCAGCGGGAAGGTCGGAATGGTCTCGTCCCACACCGCGCCTTGCAGAATGGCACCCAACCCGGTCTGCCAGAAATACTGGCCCGCGAGGATCGAACTGCGGCACGGCGTACACGAGGGCGCGGGCACCAGCGCGTTGGTGAACAGGGCGCCTTCCCGGGCGATGCGGTCGAAGTTGGGCGTCTCGATCAGCTCGTTGAGCGAATTCGCGCCTTCGTGCTCCGCGTAGGCGCGCGCATAGCGGCCCCAATCGTCAGCGAAGGCGAACAGGATGTTGGGTTTCACGTGCGCGTCCTGAAACTCTAGATTTCCTCGACGACGTCGAAGCCATAGGCGCTCGCCAGTTCACGGACGAGCTTCGGTGCGACCTCGGGGACGGTACATCCGCCGGTCAGGGTCGCGAGCGTGGTGATGCCGATTCCGGTCAAGCCGCACGGCACGATCCGTGCGTACGGTGCCAGGTCCATGTCGACGTTCAACGCCAGGCCGTGGTAGCTGCAGCCGCGGCGCACCCGCAGACCGAGGGCGGCGATCTTGTCCGTCCCGACATAGACGCCAGGCGCATCCGGTCGCGCGAATCCGGTCACGCCGTAGCCTGCCAACACCAAGACAATGGCCTTTTCGATGCCCGTCACCAACGCGCGCGCCGTGACGCCGAGGCGGTGCAGATCGAACATCAGGTAGCCGACGATCTGACCCGGGCCATGGTAGGTCACCTGCCCGCCCCGGTCGCTCTGCACGACGGGGATGTCGCCGGCTGCGAGTACGTACTCGGCCTTGCCCGCCTGGCCCTGGGTGAACACCGGGCGGTGTTCGGTCAACCAAAGTTCGTCCACCGTGGTCGCCGCACGCGCATCCGTAAACGCGCGCATGTCGCGCAGCACGTCGCCGTAAACCGTGTCGTTACCCAGGTTCCTGACCAAGAGCCGGCGCGGCATCGCCTGTCCCACGCCAACCCGTCTTACGACCCTGCCGCCTCGGGCGCCTCGGGCTCGCCGCCGAGCAAGTCGCGGAAGAAAAGATAGATACTGTCGCCCATGCGCGCAAACACGTTCGCCTCCGGCACGGCCTTGCGCGCCAGGAGCCCGACCTCCGCGAGGATCTCGTCTTCGAGCGTCACGCGCACCGTACCGATACGCGCCCCTGCGTCGATCGGCGCCTCGAGGTTGCGGGGCAAATCCAGGACCGCTTCGAGATCGTCGTAGCGACCGCGCGGCAAGGTAATGGTCAGCGCGTCGGACACGCCGACGGCTACCGACTCCGCCGTCCCGAACCAAACCTCCGGCGTCGCCAACACTTCGTCGGCCTCGTAGAGCTGCCTGTTCTCGTAGTATCTGAACCCATAGGCAAGAAGCTTCTGGGCGTCCTGGAATCGCTGGCTGTCGGTGTCGGCACCCATGGTCGCCACGATCAACCGCGTACCGTCGCGCAGTGCCGACGCCACGAGGCAGTAGCCGGCGGCTTCGGTCAGGCCGGTCTTGACACCATCGACCGACTTGTCGCGCCAGAGCAGCTTGTTGCGATTCGGTTGCTCGATGTCCGCGAAAGTGAACGCGCGCTCGCGGTACATGGCGTAGTGGTCCGGATAGCGCTCGATCAGACGGGCCGAAAGAACGGCGAGATCGTGCGCCGACGAATAGTGCCCGTCGTCGGGCAGCCCGGTCGAGTTGACGAATCGTGAATCGCGCAGGCCGAGGTCCTTGGCATGGACGTTCATCATGTCCCCGAAGGCGTCCTCGTCGCCGGCGATGAACTCCGCCACGGCGACGCTCGCGTCGTTGCCCGACTGAATGACGATCCCGCGCAGGAGGTCCTCGAGTTTGACCGTCGTGCCTTCGCGCACGAACATCCGCGAGCCGCCCGTTCTCCATGCACCCACGCTGATGGGCACGTCGTCGGTGAGCGCGATTCGTCCAGCATCGAGTTCCACGGCCGCTACGTAACTGGTCATGATCTTGGTGAGGCTGGCGGGCGGCAACGGCGCGGCGCTGTCGCGTTCGGCGATCACGCGGTCGGTGCCCGCCGCCATCAGCACATAGCTCTTCGAAGAGATCGGCGGTGGATCGGGCACGATGTGGGGCGCCGCGGTCGCTACGCCTGTCCAGGTCAGCGACACGAACCCCGCCACCCCGAAACGCCAAGCCGTCTTGTCTAGCCGCATTCGTCTGCTCCTACTCTTGCATGGCCCCAACCGCCTTAAGGATCCCAGAACACCAGCAACGCCTTCAGTCGTTCAGCGGCGCGAAGGGTGGAGAGTGGCCCGATGCGTACCATGAAGGAATCCTCGACAGCTAGGATCGTTGCCGGATCGGCACCCACCATCGCCAGATCCACTCGGGCCGCGTTCGCGCGGTCGCGGTTCTTGAACGGACCGGCATGCACGAAGTAGCTCGTCTGGAGCCCACCCGGTGGATCGACATCACCGGGAAGTAACGTCTCGACCCGCACCGAAGCCGTGCCGACATCCGCGAAACCGAGCTTGACGGCCGACGCATAGGACAGATCGATGAGCCGGTTCTTGCGAAACGGTCCGCGATCGTTGATCCGCACGACCGTGGTGCGGCCGTTCTTTCGGTTGGTCACCCGGGCATAGCTCGGGATCGGCAGCGTCTTGTGAGCGGCCGTCAGCGTGAACATGTTGTATATCTCGCCACTCGACGTCGTGTAGCCGTGGAATCTCTCCCCGTACCACGAGGCAAGGCCGACCTCGTCGTAACCGACGGCGGACTCGAGCACTTCGTAGCGTTTGC
Organism: Gammaproteobacteria bacterium; assembly: GCA_026708185.1. Taxonomy (GTDB): domain Bacteria; phylum Pseudomonadota; class Gammaproteobacteria; order Pseudomonadales; family Azotimanducaceae; genus VXYL01. Next base: position 42,384 of record JAPOVK010000064.1, on the reverse strand, counting down.
CGAAGACCTCATAGGGGCTGTTGCCGTAACGGCTCTTCGGGTCTGCACGCACTTCCGGATCGGGCAGGTCGGCAAGTCCCGCCGGCGGCGATGCCGGCGCCGAGTCGCGCATCGGCCGCGATTCCACCGTCGGCGATCCTTGGCGTCCGGAGTCGATGGGGGTGGCGCAACCGGTCACCAGGCCACCGGCGACGCAGGCGCCGATCGCGACCGCCCGGTGTCCCCCAAGCATCAACCGTCGCCCACTGCCACCGCGTCGAAGTGGCCGCGAATCTCGGCCGCGAGTTGCAGGACCGCGAGCGCGTACATAGCGCTCCGGTTGTAACGCGTGACGACGTAGAAGTCGTGCAGCCCCAGCCAGTATTCGTCGCCGTCCGCGGCCTGCATGCGAAACAGCGCCGCACGCGCGTCGTCCGGTAGCGCATCGATGCCCGTCACACCTCGGGCGCGGAGCGCGCCGACCGTGTGCTCGAGTTCGAGGCCCGCATTGGCCACCTCGTCGAGCGTCGGATCCCCGAGTTCGACGCGAACGACCGCCGGGCCTTGTCCGCGCCAGCCATGGCGTGCGAAGTAGTTCGCGACGCTGCCGATGGCGTCGGTCTTGTTCGTCCAGATGTCACGCACCCCGTCGGCATCGAAGTCGACGGCATACGCTCGGTAACTCGACGGAATGAACTGGCCATAGCCCATCGCGCCAGCGTAGGACCCCATGGCTGTCAACGGGTCGTGGCCTTCCTCGCGAACAAGCCGCAGGAACTCGGTCAGTTCACCCCGGAAGAAGCCCGCCCGCGGCGGGTAGTCGAATGCCAACGTCGACAGGGCGTCGAGCACCCTGTAGCGGCCGAGGTAGCGGCCATAGTAGGTCTCGACACCGATGATCGCCACGACCACCTCCGCGGCCACCCCGTATTGCTCCTGCGCAGACGCCACGGCCTTGGCGTGCTCGTGCCAGAAGTCGACGCCAGCCACGATGCGATCATCGGTCACGAAAATGCCGCGGTACTCGTGCCACGGCTTCGCCTTTTCGGCCGGTCGTGAAATGGCTTCGATAATCGAGTCCTTTCGTTGTGCGCGGGCGAGAACACTGGACAGCCATTGGCGGGAGAACCCGTGTCGAGCGGATAGCTCGTCCATGTAGGCTTGGACTTCCGGGCGCGACGTGTAATCCGCCGTCGCGGCATGGGGGGTCAGCAACAAGACCGTGGCGGCTGCCAGAGTGGGGAGCGCCTTCATTGATTTCCCTATCGTCCTAGCCGCATTCTGTTCCTAGAGCGCCTAGCAGCCGACAATCCCTTGCGACGTGCTTGAGGCCGTGGCTTGCCTACCACCCGCGGTGACTGTGGATCGACATCACGATGCCGAAACCCGCCAGCAACGTGATCGCCGAGGTGCCACCGTAACTCACCAGCGGCAACGGGACGCCGACCACCGGCAACAGCCCCGAGACCATCGCGATGTTAACAAAGACGTAGGCGAAAAAGACCAAGGTCAGCGCGCCTGCCACCAGGCGCCCGAACGTCGTCGGCGAGCTCGTGGCCATGAACAGCGCCCGCGCGATGACGACCAGGTAGAGCGCCAGCAACAGCATGGCCCCGACCAGACCCAACTCTTCGCCGACGACCGCGATGATGAAGTCCGTGCTGCTCTCCGGCAGGAAGTCGAGCTGGCTTTGCGTACCCTCCCCCAGACCCTTGCCGAACAAGCCGCCGGACCCGATCGCGATCTTCGACTGCGCGATGTTCCAGCCATGCCCGAGCGGGTCCTGTTCCGGGTTGAGGAACGTCAGGATGCGGTTGCGTTGATAGTCGTTGAGGAAGAGCCACAGCACGGGCGCCGCGGCCACCATCGCACCGCCAGCCGCCGCCACCAGCCACCAGCGGATACCGGCCAAGACGATCACGGCCAGACCGCCCCCGGCGACGAGCAAGCTGGTACCCAGGTCGGGTTGGGGTGCGATCAACGCCGCCGGCACGATGCACAGTCCCACGGCGACCAGCAGATGACGCCCCCGCGGCGGCACGGAACGCTCGTGGATGTACCAGGCAACCGCGAGCGGCACGGCCAGCTTCATCATCTCGGAGGGCTGGAACCGCGGCAGTCCCGGCAAGTCCAGCCAGCGCGTAGAGCCCTTGGCCGTGACGCCCAGTACCAACACGAGGACGAGCAGCGAGAGTCCAACGAGGTAGACGATCGGCGCCCACCGCAGATAAGTGCGTGGCTCGAGTTGGGCCAACACGACCATAGCCGCAAGCGCGAGTCCGACGCGAATCATCTGGCCGGTGACGATGCCAGCCTGCTCGCTAACCGTATCCAAGACCAGCAATCCGAATGCCGCGATCGCGATCAATGCGACCAATAGGGTCAAGTCCAGGTGCACGTTGTACAGCCGCCGCTGCGCCAGGGCGGTGCCGGCCGGCAAGGTGTAGTGGAAGTCGCGGGCCACGGCCTGTGCTCGCACTCAAGTCCCGGCCGCGGCCGGAGTCAGTGGCGCGTCGCTGGCCAGGGCGGGCGGCGTAGGGTCCTCGGTTTCGGGTCGCTTTCCGAGCAAGTACGCATCCACGACCTCGCGCACGATTGGCCCGGCAACCGAACTCCCGCCACCGCCGTTCTCCACGAACGCGGACAGCGCGATCACGGGATCGTCGGCCGGAGCGAAGGCCATGAACCACGCGTGCTTGCGGCTGTACTCGTCCAGCAACTCCTCGTCGTACTCCTCGCCTTGGGGGATCTCTACCACTTGGGCCGTTCCGGACTTGCCGGCGAGCCGGTAGCCGATGTCCCGACCGATGTGGGCCCACGCAATCCCATTGCGCAAGTACCCCTGATTGCCGAGGTGGATGACATCCTCCATGGCGTCGACCATCTGCTCCCAATCCGTCTCGGCGAGGCCTTCGACGCGCCCCGGCTGGGTATTCGGGGCCAGTGTCTCCGCCAACACGCCATCGCTTGACTTCAACATCCTCGGCGGCACCAAAAGTCCACGATTGGCGATGATCGACGCCACCGTCGCCACCTGTAGCGGCGTCGCCAAGAGATCGCCCTGGCCGATCGCCATGTTGACGGTATCGCCGGGATACCAGGGTTCACCGCGCTCGCCACGCTTCCAGTCGCTGTCCGGCAATACGCCCGCGTCGGCATCGGCCACGTCGAGCGACAGCACGCGGCCGTAACCGAACTGCGCCGCGAACTCCGGCAACGCGTCCACTTCCATCTGGGATCCCAGGTTGTAGAAGTAGCCATTCGATGAACGGAACACGGCCTGGCGCAGGTTGACGATCCCCTGGCCCCCCGGCTGACCCGGCTGCCAATTCCATGACCGGTAGACTCGCCGCTGGTTCGGCAGACGGAACTCGCCGTAGTCGGCGTAGGTGCGCTCCCAGTCCGTCAGGTCCAGCGCCAAACCCGCCAATCCGACGATCGGCTTGAAGGTCGAGCCCGGCGCGTAGCGCCCGTCGGTTGCCCGATTGAGCAGCGGCCTGTCGCGCGAGTCCAAGAGCGCCTGATACTGTGGAGGCGTCAGCCCGGAAACGAACAAGTTCGGGTCGTAGCTCGGGTTGCTGACCAAGGCCAAGATGCCGCCGGTCTTCGGCTCGATGGCAACGACGGCACCGCGGCGGCTGCCGAGCGCTCTCGTCGCAGCGATCTGCAGGTCAACATCCAGATGCAGGACCAGATCGTGGCCCGGGCTCGGCCGCTGGCGCGAAAACTCGCCGCGTTCGACACCGTAGACATCCACCTCCACTTGGCGGAAGCCCGGCTCGCCGTGCAGCGACTGCTCGTAGAACGCCTCCACGCCACGCTTGCCCATGAAGCGCGTCGAACGGTACCGGCGCGCATCGAGGTCGATCAGGTCTTCCTCGGAGATGCGGCGCACCGAACCGACCGCGTGTGCGAGGAGCTCGTCGAACGGATAGTGGCGAACGCTTTCGGGACTGATCACAACACCGTGCAGCCGGTGGCGGTTGATCTCGACGATGGCGCGTTGCCCCGGCGTGACGCCGGTCTTCAGGGGGACCTCTTCAAGCGGACGCCGCTTGCGCCGGACCCGATCCTTGAAAGCTGACCTTTCGTCCGCCGAAAGGCCCACCAGCGCATCGAGGTCTAAGAGCGTCTGGTCGAGATCGCCGACGAGTTCGGTGACGATGGCGATGGACAGAATCGGCTGGTTGTCGGCCAGCAGATGGCCGTTCCGGTCGTAGATCAGACCACGTACCGGTACCATCGGCACCGTCTGTCGATGGTTGTCCTCCGACTGCGTCCGGTACTCTTCATACTGCACGATCATCAACCAGACAAGCCGCGCGCCCAGCACGCTGAACAGGCCCGCCACGACTACAAACAGCACAAAGGCCCGTTTGGCGAACGCCTGCCGGAGTTGCTCCGGATCGATCGGCTGCGGCGTTTTGGGGTTTCGCGGCATGGCCCAACGACCTGGCGGCTAACGCCCTTTGGCTCCGGTGCGCGATGCTCCGGTGCGCGGATGTCCGCGCAGCCGCTCTAGGACCCGGCCTGCGCTAGGTGATACGGATGACCGCGGAGAATGCTCCATGCACGGTAGACCTGTTCCGCGACGACCACGCGCGTGAGCAGATGGGGCAACGTCATGGCGGACAGCGACAGCACATGGTCCGCCTGACCTCGGGCTTGCTCGTCGAACCCCGCCACGCCGCCGACGAGCAGGGCGACATTGCGACCGGACTGACGCCACGCGGCAAGCAGTTCCGCCATGTCTTCGCTGCTGACGGTTCGACCGCGCCGGTCGAATACCACGGCGGTCTCCCCGGGACGGACCTCGGCGAGCAACCGGTCTTCGTCGGACTGACCGCGACGCGGCGATACGACGGTCAGTTGCAGGGAACAGTCGGCCGGTAGCCGTTGTGCGTACTGTGCGAAGCCTTCTTCGACCCATCGGGGTGCCTTGCCGACAGCGAGTAGTCTCAATCTCACGCGGATCGCTCCGGAAGCGACCGCGCGCCCCTAGTCCGAATGTGCCGAACCGCCGTGCGCCGGCTCCGTGACGGCCTCCCATAACCGTTCGAGATCGTAGAAGGCGCGTGCCTCCGGGCGCATAACGTGCACCACGACGTCGGCGAGGTCAATCAGCACCCAGTCGTTGCCGTCGCGGCCCTCGGTGCCCAAGACGCCGATGCCGTTGGCCCTGGCCGTCTCCACGACGCTGTCCACGATCGCTTTCACATGGCGGTTCGAAGTCCCGGTGGCGATTACCATGTACTCGGTCAACTCGGTCATGCCGGAGACATCGAGAACCACGGGATCGACCGCCTTGCGATCATCCACCGCGGCCTCGACAAGCGCCTTCAACGACTCCGCGTCAGCCTCCGGGCTGCCTGCGACCGTATAAGCCATGGGTCCTAATATATGCCCACACCTCGGGCGTTAGCAATCCATCCACGGCACCGCCGCTTGAGATTCTGCGGCGGATGCGGGTGGCCGACACATCCAGCATCGTCGCACCAGCGAAACAGACGCAGCCGCTTGGCCACCGGACGAGCGCCGACGGATCGTCGATGCGCCGGAAGCCCTTGGGCATCCGCTCGTCGCGTCGTGAGCCAGGGCGGTTCAAGACCAGGAAGTGGCAGAGCGCTGCCAGGTCGTCCACCCGGTGCCACGAGTCCACCGCCGCGAACGCGTCGCCACCGATCAACCACACCAGTGGTTCCCCGTCGGCCAACGCGGTCAACGTGTCCACCGTGTAGGACGGCCCTTCGCGCCTAGCTTCCCAATCGGAAACCACGAGGTGAGGATCCGCGCCAACGGCGAGACGCAACATGCGCAAGCGGTGCTCGATCGACGTCGCCGGCGCCTCGCGATGCCAAGGCCTAGCCGCGAGCATCAGGGTGACCTTGGGCGCGCCGAGCAGCGATCGCCCCACAGCCGCGGCATGCAAGTGGCCGCGATGGACAGGATCGAAGGTGCCGCCCAGGATCGCTTGCATGCAAACCAAGCCAGAGCGGAGCTGTTAGCCCCGCAGTCTGGCGATCAAGCGGCGGATTTCCACCAGCCTCTCGCGCGGCGTTTGCATCTGCAAAAGGCTCTGCTTGGTCTCCGCATCGAGCGGCAGCAGCTCCGCCAGCCGGCAGCTCACCGAGCGGGCATCGTCGTAGTCGACCTCGAGCTGCATCTGTTGAATCATCGGGTGCTTGACGAGCACGCGGAGCGTATCGACGAGGCCTTCGAACTCCTCCCCGACCGGGCCCGGGCGCTCCTCCGGCAGGAAGTCCACCTCGGCCATCATGAGGTGATCCTCGGCGGCCCAAGAGCGCCGGATGCGGAACTTCTCGCCGCCGGCGCAGACGATCCCCAACAGACCATTGGCCAATTGGTTGAAGTCCACGATGCGCGCGTAGGTGCCGACCTCGAACAACGCCGGGGGCGCATCGCCGGGTTGGTGCGCCTCACGGCCGCGGCGGATGAGGACGACGCCGAACCCCGTCTGCGATTTCATGCACCGACCGACCAGGTCGAGGTAGCGCGGCTCAAAGATCTGCAGCGGCAAGCGACCGCCGCCGAAAAGGACGTTGCCGAGGGGAAACAGGGGAATCTCGCGGATTCCGTCGTCCGGTTCAGCCATCGGCTGGTTCGGTTCCGAGACTCTGACCGATCATCCAACGGTACCCAAACGGGTCGAGGAACGTGCCACGCCGCTCGCCATCCGCCTGATCCTCCACCTCGCGCAGCGTCGTGCCGCCGGCGGCGACCATGCGCGCCGCCACGGCGTCCGCATCGGCGACGTGGAAGTGCAGGGCGACGGGCGAGCCGCCTAGGTCACGTGGACTGCGCGCGCCGAAATCGGGGTACTCGTCGGAAACGAACAGCGTGGCGCCGCCGACGCGAATCGTGGCGTGTGCGATGCGGCCATCCTCGTCCGTGTACTGCTCCTGCGTTTCCACGTTGCCGAACACCTCCCCGAAGAAGCGGATCGCTGCGGCGCAATCGTGAAATGCGAGATAGGGCGTGAGGACGATGAGGGCCATCGGTCAGAACGGAATGTCGTCCTCGAAGTCGTCCGGGTCGTCCGCTGGCGGCGGCGGTGCCTGACGGTCGCCACGCGGGGGCTGCGGGCCTCGCGACGGCTGTTGACCCTGGCCCCCGTAGTTCCCGCGGGTGTCCGCCGGGCCGGGATCGTCCGGTCCGTACCCGGAACCTCCCCCACCACGGCTATCGAGCATTTTCATTTCCCGCGCAACGATTTCCGTCCTGTAGCGCGTTTGGCCGTCCTGCCCTTCCCACGACCGGGTCTGCAGGCGCCCTTCGATGTACACCTTGGAGCCCTTGTGCAGATACTCGCCGCAGATCTCGGCCAAGCGGCTGAAACACACGACGTTGTGCCACTCCGTCTGTTCCCGGCGCTCGTTGGAGTTTCGGTCCGTCCAGCGTTCGCTCGTCGCCACGCTGAAATTGGCGACGGGCTGTCCACTTTGGGTATAGCGCATCTCCGGGTCTCGTCCGAGGTTGCCGACGAGGATGGCCTTGTTGATCATGCCCGGCTCCGATTCGCTTAGTCGTTGCTCGCGATTCTACCGGCTGAATCCGCATGCGCTACAGACATCGCCCCGGACGGGCGTGCGAAATCGACCATTCGTAGCGTCAGACATCTGCCATGACCGTCGACAGCTCAAGCCGCAGCGCATCAGAACACCAGCAGCGCTTGCTCCGCGGCTCGCATCCAAGTTAAGTTGCCGTGTTTCACCCCACCGCGCGTCAGATCGAAATGGCAAGCGCCCGACCCCGACCGATCCCAGCAGTAGAGAACGGCCAGCCCGCCGAACTCGCCACGCCGACGCCGGCCGGACTGACCGAGATCGCCGTGCGCGGCGCGCGCACCCACAATCTCAAGAACATCGACCTCGACATCCCGCGCGACAAACTGGTGGTCGTGACCGGCCTGTCGGGCTCCGGAAAGTCGTCGCTGGCCTTCGACACGCTCTACGCCGAAGGGCAGCGCCGCTACGTCGAGTCCCTGTCGGCCTATGCGCGGCAGTTCCTGTCCATGATGGAAAAGCCCGACGTAGACCACATCGAAGGCCTGTCGCCGGCCATCTCCATCGAGCAGAAGTCGACCTCGCACAATCCACGGTCCACGGTGGGCACGATCACCGAGATCTACGACTACCTGCGGCTGCTCTACGCCCGCGTCGGCGAGCCCCGCTGCCCGCAGCACGGCGAACCGCTCGACGCGCAGACCGTCAGCCAGATGGTGGACCAGGTGATGGCCCTGCCCGAAGGCGCGCGCATCATGGTCCTCGCACCGGTCATCCGGGACCGCAAGGGCGAACACCAGCATGTCTTCTCGGAACTAATGGCGAGCGGCTTCATCCGGGCCCGGATCGACGGCATCGTCACCGACCTCGACCATCCCCCCGCCTTGGACAAGAACAAGAAGCACACCATCGAAGCCGTCGTCGATCGCCTCCGCGTCCGGCCGGACGCGCAGCAACGACTCGCCGAGTCCTTCGAGACCGCCCTCGAGCGCGGCGAGGACATCGCGGTGGTGAGCTTCATGGATGACGAACGCGACGACCTCACCTTCAGTGGGCGCTTCGCCTGCCCCGTCTGCGGCTACAGCATCAGCGAACTCGAGCCGAGGATGTTCTCCTTCAACAACCCCGCCGGGGCCTGCCCGGAATGCGACGGCCTCGGTGTCAAGCAGTACTTCGATCCAGACCTCGTGGTGGCCGAGCCCGACTTGAACCTCGCCGAGGGAGCCATCCGCGGCTGGGACCGTCGCAACATCTATTACTTCCATATGCTCACCTCGCTGGCCCGGCACTACGACTTCGACGTCGACAAGCCGTTCAAGCGCCTCACAAAGAAGCAGAAGCACGCCATCCTTTACGGCTCCGGCGACGAGCGCATCGATTTCAGCTACCTCAACGACCGCGGCGACCGGATCACCCGCCGGCACCGCTTCGAGGGCGTCATTCCGAACATGGAGCGGCGCTACAAGGAGACCGAGTCCAGCGGGGTACGCGAGGCGCTACAGCGGTTCCTCCGCGTCCGCGCCTGCCCGGCTTGCGACGGCTCCCGCCTGATGGAGGCCGCGCGCAACGTCTACGTCGACGGTGCCACCTTGCCCAGTCTCACCTGCGGCTCCGTGGAAGGCACGCTGGCCCACTTCGAGTCCCTGCACCTGACCGGACGTCGGGGCGAGATCGCAGAGAAGATCGTGCGCGAGATCGGCGCGCGGCTGCGCTTCCTGGTCGACGTCGGCTTGAACTACCTGACCCTCGACCGCAGCGCGGAGACGCTCTCCGGGGGCGAAGCCCAGCGCATCCGGCTCGCCAGCCAGATCGGCGCCGGCCTGGTGGGGGTGATGTACATCCTGGACGAGCCGTCCATCGGCCTGCATCAACGCGACAACGCACGTCTCCTGAGCACGCTCAGCCACCTGCGCGACCTCGGCAACACGGTACTCGTGGTCGAACACGACGAGGAAGCCATCCGCACGGCCGACCACATCATCGACATCGGTCCGGGGGCCGGCGTCCACGGGGGCGAGATCGTGGTGGCGGGCTCCCTCGATACGGTCGAGCGATGCGCCGAGTCGATCACGGCGCAGTACCTCACCGGCGAGAGACGCATCGCGGTGCCCGCCACGCGGACGCCATACGACCCCGATCGCACCGTCCAACTGCAGCGCGCCGGCGGCAACAACCTCAAGGACGTCACCGTGGACATCCCCGCCGGGCTCCTCACCTGCGTCACCGGCGTATCGGGATCCGGCAAGTCGACGCTGGTGAACCAGACGCTCTACCCGATCGCCGCGCGGGCCTTGAACGGCGCCACGAGCATCAGTCCCCAGGCCTACGACGACATCATTGGCCTCGATTGGCTCGACAAGGTCGTCGACATCGACCAGAGCCCGATCGGCCGCACGCCGCGGTCGAATCCAGCGACCTACACCGGCTTGTTCACGCCCATCAGGGAACTGTTCGCGCAGACGCAGGAGGCGCGGGCTCGCGGCTACCGTCCCGGCCGCTTCAGCTTCAACGTCAAGGGCGGTCGCTGCGAGGCCTGCCAGGGCGACGGGGTCATCAAGGTGGAGATGCACTTCCTGCCCGACATCTACGTCCCCTGCGACGTCTGCCAAGGCAAGCGCTACAACCGGGAGACCCTCGAGGTCCGCTACAAGGGCAAGAACATCCACGAGGTCCTCGACATGACCATCGAGGAAGCCCACGCGTTCTTCGAAGCCGTGCCCATGCTGAAGCGCAAGCTCACCACGCTGATGGACGTCGGCCTGTCGTACGTGCGACTGGGCCAAAGCGCGACCACCCTGTCTGGAGGCGAGGCGCAACGCGTGAAGCTGTCGCGGGAGCTGTCCAAGCGGGACACGGGCAAGACGCTCTACATCCTGGACGAACCGACGACGGGTCTGCATTTCCACGACATCGCGCAGTTGCTCCACGTCCTGCACCGCCTTCGGGACCAGGGCAACACGGTGGTCGTCATCGAACACAACCTGGACGTCGTAAAGACCGCCGACTGGGTCATCGACCTCGGCCCGGAAGGGGGCGCTGGCGGTGGCGAAGTCGTGGCCACGGGAACGCCCGAGCAGGTCGCGCAAGTGGCGGCATCGCACACCGGGCGTTACTTGAAGCGCGTCTTCGCAGACCACCGGTCGGCTGCCGCATGACCGGGACCCGGTCCAAGCGGACGACGTCCCGGTTCGCAATCGCCTTTGCGGCCTTGCTTGGCGCGGCCGCCCCGCAGGCCCTCGCCGACGGCTTTCCATGGCTGGACACGCTCGACGCCGGTGACGACGTACGCGCCTCGGGCACGCAGTTGATCGCGTTGCCCATGGACCTGCACCGGCTCGACCGGGACGGCGGTTCGCCCACAGCCGCGACCATCGCCGTCCACGGCTGGAACAGCGCCGGCTACGAGTGGGTCCACCTGCTCAAGACGCTGGACGATGCCAAATCATCGACCTGGTTCTGGCGCTGGGACTGGAACCGCTGCCCGGGGGAAGCTGCGGACACCTTGGCCGAGCGTCTCGCCACGGCGCCTTTCACCGAACTCGACCGCATCCGCCTGATCGGCCACAGCTACGGCGGCGTTCTGGTGACGGCGGCCGCGGAACGCTGGCAAGGGTCGGTCCCGCTGGAGGTCCACGCGATCGCCGCACCCCTGGCCGGGGTCGGCGACCGTTGTCCGTACCGAACACCGGAGGCGCTGCCGCCCAAGGTCGCCTTCCACGAGTGGCGCACCCGCCATCAACTCGACGGCGCGTTCCGCCAAATGCCCACCGATCCGCAGGTGATCGATCTGCCCGGCTCGAGCGTCACACGTCTGCCCGCCACCTACAACGGCCGACGCCTCGGCCACAACTGGTCGGTGAGCTGGGTGGCCGAAACGCTTGCCGGGCGAACGCCCGATCCCTGATCCGACCGACGGGCCCAACGTCGCGGTGTTGCGACCGAGAATATGGTGGGAAGATTATCTAATCTTTCCCGCTAAAACGAAGATTACGTTGGCGACCGCGGCGGTTCGCGCTATGTCCTGTCAGACGCGGCCATCGTCCGAGCGGGGACCGGGCCGCCGGACGACCAACAGATCCACCGGCAGAAGCTGCTCGATCATGTCCGTCGGCGGGGTAGCCTGTCATCCGCCGAGGGCGCGGCGCTGCTCGAGCGCGACCTACCCTACGCCCGTGCCTTGCTGAACGAACTTGCCGAGATCGGATTGGTTCGGGGGGAGGGGCGGACTCGCGCGCGACGGTACTACCCATACTGACGAAGCGCCGGGGGACCACAGGCCGTCTGACGCTCAGGCGTCCCGGCCTTGTATGCAATGCAACTCGCCGTGCAGGGTTTACATAGTTGGATGACGGCGTGTGACGCCCGGACCGACCTCCCGGGGTCCTTGCCTCGTCATAGAAGCGGGGCGCGCACCGGACGCCGAGCGCTTTAGCGCACGCCACCGACGGCGTCGACTCCGCGGCCAATGTGCCGGTCGAAGAACGCGAGCATCCGGGTATACATCTTGCGGCGGTTGTCCTGGTTGCCGAAGCCGTGGCCTTCCCGGGCCTCGACGTGCCAGACCTCGACCGGATTGCCGGCGGCCTTCAGCGCCCGGCGCAGGTTGTGCGCCTGGGCGATCGGTACGCGCTGGTCGCGGCCACCGTGGACCAGCATCACCGCCGCCTTGATCCGCTCGGCGTTGTGGGCCGGAGACCGCGCGCGCAGTTCATCCGCGTCTTCGCCGATCGCCGACTTCAGGTAGTTGACGCCGGCGCGGCGAGACGGGATGTCGCCGCGACTGAACATCATTTCCAAGTCGTAGACGCCCACGTACCCGACGGCGCAGCGGTACAGATCCGGTTCGCGGAAGGCGCCGGTCAGCGCCGCGTAGCCGCCGTAGCTGGCGCCATAGATGCACATCCGATCGGCATCGGCGATGCCCGCCGCCACGGCCCAGCGCGTTGCATCCGTGACGTCGTCCTGCATCTCACGCCCCCAGCGTCCGAACCCGGCGTACAGGAAGTCCTTGCCGTAGCCGCCCGAGCCCCGGAAGTTCACCTGCAGGACGGCGAAGCCCCGCGAGGCGAACAACTGCGCCTCCGTGTCGAAGCCCCAGTGGTCCCGGACACCATGGGGACCCCCGTGGATCAGCACGATCAACGGCAACGGGTCGCCTTCCGTCCAGCCGGGCGGGGTAGTGAGGAAGCCGTGGACTGTGGTCCCGTCGCGCGTGACGAGTTCCACCGGCTCCATGGGGCTCAAGTCCTCTGCCGAGAGCCACGGCCGCGACTGGAACAACTCGACAACGCGGTCGGTCGTCAGATCCACCAGGTAGAAGGTCGCCGGGAAGCGATCGCCGGAGACGACTGCAATGGCCTTGCTGCCGTCCCGGGTCAGGCTCGTGAAGCGCAGGTCTTCGTTCGGAAACGCAGCGCGGATGCGGCGGTGGGTCTTCACCAAGGGCGCATCGGCGTCGAGATAGTGGTAGTCGGGATAGTGCTTGCTGTAGCGGACACCCAAGAGCCGCTCTCCCGGGCCGAACAGCGGGCCCGCCACGTCCACGCTCGGTTCGTGGAAGAGCATCTCCTTGTCGCCGGTTGCTGGCTGCCAGCGGATGAGCCGAGCGGTGGACGTGTCCGCGCTGTCCAGGGCGTAGAACCAGCCGTCGCCCGCATCGGCCAGGGGCGAAACGACCCCTTGGTCGATCCGGCCCCGGGAGACGAGGTCAAACTCGCCGGGGGGCGTACGGAAGTAGACCTCTGTCACGTTGTCGTCGGTACCACCGATCTCGAAGCGGATCTCGCCGTCACCATCGGCGAAAAACTGCGATCCGGGATAGCGGCCCGTCGCCACCAGATTCAACTGCCCGGTATGAATGTCCAGGCGGTAGGCCCGACCCGGGTCGCGACTGGTGCCGAACGGCACCGTGCCGATCAGCACGTGGCGCGGCTGTTCCGGCAGCAGATGCAGGATCTCGGCCGATGCGCGCGTCGGCGATATGCGTCCCGCGCGGGTCGAGGCCGTCCCACGACGGGCGCCGATCCCAAACACCGCCGCCGCATCGCTGCCGTCGGCATTCAAGGCGTAGATCTCGCCGGTTTCAAAGCTGAAGTCGATGCGTCCCGGAATACGTGACGCGGGCTGGACGAGGATGCGCTCGGGCGTAGCCCAGAGGAAATCGGCCACGTCCCAGTCCTTGCCGAAGTGCGTTCGATAGAGCACCTCGTTGCGCGCCAGTTCGACGACGGTCAGGTACTCGTAGTCGTCCATCTTGGTGGTGACGGCGAGGTACCTTCCCGTCGGGGAGATACGGACCTGCTCGTAGTCCGCATAGCGCGTGAAGTGGTCGACAGGAGGTGTCGCCACGGCCCCAGTCGAGTACAAGACCAGCCCCATCGCTACGCCCAATCGCATTGCCGAGTCCTCCCGGGTGGCAAGCGGAACGCGTCCGAAACAGACGAAACAGACTACATCAGGATACATCCATGCTGCCGATCGGTTATAGTCTTATGCTTAACGTAACCGACTCTTACGGGAGTTAGCGATGTTCAGAAAAACACCTTTGGCGAGCGCCATTGGAGCGGTCACGGCCGGCTCCCTTGCGACCCTGCCAGCCGTCGTCGTCGCGGCGGCCGAGACGGAAGAGGAGGCGATCGACGAGGTCGTCGTCGTCACCGGCTCGCGCATTCGGCGCGACGTCTCGGATGCACCGAGTCCGATCACCATCATCGACCGGGAGGAGATCGATCTCACCGGGCTCGAAAACGTGGCCGACCTGCTGCGGACCACGACCTACAACAACTTCGGCTCATTCCGGGAGCGCTCCGGGTCAAGTTTCGGCCAGATCGCGCTCATCAACCTGCGCGGCCTGGGCTCGGATCGCACGGCCGTCCTGGTCAACGGTCGGCGCGTGCCGGGCAATCCGTTCACCGGTACGGCGGCCGTGGACCTGAACTCCATTCCGCTGGTCGCCATCGACCGCGTGGAGATCCTCACCGACAGCGCTTCCGCCGTTTATGGCGCCGACGCGCTCGGCGGCGTGGTGAACGTCATTCTCCGCGACGACTACGACGGTGCGGAGTTCGAGATCGGCACCGCCATGCCGACGCAGAAAGGCGCGGAGTCCGACCACTTCAACTTCGTATTCGGCGCTGCCGGCGAGCGCGCCAGCATGCTGTTCACCGCCGAGTGGTTCAAGCGCGAGCCGATCTTCGACGGCGACCGCCACTACAGCAAGGTCAAGGTGGAGGATCCCGGCGACGGCACGTTGCCGGACCTCGGCGTTCACACGACCGGCGTATCCGGCGGCGGCAACACGGCGTTCCACCCCTGGTGGATCGCCGCCGAATCACTCGGCGACTGCCCTGAGGAGGTTTACGCCGGCGTGGTCGAGAATCCGTTCGGCATTCCCGGCACAGCCTGCGGCTTCGGCTATGCGGACATCTCCGCCCAAACGGGCGGACTTGATCGGGTAAGCACCTACCTCACGACCAACTACGAGTGGCGACCGGGTCACAACCTGTTCTTCGACAACCGGTTCACGCGTATCGCGAGCTTCGGCCGCTACGCACCGGCCGTCGGCTTCTTCAGCGTACCCGGCGACAGCCCCCACAACCCGTTTGACACGCCAGGTGGAACTCGAAGCGGAGCGCGGAGACTACGACCTGACGAATCCACTCTCGCAGGAACCTGCACACTTGGCCGCGTTGGGACGCATGGCGGCGACGCTGTATCGCGACATCCTCACCGACTACACCGCCGCTGGTGTCACGCTGGATGGCTTCGGCGCCAACCTGCCCGCCGGGCAAATCGGCTGGGCGGTCGGCGCCGAGACCGCATCGACGGAGTATCTCGACGATTACGACAGCTTCCGCGAAGCCGGGAACATCCTGGGATCGGCTGGGAACAGCGCGTCCGGCAGCCGCAGCCGGTGGGCAGGATTCGGCGAGCTTTCCATTCCCATCTTCGAGGGTGTCGAAGCGACCGTCGCTGCCCGCTACGACAGCTACGACGACTTCGGCACAGCCACCTCGCCTCAGGTCGCGCTAAGGTACCAGCCACTGGACATGGTGGTCCTCCGCGCCTCGTGGGGCAAGGGCTTCAAGGCACCGAACTTAACGCAGCTTTATCAATCGAGGTCGCAGTCGTTCAACGACGTGACGGACGTCTTCCGCTGCCAAGAGATGGGAACGAGTCCTTGTCCGACGTTCCAGGTGGAGAACTTCACGGGCGGGAACCCCGACCTGCAGGCCGAGACAGCCGAGTCGTTCAACTTCGGCGTGATCGTGGAGCCCATTCCATCGCTCACCTTCTCCATCGACTATTACAACGTCGAGATCGAGGATGTGGTGCAGAGCTTGTCGCTCAGCACTATCCTGCAGCTTGAGAACAACAACACGCTACCTAGTGGCGTTGTCGTCCGCCGGGGTGCCCGGACAGGTAACGCCCGAGGGCGTCTGGTCTCCATCGACAACGTCTATGCCAACGTCGCCGTCCGCGAGACCACCGGCTTCGACCTGCGCCTGCACTACGAGGCCGACTTGGCCGACGGCCTCTTCAGCGTCGATGTGGAAGCCTCTAAGCAGGACGAGTACGAGCTGACGCCGAACCCTTTCGATCCGCCGACAGACTTGCTCGACGGCAACCTCTTCCCGGACCGCCGGGGCGCGGTGACGCTGCGCTGGAGCCGCGACACGGTGACCCTGAACTACATCGGGCGGTTCATCGGAGCCCACGGAAACTACGACAGCCACCACACGCACGATCTGATCGGCGTCTACGGCTTCCGCTGGGGTGGCGAGATCTCCGGCGGCGTACGCAATCTGATGGACGAGGATCCCGGGATCGACGACGTCAACGGCTGGGACGACGATGCGCTGTACCTGTACAGCGTTGCGGGCCGTGTCCCGTTCATCAGCTATCGGCACACGTTCTGACCTTCGGCAGAAAATGCAGCCTCGGGCGCTAAGGCGCCCGAGGCTGCATAGCGCCGGTCCATGCCCGAGCTCAATCACTTCTGGGCAACACCGTTCTACCGCGGCGTAACGGACCACGCCAAGGCGGACGCGTTGCGCGACTACATTCTCGGCAACGAGAAGGCGAGCCGCCGCAAGCGCAATTCGCCGCAGACCGCTCACCCGCAGGTCTTCGAGAGCGATTTCGACTTCCTCGACTGGCCGAGCCCGGTCACCGCGGATCTCAAGCAGATGCTCTATGGCCACCTCGGGAGCGTGGTGAAGACCGCCAACGGCCTGGACGATAACGCCATGCGGCAACTGCGGTTCCACAACCACTGCTGGTTCCACATCACGCGCCGCGGCGGGTTCTTCCGTCAGCACAACCACCCGTTGGCGTCGTGGAGCCTGGTCTACTGCGTCGATCCCGGCGACGACGAGCCGCCGAACGAGTACGAGGCCGGCCACCTGGTGTTCCAAGATCCGCGGCAGACGGCGAGCATGTACCTCGACACGGCGAACCGCACAATGCATCGCGAGTTCTCGTTCGACGCTGTGCGCCTGCGGCCCGCGAAGGGCGACGTCCTGATCTTCCCGTCGTACATCCAGCACGCCGTGGAACCTTACGGCGGCGAGCGTCCCCGGATCACGGTGGCGGCGAATTTCTGGTTTCAGACGTTCAAGGACAGCACCCCGTGAGCGACCGGCTGAGCGCCGCCCAGTGGAGCCGCTATTGGGAGAAAGGCACCATTACGACCTTCCACGGTCGCTTCGGCGAGAACTACGACGGGCCGGTGCGCGACTTCTGGCACGCATTGTTCGCAACGCTCCCGGGCGATGCGCGGATTGTCGACCTCGCCACCGGCAACGGTGCCGTCGCGTTGCTCGCGGCGCAGTACAGCTACCGCCAAGGGAGCACGTTCGAAATCGTCGGCGTCGACACGGCCGACATCGATCCCGCGCGCCAGTTCGCCGGCAAGGCCTACGCCCGGCACTTGCGTCGCATCCGGTTCCTCAAGAGAACGCCGGTGGACGCCACGACGCTTCCCGACGCCAGCCAGGACCTCGCCGCCAGTCAATTCGGGATCGAATACGCCGAGACCGCGCCAACGGTCGCCGAGGTCGGCCGGATCCTGAAATCACGCCATGCCACCTTTGCCGCGATGATCCACCATGCCGACTCCGCCATCGTCCGCCAGGCGAAGGACGGCATCGACCAGATCGTCGTCTGCGCGAAGTCCGGCCTGCACGACGCGATCCGAGAACTCCATGGGCGATTGGACAAGCTTGCCAGCCGCGGCAAGGACCCGCAGGACGATGGTCGGGCCAAGGAGCAACGCACAGCAATCAACGAACGCTTGAGCGCCCTCAACCGTGAGAGCACGCGCTTTCGCGATCCCGGGCAGATCGTGTACTACGTGGAGAACTCCATGGCCACGTTCAACCCGGACGTCTCGGGTGGGATGTCAACAGACCAGAAGCTCGGCATGCTGCGCCAGGTGAACGCCGAGACCGATGCCTATAAGCAGCGCATGCGCGACCTGATCTCGGCAGCACAGGACGACGCCGCGATCGCCGACCTGGCGGAACGCCTGGTTGGGTCCGGCTTCCGGATCGACAAGAACCAACCGTTCGTGTTCGAAGGGGCGCACTTCTGCCAGGTGTTGACAGCCAGCCGATGACGTCGCGCTAGGATTCGTCCTCGTCGTCGAGGAACTCGTCGTCCTCCTCGGCCATTTCCCGGCCGACGAGCTCTATGTAGGCCACGGGCGCGGCGTCGCCATGGCGGTAGCCCGCCTTGAGAATCCGCGTATAACCGCCCGGGCGGTCCTCGTAACGCGGCCCGAGCTCGGTGAACAGCTTCCCCACCGCGGCCTTGCTGCGCAGACGCGCGAACGCCAGGCGGCGGTTCGCCACCGTGTCGTGCTTCGCCAAGGTGATCAATGGCTCCGCCACCCGACGCAACTCCTTCGCCTTCGGCACCGTGGTCTTGATGACCTCGTGCTCGATCAACGACGCGGCCATGTTAGAGAACATGGCCTTGCGGTGGGCGCTGGTGCGGTTCAGGTGGCGACCGCTCTTGCGATGTCTCATGGTGATCAGCCGATGGTGCCGCGGAGGTTCGAAGGCGGCCACTTCTCCAGCCGCATGCCGAGCCCCAAGCCCCTGTCGGCCAGGACTTCCTTGATTTCCGTGAGCGACTTCTTGCCGAGGTTCGGCGTCTTCAAGAGTTCCACCTCGGAGCGCTGGATCAGGTCGCCGATGTAGTAGATGTTCTCCGCCTTCAGACAGTTCGCCGAACGCACCGTGAGTTCCAGGTCGTCGACGGGGCGAAGCAGCACGGGATCGACCTCGTCGCGCTTCTCGTCGACGATGGTCTCGCCCTCCTTGTCGAAATCCACGAAGACCGCCAACTGCTGCTGCAGGATGGTCGCGGCCCGGCGGATCGCCTGTTCCGGATCGATGGTGCCGTTGGACTCGATGTCGAGGATCAGCTTGTCCAAGTCGGTCCGCTGCTCCACGCGGGCGCTTTCAACCGCGTAGGCCACGCGCCGCATTGGGCTGTAGCTGGCATCGAGACGCAGCACGCCGATGGGCCGGGCTTCTTCCTCCTCTTCCACGCCGTATTCGACGGGTTGGTAGCCGCGACCCCGCGTGACCTTCGCCTCGATGGCAATCGCACCGCGTTCGTTGAGCGTGCAGATGACGTGGTCCGGGTTGGCGATCTCCACGTCGGCCGTCAACTGGAAGTCGCCGGCGACGACCTCGCCCGCGCCCGTCTTGGAGAGCTGGATGCTGGCGGAATCGCCCTGGTGCAACTTCACCGCGATGCCCTTGAGGTTGAGAAGCACGTCGATGACATCCTCGCGGACACCTTCCATCGGTGCGTACTCGTGCTCGACGCCGTCGATCTGGACCTCGGTGATGGCACTGCCCGGCATCGACGACAACAGGATGCGGCGCAGCGTATTGCCCAGGGTGTGGCCGAAACCGCGCTCCAAGGGCTCGAGCGTGACGCGGGCATGCGTCTTGCTCACATCGTCCACAACGATGCGTCTCGGGGTCAGGAATTCGGTCGCCGACTGTGGCATTGAAGTTCCTCCAGTTGAACTAAAGTTGGCTTTGGTGCGTTGGCGCTTACTTCGAGTACAACTCGACGATGAGGTTCTCGTTGATCTCGCGCGGCAGTTCGCTGCGGTCGGGATCGCGCTTGTACACGCCGGACATCTGGTCCGAGTCGACTTCGACCCACTCGACGGCCTCGCGCTGACTGGCGAGATCAAGCGCCTGGCGGATGCGCAACTGGCCGCGCGATGCCTCGCGCACCGCAACCGTGTCATCCGGGGTCACCTGGTAGGAGGGGACGTTGACCGTCGCACCGTTGACCAAGATGGCCTTGTGCGAGACCAGTTGCCGGCTCTCGGCACGCGTGCAGCCGTAACCCATCCGATAGACCACGTTGTCGAGGCGCCGCTCCAAGAGGCGCAGGAGATTGTCTCCCGTCGCGCCCTTCTGCCGGTCCGCAGTCTTGTAGTAGTTGCGGAACTGGCGCTCGAGCACGCCGTAGAACCGCCGCACCTTTTGCTTCTCCCGCAGTTGCACGGCGTAGTCCTTCGGCTTCTGGCGCCGTGCGGCGCCGTGCTGGCCGGGAATCGTGTCGGCGCGACACTTGGAATCCAACGGTCGCACGCCGCTTTTGAGGAACAGGTCCGTTCCTTCGCGGCGCGACAGCTTCAGTTTCGGTCCTAGGTATCTGCCCATTACGTACTCTGCTTGGTGTTCGGCTAGGCGTCCGAGGTTCGCCTTAGACGCGTCGCCGCTTCGGTGGCCGGCAGCCGTTGTGAGGGATCGGCGTGACGTCGGAGATGCTGTTGATCTTCAAGCCAGCCGCATTCATGGCGCGGACGGACGACTCGCGTCCCAGTCCCGGCCCCTTCACGTACACGTCCACGCTGCGCATGCCGTATTGCTCGATGGCGTTGGTGGCCGCGCGTTCGGACGCCACCTGCGCCGCGAACGCCGTGCTCTTGCGGGAGCCGCGGTAGCCGGAGCCACCGGCCGTCGCCCAGCACAGCGCATTGCCCTGCCGGTCGGTGATGGTGATGATGGTGTTGTTGAACGACGCATGGACATGCGCCACGCCATCGGTGACGACGCGCTTGGCCTTTCTGCGGGTCGGTTCTGCCATGGAGCGAAAGTCCCTATTTCCTGATCGGCTTCGGCGGCCCCTTGCGGGTGCGCGCATTGTTGTGGGTGCGTTGACCGTTCACCGGCAAACCCCGCCGGTGACGCATGCCCTTGTAGCAGCCGAGGTCCATCAAACGCTTCACGTTGAGTTGGACCTCGCGCCGCAGATCACCTTCGATGTTGAGCTTGGCGACTTCGGCGCGCAGAGCGTCGAGCTTGTCCTCGCCAAGCGAGCCGAGATTGACTTCCGGATCGACGCCCACGGCGCCGCACAGAGTCCTCGCGGTCGTCCGGCCGATGCCGTAGATGTACGTCAGCGACACCCCGGCATGCTTGCTGTCGGGAATGTTGATGCCTGCGATTCGAGCCACTTGGTCTATTCCTCCGCCTAACCCGCGGTGCCTTTGCTTGCGACGTAGCCGCGCTAACCCTGACGCTGCTTATGCCGGGGTTCGGCGCTGCAGATCACCCGCACGACGCCGTTGCGCCGCACGATCTTGCAGTTGCGGCACATCTTCTTGACCGATGCCCTGACCTTCATTGCCTTGATCCCCTTACGCCGCTAGCCTAAGCCGCCCTAACGCCTGCGCCCCTTCGAGCCTCGGCCTCCGCTGCCCACGCTCGTTCGTCCGGCACGACCGTACGAACGCAAGTTCGATTTCTCCATCAGTTTCGCGTACTGGCTGGACATCATGTGCTGCTGAACTTGGGACATGAAGTCCATGGACACCACGACGACGATCAAGAGCGCCGTCCCGCCAAGCTGCATCGTAACGTTGAATGCCACCACCATGAATTCCGGCAGCAGGCACACCGCTGCGACGTACAGCGACCCGAACATCGTCAACCGGGTGATCACGTCGTCGAGGTAGGCGGCTGTCTGCTGGCCAGGGCGGATGCCCGGGACGTATGCACCCTGACGCTTGAGATTGTCTGCTATTTCCTTCGGGTCCATCATGATCGCGGTATAGAAGAAACTAAAGAAGATGATCCCACCGGCGAACATGAGGATGTACAGCGGCTGGCCGGGCGACAGCACCAGCGCGATGTCCTGCAGCCAACCCATGTTCGGCGCTTGGCCGAACCACTGCGCCATCGACGCCGGTGCGAGCAGCAGGCTGGAGGCGAAGATCGCCGGAATGACGCCGGCCATGTTGATCTTGAATGGCAGCGGCGTGCTCTGCGGCTGGTACACGCGACGCCCTTGCTGACGCTTGGCGTAGTTTACCGTGATGCGCCGCTGGCCGCTCTCCACGAAGACCACGAAGCCGACGATGAGTACGCCGATCAGTGCCACGGCGAGCAACGCGACAATGTTGATGTCGCCTTGCCGGGCCGCTTCGAACGATTGCCCGACGGCGCCCGGGAACCCCGACACGATGCCGGCGAAGATCAACAATGAGATGCCGTTGCCGACACCCCTCTCGGTAATCTGCTCGCCGAGCCACATCATGAACAGCGCGCCAGCCACCAAGGTGACGATCGCCACGAAGTAGAAGTTGAACGTCGCGGCGAACGCGAGCCCTTGCCCGGCCAGGGTGCCGGTCAGGGCACTCCCCTGGATCAGGGCGATCAGCAGCGTCCCGTAACGCGTGTACTGCGT
The DNA here is from genome assembly GCA_026708185.1 of Gammaproteobacteria bacterium. GTDB lineage: Bacteria > Pseudomonadota > Gammaproteobacteria > Pseudomonadales > Azotimanducaceae > VXYL01. The sequence goes on along the minus strand of JAPOVK010000064.1, from coordinate 20,155 downwards.
GATCTTGCGCCGGCCGGCCTGCCCCTCCTTGCGAAGCTGGTTCAGCGTCGGGTACATCATCGTCATGAGGTTCATGATGATGCTGGAGGTGATGTACGGCATGACCCCCAAGGCGAGGATGCTCATCCGCTCCAGCGCGCCGCCCGAGAACATGTTGAACAGGTCCAGGACGCCGCCCTGGTTGGCGTCGAACAGGTTGCGCAACTGGTCCGGATCGATCCCGGGAACCGGGATGTGCGTGCCGATTCGGTAGACCAGGAGCGCAAACAGCACGAACAGCAGCCGCGAGCGCAACTCCGACAAGCTGCCCCCGCTGCGCATTCCAGGCAATGCCGATGCCGCTGTTGCCACGCTCTTCTCCCGGCTACCTGCGGTGAGCCACCACGAACCTACGAGGCGCCGTCCGGCCCGGCGACCGTACCGCCAGCCTTCTCGATGGCGGTCGCCGCGCCCTTGGACACGGCTACGCCGCGCACAGTGACCGCAACCGCTACGTCCCCGGACAGGAACACCCTGGCCCGAGTCATGTTCTTGCGGACTATCCCGGCCGCTTTCAAGGCCGCAAGGTCAACCACACCGTCCTTGGCCGCGCGGGCCAATTCCGAGGTGCGCACCTCCGCCGTCTTCTGACCGATGCCGGATCGGAATCCGAACGCCGGAATGCGTTGCTGCAGGGGCAATTGGCCACCTTCGAACCCGGGGCGGATATTGCCGCCGGAACGCGCCTTCTGCCCCTTGTGGCCACGGCCGCAGGTCTTCCCGCCGCCAGCCGAGATCCCCCGGCCGAGCCGCTTCTTGCCGTGCTTGCTGCCCTTGGCGGGAGAGAGATCGTTCAGTCGCGCTGTCATGAGTTGCTATCCTCACCGTTCGAGGCGTCGACTTCCGGAACTTGGGTTTCCGAAGCATCGACGTCCAACAGGTAGCGGACCTTGTCGATCATGCCGCGTACGGCCGGCGTGTCCTCGAGTTCGCGACGCGAGCCAATGCGCCGTAGTCCGAGGCCGATCAGGCAGGCCCGATGCTTCGGCAAGCGCCCCCACGGCGACTTGACGAGGGTTACGGTCACGGTGTTGTGCGTCGTTTGGGCCATGAGGCTCAAGCCGAGATTTCCGCGAGCGTCTTGCCGCGCTTGGCTGCGACCATCTGCGGCGACTGCATGCTCGTGAGCGCATTGAACGTGGCATGCACCACGTTCACGGGCCGGGTCGAGCCGTAGCACTTCGCCAATACGTTGCGGACGCCTGCGCACTCCAGCACGGCGCGCATCTTGTCGCCTGCGATGATGCCCGTGCCCTCGGAGGCCGGCTGCATGTAGACGGTCGACGCGCCGTAGCTTTCCTTGACCGGGTACCAGATCGTGGTGCCGTTGAGTTCGACGTCCACCATGTCCCGCCGCGCCGCTTCCATGGCCTTCTGGATCGCGGCCGGGGTCTCCCGCGCCTTGCCACGACCGAAGCCAACCCGGCCTTCGCCGTCGCCGACCACCGCCAGGGCGGTGACGCCGCGCTGACGGCCGCCCTTGACGACCTTCGCGACGTAGTTGATCTGGACGAGTTTCTCGACCAGACCTTCTTCTTCGATTTGTTCCGAGTATGCCATTCGCCTACTGCCGGTAAGTGATTTAGAACTTCAGTCCGCTGGCTCGCGCCGCATCGGCCAGCGCCTTCACGCGGCCGTGGTACTTGTAGCCTGACCGGTCGAACGCCACCGTATCGATTCCGGCAGCCACCGATCGCTCGGCGACCAACTGTCCAACCGCCGTCGCACCGGCCACATTCCCGGCGTCGCCCGCGTCGAGAACGCTGCCACGCAACGCCTTGTCCAACGTCGAGGCCTGGGCGACGATCCGGTGCGAGTCGCCGTTGCCGGCGATCACCTGGGCATAGATGTGGCGTGGCGTACGGTGCACGGTCAGGCGCGCCGCATGCAGCTCGCGGATCTTCATCCGCGTTCGCTTGGCGCGGCGGAGTCGATCCTGCCTCTTGTCGCGTCGTCTTTCCATGGTCCGGTTACTTCTTCTTACCTTCCTTGCGGCGCACACGCTCATCCGCGTAGCGCACGCCCTTCCCCTTGTACGGTTCCGGCGGACGAACGCTGCGGATTTCCGCCGCCACCTGGCCGACAAGCTGCTTGTCGATACCGCTGACGACGATCTCCGTCTGCGACGCCGTGCGCGCTTCAATACCTTCCGGGAGCGCGTAGTTCACCGGATGCGACAGCCCGAGCTGCAGGTTGAGCTGACGGCCACGGGCCTGGGCCCGATAGCCCACGCCGACCAGTTCGAGTTTCCGCTCGAAGCCCGCGGAGACGCCCGTCACCATGTTGTTGACCAGCGAACGCGTCGTCCCGACGAGCGACTTCGCCGCGCGGGAACCCGAGCGGGGGGCGAATTTCACGAGGCCGTCTTCGATAAGGACATCGACTTCAGCGGCGACGTCCAAGGCCAGCGTCCCCTTGCTGCCCTTCACGGTGACCGTCGATGACCCGCCGTTCGGCTCGACGACCACATCCACGCCGTCCGGCACTGTGACGGGGTTCTTGCCGATTCGTGACACTTGCTTAACTCCGTTGCTCGACCGGACCAGGTTCTAAAACACCGTGCACAGCACTTCGCCGCCGAGTAGCTGTCGACGGGCGGCCCGATCGGACATCACGCCTTGATTGGTGCTGATGATCGCCACGCCCAAGCCACCGCGTACCTCCGGCAACTCGTCAGCCGGCTTGTATATCCGCAGCCCCGGGCGGCTCACCCGACTCAGTTCCGCAATCACCGGCTCGCCTTCGAAATAGCGCAAGGCCACGGTGAGTTCAGGCTTCTTGTCGCCATCGACGCGGAATCCGCCGATGTAGCCCTCGTCCTCGAGGACGCGGCAAATCGCCTTCTTCAGGCGCGAACTGGGCATGGTTACGGCATCATGACGCGCCTTTTGCGCGTTCCTGATCCGCGTCAAGAGATCGGCGATCGGATCCTGCATGCTCATCCGACTCACCAACTCGCCTTGACCAAGCCCGGCACGTCGCCGCGCATGGCGGCCTCGCGCAGCTTGTTCCGCCCAAGACCGAACTTCCGGTACACGCCTCGCGGGCGGCCGGTTTCGGCGCAACGCCGTCGCAACCGCACGGGGGACGCGTTGCGCGGTAGCTTTTGAAGCTGGATCTGCGCTTGCCAGCGTTCGTCGTCCGACGCGCTGCGGTCGGCGACGATCCGTTTCAACTCGGCGCGCTTGGCCGCGTATTTCGCGACGATCTTCTCGCGCTTCTTTTCACGTTCGATGATCGAGAGTTTCGCCATGGATATCAGTTCCGAAACGGAAAGTTGAAGGCCTTGAGCAAAGCGAGGCCCTGTTCATCGTTGACCGCCGTCGTGGTGATGGTGATGTCCAATCCACGAATCTTGTCGATCCTGTCGTAGTCGATTTCCGGGAAGTTGATCTGCTCCGCGATGCCCATCGAGAAGTTCCCCCGGCCGTCGAAGGACCTCGGATTCAGGCCCCGGAAATCCCGCATCCGCGGGATCGCGATGCTGATCAGGCGCTCGACGAACTCGTACATGCGCATCCGCCGCAGCGTGACCTTGCAGCCGATGGGGAAACCTTCGCGAATCTTGAAGCCCGCTTCGGACTTGCGTGCCCGCGTCACCACCGGACGCTGACCCGCGATGAGGGTCAAGTCATCGATGGCGCTATCCATGATCTTGCGATCGCCGACGGCTTCGCCAACGCCCATGTTGAGCGTGACCTTCGACAGACGGGGCGCCGCCATCGGCGAGGACAAGGCGAACTGCTCCATCAGCGCCGGACGGATATCGTCCACATATCTTTGCCGCAAATCGGACACGTCACTCGTCCACTGGTGTATTGGTCGATTTGAAGTAGCGCACGCGTTTGCCGTCTTCCATGCGGATGGCCACACGGTCGGCCTTCTCGGTCTCCGGGTTGAACAAGGCCACGTTGGACACGGCGATGGGCGCCTCGATGTCGCGGATACCACCGGGCTCGTTGATCTGTGGGTTCGCGCGAACGTGCTTCTTCACCATGTTGATCCCGGAAACCAGCACCCTGGCATCCGATACCACGTTCACGACAGCACCCCGCTTGCCGCGGTCCCGGCCCGCGATCACGATCACCTCGTCGTCTTTTCGTATCTTGCGCATGGGTAGACCGCTTGAGCCCCTAAAGCACTTCCGGCGCAAGCGAGATGATGCGCATGAAGTTCTCCGTTCGCAGTTCGCGCGTCACGGGCCCGAAGATCCGCGTTCCCACGGGTTGCAAGGCACCGGTCAACAGTACGGCCGCGTTCTCGTCGAAGCGGATCAGCGAGCCATCCGCTCTGCGCACGCCACGCTTCGTACGCACAACGACTGCATTCATCACCTGGCCCTTTCGCACGCGCCCGCGTGGAATGGCCTCCTTGACGGTGACCTTGACGACGTCGCCGATGCCGGCGTAGCGCCGATGCGATCCGCCGAGCACCTTGATGCACTGCACGCGTCGTGCGCCGCTGTTGTCGGCGATGTCGAGCATGGTTTCGGCTTGAATCATTTACTGTGTCTTCCTAGCCCGGGCCTTCACGACCCGGCCCGCTCGAGAATCCGATCGAGTCGCCAAGCCTTCGTCTTGGAAATCGGCCGCGTCTCGACAATGGTCACGACGTCGCCCTCGCGGCAGTCGTTGCCTTCGTCGTGCGCGTGCAGCTTGGTGGAGCGCCGGATGAACTTGCCGTACACGGGATGCTTGATCCGGCGCTCGACGTGCACGCAGATGGTCTTGTCCGCCTTGCTCGACTTGACGACCCCGGTCATCGCCCGCGACGGCCGCGGCTGCTGGGGCCCCTCGCGCTCCCCGGCTGAGGGCTCTCCCGTGCGAGGGGCAGACCCCTCGCGCTCCCCGGCTGAGGGCTCTCCCGTGCGAGGGGCAGGCCCCTCGCGCTCCCCGGCTGAGGGCTCCTGATCGTCGGGCTCTTTCTCATCAGGCATCGTCAAGTCTTCTCCCGGATCAGCGTCTTCACCCGCGCGATGTCGCGCCGCGTCTCGGTGATGAGATGGGTTTGCGGCAACTGTTCGCTCGCGCGCTGCATACGCAAGTTGAACTGTTCCTTACGCAGCCGCAGGAGCTCCTCGTGCAGTTCGTCTGCCGTCTTTTCCCTAAGCTCGTTCAGTTGCTCCGCGTTCATTTGAAGCTCTCTGGACTCACAGCAGGCTGCGCCTGACGAACACCGTCGGAAACGGCAGCTTCGCCGCCGCCAAGGTCAGGGCGCGCCGGGCATCCGCTTCCGGCACGCCTTCCATTTCATAGATCACGCGACCGGGCTGTATCAGCGCAACCCAGTACTCCACGTTGCCTTTGCCTTTGCCTTGGCGGACTTCGAGGGGTTTTTTCGTGATCGGCTTGTCCGGGAACACCCGGATCCACACCTTGCCGCCCCGTCTCACGTGACGCGTCATCGCACGCCGACCGGCCTCGATCTGACGCGCTGTCAGGCGACCACGGCCGACCGCCTTGAGTCCGAACTCGCCGAAACTGACGCGGTTGCCACGGTTCGCCAGCCCGCGGTTGCGGCTCTTCTGCAGCTTTCTGAATTTCGTTCGTTTCGGTTGCAGCATGGTTCGTGCCTTGGAGCCCGGCTACCCGGACCTTAAGCGTCGCCTTCCTCTGTGCCGAGAATCTCACCTTTGAAGATCCACACCTTCACGCCGATGATGCCGTAGGTGGTCTTTGCCTCGGCGGTGGCGTAGTCGATGTCGGCGCGCAACGTGTGCAGCGGAACGCGGCCTTCCGCGTAGGTTTCCGAGCGCGCGATCTCCGCACCGTTCAAGCGCCCGGCCACGCGCACCTTGATGCCTTCCGCGCCTAGGCGCATGGCGTTCTGCATGACCCGGCGCATGGCCCGTTGATGCCGGACGCGGCGCTCGAGCTGCTGGGCGATGTTCTGCGCCACCAGCAAGGCGTCCAGTTCCGGCTTGCGGATTTCCTCGACGTTGATGTGCACGGGCACGTCCATCCTGCGGGCGAGATCCTGCCGCAGGCGGTCGACATCCTCGCCCTTCTTGCCGATCACGATGCCGGGGCGTGCTGTGTGGATGGTGATCCGAGCCGTCTGCGCCGGACGCTCGATGTCGATCCGGCTGACAGAAGCCTGCGCCAGCTGCCTCGCGATGTACGCGCGGACGTCGAGGTCGCTCTTCAGATACTTGGCGTAGTCCTTCTTGCCCGCGTACCAGACGGACGTGTGGTCCCGGACGATGCCGAGCCGCAGACCTGTCGGTGAAACCTTTTGACCCATCGTCGCTACCTAAGCCTCAACACTTCTCATCGCCACCGGGACTTCAACCATCCACCGTGTCGGTCAAGGTGACCGTGACATGGCAGGTGCGCTTGAAGATGCGGTCGGCGCGCCCCCGGGCCCGCGGCCGAACCCGTTTGACCGTAATGCCCTCGTTGACATAGATCTCCGAGATCTTGAGGTCGTCGACGTCCGCGCCCTCGTTGTTCTCGGCGTTTGCCATGGCCGACTCCAGCACCTTGCGCACGAGCGGCGCGCTTTTCTGCGTGCTGAAGCTCAAGATGTCGATCGCGTCCGACACCGCCTTGCCGCGCACCTGGTCGACCACCAGGCGCGCTTTGCGCGGCGAAACCCGGAGCCTTTTGGCAGTGGCACTCACTTCCATCGCGTGTGTCGCTCAACCCCGTTGTGCGCCTACCGCCGAGACCGGCGGTCGGCATCGTGACCCCGATACGTGCGCGTGGGGGCGAATTCGCCGAGCTTGTGGCCAACCATGTCCTCGGAGACGAACACCGGCACATGCGCGCGGCCGTTGTGGACGGCAATGGTGAGCCCGACCATGTCGGGGATGATCATGGACCGACGGGACCACGTCCGTATCGGTCGGCGGTCGTTGTTGGCGGCCGCCTCGTTGACCTTGCGCATCAGGTGCAAGTCCACGAACGGTCCTTTACGTAGCGATCTGGGCATGACTCGTCCCCCTGAGGCCCTTAGCGCCGGCCGCCACGACGACGGATGATCAACTTGTCCGTACGCTTGTTCTTGCGCGTCCTGTACCCCTTGGTCGGCAGGCCCGTCGGCGACACCGGATGTCGGCCTCCGGAGGACTTGCCCTCGCCGCCACCGTGTGGATGGTCGACGGGGTTCATGGCCACGCCGCGCACGGTCGGCCGCACCCCACGCCAACGCTTGGCGCCGGCCTTGCCGAGTGAACGCAGGCTGTGCTCGCTGTTGCCGACCTCGCCGAGCGTCGCCCGGCACTCGACCGGCACGCGCCGCATCTCGCCGGATCGCAGCCGCAAGGTCGCGTACGCGCCCTCCCGGGCGACCAATTGGCACGACGTGCCAGCGCTGCGCGCAAGCTGCGCGCCCTTGCCGGGCTTCAGTTCCACGCAATGCACGACGCTTCCGACCGGCACATTGCGCAGCGGCATGGCGTTGCCCGGACGGATCGGCGCCGTGGACCCCGACAGCAGTTCTTGGCCGGCGGAGACCCCGCGAGGCGCGACGATGTAGCGGTACTCGCCGTCGGCGTACTTGAGCAACGCGATGTTAGCGCTCCGATTCGGGTCGTACTCCAGGCGCGCCACGATCGCCTTGATACCGTCCTTGTTGCGCCGGAAATCGATCTTGCGGAAGTGCTGCTTGTGGCCGCCGCCGCGGTGCCGCGTGGTGATGCGGCCGGCACCATTGCGACCTCCGGTTTGGCTCTGCGGCTCCAACAGGGGCTTGTACGGCGTACCCTTGTGCAGCGTCGGGTCGACGACCTTGACGACGAAACGTCGTCCAGGCGATGTCGGTTTGGCTTTCACGACAGGCATGGGGTTCTCGCTAGCGTTCCGCCGCGTAATCGATGCTCGAGCCCTCGGCGAGCCGAACGTAGGCTTTCTTCCAACTCTTGTGGCGTGACGTCACGCCCCGGAAGTTCCGTTTGACCTTGCCTTTGACGTTCAGCGTGGTCACGTTGGTCACGGTCACGGAGAACAGTTCCTCGACCGCCGCCTTGATTTCCCGCTTCGTGGCATCCCGGGCCACCTTGAACGCGTACTGGTTGCTTGCGGCACCGAGATTGGTCGCCTTTTCGGTGATGTGCGGCTCGACGAGCACGGTGTAAAGGCGCTCCTTGTTCATGCTGCCAGGCGCTCCTCGACCACCTTCAACGCGTCCGTGGAAATCAGCACGCTCTCGAAGCCGATGAGGCTCACGGGGTCGATTTCGCGTACCGTACGAACCTCGACGCTCGGCAGGTTGCGAGCCGCCAGCGCCAGATTGGCATCCGCCTCGGCAACGACGATCAGCACGTCGCCCAAGCCCAACTCGTGAAGTTTGGCTGCAAGGGTCTTGGTTTTGGGGGATTCGAGAGAGAGGTCTTGGGGCGGGAAGGCTTTGATGCGGTCTTGGCGGATCAGTTCGGAAAAAATACAGCGAATGGCGCCCTGGTACATCTTGCGGTTCAGCTTGACCGCATGCTGTTGCGGTCGCGCCGCGAACGTCCGTCCACCGCCCCGCCAGATCGGACTGCGAATGGAACCCGCTCGCGCACGCCCGGTGCGCTTCTGCCGATGCGGCTTGCGCCCACCACCGCGGACCTCGCCGCGGGACTTCTGTGCCCTGGATCCGGAACGTCCGCCGGCCAAGTAGGCAACCACGGCCTGGTGCACCAACGCCTCGTTGAAGTCACACCCGAAAGCCGCTTCGGACACTTCGAACGGGGTGCCCGCCACGCTCGCAACCGATAGGGTCATTCGGCGTCGCTCCCCGGTCGTCGCTTGGTGGCGGGTCGCACGCAGATGTCTGCGCCTGGCGCACCGGGTACGGCGCCCTTGATCAGCAGCAGATGCTTCTCGGGAACGACGTCCACGACGGTGAGGTTCTGCACGGTGACCCGGCGATTGCCGAGTTGGCCGGCCATCTTCTTGCCTTTGAACACGCGTCCGGGCGTTTGGCATTGCCCGATGGAACCAGGCGCGCGGTGAGACACGGAGTTGCCGTGGCTCGCGTCCTGACTGCGGAAGTTCCACCGCTTGATGGCCCCTGCGAAGCCCTTGCCCTTGGAAACGCCGGCGACGTCGACGATCTGCCCCTTCTCGAACTGCTCGACCCCGATTTCCGCGCCCAACGTGAGCTCGTCCATGGGGCTGTCCAAGCGGAACTCCCAGAGGCCCCGACCGGCCTCGGCGTTGGCCTTGGAGAAGTGGCCGGCCAGCGGCCGTGACACGCGGCCGGACTTGACGGCGCCAGCCGTGACCTGCACCGCGTCGTAGCCGTCCGCGGCCTGCGTCTTGACCTGGGTCACACGATTCGGCGTGGCCACGATCACGGTCACGGGGATCGACTCGCCCGCGTCCGTGAACACGCGCGTCATGCCGCTCTTGGTGCCGATGACCCCGATGGCCATGTCCTTCTTAACTCCCGTTGCGTCGCCTAAGCCGAAGAGTCGGCGCTAGGCCTGATCCAGCCTGCCCTGCGCGCGGATCCTTTCGATCAATCCAAGCTCGATCAGTTCAAGCTGATCTGCACGTCGACCCCGGCGGCGAGGTCGAGTTTCATCAGCGCATCCACCGTCTTTTCGGTGGGCTCCACAATGTCCAGCAGCCGCTTGTGCGTGCGGATCTCGTACTGGTCCCGAGCGTCCTTGTTGACGAAAGGCGAGGTCAACACGGTGTACCGCTCCTTGCGGGTAGGCAGGGGGATCGGCCCCCGGACCTGCGCGCCGGTGCGTTTCGCCGTGTCGACAATCTCCTCGGTCGACACGTCGATCAAGCGATGATCGAACGCCTTGAGGCGTATACGAATGCGCTGGTTCTGTGCCATACCCTTAAACGACCACTCCATCGAACGGCTTAGCGCCGCTAGGCTGCGGTTGCTGTTAAGTCCTCTAACCGGCGCTCCGCCGCAGCCTCAAAGCACGGACGCCCTACGGCCACCAAACTCGATCCACCTGCAACGCTTGAAACCGCGGTCACGCAAAACAGTGCGTCACGGCTCCAGCGAGCGGCGGGGGAGCAAGGCGTCCCGAAAACGGACGGCGGATAATACGCACGGATTCGCCAACGCGCAACGAGTATTTGGCCCCGCGCCTAAGGCCTTACCGACATTTCACGACTTCTTGATGATCCCTTCGGCGATGCCGCTCGGTACCTCCGCATAGCGCTCGAACTCCATGGTGAAGGTCGCTCGCCCCTGGGTTGCCGAGCGCAGATCCGTCGAGTAGCCGAACATCTCGGCGAGGGGTACCGATGCACGCACGATCTTGCCCGCCGGATTCTCGTCCATTCCGCCGATCATCCCGCGCCGGCGGCTCAAGTCCCCGACGACGTCTCCCATGTAGTCCTCCGGGGTCACGACCTCCACGGCCATCACCGGCTCGAGGAGAACCGGGCTCGCGCGTTGCGCACCCTCGCGCATGGCCATCGAGCCCGCGATCTTGAACGCCATCTCGCTGGAGTCCACCTCGTGGAACGAGCCGTCGTAGAGGGTTGCCCGGACGTTGATCAAGGGATAGCCCGCGATCACGCCGTTGTCCATCTGCTCCTCGAGACCCTTGGCCACGGCCGGTATGTACTCGCGCGGCACGACGCCGCCGACGATCGCGTCTACGAACTCGAAGTTCGCCGCGTCCTCTTCGCCGTAGGTCGGCTCGAGCTTGACCCAGATGTGGCCGTATTGGCCGCGGCCGCCGGTCTGGCGGATGTACTTGGCCTCGTGCTCGACGGTCTGGCGGATGGTCTCCCGGTAGGCCACTTGCGGCTTGCCGATGTTGGCCTCCACGCCGAATTCGCGCCGCATGCGGTCCACGAGCACGTCGAGATGCAGCTCGCCCATGCCTGAGATGATCGTCTGCCCCGACTCTTCGTCCGTCTCCACCGAAAACGACGGGTCTTCCTGGGCAAGCTTGCCAAGAGCGACGGACATCTTTTCTTGGTCAGCGACCGACTTGGGTTCGACCGCCACGGAGATCACTGGATCGGGGAAGTCCATGCGCTCGAGGGTGATCACCGCATCGTTGTCGCAGAGCGTGTCGCCGGTCGTGGTGTCCTTCAGGCCGATTGCGGCCGCGATGTCGCCGGCTCGCACCTCCTTGATCTCGTTGCGCGCATTCGAGTGCATCTGCACCATGCGCCCGATCCTTTCCCGGCGCTGACGCACCGCGTTGTAGACCTGGTCGCCGGAACTGAGCACGCCCGAGTACACGCGGAAGAACGTCAGCGTGCCCACGTACGGATCGGTGGCGATCTTGAACGCCAACGCGGCGAACGGTTCCTCATCGTCGGAGTGGCGCTCGGCTTGGGTAACGCCGTCGTCGAGCACGCCCTCGATGGATTTCACCTCGGTCGGGGCGGGCAGGTAGTCGATGACCGCATCCAGCATCGCCTGAACACCCTTGTTTTTAAACGCCGAGCCGCACAGGGCCGGCACGATCTCGTTGGTCAACGTCCGCACGCGGATGCCTTCGCGAATCTCGGCCTCGGACAGTTCGGCGTCCTCGAGGTATTTCTCCATCAACTCCTCGGTGGCCTCCGCCGCGGCCTCGACCAGCTCTTCGCGCCAGTGCTCAGCGTCCGCACGTAGCTCATCCGGGATTTCGGCGGTCTCGTAACTCAAGCCCTGATCGTCTTCGTTCCAGTAGATCGCCTTCATACGCACGAGGTCGATCACCCCCCGGAAGTCCTCCTCGGCGCCGATAGCCAGTTGGATGGGAACCGGCGTCGAACCCAAGCGCTCGTGGATCTGCTCGACGACCCGGAGAAAGTCCGCACCGGCCCGGTCCATCTTGTTGACGAAGACGACGCGCGGCACCTCGTAGCGATTCGCCTGCCGCCACACGGTTTCGGATTGCGGTTCGACCCCCGACGTGCCGCAGAACACGACCACCGCCCCGTCCAGGACGCGCAGCGAACGCTCGACCTCGATCGTGAAGTCGACGTGACCCGGCGTATCGATGATGTTGATCCGGTGCTCGTCGAACTGCCGATCCATGCCTTGCCAGAAGCACGTGGTCGCCGCCGACGTGATGGTGATCCCCCGCTCCTGCTCCTGTTCCATCCAGTCCATGACGGCCGCGCCGTCGTGGACCTCACCGATCTTGTGCGACAGGCCCGTGTAGAACAGCACACGTTCGGTCGTCGTCGTCTTCCCAGCGTCGACGTGGGCGACGATGCCGATGTTCCGATAGCGGCCGATGGGAGTGCTGCGAGCCATTTCTTTGCGTCCTCGGTTGGCGGCCCCGGCCGGGGACCCCCTGTTGACAGTCGGGTTGTTTAACGGTTGGAGGGCGTGCTTGTCCTGCGCTTAGCGCATCGGACTAGAAGCGGTAGTGAGCGAACGCGCGGTTGGCATCCGCCATGCGATGGGTCTCTTCCCGCCTGCGTACCGCCGAGCCGCGCCCTTCGGCCGCATCCACGAGTTCGCCGGCGAGACGCGCCGCCATGGTCTTCTCGCTGCGCGCCCGGGCGCTATCCACGAGCCAGCGCATCGCCAGCGCCTGGCGCCGGCTCGGTCGCACTTCGACCGGCACCTGGTAGGTCGCACCGCCAACCCGGCGCGACTTGACCTCGACGAACGGCGCGACGGACTCGAGCGCCTTTTCAAACGTCTCGATGGGATCCCGGCGATCACGGCCTTCGATGTGAGTCAGCGCGCCGTAGACGATGCGTTCGGCCACCGACTTCTTGCCGCTCACCATGACGTGGTTGACGAACTTGGCAACGGTTTGGTTGCCGTATTTCGGGTCGGGCAGGATTTCCCGCTTGGCAACGACTCGGCGTCTTGGCATCTATGGTCTCCGCAAAGGCATCGCGTGATGCCGTGTCTTCACGCGCTATTTGGGCCGCTTGGTGCCGTACTTCGACCGACGCTGCCGCCGGTCCGCCACCGCCGCCGTGTCGAGGGCGCCGCGCACGGTGTGGTAGCGCACGCCCGGCAGGTCCTTGACCCGCCCGCCGCGGATCAGTACCACCGAGTGCTCCTGCAGGTTGTGCCCCTCGCCGCCGATGTAGGAGTTGACCTCGTAACCGTTGGTCAGCCGGACGCGACACACCTTGCGCAGCGCCGAGTTCGGCTTCTTCGGCGTCGTCGTGTAGACGCGCGTGCAGGTTCCGCGCTTCTGCGGGCTGCGCTGCAAAGCGGGCACCATGTTCTTGGCGATCCGTCGCTTGCGGGGTTTGCGCACAAGCTGGCTGATCGTTGCCATCGGGTCTCCTTGGGTCGTCGGCCAGACGCGGTCGAGAAAACCGCCCGCGTCCGCGGTGGCGCGCGATTGTAGGCTGACTCCGCGCGGCTTACAACTCTCCGCCCGACCCCGCACACGCTCACCCCGAAAGGCCGGTTTCAGCGGGGGAAGCGACTCAAACTCCTCGCCGAACACGACGCGTGGAGGTGAAAGTCCACGTACCGTCGGAACTTGGCCCGTTCTTCGGCGGGGCAGCGTCGCTAGGCGACTTCCCGCATCGGACGGGTCAGCGGCTCCGGGAGAGTCCGCTCGGATTCCTTGAGCGCCATGAGCACTTCATCGACGACGGCACAGAGTTCGTCGTAAAGCCGTATGGGGTCGGACCCATGAATCCCCGTAATGACATCGGGGCAACGACCCAAGTAGGTGCCATCCCGATCGCTCCATTCAATCCACTTGTGGTAGCGGTCGCTCGGTCTCACTTGTTCACCTCCTCGACGGCGCGTTCAACTTGCTGTTCCTGATATTGTTTTGCGTCGTCGCCTGCCTTTCCACTCACGGTCACCGCGCCCGGGAAACGAGGGTGCATGAACTTCCGATGTGAACCTTTCCCGCCAGACTTTACCTCCACGAACCCCGCCGATCGGAGGTCGCTCAGTAGCTGCCTTATCTTGCGCGGCATAGCGGCTCGCCGCCGGTTCACCCGAGTGCGGAACGGGATCGTACCGTCGTCCACTAACCTTGGGCAACGGGGCCGGGTTGATCCCTAGCACCCGGCGTCGGAGTCGCAGGAGTTTATTGGCGGTTTCGCTCGAGGGTCAAGCTGCTGCTGGCGGCTCGGTAGCGGGATGCGGAGCAGCGCCGACGGTTGCTGTCCCGGCCATATCGGTGGCGTGTTGGTGGGGTCTCGTCGACAGGCGGTGTTGGCTGGCGGGCCAATGTATAGCGGGCATTCCAGGTACCAGGGGAGGACGTATGGGGCGTATCATCCCAACAAAACTCAGGGTCGGGAGAGACTGGTGGCCTTGATCGAACATCTGGAACGTGATGGCTGGGAGCCATTCTTACGGGACACGTTCCGGTATACGCTCGACGTCTTGGAGAACGATCGTTTCAGGTCAGTCGGCAGCTCCGTTGATGATCTGAGGAGTTGGCTTGTCGCAGGCGGAGTCGCTCAAGTCCGCGAGCGTCTCCACGAGCAGATGGAAATGTGTGGTTTCGCGCCATCCCGAGTACTAGCCGTCGATGCCTGTATCGGACAGTTAGCGAGAGAGAACCGGGACGCGCTACGACACTTGACGGTCGAGGGTGTCCTCCAGTCCAGACCCTCGAGCCGGCCAACTCGACGCCCATGGCATTATCGCCTTTCTCGCGCTGGTTGAGCCAAAACGCGTAGCGGACGCGGCCAAGCGTTCCCATTCCTCGACCCACATCAGAAGTGACTGGGCGGGCATGCGGGCCGGCGGGGCGCCGAACCGACGCTCACCTCATCGAACAACAAGGTTCGGAATCCGAATCGACGCGGGCCGTTCCGGTCTCGGCGTAAGCCTCCCCGGCGCCGCGCTCCTCCACGGCGGGGACACTCCCGGACGCGTCGTCGGTGATCCGGTACCACTCCCAACGCGTACCCTGCGGATCGTGGGTGAAGACCTTGTTCTGTTCGGCGAAGCAGCAGACCTCGCGCTCCTCGGCGACCGGCACGAGGCCCGCTTCACGCAGACGCTCGCCGGCGGCGGCCACGGAGGCATCGTCGAACACCTCGACGCCGAGATGGTTGAGGCGCTGTGCGCCCGGATTCTCGAACAGAACGAGCTTGAGCGGCGGCGACTCAACTTCGAAGTTGGCGTAGCCCGGGCGCCGCTTGTGCACGTCCACGCCAAAGATCTTGCGGTAGAAGGCAATGGCCTCGTCGAGATTGTCGACGTTGAGTGCAAGCTGAAGGCGCATGCTCTTCCCCACTAATGCTCGGTTGGCGTCAGTGTACGATACGTCGGCCCGGTCTTTCGCCACGCGGATGATCGGCACACAACCCCCACGCAATCGACTTAAGAACCCCGCATGCAACAAGCCCTTGACCTACGCGCCGAAGGCGCCGAACTCTACGAACTCGTGCGTGTCCTGGACCGCGACGCATGGCAGCGTCCCACGCCCTTCAAGAACTGGACCGTCAACGACGTGATCGCGCACTTGCACACCACGGACCGCGTCGCCCACCTCGCGCTCACCGACGCCGACGAGTTCCGCGCCATGGCCACGCGGCGCGAGCCGGCCATCTCGAGCCGCGGATCCTCCAGCGCTCGATTCGAGCTTCCCGAGGGCCCGGAGCTTGGCGAGTGCTGGCACGCCTACCTCGGCAAACTGTGCGACCTGCTCAGCGGAGTCGATCCCCGCGCGCGCATACCGTGGTTCGGGCCGGACATGAGTGCACGCATGTTCGCGACCGCCCGGCAGATGGAAACCTGGGCGCATGGCCAAGACGTCTACGACCTGCTCAAGAAGCCGCGGCCGAACACCGACCGCATCAAAAACATCGCGGTGATCGGCGTGCGCACGTTCGGCTGGGCATTTGCGAACCGTGGCCTGGAGATACCGGCGGTGGTTCCCTATGTCCGACTGACCGCGCCGTCGGGCGCGACCTGGGAGTGGGGCGAACCGGAGACGGCGGATCGCGTCGAGGGCTCAGCCGTCGAGTTCTGCCATGTCGTCACGCAGGGACGCAACATCGCCGACACCGATCTGGCCGTGACCGGCGAGACAGCAACCCGGTGGATGGCCATCGCGCAGTGCTTCGCCGGCGGTCCTGAAGAACCGCCCGCAGCGGGGCAGAGGCTTTGGTAGGTGACTCAACGCACCCCAATCGCCAGCGCCGGATCGACGATCCAGCCTTCGGTCTCGCAGTCCGGCGGGATGCCGAATCGCGGCTGTCCAATCGCCCACGCTCCTTGGACCGCGCACAACACGGCGACCGGCAAGCAATCGCCGGACAAGGTGCATTCGGCGACCGTGATCGGCTTACGGCGAGTTGGACGACTGGTGAAGTCGATGCCGAGGATCCCGGCCGTGATCGGTCTCCCGGCGGACGACCGATCCTCAACCCATGGTCACTGACAGTCCGACCCTTCCCGCCATCTTCACCAGCTTGTCGATCGTGAACTTGCTGAGCCGACCGTTCATTAGTTCACTGATCCGTGAGCGAGGTACGCCCAGCCGTTCGGCCGCGACCCTTTGCGTGATGCCCTCCCGCAGGATGTACTCCTCTATCGCATCCATGATCTGAGAGCGCAGCTTCAGGTTGTCCGCCTCTTCGGGGGAGTCTGCGACCGCATCCCATACGCTCGAAAACGTCCGGATCTCCACTTTATCCTCGCCTCCGCAGTAGCGTCTACGACCTGCTCAATCAGCCGTCGAGTTCTGCCCTGTCGTCACGCCGGGACGCAACATCGCCGACACCGATTTGGCCGTAACCGGCGAGACGGCAACCCGGTGGATGGCCATCGCGCAATGCTTCGCGGGCGGCCCCGAAGAACCGCCCACGCCCGGGCAACGCGCCTGGTCGGAGTAGTCGGCCCCGTCGCGCAGAGACGGGCGCCGTCGAGCGGAGTCGAGCTCCGCCGACGGGTCCGGGTCAACTCGAACTCAACGCCTCCGAGAGTGCCTGCTCGATCTCGTCAGCGGTTGCGCCCTGCTCGCGGGCAATGCGTGCCTGCGTCTCCTCCTCGCGGCGTTGCCGGCGTTCCTTGTGGTACGTCAGCCCGGTGCCCGCAGGGATCAAGCGACCGACGACGACGTTCTCCTTGAGTCCGCGCAGGAAGTCGCGCTTGCCCGTGACCGCTGCCTCGGTGAGCACCCGCGTCGTCTCCTGGAAGGAAGCCGCCGAGATGAACGACTCCGTCGCCAGCGACGCCTTGGTGATGCCGAGCAGAACCCGCTCGAACTCGAGCGGCGCCTTGTCCTCGGCAACTAGACGCTCGTTCTCGGCCAACGCGTTGACGTACTCGAGCTGCTCGCCGCGGATGAAGTCCGAGTCGCCGGCGTCGAGCACTTCGACCTTGCGCAGCATCTGGCGCATGATCGTCTCGATGTGCTTGTCGTTGATCGTCACGCCCTGGAGCCGGTAGACCTCCTGGATCTCCGAGGTGATGTAGCGGGCGAGTTCGGCCACCGACTTCAGGCGCAGGATGTCGTGAGGGCTTTCCGGACCCTCCGAGACCACTTCCCCGCGTTCCACGTGCTCGCCTTCGAAGACCGAGATCTCGCGCCACTTCGGAATCAGCGTTTCCACCGGCTCCGAGGGGACGCCGTCCTCACTCGGCGGCGGCGTAATCACGAGGCGACGCTTGCCCTTGGTCTCCTTGCCGAAGCTGACGGTGCCGGTCGTCTCGGCGAGGATCGCCGGCTCCTTGGGCTTGCGGGCTTCGAACAGGTCGGCGACACGAGGCAGGCCGCCGGTGATGTCGCGCGCCTTGGAGCCCTCGTGGGGGATGCGGGCAATCACGTCGCCGACGCCCACCTGATCCCCGTCTTCCAAGTTCAGGATCGACTTCTCCGGCAACGGGTAGTGGGCCGGTACGTCCGTCCCCACAAGGTTGACGGGATCGCCGTTCTCGTCGACGAGTTTCACGCCCGGGCGTAGGTCCTTGCCAGCGCTCGGTCGATCGTTCATGTCGAGCACGGTGATGCTCGAAAGACCCGTGATCTCGTCCATCTGGCGGTTGATCGACAGCCCTTCCTCCATGTCCTCGAAGACCACCTTGCCGACCACTTCGGTGATGATCGGGCGGGTATGCGGATCCCATTGGGCGATGATCTGGCCCGCCTCGATGGCCGCGTCCGGCTGCACCGAGATGACCGCGCCGTACGGCAGCTTGTAGCGCTCGCGCTCGCGACCGTGTTCGTCGACGATGGCCATCTCGCCGGATCGCGACACGGCAACCAGCTCCTCGGCCGACCGGTCCACGGTCTTGACGTTGTGCATCCGCACCACGCCACCGTGCTTGACCTGGATGCTGTCGGCCGCCGTGGCCCGCGAGGCGGCGCCGCCGATATGGAAGGTACGCATGGTCAACTGCGTACCCGGTTCGCCGATCGACTGCGCGGCGATCACGCCCACGGCCTCGCCCACGTTGACCTTGTGTCCGCGTGCCAGGTCACGGCCGTAGCACTCCGCGCAGACGCCATAGCGGGTCTCGCAGGTGATCGGCGAGCGGACGGCGATCTCGTCGACGCCGAGGTGCTCCAACCGCTCCACCCACGCCTCGTCGAGCATGGTGCCGGCCGGGATGAGCGCCTCTTCGCCGAGCGTGTCGTATACCGTCTCGGCGACCACGCGGCCAAGAACACGCGCGGCCAACGGTTCCACCACGTCGCCGCCTTCGATCAGAGCGGCCATGCGCAGGCCGGCCTCCGTCCCGCAGTCGGCTTCGGTCACCACGAGATCCTGGGCGACGTCGACCAGGCGGCGCGTCAGGTAGCCGGAGTTCGCCGTCTTGAGGGCCGTGTCGGCCAAGCCCTTGCGTGCGCCGTGGGTCGAGATGAAGTACTCGTTCACCGACAACCCCTCGCGGAAGTTCGCGATGATCGGCGTCTCGATGATGCTGCCGTCGGGGCGCGTCATCAGGCCGCGCATTCCGGCAAGCTGGCGGATCTGGGTCGGCGAGCCGCGTGCCCCGGAGTCCGAGTAGATGTACACCGAGTTGAACGAATCCTGGTCGAGTTCCGCGCCGTCGCGACCGACCACGGTCTCGCGCGAAATGCCGTCCATCATGGACTGCGCGACCAGTCCTTCCGCGCGGGACCAGATGTCCACGACCTTGTTGTACTTCTCGCCTTGGGTGACGAGACCCGATGCGTACTGCGACTCGATCTCAGCGACCTCCGTCTGGGCATTGCCGATGATCTCGCCTTTGGCTTGGGGGATGACGAAGTCCTCGACACCGATCGACGCGCCGGAACGCGTCGAGTACTCGAAGCCCATGTACATCAACTGGTCGGCGAAGACGACCGTCTCCTTGAGCCCGACGTTGCGGTAGCAGGCGTTGATCACGTCGGAGATCTGGCGTCGGCCCATCGGCTGGTTCACCAACTCGAAGGCGAGTTCGCGCGGCACGATCTCGTAGAGCAGCGCCCGACCCACCGTGGTCTCGGTAAGCCCCGAAACCGGCGTCCCCTCCTCGTCGATCTCGTCGATGCGGACCTTGATCCTGGCATGCAATTCGACCTTGCCGTCGCCGAAGGCCCGTGTCGCCTCCGCGACATCGGCGAACACCAGACCCTCGCCCCGCGCCCCGGCACGCTCCCGGGTCATGTAGTAGAGGCCGAGGACGACGTCCTGCGACGGCACGATGATGGGCTCGCCGCTGGCCGGGGACAGGACGTTGTTGGTCGACATCATCAGCGCCCGTGCTTCGAGTTGGGCCTCGAGAGTGAGCGGCACGTGAACCGACATGGTGTCGCCGTCGAAGTCGGCGTTGAACGCCGCGCACACCAACGGGTGCAATTGGATCGCCTTGCCCTCGATCAGGAGGGGCTCGAACGCCTGTATGCCGAGCCGATGCAGGGTCGGCGCGCGGTTCAGCAGGACGGGGTGCTCGCGAATGACCTCCGCGAGGATGTCCCACACTTCCGCCGTTTCGCGTTCGACCATCTTCTTCGCGGCCTTGATGGTCGTCGCCAAGCCGCGCGCCTCGAGCTTGCCGAAGATGAACGGCTTGAAGAGTTCGAGCGCCATCTTTTTCGGCAGTCCGCACTGATGCAGCTTGAGCGTAGGGCCGACGACGATCACGGTACGGCCGGAATAGTCGACCCGCTTGCCGAGCAGGTTCTGCCGGAACCGGCCCTGCTTGCCCTTGATCATGTCGGCGAGCGATTTGAGCGGGCGCCGATTGGAACCGGTGATCGCCCGGCCCCTTCGACCGTTGTCCAGCAACGCGTCCACCGCTTCCTGCAGCATGCGCTTCTCGTTGCGCACGATGATGTCGGGCG
>JAPOVK010000024.1 GCA_026708185.1 Gammaproteobacteria bacterium | reverse complement strand
TGGACGGCAACGGCTCAGCCAATGGTGGCCCGCACACGTAATTCCTGACACTCCTACACGGATGGGCTCCGCATCAAGGTCTTCGTACCGCACCATGTGCGGCTGAATCCCAGCGGACGCAAACCACGCCCGCCAAGCCGCATTGTGCTCGTCTATCGTATGCACCAACTTGCCGATCTGTTCGAAGTCGAAGCGCGGCTCCTGTTCGGGCTTTTTCGTCTCCTCGTCATCCGGATGGTGCCAAACATTGGTCTGCTCGGCTCGATGCCACGACACAGCCTGCGCCAGAACGTCGTCCCGACGCAGGTATACGAAGCCAGTATGGCCGAACGCCATTGTCAACAGGTCGAAGTCGCTATCAGCGGTAACAGGATGGACCGAACCCAACATGGCGAACAAATGATCCAAAGTTCCCCACATGATCCTGGCGGCAAACACTCCGTTGCCGGTCCTGCCTGCGGCAAGGGCAGCCCGGACGAACTCGAAGCTGTCGAACGCCCCATCGGAACGAACGATGTCCCATCGAGCAGCCCACAATCGCTCGTCCGGTTCGCGGAAGTACGACTCAGGTCGACCCGCAACTTGCGTGGACGCCAGCAGCCCACATAACAAGGTACTGCCCGTGCGTGGGGTGGCGCAGACCAAGTACGAATCGACGTGCTTCTTCAATGGACCCCAACCGGCTGCCGAACTAACGCGAACGTACGCGCAGCCAGCGGTCCAGCCTGCGAACGGCGGCCGACCACCAAAGCAGCACGCCCAGGGCGGCCGCGAACACGAACCCGCTGACAACCAGGGCGACTGCCACGTCGGTGTATTCCGCAACGATGCTGATCGGTATGACGCCGAGAGGCATCAGCCCGTGCGACATCATGTCGATGCTCATCACCCGGCCCCGCATCCGCGGCTCGACCACCGTCTGGATCAATCCCCGGTTGAGCGACATGTTCACCGACGAGAGCCAACCGTAGGCTGCGACCGCGCAGGCAGCGAGGACGAACCCCGTCGAGAGGCCGAACAGCGTCGTCGACGCCGCCCAGGCGAAGCAGGTTCCGATGACCCAGGCGCCTTTGCGACGAAAGTCGCCGGCCGCGGCCAGCATGAGCGATCCCACGATGGCGCCGACGCCCATCGCCGACATCAGGTAGCCGAGATCGTCGGGGCCGCCGCCCAGGATGTCCTGGTTGAAAGCGGGAATGAGCGTGCTCAACGTCATGCCGAACAGGAACGGCACGATGGACAGCAGGATCAGCGCGAACACCGGCGGGTTCTGGACCACGTAGCGCAGACCTTCGATCATGTCGTCGACATGGCGCGAGCCGGTCGCCTCGCCGTGGCGCGTGCCTTTCGTGCGAATCAACAGCGTCGCGCCCGCGGCCACCAGGTACAACGCGGTGATGACCAGGTAGACGACGCCAACGCCGAAGCTGTCCGTCGTGTCCCCGCCGGCCAGCAGCGCGATGAGCAATCCCGCAAGCATCGGGGCCACGATGCGGGCGAGGTTCATGCCCGACGTATTGAGCGCCATGGCGGTAATGAAATACGTACGGTCCACGAGGTCCGCGATGTAGGCGTTGCGCGCCGGAATGGACAGCGCGAGCACGGCCCCGTTGAAGACGCCAAACCAGACGAAGTGCCAGAAGTTGGCAATGCCGAGCAGGATGATTACCGCCATGGCAACAGTGGCGATGCCGTTCAACAACTGCGCAGCGACCAGGATGAGTCGTTTCGGGAGTCGGTCGGCGACCACGCCGCCCCACAGCGACAGCGCGATCTGCGGGACCGTGAAGGACATCATCACCCAGGCCAGATCGAGGGGCGATGCGGTGAGCGTGTAGACGAACCAGCCCCGCGCCAGCATCTGCATGTTCATGGCGAACGAGGCGGCGAGGTTGCCGACCCAGACGCGGCGGAAGTCCCGGACCGAGAGCGCTACGGAGATGTCGCGAAAGGCCAGGGGGTGCCTCGCGGAAAACGATTGAGCTTAGCACGGCGCCGCGCTGGGACTCTGTACTGACGCACGCTACGCGTTCTGGCACTAGCGCCCGAACCTTCGTTCCAGGCGTCGAGACCGGCCCCTGCTCAAGTCCGCGAGGCGGCGCGCCCGTGCATCTTGACGTACCTGGCCATGAACGCGTCTTGGTCTACGTTCCCGGCCGCAAGGTCGATGATCAAGTCCGCCAGCTCGATCTGATGCACCTGCGCGATGACGCGCTCGCCGTTCATCAACAAGACCAGGTCGCCAACGGCGAGCGCTGTCCGTTTGTTCGCGTCGTTGAAAGGATGTCCTACGACAAACGCGTAGACCGCAAGCCCCGCCGCCTGTGGGATGGTCGGTTCGTCGAAACCATAGGCCAGGTACGCTTGAATCCGACCGAGAACAGCACTCGCCGATGCGCCGACACGCGACCCCGGCAACCCGCCGTTTTTCGCCAAGAGGTGTTCATGCAGGTCGGCGATCTGCTGCTCGGTGGGCAGCGCGATCCTCATCGCCTGGCGAGGTACGCCAGCACCTCCGATCGCTGATCGAGGATCGACCGAGTGAGGTCCGCTACCCGGGCGTCGTCCACCGTTTCGAAGGCCAGGGACGCCGCCGGTATGTAATACCCCTCCACCTTGCTGTTGCGCAGTATCGCGGCCGGCTCCTTGTCGTCGAGAATCCTGCTCGCGCGCTGCTTGAATTCCGTCATGGTGACGAAGCGCATTGTGGCTCCTGAGAGGTGCTGATATCAGCACTGAACAGTGGCACCGATATCAGCGCTTGTCAAAACCCGGCAAAACCGCCCCTAGACGTCGAGCCGGTAACGGTCGCCGTCGCGCACCAGCCGTCCCGCCGTCGGGCCGGCGAAGTGCGTGCCGATCACCAGCACCGGGCTGTCCGCGTGACGGTCCAGGAACGACTTGCGCGTATCCCGCGCCCAGTCCTGGTCGCTGTCCGCCGTGGTGGACCAGTCGGGATAGGCGATCTGGCACGGGTGGTGGATCATGTCGCCGGTGATGACGGCCTCTTCGCCCCGGGATCGGATCGCGACACTGACATGACCCGGGGTGTGGCCAGGCGTTGGCACCAGGCGGACCTCGTCGTTGACCGCTGCATCCGCGTCCACCAGGTCGGCAAGGCCAGCATCGAAGATCGGCTGCACCGAGTCCTCGATGATGGGGCCGGTATCGTCGGACGGCTGTTCGCGCCAATGCCTCCACTCGTCGCGCGCGTAGAGGTAGCGTGCGGCGCCGAACGTCGGTTGCCAGCGACCGTCCACAAGGCGCGTATTCCACCCCACGTGGTCGACGTGCATGTGCGTGCACAGAACGGTATCGACGGCCTCGAGCGCGAAGCCCGCTTCGGCGAAGTCGTCGAGGAACTTCGACTGCATCCGGTCCCAGCGCGGGTAGCCGCGGACCTTGTCGTTGCCGATGCAGGTGTCGACGACGATCGTCTGCCCCAGCGACTCGACGACGAGGCTGTGGAAGGACATGAGGAGCTTGCCGTCGTCGGTCAGGAACGGGCCGATCCAGTCGACAGCGCCGATGTTGTCGGCGTTGGCCTGCGGCAGGATGTAGTGGCCGATCGTGGCCGAGGTGAGCTCGACCACGCGCGTGATCCGCACGTCGCCGACCTGCCAGCGCAACGGGCCGTCGGTCATGTCCAGGTCCTTCGCAGTCCGATGCGACCACTACGGTAACATCCCAATCCTCCGCCTCACGGCAAGCCAGCCCGAAGGAGCCACCGATGGGATACCCAGACCTCGAGGTCGCCTGCGACGACCATGTCGGAACCGTTGAGATTCAGCGTCCGCCCAACAACTTTTTCGACGTGGATCTGATCACCGACCTGGCCGCCGTCTTCGAGGAGCTGGATGCCGACGACGATTGCCGCGCCGTCGTGCTGTGCTCGCAAGGCAAGCACTTCTGCGCGGGCAACAATTTCGCCCGCACGCGCAGCGAGTCCGAACAGCGCGCCAGGGCCGAGGGCCGCAATCCGCTTTACTCGGCCGCCGTGCGTCTATTCGACGCCAAGAAGCCCGTGATCGCGGCGGTCCAGGGCGCCGCTGTAGGTGGCGGCTTCGGTCTCGCGGTCATGGCGGACTTCCGCGTGGTCTGCCCCGAAGCGCGGTTCACGGCGAACTTCGTGAAGCTCGGCTTCCACCCCGGGTTCGGCCTCACGCACACGCTACCGCGCATCGTCGGTCAGCAGAAAGCCAACCTGATGTTCCTGACAGGACGGCGCATCAACGGCGAAACGGCTCTCGAGTGGGGCCTTGCAGACGTGCTCACCACCCAGGACAAGCTGCGCGCCGAAGCCCAGGCCCTCGCCGCCGAGATCGCCGAGAACGCGCCGCTCGCGCTGAAATCGGTCCGCGCAACGACGCACGACGGCCTCGCCGCCCGGGTGCAGGCCGCCACGGACCACGAGAACGCCGAACAGGCACGGCTCAGCCAGACGGAGGATCACAAGGAGGGGATTCGCGCCGTCGCGGAGCGACGGGCGGGCAACTTCGTCGGCCGCTAGACCGTCTCGCCGAACGTCGTCTGGACCATCAGCAAGTGGGTGACCCCGTCACGCGTTCCGAATCGTCAGACCCCCGTCGACCGGTAGGGCGACGCCGGTGATGAAGGCCGACGCCGGCAGCACCAGGCTCAAGGTGCCGTGGGCAACCTCCTCCGGGTCGGCGTAGCGCTTCAGCGCCACGCGCCGACGGGCGTATTCGCGCTTGTCCTCCTCGGGGATGTCCTCGGTCATGCCGGTTCGCACCGGGCCCGGACAGATGCAGTTCACCGTGATCCCGTCGCCCGCCAACTCGACGGCTAGGGAACGGGTCAAGCCGATCACCCCGGTCTTCGCGGCCGTGTACGGGCTCGCGTACTTCGTCGCCCCCAGCCCTTCGGTGGAGGCGATGTTCACGATGCGGCCGCCATCGGCGCGGCGCAGGTAGGGCAGCGCCGCCCGGATGATGCGCACGTGCGCGGTGATCAGCACATCGAAGGCACGCCGCCACTTGTCCTCGTAGTCGTGGCCGTCCACCGGCCCGCCGGCGCCGATCCCGGCGTTGTTGACGAGGATGTCGATGCCGCCGAAGTGCTCCGCCACCGCCGGGATGACGGTATTGATCGCACCGGGGTCGGCCACGTCCAGGGTCCATGCCTTGGCGGGATATCCCGCACCGGCCATTTCCGCGACAACGAGGTCCAGCGGTTCGCGGTTGATGTCGAGCGCGGCGACCGAGGCGCCCTCGTCGGCGAACAGGTGGGCCGTTGCGCGCCCCATGCCGCTGGCCGCTCCCGTGACCACCGCGACCTTACCCGCGATGGAACGGCTGAGTGTCGTGAGTGCCATGTCGCGCTTGAACTCCTTCTGGCGCCATCTCAAGCGCGATTGTACGGAGGTGGTGGGCCGTCTGGGGCTCGAACCCAGGACCAACGGGTTAAAAGCCCGCTGCTCTACCGACTGAGCTAACGACCCGTGATGGCGAAGCCAACGCGCTAGGCGCGCGGGGCGGCGAATTGTATGCGCGCGCCCGGACCACGACAAGAGCGCGCGGTCATACCGCGCTTCTAGGCACCACGTAGCGCGTCGGATCGGCTAGCCCCGCCGCGGCGAACCCGGCACAACGCAGCCGGCAGCTTTCGCACCGACCGCAGGCTTCGCCGCTCGGGCTCGGCTGGTAGCAGGAAACCGTGGCGGCGTAGTCGACGCCGAGCTCCGCGCCGCGCTGGATGATCTCGGACTTGCCGAGTTCGACCAGGGGCGCGTGGATCTCGAATCGTCCGCCTTCGGAGCCGAGACGCGTGGCCACGTTGGCGAGTTCCTTGAAGGCCGCGATGAATTCGGGCCGGCAGTCGGGATAGCCCGAGTAGTCCACGGCGTTGACGCCGATGAAGATGTCGCGGGCGCCGAGCGTTTCCGCCCAAGCGAGCGCGAGCGCCAGGAATACCGAGTTGCGTGCCGGGACGTAGGTGATCGGGATGCCCCGCGTCGGTGCCTCGGGGACAGCGAGGGCACGATCGGTCAGCGCGGAACCGCCAAACGCCGCGAGGTCGATGCGCATCGTGCGGTGTTCCACCGCGCCGACCTCCGCGACAACGCGGGTCGCGGCCTCGATCTCAACGCGGTGGCGTTGGCCGTACTCGAACGACAGCGCGTAGCATGCATAGCCCTCGTGGTTGGCGATGGCCAGCACGGTCGCCGAATCCAAGCCGCCGGAAACCAAGACGACGGCTTTGCGGGCGGATGGACTCATCGACCGGGCTCATCGTTCCACAGCAGCTTGTGCAGTTGGATCTGCAAGCGCACGTCGAGGCCGTCGGCGAGGATCCAGGCCGCGAGGTCTGCGGGCTCAACCTGGCCCCATGCCGGCGAGAACAGAACGTCCTCGACCAGTCTGGTCAAGTCGAACTCGGCGCAACGCGCCCTCGCCCACTGGTAGTCGGCGTTATCGCAGATGACAAACTTGACCTGGTCGTGCGCGTTGAGGTGCGCGACGTTTGCGAACCGGTTGCGCCCGACTT
This sequence comes from Gammaproteobacteria bacterium, assembly GCA_026708185.1. Taxonomy (GTDB): domain Bacteria; phylum Pseudomonadota; class Gammaproteobacteria; order Pseudomonadales; family Azotimanducaceae; genus VXYL01. The sequence goes on along the minus strand of JAPOVK010000024.1, from coordinate 58,390 downwards.
CGCCGGAGCCCGGGGTCTTGAAATCCATGACTTTCGAGACGCGGGCGTCGACTTGGGCGACGTCCAACGCGCCGCTGGTCTCCAACGACACCGCGAAGCCGTCGTCGCACAGCGTCGTCATAAGCGCATGGACGTTCGGTTGGGCGAGCGGCTCACCGCCGGTGATCGTCACGAAGCGGGTCGGGTGGGCATGAACCTGGGCGCGAATGGCGGCCAGCGACATCGTCGAGCCGCCTGTGAACGCGTACGCCGTGTCGCAGTAGCCGCAGCGCAGCGGGCACCCGGTGAGACGTACGAACGTGGTCGGTCGACCCACCGTTCGGGCTTCCCCCTGGAGTGAGAAGAAAAGCTCCGTGATGCGGAGGGACTGCGCCGCCCCGGCAAGCTGGCCGCTCAACGCAACTCCGCCGCGGCGAGTCGCCTCGCGGCGACGGCGCGTCCTGCGCAGGCGCGTTCGAGAATGCTCCGCATTCTCGTGGAGAGATTGTCCGGCAACGCAGGCACGGCTGGCTAGCGCAGCTCCGCGGCGTAGGACCGCGCCAATCCGGCCTGGGTTGAGTCCGGGTATTCGTCCGTGACGCGGTCGAGGTATTCAAGCGCGCGCACGTTGTCGCCCAACCGGTGGTAGGTGACCCCGAGCTTGTAGAGCGCGTCCGGCATCTTGGCGTGGTCGGCGTAGAGGTTGGTGACCTGCGCAAACGCTTGGCGCGCCTCTTCGAGCGCGTCCGTCGCCAAGTGCAGTTCGCCCATCCAGTAGTACGCGTTCGGCGTGTATTGGCCGTCCGGGTGGTCCTGGATTAGCGCATCGAACATCAAGAGCGCCCGTTGGTACTCCATCACGCGTTCCGATGGCGGCAACTGCCGCGCCTCGGTAACGACGGCGTAGGCGCGGTTGTAGGCGTCACCCTGTACGGAGACGGCGCCCGGCACCGTGGATGCAGGCCCATCGGACCCGTCCGCGCCCGGCGGCTGCGCCGCGTCCGGCCGCAGCGCGAGAAGCCGCTGGTCGAGTTCGATGTAGCGCTCGCGTTGCTCGCGCACCAGGCGCTCGATGCGGTAGTTCTGCTCCTCCACGATGCCCTGCAGACGACGGACCTCGTCCTGGAGTATCTGCAGTTGGTAGAACAGCGTCCCGATGCCGCTCGCGCCGTCGGCGTCGGTGTCATCGGGATCAGGCGTCGTCGCAACCGACGGCACGGGACGCGCCTCCTCGACCGGCGCCGCAGCCATGGCGGCCGTCGCGAATAGCGCCGTGGCCACAACCGCGCTGATACGGACACTGTGCATGCGGTCAGCTCCGCTTAGGTGCTACTCCGGTGCTCGACGAACACCGGTCCCAAGGTCCACGGCGCTCGGGTCCGCTTCGGCCCCCGCCTCTACAAAGACACGCTGGTGCGCCTAGCGGTACACCATTTCCGCACGACGGTTCTTCGCGTAGGCGCTCTCGGTGCCCCCGGGATCAACAGGGCGCTCCTCCCCGTAGCTGACGATCTCGATCTGGCTCGACCGGACGCCCGCAGAGGAAAGGTATTGCTGCACGGCCTGGGCGCGCCGCTCGCCCAGGGCGAGGTTGTATTCCCGCGTGCCGCGTTCGTCGCAGTGGCCTTCGACCAGTACGCTGCGGTTGCGGAAGTCGCGCAGGTATTCGGCGTGCATGGCGAGAACGCGCAGGTCACGCTCGGACAGACGCGCCTGGTCGAAGTCGAAGTAGAACGTACGGCCAAGCGGACGACCGGTGGCGACATCGACCGGGTTGCCGTCACGGTCCACGCGCGGTGGCTCGGGAGGCTCCGGCGGTGCCGTTATCACCTCGACCATGGGCTCTTCGATTGGCTCGACCTCTTCAACTTCCGGCGTTTGCTTGCACGCCGCGAGAACCGCGCCGGCCAGGATCGCCACAATCAAGGTGCGGTACGCTGGACGCATCGTCTTAACCTCCTTCCCTTTCGCTTCTTTTCAGCACTCGTTTGCCGGGACGGTTCGCACCAGCTACCGGGCCGTCACAGCGCGGGATGCCAGTGTCTGCGCATCGACCGTCATAAACGGCGACCACGCTGGCTCCCGGACATCGCCCAACCCTGACGGCAGGTTGTACTTGACGCGACTATCGACCGACACCACGGCGAGTATACCCCGGCCCTGAAGCTGGGTGGCGTAAATCATCATCATGCCGTTCGGCGCCAGCGAAGGCGACTCGTCCAGCGATGTTTCCGTCAAGACGCGTACGACATCGCGTTCCAGATCCTGCCAGGCGATGTGATAGACGCCATTGCTGCGATGCACGTAGACCAGGTGACGGCCGTCCGGCAAGAGCCGTGCCCGTGCGTTGTAGTCGCCTTGGAACGTCAGGCGGTCGGGCAGAGACGTCGCCAGATCTATGCGGTAGATCTGTGGCTGGCCGGCCCGGTCAGAGGTAAAGATCAGGCTCTTGCCCTCCGGCCCCCAACCCGGTTCGGTGTCGATGGCAGACGGCCGGCGCGTGATGCGGCGCAGGACGTCGGTTTCGAGGTCCTTGACGTAGATCTCCGAATTGCCGTCGCGCGACAGCGCCATGGCCAATTGCGTGCCATCGGGCGAGAACACGGGCGCGCCGTTGATGCCCGGGTATTCCGCCACGCGCCGACGCGCACCGGTGGCCAACTCCTGCACGACGATGGTGGACCGCCCGGTTTCGAATGACACGTAGGCGAGCCGCCGGCCGTCGGGCGACCAGCTCGGCGACAGGATCGGCTCGCCCGAACGGTACACCACGCGCTCGCGCTCGCCGTCGGCGTCGGCCACGGTCAACTCGTAGGAGGAATCGGACGCGTTCGGGTTCCGAACCAGGACGTAGGCGATCTTGGTGGCGAAGGCACCGCGGACGCCGGTGATCTCCTCGTAGATCTCGTCGGCGATCCAGTGCGCGACATCACGTAGCTGTGCCCCCGGCGCGGTCCAGGTCGTCGAGATCACCTCACGCTCCGAGGCGACTTCGAAAAGGCGGTAGGTGACGGCGATCCGGGCGTCCGGGAGGATTTCAGCGCCACCGATGACCACGTAGTCCATGCCCAGGATCCGCCAATCCCGGAAGTACACGTCTTCGGCAACGGTCGGCAGCGAGAGCATGTTGTCGCTCGGCAAAGCATCGAACTGGCCACTGCGGACCAAGTCGAAAGAGACGATCCCGGCGAGGTCGAGCGGCGCGACCGGCCCGGGCTGGTCGCGCAGGGGGGGGCCGCCGAATGGCACGACGGCGATCCTAGTCGGGCTGTCCCAACCCTCGGTGATGACGATCTCGATGGCGCGCGCGCTTAAACCCGCAGCCAGCGTGAGCCCGATCGCGATTGCGTTGATGAGTCCCTTCACTGCCGCGATCCCTTCATATCCGAACGTCGACGCGCGCCCGCAGGGCGCACCTTAGCGCAACAAATCCTGCGGGTTGAATAGTAGCGTGAAACGGCGGAAATGAGCCTCGAAGACATCGTGGTCAGGGGGCATCTCGAAGGGACTCGCCTTGCGGATGGCGATCTCCGCGGACCGGTCGAAGGCAACGTTCCCGCTCGTTTCCAGCAGCATCACGCCGAGCAATTCGCCGGACGGCACCAGTTCGACCCGGAACCGGGCCTTCATGTCGTTGCGCGCGCTCGGCGGTCGCGACCACTGCGCGACGATCGCGCGGTTGATCGCATCCATGTAGGTCATGGTCTGAGCATCCGCGGCGGCCTCCGCCAAGTCGGCCGCCTCGCTCTCGATGGCCTGGGCCATCGACTGCTCCGCGAGTTCGCGCAGCCGTCGCTGACGCGCGGCTTCCTCCTGCGCGCGGCGCTCGATGTCCGGGTCCGGCCTCGGCGGGGGCTCCGGCTTCGGTTCGGGCTTGACCGGTTCGGGTTCGGGCTCTGCCGGCGTCGGAACGGGGTCGGGCCTGGCGGACGGCAGGGGCGGTCTCGGGGCAGGTCTGTCCATTACCAGGATGCTCGCCTCGATGATGCGCGGCTGCACCAGGCGCGGCATGTCGTCGGTGTCCGGCTGCCAGCCGCGCACCAGGGCCGCAGCGATGGCGCCGTGCAGCAGCAAGGCGAGCAGCACCGGTCCGGCGTATTCCCGCAAGGCGCTCAAAGTTCCTCCACGGGCTCCGTGACGAGGCCGACGCTCTGTGCGCCGGCGCGCTGCAGGACGGTCATCACCTCGATCACCTCGCCGTAGGCGATGGCCTTGTCGGCGCGCACGTACACGGCGATGTCCGGTCGCGCGTCGATGATCTTGCCGGCCTGGTCGGCCAGCGAGTAGATCGTCGCCCGCGTGCCCTCTTCCCCGGCGCGCGGCATCCCGGTGTTGACGAAGATTCGGCCCTCGTCGTCCACGGTAATCACCAACGGATCATCCTGCTCGTTGGACAGCGGCTTCGAGTCGGTGTTCGGCAAGTCGATCTCGACGCCCTGCATCATGAGCGGCGCGGTGGCCATGAAGATGACCAGCAGCACGAGCATGACGTCGATGTAGGGCACGACGTTGATCTCGGACATCGGCCTGCGACGGGTTGCCATGCCGCGACCTTAAGCGGCCGAAGGCGCGTTGGCATGCGCAACGCGATGCAGGATCGACGCCAACTCGTCGGCGAACGCCTCGTAGCGCTTCATCATGCCTTCGACGCGTGACGCGAAGCGGTTGTAGCCGATGACCGCCGGGATGGCGGCGAAAAGGCCCATGGCGGTCGCGATCAACGCCTCGGAAATCCCCGGCGCGACCGCGGCCAACGTGGCCTGGGTCATGTTCGCGAGGCTACGGAACGAGTTCATGATGCCCCACACGGTGCCGAACAGGCCGACGTAAGGACTCGTGGAACCGACTGTCGCCAGGAACGGGAGGTGGCGCCCCAGCCGCTCCTCTTCGCGCGTCAGGGCCACGCGCATGGCGCGCTGCACGTTCTGCATCACGGCGTCGGGATCGGTGTCGGCCTGCCCCGACAGACGTCCGTACTCGCCGAAGCCGGCGACGAAAACCGACTCGATGCCCGTGAGGTTGTCCTCCTGGCCGTCGAGTTCGGCCTTCAGCTCGTTGAGGTCGATGCCGCTCCAGAACTCGTCCTCGAAGTCGTCGATCTCGCGCTGCACGCGGTTCAAGGCAAACCAGCGTTGGAAGATCAGCACCCACGACACCACCGAGGCGACCGCCAAGAGCAGCATGACCGCCTGCACGAGCGGGCTCGCGCCCTTGATCAGGTCGAGGATGGAAATCGGGTCGGTCATTGCAGTTCCATCTCCCCTTGTGCGCCGTCGTCGCGCCTAAGGCTCACGCCGAGATGGCGATAGGTCGATTCCGTGGCCACCCGCCCGCGCGGCGTGCGCATCAGGAATCCCTCCTGGATGAGGAACGGCTCGATGACGTCTTCGATGGTGTCGCGCTCCTCGCTGATCGCCGCGGCGAGCGAGTCGATGCCGACCGGCCCGCCGTCGAACTTGCCGACGATGGTGTCGAGAACCCGCCGGTCCATGCCGTCGAGACCGCGGTCATCCACTCTGAGCATGGACAGCGCAGCGCCCGCGGTCTGCTCCGTGACGCGCCCGTCGGCCTTGACTTGCGCGTAGTCGCGCACGCGGCGCAGCAGGCGGTTGGCGACCCGCGGCGTGCCCCGGGAGCGGCGCGCGACCTCCCGCGCGCCCGCTTCGACAACAGGTATGTTGAGCTTGCCTGCGGACACCGTGACGATCTCGGCCAACTCGTTGACGTTGTAGAACTCCAGGCGCTGCACGATGCCGAACCGGTCGCGCAGCGGCGAGGTCAGGAGCCCCGCGCGCGTGGTCGCACCAACGAGCGTGAAGCGGTTGAGTTCGAGCTTGATCGACTTGGCCGCCGGTCCGTCGCCGAGCAGAAGGTCCAGTTTGCCGTCCTCCATGGCCGGGTAGAGGATCTCCTCCACCGCCGGCAGCAAGCGGTGGATCTCGTCGATGAACAGTACGTCGCCCGTGTCGAGATTGGTGAGCTGCGCCGCGAGGTCGCCACGCTTTTCGAGCACCGGTCCGGACGTGGCCTTGAGGGCGACGCCCATCTCGTTGGCGACGATGTGCGCAAGCGTCGTCTTGCCGAGACCCGGCGGACCGAAGATCAGCGTGTGGTCGAGGGAATCGCCGCGCCGTCGCGCGGCTTCGATGAACAGCGCCATCTGGTCCTTGACCGCGGTCTGACCGACGTATTCCGCGAGCCGCGTCGGGCGCAGCGCGTGATCGAAGCGACCGTCGTCGCCGCCGCCGGATCCCGCCGTGATGCGGTCCGGTTCGACGCTCACGCGGCGATCCTTTTCAACGCCTGGCGGACGAGATCCTCGACCTCGGCGTCGGGACCGGCCTCGTCGAGAACCGCGCCGACGACCTCGGCGGCCTCGCGGTCCCGATAGCCGAGCCCGGTCAGCGCCTGCACCGCATCCGCCGCGGCCTGACTGCCTTCCGGCAACTCGGGCCCGGCCGCGAAGGCTGGAATCTTGTCGCGCAATTCCATGGCGAGTCGGCTCGCCGTCTTCCGTCCGATCCCCGGGACGCGCGTCAGCACGCCGATGTCCCCGTCCGCGACCGCGGCGCTGAACTGCTCCGGCGAGACGCCGGAGAGCAAGGTGATCGCGAGCTTCGGACCCACGCCGGACACCTTGATCAGCGACCGGAAAAGATCGCGTTCGGCGGCGTTGGCGAAGCCGCACAGCGATTGGCCGTCCTCGCGGGAGACGAGATGCGTGAACAGTTCTACCGCGCCTTCGGCGGCTGCCAGCGTCGCAGCCGCGCCGGTGGTGATTTCCGCTTCGTAGCCGACGCCGCCGACATCGATGACGGCGACGGAATCGTGGAGCTCCAGCAGCCTGCCACGCAGTCGGCTAATCACGTTCTGTCGAAGCCTTCCCTTGCTTTTGACCGAGTATTCACGTGGCAGATGGCGACTGCAAGCGCGTCCGCGGCGTCCGCCTGGGGTTCGCTGTCGAGGCCGAGGATCGCGCGCACCATGTACTGCACCTGCCCCTTGCTGGCGCGACCGCTGCCGACCACCGCCAGCTTAACGGCGCGCGGGGCGTACTCGTGGACCTCGAGCGTCGCCGCAACCGCGGCGGCGATCGCGACGCCCCGCGCCTGGCCGAGCTTGAGCGCGGACTGGGCGTTCTTGGCAAAGAACACCTCCTCGATGGCGAGCGTCGTCGGCGCGTGCGCGGCGATGACATCGGCGACGCCGCTGTAGATGTCGGCCAAGCGGCTGGTGAAAGGTCCTTTTGGGGTGGTGATCGTGCCGCTGGTCACGTAGCGCGCCGTGCCCGCCGCCGCGTCGACGATGCCGTAACCGGTGATCCGCGAACCCGGATCGATGCCGAGCACGCGCTCGGGCACCTTAGCCAAGCGCCCCGGTCGGGAACTCGGCATTCGAGTAGACGTTCTGGACGTCGTCGAGGTCGTCGAGGGCGTCGATCAGGCGCAGAACCTTCTCCGCGGTCGGCTCGTCGCACGGGCTCGTTGCGGCGGGAACCATCGCCACCTCGGCGTGCTCGGGCTCGAGGCCGGCGTCCTTCAGCGCGTCGACCACCGCGCTCAAGCTCTCCGGGGGCGTGACCACGGACAGGAAGTCGCCATCGTCTTCGATGTCGTCGGCCCCCGCGTCGAGCGCCGCATCGAGCACGGTCTCCTCGTCGGCTCCCGGCGGCAGGCTGACGACGCCCTGCTTGTGGAACAGGTAGGCGACCGAGCCACCGGTGCCCAAGTTGCCACCGTGCTTGCTGAACGCGTGGCGCACCTCCGCCACGGTGCGGTTGCGGTTGTCGGTCATGACCTCGACCAGGACCGCGACGCCGCCGGGCGCGTAGCCTTCGTAGACCAGTTCTTCGACATCGCCGCCTTCCAGGCCGCCAGCGCCGCGCGCGATGGCGCGGTTCATGGTGTCGCGGGGCATGTTCACCGACAGCGCGTTGTCGACCGCCACGCGCAGTCGCGGATTGTCGGCCGGATCACCCCCGCCGAGGCGGGCCGCGACGGTCAATTCGCGGATGACCTTCGTCCAGACTTTCGCGCGCTTGGCATCCTGGCGTGCCTTGCGGTGCTTGATGTTCGCCCATTTCGAATGACCGGCCATGGCTGCCTCTCCACACGAGCCGCAACCTACAGTTTAAGACTCTCGCGGGACCTAGCGCGTGCGCAGGTGCAGCTCGCGCAACTGGTGCTCGTCGACGGGGCTGGGCGCTGCAGTCATCAGGCAGGAGGCGGACTGCGTCTTTGGAAACGCGACGACGTCGCGGATGTTGTCGGAGCCGATCAGCGACATCATCATCCGGTCGAAGCCGAAGGCGATCCCGCCGTGTGGCGGGCAACCGAGTTTCAAAGCGTCAAGCAGGAAGCCGAACTTGGCCTGGCCCTCCTGGCCCATGTTCAGCAGGTCGAAAACCGCCTGCTGCATGGCCGGATCGTGAATCCGGATCGAGCCGCCACCGACCTCGCTGCCATTCAGTACGAAGTCGTACGCCCTCGCGGTCGCCGAATGCGGATCCGCAACGAGTTCTTCGGCCGTGGACGCCGGCTGCGTGAAGGGATGGTGTTCCGGGATCAAGGTCTCCCGGCCCTGCTCGAACATCGGGAACTCGGTCACCCACAACGGTGCCCAGCGGTCCTCGAACACGCCGAGTTCGGCGCCGAGTTCGTCGCGGAACGCGCCCATGGCGGCACACACCGTGCGCGCGTCGTCGGCACAGAAGAAGACGATGTCGCCGGTCTCGGCCTGCACCCGGTCGAGCACCGCCGCCACCGTATCGGCGTCAAGGAACTTGAGAATCGGCGACTGCAGCCCGTCGAGGCCGGCCGCGCGATCGTTCACCTTGATGTAGGCCAGGCCCTTGGCCCCGTAACGGCCAACGAAGCCGACGTAGTCATCGAGCTGGCGCCGGGTGAGCTGATCGTTGGCGCCGGGACCCTTGAGCGCGACGACGCGCCCGTTTGCGTCGTTCGCGGGCGCGCTGAAGACCTTGAAGCCCGAGTCCGCGACCAGGTCGGCGATGTCCACCAGCTCAAGCGGATTGCGCAAATCCGGGGCATCCGACCCGAAGCGCTTGAGCGCCTCGGCGTGTGTGACGACGGGAAAGTCCGGCAACTCGACACCGCCCACTGCGCTGAACACCGACTTGATCAGCCGTTCGCCAATGTCCATTACGTCGCCTTCGTCGACGAACGACGCCTCGATGTCGATCTGCGTGAACTCCGGCTGGCGGTCGGCACGCAAGTCCTCGTCGCGGTAGCAGCGTGCGATCTGGTAGTACTTGTCCACCGACGCCGCCATCAGGAGCTGCTTGAACAACTGCGGCGACTGCGGAAGCGCGAAGAACTGGCCCGGATGGGTGCGGCTCGGCACGAGGTAGTCGCGCGCACCCTCCGGCGTCGTCCGGGTCAAGGTCGGGGTCTCGATGTCCCAGAAGCCCTCGCCTTCGAGGAACCGCCGGACTTCGCTCGTGGCGCGGGCGCGCAGATGCAGGCGCTCGAGCATCTCCGGACGACGCAGATCCAGGAACCGATACTTGAGCCGCACGTCCTCGCCCGCATCCGAGTACTCGTCGAGTTGGATCGGCGGCGTGGCCGACGTGTTGAGCACCTCGAGCGCGCTGCCGAGGACCTCCACCTCGCCGGTGGCCATGTCCGGGTTGACGGTGCCCTCGGGGCGTCGCCGGACGCGTCCGGCGATCTTGAGGACGTACTCGTTGCGAACCCGGTCGGCGGTGGCGAAGCTCTCCGGGGTGTCGGGGTCGTAGACGACCTGGATGATGCCGGTGCGGTCGCGCACGTCCAGGAAGATCACGCCGCCGTGGTCGCGGCGACGGTGCACCCAGCCGGTGAGCGCTACGCAGTCGCCAAGGTTCTTTGCGGTCAGGTCACCGCAATAGTGCGTGCGCATGTCCGCACTCACGCACCGGCCGTTGTTGCCGTCTTTTCGGTGGACGATCCCTTGGAAGCCGAGTCGCCGGCCTTGCCCTCTTCCGAGGAACCCGTCTTGCCCGCGCCATCGCCTTTGTCCTGGCCATTGGCCTTGCCATTGCTCTCGTCCGACCCGGAGATGTTCTTCTTGTTGCCGGTCTTGAAATCCGTCTCGTACCAGCCGGCGCCCTTGAGCCGGAATACCGGGGCCGAGAGGAGCTTCTTCAGAGCGGACGCACCGCAGGCCGGGCAGTCCTTCAGCGGCTCCTCGCTGGCGCGTTGGATGGTCTCGAACCGATGCTCGCAACTGCCGCAGGCGTACTCGTAGATGGGCACGGCGTTTAACTCCCGTGTCTCGAACGGCGGCGAAGCATAATGAAAAACACCGGCAAAAACACGCGGGCCCGGGGTCAGGGTGGGGTCAGGGCGCTTGCGGATGCGTGGGCGCTAAGCGGCGCTGCTTACCGATAGGCGTTGCTTGACGGTTTCAATCGGGTTGCGGTAGTCCACCGTACCGAGGCCGAAGTTGGTCAGCTTGTAGCCGATCAGCGCCTGGAGCTTCTCCGGCATTTCCACCACGACCTCGGGCGGCACGCCGATGAACTGGTTCTCCCGCTGCTTCAGCCATGCCAGGTTGAAGTTGACGTTGATGGACCGCCGGTAGGCGTTGGTCGTCGAGTTGCCGCCGCCCCGATGCCACAGCGCACCTTCCCAGAGGAGCAGTCCGCCGAGCGGCATCTCCACGGTTTCGGTCGCCACATCGGGGTCCACACGGTCGGTCAGGCGGTGGCTTCCGGGGACGACCTCCGTGGCTCCGTTTTCGGCCGTGAAGGGGTCGAGAGCGATGAGCGTATTGACGATCAACGGCGGGTGCGGGCGGGGAATCGGGTAGTGGCCGTCGTCCTGGTGCATGCGCTGGCGACGATCACCCGGCCCTGGGCGCATGGCGGCGACGCCGGAAACCTGGAAGTCCGGGCCAAGCACGGCCCCCACGAGCGCGAGCAGGCGATCGTCGACAAGGACCTCGTCGACCGCGCGCGTCTTCGCCAGCAGGTTGTGCGTATGGATCGTCTGCTGGCCGTGGTCGTCCGTCATGCGGCTGCTGACCGCGTCGAAAACCGGCTTGAGGCCCAGACGCAACCGTTCCGTGGTTTCCTCGTCGAGGAAATCCGGCACGACCGCGTAGCCGTCTTCGTGTATGCGCCGCACCGCGCCGTCGATATCCATGGCGACCTTCCCCTCCACTCGACTTGGAGAATTCGCGTAGCGAATTCTCGGGGCGACCGCGAAGCGGTCGCGTCGGCAGCGTAGCAGAGCGCCGGTTGCTCTTGAAGGGCGAACGCTTGCGGTCGACAGCGACGCCGCTTGCGGTCGTGTCGACTTGGCATCGTCCCGACGATTCCGCTATATAGGGAGATTCGAACACGGAGGACTCCCCATGGCACGGAAAGCCGCACCGAAGGCAAAGAAGGTCACGGCGCTGCGCAACAAGATGACCAAGGCCGCCATGCTGACGCACCTGGCCCAGGAGACGGGCCTCACCCGGGTCCAAGTGGCGGCCGTGATGTCCGAGCTCGAAATCCTGATCGAGCGCCACATCAAGAAGCGCGCGGTCGGCGAATTCAGCCTGCCCGGCCTTCTGAAGATCCGCTCCGTCAAGCGGCCGGCCACCAAGGCACGCACGGGCCGGAATCCCGCCACCGGTGAAGAGATCGTGGTGGCCGCCAAGCCCGCCACCACGCGGGTGCGGATCACCGCGCTCAAGCGCCTCAAGGAGATGGCGCTCTAGCGCCGGACTGTGAGATTCACGGATCTGCTCATCCCGACCTTGCGGGACGCTCCCGCTGACGCCGAGATCGCCAGCCACATCCTTCTGACGCGCGGCGGCTTCATCCGTCGCCTGGCATCCGGATCCTACAACTGGCTGCCGCTCGGGCTGCGCGTATTGCGCAAGGTCGAAGCGATCGTGCGCGAGGAACTCGACCGCGCCGGCGCCCAGGAGATCCTCATGCCGGTCGTGCAGCCGGCCGAGCCCTGGCAGCGCAGCGGGCGCTGGGACGTCATGGGTCCGGAAATGCTGCGCCTCAAGGACCGCCACGACCGCGACTATTGCCTGAGCCCCACGCAGGAGGAGGTCGTCACCGAACTCTTCGGCGGCACGGTGCGCAGCTACCGGCAGATGCCGCGCAACCTCTATCACATCCAGACCAAGTTCCGCGATGAGATCCGGCCCCGGTTCGGCCTGATGCGCGCCCGGGAATTCATCATGAAGGACGGCTACTCGTTCCACATGGACGAGGGGTCCTTCGAGGAGACGTACGCCGCCATGCACGCCTGCTACTCGGCCATCCTCAGCCGCATCGGGCTCGATTACCGCGCGGTGGAGGCCGATCCCGGCGCCATGGGCGACGGCGACTCCCACGAATTCCACGTGCTCGCCGACACCGGCGAGGACCGCCTGGCCTACAGCCCGGCGAGCGACTACGCGGCAAACGTCGAAAGGGCCGCCGCGCCGGCTCTGACCGACGACGCGCCAAGCGCTACCTTGAGCCGGGTCGCGACCCCGGGCGCGCGCACGATCGCGGACGTCGCTGGCCTCTTGGGTGTCGAGTCCCGACGCTGCATCAAGACACTGATCGTCCACGCCGACAGCGGCACGGACGAGCGACCGGGACTCGTCGCATTGGTGTTGCGCGGCGACCATCAATTGAACGAAGCCAAGGCCGCCAGGCTGGCTGGCGTCAAGCGTCCCTTGACCTTCGCCGCCGATGCCGAAATCGAGGCGTCCCTCCGGGTACAAGCCGGCTCGATCGGGCCCGTCGGGCTGCCGATCCCGCTCCTGGTGGACGGCAGCGCCGCGACGCTCAAGAGCTTCGTATGCGGCGCCAACGAAGACGGCTACCACTACACCGGCGCCAACTGGGCACGCGATGTCGGCGAGGCGATCCGCACCGCCGACATCCGCAACGTCGAGGAAGGCGACGCGGCCGTGGACGGCAGCGGCCCGTTGCGGTTCATGCGCGGCATCGAGGTCGGGCACATCTTCAAGCTCGGCACCAAGTACACGGACTCCCTGAACGTGGCGATCCAAGACGCCAAAGGCGCTGAAGTCGCTCCGGTGATGGGCTGCTACGGCTTCGGCGTCACGCGTTGTGTCGCGGCGGTCGTCGAGCAGTGCCACGATGCCGACGGCATCGTCTGGCCTGACGCGGTCGCGCCGTTCGACATCCATATCGTGGCGGTGAACAACACCAAGTCCGAACAGGTCCGGGCCACCGCGGAGGCCTTGCACCAGACGCTCAGCCACGCGGGCTTCAGCGTCTTGCTCGACGACCGCGACGAACGCCCGGGCGTGAAGTTCGCCGACGCCGATCTCGTGGGCATCCCGCATCGCATCACGGTGGGCGACCGCGGGCTGCGGGACGGCGTCGTGGAATACCGCCGGCGGGCGGCGCCCGACGTGCAGCGGATACCACCGGACGAAGCCGCGCGCACCGTCAGGATCCCACAAACGCGCTAGTTTTCTCGCGCGCAGCCTCGCCCCGGGTGGCCTGACGCCGGTCATGTCGCCGCCGAGCAACACATCGCTCGGCGGTGACAGGGTCACCGCGATGTTAGAATCATCGACCGAGGTTGCTTAAGTCGACCGCGATTTGCCCGGGTACGACGCCAACAACGGCACCAACGACAACGATGCGACGGTGATGGGGACGGCGTACAAGCGACCTTTCGATCTTGCGCTCATCGCCGTGTTTGGCATTCTCCTCGCCCCCATGTGGCTGGCGCTGTGGACGGTCATTCCACTCGCGATCTGGCTGGAGGATCGCGGGCGGGTCTTTCTCGTGCAGCGCCGCATCGGGCGGGGCGGACAGACCTTCGACATGATCAAGTTCCGCACCATGGTCGAAGACGCCGAACGGCTAACTGGGCCGGTGCTGGCTGCCGAGAGCGACGTCCGTTCCACGAAGGTGGGCGCACTCCTACGGCGCCTTCATCTGGACGAGGTTCCGCAGATCATCAATGTCGCCAAGGGTGAAATGAGTCTTGTCGGGCCGCGACCCGAACGGCCCGAGTTGGCCGAGGAGATCACCCTGCACGTGCCACGGTTCGGCGACCGGCTGCTGGTCCGTCCCGGCATCGCCGGCCTTGCCCAGGCACAAGGCACGTACCACACGCACCCGCGTAGCAAACTCCGTTACGACAGGCTCTACATCGACACCATGGGACCGCTTCTGGACTTGAAGCTGTTGGGGCTTTGCCTGTGGAAGGCCGTCAAGGCCGCATCCCGTCTACAGGAACAAGACGGCAGACGGCCAACCGGAACGCGAGCTTAGAGGTCTGGAGAACGCCGAGTGTTGGCTGGTGCGTCGAGTTCCCGTGTCGGTGGAGTATGCGGTTCGCCCCGATTCGCATCCGCAGGATGCGCCGTCGCCCGCCAGCGCGCGCCTAGTCCACACTTTCCGCGGGCAAGGTAATCCGGAACGACGCCCCGCCGCGCCGCGGCGCCAACTCCAACCCGCCGCCAGCATGGCGCACCAGTGATCGGCTGATCGGCAACCCCAATCCCGTGCCGCCAGCGTCCCGCCGTGTCGTGAAGAACGGCTCGAATACGCGCGCCCGATTCCCGGGCGAGATGCCGGGGCCATCGTCCCAGACATCGACGACAACGCGGTCGCCGTCGACCGCGGCGCGGACGTCCACCCGGCGCGCGCCGCACTCGAGGGCGTTGTCGACGAGATTCCTCAACACCGCCTCGAGCGACGCGGAAGCCATGCGCACGCGTGCCGGACCGTTGTGCGCGATGTGCACCTCCGGCCTGCCGAGTCCCTCCGCCACGGTTAGAACGTCGACCACTTCGTCCGTGGGTCCGGCCATGTCCGCGTCGGCCAGTTCAAGCAGGCGCATCGTCAATCGTTCGAGACGTTCGATGTCTGCATCGAGGTTGGCGAGGAAACGGCGTGTTTCGTCCTCGCTCATGTTGCCGGTGTGCTCACGCAGCAACTCGACCGCACCACGCATGGCGGCGATGGGCGTCTTGAACTCGTGGTTGACGTGACGCGCGAAGTCGCGGACGTAGCGGGCGCGTAGCTGCAGGCTCTCGGCCATCGCCTCTACGCTCGCCGCCAACTCCGCAAGCTCTATGACGCGGTATGGCCGGCCCCCGTCGAAACGACCGGTCTCGTACCTGGCCAGCCGCCCAGCGGCGCGCCCTAGGCGACGGATCGGCAGCACGAGCGTCCGAGCGGCGACCAGGGCAATGCCAACGACGACAGCCAGCACAAGCCCGGCCGCTTGGATGAGCAGCCAACGCTTGTCGTAGAGCGCGGCCAGGATCGTGGACGGAGAGCGCGACACGAGGACGCCACCCACGAGCCGGCCCTCCATCACGATGGGGCTGGCCACATGCACCCGGATCGCCGTATTGCGGCTGATCGCGGCGATCGGAACGGGTTCGACCGCCACTCGCCGCAAACGGCTGCTGCCCCGGCCCGCGAGCGCGTGGCCAACCTCGTCGTTGTGTGCCAAGGACAATCCGATGTCCCCTTCAGTCGACGCGACGACCACGCCGTTGGCGTCGAAGACGCGTAGCTTGGCGCCGGTCACCGCCACCGCGTCCCGCAAGACGTTGCCGACCGCCGCGCCAACACGGAGCGCGACGACATCCGGCGACTCCGCCTTCCGGGCCCGAACCAGGGGCGGGAACATCTCGGACTCGGCCAGGTCCAGCGCGGCGCCTCGCCCGGGTCGTCCATCGAACGGTCTGCCATAGCTCGCCGCCGCCGCACCGCCGATTTCTCGGGCAAGTCCCGCTCGGTACGCGGCCACGGCGAATGCCGATTGCGCGACCAGCGAGCCCTGCGTCTGCCGAATGAGCACGCTCTCGTAGATGCGTAGGATCTGCAGGCTGGCAACGGGTAAGACGAGCACGGACAGGCTGAGCATCAGGAGCACGGTGCGCAATCGCAGACGCAGCCTGGGCCGGCTCGATGTCCGCTCGTGCTCCGGGACAACGCCCTCGGCGGTGGTCACCTGTCGATCATTGTCGGGTTTGCGAGCCACGGCAGCGTTATAGCACTGTGCTGCCCTGCCCGGTTGTCTGCCTTCGCCCGATTGGCAGCGCCGTGGCGTCTACGCCGCCAATCGGCGGATAATGCGCCGCTTCGCAATTCTTGCCCTCTGATAAGGAACCAACGTGGCGGACAGCGAGACGATTGCCATTCTCGGCGGCACGGGCGACTTGGGTACCGGCCTGGCGATCCGCTGGGCCAAGGCGGGCCACCGGATCGTGATCGGGTCCCGGACCCTGGAAAAGGCACAGAACGCGGTGGCGAACCTCACGGCGATCAGCCCCGAGACGCCCGCCGACGCGATGGTGAACCCGGACGCCGCAGCGGCCGGCGACATCGTCGTGCTGACCGTCCCCGCCGAACACCAGACCTCCACGTTGGCCACCGTGCGCGCGGGCCTCGCGGGCAAGATTCTCATCGACGTGACCGTGCCGCTCATACCGCCGCGCGTGGGCACGGTGCAGTTGCCGCCGGAGGGCAGCGCCGGCAAGCGCGCGCAGGACTTCCTCGGCGACGACGTGATGGTGGTGACGGCGTTCCAGAACGTCGCCGCGCACCTGCTCAAGGAGGACGTCGCGATCGAGTGCGACGTCCTCGTCGCCGGCAACAAGCGCGCCGCGCGCGACAAGGTGATTCAACTCGCCGAGCAGGCCGGCATGCGCGCCTGGCACGCCGGGCCTATCGAGAACTCGGCCGCTGCCGAGGCCCTGACCAGCGTCCTGATCCAGATCAACCGACGGCACGAAATCTCGCACTCCGGCGTTCAGATCGTCGGACAAGCCGACTGACGCGAATGAGCGGCTTCTCCGTCGAGCCGATTCGCGGCATCGGGCTCGTCGAGCCGGGCGACGACCTGCCGCGCATCCTGCTCGACGCCATCGCCGGTTGCGGCTTCGTGCTCGAAGACGGCGACGTGGTGGCCGTCGCGCAGAAGATCGTCTCCAAGGCGGAAGGCCGCCAGGTCGACCTTGCCAGCGTGACGGCGTCGCAGGAGGCCGTGGCGCTCGCCGAGGACACCGAAAAGGACCCGCGCCTGGTGCAGCTCATTCTCGACGAGTCCACGGCGGTGATGCGCAAGAAACCCGGCGTGCTCATCGTCCGCCACAAGCTCGGCCTGGTCGGCGCGCACGCTGGCGTCGACCAGTCCAACATCGACCATGGAGAAGGCAACGCCGCGTTGCTGCTGCCCGAGGCCCCCGACGCAAGCGCGCAGACCATCCGCAAGGGCCTCTGCGAGGCCACCGGGCGCAACGTCGGCGTGCTCATCACCGACAGCGCGAACCGGCCGTGGCGGCTCGGGACGGTGGGCATCGCCATCGGTGCCGCGGGCTTGAGCGTCCTCGACGACCGGCGCGGCGGCCACGACCTCTACGGGCGCGAGCTCAAGGTCACGCTGGTCAACCGGGCGGACAGCATCGCCGCAGCCGCGACGCTCGCCATGGGGGAGACGACCGAGCGCACGCCGGCCGCGCTGGTCCGCGGGTTGCCGGCCGGCGACTCGGAGGGCACCGCCGCCATGATCGTACGCCCTCTGGAAGACGACCTGTTCCGATGACCGTGCTGGCGCTGACCGGCGGCGTGGGCGGTGCCAAGCTGGCACTCGGACTGGCTCACGTGCTCGAACCGGACGACCTCGTCTTCGTCGTCAACACGGGCGACGACTTCGAGCACCTCGGGTTTCACGTCTGCCCGGACGTCGACACGCTGACGTACACGTTGGCCGGCGCTGCCAATCCGGAGACCGGCTGGGGCCGCACCGACGAGTCCTGGCACTTCATGGAGGCTCTTGGGCAACTCGGCGGCGAAACATGGTTTCGATTGGGAGACCGCGACCTGGCGCTGCATGTCCGGCGCCGCGCGCTGCTCGCGCAGGGTAGGGATCTGACCGAGGTCACAGCGGTACTCGCCCGATCCTTAAGCATCCGCCACCGCATCCTGCCGATGTCCAACGACCCCGTCAGGACCCAGGTGCATACGCCCGACGGACCCTTGGCGTTCCAGCACTATTTCGTACGCGATCGCTGTCAGCCGACTGCCTCCGGGTTCGACTTCGCGGGCGCCGAGTCCGCCACCGTCAACCCGATGATCCCGTTCGCCGGCGTTCGCGCGACCGTGATCTGTCCGTCCAACCCGTTCGTCTCGGTCGATCCGATTCTCGCCGTGCCCGGCATGTGCGAGTCCTTGCTTGAGACCGGTGCACCGGTCGTCGCCGTGTCACCGATCGTGGGTGGCCGCGCCATCAAGGGTCCGACCGCGAAGATGATGCGTGAAATGGGCATGCCGGCGACGACGGTCGAGGTCGCGCGCCACTACGTCGGACGGGCGACGCATTTCGTGGTCGACGAAGTCGACGCCGAATCGGAAGGCCGGGTGCGCGCGCTCGGGTTCGAAACCGCGGTCGCGCAAACGGTGATGACGAGCCTTCAAGACCGCGTGGATCTGGCGCGCGCGGTGCTGGACTTCGTCGCTTGAGCGGCGTCTGGGCGCTGCTCCCGTTCAAGGGAGCCGAGGGCGCCAAGCGGCGTCTCGCCCCGGTCTTGACGGTGAGCGAACGCGAGGGGCTGGTCCTCGCGATGGTCCGCGACGTGCTCGAAGCCCTGACCTCGAGCGCCTCGCTCGCCGGCGTCCTTGTCGTCTCGCGCGATCCGATCGGCGAGGGCCTCGCACGCGAATTCGACGCCGAGGTCTACGCCGACAACGCGAACGACCTGTCCGGCGCCGTTCGGGAGGCGAGTCGCTTTGCCGAGTCGCAGCATTCCGCGTCGGGAACGCTCTTCGTGCCCGGCGACGTGCCGCTCATCCGCCCCGACGATGTCGACGCCGTCCTGGCCCACCACGAACGCGTCACGCTCGTCCCCGACGCCCACGACGTCGGCACCAATGCGGCGGCCTCCTCTCCGCCCAATGCGTTCGAGTACCTCTTTGACGGCAAGAGCTTCAAGCCGCATATCGCGAGCGCCCGCCGTGCCGGCATCGAGGCCCGCATCGTGCGCCGCGTCGCTTTCGGCTTCGATGTCGACACCATCGCGGAACTGGTCGAGGTCGCCGCGCGGGCGGCCGGCACGCGGACGGGCGCCTTCTTGGAGGCCAGCGGCGTCCGGGACAAGCTGGGATGACACCGCCGGGGGCACGGACGCATAATCCCGCCTTTCGTCGCTCGCGAGTGACCCGATCTCCCCCCGCCTCCGTACGTTCACGCTCTTCGTCCTGCTGCTGGCGGGTTCCGCGCTGGTGGGCATCTACGTGCCGCCGACGTGGACGGTGGAGCAGATTTCGCTCGACGTGCACACGGACGCGCGCGGCACGTACTACGTCGCGGAAGGCGAGAACGAGTATTTCGCCGCGCAGCCGATCGCCGGGGCCGCGCTGCTGCCGGATCGCGTAAGCGGCACCACGGAAACGCCGCCCGTGACCGAGGAGTACGTGACCGATACCGAGACGGTCGACGGGCAGACGCAGACCGCGTACTACCGGCTGGAAGCGAAGCGCCATTACGGATGGTGGTCGCTGATGCCGGCGCTGGTCGCCGTCCTGCTCTGCTGGCTGACAAAGGAGCCGGTCACCGCGCTCCTCGGCGGCATCGTGGCCGGTGCCTTGATCCTCGGCAGCTACGACATCACGGGCGACGTGTTGATACCGTCGATTGCGACGACCAGTTCCGCCGCCATCGTCGTGCTCTACCTGTGGCTCCTCGGCGGCCTGATGGGCGTATGGTCGCGGACCGGCGCGGCGCAAGCCTTCGCGCAGTTCATGACCGTGAACTTCGTGCGCGGGCCGCGCACCGCCAAGCTTGTCGCCTGGTCGCTCGGCGTGATCTTCTTCCAGGGCGGCACCGTGAGCACCGTCCTCGTGGGCACCACGGTGAGGCCCATCGCCGACAAGGAACGCATCAGCCACGAGGAACTCGCCTACGTCGTCGACTCGACGGCCTCGCCGGTCGCCTCCCAGCTCGCCTTCAACGCCTGGCCCGGCTACGTGCAGGCGTTTATCTTCGTCGGCGGCGTCAGCTTCCTCGCCACCGAAGCCGACCGCATCCGGTTCTTCTTCTCGTCCGTGCCGTTCTGCTTCTACGCGATCTTCGCCGTGCTCGGCACGTTCCTGCTGAGCATCGAGCGGCCCCTGTTCCTCGGCAAGCGTCTCGGCGCCGCCATGGAACGATCGCGAACCACGGGCAAGCTCGATGGGGACGACGCGGCACCGCTGGCCGCCCCCGAACTGCAGGGCAGCAACGTCCCCGAGGGCTACAAGGCCCACGTGCTCGAGTTCTTCCTGCCGCTGATCCTGCTGATCGGCATCGCCATCGGCACGTTCATCCTCTACGGTGCGCCCGAAGTGCACTGGGCGTTCGGCGGCGCACTGCTGCTCGCCGCCGGCATGGCGCTGGGCAAGGGGATGTCGCTCAAGGACCTCTTGTCCGGCTTCCACGACGGCATCAAGGGCGTCGTGCTCGGCTCCGTGATCCTGCTGCTCGCGATCACCATCGGCGGCATCAGCCGCGAGACGGGGAGCGGCATCTTCCTGGTGGAACAGCTCGGCGCGGCCATCCCCTACTACGTGCTGCCGGTTCTGCTGCAGGTGATGACCATGGTGATCGCGTTCTCCACGGGTACGAGCTGGGGAACCTATGCCGTGGCGTTCCCTCTGGCCATGCCGCTCGCGTGGGCGGTCGCCCAGGGCCAGGGGCTTTCTCACCCTGAACTCTTCATGACGCTATGCTTCGCCGCGGTGATGGACGGCAGCGTTTACGGCGACCAGTGCTCGCCGATCTCCGACACCACGGTGCTGAGTTCGGTGTGCACGGGCTGCGACCTGATGGATCATGTGCGCACGCAGATTCCGCAGGCCTCGGTCGCAGCGGCGCTGGCAGCGGTATGCTGGACAGGCGTGGCATTCTTTACGGCATGAACGTGATGGACCTCAAACGATTCGAAAACGGGGAACGGCCGAGCGACGTCGAGGCGCTCGCGCTCGCCGACTTCGAGGACACCCGTGCGCTCGCGGACGTGGCATCCCGTATCCGGGACCAGGGCTTTCTGAACCTGGTCACTTTCTCGAAAAAGGTGTTCATCCCGCTCACGCACCTGTGTCGCGACGTCTGCCACTACTGCACGTTCGCGCAGACGCCGTCGAAGATAGAGGTCCCCTACATGGACCTGGACGCCGTACTGGATGTCGCGCGCAACGGCGCGGCCCTCGGCTGCAAGGAAGCGCTGTTCACGCTGGGCGAGAAGCCGGAACTGCGCTATCGCGCGGCGCGCGAATGGCTCGGCGGCCACGGCTGCCAGACCACGCTCGAGTACCTGCACGACGCAGCCAAGGCCGTGTTCGAGGAAACCGGCCTGCTGCCGCACCTGAACCCGGGCAACATGACGCCCGAGGAGATGGCCGCGCTGCGCGGCGTTTCGCCGTCCATGGGCATCATGCTGGAGTCGGCCTCGGAGCGGCTGACGGAGAAGGGCATGCCGCACTACGGCTCGCCGGACAAGGTTCCCGCGGTGCGCCTGCAGACCCTCGACGATGCGGGCGCCGCCAAGATTCCGTTCACAACCGGCATCCTCATCGGCATCGGCGAGACCCGACGCGAGCGCATCGAGTCGCTGCTGGCGATCCGGCGCATCCACGAGCGCCACGGGCACATCCAGGAAATCATCGTCCAGAACTTCCGCGCCAAGCCGGGCACCAAGATGCGCGCGGCGCCGGAACCGGATCTCGACGAGCTGTTGTGGACCATCGCGGTGGCGCGACTCGTCTTCGGCGCGGGCATGAGCATCCAGGCGCCGCCCAACCTGAGCCCCGGCGTCCTGCCGCAGATCGTCGCGGCCGGGATCGACGACTGGGGCGGCGTCTCGCCGCTGACGCCGGACTTCGTCAACCCGGAAGCGCCCTGGCCACATCTCGACGAGCTGCGCCGCGAGACCGCGGCGGCGGGCAAGGAACTCCACGAGCGGTTGACGATCTACCCGCCCTTTGCGCGCGACGTCGACACCTGGGTGGACGAAGGGCTGCGCTCCGCGGTGCTCGACAAGATCGACGGCGAAGGGCTGCCGCGCACGGACGACTGGTGCCCGGGAGACGACACCGTGCCGCCCGCGGACGTCCTGTCGCACATCACGACGGCACCCGGGGCGGTGTCGGCCGACGTCCGGGTCATACTCGAGCGCGCCCGCGACGGTGCGAACCTCACACAAGCCGAGATCGTGCGCCTGATCCGCGCGCGCGGCGACGACTTCGCCGCCGTTGCCCAAGCCGCCGATGCGGTGCGTCGGGACACCTGCGGCGACACCGTCTCGTTCGTCGTCAACCGCAACATCAACTACACCAACATCTGCTACTTCAAATGCCAATTCTGCGCCTTCTCCAAGGGCAAGCTGTCGGAGAACCTGCGCGGCCGTCCCTACGACCTGAGCCACGAGGAGATCCAGCGCCGGACCCAGGAGGCGTGGCAGCGCGGCGGCACGGAAGTGTGCATGCAGGGGGGCATCCACCCGGAGTACACGGGCCGGACGTACCTGGAGATCGTGCGTGCGGTCAAGGAAGCCGTGCCCGACATCCACGTGCACGCCTTCTCGCCGCTCGAGGTCTGGCAAGGCGCCGCCACCGCGAACCTCTCGCTACCCGACTACCTCGCGGAGCTCAAGGAAGCCGGCCTCGGCACGCTGCCCGGCACCGCCGCGGAAATCCTCGACGACGAGGTTCGCGCGGTGATCTGCCCCGACAAGATCAACACCGAGCAGTGGCTTGCGGTCATGGAAGCGGCGCACGGCGTCGGTTTCCGGACCACGGCGACCATCATGTACGGCCACGTCGACCAGCCGCAGCACTGGGCACGCCACCTGATCCGCATCCGCGACCTGCAGAAGCGCACCGGCGGATTCACGGAATTCGTACCCCTGCCGTTCGTGCACATGGAGGCACCGCTGTACCTCAAGGGCCGCGCACGACGCGGGCCGACCTTCCGGGAGGCGATACTCGTGCATGCCGTGGCGCGGCTCGCGCTGTATCCGCACATCACCAACATCCAGGCGAGCTGGGTGAAGATGGGCCACGAGGGCGTCGTCGCCGCGCTGAACGCGGGCTGCAACGATCTCGGCGGCACGCTCATGAACGAGAGCATCACTCGTGCGGCGGGCGCGGGGCACGGCCAGGAGACGTCGCCGCGGCGGATGATCGGGATGATCGAGGCCGCGGGGAGGACGCCGCGACAGCGCAGTACGGTCTACGGGGACGTCCCGGCCGATGTAGCTCGTCGAGGTCTCGAGGCCTCAGAACTCGCCGACGTGGTCAACACGCCCGCACGCAAGTACGAGCGCAAACACCGCCGCGCGCTCGTCAAGAACGAGATTCCCGCCGTCAACGTGAGTTGACGCGTCAACGCCTTGCGGGCCTGGAGGCCCGCGCACCTCAGGTGACGAGCCCGTGGTCGACCAGCAGGATCACGAACAGCGCCATCAGGTAGACGATCGAGTAGCGGAACGTGGCCCTTGGCGCGTGCTGCTGCCCGCGGACCACAGCAATGGCGTAGAACAGGAACACGGCGCCTAGCGCCGCGGCGCCGGCCAGGTACACCACTCCGCTCATCCCGATTACGTAGGGCAGCAGACTGACTACGCAAAGCGCGATCGTGTAGTAGAGGATCTGCCGCCGCGTATAGGCATCGCCGTGGGTGATCGGCAGCATGGGCACGTCCACGTTCTCGTAGTCCCTGCGCCGGTCGAGGGCGAGCGCCCAGAAATGCGGCGGCGTCCACACGAAGATGATGAGCACGAGGACGACGCCGCCGAGATCAAGGGAATTGGTGACCGCCGTCCAGCCGAAGAGCGGCGGGGCGGCGCCGAACAGGCCACCGATGACGATGTTCTGCGACGTCGCGCGCTTCAGGTACAGCGTGTAGATCAGGCCGTAGCCGATCCATGATGCGAGGTTCAACCAGGCGGTCAGCGGGTTGACCCCGAACAGGAGCACGGCCATTCCGGCGGTGCCGAGCACGGCCGCGAATACGCCTCCCGAAAGCGGCCGCACCCGGCCGACCGCGACCGGTCGGTTGCGCGTCCGCGCCATGCGCACGTCGATCTCGGCATCGGCGATATGGTTGACCACGGCTGCCGAACCCGCGACCAACGCGATGCCAACGAGGCCCAATAGGACAACGTCGAGCGGTGGCGTCCCGGGGGTCGCCACGAACATGCCAACCAGCGCGCACAGCAGCATCAGCAGCACGACGCGCGGCTTGGTCATTTCCAGGTAGTCGCGCCACGACGCGGCAGCGACCGACGACTCGCTCAACGAACACTCCCCTGAAGGCGGCGCGCTATTGTACGCGCGCCGTGAGGGCGCACGGCAGCCCTAGGGCGTTCGGGGCGAGGCGTTTTCCTGTGCCGGCGAGCCGGCCTGGCGCACCTCAGCCCCACGCCGGCGAATCATTCCAGCGCCCTCGCGCAGGCACTGTGCCGGCAGCATACCCTGCGGGGGACTGCTGGTGAACGGGGACACGTACAACCTAGCCTGTGCGTCCTTGGGAAAGCGCTCGGCAACGCGGACGATGGCCTGCTCCACCTCGTCGAGCATAGCCATCCACGGGGTGGCAGAGGCAAAGGTGACGCTGGCGTATGCCAAGCCGGCGGAGCCCCCCGTGCCGGTCGAGCGGACACCGGCGATGCCCCACAGTTCGTCCTCAAGCGGCGTGGCGAATTGCGATTTGCCCTCGTCGACGGTCAGGCACCGGTCGGTCGCTTCAAGCGTGATGATGAAGGTGATCTCGGGTGCCTGCGGAACGCGTTCGGCCGGGGGGCCGTCCGGGTCAAACGGCGAGGTGCAACCCGCTAGAACGACCAGGCTCGAGAACGCGGCCACGGCAAGTTGCGAGCATTTGCGGCGAGGCAAGACCATGCGCGTGATCATCGAGCCGCTGCCGACGCAACGCAACCCGTGTGCAGGTGCGAGCCCGCACACCGGCTATCGACGTGTCTGTTTCCAGCCGGGTTTCTGGATCGGGCCTAGCCCCGCTAGACTCGCTTTACCCCCGATCAACATGAAGGAACATCCATGGCCGAATACATCCCGAGTCCCGTCAAGTGGGTTCGCGACCAGGTGGAACTCTACGAGAGCAGCGGCGGTACCGAGGGCGTCTCGCTGATGCAGACCGGGCTGCCGTGCATCATCGTGACCCACAAGGGCAACAAGACCGGCGCGATCCGCAAGACGCCGTTGATGCGCGTCAAGGACGGCGACGGTTACGTGCTGGTGGCCTCCCAGGGCGGTGCGCCGAAGAACCCGGTGTGGGTCTACAACTTGCGTAGCGACGGTGACGTGGAGATCCGCGACGGCACCGAGGTCCACGCCATGCGCGTCCGTGAAGTCGAGGATGACGACGAGCGCCAGCGCGTCTGGGCGCTTTGCGTCGAAGCGTTTCCGCCCTACGCCGAGTACCAGGCCAAGACCTCGCGCAAGATCCCCGTGTTCATCGCCGAGCCCGCGTAAGCCCTTAAGCGTGCGTCAGTGCCATGGCCGCTGGCTTGACTCGACCTTGAAGAGCAGGTAGTCGCGCAGCCGTGAGGCCGTGGCGAAGTCCATGTACGGCACGGTCACGTCGCCCGAGGCCAGGTGCACCGTCAGGCTCGCCAAGCCCTTGCGCCGCTGCAGCGGCGAGCGGCTCACCGTGGCCCCCTGCGCCTTGCGGAACAGGAACGCATCGAGCGCGTAGCCGAAGAGGCCATGCCGGCTCGCCAACCCGTCGTCGTCGACCAGGTAGCCGCGTCGGCGCCAGGCTTGCCAGGCCGCCAGCAGCACGGGGACAGGCCAGATCAAGACCAACAGCCCGATGGCTCCGAAGATCGGCACCAGCACCGCCGCGCCGACAAGCGCCGGGAGGATACCCACCGCCAGCACCCGGGCGCGGATGTAGACCGGCGAGATTGCCCTGAATGCGTCGTCGTCCGGACACAGGCCGAGACGCTTGCCTTCTTCGCCGAACACCCGGGCGCCTAAGTCGACAAGTCGCGGAACGTCGACGAGCGGCACGTTCAGCGTCTGCCCGCCGACGGGAACACCCTCGGACGCCGCACCGCTCGTCGCCGGCAGCATCTTCACGCGGCAACGCCGCATCAGGACCATGATCACGCCCTGCGCCACCGAGACCTGCTGGATCTTGGCGCGCTCGACAACCACCTCCTTGCGCGTCAGCAGCCCCGCGCGGGACCGGAACGCCGAGCCGTCGTGGCGCAATTCGAAGTCGTGGAAGCGCAGGAACGCCGACGCCACGGTCAAGAGCGCGAGCCCTGCGATCGCGGCGACAATCAGCACCAGGACCACGAGGACGCCGAACCAAAGGCCGAGGGCGAGGAGTTCCTCGCTGGCCGCGGTGGCGGCGCGTGTCGCGAACTCTTCTGCCACCTCCCCGTAAGCCTGGAAGAGCACCGGCAGGACAGCGAGGCCGACGAGGACGCTGCGGTCGGTGACGCCGATGCGGACCATGTCCCCGGCACCGAGCCTGAGGAGCGGCGGCGGCGCCTCGTCGTCCGCGCCCTCCGGCGCGACCGACCGCCCCTGCTGCTCGATGCGTTGGCGCAGGGTATCGGCGAAGGTTCGGGGAATGGCCGGTAGCTGTCCCTCGCGCGCCGCCGAGCCCGCGGTATCGAAGGTCACCGTCGCGAGACCCAGCCAGCGGTCCACGAGGGACCGTTCAACGTCCATGCCCTGAACGCGGTCGAACTGGATCTCGAGGTGGGTCTTCTTGAACACCCCCTGGCGGATGCGCAAGCCCTCGTCGTCGACGGCGAATCGAAAGAACCAGTAGCGGAGGATGGCCGTGGCGAGAAGCAGCGCCAGCACCACGACCGCGGCGAGCAGCGCCCAGCCCACGTTGTCGCTCTGCAAGGCCACCACGACCGCGCCCGCGGATGCCGCCATCTGCATGGCACCGCCCGCGAGTTGCTTGATCGCGCGCCCGAAGAAGAACACGACGCTGAAGGGCGACGTGCGCTGCCAGCTCCCGTCGATCAAGGCGGATCGCCTACGGCGATTCGGTCGAGAATGCTCCGCATTCTCGGCCGTCACGGTCCACCGCGTCCCGCTTTGCCGTCGACGGCGCTTCGCCAAGTTTGGCGGCAATGTGAGCCCGCAGACGCTCGGCCACATCGCTGCTCAAGCCGTCGATGCGCAGGTCGCCGCCACTCCCACCGGCGGTGAACACCGTCAGCCGTGCAAGCCCGTAGCGACGATCCACCGGGCCGCTGGCGGTCTCGGCGTGCTGCACGCGGTTGTACGGTACCGCCTTGACGGACCGCCACAGGACACCCGCCTTGTAGACGAGGTCCTTGTCGCGCACCACGTAGCCACGGCGCGGCACGTCCAACAACGGCCAGACGAGAGCGCGCGCGGCGAAAAGTACTATCACACCCCACCCCGCGAGGATCAGTTCGAGCTCGGGCGCCTGCGTATCTACGACGAGCGCCATGCCGCTCGCCACTCCCGCCACGATCGCAACGACCGCCCAGCGAAGCAGCGCCTTGGCCTGCTGACAGCGCACGAAAGCCGGATCCAGGGCGAGCCAGTCGAGTGCATCAGCGCTCGGTAGCGACTCGAGCGCAACCTCCGGGTTGACGAACATCAAGCGCTTACAGTTCCCGTCGGTCCACTACCGGGACGGCTGCGTCCATTTTCTCCTCCATCTCGGCGGCATCACGCATGTCGGCCAAATCCAGGCTGAAATCCGGACGTTCCGGGGCTTCGATCTTGGCTAGAAGCTCCCGGATCTCGCGGCCTGCGAGGCCGAGGCGACCGAGTTCCTTGCGGGACAAGCCGGTGGCGCCATCGCGCACCGCCAAGCCGCCATCCTCCGCCTCGAGGAGCTTTGCCAGCGCCGCGCGTTCGGCACCGCTCAGGCGCGTGCCGAGGACGTTGTAGTCAAGCCACGCCTCGTAGGCGAGCGGCGCCACGCGCTTGAGCATCCCGGCCATCACGCGACCGTACTCGCGGATCTCCCACTGCGCGTGGGCATCGACCCGCAGTGTCAGGAAATGGAGCAGGTTGTGCAGGTCGATTTTCCAATACCACTGCGTATAGGTGGACAGCGGCAGGTCGATGCGCGCCAACTCCCGGGCGACGTTCTCCTCGAGCAGCCAGCCGTAGGCGTCGGCCGCGCCTTCACGCAAGGCGTCCCAGCGCTCGACCGCCTCGCGATACAGCGTCGTTGGGGCCGGTTCCGCCTCTCGTCCCTGGTTGTTGACGCGGCTCTGGTGCGCGAAGTTCGGCTGCTCGGGACGGTAGAACTTAAGCGGCAGCAGGCTGTAGCGGGCACTCAGTTCGTTAACGGACGCGGTGCGGTGGCGAACCCATTGCCGAGCCACGAACATGGGCATGCAGCAGTGGAACTTGAACTCCACCATCTCGCTGGGTGTCGTGTGCGCATGGCGCTGCAGGTAGCGGATCAGCCCGCGCGTCTGGCTGACCTTGCGTGTCCCGGCGCCGTAGCTGACCCGCGCCGCGCGTTCGATATCCCGATCCGTCCCCATGTAGTCGACGAGCGCAACGAAGCCGTGGTCGAGGACGGGGAAGTAGCCGCCAAGGATTTCCTCCGCTTCGGGCACCGTCGGCCGCTTCGTGTCCATCACGACCAACCGGTCGGTGCGTTGCTGATGCCGTGCATCGGGGATTGCCCAGCGCTTCTTCAGGCACCGAAATCGTTGCACCTGCGCCGGCATTTGGCAACACCGGTGGGGGTGCGCGCGACCGCAGATGGTCTGCTTGCGGGTGGTCGGCCAACGGTTGAGAATCGCGCGCATCCCATGAGCGACGAGGCTCGACGAGAACGATGCCAAGGAGAACAGTCCGCGCGCTCGCGCTACTGGCAGCCGTCGGCTTCGCGCCCGGTGTCTCGGCCGAGGTGCTTGAAACCACCTATTCGCGCATCGAACTGATCGCGGAACAGGCGAGCGTCCCGGCGACGGGCGGTCGGGTAACGCTCGGCTTCCACCTCGAGCCGAACCGGGGCTGGCACGCCTATTGGGTCAATCCAGGCGATGCCGGGAAGGAGCCGTCGATCGATTGGGCGCTCCCGGACGGATTCACGGTGCAGCCGTTACAGTTCCCCACCCCGCACCTGATCCCGTTCGGCGACTTCAACACGTACGGCTATGAGGACGCGATCCTGTTGCTGGCCGACGTCGATGTACCGGCCGGCCTCGAACCGGGCACCGCCATCCGGTTTGCGGGGGAGGCGGGCTGGGTGGTCTGCGACGACGCCCTGTGCGTGCCCGAAGACGCCGACATCGAACTCACCATGCTCGTGGGCGACGGCGACGTCGACGTCGACGTGGCGGACAGGTTCCTAGCTGCCCGGGACGCGCTGCCGGAGCGGGTGGACTGGCCTGCGCGGTTTGCCCTCGTCGACGAGGACATCGAATTCGACGCGTCGCTGCCGGTGGGCGCCGGCCCGCCCGCCGCGCTCTTCGTCGCGCCGAAGCGGTTCGTTCGGTACGGCGAGCAGGCCGTCGCGCGCTCGGTCGGGGGCGTGCGGTTCACCATGGCCGCGGGCCGGAAGGCCGGGGACTTCGATACGGTCGATGCCGTGCTGACCTATCGGAATGCCGACGGCGACGACGCGAGCGCGTGGCTCACTTTCGCGAAGAACGACGGGCCGCTGCCCGCGGTGGCTGCGCCAACTGGAGGCGTCGGCACCGTCGCCACCGCAGCCACGGCCGGCGAGGTGATCCGCGCCATCGTCTTCGGCCTGCTCGGCGGCATACTGTTGAATCTCATGCCTTGCGTCTTCCCGATCCTGAGCCTGAAAGCACTCGGACTGGCCGACCTCTCCACGGCCGGCGCGAAGGCCGCGCGGGAGAGCGGGCTGCTCTACACCGCGGGGGTCTTGGCGACCTTCCTCGTCATCGCCGTCCTTCTGATCGTTTTGCGACAAGCCGGCGAGGCCGTCGGCTGGGGATTCCAGCTCCAGTCCCCGTGGGTGATCGTGGTGCTGGGTCTCGCCATGGTGGCGATCGGCCTGAACCTCGCCGGCGTCTTCGAGATCGGCACGCGGGCCATGGGCCTCGGCCAGGGCCTGACCGCGTCCAACGAGCGTCGCGCCGCGTTCTTCACCGGCGCCTTGGCCGTCGTCGTGGCGACACCGTGTACGGCGCCGTTCATGGCCGGGGCCCTCGGCTTCGCGCTGGTGCAGCCGGTGCCGGTGGCGCTGGCCGTGTTCATGGCGCTCGGCTTCGGCCTGGCCTTGCCGTACCTCGCGTTGACGTTGCTGCCGGCGCTGGGCCGCACGCTGCCGAAACCTGGTCCCTGGATGGCGACGTTCCGCCACGTGCTGGCGTTCCCGATGCTGGCGACCGCGCTGTGGCTGTTCTGGGTCATCGGTCGCCAACTGGGCGCCACGGCCATGGCGGTCGCCCTGCTCGCCGCCTTGTTCCTCGGGTTCGCGTTGTGGGCTTACGGGCGCAGCGCCGGCGGCAGCCGGACCGCGGTCTGGCGGACGGCTGCCGTGGCCGGCCTCGCGGCGTGCATCGCCGCCGGCGCGAACATCGGCGAACGGTCGATCGGCACGACCGCCGCCGCCGGCGTGCCCGGTTCGGCCGCCCACCGGCTCGGCAAGCTAGAGCCCGAGGCGTTCACGCCGGACCGGGTGATGGGCTACGTGGAGAGCGACACCCCGGTGTTCGTCTACTTCACGGCGGACTGGTGCATTAGCTGCAAGGTGAACGAGCGCATCGCGCTCGCCACGGACGAGGTGGGCGACGCCTTCAACGACCGCGGCATCAAGGTGATCGAAGGCGACTGGACCACCGAGGATCCGGTGATCACCGAGTGGTTGACCCGCTACGACCGCGCCGGCGTGCCGCTGTACCTCTACTTCCCCGCTGGCTCGTCGCTGGCCGAGGCGACCGTTTTGCCGCAGGTCCTGTTGCCGGGCGTCGTCATCGCCGCCATCGATGCGGCCGATACGGCCGTGGCCGATACGGCCGTGGCCGACGCTGCCGTGAGCTAGCGTGCCTGGATCGCCGGTCATCCTGGTCACCGGCGGCGCCGGCTTCATCGGGTCCAACCTGGTGGCCCACTTCGCCGACCGGGCAGACGTGGTGGTCTGCGATCGGCTCGATCACGACGACCGCTGGCGCAACATTGCCGATTGCGACGTCGCCGACCTCGTCGCTGCCGCCGACCTGGCGGACTTCCTTGCCGGAAACGCAGGCCAGATCGACATCGTCGTCCACATGGGTGCGATCAGCTCCACCACCGAGCGCGACGTCGACCTCATCATGCGCACCAATCTCAAGCTGCCGCAGGATCTGTGGCGCTGGTGCGCCCGGAACGACAGCCGGCTCATCTACGCCTCGTCCGCCGCCACCTACGGCGACGGCGCCGTCGGCTTCGACGACGACGAAACCGCGCTCGCCCGACTCCGGCCGCTCAATCCCTACGGTTGGTCGAAGCATCTCTTCGACCGCTGGGTCCAGCGAACGCTGGCCGCGGGCCAAGCGCATCCGTCGCAGTGGGCGGGGCTCAAGTTCTTCAACGTCTACGGGCCCAACGAGGAGCACAAGGGCAGCATGCGCAGCGTCGTCCGCCAAGTCGCCCCGGTTGCGAAGGTCGGCCAAGCGGTGCCTTTGTTCCGTTCCCATCGACCGGGCGTGGCGGACGGCGCCCAAAGCCGGGATTTCGTGACCGTCGCCGATTGCGTGGGCGTGGTCGACTGGCTGGTGCGCAACGCGTCGGTGAACGGGCTGTACAACGTCGGCACGGGCGAGGCGCGGACTTTCGCGGATCTTGCCAAAGCGGTATTCACCGCCCTCGGCCGGGAGCCGCGGGTCGAGTACGTCGACATCCCCGCCGCGATCCGCGACCGCTACCAGTACTTCACGCAAGCTGAGATCGGCAAGCTCCGCGGCGCAGGGTACGAAAGACCATTCACGGCACTCGAGGACGGCGTCGCCGCCTACGTTCGCCATCTCGATTGCGCCGGCGCGCTGTGACCCGTACTTAGGCCCGCGTCGAATCCCGCTGCGCGACGCGATACAGCGCCGCCGCCAGCGCCACGAAGACCACGATCCCACCCACGCTGCCGAGGTCGAACGGCAGCGCCAGCACGTCCGGGTTCTCCGAGACGACGATCGGGATAGCCATGACGATGCCGACCAGCGCTTCACCGGTGATCAACCCGGCCGCAAACAGCATGCCGGTTCGCCCGCGCTCCTTCACGCCTTGGCGACGGCCGACGATGTACGCCAGGACGCCGCCGACGGCGATCGGAACGGCCAGTTCCAAGGGCAGGTAGATGCCCACGGCCACGGCCAGTACGGGGGCCCGCCAGGCGCGACCGCTCCGCTTCGCCCACTCGTCGATGACGATGATGAGAACGCCGATGCCGGCACCCCCGGCCACCATCGGCCACGGCAGCCCGTCGCCGAACACGCCTTGGGCCACCGACGCCATCAGCGTCGCTTGCGGCGCCAACAGCGAATTGGGTTGCTCCGCCGTTGGCGCGCCGATGCCGTAGGCCTGCAACAGGAGGTTCAGGATCGGCGCCATCAGCAGCACGGCGGAGACCACGCCGACCGCCTGCATCACCTGCTGTCGCCAAGGTGTCGCGCCGACGATGTAGCCCGCTTTCAGGTCCTGCAGGTTGTCGCCGGCGATGGCGGCCGCGCAGCAGATCACCGCACCGATCAGGATCGCCGCCACCGGCCCCGTCCCGCCCTCGTTGCCGAGCAGGAAGAGCAGCAAGAGCGCCGAGAACAGGATGGTCGCGATGGTGATCCCGGACACCGGATTGTTCGAGGATCCGACAAGGCCCGACATGTACGCCGCCACGGCCGAGAACAGGAATCCCGCGACCACCATGACCAGGGTCATGGCCAGCGCGATGCCGGCCGAATCCACGACAACGACGTAGAGGGCGAAGATCGGCACCACGAACAGGCCGACGCCGCCGAGCACGAACGGCATCGGCGTGTCCCGTTCGGTGTGCACCGTCGTCGCGAGGGTGCCTTCCCGGTACTGCGCCAAGCCGCTCTTGACGCCGGAGATGATCGAGCCGCGCATCGAGACGAGCGCCCAGATGCCCCCCACCAGCATCGCCCCGACGCCGAGATAGCGAATCTGCGACGTCCAGATCGCGAACGCGAGGTCGACCGCACCTTGCTCCGCCACCGCCTGCAGGGCGGGATTGCCTTCGAGGAAGAACGTGCTGTAGATCGGGATCGCCACGTACCACGAGATGACGCCGCCGGCTAGCACCAGGACCGCGATGTTGAGGCCGACGATGTAGCCGACGCTCAGGAGCGCCGGAGAGAGATTCGCGCCCACGTAGGCGATCGTGCTTTGGCCCAAGAAGCCCGCGGCCTGCGCCGTGCCTTCCCAGATCCGCAACCCGGTCTCGGAGAGCTTCGCGAGAGCGCCGCATACGCCGGCCCAGGCCAGGTACGCGATGCCCGTGCCTCCGACCCTTGCTCGGGCGCTATCGCCGACCCTAAGCACCTCCGCCGTCGCCGTGCCCTCGGGGTACGTCAAGCCCTCTTCGACGATCAGCGAACGGCGCAGCGGAATCGTAAACAGCACGCCTAGAAGGCCGCCCAGACCGGCGATCGCCATCACCCAGAGGTTGTCGAAGACCTCCCAGTAGCCGAGCAGGATCAGCGCCGGCAGCGTGAAGATCACGCCCGCCGCCAGCGACTCGCCGGCGGAGGCCGCGGTCTGGACGATGTTGTTTTCCAGGATGTTGGAACTCTTGAAGAGGCTCAGGATCGCCATCGAGATCACGGCCGCCGGGATCGATGCCGAGACCGTGAGACCCGCGAAGAGGCCGAGATAGGCGTTCGCGCCAGCCAGCACCACGGAGAGCACGATGCCGAGAATGATGGCCTTGACAGTCAGTTGCGGGAGCGGAGTTGCCGCCATGCGTTTACTCAGCAACGTAAGTGCTCACATAGTAGCGGACGCGCCGACCCTGGCGCGCAAGGGGGCATCCGACCGGCCGATGCCCGGTAGAATCCCTACGCGATCCGTGTGAGGAGAGTTCAGGCCGTGCCCGAGTGGTATCCGAAGCGTCGTTTCGGCGACCTTCCCGACGACATGGCGCGACGCTTCCCGAATCGGGAAGCGCTGGTTTTCAAGGACGAGCGGTACACGTTCGCCGAGGTCCGGGACGAGATCGACCGGGCTGCGAAGGCGCTGATGGCCCTCGGCGTGCACAGTGGCGACCACGTCTCCCTGTGGCTCAACAATCGCCCCGCCTGGCTGTTCCTGATGTTCGCGCTGGCCAAGATCGGCGCCGTGCAAGTGCCGATCAACACCCGATTTCGCACCAACGACCTCGAATACGTCGTGCGCCAGTCGGACAGCGCCATGCTGATCACCCACGACGTGTCCGGGCCGGTCGACTACCTGGACATGGTCCGCGAGGTGGTCGCCCTTCCCGACGGCGACGTCGTGGGCGATGCCAACTTCCCGAAGCTCAAACGGGTCGTGATCGTCGGCGACGGGGAGTACCCCGGGACGACATCCTGGGACAGCGCCCTGGCACGAGCCGACTCGGTGTCCGATGCGGCGCTCCGCGCCCGCGCCGGGCAGGTGGATCCCGACGAGCCGGTTTTCATCATGTACACCTCCGGGACGACGGGGTTCCCCAAGGGCGTCGTGCACGACCACCGGCTGATCCGCAACGTCGAGGAACGCGCCTTCCGCATGGCGGTCACCGAGCGCGACACCATCATGAGCTACCTGCCCCTGTTCCACGCCTTCGGCTATTCGGAAGCGGCGCTCATGTCGATGGTCAGCGGCGCCCGGCAGATCCTCACGGAGACGTTCGACCCCGACGAAGTGCTGGACCTGGTCGAGAGCGAACAGGGCACCATCGCCCATGGCTTCGAGGCCCATATGCAAGGACTCTGCGATGCCCAGGAGGCGAAGCCCCGGGACTTGAGCTCGTTGCGCACGGGCCTATTCGCCGCGGGCATGCACAGTGCCACGCCGGGTGCTTACCGGGGCGAACGCGTCCTCAAGCCGCTCAAGGCGCTGTCGGCGTTCGGCATGACCGAGGTGTGGGTCGGCGCCTGCCTGAGCGCACTGGACGACGACCCGCCCCATCGGCTCGAATCGTCCGGCTACCCGGCACCCGGCTACGAAGTCAAGGTGGTGGACCCGGAAACCGGCGAGGACCTCCCGGCGGGCATTCCGGGGGAGATCCGCGTGCGCGGCTACGCGCTGATGCAGGGCTACTACAAGAAACCCAGGGAGACGGCCGAATCCTACGACGCAGACGGGTGGTTCTGCACCGGCGACATGGGAGAACGGCAAGCAGACGGCTACTTCCGCTTTCTCGGGCGCTTCAAGGACATGCTCAAGGTCGGCGGCGAGAACGTCGACCCGATGGAGGCCGAAGGGCTGTTGCTGACCCACCCCGCCATACAGCAAGTGGCCGTGGTCGGCCTGCCCGACGTGCGGCTTGGCGAAGTGGCCGTGGCTTTCGTCGAACGCAGGGCCGACGCGGATGTCGAGGAAGCGGATGTCATCGCGTTCTGCCGCGGCAAGGTGGCCAGCTTCAAGCTGCCGCGGCACGTCGTCTTCATCGACGAGTTTCCGATGACCGCGTCCGGGAAGATCCGCAAGGTGGAGTTGCGCGAAGAGGCCAAGCGGCTGCTCAAGCCGCCCGGTCAAGCGGGGTAGCGCCGTGCGTGGACGCGCGCTCGCGGCAGCGGCGGCGCTATCGAGTTTCGGGGCGCTGGCCGATCAGCCTTGCCAAGACCCCGCCTACCAGCATGGCATCTCCTACGTCCTGCCGTTGCGCTACGGCCCCCACTTCAGCCACTTCGCCTACGCCAATCCCGACGCCCCGAAGGGCGGCACCATGCGGCTGCCGCAGATGGGCACCTTCGACAACTACAACGCCATCGTCGAGATCGGGCGTCTTGCGGCGGGCTATGGCGCCATGGGCAGCCTGGTCTACGACCGCTTGCTCGAAGACAGCATCGACGAGCCCGCGAGCGCGTACGTCCGCCTCGCGGACGGTGTGGCCGTGGAGCCCGACTACCGCTGGACGGCCTTTCGCCTGCGCGCCGGAGCACGCTGGCACGACGGTCGGCCGATCACCCTGGACGACGTGCTGTTCACATTCGATGCCATTCGCGAGCACGGTTCCGTCGCGCTGCGCACGGCCTTGGCCGACCTCGACCGGATCTTCACGTTTGGTGAGCGCGAAGTGTGTTTCGTGACCAGGCCGGGCGCCGAGCCGAACCCGATCCTGCCGTTCATCTACGGCCGGATCGCCATCCTGCCGAAGCACTACTGGGAATCCCGGGACATCACCAAGACCACGGCCGAGGCACCGCCGGGCAGCGGTCCCTACCGCCTCGAAGGCGCGGTCTTCGGACGCAGCCTGACCTACGCGCGGATTCCCGACTACTGGGGCCGCGACCTGCCCGTGAACAAGGGCCGCTACAACTTCGACACCTTGAAGTTCGACTACTTCCGCGATGAGAACGTGCAGCTTGAGGCGCACAAGGGCGACGTGGTGGACGTCCGCGAGGAGTCGATCTCGAAGAACTGGGCTACCCAGTACGACTTCCGCGCCGTGCGCGAAGGTCTCTTTCGGGCCGAGTTGCGGCAGGTCACGCGGATCTGGGGCCTGTGGTGGCCCGTGTTCTGGAACCTCGACCGCGAGCGCTTCCGGGACATCCGGGTGCGCGAGGCTCTCTGGCTGCTGCGCGACTTCGACTACATCAACCGCGTCTACTTCTACAGCTTCTACGACCACGGGGTCAGCTTCTTCCAGAACTCCGACATGGCGCACAGCGGCCCGCCGTCGCCCAAGGAACTCGAGCTGCTTAAGCCCTGGCGCGCCCACTTGCCGGAACGTGTTTTCACGGAGGCGTTCCGCCAGCCGACGAACGACGGCTTCGGCACCAACCGCGCCCACATCAAGCGCGCTCTTCGGCTCTTCGACGAGGCCGGGTGGCATATCCGCGACGGCGTGATGGTCAACAAGGACACGGGCGAGCCCTTCACCATCAGCTTCGTGTTCGTCTCGCCGTTCGGAATCCGCTCCAACATGCCGTTCATGGCGCAACTGAACCGCTTCGGCATCGCCACGACGGCGCGGGCACCGGAGGTGTCGAACTGGCTGTACCGCAGCCGTACGGGCTCGTTCGACGCCAACGGCCAGAACTACGACCCCACCCCGATGCCCGGCCTGCAGCTTCGCAACCGCTTCGGGAGCGCCAGTGCCGACGTGGACTACGGCCAGAACTGGCCCGGGATCAAGAACCCCGCGATCGACAGCCTGATCGAGTCCGTGAACACCGCACGCACGGCCGACGATCTCTACGCCGCGACCCGCGCCCTCGACCGCGTGCTGCTGTGGAACTTCTACTTCATTCCGGGCCCGTCGGCGCCGGGACTGCGCCTCGCTTTCTGGGACCGATTCGGCGAGGTGGGCAGCGAGGGCCTCTCACATGTGCCCTACGTCGACGCGTGGTGGTGGGATGCGGAGAAGGCGGCGCGCGTCGAAGCCGGGATCGCATCGCTCAAGTGAGCTCCTTGAGCCGACGCAGGAAGTCGTCGCCGTCGGCACAGTCGATCGCCGCCCTCTGCAGCGCGGGCAGGGGTGCCTCGACGATCAGGTCTCGCGCGGCGATGAGGGCCTGCGAGATGGCGATGTCGCGTGCGCCCAGAAGCTGCATGACTTCGAAGACCTTCGTCGCGCCGGCGCGCTCGCCTTCCGCCCGGCTCTCCCGCCGCTGCACGCCGAGAAAGGGATCGTCGTCGGGGCCCGTACCCAGCCGCTCGCCGAGCACGCGGCCCACCCGCGTCAGCACCGCAACCGTCTCCGCCGAGCAGTCCCGCTCGTTCATCGCCTTGTGGATTTCCGCCGCCGTCCAGCCGGGGAACGCCACGCTCGCCGGCGCGGTTCGGTAGCGGCCGTCCTCCAGCAGGTAGATCGTCAGCGTGGAAGGCCGACGGCTCTCTCTTGCGAGGGGCAAGCCCCTCGCGCTCCCCGGCTGAGGGCTCCCCGTACTCGGCGACCGCTCATCCGGCACATCCACCCAGACTTCAGGAAAGCCCCAGGATTCATAGATGGCGAGCTTGCCGCGCCGGACGTCGGTGGTGAGATCCACTTCGAGGATGACATCCGGCAGATCGTCCTGGCCGACCTCGACGGCATGCCCGCGCGGCTGCGACCGC
The DNA here is from genome assembly GCA_026708185.1 of Gammaproteobacteria bacterium. Taxonomy (GTDB): domain Bacteria; phylum Pseudomonadota; class Gammaproteobacteria; order Pseudomonadales; family Azotimanducaceae; genus VXYL01. The sequence continues at coordinate 20,247 of JAPOVK010000024.1, read as the reverse complement.
CCCGGGTCCAGGTACAGGATCTGATCCGCCTGCAGGATGCTGTGCCGTTCCCCGTTCGCGTCGCGGACGAGAAGATCCGATGTGCCGAAGGTCTCGATGGGTGAACCGCGGATCGCCGCGATGCGATCCGAGAGGCGGGCCAGCCGTTGAGATGGGAGTTCGTGGTACGGGCTGGTGGGTTCGTTGACTTCCCAGGCGGTTTCCGTGCGCGCTTCCCAATACTCGTACCGGCCGTCGTAGTCCGCGATCTCATCGCGCGTGATGCGGATCGGGTGGCAGCCCGGGAACTCGCACCTGCCGCCATCGGCACGAGGGGATGTGGCCTCGACCGGGAGGGTTTCAGACTCTGCCATTTTTCTCATCCATCGTCCACGAAGATGAGTGAAATTCTAGGACAAGATCAACCTACACGTCATCCGAAATCCCTTTCGGTAAGCAAAAAAACAGCATTTCGCACACATCTGTGCGAAACAGAACTACTCGTCAAAAACGGCAGGAGGAACGACGGTTACGATCATGCGCGCATAGCTAGCAAGCGGCGGATCGCCGTCGTCGCGCACCGCCAGGAGGATGTGCACGGTCTCGCCTGTCGACACCTCCGGCGCCGTAAAGCGCGCTTGGCCCGGACCCGACGGCGCGAGTTCGACGCGGCCCCGGTACGTCCCCGCTTGTGCGTAGTGCGACCAGTCGAAGGTCAACGCATCGCCGTCCGGATCGGTGGACTTCGACGCATCGAAGACGATCCGCTGCCCCGCGTACAGCGTCAGGTCGAGGTCGGTGTCGACGTGAACATCGGGCGGGTGGTTCGCAGCCTCGAAGTCGGCGCTTGCCGTCCAGTCCATGCGCGCTTGGAAGTCGGCATTGGCATCGTCGATCCAACGCTTGAGCGACGCTTTTCGGTCGCCGTTGTCGCGCGCATCCCGGTAGACGTTGGCGAGCCCAGCTACGCGCTCGTAGCGCCCGCCCCAGCCACCGAACCCGGGGTGCTCGGCGTTGCGGAGACCGTTCGGCAGGACGTAGAAGAACGCCGGCGAGTCGCCTTCGCTGACGTAGTCCTGCGGATACAGGGCACCGAGCGGGCCGTGGCCGGTCTTGACGTGGTCGCGGATGAAATCGAACGTGTCCTCCTGGCTATGGTAGTTCCAGGTGCCCGCGAAGGCGCCGCAATAGACCATCGTCACGCCGGGGTGGTGCGTCTCGATGAAGTTGCCGGCGTCGTCCTGGTACCAGATGTTGAACATCACCGCCTTCGAGACCGCACGCTCGTAGTCCTCCGCATGGTCCCGCTTGAGCTTGGCGAACGCCCGCGCGGCCGTGTTCCCGCCACCCCAGGCCTGGATGTGGACCGGTGCCGGGTCGTCTTCGAGGAGAACATCGACGATGCGGTCGGAGCCCGGCGTGTCCGGCCAGTCCTCCGGGTCAAGTTCCACGTCCTCCCCGGGCCGCTGCGGCCGTCGGCCGATGCCAGCGAGATGCGCTTCGTCCTCGTCGCCGACGAAGCTCACCGCGCGGATCTCGTCCGCCGTGGGGCATCCCGACCGATGCGCGGCCAGGTTGGGGTAGATCCGCTCGTAGGCGTCGAGTTGCCGCTCGTACCAGTCGTCGCCGCTGTGCCCGCGGCGTTGGAACATGGAGTTGGTCTCGATGATCGCCTTGAGGTCCACATCGCACGTATAAAGAAGGAAGCGGATCATCGAACTGCGATCGTCGATCTCGCCATCCGTCATGACGATGACTTTCGGCTTGGCCGCGGCCGCAAGCGCCGCCACCGCCACGGTCGCGACGACAGTGGCCAGCCCTGCGCGACATCCACGGACCATCGCCCGGGTCAGTCCTGTTCGATGGCGGCGTAGACCATGTTCTGCAGCGTCTGCTGAATCCAGCCGGGCGAGCCGATGCGCTGCGGCATGAAGACCGCCACGAGTTCCTGTGCCGGGTCCACCCAGAAGAACGTCCCGGCGGCACCGCCCCAGTAGTACGAGCCGGGACTGCGGGCGTCTCGGCCTGCACCCGGCAGCACGACGGCGAAGCCTAGACCGAAACCCGCGCCCCCGACCGACGTGCCCTCGGGCAGCAGATCGGCGGTCATCAGACCCACCGTGGTCGGGCTCAGAATGCGCGCATCCTGCAAGCGCCCACCGCCCTGCATCATCAACCCGAAGCGCAAGTAGTCCTCCGCGGTCATGACCAGTCCCCCGCCGCCGGACAGAAACGTCACGCCTATGAACTCCGGATCTTCGCGGGGGCTGTCCTGGACGACGACCTCGCCGTCGTTGACGTAGTGGTCGGTTCCGAACCGGTCGACGGCCTCCGGCGGCACGTCGAAGAAGCTGTCCTGCATGCCCAAGGGCTCGAACAGCCGCTCTTGGAAGAACACGTCCAGCGGCTTGCCACTGACGCGCTCGACCAGATGGCCGAGCACGTCGCTAGAAAAGCCGTAGTGCCAGCGCGAGCCGGGCTGGAACAGGAGCGGGATGTTGGCGAGCTTGACGACGAGTTCGCGCGTGTCGTGGGTCAGGTAGTCCCAGTCGTCGATAAGCCGCGCTTCGCGGTACATGCGGTCGACGGGCGTATCGCCGACGTAGCCGTAGCTCAAGCCCGACGTGTGCATCAGGAGGTGCCGGGACGTGACCGGGCCGGACAAGGGAACCCTCTTCCCGTCGACCAGCACCGTGAGGTCGCGCCACTCCGGGAAGAACCGCGTGACAGGGGCATCGAGGAGCAGTTCGCCGTCTTCCACCAGCGTCATGGCGGCCACGCTGGTGATCGGCTTGGTCATCGAGTAGACACGTAGAAGCGAGTCGTCGCGCATCGGCGCGCCGGTCTCAACGTCCAGGACGCCCGTGCTGTGCTGGAAGACGACCTGGCCGCGGCGCGCGATCGTCGCGGTCACGCCGGGGAACTCCCCCGCGGCGACCAACGCATCCATCTTCTGCGCCACGGCTTCAAGGCGCGCCGGCGACATGCCGACCGATTCCGGGTTGGCGCGTGGAAGCTCGAAGGCGGCGGCAGTCGCCGCCATGGCCAGGGACCCTGCCAACACCATTCCGATTGCCCTACCCATGATGGCTCCCGACGCGAACACAGCGCATCATTCTAGCGCCGCCAAAACCCTCGCCTTGGTGGCTCGGCAGACCGGTCCGCGCACCGTCATGCCTCGCCATCCCGGAACGATGCGATAATCTCGACGTGAACTTCGCCCCGCAGCTAGACCAATCCGCCACGCCGGCTCCGGCCGGGCGTTCTGGCACTGACCAACGCCACCGACGAGCGCGAGGAGGTGCGATTTGCTGAAGCAGGTGACGATCTTCAAGAAGCGCCCTGACCTCGCCACGGATGCGTTCGAAGAGCATTGGCGCACCCGGCACGCCGAGATCGTATGCGAGTTGCCCGGCCTGCGGCGCTACGTTCAGAACCACATGGCCCCCGACGCGGGCGATCACGTCGACGGCATCGCCGAAGTGTGGTTCGACGACATCGACGCCATGCGGGCCAACGCCGGCCACCCGGCGCTCGAGGCCATCCGCGCCGATGAGCGCAACTTCATCGACGTGGACACCATGGTAGCGATCATCGCCGAGCCCGCGATCGTCATCGACGGCGAAGCCGGCGATGCCAAGCTCATCGTGCTCGTCAAGCGCAACCCGTCGGTCGAGCCCGAGCGCTTTCACCGGGCGTGGCGGGACGAGGTCGGCGGCGCGATGGCGGCGCTGGCCAGTGCGCCGCACGCGCCGACGCGCTACGAGCAGGACCACACCCGGGCCGGCGGCTACCGCCATGGCCGCGAACCGGCCTTCGACGGCACGGCGAGCCTTTGGTTTCCGAACCAGGACGCCGCAGGCGCATTCTTCACCTCGCCGGGCTTCGCAACCGTAGCCGCGGCCGAACGCGACCTGATGGACCCCGCCGGCATCAAGGCGCTCTGGGTTGAGCCGGTGATCGTCCGCTGACGGACCCGAACGGGCTGTTCACGCCGCGAGCGGCTCTCCTCGCGATGAATCGGCTGACGTCGGGTGAATGTCCTACAGCGCAAATAGCGATTCGCTCTAACACCCCCCGTTAGCCCTCGTCCATGCTCCCTGGCGACACCCCGTCCGGGAGCCACCTGTGCTACGTTTACGCCATGCAGCCGAAGCCGACGACCACCATGAAGCGCTCGGCCGATGCGCGCACCAAGCGGTCGAGAAAGTCGGGTTTGCCACTGTCGGTGATCCACGCCGACGCGCTCTACAAGCCGGTGCCCCCGATCAGCCTTGACGACGAAGGCTATATCTGCCGGGACGGCCGCGTGTCGGAAAGCACCCGCCACAGCAGGTGGCTGAACTACGCCGTGAACGCGGCCGGCGTCCTGCTCGAGCGCCTGCCCAATGCGCTTGTCGCCTACGATCTGGCGGTCCTCTTCGAAGAAGGCAACCCGCGTGCGCTCGTGAGTCCAGACGTCGTCGTGGCCTTGAACGCGGGACGCCAAGACCGCGGCTCCTACAAGCTGTGGAAGGAGCCCGGGCCGCCGGACCTCGTGCTCGAGGCGCTTTCGGAACGGACGTGGCGGCGCGACCTCCGCATCAAGCCAAGGCTGTTCGAGGATCTCGGCGTGCGCGAGTATTGGATCATCGATCCGATCGGAAAGCTCGGCTCGCCGATCATGGGCCATCGCCTCCACGATGGGCGCTACGAGCCCATTCCGCGCGCCAGGTCAGGCGGTTGGATCAGCGACGTGCTCGGCGCGGAGCTGTTGATAGACAGCGGGGAGTTCCGCTTGCGCGACCTCGAGGCCAGCCAACCGGTTCCGGACTTCAAGGGCTTGACGCGGCTGCACGCCGAGGCGGAGCGGCGGATCGCCGAATTGGAAGCGGAACTCCGAGATCGCCAAGGATGAAGGCGATCTACGCCGCAAGCAGCCCTTCCCTGACGATGAACTCGCTGACGGCGGACAGCCCGTCCCCGGCCTTCAGATTCGTCATCACGAACGGCGCCCCGGCGCGCATCCGCTCGGTGTCGCGGGCCATCACCTCGAGGGACGCGCCTACGTAAGGTGCCAGGTCGATCTTGTTCACGATGAGCAGGTCCGAGCGGGTAATGCCCGGCCCGCCCTTGCGCGGCAGCTTCTCGCCCGCACCGACATCGATGATGTAGATGGTCAGGTCGACCAGTTCCGGACTGAATGTCGCCGCCAGGTTGTCGCCACCCGACTCCACGATGACCATGTCCAAACCCGGGAAGCGCCGCTCGAGATCGGCGATCGCGGCGAGATTCATCGAGGCGTCCTCGCGGATCGCGGTGTGCGGACAGCCGCCGGTTTCGACCGCGACGATGCGATCTTCGGGCAAGGCCTGCGAGCGCAGCAGGATCTCGGCGTCTTCGCGCGTATAGATGTCGTTGGTCACCACGGCGATCCCGTAACGGCCCCGCAGCGACCGGCACAAGCCCTCGACCAAGGTGGTCTTGCCCGCACCCACCGGCCCGCCGATGCCGACCCTGAGCGCATGGTTCGCAACCGTTTCCTTGGAACCATTCATGAGCGATACAACCTCGTGTGGCGAGTCTCGTGCTGGGCGCTGGCGATGGCGAGACCTGGGCTCGCCAAGCCGATCTCGTCGTCCGGGACTGCCAAAGCGTGCGCGACCACGCCGTCGAGCGATGCGCCGAGCTTACGCAGCATGCGCTGTCCGGCGCTGTGGCCCAATGGCGTCAACTTGACCGCGCAAGCAACCTGGTTCTCGCACCAGGCCCATGCATAGCCCCCAACCGTATCGCGCTCGCCCAGCGCGGCGTTCGCGGCCGCGACGCCGAAGGCCGCAGCGTAGCCGAGTCGGTGCCCGTCGGGCGATCGTTCGCCGAGTTCGCCCATCAGCGCGACCAGCGCCGCCCCCATGTTCCGCTCTTCGTCGCGCAGTTCGCTGGTTTCCCGGCATGCGCGGCATAACGCATCCCAGTGCAGCAGTGCCGAGACGTCGCCGCCACGCCAGGCGGTGCGGGCTCGCGCGACGACCGGCAAGTCGAGATTGGCGATCGAACGCCCAAGCAGGTCGTTTATCCATGCGAGCGCGCTGTCTTCGTCTTCTACCCAGCCTGTCCCGACCGCCTGCTCCAGCGCTTGCGAGTGGTGGTAGGCGCCGACCGGCGACAGCGGACTGATCAATTGCCACAGGCGAGATTGTTCAGTGGGCGTGGTCATACGCCCCAGACTCCGGTTCGAATGGCGCCTGTTCGGATTTCGGCTCCAGTCCGAGCCCGCGCAGCATGTCGTCGAGGACGTGATCGGCGAGATAGCGCAGCCAGCCGTCGCCAACCTGCACCGCGACATGGCGGTTGCCGAGGTGGTAAGCGGCCCGCGCCAACGCCTTGGGGTCGTCCGCATGCACCGTGGAAACCGCTTCCGGGCCCGCGACCACCGTCACCACACGGCCGTCATCGGCGGCGAGCAGGTCGCCGTCGCGCAGACCCAAGCCCCGCGGGAGCACCAAGGCCACCGCCTCGCCGGAATCCAGCACCGCCCGCTGGCGTGCCTTGCGGCGGCGCTCGAACGCCAGGACCAGCCGGCCTGTGGGTTCGCCGCGCTCGGCAAGGTGGGTGAAACGCTGCACGCGCGGCCTTCAGAACAGGAAGTAGCGCTGCGCGAGCGGCAGCGTCGCGGCCGGCTCGCAAGTCAGCAATTCTCCGTCCGCACGCACATCGTAGGTCTGTGGATCCACCTCGATGTTCGGCGTGGCCGCGTTGTGCACCATGTCCGCCTTGCGGACCTTGCGCGTAGCGCGAACCGCGACGAGGGGCTTCGCCAGTCCATAGGCCTCGCCAACGCCAGCCGCCGCCGCAGCGGCCGAGACGAAGGTCACCGACGTCGACGCCGTGGCGCCGCCGAAGGCGCCGAACATCGGCCGATAATGGACGGGCTGCGGCGTCGGGATCGAGGCGTTGGGATCGCCCATCGGCGCCGCGGCGATCATGCCGCCCTTGAGCACGAGGGACGGCTTGACGCCAAAGAAGGCCGGCTGCCAGAGCACGAGGTCCGCTAGCTTGCCGACGGTGATCGAGCCCACTTCGTGGGCGATGCCGTGCGTGATCGCGGGATTCAGCGTGTATTTCGCGACGTAGCGTTTGGCGCGCTCGTTGTCGTTGCGCTCCGAGTCGGCCGCCAACGGCCCGCGCTGCACCTTCATCTTGTGCGCGGTCTGCCAGGTCCGGCAGACCACTTCCCCGACCCGACCCATGGCCTGCGAATCCGAGGCGATCATCGAGAACGCACCGAGGTCGTGCAGGATGTCTTCCGCGGCGATGGTTTCGCGGCGGATGCGCGACTCCGCGAAGGCCACGTCTTCCGGGATCCCGGGGTCGAGGTGGTGGCAGACCATCAGCATGTCGAGGTGCTCGTCGACCGTGTTCACCGTGTACGGGCGCGTCGGGTTGGTGGAGGACGGCAGCACATTATCGAGTGCGCACGCCTTGATGATGTCCGGCGCATGGCCGCCACCTGCCCCCTCGGTATGGTAGGTGTGGATCGTGCGGCCCTTGAATGCGGCGATCGTGTCCTCGACGAAGCCGGACTCGTTGAGCGTATCGGTGTGGATCGCGACCTGGACGTCGAAGTCGTCGGCCACCTCGAGGCAGGTGTCGATGGCGGCCGGCGTCGTGCCCCAGTCCTCGTGGAGCTTGAGCCCCATGGCGCCAGCGGCCACCTGCTCCTCAAGGGCCGCCGGGAGACTGGCATTGCCCTTGCCGAGGAACCCCAGGTTCATCGGAAAGGCATCCGCGGCCTGCAGCATGCGCGCGATGTGCCACGGCCCGGGCGTACATGTCGTGGCATTGGTGCCCGTGGCAGGGCCGGTCCCGCCGCCCAGCATCGTCGTGATGCCGGAGGTGAGCGCCTCCTCGATCTGCTGCGGACAAATGAAATGGATGTGGGCGTCGATGCCCCCCGCGGTGACGACCTGGCCTTCCGCGGCGATGGCCTCGGTGCCGGGTCCGATGACCACGTCGACGCCGTCTTGCGTATCCGGATTCCCGGCCTTGCCGATGGCCGCGATGCGACCGTCCTTGATGCCGATGTCCGCCTTGTAGATGCCGCCCGCGTCCAGCACCAGCGCGTTGGTGACCACGGTGTCCACGGTGTCGGCCGCGCCACGCTGGCTCTGGCCCATGCCGTCGCGGATCACCTTGCCGCCGCCGAACTTCACCTCGTCGCCGTAGACCGCGTGGTCGGACTCGACCTCGATCACGAGTTCGGTATCGCCGAGTCTCACCCTGTCGCCGGTGGTAGGGCCGAACATCTCGGCGTAGGCGCGGCGGGAGATGGTGCTCATGGCGAAGCGCTCCGGCCCGCGTCCTCCAGGTCGCCCATGACCTTGGCATTGAAGCCGAATACACGCCGGGCGCCGCCGAAGGCGACCAGGTTCACCGTGCGCCGCTGGCCCGGTTCGAAGCGCACCGCGGTGCCCGCCGGAATGTCCAGGCGGTAGCCGCGGGCCGCCTCGCGGTCGAAGGCCAAGGCCCGATTGGTCTCGTAGAAGTGGTAGTGCGAACCCACCTGGACGGGGCGATCGCCGGTATTGGCGACGACGATTTCCACGGTCGCCCGATCGGCGTTGAGGTCGGCGTCGCCGTCAGCAACGAAGATCTCGCCGGGTGTCATGGAATCGGCTCGTGGACCGTGACGAGCTTGGTGCCGTCCGGAAACGTGGCCTCGACCTGCACCTCGCGGAGCATTTCCGGCACGCCGTCCATGACCTCGTCGCGACCGAGAATACGCGCTCCCTCGCCCATGAGTTCGGCGACCGTCCTGCCGTCGCGGGCGCCTTCCATGATCGCGGCGGAGATGAGGGCCACGCACTCCGGGTAGTTCAGTTTCACGCCCCGGGCACGCCGTCGCTCGGCCACTTGGGCGGCGACGAAGACGAGGAGCTTGTCCTTCTCGCGGGGGGTGAGGTTCACGGGGTCACCATTATGTTGAGGGGGTTATTGGGCCGCAAGCCGTCATGTGGCCCACACCCGCGGCGGTGACGGCGCAAGGCCCGAGACCGTTCGCCGCAAGCCTTCCCATACGCACGTGAGCAGCCCGCGAGCACGCTCGACATCGCCGATCACCGTGCGTACGACGAGCAGGTCGTCCAACAAGGTAGCCCCCGTCGCCGCGCAATCGCCGATCAGGTTGCGCGCGCGCTCCAACGTATCCGCGTCCGCCGGATAGGCGTAGTAGCTCGCCAGGGTGCGATTGCCGCCGAGCCCCCAGTGCGCGTCCAGAACGGGCACTGGCTCGCCCGCAACCCGGTTCCAAGCCAGGCGCTCGACCAAGCGATGCTCCTCCCCTACGTCGATGCGTGTCTCCAGCCGCACTGCGCCGGCCTCGTAGCCGTCGCCCGAGGCGGGCCGTCCGAGCGTCACGATGTCCCAGCCACTGAATCGCGCGTCGCGCGCCAGCCGGACGTGAGTTCGCACCCGGTAGCGGCTGCCGCCGAAGAGGATCGTCTCCTGGGGCAGCCATTCGAGTCCGCACCCGGGGCCGACGTCGAGACACTGCGTCACAGAACTCTCGAGAAGACTGCGGTAGACCTTGGTCGCGGCGGGCGTCGTCACCAAGGCGAAGCCGCCGGAGCGCACCTTGACGTGCGCCTCGATGCGGTCGTCGCGCGCCAGGCCGCCGGGAGGATGCAGCAGGTACGTGTGGCAAGCGCCGTCGCCCGGATGGAACGGACGCTGCACCGCCACGGGCCCCGCCCGGTCGCGCCGCACCAGGACAGTCCGTCCGTCGCGACCCTCGAAAACCAGGCGCAGTTGACCGAGCCAGGAGCCCTCAGCGGGGGAGCGCGAGGGGCTTGCCCCTCGCATGAATGAGCCCTCAGCCGGGGAGCGCGAGGGGCTTGCCCCTCGCATGAAAGAGCCCTCAGCGGGGGAGCGCGAGGGGCTTGCCCCTCGCAAGGAAGAGCCCTCAGCCGGGGAGCGCGAGGGGCTTGCCCCTCGCAAGAAAGAGCCCTCCGGGGAGCGCCCCGGCCGCGAAGCGGCCGGCAGGGGCATTGCCCCTCGCAAGAGTGGTGCCTTCATACGGTGAGGTGCTCCTCGATCAGCGCATCGGTCAGCGCCGCGAGCGGACCTTCCGCCATGATCGATCCCTTGGTCATGATCGCGAACCGATCCGCCACGCGGCGCACGAACGGCAGTTTCTGCTCGACGAGCAGCACGGTCATGCCAAGTTCGCGGTTCAAGCGCACGACGACGTCGCCGATCTGCTGGACGACGTTCGGCTGAATGCCCTCCGTGGGTTCGTCGAGAATGAGGAACTTCGGTCGCAAGACCAACGCCCGGCCGATCGCGAGTTGCTGCTGCTGGCCGCCGGACAGGTCACCACCACGACGCGACCGCATGTCGTCGAGTACGGGAAAGAGCTCGTAGACCTCGCGCGGGATTCCCCGCTCCGACCGCGGCAATGCGCCCAGGCCCACGGCCAGGTTCTCCTCCACCGTCAGCAGCGGGAAGATCATCCGCCCCTGCGGCACGTAGCCCATCCCGAGTTGGGCCCGGCGTTCCGCCGGCATCGTAAGCAGATCCGCACCGGCAAAGCGGATCGAGCCGGTGTCGACAGGCAGCAGGCCCATGAGGCACTTCAGCAACGTGGTCTTGCCAACGCCGTTGCGGCCCATCACGCACAGGCATGCGCCGTCGGGGATCGTGAACGCCACGTCCCACAACGTACGGCTCTCGCCATAGGACTGGTTGAGGCCCTCGACTTCGAGCATCAGTTAAGCATCCACGCCGAGGTAGACCTCGCGCACCCGCTCGTCGTCCTGTACCGCATCGAACGGCCCCTCGCACAGTACGCGGCCCTCGTGGAGGACGGTGACCCGTCTCGCGATCGAGCGCACGAAGTCCATGTCGTGCTCCACGACAATCACGGAGTGGTCGCCGGCGAGTCGGGTGAGCAATTCCGCCGTCAGTTCCGATTCGCGCCGCGTCATTCCGGCGACGGGCTCGTCGACCAGCAGGACGAGCGGGTTCTGCATCAGCAGCATGCCGATTTCGAGCCACTGCTTCTGGCCGTGGGAGAGCGTCCCGGCCCGCTGATCGCCGTGCTCGATCAGGCCGATGGTGGCCAGGGTGGCGTCGATGCGATCCCGCTCGTCGCCCTTGAGCCGCGCCTTCAAGGTGGGCCAGACGCGCTTGTCCGCGGACATCGCCAGTTCCAGGTTCTCGAACGCCGTGTGGTTCTCGAAAACCGTCGGCTTCTGGAACTTGCGACCGATGCCAAGGGCCGCGATCTCGGGCTCCGACAACCGCGTCAGGTCGAGGCGCTGGCCGTAGAAGGCGGCACCGATGTCCGGGCGCGTCTTTCCCGTGATGACGTCCATCATCGTCGTCTTGCCCGCGCCGTTGGGCCCGATGACACAGCGCAGCTCGCCGATGTCGACGTAGAGCGTCAGCGCATCGAGTGCCTTGAAGCCATCGAAGCTCACCGTGACGTCCTCGAGGTAGAGGATGTAGCCGTGGTCCGCAGCCAGCAGTTCGTCGCGCGTCGGCTTCTCGATCAGGAAGTCCCAGACGCGGTCGCGCTCGAGCATCTGCCACCGGGCGCGCGGTCGCGGCGGGGGGCGAGTGGCCGGTTCGTCAGGCATGCGCAAGGTTCCGGCGAGACTGCTGGCGACGTCGCCAAAGGCCAACGATGCCTTTCGGTAGCGCTAGCGTGACGAGCACGAAAAGCGCCCCGAGGGCGAACAGCCACACCTCGGGCAGCGTTCCAGTCAAAACGGTCTTGGCGTAGTTGACCACCCCCGCGCCGAGAGCCGCGCCGTAGAGCGTCCCCCGACCGCCCACGGCCACCCAGACCACCAGTTCGATGGAGTTGAGCGGCTGAAACTCGCTCGGGTTGATGATGCCCACCTGCGGTACGTACAGGGCGCCGGCAATCCCCGCGAGCACCGCGGACGCGGTGAACACGGCCAACTGGAATCGCTCGACGCGGTAGCCGATGAAGCGCGTGCGGTCCTCGGCGTCACGCATCGCCGTCATCACGCGGCCCAGCTTCGACGTCACCACCAGGCGGCAGAAGAGATACGCCAGAGCCAACGCAAGTGCTGTGACGACGAAAAGGACGGCGCGGGTCGAGTCGGCTTGCAGGTTCGCGCCCAGGATGTCCTTGAAGTCGGTCAAGCCGTTGTTGCCGCCAAAGCCCATCTCGTTGCGGAAGAACGCCAGCATCAGCGCGTAGGTCAACGCCTGGGTCATGATCGAGAGGTAAACGCCCGTCACGCGGGAGCGAAACGCGAGCCAGCCGAAAACGAACGCCAGCAGACCCGGTACCAGCGCCACCATGAGCATCGCGAACCAGAACTGATCGAACCCGTACCAGTACCAGGGCAGCGCATCCCAGTTCAGGAACACCATGAAGTCCGGCAGTTCCGGGTGGCCGTAGACGCCGCGGTCGCCGATCTGCCGCATCAGGTACATGCCCATGGCGTATCCGCCCAGCGCAAAGAACGCGCCGTGACCCAGGCTCAGGATGCCGCAATAGCCCCAGACCAGGTCCAGCGCAACGGCGAGCATGGCATAGCAGAGGTACTTGCCGAGCAACGTCACGGTGTAGGTCGAGACGTGGAAAACCGAGTCCGCGGGAACCGCCAGGTTGGCCACAGGGACGACCACGGCGAGCACGGCGAGCACCGCGAGCAGGATCCAGCCGCCGCGCTCGTGGTTGAGTAGCCGCGCCATCAAATCTAGGCCTCCGCCGCGCGGCCCTTTTGCGGGAACAGCCCGCGCGGGCGCTTCTGGATGAACAGGATGATGAACACCAACACGATGATCTTGGCCACCACCGCACCTGTCACCGGCTCCAGGAATTTGTTGACGACGCCGAGGGACAGACCGGCGACCAGCGTGCCCCAGAGATTGCCGACGCCGCCGAAGACCACCACCAAGAACGAGTCCACGATGTAGCCTTGGCCGAGATTGGGGCCGACGTTGGTCAATTGCGACAGGGCCACCCCCGCCACGCCCGCGATTCCCGCACCGAGTCCGAAGGTCAGCGCATCGACGCGGGCGCTCTTGATTCCCATGGCCCGTGCCATGGACCGGTTCTGCATCGTGGCCCGAACCTCGAGCCCAAGGCGGGTCCGTTGCAGGATGACCAGCAAGGCCATGAAGACCAGACCCGCGAAGATCAACGTGTAGAGCCGGTTGTAGGTGAAGGACAGGCCCGAGACGATCTCCCAGGAACCGCTCATCCACTCCGGGGTCGCCACGGCCCGGTTGAGCGGAGAGAAGATCGACCGCACGGCCTGCTGCAGGATCAGGCTCACGCCGAAGGTGGCGAGCAGCGTCTCCAGCGGCCGGCCGTAGAGGAAACGGATGACGCCGCGCTCGATCGCGATGCCGACGAGGCCCGAGACCACGAATGCCGCCGGGATGGCGACGATGATGGAGTACTCGAGCGCCCCGGGCATCAACGTCTGCACGACGTACGTGGTGTACGCGCCGAGCATGATGAGTTCGCCGTGCGCCATGTTGATGACGCCCATGACACCGAACGTGATCGACAGACCGATAGCCGCCAGAACGAGTATCGAACCCAAGCTCAGGCCGAACAGGATCGTCTCGACGGTCTGGAATCTCGCCACCGTGCGTTCGATTCCCGCGAGTGCGTCCTTCGCCGCCGTGCGGACGGCTTCGCTGTGCACCGGCCCGGCGTCGGGATCGTCGCTGGCAAGCGCCGTCAGCTTCATGCGCACGGTACCGTCCAGATTGCCGTGTGAAGCCGCAATCGCAGCCAAGCGGGTCGCCTCGTCCGCCGAGTCGAGGTCGAAGACGGTCAGCGCCGTGACGATGGCGTCGCGCACGTCGCTCTCCGTCTCAACGACCAGGCGTTCGCGTAGCAGAGAACCCAAGTCGGGATCCGCCGCGTCGGCCACGGCGCGGACGGCGGCGATCCGGTTGCCTGGATCGGCATCGCGCAGGCGCATTCCGGCGACGAGACCCCGCAGGTAGCGTCTGAGGGCGTTGTTGACGGTGACGCGGCGCGCGCCCCGCCGACCGGTCTCGCCGAGATCCTCGTCCGTGACCGCGTCGCGCAAGGCATAGCCCGCCCTGGGGCCGGCTGCTTCGTCCACCAGCGTGGCGATCACCAATCGGCCCGAACCCCGCTCCGTGAACAGTTCCCCGGCGAGCAAGGCCTCGAGCACCACCGCCGCACGCGGGTCGTCGATGGCGGCGAGTTCGGTCGCGGCGATGCGCTTGTCGTCGAAGGACCGGGTGTTTAGAGCGTCGACCGCCGCTTGCACGACCGCGTCTTCGGCGGCCAAGGCGACCGTGGTCGGCGCGAGCAAAAAAAGCGGCGTGGCGATCAGAAATCGCCACGCCGAGAAGAGACGGCGTGCGCCCATCGCCAGGCCCGCTTGAACTCTAGGCCCGGGCGCGTCGGTGCGCGCTAGAGCCTACTCGTAGTTCTGGCCGGAGCATTCCTTGGTCTTGGTGTTGTAGTTGCCGCACTTGAGCTCCACCCAGTCGGCTTCGATGTCCATGGAACCGGGCAGGAAGTCCGACCATGCGTCGCCAGGCACAAGATCCGGGGTTTCCCAGACGATATCAAACTGGCCGTCGTCCTGGATTTCGCCGATGAGCACGGGCTTGGTGATGTGATGGTTGGCCAGCATCGTCGCCATGCCGCCGGAGAGGTTGGGCACGGTGACGCCGATGATGGCGTCCTGAACCGCGGTCGCATCCGTGGTTCCAGCCTTCTCGACCGCCTCGACCCACATCTTGAACCCGATGTAGTGGGCTTCCATGGGGTCGTTGGTCACCCGGTCCTCGTCGTCGATGAAGGCGAGCCATTCGTCGATGAAGTCGTCGTTCACATCGGCGGGCACGCTCATGAAGTAGTTCCATGCGGCGAGATGGCCGACCAGCGGGCCGGTGTCGATGCCGGACAGTTCCTCTTCGCCAACCGAAAAGGCGATCACGGGAATGTCCTCCGCCGCGATGCCCTGGTTGCCGAGTTCCTTGTAGAACGGCACGTTCGCGTCGCCGTTGATGGTGGATACCACGGCCGTTTTCTTACCCGCCGAGCCGAACTTCTTGATGTCCGAGACGATCGACTGCCAATCGGAATGGCCGAACGGTGTGTAGTTGATCATGATGTCCTCGTCCGCCACCCCCTTGGCCCTGAGATACGCCTCCAGGATCTTGTTCGTCGTGCGGGGATAGACGTAGTCCGTTCCGGCAAGCACCCAGCGCTCGGCGCCGAGTTCGTTCATCAGGTAGTCCACGGCGGGAATCGCCTGCTGGTTCGGCGCGGCGCCGGTATAGAAGACGTTCTTCGAGGACTCTTCGCCCTCGTACTGCACCGGGTAGAACAACAGCCCGTTCAGCTCCTCGAAAACGGGGAGCACGGACTTGCGCGACACCGACGTCCAGCAACCGAAAACGACGGCGACCTGCTGCAGGTCGAGCAGTTCACGTGCCTTTTCGGCGAACAGCGGCCAGTTGGAGGCGGGATCGACGACGACCGCCTCGAGTTGCTTGCCGAGCAGGCCGCCTGCAGCGTTCTGCTCCTCGATCAGCATCAGGACCGTGTCCTTGAGTGTCGTCTCGCTGATCGCCATCGTGCCCGAGAGCGAGTGCAGGACACCGACCTTGATG
This sequence comes from Gammaproteobacteria bacterium, assembly GCA_026708185.1. Taxonomy (GTDB): domain Bacteria; phylum Pseudomonadota; class Gammaproteobacteria; order Pseudomonadales; family Azotimanducaceae; genus VXYL01. Next base: position 4,635 of record JAPOVK010000024.1, on the reverse strand, counting down.
GTCTCCTCCGCGTCCGCCGAAGCGCTAAAGGCGGCGAGGGTCGCCACAGCGGCCGCCGTAGCGACGAGTGCTTTAGAAAGTTGAGTGATTGGTCTCATTTCCGCGATAGCTCCGTTGAGTTTTAGATCTGGACTTGGACGCCGAACCCGAAACGCGTCTCGTCCGTGCCCGGTGCGCCGGTCAGGTTGGCGTCCCCGTCGGTGACGTGGACGTTCAGGCGCAGGTTGTGCCCGTTGATGATGTAGTTGATGCCGTACTCGGTGAGTTCGCTGTCGCCGATGGCGGCGTCGGAAGGTTCGTTCGATGTGTACCGGAAGTACGGCTGCACGCGCCCGATGCCTGCTTCGCCCGGGAACAGGTAGGCCGCCGTGACGAACCAGGCGCTGCCGTCGAAGAGGCAGAAGCAATCGCTGCCGGCCGCCGGCGGGGGCGCATCGAAGGACTTGTGCTCGGCCTCAAGCGTGATCGCGCTGCCGTTCTCGAACGGTTTCTCGAGCAAGGCATCGACGATGAGTGCGCTGAAGTTCTGGGGCGATGCCGACGTACCCGTACCGTCCGACTGGCTTTGAAACGATACGCCGACCGTGAACACGTCGCCGCCGCCACCGTAGTACGTACTGCTCGTGTAATAGGCGGGGTTGGCTTCCATCTCTAAGAAATTGAACGCGACCCGGGACGCGAAGAGGCTGTTGCCGTCCTGGTTGGGCCCACCGTCGACACCGTCGAAGAGGCCCGCCGAGTATTGGAGCTTGCCCACGGTCCCCCAGACGGTGACGCCATCGTCCCTTCCCAGGAGGCCGGCCTGGCCGAGTTGATCGGATGGCAAGAGCGGTACGGTGTACTGGTTCCAGGACAGGCCGTAGTAGGGTCCGTTCAACTCGATCCGGTCGGCGGGCGTCAGCATGCGGCCGATCCAGATGTTGAAGCCCGGGCTGAACTCGAACTGCGCGATCGCGTCGAGCACGTCGATGTCGCCGGCGGCGCCGACCGGGTCGCCGGCGTCCTGCCCGAAGACGCAGCTTTCGCATTCGGTGTTGAAGGTGAACTTGACGTTCTCGTGGATCTGCCCGTTGACGTACAGGCGCACGCTCTGAAGGCTGTAATCCGAACCGGCGTCCGAACGGCCGTAGCCCCCGCGCATGCCGGCGCCGAAACTGACGGAGTGGTGCTCGCCCACCTCGATTGTGCCGCCCGCATTGGCCATGGGCGCGCCGGCAAGCAACGCCCCGACGCAGGCAACGGCCATGAGCCCACGCCTTGGATCGCCATGAATCATGTACATACCTCTTGTGTCGTGATCGACCGCCTCGCGGTCAATGGCACTGGACTAGGCAATCGTCGTGCCAACACCGCCTTAGCCCGCTTCGCCCCACAAATGCGCACCAGATCGGACGCCATATGCCCCGGCGCGGTGCCCGGCGCACCGAATCCGTGCATCGCAAGAGAGAGCCCTCAGCCGGGGAGCGCGAGGGGCCTGCCCCTCGCAAGAGAGCCCTCAGCCGGGGAGCGCGAGGGGCCTGCCCCTCGCAAGAGAGCCCTCAGCCGGGGAGCGCGAGGGGCCTGCCCCTCGCAAGAGAGCCCTCAGCCGGGGAGCGCGAGGGGCCTGCCCCTCGCAAGAGAGCCCTCAGCCGGGGAGCGCGGGGGGCCTGCCCCTCGCAAGAGAGCCCTCAGCCGGGGAGCGCGAGGGGCTTGCCCCTCGCAAGAGAGCCTCTGGGCCACCCGTCCCCGAACAGCGCATATACTTTTCGGCTGGCGCGCGTGAGGAACTCGACATGCACCCACCAGAGCTGTCACTCGAAGAGAAGCGGGACCTCTACCGGGACGGGTTCATCGTTCTGAAGGAGGTCGTGCCGCGCGAGCTGACCTGGGCCGCCAAGCGGCGCATCAACATCTTCGCCGGGCGCGACGGGCACCTGTTCAAGTACTACAACGAACTCGCCTCGTCGCACGAGTTCCCGGACCTCGTCAACCTCTCGCCCCTGGGCGACATCCTGCGCAAGACCATGGGTCCCTTCGATGCGCCGCAACGTGCCATGCCCATGGTGCTCTACCCGCGCGATCCATCGCCGGAGATCGGCGGCTACGGCGTTGCCGACAAGGACATCCCCAACTTCGGCTTCGCACCGCACCTCGACGGCCAGTGGGCGGGCGCGCTGCCGCGCAATCAGAACGAGGTCGACGACTGGCAGTCGCCGCGCACCGAACATTTCGGCACCGGCGACGCCCGCGCTCGCGGCGGCAACAATACGCCCTTCTTCCAGGATCCCGCGTGTCGGCTGGCGCTCGGCAGTTTCACGGCCTTCGTCGGCGTCTGCCTGAACGACCAGACCGAGTACGGCCGCGGCAACCTGGCCGTACTGCTCGGCGCGCACCACGCGGTGGAGGACTTCTTCAGGATGCAGCGCGATTCCGGCGGGGTGGTCGGACCCGAGGGCAACGGGTGGCCGCGCCTCAAGCCCGTGGGCGACGGCCATGTCGCCATCAACCACCTGCCGGATGCCATTCGAGACCTCTACCGGGAGGGCGCCCAATACACGCCGGATGGCTCCATGTGGCCGCAACCGACCCCGATCCTCATGGACGAAGGCGACGCCGTAATCACCCTGCACGCCATACCGCACTGCGGCACGCGCAACGAAATCGGCGCCGAACCGCGCATGAACGTGTACTTCCGGCTACGCCGCGAACGCCCCGGCGGCGCTCGCGTGGTCGGCGACAGCGACCACCCGGACCGCGGCTGGAACGGCGAGTTTCTCGAGTACCCCGGCGACTACGACCCGTGGCAGGTGGCGATCGACAAGCTCTGCGACCACTGGTCGGAGTGGGACTTCGTGACCAGCGATTTCGAGAGGCAGATCCAGGCTGTGGAGAAGTCGCGTAGCGGTTGATCTGGCCCTCGCGTAAGAGCGGAGGTAGCGGCCCGACTGGCGAGCGGTTGCATCAACCGCCCTACGACGCGTCAGCCAAGCACGCGTAGCGCCGTCTCGGGCGCCTTGTCCAGGATCTTCAGCAACGCCCTGGCCGCGCCCGTCGGACCCCGCTTGCCCTGTTCCCAGTTGCGGATGGTCTCGTGCGGCACGTCGATGCGCCGCGCGAACTCGACCTGGGTAAGCCCGAGCCGTCGGCGCACCCGGCGGGCAAAGCGCCCCATGTCGCGCATCGCCTCGGCGTCGTCGTCGCGCGTCTGACGGGCGATGTCGGCCTCGCTGGTCGCATCCAGAACTTCGTGGCCGACCCGGCCGCGGGGAAGGTCCTGCAGATTGTCCGGATCAATCGTCAACCGTGTTCTGCTCATACTCACGTACCTCCCTGCGGTTGGCCTTGCGGACAGAGATGATGCGGATCGTCGAGTCCGCATGGTGTAGATCACCACGAACACCCGACCCTCTACGACACTCCCTGCCATCTCCGGCCGGGCCCGGAAGAACCCCATCATCGGGAATGTGTGACCTGCGACGCTCTGGTCGAGGACGACAACCGGTTCAGTCGCCCAACGCTCCTGAGCGTCCACGCCGCTCGAACGTCGCTTACGAATGATTGGGCTCGATCCGGTCGCTGTTGACGTGCGCGAGCCAGTACGCAGACTTCCCTAGCACCAATCTCATCCCTAACCGGGAGCCGCAACTCAGCCGAGTCCCAGCACCGCCCTGTTGGCCTGGTCGTCCGTACCGGACGCTGCGAAGTCGTCGAATGCCTTGTCGGTGACCCGGATGATGTGCTCGCGGATGAACTCCGCACCCTCGCGGGCACCGTCTTCCTGGTGCTTCAGGCAGCACTCCCACTCCAAGACGGCCCAGCCGTCGAAGTCGTGCGCCGCGAACTTGGAGAAGATCGAGCGGAAGTCGATCTGGCCGTCGCCGAGGCTGCGGAAGCGTCCCGGCCGGTCCACCCAGTCCTGGTAGCCGCCGTAGACGCCGGCGCGGCCGTTCGCGTTGAACTCGGCGTCCTTGACGTGAAACATCTTGATGCGGTCGTGGTAGATGTCGATGAACGCCAAGTAGTCGAGCTGCTGCAGGATGAAATGGCTCGGGTCATAGAGGATGTTGGCGCGGGGATGGCCGTCCACCTCGGCGAGGAATCGCTCGAACGTGACGCCGTCGTGGAGGTCTTCGCCGGGGTGGATCTCGTAGCAGCAGTCGACGCCCGAGTCCTCGAAGACGTCGAGGATCGGTCGCCAGCGTGCCGCCAGTTCGGCAAAACCAGTGTCCACCAGACCCGCGGGCCGCTGCGGCCACGGATACATCATCGGCCACAGGAGCGCGCCGGAGAACGTCACGTGGGAATCCAGGCCTAGGTTCCGGCTGGCCTTTGCCGCCAGTTTCACCTGCTCGATGGCCCACGCCGTGCGTTCCGCGGGCTTGCCGTGCAGGTGCGCAGGCGCGAAGCCGTCAAAGAGGCGGTCGTAGGTCGGATGCACCGCGACCAGTTGGCCCTCGAGGTGTGTGGACAGTTCGGTGATCTCGACCCCGCAGTCGCGGACGCGGCCCGAGAGCTCGTCGCAGTAGTCCTTGCTCTCGGCCGCCTTCGCGACGTCGATGAAGGCGGGGTTGCCGATGGGCACCTGGATGCCGACGAAGCCTAGGTTCGCGGCCCACTTGGCCATGGACTCGATGTTGTCGAACGGATCCTCGTCGG
>JAPOVK010000007.1 GCA_026708185.1 Gammaproteobacteria bacterium | reverse complement strand
GCCGCGGACGTGGCTGCTGTCGAAGGGCTGGCGGCGGATCGGGCTGGTGGATCCGTCCGAGGTGCCCGGGGCTGATCTTCGCAGACCGCTGCGTCCGGCGCCGCGCGAATGGTGACCGGAGGCTGCGCACTCGCCTCGCTGGGATGCGCGGCGTGCGCAGTCGCTGCTTGTGGTATTCCCGGTCACGTGCCTCGCGGCGCTCGTGCTGGCATGTCTCGTTCGCGAATCTCAGCGCGTCACGGCATCGCTGGCTGCGCGACTCGCGCCGATCGCGCGGTTCCGTTGGAAACGCTGCTTGCCTCAAGTCGCGAACGAACTCCATGCGCTCCACCGTATCGACGTTGGGGTGCTGGCAGCGCACGTAGACACCGGTTACAAGCTCCGTCGAGGCCACGCGACGCCGCTGACCCCGGGGAAGCAGCTAAGCGCTGTCAATCCATGATCCGGACACATCCCGAGAATGGCACCGGGTCGCTCTTCCTGGGCTGTCGCCAGGGCCTACGTCATCACGACCGTCGCCGCGCGGCTCGACTGCGAAACCGGTCGCTTGACAACGTGAGTATTCTCCCCGGATTGGACAACTCGCCGGGTTGCGTCGCAATCTGACTCATGCACAATCGCGTCATGTCGCTAGTGACTCGCTACAGCTGGGCGTTAAAGCTCGCCACGGTGCTATTCTTGGCCGGGCAGCTACTCGCCGTTGCGCACGCGAGTGAGTGCGACCCGGATCACCATAGCCACGACGGCGTTGTTTGTCTTGCCGTCTCTACCAACGAGCCCGAGGGGCACGTTCCTACGGCAGACCTCCCTCGGCCACCCGTGATCGCCTTGGTCTCTGCTGCACCCCACTCCCCGAGACGTGCACCGCTCAAACGTCTGCACGCGATTCGACCTCCGCCTACCGGTCCTCCCTCGATTTAAAGCTCTTTGATTGTCTTGCACCGTTGAGAGCGCGGCCTTTTGTGCGCTGCGCCCCCGACTTGCTGTATTTCAACGTCTTTGGATTGAGGAAAGTGATTAGACACACATCCAAGCCGGTGGCGCTCGCCTTCGCCGCCGCACTTACGATTCCGTACGCGGCCCTTGTTGTCGCGGAAACAGAACCGACGGGCGACGAGGAAATCGTCGAGGTGGTTTTCGTAGTTGGCAAGCGCCGCGCCTATCAAGGCAACTTCGACAGCCTCGAACGACCATCCGCGGATCAGCTAATCGCGGAAGACCTGCTTCGCGAAGTCGGCGCGGTTAACCTCAACGACGCGCTCGATCTATCAGCGTCTGTTGCCCGCCAGAACAACTTCGGCGGCCTGTGGAACGCCTTTTCGGTTCGCGGCTTCGCAGGAGACATCAATCTGCCAAGCGGCTTCCTAGTGAACGGATTCAATGCAGGTCGCGGGTTCGCCGGTCCACGGGACCTCGCGGGCATCGAGTCCGTGGAAGTGCTCAAGGGGCCGCGCTCAGCGCTGTTCGGACGCGGCGAACCGGGGGGCACGGTCAATCTTGTTACCAAGCGACCGCAGTTTGAGAAGGCGGCCGACTTCCTCGCCAGCCTCGGGAGCTGGAACCAGATGCGGCTCGAAGGCGATGTCCAGTCCACGGCGGGAACCAACGACGAACTGGGACTGCGCCTCGTGGGCTTCTACGAGGACGCGGAGAGCTTCCGGGACACGGTCGAGACAGAGCGTCTGGGCCTATACCCATCGGTTACTTGGGATGTCACCGATGCAACGCGAGTGACCTACGAAATGGAGTTCACAGAGCAGGAAATCCCCTTTGATCGGGGTGTTGCCTATTCGGAGGACTTCGGTTTTACGCCGCGCGAGACGTTCGTCGGCGAGCCTGGCGACGGCCCGATCACGACCGAGGTGCTTGGCCATCAGCTCGAAGCCCAGCACAACTTCTCCGATAGCTGGAGCCTGCTTGCCGGTCTTGCGTATCGGGATACTTCGTTTGCCGGCAACGCATCCGAAACGAACTTCGGCGGACGCCAGACCTACTTCCTCGATGGTCGAACCCTGTCGCGCTTTTTCCGCTATCGGAGCTTCGAGTCGGACTATTTCGTAGCCCGGGGCGAGATTGCGGGCGAGTTCAACACCGGCTCGCTCCGTCACAGGCTGCTCGTGGGCGCCGACTACGACCGTTTCGAGCTCGGTTGGTTCATCCTGCGTTACCGGCCAGGGTGGTTCCCCGGGAGCACGGACATCAGCACGCTCGATCCGGCCGAATACCTCTTCCTGGACGTGTTCAATCCAGTGTACGGCCAGTCTCCCCGGCCGGTGCCTGGCCCGAACACCAACCGGCAGGAGGATCTGCAAGGACTCGGCGTCTACATCCAGGACCAGATCGACATCACCGAGCGGCTGCAGGTTCGCCTAGGCTTGCGCTGGGATGACTTCGAGCAGGATTTGACCAACCTTCGCGCGGTCCCGGCAACGACCACGTCGTCAACGGATACCCGTGTCTCGCCGCAGTTCGGCGCGGTCTACGCCGTCAACGAGGGCTTGAGCCTCTACGCTTCCTACGGCGAGGGCTTCCGCCAACAAGCGGGCTCCGACTATCAAGGCCAACAGTTCGCTCCCAACATCACCCAGTCTGCGGAGATTGGGCTGAAGCTGGATGCAGGCAGTTCTCGGAAGGCGTCTCCGGTGCGCTCACGTTCGCGCTGTTCCGAGTGGACCAGAGCAACATCCTGGTGAACGACGACCGGCCGGAGGCGGTAGCGGTTGGGTGGTTCTCCCGCGATGCAGGCAAGGCACGCAGCCGCGGATTCGAAGTGGACGCGGACCTCGCCTTCGAGACCGGCTTCAATCTGTGGCTTTCATACGCGTACATCGACGCCGTGTTCACCACCAGCAATCTCGAGGCCGACTGGGGCGTGCTCATTGAAGCGGGCGACCCGCTCATCAACTCGCCGGAGCATCAGCTAAGCCTGCAGCTCAGCCAGAGCTTCGAGGTGGCGGGCGTGCCCGCACAGGTGGGCGCCGGCCTTCAGTACACGGACGAGCGGCTAGGGTTCACGGCTTTTGACTTCCATCTGCCGGGCTACACCACCGCGCGTCTCTTTGGCCAGATCGCCCCCACGGAACGGTTCGCCGTGCGCGTTGACCTGGCCAACGCGTTTGACGAGACGTACTACACCAACTCGTATGCGGATGTTTGGGTCGAGCCAGGCGCGCCGCGTAGCTACCGCCTAACGGCGGCCTACTCGTTCTAGCCGGCACGGGTCCACGGTGCGACCGCAGCCGGTTGCACCTTGGGCCAGCCCAACTCAGCTCTTGAGCCACCACCAATTACCAACGAAAGCAGCAACAGCCCGGGCCGCGTCGATGACGAGAAACGCAAGACCCCGGGCTCAGCGACTTCCAGATCGTGCAATCGACCAGACTCGGAGTCTCAAGCCATGCCCGTGCTTAACGCTAAGGCGCTCACCGTGGAACGCTCCGGCCAGCAAGTGTTGAAGGACGTCTCCTTCAGCATGCAGCAAGGCCAGGTTCATGCCTTGCTGGGCGGCAATGGGGCCGGCAAGTCAACCACTTTGCTGACCTTCCTCGGCTTCCTAACGCCGGTGTCGGGAAGCGCGCACGTCCAGGGCCGCGCCGTGAGCGAAAACGTAAGTGCCGCCCGGCAAGCAATCGCCTACCTGCCCGAGGCGGCCACCCTGTATGGCCACCTGAATGCCTATGAGAATCTCCGCTACTTCCTGTCTCTCGCCAAGACGGACACGGACCGGCGAGCCCTCGATGCCGCCTTGGACCGGGTGGCTTTACAGGCCGAGGCCCGTGAAATGCGTATGCAAACCTACTCAAAGGGCATGCGGCAAAAGGTGGCGATTGCCATGGCCATCCTGAGAGAGACGCCTATTCTGCTCCTGGACGAGCCCACCGCCGGTCTCGACCCCGCGGCGATCGACGACTTCAATCGGCTGGTCCGGGATCTCGCCGAAGCGGGCCGAACCGTCTTGCTGGTAACCCATGACGTCTACGGCGCCTGCCATGTCGCCGACCGGATCCACCTCCTGCACAAGGGCGAACTCGTCGGTAGCTTCGACCGCCCATCGGGCATGGACCGGATCGACACCGAGGCGGTGCATGCCGCGTTCGCCGCGCACGCAGCATGAGCCGGATTCTCACCATAGCTCATGCGGAATGGCGGCTGTGGCTGAGGTCGCGGCTTGCATTCGGCGCGTTGCTGATCACGGCCCTGTTGTTGACCTCGACGAGCGTTGTCACCGCGCTCAGGATGAGCGAGGCCCATCATGCGCGCATACACCAGCAGGCCGTTGCCGAGGCGACTTTCCTGTCTCAGCCAGATCGTCACCCGCATCGCATGGTGCATTACGGGCACTACGTGTTCCGCGTTCCCCCGCCCCTTTCGGTGATCGACCCTGGCGTGGATTCGGTCACCGGACAGTCGATGTTCCTGGAAGGCCATCGGCAAAACACGGCCATGTTCGCCGACGCGAGGGCGAGCGCCGAACTCGGCGGATTCGAGGATCTGACGACCGCTCTCGCGTATCAGTTGTTTCTGCCCTTGCTACTGATCGCCATCGGCCATGGCCTGATCATTCGCGAGCGCGAGGAGACCACGCTGGTGCCGCTGCTCGCGCAGGGCGTGACGGGAACAGAGCTCTACGCCGGCAAGGGGATTGCCCTGGTGGGCCTATCCCTTGCGCTGTTGCTGCCGCTTGCGGTCATGTGCGCTGTGGCCGTCGGACGGGGAGCGGCGCCACTGGCGAGTGCCGGCGTCATTGGCCTCTACGCGCTCTATTTGCTCGTCTGGTGCAGTCTCATCCTGCTCGTATCGAGCGTAGCCCGCTCTCGCAGCCTCGCCCTCGGCATACTGGCCCTAGTCTGGCTCGGCACCGCCTTGATCATCCCACGCATTGGAGTCGAATCCGCAAGTAGCCTCATCCCCGTGCCGGGCAAGATAGAGACCGACCTCAATATGCAGGCTGAACTGCGCGCAGTCGGCGATGGTCACAACGCGAGTGCACCCGAATTTCGGCAGCTTCAGGCAGACCTGCTTGCGCAATACGATGTGACTCGCGTGGAAGACTTGCCGGTTAACTTCCGGGGCGTGGTCGCTCGAGCCGCGGAAGCGGATCTGACGGAGGTGATGAACCGGCATGCCGAAGAGCGTATGGCTCTCGAAGCGGGTCAGGCCCGGTTCGCTGCATCCTTCGGCTGGCTGTCGCCGGTCTTGGCGGTCGCGGCAGGCTCCCGCGCACTATCGGGGACCGACCTGGCAACCCACCATCGTTTCCTTCGCGAAGCCGAGGTCGTGCGCTTCGACTTCGTGCAGGGCCTCAATCGCGTGCATGTCGAGCAACTCGCCTATGGCGATGACATCAATCGCAACATCGATGCCGAGGCTTCGAAACGCACGCGCATGTCGGCCGAAAACTGGAACGTGCTCGACGAGTTTACTTTCCGGCCCGCCGCGGCCACCGAACGCCTGGCGCGCGCCAGCACACCCGCAGCCATGCTGTTCGCCTGGCTCCTGATGCTCGCTGCCATCGGCGCGTTGGCCGCGCGGAGGGTGCAGCCGTGACCGGATCGTTTCGAGAACTGCGGTTTCTCGCGAAAGACCGGGCAGCGTTGCTCTGGCTGGGGATCGCGGTGCTTGTCGCGGGCCTGTCGGTTTTTCTTGGCCTGCGCGAGGTCGCCGCGCAACGCACCGTCCTGAACGAGCTGATCGAAGTCGACCGCGCCGAACGGGACGTGCTGAGGGGTCTGCACCAGGACTGGGGAGACGTGGCGTACTACACGTTCCACCTGACCCACGACTCGCCGTCGGATTTCGCCTTTGCCGCGCTGGGCCAGCGCGACACCTCGCCCTGGAAACACCATATCCGCGCGCTCGCCCTGGAAGGACAGATTTACGAAACTGACGCGGAAAACCCCGACTTTGCCCTGATCGGCCGTTTCGACTTCGCGTTTGCCGCGAGCATGCTTGCGCCGTTGTTGCTGATCCTCTTGTTGCATGACCTGCGTTCCAGGGAGCGCGCTGCAGGCCGCTATGAGCTACTTGGCGCAACGGCAGCGAGCCGGGGAAGTCCTTGGTTCGTCCGGGCGGTCTTGAGGGTCGGCGCACTGACGCTCTGCCTGCTCGTGCCACTCTGGGCCGCCGGTTTGCTGGTCGGAACGGGCGCTGCGAAGCTCGCGCTTGCAAGCCTCGTCGTGGCCTTGCACATCGGATTCTGGTGGGGCTTTTGCGCGTTTGTCGACCGCTTCGGCTGGAGCAGCCCGGTCAACCTGACGGCCCTGATCGGCGCATGGCTGGCGCTCGCCGTGGTGGTCCCCGCAGCCATCGAGAGCTCGGTGGAAACCGCCGTGCCGGTGCCGGAAGGCGGCGAAGTCATGCTGACCCAGAGGGAGGCCGTGAACGACGCGTGGGATTTGCCCAAGTCGGCGACCATGGAGCCCTTCGTTGAGCGCCACCCGGAATGGGCGGACTACACACAAGTCGGCCAGTCGTTTGAATGGAAGTGGTACTACGCCTTTCAGCAGGTCGGGGACCAGATCGTCGAGCCGTTATCCCGGGCCTATCGCGAAGGGCGCATCAGGCGTGACCGGCTTGCTGGAACGCTCGCCTGGCTTGCGCCGCCCGCGCTCTCGACTCGCGCCCTGCAAGCCATCGCGGGCACGAGCATGGCTGACTCGCTCGCCTATGAACAGCGGGTGCGCGACTTTCATGCCGCGCTGAGGGGTTACTACTACCCTAGGCTGTTTCGCGATGAAGTCGTCTCGGACGCGAGTCTCGGGCAGCGGCCCGAGTTTCCCGTAGTGGGCAAGTGAATCGACCCGCTGGGACTGATCCAGCCCTGTCCTACGGCCTGACCCACACTGGCGAATAGAAGCCGGTTCCTGCAGTCTCGGAGTCGGCATCCCGGCCACCGCGATTACGGCTCTCGGTGTCGTCTGCTATGATGCCGCGCCGATGCATCGCGAACCGCGCCAATGACCGCCGAGCGGCCCGTCAGTCTGTCCTTGCTGGGCCTTTTTGCGGCCATGCCGGTGACGGCGGTGGCGTCCATCCTGCACCGCATTACGGGTATCGTGCTCTTCGCCGGTGCGCTCTATCTGTGCTATCTGCTCGACCTTGCGCTCGGTGACCAGGGGGGCTTCGCGCGGGCGGCCGTTGTGCTGGCCACGCCCGCAGGCAAGTTGGCGTTGTGGGCGATCCTCGCAGCGCTCGGCTATCACCTCCTGGCCGGCGTGAAGCACTTGCTGCTCGACTTCCACGTCGGCGATACGCTGACCGGCGCCCGTTTCGCGTCCTGGGTCAGCATTGTCCTGGCGGTGCTGGCGGCCGTGGCGGCTGCATTCTGGCTGTGGTAACGAGCGTCACGAGCTTCGGCCGCAGCGGCCTTGCCGACTGGGTTTTGCAGCGCGTCTCCGCGGTCGTGCTGGCGGCCTATGCGCTGTGCGTGCTCGGTTTCTTCGTCACCGCGGACAGCGTGGACCACACCAAGCTGGTCGGCTTCTTCGGCTCCCTGCCGCTCAAGCTCTTCACGACGCTGGCCGTGCTGTCGCTGGCCGCTCATGCGTGGATCGGGATGTGGACGATCGGCACCGACTATGTCCGGCGTCATTACTTCGGGCGCGCACACACGCTGTTCCTCGCCGCCTACCAGGTCGTCTGCGTCGCGGCGGTATTCGTCTACGTGCTGTGGCCCCTTTCGGTGGTTTGGGGGGATACGTGAGCCTGCCGGTCATGGAGTTCGATGGCGTGATCGTCGGCGGCGGCGGTGCCGGGATGCGCGCCGGCCTGCAGCTTGCGGCGTCGGGCTTGAAAACGGCGGTGCTGTCCAAGGTGTTCCCGACGCGGTCGCATACCGTGTCCGCCCAGGGCGGCATCACGTGCGCCATCGCCAGCGCGGATCCGGACGACGACTGGCGCTGGCACATGTACGACACCGTGAAGGGTTCCGACTACATCGGCGACCAGGACGCCATCGAGTACATGTGCAGCGTCGGACCGGAGGCGATCTACGAACTCGAACACATGGGGATGCCGTTCACGCGAACGGAAACGGGCCGCATCTACCAGCGCGCGTTCGGCGGCCAGTCCAAGGACTTTGGCCGCGGTGGACAGGCGGAGCGCACGTGCGCGGCTGAGGACCGCACCGGCCACGCCCTGCTGCATACCCTGTACCAGAACAACCTGAAGGCGGGCACGACCTTCTTGAGCGAGTGGTTCGCCATCGATCTGGTGATCAACCAGGACGGCGCCGTCGTCGGCGTGGTGGCGATTCAGATCGAGTCTGGCGAGGTCGTCTTCATCAAGTCCAAGGCGACCGTTTTCGCGACCGGCGGTGCCGGTCGGATCTACGCTAGCACCACCAACGCCTTGATGAACACGGGGGACGGGGTCGGCATGGCGTTGCGAGCAGGCTTCCCCGTCCAAGACATCGAGATGTGGCAGTTCCACCCAACGGGCATCCACGGTGCCGGCGTTCTGGTCACCGAGGGCTGCCGGGGGGAGGGCGGCTACCTGATCAACAAGGACGGCGAGCGGTTCATGGAGCGTTATGCGCCCACGGCCAAGGACTTGGCCAGCCGGGACGTGGTCGCTCGTTCGATGCTGCTGGAGATCCTTGAGGGTCGCGGGGCCGGCCCGGACGCCGACCACGTGCTGCTGAAGCTCGACCACCTGGGCGCGGACACCATCGAGACCCGGCTGCCCGGCATCACCGAGCTTTCCAAGACCTTCGCCAAGGTCGACCCGACCCGCGAGCCGATCCCGGTTGTGCCGACCTGCCACTACATGATGGGCGGCATCCCCACGGACGTAAACGGTCAGGCGCTCACACAGAACGGCGGTGGCGAAGACGTGCCCATAGAGGGCTTCTACGCGGTGGGGGAGGTGGCCTGCGTCTCCGTTCACGGCGCCAATCGGCTGGGCGGCAACTCGCTGCTCGACCTGGTGGTGTTCGGTCGCGCCGCTGGCATCCATATCGAAGACGCTATGCGCCAAGGGGTCTCGCATAGGGCACCGAGCGAAGACGACATAGACCTTGCCGTGGCCCGCCTCAGACGCTGGGACGAGTCGACGGACGGAGAAGCCGTGGCGGATCTCAAGCGCGAACTGCAGAGCAGGATGCAGTTGGACTTCGGCATTTTCAGGACCGAGCAGAACATGCGCCAGGGCATCGGTGTGCTGGAGGAACTGCGCGCCCGCATCGGTGGCGCACACCTGCCGGACAAAAGCCGCGTGTTCAACACCGCGCGGCTGGAAGCACTGGAGCTAGACAACCTGCTTGAGGTCTCGGAGGCGACGGCCGTGGTCGCCGAAGCCCGCAATGAAAGCCGCGGCGCCCATGCCCGGGACGACTACCCGGAGCGCGACGACGAGAACTGGCTCTGCCACTCGCTCTACTTCCCCGCGGACAAGCGGGTAGCCAAACGCGGCGTGAACTTCGCGCCGTCGACCATGCCCGCTTTCGAGCCCACCGCGCGCAGCTACTGACCCGGACGCCATGCAAATCAGCCTGTACCGCTACGATCCTGACACCGACGAGTCGCCTCGCATGGACGACCTTTCGCTCGAGTTGCCGGAGGGACGCGACCTGATGGTGCTCGACGTCCTGGAACTCCTGAAGGCGGAGGATCCGTCGATCGCCTATCGGCGCTCTTGCCGCGAAGGCGTTTGCGGCTCCGACGGGATCAACATGAACGGCAAGAACGGCCTGGCGTGCACGACGCCGGTGTCCGAAGCCGCGCCCAGGGGCAAGCTCACGCTGCGCCCGCTGCCCGGTCTGCCGGTGGTCCGCGACCTCGTGGTCGACATGAGCCAGTTCTATCGCCAGTACGAAAAGGTCAAGCCTTGGCTCGTCAACGACACGCCGCCGCCGGCGCGCGAGCGGCTCCAGTCCGAGGGCGACCGCGCCAAGCTCGACGGTCTCTACGAGTGCATCCTGTGTGCCTGCTGCTCGACGGCCTGCCCGTCGTTCTGGTGGAATCCGGACAAGTTCATCGGCCCCGCCGGACTCCTGCAGGCGTACCGGTTTCTCGCGGACAGCCGCGATACGGCAACGGCGGAGCGCCTCGCGGCGCTGGAAGACCCGTTCAGCGTGTTCCGCTGCCGCGGCATCATGAACTGCGTCAACGTCTGTCCCAAGGGTCTGAACCCGACGCGGGCGATTGGCAAGATACGCACGATGCTGTTGCAGCAGGGGATCTGAAGCGCTCGGTGGTAACGTAGGGTTTGAGAGCGCCGGATGTCGTTGAGAGGCCGCGTTTCTGCCGCTGGAGAAATGCGGAGCATTTCTCGAACGCGTCGCCGTTAGGCGACGCGCTTGGTGAGGGGGCACTGCCTTGGCCGACACCTTTATTGAACGGATGCGGGCGGACTCCCAGCTTTCCGCCGGCAACGCCTACGTCGAGGCGCTCTACGAGGCCTATCTCGAGGATCCGAACAGCGTTGCCGAGGAGTGGCGGCGTTACTTCGAGCAGTTGCCGATGGTCGAGGGGGTCGCCGGTGACGTGCCCCACAGCACGGTCGTCCAGCACTTCGAACGCCTCGGGCGCAATCGTCTGCGCGCGCGGCCGGAACGGGTCAGCACCGAGGTGTCCTCGGAGCACGAACTCAAGCAGATCCGTGTCCGGGAGTTGATCGACGCGTACCGCGAACTTGGCCATCGCAAGGCGAAGCTCGACCCCTTGAACCTCTGGGAACGCGCGCCTGCGCCGGAGTTGGATCTCGCCTACCACCACCTCTCGGATGCCGATCTCGACACGGTGTTCAGGACCGGGTCGGCGCAGTTCTTCGAGACCCGGCGACACGGCGGGGAAGGCAGTCCGCTGCAAGCGGAGGGCGGCGGCCAGGCGACCCTGCGGGAGATCGTCGCGGCGCTGACGGAAACCTACTGCGGCGCCCTCGGCGCCGAGTACACCCACATCACGGACGCCGCGGAGAAACTCTGGGTGCGGCAGCGCCTGGAGTCCGTGCACTCGGCACCCGAGTACTCGACGGAAACCCGGTTCACCATCCTCGACCGGCTGAGCGCGGCGGAAGGACTGGAGAAGTACCTGCATGCGCGCTTCCCCGGTACCAAGCGCTTCGGTCTCGAGGGCGGCGAGAGCCTGATTCCCATGCTCCACGAAGCCCTACAACGGCTCGGCTCGCACGGTTGCGTCGAGACCGTCATCGGCATGGCGCACCGTGGCCGGCTGAACGTCCTGGTCAATATCCTCGGCAAGGATCCAAGCGATCTCTTCGATGAGTTCGAGGGCGTCGTGCCGGACACCGACCGGACGGGCGACGTCAAGTACCACCAGGGTTTCTCGTCCAACGTCATGACCCCCGGCGGGGAGATGCACGTCGCGTTGTCGTTCAACCCGTCCCACTTAGAGATCGTGGGCCCGGTCGTGGCCGGATCGGTGCGCGCGCGGCAGGATCGCCGTCGCGACTATGCCGGCGACATGGTGGTGCCAGTGATCATCCATGGCGACGCCGCGTTCGCCGGACAAGGCGTGATCATGGAGACCTTCCAGATGTCCCAAACGCGGGGCTAC
Source organism: Gammaproteobacteria bacterium (assembly GCA_026708185.1). Classification (GTDB taxonomy): domain Bacteria; phylum Pseudomonadota; class Gammaproteobacteria; order Pseudomonadales; family Azotimanducaceae; genus VXYL01. The sequence continues at coordinate 54,733 of JAPOVK010000007.1, read as the reverse complement.
CACGTCGGCGGCACCGTGCACATCATCGTCAACAACCAGATCGGCTTCACGACCCATCGACGCGACGACGCGCGGTCCACGGAATACTGCTCGGAGATCGCGAAGATGGTCCAGGCGCCGATCCTGCACGTCAACGGCGACGACCCGGAAGCGTGCATCTTCGCCGTCCAGCTCGCCGTCGACTACCGGATGCAGTTCAAGAAGGACGTCGTCATCGACCTGGTCTGCTACCGCCGCCGCGGCCACAACGAGGCCGAAGAGCCGATGAAGACGCAACCGCTCATGTACCAGGCGATCCGCCGCCACCCGACGACGCGCGCGGTCTACGCCGAGAGACTGGTCGAGGAGGACGTGACGACCGAGCCGGAGGTGGACGGCTTAAGCGGCTTGTATCGCTTTGCCCTGGACCGGGGCGAACGCATGGCCTTGTCGCTGGTGCACGAACCCGACAGCTCGCTGTTCGTGGACTGGACGCCCTACCTCGGCCAAGACCTCAATGCGCCATGCGACACGCGCGTGCCGCTCGAGAAGCTGCGCGCCTTGGCCGAGCGAGTGAACACCACCCCGGACGGCTTTGCCCTGCATCGCCAAGTGCAGAACATCCTTGACGACCGGCGGCGGATGGCCGCCGGAGCGATGCTCCTCAACTGGGGGTTCGCCGAGACCATGGCCTACGCGACCCTCTTGGACCAGGGTTTCGACGTCCGGCTGACGGGTCAGGATGTGGGCGCCGGGACGTTCTCCCACCGTCACGCGTCGCTCTACAACCAGAAGGATGGCAAGCGCATCGTCCCGCTCAACCGGCTCGACGGCACCACGACCTTTGACATCTACGACTCGTTGCTTTCCGAGGAAGCCGTGCTGGCCTTCGAGTACGGCTACGGCTCGACGTCGCCGCGCACGCTGGTCATCTGGGAGGCGCAGTTCGGCGACTTCGCCAACGGCGCGCAGGTGGTCATCGATCAGTTCGTGGTCAGCGGCGAAGCCAAGTGGGAGCGCATGTGCGGGCTGGTCATGCTGCTGCCCCACGGCTACGAAGGCCAAGGACCGGAGCACTCGTCGGCACGCCTTGAGCGCTACCTCCAGTTGTCCGCGCAACGCAACATCCAGGTGTGCCTGCCGACGACGCCTGCGCAGATCTTCCACCTCCTGCGTCGGCAGATAATCCGCCCGGTCCGCAAACCCCTGATCGCGCTGACGCCGAAGAGCCTGTTGCGCCACAAGCTGGCCACGTCCACGCTGGAAGATCTGACCACTGGCGGCTTCCAGCGCGTCCTCGGCGAGATCGACGCGGTCGATCCGGACGGCGTGGATCGCCTCGTGCTGTGCAGCGGCAAGGTCTACTACGATCTCTTGGAGGCCCGCCGCGAGGCGGGGCTCACGAACGTCGCGATCGTCCGCCTCGAGCAGTTGTTTCCGTTCCCCGAAGCCGAGTTGGCCGAGACGATCGCGCCTTACCGCTTGCTCACGCACGTGGTCTGGTGCCAGGAGGAGCCGATGAACCAGGGTGCGTGGTATTCGAGCCAGCACCATATGCACGGCGTGCTGCGGCGACACGACCCGACGCTCCGCCTGGCCTACGCCGGGCGCGAGGCGTTTGCGGCGCCGGCCGGCGGCTATGCCGCTCGGCACGTGGAGCGCCAGCGGGGATTGGTGCACGACGCGCTGCAAGGCGGCAGGGAGGTCGACGCGTGAGCATCGAAATCAAGACACCGACATTCGCGGAGTCCATCAGCGAGGGCACGGTGGCGGTTTGGCATAAGCAGGTGGGCGATCCGGTCAAGCGCGACGACGTGCTGGTCGACATCGAGACCGACAAGGTGGTCATCGAGATTTTCGCGCCTGCCGACGGCGTGCTCTCCGAGATCCTCAAGGAGGAAGGCGAGGTCGTCGAGTCCGAAGAACTGCTCGGGCGGCTCGAGGAGGGCGCCGTTGAGGATGCGGTGCCCGACGCGCCTGCCCCGGCTGCGGCCGAGGACGTGGCGGCGTCGCCCGCGGCGCGCAAGCTGGCCGCCGAGCAGGGCATCGCACTGGCGGACATTGCCGGCACCGGAAAGGGTGGACGGGTGATGAAAGAGGATGTGGCGCGGGCATTGGAGGCGGCTAGCGACGTCCCGGCCGAGTTGCCCGAGGCTACGCCCGACGGCGACGAGCAAGAAACGTCGATGCCGGACCTAATGCCCACGGACGGTGAAGAGCGCGTCGAGCGGCGCGTTCCGATGACGCGCCTGCGCGCCAGCATCGCGGCGCGGCTGGTGGAAGCGCAGCACACGGCGGCGATGCTGACCACGTTCAACGAACTGGACATGGCCCCGGTGATGACGATGCGGCGACGCTACGGCGACGAGTTCCAGGCGCGGCACAACGGCACGAAGCTCGGCTTCATGGGATTCTTCGTGCGCGCGGCGGTGGAGGCGTTGAAGCGTTTCCCGGCGGTCAACGCCAGCATCGATGGCAGCGACATCATCTACCACGGCTACTACGACATCGGCGTTGCGGTCAGCACCGATCGGGGCCTTGTGGTGCCGGTCATCCGCGAGGCCGACGCCCTGGGTCTGCACCAGATCGAAGACGCGATCGTCGACTACAGCACGCGGGCGCGCGACGGCAAGCTGGCGCTGACAGACATCCAAGGCGGGACCTTCACGATCTCGAACGGCGGCGTCTTCGGCTCCCTCCTGTCGACGCCGATTCTCAACCCTCCGCAGACCGCCATCCTCGGCATGCACAAGATCGAGCAACGCCCCGTGGTGGTGGACGGCGAAGTCGTCGTGAGGCCGATGATGTACCTGGCCCTGTCTTACGATCACCGGCTGATCGATGGCCGCGAGGCCGTGCAATTCCTCGTCACCATCAAGGAGTTGGTCGAGGACCCGGCGCGGATTCTGTTGGACCTGTAGGGAAGCACGACCATGGACAACTACGACGTGATCGTCGTCGGCGGCGGACCCGCCGGCTACGCGGCCGCGATCCGGGCGGCGCAGCTGGGCATGCGCACGGCATGCATCGACAAGTCCGTTGCCAAGGACGGGACGCCGACCCTCGGCGGGACCTGCCTGAACTGGGGCTGCATTCCCTCCAAGGCCCTGCTCGACGCGTCACACAAGTACGTGGAGGCGCGGGAGGGCCTGGGCACACTCGGCATCGGAACCGGGCCGTTGACCCTCGACATCGCGACGATGATGGCGCACAAGGACGGGGTCGTCGGCAAGCTCACGGCCGGCATCGGCGGCCTCTTCGAAGGCAACGGCGTGACCGCGCTCGCCGGCCACGGCAAGCTGCTGGCCGCGCAACCCGGTAATCGGCATGTCGAGTTCGTGCCTCACGACGGAGAGCCGCAGGTGCTCGAAGCGACACACGTCGTGCTCGCACCCGGATCGGTGCCGGTCGACATCGCGCCCGCGCCGTTGACCGAGGAGTTGATCGTCGACTCCACCGGGGCGCTCGAGTTCGACAGCGTCCCTGCGCGGTTGGGTGTGATCGGTGCCGGCGTGATCGGCCTCGAACTCGGCAGCGTCTGGGGCCGCCTAGGTTCGGAAGTGGTGATGCTCGAAGCGCTCCCCGATTTCCTGCCCATGGCGGACCGTCGAATCGGTCGCGACGCGCTGCGCGAGTTCAAGCGCCAGGGTCTCGACATCCGGCTTGGCACCCGGGTCATGTCCGCCGCAGTGAACGACGGCGCCGTGGAGGTGACCTACCAGGACGGCGACGGCGACCAGACGTTGACGGTCGACAAGCTGATCGTCGCCGTGGGTCGTCGGCCCTACACCGAGGGTCTGCTGGCGGCGGACAGCGGCGTCAATCTCGACGAGCGTGGCTTCCTCTACGTCAACGACCTGTGCGCGACGGACGCGCCGAACGTCTACGCCGTGGGCGACGTCGTGCGCGGTCCGATGCTCGCCCACAAGGGGATGGAGGAGGGCGTCATGGTGGCCGAGCGCATCGCCGGCCACAAACCGCTGGTGAACTACGACTGCGTCCCGTCGGTGATCTACACCCATCCCGAGATCGCCTGGGTGGGGCGCACCGAGGACGAGCTCAAGGCCGCCGGCGACGACTACCGGATCGGCACGTTTTCGTTCGGCGCCACCGGCCGCGCATTGGCCGCGAACGACGCCACCGGGATGGTCAAGGTCGTCGCCGACGCCGAGACGGACCGGATACTCGGCGTGCACGTGTTCGGCCCGCAGGCCAGCGAACTGATCGCCCAAGCGGTGATCGCGATGGAGTTCGACGCCAGTGCCGAGGACTTGGGCCTGACCATGTTCGCGCACCCCACGTTGTCCGAAGCGGTCCACGAAGCGGCCCTCGGGGTAGGCGGGAACGCGATTCACATGCTCAACCGACAACGGAAATAAGCAGCGTAACTCTATGAATCTACACGAATACCAATCCAAGGACCTGTTCCGGAGCTACGGCCTGCCGGTTTCCCGTGGGATCGCGGTCGACACCGCGGACGCGGCGGTCGAGGCCGCCCAGGAATTGGGCGGCGACCGCTGGGTGTGCAAGGTCCAAGTGCATGCCGGCGGTCGCGGCAAGGCGGGCGGCGTCAAGCTCGTCGGCAGCTTCGACGAGGTCCGCGCCTTCGCCGAGCGGTGGGTTGGGCAACGGTTGGTGACCGCGCAGACCGGAGCCGAAGGCGCGCCGGTGAGCAAGATCTTCGTCGAGGAGGCCGCAAGCATCGACCGCGAACTCTATCTCGGCGCCGTGGTCGACCGTGCCAGTCGCCGCGTGGTCGTGATGGCGTCCACGGAAGGCGGCGTCGAGATCGAAGAGGTCGCGGCGGAGACGCCTGAGAAGATCCTGCAGGCGGCGATTGACCCGGCGACCGGAGCGCAACCGTTCCAGGGCCGCGCCATGGCGTTCGCGTTGGGCCTGACCGGCCGCCAGGTGGGCCAGTTCACCGACGTGTTCCTGAACCTGGCGCGTCTCTTCCACGAACTCGACTGCTCGCTCGTTGAGGTCAACCCACTCGTCGTCACGGCCGATGGCGACGTGCACTGCCTGGATGCCAAGGTGAACATCGACAACAACGCGCTCTACCGGCAGCCGGAGCTCGAGGCGCTGCGCGATGCGTCCCAGGAAGACGAGCGCGAGGCGCGCGCCGACGAGTTCGGCCTCAACTACGTCGCCCTGGACGGCAACATCGGGTGCATGGTCAACGGCGCGGGACTGGCCATGGGCACCATGGACCTCGTCAAGCTCCAAGGCGGCAATCCGGCCAACTTCCTCGATGTCGGCGGCGGCGCGACGCAGGCGGCGGTTGCGGAGGCGTTCAAGATCATCCTCTCCGACGATGCCGTGAAGGCCGTGTTGATCAACATCTTCGGTGGCATCGTGTCCTGCAAGATCATCGCCGAAGGCATCATCGCGGCGGTCACCCAGGTCGGGGTGGAGGTGCCGGTGGTGGTGCGTTTCGAGGGCAACAACGCGGCCGCCGGCCTCGAGGCGCTGGCGACAAGCGGCCTGGCCATCGACACTGCGGAGTCGTTGCAGGATGCCGCCAACAAAGCCGTCGCAGCCGCCGCAGGCGGCGCGGTCGCAGCGGGAGGCAACCCATGAGCATCCTCGTCGACGGTCAGACGACGGTCATCTGCCAGGGCTTCACCGGTTCCCAAGGCACGTTGCACAGCGAGCAGGCGATCGCCTACGGCACCAGGTTGGCGGGCGGCGTGACGCCGGGCAAGGGCGGCACCACGCATCTCGACCGACCGGTGTTCGACACCGTGGCGGGGGCCGTGGCCGAGACCGGCGCGACGGCGTCGGTGATCTACGTGCCGGCCAGGTTCTGCAAGGACTCGATCCTCGAAGCGGCCGACGCCGGCATCGAGCTGATCGTGTGCATCACCGAGGGCATCCCGACCTTGGACATGCTCGCGGTGAAGGATCGTCTGGACGTGCTCGGCGTCCGCCTGATCGGCCCGAACTGTCCGGGCGTCATCACTCCTGGCGCGTGCAAGATCGGCATCATGCCCGGCGACATCCACTTGCCCGGCAAGGTGGGCGTGGTGTCTCGGTCCGGGACGCTGACCTACGAAGCGGTCAAGCAGACGACCGACATGGGCTATGGTCAGTCGACCTGTGTGGGCATCGGCGGCGACCCGATTCCAGGAACGCACTTTCGCGATGTGCTCGGCCTGTTCGAGGACGATCCGGCTACCGAGGCGATCGTCATGGTCGGCGAGATTGGCGGCACGGCGGAAGAGGAGGCCGCAGCGTTCATCGCGGAGCACGTGACCAAGCCGGTGGTGGCCTACATCGCCGGGGTCACGGCGCCGCCCGGCAAGCGCATGGGCCACGCGGGAGCGATCATCGCCGGGGGCAAGGGGACCGCCGACGACAAGTACGCGGCCCTCGAGGCGGCCGGTGTGAAGACCGTGCGCAGCCTGGCAGCGATCGGGACGGGCCTTCGGGAACTCACCGGCTGGTAAGCCCACGGGAGGGGAGGCGGCTTGAAAACCGCCGCCGCGCCCCTATGTTGGGCTCGTTCCAAGGATCGGCCTTGCCCATGACTGCAGAAACCGCCTCCCCAGACAGCGCCGAGGAGGCTCCTCACGCCAAGGAAACGCGGGGCTTCCAGACCGAAGCCAAGAAGCTCCTGAAGCTGATGATCAACTCCTTGTACTCGAACAAGGAGGTTTTCCTGCGCGAATTGATCTCCAACGCCTCGGATGCAATCGACCGGCTGCGCTTCGAGGCCCTCGCGGACGAATCCCTGATCGCCGACGATCCCGACTTCCGCATCGTGGTGGATTTCGACAAGGAAGCGGGCACCGTGTCCGTCGCCGACAACGGTGTGGGAATGAGCCGCGACGACGTGGTCGCGAACCTCGGCACCATCGCCAAGTCCGGCACCGAGGAGTTCTTCGACCGTTTGACCGGCGAGGAGCAGGCGGACAGCGCGCTCATCGGACAGTTCGGCGTGGGCTTCTACAGTTCGTTCATCGTGGCCAAGGAGGTCGAAGTGCTGACCCGGCGCGCCGGCGAGGCGGCGGGAACCCGGTGGGTGTCATCGGGCGAGGAGGATTTCACGGTCGAGACCGTCGCCGATGTCCCGCGGGGGACGCGCGTGACGTTGAGCCTGCGCGGCGACGCGACCGAGTTCGCCGACGGCTTCCGACTGCGATCCGTGATCCGCCAATACTCGGACCACGTGGGTATTCCGGTGATGATGGCCAAGGAGGGTGGCGACGACGGCGACGAGGAAGCTGCACCAGAGCTCGAAACCGTCAACGAGGCGAAGGCCTTGTGGACCCGATCGCGCACCGACATCAGCGACGACGAGTACAAGGCGTTCTACAAGCACGTCTCGCACGACTTCGAGGACCCTGCGGTCTGGAGCCACAACAAGGTCGAAGGCAAGCTCGAGTACACGAGCCTCCTCTACGTGCCGAAGCGTGCCCCGTTCGACCTCTACAACCGCGAGGCGCCGCGCGGCCTCAAGCTCTACGTGCAGCGCGTCTTCATCATGGACGAGGCGGAGCAGTTCCTGCCGCTGTACCTGCGCTTCATCCGCGGCGTGGTCGACTCGTCCGACCTGCCGCTCAACGTCTCGCGCGAGATCCTGCAGAGCGACGAGCGCATTCGCACGATCAAGAACGCCCTCACCAAGCGCGTGCTGGACATGCTCGGCAAGATGGACGCCGACGCCTACGCCGAGATTTGGGACGAGTTCGGCCAGGTGCTCAAGGAAGGTATCGGCGAGGACTTCGCCAACAAGGACGACGTGCTCGGCTTGCTGCGCTTCGCGTCCACCGAGTCCGCCGATTCCGCACAGCGGACGTCGCTCAAGGACTACATCGGGCGCATGAAGGAGGGTGCCGACAAGGTCTACTACCTCATCGCCGAATCCGACGCGGCCGCCCGTCAGAGCCCGCACCTCGAGGCGTTCCGCGCGCGCGGTATCGAGGTCTTGCTGCTGAGCGACCGGATCGACGAATGGTGGATGTCGTTTGCGGGCGAATTCGATGGCAAGACCTTCCAGGACGTCGCCCGCGGCGAGTTGGACCTCGGCGAGCCGGAAGCGGCCGAGAAGGAGGAGGACGAAAAGGAAGTCGAGGACGAGGAGCCGCTCTTGAAGCGTTTCAAGGACGCGCTCGGCGACCAGGTGGAGAGCGTACGCAAGTCCACCCGCCTCACGGACTCGCCCGCCTGCCTGGTGCTCGGCGAGCACGACATGGGCATCCAGATGCGCCGCATCATGGAGGCGACGGGTCAGTCGGCCCCGGAGAGCAAGCCGCACCTCGAGGTGAACCTGCGCCACCCGCTGATCGGCCACCTGAACCGGGAAGTCGACGAGGATCGCTTCGCCGACCTGGTCGCCATCATCTTCGACCAGGCGTCGCTCGCCGAGGGCAACACGGTCGCCGAGCCGGGCAAGTACGTGCAGCGCGTGAACAAGCTACTGCTGGACCTTCTCTCGTAGCGCCACTTGTGGCCCATCGCGGTTCCGGCGCGAGCTGGGGCCGAGGTCTCTTGCGTAGCATCGCCGTGATATCACAATCGGTTTTCGTCCCGGCGTGTTGCAGAGACCGGCTATGAGTCTTGCTTCAACCGACCACGCTTTCATATGTTGGCGGTGCGAGCGCACCGGAAGCAAGACCAACAATGATTCGGACGATTATCGCGGACCACCACGGCCTGTTCAGAGCCGGCGTCATTCGGCTACTCCGCGATGTCAAGGCGATCGACGTCGTGGCCGAGGCGGAGACGGGCGAGGAAGCGGTTGATCTGGCGCGCAAGCTGAATCCGCACGTGGTCTCGTTGGAAATCGTCATGCCGGGCATCGGCGGGTTGGAGGCCGCGCGGCGCATCCTGCGATCCGAGACGGGAACGCAGGTGGTCATCCTGACCGGTGCCTGGGATGCGCCCTATCCGACCCAGGCGCTGCGGTCCGGCGTCTGCGGCTTCGTGACCAAGCGGGGCGCTCCGGAAGACGTGATCGTCGCGATCAAGCGCGCCTACGCGGGCAAGCGATTCGTCAGTGCGGACATCGCCGAGCGGCTGGCATTTCAGTCGTTTGACGACGAGGCCAACGCCCCGTTCGACCAACTGTCGAGCCGCGAGATGCAGATCGCCTTGATGGTCATCAACTGTCAGCGCGTGCAGGACATCTCGGTCCATCTGCACCTGTCCCCGAAGACCATCAACGCGTACCGCTACCGCATCTTCGAGAAGCTCGGCATCTCCAGCGACGTGGAGCTGGCCATGCTGGCCGTCAAACACGGGATGGTGAATCCGGTCTTGAGCAGCGCCAGCTAGCAGCCGGCGGCGGGCTGTCGGGCGCCAACGCGCCGCGATTGCTGGCACAATCGGCGCCCGTGGACGAGGCATCGCTCAAGGATCTGGCTGGCGTCGGGCGGGAAGTCGGCAAGCGATTGCTCGCGATCCTGCCCGGCCGGACGCCCCTGGACTGGTCCAAGCACCGCGCTGCACGCTGGCGGAGCAGTGCGCTGGGGGGCGAACTGCAACCGCTGGGGCATCTCCATGCGATCGGTCTCGACGACCTGCTTGGCATCGACGACCAGAAACGCCAATTGACCGCCAACACGGAGCAGTTCGTGCGCGGCCACCCGGCCAACAACGCGCTCCTCTGGGGCGCGCGCGGCACGGGCAAGTCATCGCTCATCCACGCTTTGCTCAACCGCTACGCGGACCAGGGCTTGCGGCTGCTTGAGGTCAACAAGCACGCGCTAGCCGACATCGCGGCGATCGTCGCCCGGGTCGATGGCGAGCCGTATCGGTTCCTCCTGGTCTGCGACGATCTGTCGTTCGAGGCCGACGATGCCTCCTACAAGGCGCTGAAGAGTGCTTTGGAGGGCTCGGTGTTCACGCAGTCCGCGAATGTGCTGATCTACGCCACGTCCAACCGCCGCCACCTCCTGCCCGAGTACATGTCCGAGAACGTCGCCGCCACGCACGTGCAAGGCGAGTTGCACGAGAGCGAAGCGGTTCAGGAGAAGATCTCGCTGTCCGACCGCTTCGGCCTGTGGCTGTCGTTCTATGCCTTTCGCCAGGACGCCTACCTGCTCGTCGCCGCGCACTGGCTGGCCCGACTCGCCGAGGAGCACAAGGCCGACGCGGTCTGGGATGAAGCCACGCGGCAAGCAGCGCTGCGGTGGGCCTTGGCGCGTGGCGTGCGCAGCGGTCGGACGGCCTTCCATTTCGCCAGGCAGCACGTCGGCGGCTTGCTGTTGGCCCGCGACGGCGACTGATCCGCAGGCATCGGTTTCGGACGCCGGTTTCTTGCGCAGCGAACGTCCAAGCCCTAGAATGCGCGCCCTCTCGCAGACCACTTCAGTCCCCTTCGTCTAGTGGCCTAGGACTCCGGGTTTTCATCCCGGCAACAGGGGTTCGACTCCCCTAGGGGACGCCATACATGAACGGTAACTAATTGAAAAACAAGAATAAATGTGTCCTAGGTATTTATCGTACCCTCATAAGTTCCCACTACGTGGCAGCGAGCGTGGAAGGGCCGGTGGCGCCAAACCACCCTAAAGCGGCAAATCCGTAGGATCGTCCTCATCGAGGCGCGAAATGGATGCAGTGATTGATCTGGACATTATTGTCGAGGGCATCGTCATCGGCACCACCGTCAGCGCCGTGACTGGCATCGGAGCATGGATACGTCGTCGATCGAAGCGCAACGCTCAGATTGCCTACATCCGAGACCTCGTTGTTCAGAAGCGAGCGGACGCCTTCCGACCGGCGCTGCAATCGGACGCCCGATACCAAGTCCAGTTTGACGAAATGCGCAACCTTATGGACCAACTCGCCGATGCGCTAAAGGGCGGGGCATCCGAGCTCTCGTACGGAGAAACCAACGCCGTGCGAACCGCCTTCGGATACCTAGAGTCCGGCCCGTGGGTGCTCAACTCTGCCCTCGAGCGGCAGCATGTCAGCGCATTGAGGGAGCTCGAAGACCTCCCTTGGCTCAAGCTCCCTCCGGGAGAACTTCCAGCCCTTTCCTGACCCCAGCTACTCGGGAGGTGCCGCCGGTGTCTCCTCTTGCTGGTGCCCTTCCAGGGTTTCATTGTCGAACGGAAAGATACGGCCTCGCGACCGTATGCCCGCTAAATTGATCTTCCCCTCTTCCGTCCCTGCATCAAGCTGCTTCAACGGATCGTGGACCAAGCGCACGGTCGGACATGCATCGGCACCCTCGACACCAGACACCACAGCCAGCACGAATTTGTCCTTCGTGGCGGCAGCCCGCATCACCTCAGACGTCGTCATCGAGACAACGTCTGGTTCATTACCGCCGCTCACCTTCAGCTCGTAGTATCGTCCTGCTTCCTTGTCCAGCGCGTCCGCCCCCACCCCGCGCTGGCCGCGAATGTCGACAAGGTCGCGGCCAACGACGATCCGGAGAAGCTCCAGACCAACTCTTTCCTTTTCCTCGCTGGTGTAGTTCGGGGGCGGCGTCCCAGTCCTTGGTGGCGCAGCACCGTGTGGCTCCACGAGGCGGCCACCGCCGGTCCTCTTCGATGGCCTACGGCCCTTCGCCCTCTCACTCTCCTGACCTTCCGGGTCGCGCAGCCTCAGCGTCGAGGGCCTCACGAGGTCCCGACGGGGCGGATCAGCTTTTTTACCGTCGCCAGTCCCGGTCGCACTAGACTGCTCGCTTGTTCTGTCCCCGCTCTTCCCGCCGTCCGCCCGGCGGCCCGTCTGGTCCCGGCCTGACGCGCCCTCTTGAAACGGCGCCATGCGATCCTTCAGCCGCAGCTCGTTCTCACTCTCCTCCCGCGCCCTGCGCTCCTGCGCTAGTTCCAAGATGGTCGCCGGACGCCCCTCGTCCGCACGGTCCCAGGCGCCTCGCCAAGCAAGCGCCAACGGACGGCTATCCCCGGTGAACAGCATGGATAGTGCTCGACCACCCCGATCGACATGAGCCAAGTCACTTTGTCTCCGGACGAACACCACCGCGCGGTCCGGATCCACCTTGGCCGCAACCGGGCAGTCGTACTGTCCGCCGCCGTCCTCTTCGAGCGGCACGCGTATCGAGAGCGACGAATGGATGCGCACAGTGAAGCTCTCTAGCTGATCCCAAGGCACCGTTAGGCTCCGCGCAACGCCAGGTTCGTTGCGGACCAGGTCCTCGTGCAGTTGTTGGACGGCCTTTCGGTACAAATCGGTGTAATCCTCGTCTTCCTCAGCCAAGTCGGCATCGACCACTTCCCCTGCGCCAGCGTCAATCGGCCGGACGCGAAGCGCCCCGAGGATGCTGGCAAACTGGTGCAGCTCTCCACCCGGTTGCCATATCGGCACGCGATCCCCCAAGCCCTCCGTCAACGAACGGTCGTCGGTCGCGTACACCGGACGCTGGCGCATCCAACCTCGCGTGGTCAGCAGCGGCAGTTCCCGAAGCGCCCGCCGTTCTTTGGCCGTAGTTCTCGGACCGTACTCTCTAGCGATGACCCGCAGTGCATCCAAGAGGATCGCTGCGTCCTGCTCATCCACTGGAGAACGACGCGAGATCGTCCGAATCGCCTTCACGCAGTCCATCACTGACGGGCGGCTCAGTCCAAGCGCTTCCCACAGCGCGGCGGTCTCACTCACCGCAGGCGCGAACACGCTGTAGGGCCCAAGGATCGCTTCCCCACCGAACACGCGTTCGGGGGAGCGCCAGCCGGATTTCGTGAGTATCAGCCCGTCCCCACTCGCGAACTCCCCCTTCAATTGGGTCCGGTTTAGCTCTGACCGGGGACTCGGACCCTGAAGAGAACGCGCCAGGGCCTTGTACACGACAGCCGCCTCCTTCTCCACCTCCTGAACTGGATGCTTGCCTGCTTGCATTGCGGCCCGTAGGGCTTTCAGCCGGTCCACAAGTTGCCTACGGCTCGGCGCTCCCTCCACGCCTAGGGCGCTCAACACCGGCTGCCAGCTTGGATTGTGGAGGTCTGAGTGGAGGTAGTTCGGCGCATCGGCGCCATAGACCGCTTCCATGGCGGGAGTACGCACGCGCAACTCCGACGGTGACCGCGGCGTTCGCCGCTCGTCGTCCAGCCATGCAACGTCGCGCAGTTGCCAAACCCAATAGGCAGATGTCTCGCCCGTCTCGTTCCACCCGTTGTACGCGTGGGCGGATCGAACCTGTGCGTATTCGGCCAGCCGGGCGTCCCAAGCTCGCGCCAATGTCGAGACGAGTGCCGCGGCCCGCTTTCGCCTCTGCGGGCCACGTCGAACCTTCGCTATGTCCTCGACCACGATTCTGAGATCGGGCGCGTCCCGATCCTCGAGGGTATGCGTCGCAGTGCGGCCGTTCAATTCCTCGGTGCGCGCAGAAATTCCGTCGTAGAGTTCCGCCGCCAAGGCTGGCGTCGGGTCGATCTCATACCGCTTCCTAAGCCTTGGGTGCCGTCGGGTCCTAGGCGCGGTTTCCGCGCCAAGCAGCCGCAGGAACTTCTGCGCCCCGACGCCTTGACGGCCAAGTGGCGAACGGAGCTGGCGGACATAGTGACCGCTTATCCACGCAATCCCCGGTGCCTTGTCTGCCGCCACCGAGAACCCCATTTCTTCTCGCTCAATCGTCTTCGGCAAGTAGGCTCGTGCAGGCTCGACAGTTGTCTTCTTCCGCCGCTTTCTTCTGCCCGTCATCTCGTACTCGAAAGCGTCAAGTTTCACCGCCCGTCCTACATCACCACCGACTCGCTGGCGCTCCTCCGGTTCCAGTCGTTCGAACACGGCACGAAGCGCCTGCACTTGCTCGAGCTCGAGGTTTCGTGGGTTTCGTCGATGCGACCGCCCCGCGGCCGCAAGCCGATGGACCACTTCACGGTCATCGTTCCCATCCACCACGGCGCCGCACTCGCGTAGCCAGTCCAGGACCTTTCTCGCGTCCGACTTGTCGGCCAGATGCGCGGGATGCAACGCGGACACCACGCCGAGCTGCTGCGCCAATGGCGAGACTTCCAGGGCGACAGCCTCCGGCGCGTCTTCCAGAGGTGGCACCAGACGCCGACCGTTGCGTGCAACGACGCAGGGTAGGGCAAGCAACCGCTCGTCAAGGTTTTCCCGCAACGCAACCGCGCTCAGCGCCACCACCCCTCCCGGTGCTCGCGCCCCGTCCTCAAGCAGAGCGAGCGCCTGTTCCACGCTGACGGGTGCAGGAAGCTCTACGCCGGCGTCCCGCCAATCCTTCAACACCTCCCACCACTTTCCGCCTGCATCGCGGATCTCGGCGGGGAGCGTTGCCTCCAGTCCCGAGAGCCCGGCCGTCTCTTCCGGCGTCAATACGCGCGCAAGCGGTTTGTCTTCGACCGCTAGTTCGCGCAGCGGCATTCGCCCACGACCGTCCACCGGGAGCGTCAAGTTCGCCGCTACCCGCTCTCGCGCACTGGCTATCACCTCGCTTTCCAGACGGCCGACGATTGGCATGTCGCGTTGATCCTCCGACACATCGCCGATGGGTATCGCCTGCCATGCCGATCTCGGATCCCGGTCGAAGGCGTCCAGCACGGCCACAGCCCAGAGTTCGGCCACGATGGGGACCAGCGCCTTGTTCCACTCGTTATCGGGGAACTCCTGTCGACTCGTCGTTGGGTCGAACTGTGCGTTTGCGAACACCCCCATTCGCGTCGCCGCCACTGGCAAACCTGCATGGATCTTGCCTCCCTCGACTTCATGCAACGGAAGCGCGATCGCCACCGGCGTGGTCGCCTCGGTTGCCTTGTGGGCGCGCTCCACGTCGTTGGGCGTCTGGACCTCGGCCCGGTAGACCATCCACGAGCGTCCGTCCTGCGCTGTCACTCGCTGCCGGGACACGCCATCGCCGGATGACGGACCACCGCCAACGTCCTCCTGCCTGCCTCGCGAGATCCCGAGTTCCATCACATTCTCGCCACGCGCCGACCGCAGGACGATTCTCGACACAGCACGAAGAAACAACATCGCAGAGTCGTCCCAGCGGCCCAACCAAGCCGATACCTCTGCTTCACCAACCGTGACCTTCGACACGGGGATCCGAAACGCCGTCCATCCGGCCTGATCGAGTCCGGCTGGCGGGCGCCGCGCCCGGATCGGCGAGACGAAAGGGGCCCCGAACCGCACATGGTACGGGTCGCAGTGCACCTCGAACGTGTCCGACAACGACCTCAGTGTGGTGAGACCTATCCCGAAGCGACCCATCAGCGCGGCTTCCCCGCCCTTCGTCGTAAGCCATGGTGTGGCCAATGCGAGTACGTGAGGCAGTCGCACGGGGTTGCCGTTGTGACTCACGAGAAGTTCGTCTTTACCGAGTTGCAGCACGATCTCCGTCGCCTCAACATCGTCGGCGTTCTGCACGATTTCCGCCAAGCCCTGCAAGGAATCGCTCGACACTAGGTCCCCGCTGCTTCGCGCCCGCTCCATAACGGTCTTGGGTACTCCACGAAGCTCAGCGAACAGCTTGCCGAACCTCTTGACGGCCACTCTGGCGGTGTGTTCGTCGCTTGGCTCGAACAACCCGTCCGTCTCGTCCGGTTCGTCTTCCTCGAACAGATACTCGGCCGCGGCTATCGCGCGCGCAGCCAGTTCACCATCACGGGCCATCGTCCCTCCGATCTACAGGCGATCGGCCATCGTAGTTGCTGCGAGCCAAGGAAGCCATCGTGCTCCACGGCTCCCTGGTCACGCCTCCGCCGTCCGGCGACTCAGCAGTCCGCGACCACACCGGCCTGCCGTCCGACGCTACGAGCGATACTGGATCGTTCGGTTTTCGGATCAGCTAGTGGGCGTTGCCTTCGGCCCGCGCTCTATCGCCTGCGGCGACCGAGCCCGCAAGCGGTCTCGTCCCTTCGGGTAACGATCGCTAACGCTTGCGCCCTTCGGGCGCAAATCCCGCCGGGGCCGCGCTGAAGGTCCACCCGATCACGCACCGCCAGCGTGGCGCCTCCACGCGCACTAACCCCGCAGTTTTCGATCCGGGACGCGCCCCCAGTCTGTGCCGGAACCCTCGACATATGCGCGTCCGTCGAATGCCGGGCCAGCCTGCCACGCGTGCTCGCCCGGTCAACCCGGAGGGTTCTCCGCACGCTCCGACCTCGCTGGCGCGAGGTGACCGGGCTGCGCGCGCGTGCCGCCCGTTCAGGCACCGACGCACACCGCGTCGCAACCCTGAAACGGAGAAAGACATGGAACTTTCAACACTCATCGCCCAGTGGAGTGGCAAGCTCCCGCCGGGTTTCGTGCCGCAGGCCGTCCTGCGCGACGAGCCCCCTCGGTGCGCGCAGCCGAGATGCACCAAGCCAGCGTCGCGCAAGCCCGACGGGGGGTACTGGAAGAGTTGCGATTCCTGCAAAACGCGGAGGGCGGCGTCGTGCAGGCGTCGCAGGGCCGCCCTTGTGGCTGAAGGCGGCTGCCACAGATGCGCGTATCGCAAGAGGCTCGAGGGCGACTTCCTCTGCGAACGCTGCCGCCAGGACCGCGACATCGAGCGCGGGCAGAAACGCCGGGACGCCATCGATGCAGCGGTGATCGACGAGTTCGCCGCCAGGCCCGACAGGGCGCACGAGCCGTCCAATCTGGACTGCGGAATCTCGCCTTGGAACGCCAGGCCGAAGCCTGAGCCCTCTGCGGCTTACTGGTCGCCGCTTCCGGATCCGGAGCCAAGGGAGGAACGCGAGTGGGCGAAGTCAATCTACGACGACGGCCGGCGCTTCCATCGCTACTGATCCCGATTCCCCGCTAGGACGCGCGGCTGTCCGCGGTCGCGCGTCCCATCCTCCAACCCACGCAGCAACCCGAACGATGAACGACAACCGCGACAACCAGCACGAGTCGATCGAAGAGCAGATCGAACGCCTCCAGATCGACAAGATCCGCCTCGAAACGCAGCTCATCGAGGCCACCATGCGCCGCGACCGCGTCTGTCTCGTGCTCGACACCGTCAAATGGACCGTCATCGCGGCCGCCATGGTCTTCGCCTTCATCGCGGCCGACCGTCTCGACTGGCTCTATGACCGCAGCCTTCGCGGCTCCGCTCGCCGCACTTGCTCTTCCCTTGCGGTCACCACCGCCGGTTGCCGCGCGCTATCCCCGCGCCACGCTTCGGACCCCATTGGGCGGGCGGTACAATGGAATCGCGCATGTACCATCCGCTACCGAGACAATGGCTCGAGGCGACGAATCGGATTGATGTCCAGTTCGACAACGGAGCCCAGACGAAGACCGGCTCCGGCTCCGGCTTCTGGCTTGCCGACCGAGGCGGCTATTGCGCCTTCATCACCAACAGGCATGTCGTCGACCTGGCCTACAGAGACAGAAAATACGTTCCGGAGGGCTATCGGCTATCGCGTCTGACCGTGTCTTCACACAGCGCTGTCCCGCGCAATCAAGGCGTCGTCGTCGACTTGGAGAGCGACATCGACATCAGGGTGCACGCCAGCTACCGCGTGGACATCGCCATCCTGATTCCTGAAGATACTGCCGGTAGGACACTGCCAATCTCGATACCTGCCTACCCGCTCCTCGCCGACCGATCGTTCTTCGAAGCCCTCCCTTGGGGGGCGCAGGTCTCCTTCGCCTCGTTTCAGGCATGGAGGGACAGCACCACGCAAAAGCCCATCCTGAGAACCGGGATCGTCGCCAGCGATCCCCTGGACGACTACTCCAGCGACATCGTTGACAGGAAGAGCGCCCTGCTGCTCGAAGCTTTCTCATTCTCCGGCAGCTCCGGTTCGCCGGTCTTCGCGAACGCCTTCGGCCTCCAAACCGACGGCACACTGCTCACGGGGGGCCCCGGATTTCGGGAGGCTCGCCTCATCGGAGTCGTGTGTGGCCACATCCCGAACAGGGAAGACATGACAGTTGCGTCTTCCATGCACGTGGGCCTGTCGTACTGTCACAAGTCGACCATACTGCTCGAAATGCTCAGCCAACCCGACTCCTTGGAGCGGCTCGGCGGCGACTGATTCAAACAGTCTGAACCGCAGCCCGTTCGCAATCGGGCGCCGGGTTGATCGCGATCCTCCGCAGCCTGCTCTCCGTGGACACCATCCCTGCCCGCGCGGCGACCGCCACACGACCCGCGCCACCGGCGTGCAGAACGCGCCAGGGAGCGCCAGAGAGATCCGCGCGGATTTCTTATCTTACTGATAAATAAGGAATTTATTTGCCTTCCCGGCTGCGGATGGCTTACGATCCGTCCATGCGCTTCCCGTCGACTCCCATGACAGCCCCGCGAACCGGCGCGTGACAGCCCGCTTGTCGCGCGCGCACAACAGGCCGTCCTTCAACGCCGCCTCCGAGGTGGCGCGCCTGAAGGCCGACACCCGGGCGCGTCGCCGCCGCCGCCGCGTTCCCTCCCGCCTCGACCGCCACACACACGAACTGCTCGCGCTGTACGACGCGGGCGCCACAGTCGCCGAGTTGCAGCGCTGGCTCGCGGCGCGCCGCGTGCGCGTCCACCAGACCACCGTCGGCCGCTGGCTGCGCCGCCGCGGCTGCCACTGACTTCCGTGCCGAAGTTCCGCAAGCTCCCGTCCCCCGAACAGCAGGCCAGGGCCGCCGTCGGCCGTCTGGTCAACCTCAAGGTGCTGAGCCGCACGCCCGGCAAGAAGCCGTCCAGGGGCACCGTGCGCGGCGTCTGCCAGTACCTGACGCAGATCGCCCGCCACATCGCCCCGGACGGTCTCGAACTGCTCGACCTCACCCCGGAAAGGGCCGACGCGTACCTCCGCTCCCGCGCCGCCGATCTCGGCCAGAAAGCCCTCGACGGCCAGCGCCTCGCGCTCCAGAAGCACCTGGTCCACGTCCGCGGGCTGCTGCCCGTTGGCGGCAGGCTCGACATCGTCCGATCGGACAAGCCGACCCATCGGGAGGGGCGGGCCTACGCGCGGCACCAGGTCCCGATGGTCGCCGCCCGGCAGAACGCGCGCAACGCGCTCGCCACGCTCCTCGCCTACGCCGCCGGACTGCGCGCCCACGAGCTGCTGACGCTGGCCCGCCCCGACGAGCGGCCGCCGGACATCCGGCCCGCGCGCCCGGAGAAGTTCGACGGCCGGCCCGGTGTGGACTACACCGTCGTCGGCAAGGGCGGCCTGGTGCGCCTCGTCCGCCTTCCCGACGATCTGGCCGCACGCCTCGAGGAGCGCCGCCTCGACGAGCCGGTCCGCGTCGTCGACCGCGAGATCCGCTACCTCTCGCGCTACGACGTCGGCGGCGGCGAGGCGTGGAGCCGCAGCTTCTCCCGCGCCTCGACGAGCGCCCTCGGCTGGAGCCGCGGCGCGCACGGCCTGCGGCACTCGTTCGCCCAGGAGCGCATGGCCGAACTGCAGCGCGGTCTCCGCTACGACGACGCGCTGGAAGTTGTCAGCCAGGAGCTTGGTCACTTCAGGCCCGGGATCACGCGGGAGTACCTGAGGTGAGCCGCCGGCCGCGACAACCGTGCAGCCCGCGCAACGACGGCACCGTCCGGTTGATTGAACGCATGCGCGGCTCCCGCGACTACTATCGGGATCTCGCCGTGCGCATCGAGGCCGCCCTCCTGGGCGCGCCGGTGCGCGACGACTACGGCGACATCGAGCGCCGCATCGAGCGGGCGCTCCGGAAGAGGGGTTTCGAGATGCCCCCCGCATCCGATCCGCGGCGACCCGCAGACCAACCGCGCGCCGGGAACCGCCGCAGGGGAGGCCGGTAGCCGTGTTCATCCTGTTCCTGGTCATCGCCCTGATCGCGGGCGCCGTGCTGCTGGCCCTGGACGCCCGCGAGCGCGTCGAGCGTCTCGTGCTCGTCGACTGGGCTACCGACGCCGTCGTCCTCGAAGGCTGGGACATCCTGCTCCAGCACTCGGTGATCGTCGGCATCCTCGCCACGGTGGTGTTCCTGGTGGCGCTCGCCATCGGCTTCTGCGCCTCCGAACTGCACATCCGACTCGCGCTGCGCATCCGCCGCGATTGGCTCGACCGCAGGTACCGCGACGACCAGCTCGGCGTCGCCCGCGACGACTGCCGGCGCCTCGAAAGGCAGCTCGAGGACGCCCAGCGGCAACTGGTCGCCGTCAAGGGCCAGCGCGCGGATTTCCGGCGCAAGCTGCGCCAGGTCACGCGGGAGCGCGACCGCGCGCTGAAGGCCGGGGCGAAGGCTTCCACGTCCCCCGATCCGCCCGGTTCCGCGCCGTCGGGGGGCGACTAGCCGCAAACCGCCGCAGAAGGCGCGGCATATCGGCCCGGCCGCCGAGGCCGAAACGCCGTCGCAAAACGCGCCTCGCGCCCCGACGCTGTGGGACGGACTTAAAAGTCGCGTCCCACAGCGTCGGGGCTGGGCTTCCGCCGAACCGCGCAGCATCTCGCGCGCAGCCCTTCCGCGCACCTGTTTGCAACGGGCTCCGGACGTCTGTAGGGTGCGCGCCAACACCAAAACCGTTCCTCTTCGAGGGACGTCAGCGCCGGGATCTGCGACCCGGACATGGAGTCCTCCACCAGGCAGAACAACGGAGAGACGGTTCCGCAGGGGACCATCGGTTCAAGCAGGCCGCAGGTGATCCAGCGGCCAGTGACGAACTCCCCAGCGACCCCGGCTGACCGAAACGGGAGACGGCCCCAAAAGGGCCGGAGATCGCTGCGGAACGCAGGTAAACCAGCAGTTCCGCTCCGATCCACAGCGCCCCGGCTGACCAAAGCGGGAGATGCCCACAAGGCATAGCGCAGACGTTCCACTGACCAAACGGAACCGCCGCCCGCGACAAGGGCAAGCGCGAGAGCAGTGCCAGCGCCGTCCGCGAGGACGAAACGGGTGCGAATAGGATGACCGGACTAGTGACCCGCGATTCCGCTCAGCGTCGACAGATCGCAAGCATCGGTCGAATGCGAGTCCTTACTTACACACAATCCGAACGCTTGCCCCCGCCAGCCGCCGACCGGCATGTCCTACCGTGCCCGACTCCGAGGACCGCCCCAGTACCGCCAAATGGTCACCTGCAAAGGCCATCCCCACGGCGATGCGAATGATCCCATCGCGGGACCCCCGGGGCGGCAGCGCTGCTCGCTGACAGACGGACCCATCTGTTTGCCATGCTGCGCTTGGAGCCATATGATGCGTCGCCAGTGCGGCCGACGCCCGGCCTCGAGCCGATACGACGAACCGGCCAACTGGAGCAAGTGTGACCAAACTAGCTGACGCGACCTTCTCTGCGGGAGGGTCCGAATACTCCTTCACGGCCTACAGTGCTGACACGTCGTTCAACGACGTGAGCGCCGTCTACATCTTCACCAAGCGTACGGTGAAAGATGGCAAGGGCAGTCATTCGTTTCTCTACATCGGCGAGACCGGTGAACTCGGCACCAGAATCTCGAGCCATGAGAAGTGGGGCTGCGTCAACAGTCATGGCTGCAACTGCATCTGTGTCCACAGAATAGACGGCGACCGAGCGCGGTCGGACATCGAAACCGCCTTTCGCAATGCGCACAACACACCGTGCAACGATCAGTGATCCGGGCCGGAACGTCACTCACGCTGCCGCTCATCCCGCCGCGAGGAGCAAATCTCCCTCACGCACTACGACTCACCTGCGGCCGGAAATAACAGGCCGCCGCTGCACCCCAGTCGAGGCCCAAAGCCGGTCGGGCGGGCGCGGGCCTTCGCCCTCGACTCGGTTAGCTCATCTCAGTTGAATGCGGCCACTCCGCCACAAGCGACCGTGCTAGGGCACTTGCTCTCGAACGCCCGCAAAACGGCTCCCCTCGCGTGAACTCCATTGAGCTTTTCGTCGGTGCCGGTGGCCTGGCTTTGGGGACGGCCCGCGCGGGATTCCGTCATCTCGCTGTTCTCGACTCAGACGCTAACGCCTGCCGCACCTTGCGCCGCAACAAGGCGCAGGGTGTGGACCACGCCCACGAGTGGGAAGTCCTTGAGGAAGACGTGCGCCTACATGACTTCAAGCAGTACGAAGGCCGCGTCAAGTTCATCGCAGGGGGGCCACCATGCCAGCCGTTCTCGCTCGCGGGCAAACACTTGGGTCATGAAGACGATCGCGACATGTTCCCGGAAGCCGTGCGAGCGGTGAGGGACATTCGGCCGTGCGGGTTCGTGTTCGAGAACGTAAAGGGACTCCTTCGATCTGGCTTCGAGGAATACGGTGACTACGTCCTGCATCAGTTGCGCCTCCCCGATGTCCCGCGTCAAGACCGCGAAAGCTGGACCCACCACTTGGAACGCCTGAAGAAGCTCTATGCGCTAGACAATTGCCAAAGCCTGCGTTACGACGTGGTCCTCAGCTGCCTCAACGCTGCCGATTACGGCGTACCCCAGAAGCGAGAACGGGTCCTCATCGTCGGCACTAGGAGCGATCTAGCCATAGACTTCCGATTTCCAGCGCCCACACACTCCCGCGACGCACTTCTCCACGATCAGTGGATAAGCGGCGCGTACTGGAAGAGGCACGGACTATCACCACCAGCGACGCCACCATCGCGGTCCAAGCGGCGTGTCGCCTACCTGGCGTGTGGCAAGACAGAACCCAACGGACTACCTTGGCGCACCGTACGCGACGCGATTTTCGACCTGCCACCTGTAGCGTCGGGGGAAACTGCCGCGTCCGATCCAAATCACTTCCTCAACCCCGGTGCACGGGCCTATCCCGGCCACGACGGCAGCCGATGGGACGAGCCCGCCAAGACCCTCAAGGCCGGCGACCATGGAGTGCCTGGAGGCGAGAACACTGTTCAGCTCGAGGACGGTACGGTGCGATATTTCAGCGTCCGCGAGTGCGCTCGCCTCCAGACCTTCCCCGACGAATGGACCATTGAAGGATCTTGGACCAACGCGATGAAACAGCTCGGCAACGCTGTCCCCGTCGCGCTTGCAGCTCGCGTTGCTTTGGAACTGCACAGTAACTTGCTGGACACCGGCCCCGCGCCCGAAAAATCCGCCCCTCCGCCTCAGCCCGGATAGAACGTCTGGAGACATCGCCTGTGGACCAATTCGACCTTACACCCCATCCCAGAATCCTGCCGATGCTGGGCGAAATCGTCCTTCCCCAATGGCAATGCCTCGCTGAGCTAATCGATAATTCCGTCGACTCGTTCATCGAGGCCAATCGCACCGAGGGACCAGTCCTGAACCCGGTTGTAAACGTCAGCATTCCAGAGCAGGACAACCCCAACAGCACGGTCGTAGTACGCGACAACGGCCCCGGCATGGCAGGGGACATGCTTGAACGTGCAGTACGCGCGGGATGGACTAGCCATGACCCCATCAACAACCTCGGGTTGTTCGGCATGGGATTCAACATCGCCACCGCGCGCC
The DNA here is from genome assembly GCA_026708185.1 of Gammaproteobacteria bacterium. Classification (GTDB taxonomy): domain Bacteria; phylum Pseudomonadota; class Gammaproteobacteria; order Pseudomonadales; family Azotimanducaceae; genus VXYL01. The sequence continues at coordinate 31,513 of JAPOVK010000007.1, read as the reverse complement.
TCGGCTCCCGGACGACTATCTGGACTACCCGGGCCGGCGACGCCGAGTGGATAGGGGTCGAGATCGACTTCCCTAGGCTCATGGAGAGCCACGAATTCACATCCCCGACACTGACCCGACCGAAACCCAATCCGGACCTGTCCGGTACGGAGGTGGTAGTCCAGAACCTCAAGCGCGAGCAACTCGAGTGGTTTGGCAAGCGTCGCAACCGTACCAACGTCGCACGCCGCCTCGGGAGCATCTACTCCTCAATGATCGGACCCGCGTCCACGCCCGTGGGATTCCGTTTGGAGGTCAACGGTATTCAGGTGACTCCCAGGTTGCATTGCATTTGGGGTGGGCCAGACAACCAAGAACGGGTCGTCGAAACGGCTCGCCTTGGTACAGTCAACGCGTTTCAGCCTTTCGACGTCCGCCTTCCTTCGCGACCGTTCTGCACACAGTGCTGGAACTGGCTTGCCGAGGACCAGGAGGCATGCCCCTCGTGCGGGCCAGCCGGCACTGTCATCCAACGAGAACGACGAGTGCATGGATGGCTTGGAATACAGCGTTTTCTCGACCGAAATGACTACGGGGTCGACATACTCAGGAATGGTCGAAAAATCGAGGTTGGCAACAAGGACGTATTCAAATGGTTCGACGAAGCGGCCGACACAGAGGAGAGCGAGTATCCCATCGATGATCCACGCGACCGCGGCCGGATCGTCGGAGAGGTCCACCTTGACCATTGCCGCGTCCCGTATACCAAGGACCGGTTTGTCCGCGAAGACGCGGCGTGGCGCGAGATGGTAGGTATTGTTCGGGGCACAACACCCTTACGCCCGGACATTGCGCGCAAGATCGGAGCGGGCGAGAACGACTCTCCGCTGTTCCGCCTGTTCCAAGCCTTTCGCCGATCCAACCCACACAACAAACGCGCGGGCGGGTGGAATCGGATTCTCGTCGTCCAGGACAATGACCGTGCCAAATCCATGGCGCGCCGATTTCACGCCGGCGAGGCGGAGTATCGAACCGACGCCAAATGGTGGGAGCTTGTCGAGGAGGCCGAAGCGAGTGTCCTACAAGCTCAAACCTCTGACAGCGACGCGGAAGAGACTCTTGGAGACGAACCGGACGAGGATCCATCGGATGGGTCCTCGACTGAAACCGACACCCCGAGTGAGCCGCCAACGCGCGCCTCGTTGGCGAGTCTGACGCAAGTGTACGTCGACGAACTTACTGGACAGCGGTACGAGGTCGCTGCATTCGTCGCGGCCGCCGACGACCCAATCCTCGCCGACGCTGGCTGTCCATGGGTCATTCGGCGAACGCCCAGTCGGTGGGAGTTCTACATTGATGTCGGGGCCGCTGCATTTCGCTCCATCACGTTTACGCCATTAGATGCGCTCCTCGGCGAGCTTGCCTGGCTCGGCACCGATTTTGAACGCGGACAGCAAGGTTCGACCGTCACCTTCGGGGGCGTCCTCACCGGTCTTCGGTCTCGTTACGCCGCGTCCTTGATGCTTGATCCTAGCGCCATGGTCTCCGAGTCTCGGGGAGTCTTGGTCGATATCGCGCGGAGCATCGTCAGCGAGGGCCCCGACGAGGACACCGGCGCGTTCTTCGACGGACTTCCGCCGGGTACGCAGGAGAGCATTCGTGTGAACATGGCTTCCCGGGGCGTCACCGATCCGCACGGCGCCATCACCGACGGGCGCTTCCTTCAGTACGCACCTGTCGGGACCATTCGAGACTTCGTGCTCGCCAATCCCACCCTCTTCCTTGACGGCAACTATTGGGACGAGACCTACTCGGCCCTGGACTTCGGCAGCTCCGTCGCCACCGACGAGGCGAAGGCCAGGATTCTGGCGCACTACGGCGGTCTGCTCGCCGACGCCGTCTGGTTAGCGCAGCAAGCCCCATCGGACCTCGACGACATAAGCCGCGAGAGGCTTATGCGGGCGTTCTTGGCGACCGAACTGCTCGCACCTACCGCCAGTATCGAAGATGCCGAGTAGACCTGACGACCAGCTGTTTCTCGGCCGGACTAGGCTTCTGCAAGGCCCTTGGCAAGCCTTCGAGAGGGACATCGCCCGGCTCTTCATCCAAAACGGCTTCGATGATGTCCGCTTGATCGGCGGTACCGGCGACAAGGGTGGCGACGTTCTCGCTGTAAAGGGCGGAAAACTGTGGGTCACGCAATGCAAGCACACCACGTCCGCCCCGCCCCCCTTGTCGGCTGTCGACGAGGTCGTCGAGGCCGGGCGGTACTATGGTGCCGATAGATTACTGATCGCGGCTTCACGTCCCGCATCCGACGCGCTCAGAATGAGAGTTCGCCGTGAACGGGAGCTAGGCCTGGACATCAGTGTCGCGGAGCCCGCCCGACTTCTCACTTGGATGCAGAACAGTACCGAATACCCGCCGGCTTCGCGTTCCTTGCGCGACTACCAGCACAGAGCCTTCGAGCGCCTACGGGATGCTCTGGTGGATACCGGTCGCGGCCAGCTTGTGCTCGCCACGGGCCTCGGCAAGACGGTGATCATATCTGAGACTGTCGCGAGCCTGTTGCGCGATCAGCTTGTGCGCCCCAATCGAGTCCTCGTGTTGGCCCATACACGGCCCCTTGTCAATCAGCTACTCCGGGAGTTTTGGTTCCAGCTGCCTAAGACTGTTCCAACACATCGCTTCGCTGACCACGAACGTCCCACCTATTGGGACGGCATCACTTTTGCGACGATCCAGACCGTCTCTAACAACATCGACATCCTGCCGGATTTTGGTTTGGTGGTCGTCGATGAGGCCCACCACCTAGGTGCGGACACGTTTCAAACCGCCATCACCTCACTGGAGCCGTCCATGCTGGCGGGTGTAACGGCGACTCCCTGGCGTGGCGACGGTTACGACATCGACCACCTCCTCGGCCCTCCACTGGTCCAGATTGGGATCGCAGAGGGCCTCCGAGCCGGGTACCTTAGCGAAGTCGACTATCGCCTGCTCGCGGACAATGTTGACTGGCAGTTCGTCCAAGAAGCGTCTAGAAACAGCTACTCGCTTTCCCAGTTGAACCGGAGACTCATCCTACCCACGCGGGACGACGAGGCGGCCAGAATCACAACCGAAGTCTTCCGAGATCACAACCGGACGTCTGCCATCGTCTACTGCCAGTCCCGGGTTCACGCCAAGACCTTTGCCGCGACACTTAGGCAGTTTGGCTATCAAGCCGAGCCAGTTCTTGGTGAAACACAGCCCCGAGACAGAGCCAAGCTGATGTCGCGTCTCACCGCTGGTGAGCTTCATTTCGTCACCGTCGTCGATCTATTCAACGAAGGCGTCGATGTCCCGGCCGTGGACCTGATCGTATTCATGCGTGTGACCCATAGCCGTCGGATATTCGTCCAGCAGCTGGGCCGTGGGCTTCGTATTAGCTCCGGCAAGGACCGCCTGGTCGTCCTCGACTTTGTTACTGACCTGCGGCGGATTTCTGAGGTCATCGAACTCGATCGCGGGGTCAAGCGCGGCCAGCTCGAACGCCTTGGCTTGGGGAACGCACTAATCTCGTTCGCCGACCGGTCCGCTGGTTCGTTCCTCGAGGAATGGATGTTGGATCAGGCGTCGTTGGTCCTGAGAGATGGGGATCCCCAGCTTGAGCTCCCCGAATACGACTACCCCAAGTCACCCCCGCCGGGAAACGTCGAATGAAAGTCCCGCCTCCCGTCCTGGACAGGATACGATCTCAACTCTGGCTAACAGCCGACAAAGAACACTGGCCGACTCTCCCCAACCGGCGCAAGTCAGCGCTGTTCGAACAATGGATTCGCGATGACCAGATTGGTGGAGTCCTTTCGCGGTATCTAGACTCCAGAAGTGTCCGGGTCTATCTCAAGGACACCATTATGAAGAGCTATACGAGGGACCGAATCAAGAACTTCGCCCCTGTGACGCGCCTCCTAGATCTGCCAGAGTGTCCCCTCGTCTCCAAGGTCTACCTGAAGCCTCACGGTCGCCGGCTCGCCGATGGGAAAGTGATCTGTTGGGGCCTCTCCCGAGACTGGAAAACTGTCCTCATGGCGGTCTTCGAACGCGCTCACGCAGACGAATCCGCCGAGCCTTTTGCGGCAGTTATCATGTTTCCCGTAGGCAAATGTCGTCAACCCGCATACCGCCGAATGATCGAGACGGCCAGCAACAAACTTGGAATCCAGCGCCTTGAGTGGTACGAGGAGTGACCTCCGCCTCGTTTGCAGCGTAAGAAGCTCATGTCTGCCTGTGGTTCCCGGAGATCTCGGTCGACCTTTCCGTGCCATGAAGCCACGCTGTGACTCGCTCAACGAGATCCCCCGCTTGCAGTCGACCTTGCCCAGTCACAGCACACTCCCAAATCGTCAGGCAGCGCCAACCGCTCTCCAGCATCGCCTTTGAGACCTCCTGGTCTCTCGCCCGATTCGTACGGATCTTCCCTCGCCAGAACTCCGTCCGAGACTTGGGCAGACGGAACATGGGGCAATCATGCCCGTGCCAAAAGCAGCCATGGACAAAGATCGCGGCGCGGTACTTCGCTAGGACCAAATCCGGTCGACCCGGAAGATCCCGCCGGTGTAGCCGATAACGTAGTCCGCGCGAATGAAGCGCTCTACGCACGGCAAGCTCCGGCGTCGTATCCTTACTCTTGACGCGCCCCATTATCCGGCTTCGGGTCGCAGGATCTACGGAATCTACCAACGTTCGTCCGCTCTACGTCCTTCCCGACGGGCACTTGACCGCGTCACCGGGACGACGCTGTTAGGCGTACATTAGTCGTTCACCCTTCGGCTCCGGAACTGGTCGTCCTAGCTCCTGGGCGGTTTCGATCCAGAATCGCATCGCGTCCTTGATGTTCTCCAACGCCGCTTCCTGATCGTCACCATGCGCCATGCACCCGGGCAACTCGGGCGCTTCCGCGATAAACGCCTCGTCGTCGTTGCTCCAATACAGGATGATCTCGTAGCGATACATTAGTCTTCTCCTCCCAACTTGTACTTGAGAATGATGTTTCGGACCTGCCCCACCTGATACGGCTTCACCTGCCCGCCATGACTCTGTACGTTGATGATCTCGACGATCCCCTCCTTGGCGAAGATGTGGTGGCTGCCGCGAACCCGCTCCGAAAAACCGAGATGGACAAGCAACGCCCGCAGGTCAGCAAACCGGATGTTCGCGTCCGAACGTCCGCCGAGGATAGTCTGCCGTAGGCGCTCATGCCGGTCCATGATCGACCCTTCTCAATCGCGTTTCTTGACAGACTTCCCGCTCGCACCGCCCCGCGCGTGTTGATCGGGGTCGGCCACGTCCTCCCGATCATCGCGAGTCAGTGCCTCCGCCCCGCGTTCGCGTCTCCGGTACGCCTCGTGGTGCCTCCCGATTTCGCCTTGGGAGAAGTCGTACTCATCCCGAAAGACATCCCTGCTGTGCCTACTCATTGCGCTTTAGCTCTCTTTGCCTCGCCTCCACTCGCACTCGTACCGCTCCATTCTCAGGACCGTTCACCTTAGCCATCTGTTCGCGGGATGTTGTTGGGAGCCAAACCGCAGCCGGTGCCCCGTCCGTCAACACGCCTCGGTGCCCCTTCGAATCATGCCATCCGAGGCAGTTCAATGACATCGCCAGGTGCATTGTCGAGGTACCGTGCCCAAGATTCCATGAGCGCCCGCCGCTTCTCGAACAGGTCCGAACGGGCATACGCCTGCTCCACCACGTTTCCCACCTTATGGCCGAGGGCCGCCTCCGCCACCTCGCGGGGCGCGTTGGTCATCTCGCCGCACCAGTCTCGGAACGTCGAGCGGAACCCGTGGGGCACAGCACCGATCCCAAGCTCCCTAAGCAGCTTCGACAGGGTGCTGTCGCTCATTGTCCGCCCCGTCGCGGTCGGAAAAAGTAGGTCGTTCTCCTTGAAGGCTCGGGCTTCGCTGACCACCTCCCTTGCACGGTCCGAAAGCGGCACACGGTGCTCGGTCCCGGTCTTCGTGCGGTCGCCGGGCACCGTCCAGACGCCGGTTTCGAGATCGACCTCGGTCCAGGTTGCCTCCCGGACCTCGCGCGACCTGCAGGCGGTTAGCACCAGGAACTCGAACGCGAGCTTCGTCGAACTAAGCGCGTTGCACTTGCGCACCTTTTGCAACGCGCCCGCGACCTCACCATGCACCATCGCGCGTTGGTGGGTCGTCTTATGTCCTACCTTCGGCAGCGCCGCGCCGATTGCGTCCCCCGCCGGGTTGTCCTTCCGGTGACCCTCCGCAATTGCCCACTTCATGACGGTTCCGATGCGCTGCCGGACCTTTCGTGCCGTCTCTCGCTTCGTGTTCCAAATTGGCAGCAGGCACCGCATGACGTCGCCCGGCTCGATGGCGTCCACCGGCATGCTACCGATCTTCGGGTAGGCGTAGGACTTGAGGGTCGACTCCCAAGACGTCACCGATTTCGCGTTCCGCCAGTTGGGGCTGTGCATCTCGATCACGGCGGCCGCCGCTTCCTGGAACGTCGGGATGAGCCGCTTCGCTCGCAGTTCGCGCGGATCGCCCCCAGCGAGCGCCAGCTTGCGGTTGTCGTAGGCCGCCTGGCGGGCCTCGCCGAGCGTGACCAACGGGTAGGGGCCGAGCCCAAGGTCGCGGCGACGGCCGCGGATCGTCAGTCGCTGGACCCAGGACTTTGCCCCGGTCTCCTTCACGAGCAGGATCAGGCCGTTTTCGTCGTAGTATTTGCCTGGAAGGGTCACCTTCCGGGCAAAGTGCATGTTCAGTCTCGTCGCCTGTCTCGGCATAGTCTGTTCCTATCCCTCCGCAGATGTAGTGGGAACGATCAGGGAAAGTGTGGGAACGATCGATCTCGTTCCCCCTAAAGTTCCCACTACGAAAAGAGATACTACGAGAAACGCCCATCAACGTCAATCAACGATAGCCGTAAGGTTATCAATCTGTTAAGGAAAAAACTGGCGCAACGCTATGAGCCCGAGTTCGACTCCCCCTCGGGATTCCTAGGGGACGCCAAACGTGCGTCTCAATCTCTGAGAGTCAACGAAACCGGACCCGAGTGGGTCGTTTCGTCAAGATCCTAGTCCCTGTGCATCGAGGGCGTGATCTGGTCCCCTGGACGTATCTCGCCGCTGGCGAGAATCTCGGCGAAGAGTCCGCAGCGATGGATGAGCGCCTTGATCAAGCGCTTGCGGACCAACTCGTTGAGGCGTGCACACGGCTCGTTCAGCTTCAGCCCTCGAAGTACCGCACCACCAACTCGGAACGGCTGGCCGACGAGGTGGGTCAGTGGGACACCACGAGTGACGATGTTCATGCGGCACTCTTCGGGCGCGAGCTTCAGGTTGTGGTCTCGGAGGATGGTCGCGAGCACTTCGTTCTCAAAGAGCGTGATCTGCCGGCGTGCGCCCTTGGACTGCGAGAAATGCCCCGACTCCTTGCCAAGACAGTAACGATCTCCGCGAACCCCCTTGCCCGCGATCGCTTCGATGACGTTCGGTGACAGCATGCGCACGCCCGCATCCTCAGCGAGATGTACGGAACAGACCTCTCCTTGCCAGACCACAGACGCACCCTCTGCTAAAGGTCGAGCGGCAGTTTCACCTCGACATGGCCTTATTGAAAGGTCCAAAATAGATCCTTCTGCTAGTACCAATTCTGCTCGTATGCTGCAGTTGGCGCTGGACCCCAGTGGTCCGCTGAACCGAAGCGTCTATGCAGCGTTGCGAGCGGCCATACTGGAGCGACGGATCATCTCGGGGCGCAAGCTGCCGTCGTCCCGGGCCCTGGCTGCGGATTTGGGCGTGTCCCGCAACACAGTGCTCTACGCCTACGAGCAGCTTGCCGCCGAAGGCTACGTGGAGACGCGGGTGGGGTCCGGGACGTACGTAGTCGACTCTCTGCTGGTAGGTAGCGTGTTGGTGCAGAGGGGGAGCGGACGACGCGGCGAAGGACGACGCAGACTCTCTGCTCTCGGGGTGCGGCTTGCGCGCGATGCATCGCTCCGACGTGAACTCGGAAACCCGCGACGCGAAGCCCTTCCCCACGAGTTCCGGTTCGAAGGGGCGGGGCACGAGCGAGAGACGCTGAACGTGTGGGCACGGCTTTTGGGTCGCCGGGCCCGTAGCCTTTCGCGTGCTCCGACGGGCTATCAACCTCCTGGTGGTTCCCCGGAATTGCGCGAGGCCTTGGCCGGCTATCTATCGCGCGCACGCGGTCTCACATGCCGGCCGGAACAGATCGTGGTCACGCAGGGTTCCCAGCAAGGCATCGACCTGTGCCTCCGTCTGCTCGTCGACGCGGGCGACCGCGTGGTCGTTGAGGAGCCGCACTACGCCGGGTACGGGAGTTGCTTGGATGCTTGCGGGGCTTCCGTCTCCTACGTCCCGGTAGACGCGGCGGGAATACAGGTGGAACTGGTCGCCCAACTGCAGCGTGCCAAGGTCGCATGCGTCACGCCCTCTCACCAGTTTCCCACCGGAGGTGTGATGCCGCTCTCTCGACGCCTGCGCTTGCTCGATTGGGCCCGACAGCACGGCACCGTGATCCTCGAGGACGACTACGATGGCGAGTTCCGTCATGAGGGCCGGCCCATCGAGTGCCTTCAGTCGCTGGACCAGGACGAGCAGGTGATCTACCTAGGCACGGCGTCGAGGATGTTGTTTCCGGCGCTCCGAATCGGATGGGCCGTCGCGCCTGTGGATCTCGTCGACGCCTTCCAGCGGCTCAAGGCGATCGCCGCCCGCGACACTTCGAGTTTGGAACAGCTGGTACTTGCGGACTTCATCAACGGCGGCTGGCTGGAGCGGCACGTCCGGCGTGCCCGAAAACGGTACGCGGTGCGGCGTGCCGCCTTCCTGGAAGCCATCAGGGGTGAACTCGGCACGCGTGCAGAGCTGGTCGGAGTGACCGCGGGCACTCATGCGTTGCTGCGTCTACCGGAACTTTCGGCCAGCCGCTTTGCGGATTTCAGTCACGCCTGCCAGCAACGCGGTGTCGGCATCTACTCAGCCGCCCGATGCTACGCGCGACCACCGGAGTGTGTGGAGTTGCTTGCTGGCTACGCATCGCTCGCGGAGCGAGAGATCGGCGTAGGTGTGAGGAAACTCAGGGAAGCGCTCGACAGCCTGGGCAAGGGCTAGTGGGCTCCGCCCTAGCAACCGGCGCGGATGCAATGGTCAGGACGGACGCAACCTGACTGCCAGCAATAGCCGCGCTCACGCACATTGGAGGCTCGAGGCAAAGACCCGTGGTGCGCCGCCCGGGCCGCCACACGAGGCGACATACACTCACGCTCCTTTGGTATAAAGGCGCGGTTCGCGACTGCAGGACCTCCCATGGAAGCGATGATCGAGGCCAAGGGGCTTGGCCATACCTACAAGGGCGGCCACACCGCCCTCGACGATGTCGACTTGGCACTTGGCACGGGCCTCTTCGGGCTGCTCGGTCCCAACGGGGCCGGGAAGAGCACCCTGATGCGCATCATCTGCACTCTGTTGGTGCCCACGCGCGGCACCGTGACGGTCGGCGGCCACGACGTGACGCGCGAACGCCGGCAGGTGCGCGAGATGATCGGCTACCTGCCCCAGGAGTTCGGCGCGTGGCGCAACCACCGCGCGGAGGAAGTGCTCGACACGCTCGCCCGGCTCTCCGGGATGTCCAACCGCCGCACGAGACGCGCTCGGGTGGCCGAGACGCTGGAAATGGTCGGTTTGGCTGACGTCGCCGACCGCAAGGTCAAGAAGCTGTCCGGCGGCATGGTGCGTCGGCTTGGCGTTGCCCAGGCGCTGGTCCACGAGCCGCAGGTGCTGATCGTCGACGAGCCGACCGTGGGGCTCGACCCGGAAGAGCGTATGCGCTTCCGCCAGGTCATGGGTCGCTTGGGAAGGGATCGCACGATTCTCCTGTCCACGCACATCGTGGCGGACTTGGGTGGCGGCTGCCAGGACATGGCATTGCTCGATGCCGGTCGCGTCGTCTTCCAGGGTGCGCCGGCGCAGTTGCTGGCCCAGGCGCAGGGCAAGGTGTTCGAACTGACGGCGTCGGCCGAGCAGGCGGCACAGGTGGAGTCGGACTACGAGATCGTCTCGCGCACGTCAACCGCCGACGGTGTGGCCTTGCGCGGCGTCACGGCCAACGGGCTGCCCGAGGGCGGGGTCGCCGTCGAGTCGCCCACGCTGGAGGAGGCCTACCTCACGTTCATGGCGGCACGGGGTCGCTCGGAGGCTGCCCGCCAGGACGAAGACCAAGCGCAGTCGTAACGGCTGGCCATGGTGAACCTGATCCGTGCGTTGCTGGGCGTGGCGTGGGCCGAGATGCGCACGGCGCGCCGACTTGCGCGGACTTGGCTGTTCATGGTCTTGAGCTTGGCCGGCGGGTTGTTGCCCTACTTCGGCCTGACCATGCTGCAGTTGGTCGCCTCCAGCCAGTCGCCGTCCTTCGGCGCGTTCCAGCCGCGCTTCCTCATTGGCGGCGTCGGCGTCTTCGTGCTGTGGATTTTCATGATCGGGCTGTTGTTCCTCGCCTTCGACATCCGCGGGCGCGACGAGCGCGACCGGATGACCGAGGTTCTGGACACGCGCCCGGTCGGGAACCTCGTCCTGCTCACCGGTCGGCTGGTCGGGCTGGTGACGACCGTGTGGTTGCCGATGGTTCTCCTGATCGGCCTGCTGCAGGGTTTCGGCCTACTCGCGGGCGCCTTGGAACTGCCCTTCGGCGATCCGCTGGAACCGCTGTCGGCGACGGCGTTCCTCACGATCGATGCGCTGCCGATGCTGATCCTGTGGTGTGCCACGGTTTTCCTGCTCGCGGTGCTGATTCGCAATCGGCTGATCGTCGCCGTTGCCGCGGTGGCCTTGCTGGGCGCGCATTGGTGGGCGGTCACGACAAGCCCCTACTACCTGTTGCCAGCGATCTCCGGCTTGACGGGCTATACGGTGTTGCCGTCCGATGTGCAGCCGGTCTTCGCCACGGCGTCGGACTTGGCGCAGCGCCTAGGGGAGCTCTTCCTTGCGGGCGGCATGCTGGCGCTTGCCGCGGCTCTGCATCCACGGCGGGATCGCGCGGCCATCCGACCGCAATCGCTGGCGGCCGGTGTACTGCTGATGGTCGGTGTGCTCGTCATCGTCACGCTCGCCTGGCAAGCCGCCGATGGCGCGGCGCTGCGCGATGCGTGGCGGATGGCGCATGAAGCGCGTCAGGACGACCCGTACGCCGACGTTGTCCGGGTGGAGGGCAGCGTGGCGATCGAGCCGGGGCGGATCCTGACGCTGGATCTCGACTACCAGTTGGCCGCGCCGGCCGCATCGCTTGACGAGTTGGTGATGAGCTTCAATCCGGGCATGACGGTCGCGGAGCTGGCGGTCAACGGCGAACCGGTGCCGCATACGCATACGAACGGGTTGCTGGTGGCCCAGTTGCCGACACCGGCGACGACGGGCGAGCTCATCGCCGTTTCGATCCAGGCGACGGGCGTTCCGGATGGCGGATTCGGCTATCAGGACAGCGTGCTTGACGTCCCGGGACTGACCTCCGATGCGGGCAACCTGCTGCTCCTCGGGACGCAGACCGGCATCTTCGACGACGTGTACGTCGCCTTGATGCCGGCGATGCGGTGGCTGCCCACGCCCGGCACAGCGACGGGACGCGACGACCCGGAACGGTATGCCCGGGACTTCTTCACCGTCGATCTGGCCGTGCGCACGCCACCCGAATGGCTGGTCGCCGGGCCGGGCCTGCGCGAGGGGCAGGCGGGCGAGTACCGTTTCCGTCCTGATGCGCCCTTGCCAGCGGTGGCGCTCTTGGCGGCGCAATTCGAACGCCGTTTCGCGGACGTCGCCGGCACGCGCCTTGAACTGCTCATGTCGTCAAAGCACGGTCGCAACGTGGCGTTCTTCGCGGAAGCTGACGAAGCCATCCGCGAGAGGCTTGGGGGAATGCTCGAGGGGGCCGACATCCTGGGGCTCGGGTACCCCTACGGCGGCATGAGCGCCGTCGAAGTTCCCGCGGGGCTGCGAAGTTTCGGCGGCGGCTGGCGGATGGCCTCGGTGCAGGCGGTGCCGGGCATCGTGATGCTGCGGGAGTACGGTTTCCCGTCGTCGCGCTTTGAGTTCCCCTACAGGGAACCCGAACGGTTCGCCTCACGGGAAGGCGGCATCGGGGCCGCCAAGGCCGACGGGTTGATGTCCTACTTCGACAACGACATCACCGGCGGCAACCCGTTCCACGGTGCCGTCAAGAACCTGTTTTCGTTCCAGACGGGCGCCGTCGGCGACGGCGCGCTGGCCCTCGACGCCATGCTTCACGAGATGGCGCTCAGGATGTTGACGAAGAGCCGGGCCGGCTACTTCTCGCCGTACCCGTTCGCGACCGGCGCCGACCTCGGGGCGATGATCCAGCAAGCCCTCATTGGCGTGGTGGTCGATGGCCCCATCGGCGGTGGTCCGTCGATCGCCGCAAGTGTGCGCGACGGCGCAACCGGGCGGGCGACGGTCTGGGATGCGGCGCTCGGCGCGTCGCTCGTGGACCTCGACCCGAGCCAGGATCCGCGGCGCGCGCTGGACGTGCTCTGGTTGAAGGTGCCGGCGATCGCCCAGTCCGTCCTGGATGCATACGGTCGCGAGGGGATCGGTTCCCTGCTCGCGGAACTGCGCAGGCGCTATGCCGGGCGCAACTTCACAGTCGCGCAATTCGAGGCGCTCACCGTCGAACTGGGCATCCCGCTCGCCCCGGTGGTAGGGGACTGGCTCCACGATGCCGCGCTGCCGGGGTTCGTGGCTTCGGCGCCGATCGTCGTGCGCCTGCCGGAAGACGGCCAGGGCAGGCCGCGCTACCAGGTCCGTGTCCACGTCCGCAATGACGAGGCGGTGCCGGGCATTGTCCGTTTGGCGGCAAACGTGCCGGGCAAAGGGGGCAAGGCCCTAGCCAAGGCGAACAGCCAGGCAGTCACCGTCGCTGGGGGCGAGGCCGTCGAACTCGGCCTGGTCATCCCGGGACCGCCCGAGGAGTTGTGGCTGCAACCCGTCCTGGCGTTGAATCGGCGCGACGTCCGCTTGCTGATCCCGGAGGTCGAGGAGTACGAAGTGGTCGACGTGGAGCCGTTCACCGGGTATCGCGCGAGCGATTGGGCGCCGCCGAAGACGAACGGCATCGTCGTCGACGACCTCGACGACGGCTTCTCGGTCCGTTACGACGATGAGGATCTGGGCTTGCGGGTCGGCGGCAGCATGTCGGACTTTTTCGTGCCGGATGCGGACATCGATCAGGGCTTGCCCGTGTTCTCGCCGTTCACGGCTGGCGACGCGAGCTGGACTCGGCAGGAGGTGTCCGAGAGCTTCGGCAAGTACCGCCGGACGACGGCGCGTGCGCCCGCCGGCGACGGACGCGCGAAGGCGGTGTTCGCCGCGACCCTGCCGAGCGCGGGGCGGTGGCGCATCGACTACCACTTGCCGGAAGCCAGTGACGCGTTTGCTAGCGCCCGCGTCCGACACGGCCTCTACCGCCTGACGGTCGTGGGGTCCGGCGTCGAGGAGGCGGTCGAGTTCGATGGGGCGGCCGCCGAGTGGGGGTGGAACGACCTCGGGACCTTCGCGCTGCCGGCGGGAGAGGTCTCCTTGGTGGTCTCCAACCAGACATCGGGCCGCGCCGTATTCGCGGACGCGGTGCGGTGGCGCCCCGTGGACGCCGATTGAGCGCTTGGGCGCGGTCGTTTAAGGTGCGCCGCTTGGGTTGACCACTGACGGGTTCCATGAGCACCGAAATCGACGCCACCGCGCCCAAGTACCTGCGCGGCAAGTACGCCATCGTCGGGATCGGCGAGACGAGCTATATGCGCGGGTCGGGCACGACGACGCGGAACCTCGGCACGACCGCGGTGCGCAATGCCATCGAAGACGCGGGGCTTACCTCCGCGGACATCGACGGGATGCTGTCCTACAGTGGCAACGACTCCGTTCCTTCCACCTCGATTGCCGGCGACCTCGGCATCCGGCTCAACTTCTACATGGACTGCCAAGGCGGCGGTTCGTCCACCGAGGCGCTCATCGGCATCGCCATCGGTGTGATCGAAGCGGGGCTTTGCAAGACGGTCGCGATCTTCCGGTCGATGAACGGCTATTCCCAGTTCCGCATCGGCGGCACGGGTCGCAGTACGGGACGCTCGGCACTCTCCGGGGATGCGCTGTTCGGCCGCGCCTACGGCCAGGGCAGCGCGGCGCAGAACTTCGCCCATACCTTCATGCGACACATGTACGACTACGGCACGACGCCCGAGCAGGTGGCGCACGTCAAGGTCATCCACTCGGAACACGCCTCGAACAACCCCAAGGCGTACTACAAGAACCGGGTGACGGTGGACGACGTGCTCGCCAGCCGCATGATCTGCAAGCCGCTGCACCTGCTCGACTGCTGCGTCGAGACGGACAACGGCTGCTGCGTCATCGTCACGTCCATGGATCGGGCCAGGGACTGCCGGCACACGCCGGCGAAGATTCTCGGCGTGGTAGGACGCTGCTCCAAGCCGCGCGTGGACAACCACTACCAGGCCGGTCCGATCAGCACGGTCGCGGGCGTCTACGCGAGGGACATCCTCTGGCCGAATGCCGGCGTCGGCCCAGAGGACATCCAGGTGACCGGTTCCTACGACGCGTTCACGTTCACGACCATGCTGCAACTCGAGGACTACGGGTTCTGCAAGAAGGGGGAGGGCGGTGACTACGTGAGTTCGGGCATCATGCGGCTCGGCAACGCACGCCCCAACAATACGAGCGGCGGTCACCTTTGCGAGGGCTACACCCACGGCATCGCCATGGTGATCGAGAATGTCCGGCAACTGCGCCACGACATCGACGACAGTTGTCCTGTGGGTGCGGACGGCAGGCGCATGCACACCTACGACTACGCCGAGGGCGGCTGCCGCCAGGTCAAGGACGTCGAGCTGTCGGCGAACCTCGGCTGGGCGACACCGGCCACCGGCAGCGCGCTCGTGATGGCGAGGGGGGCTTGAAATCGATGGCACTCGAAGGCGAATACCTTGGCATGCCGGTCGTCATCGACGACCTCGACAAGCCGAACCAGGAGTTCTACAGCCACTGCGGCCAGGGCGCGCTGCACCTGCAGTTCTGTGCATCCTGTTCACTCATGCGCTATCCGACGACGACCGCGTGCCCGTGGTGCGCGTCGGCGGAGTACCAGTGGCAGCCGGTGTCCGGCAAGGGGACGGTCTACTCCTACGCCGAAGTCCACCACGCCATTCAGCCGGTGTTCCGGCAGTTCCTGCCCTACATGATCCTCCTGGTTGAGCTCGACGAGCAGCCGGGCGTGCCGGGCGAACATGACGGCTTGCGCGTGACCGGCAATCTCACCTTGGCCGACGGCACGATGGCGCCCAAGGACGTGGTGTCCGCGGTGGGGATCGGCAGCCGAGTACGGGTCGTTCTCAAGGACTTGGGCGGTGGGCTTGCGCTGCCGCAATGGACGCTCGACGAAGATGCCGAGCAACCGGAAACACCTTGGCGCTACGCCAACGACTAGACTGCGCCGCTGACAAAGGAGGAACCATGGCGAAGGTTGTTTTCCCGGATCATCTGATGACCAACACGGACGGCGTCCGCGAGATCGAGATCGAGTGTCGCAACTTCCGTGGCCTGGTGCGGGCCTTGGACGAGAAGTGGCCGGGGATCGAGGACGTCCTGACCAAGACGGCAGTCGCCATCGACGGCCAGATCTACCAGGACGCCTGGCTGGAGCCGATTCAGCCGACCAGCGAAGTGTTCTTCATGCAGCGAATCGAAGGCGGCTGATCGCCTACGACTTGCCTTAAGTCTGTGCGAGCCGGATTGGCCGGCAGTCCGAGGTGCACGTGCCTTCGTGCCCGGGCCCGGGCGTCCCGGGGCGGTGGAATACGGCCTTGGTCAACGCGATCGATGCCAGCGGATCCGGTCCGTCGGTGGCGATCACCCGCGCCGTGCCGTTCATGATGATGCCGTATCCGCCCGGTTCTTGCGGAGGCCAGAACAGCGACATCGCCGGCCGGTTGCCGACGTTCTTGGCAGCGCTCTTGCTCAACGGGCCGGTCAGCGACCTGCCGTCCGGATCCAGGCTCACCGTGCTATGGCTCGTGTGCGGGCCGTCGTCGCCGACGGTCAGGACGTAGGGGGTGTTGCCGTACTCCCGGAGTGCTTCTGAGATCGTGGTCATGGGTTGGCTCCCTGGCGAGGGTGAGGGATAACAAGGCGTGTCATCTCGACGGCGAACCACAACGCCATGGCGCCGCCCCGAGAGTCCACGCCGGTACTGAAAGGTCGCTCGACGTAGGCTTGGCGGGAGTCGAGCGGCCCCGTCCCCACGCATACCTGGTCGAGTTCTCCATCCGCGCCGATGCGCGCCGCTGCGCCTGCCCACGCGCGTTCGGCGCAGGCGCGCCACGGGTCGGGGGCCAGCCAGCCGGCACGTAGGCCGCGGGCGATCGCATAGCCGATCATCGTCGTCGCGCTGTGTTCGAGATACGTCGCCGGATCGTCGATCAATTGGTGCCAAAGGCCCGAGGGATGCTGAAACGAGGCCAGCGCTGCCAGATGCTCGCGGTGGGTTGCCGCGATGTCGGCCGCGTCGTTGCGCCAATCCAGGTACGACAGCGCCTCGGCAAATCCGAGGGCCGCAAACGCGTTGCCGCGACCCCAGAAGTAGGGGGATGCGTGGCAGTGCCAGTACAGGCCGTTGGCTTGCCGCGTATCGATGCGGCGCAGGAAATCGACCAGTCGGTCGCGATAGCTGGTCTCGCCGGTCAACGCGTAGGCTCGGCCGAGCAGTGTGCCGGCGAAAAAGAAGTCCTCGACCCGGATGTCGGGGTCGGCATGGAAACGCTGGGCGAGCGCAAGCAGGAAATCGCGGTGCCGCGGATCGTTGGTCTCGGCGAAAAGCTCGTCAGCGAAACAGGCGATGGCGAGGCTAGGCGCGGCGTCGGGCACGGCTTGGGGATCGGCCGCCATGGCGTCGACAAGGCCCGCGATCGAGTTCGCGAGGTCTTGCTGGCGATGCGCCGCGAGGCGTAGGCGGCCCGCGATGGCGACGCCCGTCGGATACATCAGCGGCTGCTCGATGGCGTGGCCGTAGACGCCTGCGAGACGCGTCGCCACCGCCATCGGTTCCGCACTCACCTGTCGCTGCCTACTCGATGACCTTGTTGATGGGGTACTCGACGATCCCCGTGGCGCCCGCCTTCTTCAGTTCCGGGACGATCATCCGCACCGCCGCTTCGTCGATGATCGTGCTGATGGCCACCCAGTCGGGATCCGTCAGGTGCGAGATCGTCGGGTTGCGCAACGCCGGCAGCAACGAGGTCACGGCTTCGAGGTCCTCGTTGCGCACGTTCATCATCAGCCCGACCCGTCCCTCCGCCGCGAGACATGAGGCGAGCATGAGGGCGATGTTATCGAGCTTGCTCTTCTTCCAGGGATCGCTGCGCGCGGCGTGGTTGGCGATCAGCCGGGGCGTACTGGCCAGCACCTCGTCGACGATGCGCAGGTTGTTGGCCCTTAGCGAACTGCCCGTTTCCGTGATCTCCACGATGGCGTCGGCCAGTCGCGGCGGCTTGACCTCGGTGGCGCCCCAGGAGAACTCGACGGTGGCGGTGACGCCGTGACGCTTGAGGTACGCGCGCGTGAGGTTCACTACTTCGGTGGCGATGCGCTTGCCCTCGAGGTCGGCAACGGTATGCACGCTGGAATCGTCGGGAACGCACAGGACCCAGCGACCAGGTCGCCGACTGACCTTGGAGAAAACGAACTCGGCGACCTCGGCGACATCCGCGCCGGTCTCCTGGACCCAGTCGTGACCCGTGATGCCGGCGTCGAGAACGCCTTGCTCCACGTAGCGGGCCATCTCCTGGGCCCGGACCAGCAGACAGTCGATCTCCGGATCGTCGATCTCCGGGTAGTAGGATCGGTTCGGGAAAGAGATGCGGTAGCCGGCGCGCTCGAACAGCTCCGCGCAGGCGTTCTGGAGGCTGCCGGACGGGATGCCCAGGTTCAGCACACGGTCCATGGGGCTGGTTCCTTCTCGGCTTCTACTTGGTTCGGCCGTAGACCTCGGCGGGATCGAAAACGCGTTCCGCGATCACCGTGGCCTTGCCCGTAGCGGGGTCGATCTCCCGGAAGAAGCAGCTCGCGTAGCCCTCGTGGCAGGCGGCCCCGCCGACCTGGTCGACCTTGACCAGTACCGTGTCGGCATCGCAGTCGTAGTAGATGTGCTTGAGATGCTGCACGTGGCCGCTCTCCTCGCCCTTCCGCCAAAGCCTGGCCCGGCTGCGGCTGTAGTAGCAGACGCGCCGGGTGGCTAGCGTCTCGGCATAGGCTTCGGCGTTCATGTAGGCGAGCATGAGTACGGCACCGGTCTCGTCGTCCTGGGCGATGACCGGGACCAGTTCGGCGTTCTCGAAATCGGGGCCGTCCGTGGACATGGATGCAAGGGCAATCTGCGAAGGCGGCGCATCATAGCAGGGCGCCGTTGAACTGGCGATGAATGGTGAAGACGGCGTGCAAAACGGCTTGCCGCCAGCGGCGCCGATCCGCCAAACTCCGACGTTCGCTTTTGAGCAACCGTTTAGGGAGGGAAGCCGGTGGACGGCTATGACTTGATTGCGCACTGCCTGAAAGCCGAAGGCGTGAAGTGGATGCCTTGCTTTCCGGCCAATTCGCTCATCGAAGCGGCGGCCCGGGTCGGGATCCGGCCCCTGGTTTTCCGCCAGGAACGCGGCGGCATCAACGCCGCCGACGGCTACAGCCGACAGACGCGCGGCGCGCCCCCGGGCGTCTTTGCTTCGCAGTCCGGTCCAGGTGTCGAGAACTCCTTTGGCGGCATCGCCCAGGCTTGGGGCGAGGGCGTGCCGATGGTTTTCCTCCCGGGTGGCGCCGGACTCGGTGGCTACGACGTGTCGCCGAACTTCTCGGCGACCAAGAACTACGCTTCCGTAACCAAGCTCGCATTGTCCATCGACCGCATCGATCGCACGACAACGCAGATTCGGCGTGCGTTCCACGCGGCGCGCCAGGGGCGGCCCGGACCCGTGGTCGTGGAGATGCATGGCGACGTCCTGGGCCAACAGGTCCCAGAGGGCGCCGCGGAGCGGTACCAGCCATCGACGATGATGCGTTCGGTGCCGTCGCGGGGGGACGTGAAGGATGCGGTCAAGGCGCTCTTGGATGCGCAGCGACCCGTGATCTGGGCGGGCCAGGGCATCCTCTACGCGGATGCCTGCGAGGAACTGAAAGCGTTCGCGGAGCTGACCCAGATTCCGGTCATCACGACGATGCAGGGCAAGAGCGCGTTCCCGGACGACCATCCCCTGGCGCTGGGTTCGGCGAATCGCACCGCACCAAAGGCGGTGTTCAAGTGGCTCGGGATGGCCGACACGGTATTGGCCATTGGCTCGGGGCTGACGCGTACCGGTTTCGGGCTGCCGATACCGGAAGGCAAGTTCCTGATTCACAGCACGGTGTCCGTGGAGGACATCAACAAGGACTACGCGGCGGATCTTGGCCTGGTCGGCGACGCCAAGCTGACCTTGGAGACGATGATCGACGAAGCGCAGGCAGTGCTTGGCGAGGACGGTCGCGCGGAGGATGGCCATACCGTGGAGAGCATCGCGGCGACGAAGGCGGAGTGGCTCGGGGAATGGGCGCCGTTGTTGAATTCGGACGAGGCGCCGATCAACCCCTACCGCGTGATTCGCGAGATCAATCGCTGCGTCGACCACGCCGACACGGTGGTCACCCACGACGCCGGCAACCCGCGCGATCAGATCATGCCGTTCTACCACGCATCGCAACCGCGCGGATACATCGGCTGGGGCAAGACGACGCACCTGGGCTACGGGATTCCCCTGGTGATCGGCGCGAAGATGGCCAACCCGGAGAAGTTCTGCATGAACTTCATGGGCGACTTGGCGTTCGGCCACACGGGCATGGAGATCGAAACCGCCGTGCGGGCGGAGATACCGATCACGACGGTGGTCATCAACAACCTCACGATGGGCGGCTACGACGAGAAGATGCCCGTCGCGATGGGCAAGTACGGCGTGGGCAACCAGTCCGGCGACTACGCGGGCGTTGCCCAAGCTTTGGGTGCCAAGGCGGTCCATGTGACCGACGTCGCGGGGATCGCTCCCGCGCTCGAGGATGCGAAACGGGCTAACGCCGAAGGACAGGTCGCCATGATCGAGATTCGTACCCGGCAGGAGACGCGGTTCTCGACCTATCCGGACCTGTTGAGGCCCGCTTAAAACGCGCCGCGCGCACACTATTGGTGCGAAACAATGCACCAATAGTGTGCGGGTGGTCGCTTGGACACCGAGGAAACGGACCGTGTATCGTGCATGGAAGCCCCAAGGTGGGGCGTCGTTGGTGGCCCGGAGGATGCTGGCGCGGTTGTTGCAAAGTACCCCGCCATGGGCGGACGGTCGCGCGCGAGCGCGGGCTCCGGTCGGTCTTTCGTGGCCTTTTGTACTAGATGAGGAGCAATGGACTCAATGAAAAGCAAGTTGGAATACATCTGGCTGGACGGCTTTTCGCCGACCCAGAGCCTGCGCAGCAAGACGCGGGTGGAGAGCGACTTCGGCGGCACGCTCGAGGAGTGCCCGATCTGGAACTTCGATGGCAGTTCCACCGCGCAGGCGGACGGCAGCGCCTCCGACTGCGTCCTGAAACCCGTGGCGGTCTATCCCGACCCTGGCCGCAAGAACGCCTGGCTGGTGATGACCGAGGTGCTCAACGCCGACGGCACGCCGCACGAGTCCAACGGTCGTGCAACCATCGAGGACGACGACGACGACTTCTGGTTCGGCTTCGAGCAGGAGTACTTCCTCTGGGACACGCGTACCAACCTCCCGCCAGGATTCCCCATCGGCGGCTACCCCGGGCCCCAGGGCGCGTACTACTGCTCGGTGGGCGCACGCAACGCCTTCGGCCGCGACTGCGTCGACGAGCACTTGGATGCGTGCCTTGACGCCGGCATCAACGTCGAGGGCATCAACGGCGAGGTCGCGGCCGGGCAGTGGGAATTCCAGGTCTTCGCCAAAGGCGCGTCCCGTGCCGGCGACGAGACGTGGATTGCGCGCTACCTCGCCGAGCGGACCGGCGAGAAGTACGGGTTCGCCATCAACTGGCATCCGAAACCGGTCCAAGGCGACTGGAACGGCTCGGGCATGCACGCCAACTTCTCCAATAGCGTGATGCGCGAGTCGGGCGAGGAGGAGACCTTCACGAAGATCTGCGAGCACTTCGGCCAGACGATCCAGCGTCACATCGCCGTCTACGGTGCCGACAACGACATGCGCCTGACGGGTTTGCACGAGACGCAGTCCATCGACAAGTTCAACTACGGGATTGCCGACCGCGGCGCATCCATCCGCATTCCGATCGCCACCATCGACGGCGGCTGGAAGGGACGGCTGGAGGACCGCCGCCCCGCATCGAATGCCGATCCGTACAAGGTGGCTGCCGCCATCGTGAAGACGACGAAGGAGGCGCTGACCAAGTAGCCGACGGGTTTCCGTCGATGCTGAAGGGGATCCCGCGGGATCCCCTTTTCTTCCTGCCGCGATCACGGGGCAGTCGGCTGCTACGATGGCGTTGACGACGAACGGATCGGGCGATGCCTGCAGCGAAGGGGAAAGGCGCCGCGCCGATGGCGATCACCATGGGTGACGCGAGCGGCGTCGGACCGGAGATCGTTCTGCGCCAGTACGCGGCGGGCCAGATCGTGGACGACGTGGTGGTCTACGGGGACGCCGAGATCCTCGAGGCGGGTGCTCGCCTCCTCGGTGTCGACGTCTCGATCAGCGCAATTCGGGACCCCGGAACTGCGGCTGCGGGACGGCTGAACGTCGTCGATCTAGCGGCGTTGTCAACGGCCGATTTCACCCCTGGGCGCTTGAATGCCAAGGCCGGGAGCGCGGCGCGCGAGTACGTGCGCCGGGCAACCGCCGACGCGTTGTCCGGTACCGTGGCCGGCGTCGTGACGATGCCGATGAACAAGGAGGCCACGCAACGCTCCACGCCGGGATTCGTTGGCCATACGGAGTTCATCGCGGAGCTGTGCGGCGAGCCCGACGTCGCGATGATGTTGACGACGAAGGATGTTGCGGTAGCGCACGTCAGTGCCCACGTTTCTCTCGCGGAGGCCATCCGGCGCGTGACCCCTTCGCGAGTCGCCACGGTCATTCGGCTCACCGACGAGGCTGTGAGCCGGCTACGCTCGGCGCCCCGCATCGCGGTGTGTGGACTCAATCCTCATGCCGGCGAGAACGGCCTGCTTGGACGGGAGGACGCGGAGATTATCGCTCCCGTGATCGCGGCTGAACGTGCGCGGGGGCTCGACGTGTCCGGTCCCTATCCCGCCGACACGGTGTTCTACCAAGCGATCCGCAATGACCGCTTCGATGCCATTGTCTGCATGTACCACGATCAAGGCCATGCGCCGATGAAACTGGTCGGCTTCGAGTCTGCGGTGAATGTGACCATCGGGCTGCCGATCGTACGCACCTCCGTCGATCATGGCACGGCGTTCGACATCGCTTGGCAGGGCACGGCGTTTACGGGTTCATTGCAGGCAGCCCTTGACCTGGCCTGGACACTCTCAGCCGGGTCTCCTTGACTGCGGGCGACCGCACAGATGAGCAACCTTAACTGGCCGCCGGAACTTGGTGTCTGGAAAGGCGTAGGCCGCTAGCGTCCTTCGGTGACTCCCGGCTTTGGGGCGCCTTCACGGGATGAGCATCAGGAGTGCGAAACGGGTTCGGATTCGCCGCGGGGCCTAGTGGCTTGCCGCACTCGCGGCACACCGGACCTCTGTAACGCGCAGTTCCGCGTATTGATGCGTCGCTGGGCCAACATCCATAATACGGCTTTGGCGTTTCGGGCTCATTTGTCATGCTGCGTTTGCCACTCGTACCGATGTGGTTGGTTGCCCTCGTGCTGTGTATCAGCACGCAGGCACGGGAGAATCCGGAAGCAGGTCAGTGGTTTGTGTCACCGGTGTTGGCGATGAAAGAGTCGCCAAGGGCCTACGACGTAGGCCAGTCCACCGACCTCGGAATCGCGATCGGCTACGGGCTGACGGACTCTTTCGCGGCCGAGTTGGCCTACATGTCCTGGTCGGCGAACCGGGGCGACGCGGATTCGACGTGGGTGTCCGGGCTCTGGTCGTTGCCGAAAGCCCGTGCGAGATTCCAGCCGTACGTCGTTTTCGGCGGGGGGCGCACGGCCTTCTTGCCGGATGACTCGGCGGATGAGCGGCGCGGCCAGCTGTTCGGGGGCGTCGGCGCCTTCGGCGACCTCGGGCCCCGAGTTTCTTGGCGCGGCGACGTGCGGGCCGTGAAGACAGCGGACGCCGGGCCACTCGATCCGTTTGCACAAGTCGGCATCACCGTTTTCGTGGGCGACGTGTCTCCCTATCCGCCACCCGACCGGGACGGCGACGGGGTTCCGGACGCCCGTGACAGGTGCCCAGGGACTCCGCTCGGACGCCCCGTCGACCAGAACGGTTGCGAATTCCCGCCTGACGACGACGGCGATGGCGTCGAAGACGCCAAGGATGCGTGTCCCGGCACGCCGGATGGCGTCGTCGTGGATGACCGTGGTTGCCCAGTCGACCGGGACGGTGATGGAGTACCGGATTTCCGGGACGACTGTCCGGATTCGCGGGCCGGAGCCAAGGTCGGAGCGGACGGGTGCTATGTGCTTCCGGATCCGCCGGTCGAGTTCACTGTGCATTTCGACACGGACGACGCCGACATCCGGCCCGATCAGCGCGCCGTGCTGCGCGAAGGTGCCGCGCTTTTGCGCCAGTACCCGACAGCGGAAGCGGTGATCGAAGGCCATGCCGATAGCACGGGTCGAGCGGCCTACAACCAGGGGCTATCGGAGCGCCGCGCGGCCTCGGTGCGGGACCACCTGATCGCCGCGGGCGTGGATGCCGACCGGTTGTCGACGATCGGCCATGGCGAGAGCCAGCCGATCGCCGACAACGACAGTGTCGAAGGCCGCCAGGCGAACCGTCGTGCGACCACGATGACGGTGCGTGTGCCTGCTGCCATGTAGGGCGAAGTGCGCAAAATGTTCCCATTGGTAAGGAGACCCCTCGTGTGGATCAACCTGTTGATCGCAGACCGCGCCGCTCGGCAACCGTCATCAGTGCCTAGGAGTGGGCCCGCTTGGCGCCGGGCTGCCGGCCGTCTGTCCATCTGCCTCGCCATCGTGGCGTGGCCGTTGGCGGCGTTCGGACAAGATGAAGGCAAGGCGCCGGTCCTACGCACGTCCGTACCCGATGTGGTGCTGTTCGCCGACGACCCGACTCTGGGGGTTAACCTCTCGGGCGTCTTCGCGAATCGGCCGACCGAGTGCTTCGTGGAGTCGTCGGACGAGAGTGTTGTCCGGGTCGGGCTCCGCGGGTTCAAAATGCAGGTTGAGCCGGTGGGCGTCGGCGAAGCGACCATCACCATTACGGCGCGCAACCGCGCGGGCAGTGTCACCACCACGTTGACCGCGAGGGTGGTCGACCGTGAGCCTCAGGCCGTTGGCCAGTTGCCCGCCGTAACCGTCATAGTAGGCCGCAGGGAATCGGTCGACGTCTCTTCAGCCTTCACTGGGACGAATCTGGCCTTTGCCGTTGCCTCGTCGGCCGAAGAAACGGCAGCGGCGACGCTCTCGGGTACGACTGTCACGGTGGCAGGCGGCACGCCGGGCAATGCCGAATTGACGATCACTGCGGAAAACACCGCAGGCAGTGCAACCCAGGCCATGACGGTGACGGTCAAGGACGACCCGCCCGTGGCCGTCGGGACCTTGGCCGACGAGGTCCTGACTGTCGGCCACGCGCTCGATGTCGACTTCGCCGATTCGTTCGGCGGTACGAATCTCGTGTTCTCGGTCAGCTCGTCGGCGCCGGATGCGGCGACGGCCACGCTGTCCGGAACGTCGGTGCTCCTCGATGCGGTTGCGCCGGCGGAAACGGTGGTGACGGTGACGGCCGAGAACACCGAGGGCAGCGCGGCGCAGACGTTCACGGTGACGGTCAAGGACGAGCCGCCGGCAGCGGTCGGGACCTTGGCCGATGAAGTGCTTACTGTCGGCGACGCGCACGAAGTTGGTTTTGCGGACGCGTTCAGCGGCACGAATCTCGTGTTCTCGATCAGCTCGTCGGTGCCGGACGCGGCGACCGCCACGGTGTCCGGCACGTCGGTGGTCCTCGATGCGGTTGAGCCGGGGGAAACCGTGGTGACGGTGACGGCCGAGAACACCGAGGGCAGCGCAGCGCAGGCGTTCACCGTGACGGTCAAGGACGAGCCGCCGGCAGCGGTCGGGACCTTGGCCGATGCAATGCTGATTGTCGGCGACGCGCACGAAGTTGGTTTTGCGGATGCGTTCAGCGGCACGAATCTCGTGTTCTCGGTCAGCTCGTCGGCGCCGGACGCGGCGACCGCCACGGTGTCCGGCACGTCGGTGGTCCTCGATGCGGTTGAGCCGGGGGAAACCGTGGTGACGGTGACGGCCGAGAACACCGAGGGCAGCGCGGCGCAGGCGTTCACGGTTACGGTGAAGGATCAACCGCCGGCCGCCCTTGGGATGCTGGAGGACTTGACCTTGACTGTCGGAGACACGCACGAAGTCGAGATCGCCGATTCGTTCAGCGGCACGAACCTCGTTTTCTCGGCGACATCATCGGTCCCAGATGCGGCGACCGTCGCGCTGTCCGGCACGTCGGTGGTCCTTGATGCGGTTGCGCCGGGGGAAGCCGTCGTCACGGTGACGGCCGAGAACACCGAGGGCAGCGCAACGCGGATGTTCACGGTGACCGTCAAGGACGAGCCGCCGGCGACTGTCGGGATGTTGGAGGACGTGACGTTGACTGTCGGCGATACGCACGGAATCGACATCGCGGGAGCATTCAGCGGCACGAACCTCCTGTTCTCCGTAGCGTCGTCGGCCCCGGACATGGCACCGGCCACACTGTCAGGCACGACCGTCACGATCGCCGGCCTGGTCGCAGGCGACGCCACCTTGACAGTGACCGCCGAAAACAGCGAGGGCAGCGTAACGCAGTCAATTGCGGTGACTGTGAGGGATCACCCACCCGTCGCGGTCGGCACGTTGCCGGACCTGACGCTGACCGTCGCCGACACGCACGAGGTCGACGTCGCGGACGGGTTTGGCGGAACTGCCCTGATCTACTCAGTTGCTTCATCTGCTTCCGACATGGCGAGCGTCTCGTTGGCGGGTACGACGGTAACGCTGACGGCTCTAGCCGCTGGCGAGACGACGGTTATGGTCACCGCCGAGAATAGCGAGGGGAGTGCGACCCAGGCGTTCTCGGTCGTCGTGGAAGACCAGCTCCCGACGGCCGTCGGGACACTGTCGGATCTGACCCTGACCGTCGGGGACACGATGGACGTGAACATCGCCGGTGCGTTCACCGGCAGCGCTCTGGTGTTCTCGGCGATGTCGTCGTCCGAGCAGATGGCCACGGCGAACTTGAACGGCACCACGGTCACGGTTGCTGCGCTGGTCGCCGGTCGGGCGAACGTTACGGTCACAGCGGAAAACACGGCCGGGATGGCCACGCAGGTGTTCGCGGTTACCGTGGAGGACCAGTTGCCAACGACGATTGGATCGCTGCCCAATGTGGCGTTGAGAACGGGCGGCGACCCGGTCTTCGTCGATGTGGCAGGGGCCTTCGACGGTACGGCCCTTGTCTACACTGTATCCGCCTCGGGCGATGCCGTCTCGGCGACCGTTGCGGGCGGCCAGGTCACCGTCGCACCGTTGGTCGAGGGCGGGGCTACAGTGACCGTCACGGCGACGAACAGCGCCGGCGCGGCCACGCAGTCCTTCCGGGCAACGGTGACGACGGATGCCGCGGAGTCGGCCGCCCTCAACCAGGGTTTCGCAGCCATCGGCGCGAGCACCTTGTCGAGCGTGACGTCGGCGATCGGTGCCCGGTTCCGCAGTGGCGGCGGTGGTGCTGCGTCCGGACCCGTGGTTGCCAATGCGTGGCAGGCCGGCCACAGCGCCCAATCGCTCGTGCAGCCTGGCTTGTCCACGTTCGGTGCGGACGGTTGGCTGGGTGAGTCCCGTTGGCGCGGGTCCATGCCGGGGCTGGGTGGCTACGGGTCGTTCAACGCAGCCGCGGCGCCCGACGTGAAGTGGGAGCAACCGGCCCGGTGGACGTTCTGGGGCCACGCCGACCGCCAGTCCTTCGAGGGCATGGGCTACGACGGCAGCCTGACTAGCATCTATGTTGGCGCCGATGCCGACTTCGGTGAGCGCTGGCTGGCTGGTTTCGCGGTATCACGCAGCGTCGGCGAGGCCGGCTACGAGTTCACAAGCGCGCAAGCCAGGGGGTTCGGCGATATCGAGACCGAGACGCTGAGCATCTTCCCTTACGTCCACTGGTCCCTGGACGACGACGCGGAGGCATGGGCGATTCTCGGATTCGGCTGGGGCGACGCTGATCATGTCCGCACGGCAACGGCTCAGCGCGGAATGGCCGACGTGTCCATGGTGATGGCTTCAGTCGGTGGTCGACGAACCCTAGCATCGGCCGATGAGTGGGAAGTGTCGCTGTTGGGCGATGTAAGCCTATTGGAGATGGAGACCGATGGCGGCGTGGGGATCGTCAACGACTTGGACGCCGGCGTAAGCCGGCTTCGGGCGGGCTTGGAGGCTGCGCGCAACATCGCGCTGGAAGGCGGGGGCACGGTCACCTGGTTCGGTCAGGTGGCTGCACGCCATGACGACGGTGACGGCGAAACCGGTGGTGGAGCCGAAGTGAGCGGCGGGCTCCGCTATGACTCCAGTGGCCGCTTCGGGTTCGAGGCCAAGGCGCGCATGCTTGCCATGCACGCCGCGGACGACTACGAGGAGAACGGCTTCAGCGTGGCGGCATTCGTGCGGCCTGGTCCCGACGGCGACGGCCTGTCGTTCTCGCTGTCGTCGCATGCTGGTCCCGGGATGGGCCCGGGAGGCGAGTCGCTTATTCACGGCCATGGTCAACCGGGTGTCGATGCATGGCCCGGGCGCGACGACTGGGCCGTCGACTTAAGGCTCGGATACACGATCCTGGACCACCGCTCGTCGGGCTTGTTGACGCCGTTCGCGGAGGTCGATGTCGCCGAAAACCGCGGCCACACGATGCTCGGCATTGCCCTGGACTTCTCCGGTCGCCGGGCACTCGACCGCCTCAACCTGGAGTTCGCTGGCGGCCACGGGCACCACGAACTGCGTGGCGCCGCTGGCGGCGTGTTTGCCATGCGCGGGGAGTTGCGCTTCTAGGCGCATCGTTAAAGGTACGGCTGCTCGCGCTCGCTAAGGGCGCGGGTGCCGTGCCGACTCGCGGGCACTGAGACGCCTAGATGGCGTGAACCCCTGGGAGCAGCTTGCCCGACATCACCGGGTGGACCTTGCCGCCCACGAAGATGTCCGCCCCGACATCCAGATACAGCCGCGACGGCCGGCCCATCTCGTAGCCTTGCTCGATGACGAGGGTGCCGCCGCGCCCGAGCACGCGGAGGTACGCGGCGAACGCCGTGTTGGCGCTGCCGGTTGCCGGATCCTCGCGCCAGCCGTTGGCATCGAAGAACATGCGCGCGGCGAAGTCGCCATCGGAGGTGTGGGCTTCGTCGGTGAACGCGAACACGAGCAGCGGTTGGCTGCCGTCCAGAGGGCTGCGAACGTCGGTTGCGGGCGGACGGGCTCGCTGCAGCGCATCGAGCGACCGCAGGCCGATTAGGGCGAAATGCGGCCCGACTGCTGCGCTCCGGCTCGGATATGCTGGCGCGAGGTCCCGCTCGTCGAGTTGCACGAGTGCGGCGCTCGCGGCTGCAGGTAGCGCTTCGCCGAGGGCCACGGCCGGCGGCTGCATCCACACGATGCCGTCCTCCGCGAACGTGACCCGAACGCGCCCGCCTTTCAGATTGAGCGTGAACTCGCGTTGGTGACGACCGAGCACCCAGGCCGTGCCGAGAGTCGGGTGCCCGGCGAACGGCAACTCGACCGTCGGGGTGAAGATGCGGACGTCCGCCTCGTGTTCCCGTTCCGCCACGACGAACGTGGTTTCCGAAAAGTTCATCTCGTGGGCGACGGCCTGCATGGCCGACGTGCCGAGTTTGGCGCAACCGCGTACGACCGCGAGTTGGTTGCCTTCGAGGGGGCGTTCCGCGAAGACGTCGACGATAGCGCACTCCATGATCGCCTAGATGTAATGCAGCCAGTGTTGGAAGTCTGGGTCCTCGCCGCGGACGACGGCGCGGTAGCGGTCGCGAAGGCGCGTCGTCATGGGACCGACGTCCCCGCTGGCAACCGCCCCGCCGTCTACCCGTAGCACCGGCCACACGCCCACCGACGTTCCGGTCAGGAATACCTCGGCGGCGACGGTCAGTTCATCGGGGGTGATGTCGCGCTCGGCGCAGTGGATGCCATTCGCTCGCGCCAATCGAATGACGGAGTCGCGGGTGATCCCTAGGAGCACCTTGTTCGCCGGTGGTGTCGCAAGCCGCCCGTCGGCGTCGACCAGGAACAGGTTCGCGGTTGGACCTTCGGTGACGAAGCCGTTCTCGTCGAGCAGGACGACGTCGTCGAAGCCTTCGCGACGGGCGCGCCACTTGGCGGTCATGGCTGCGGTGTAGTTTCCGCCCACCTTGGCATGCGGGGGCAGGATGTCTTCGCGCCGCGCCGACTTCTCGCGTTCGATCTTCAAGGACAGCACATCGCGTCTGCGGTATTCGCCCGGGTTGTGAGCGATGATGTCGGGACCGCTGTCGTACGCCGCGATGAACACCGAGACGCGCTCGTCCTGTGGGACCAGTTCGACCTCGACGGATGGAATGAGCGCACTGATTTTGACGGACTTGGCGCCGTGATTGCGGCGCACCGTTTCGGCTGCGGCCTCGACCAAGGTCTCGACGGGGTAGGCCAGGGGGAGACCGACGATGCGGCAGGTGGTCGCCAGGCGTTCCACGTGGTCCCGCAGCCGAAACGCCGCAGGTCCCCGCGCTGTTTCGTAGACGCTCAGGTAATCGAACGCCAGGGAGCCGCGCTGCAGGCTCTGCGCGAGCACGTGAACCGTCGCATCGCGCCAGGCGACGAAGTGGCCGTCACGCCAGATGGTCCGTTCGACGCTGGTCGCCCGGGCTTCGCTCATCCCCAAACATCCGTGGAAAACTCAACCGAATCGCCATTGTATGCGAGGCCCGGCTGGCGGTCCCTCGCGAGCAACAGCGGACCGTCGAGGTCGACGTACCGTGCGCGCTCCGCCAACAGCAGCGCCGGTGCCATGGCCAAGGACGTCGCGACCATGCATCCAACCATGACCTCGAGTCCCAGCGCCCGGGCTTGGCGGGTCAAGGTCAGGGCGCGCGTGAGTCCCCCCGTCTTATCGAGCTTGATGTTGACGGCTTGGTAGCGAGCCGCGAGGGCAACGACGTCGGTGCCTTCGACTAGGCTTTCGTCCGCCGCGATCGGAATGGGCGAGGCGAGTCCCGCGAGTTCGCGGTCGGCGTCGGCGGGCAAGGGCTGCTCGATCAGCTCGACGCCAGCGGCCACGGCGTGCGGGACGAAACGGGTCAACGCGTCCATGGTCCAGCCTTCGTTGGCGTCCACGATCAGGCGTGCCCGGGGTGCGCCGCTGCGGACCGCGTCGAGCCGCGCTACGTCGGCTTGCGCGTCGTCCGAGCCGAGCTTGATCTTGAGCAGCGCCTTGCCGCGGGCGCGCCTGGCCCGTGCACCCATCGCGTCGACCGTATCGAGGCTGATGGTGAAGGCGGTCGTGACGCGTCCAGGCCTTCCGGTGTTCGCGAGTTGCCAAACGGGTCGCCCTGTCACTCTGGCCTCGAAGTCCCACAACGCGCAGTCGATGGCGTTCCGGGCCGGCCCCGCGGGCATGTCCGCGAGCAGGGCCTCACGGTCGAAGGGGCCGCGAAAGTCGTCGATTTCCGCCGCAACGCCTGCCACGGTGTGCCCGTAGCGCGCATACGGCACGCACTCGCCGCGACCTTGGTGGCGACCGTCGCTCACCACGGCGACGACAACGTCGGCGGTTCGCTTGCTGCCGCGCGCGATGTTGAAGGGCCGGGCCAGGGGCCAGCGCTCGACGCGGGTCGCTATCTTCATCAGCCGGTTTCCGGACCAAGCGCATCGACGAGTTCGCCAACGCCGTCCCGCACCGGGTCGCAGACCGGGAGGTTGAGCTGAACTCTTGCTCGTTCGACGTACCGTCCCGCCGCACTCGAGTCCAACGCTGCGGTGTTGATCGCGATGCCGACACAGCGGATTGCCGGGTTGTTCAGCCGCCCGAGAGCAACCGTTTCGGCGATGACATCCTCGATCTTTGGCATACGCCTGGCGACGTTGCGCATGGTGTTGCGCGTCGGCTCATGGCAGACCACGAACGCATCCGGCTGCGTGCCGTGGAGTAGCGCCAAGCTGACGCCGCCGAAGGAGGGATGGAACAACGAGCCCTGTCCTTCGACGATGTCCCAA
>JAPOVK010000014.1 GCA_026708185.1 Gammaproteobacteria bacterium | reverse complement strand
CGTTCTACGCCGCCATGCGCACCAACGAATACGAAGGCCCGAACAACACCTGGGTGCGTGAACTGGACCCGAACAACCTGCAGCATCCGAACATCGTCAATACCACGTACAACGCCAAGCACGACCGCGAGACGACGGCCGGCCTCGTCGAACTCAACCTGGAGCTCGACGGCATGGACGTCCTGTGGCTGAGTTCGTTCACCGATACGTTCAGCAGCCGCTATTCCGATCTCGACATCCGCGAAGAGTACCTTTTCGACCTGTTGCGACCGGAGGACATGCAAGTGGTGACCCATGAGTTGCGGTTCACGTCGACGGGCGAAGGGCCCTTGCAGTGGTTGGCGGGCATCTACCAGTCGCAGTTCGACGAGGTCATGAATTCCTACATCACGTGGTTCGACTCGCGCTTCATCGGCGATGAGATCGAAGGCGTGCTCGGCTGCGTTGTCGGCCAACTGTGTTCGGGCGTATGGGCCGGCGAAGTGCCCACAGTGGCCGAGGAACTCCAGTCCATTGATACGCCTGCCGAGTTGCGCGATCGGGACAAGAGCCATCTGGCGGCGTTCGCGAACCTGACCTACGAGATGGATGGCTGGGAGTTCGGAGCGGGCCTGCGCGTCGACAAGTGGGAAAACGAGAGCCTGAACCGCGACGGCGGCATCTCGGACCGCCATGAAGAAACCGAGGTTCTGCCGCGCCTGTCCGTGACCCGTTGGGTTGCTGAGAACGCGATGCTCTACGGCCTGATCTCCTGGGGCTACGAGCCGGGCGGCTTCAACCTGGCGAGCTTCCAGGGGGAGGACGGGCTGATCCCGTTCGGCCGGGAAGAGGCGGTGAACTACGAGGTCGGCTGGAAGGGTCGCTCGGCGGACGGTCGTGTCACTGGGGCGCTGTCGGCGTTCTTCATCGACTACGAGGGACGGCAGATCGAGTACCACATCGTCCAAGAGGATGGCGACCCGGTGGAAGGCATCACCAATTTCGGCGACTCGGAACAGTACGGGTTCGAGTTGGACATCTCCTGGCAGGCCAGCGACGCGCTGCGACTGACGTTCGTTGCCGGAATGATCGAGGCCGAGTGGATCCAGGCGTCGTTCGATCCAGGCGATGGCTCAGGGGTCCAGGACCTGACCGGCGGGACGCCACCGGTGATCCCTGGCTTCAGTTGGGGCGCCTCGGCGGACTTCCGGCGGCCGATCAACGACCGCGTCCAGTTCATGGCCGCCACGCAGATCAGCCGGAACGGCGAATACCAGGGACTGCAGGCGTGGAACCCCGTCACTAACCCGGCGTTCATGGTCGTCAACGGCCAGATGGGCTTCCTGTGGGAGAACATGGAGTTGATGCTCCACGTCGAGAACCTGTTCGACGAGAGCTACTACAACGACGTACAGCACTTCCCGAACTTCTACGGGCTCGACGGCGGCGATAACATCGTGATCGGAACGCTGGGGCAGCCCCGGCTGACGACCTTCAGCCTGAGCTACCACTTCTAGGAGAGCCTCCGGTCCGACGGGGACGCGCCGCAACGCGGTGCCGTCCCCGGTCGCGGGGTCTTGACCTTGTTTCCGACCGAACTAGGTTCGGTCGAAGCTAACCTTGGCTTGCGTTCCAGGCCTCGTAGACCTGTTGCCAGCCGACCAGGGCGATCGTATTACCGTCGTCGTCGATGAAGTTGAGCGGCCCTAGGAAGGTCATGTAGAACTCGCTGTCTTCATCGAACTCGGTGTGGTCGTGCTGCGCGTTGCAGGCCTCGTATCCGTATCCGGGCGCGATGGCGGTTTCGCCGCCGCCCGCACTGCCGCCGCGCACATGCATCCGGCCCTTGGTCAGGAAGTATTCACCGGGTCCCATGTGGATGTGCTTGGCAAACGACGAGCCCTTCTTGCAGTCGAAGATCGCCGTCCAGGCGCCAGCCTCGGGCGAGACGTGTAGCAGTTTCCACTTGATGTCCCCCGCGCACAGTCCCTCGGGGAATTGCACCCAGTCCACCTCGTCCATCTGGACGTAGTCGCCCTTGGACAGTTCTGCAGTATTGGCCATTTCTCCTCCGCTCCTCTCGATGGCGGCTCGCGCCGCCGCGTACTCCGGATGTCGCTGACACAGCAGCGAAACCGGCCCTCGAGCCCGATACTGTACCCCGTTACCCGCAAGGTCAACCGCCGGGTAGGACCCTCGTACCATGGGGAAATGGTGGATACTCGGTGGCGCCGTTCGTGGTCCTCCGCGCACCGCAAACCACGCCGCGCACTCGCGTTTCCGAGTGCCGTTGGTGTGTGATCCGACCTCGAAAGGCCGGATCGCGCCCGCAGTTCCCCTAGGACCGGGCCTCTGCCTCTAGGGCGTTTTGGTAAGCGACTGTTTCGCTATCCCGCCGCGTGCTGTGCGGCCGCTGGCGGTGCCGCACCGGCTTCGAGACGGCGCAACTCCTCCCAGCCGAAGTACCCCGTGAACCCGTTCTCGTCGAAGAAGAGCACGGGTCCGTCGGCGAGCATCAGGTAGTCGACGTCCTCGAGCGCCTCGGTGGCGTAGTGGACCATCCCGTTCGGCTCGAACAGGAAGTCGCCGGGCCCAAGGATGTTGTCTCGGACCTGCAGCTTGCCGCTGATGACGTACACGTACACCGCACCGAAGTGCTTATGGGAAGGCGCTGCGTAGCCCTTCTTCCAGCGGTAGATGCCGGCGTGGCGCCCGGTCTCGCCCTGCGACCACAGCAGTCTCACCCAGGCTCTGCCCGGCTCGGTTTCGAGCCAGTCGTCGTCCGAGGCTGCGACCACGGTGTCTGACAACTGCTCGTCGAACGGGCTGATGTCTTGTGGTAGTGCCATCTTTGACTCCCTCCTAAAATCAGGATTGCCGTTCGATAGTAGCGCGTGCGCCGGGTGGGAGCCACCGAACCCGGCACAGGAATGCTACGATGTGCCAATCACGGAAACCTCATCCGTTTCGGGGCGTAGCGCAGTCTGGTAGCGCATCACACTGGGGGTGTGGTGGTCGTCGGTTCAAATCCGGCCGCCCCGACCAGACCAACCACCTACGGCACGGCCGGATACTCGTTGAACATCGAGGTCCGCCCGCCGTCGACCACGAGGTCGTGGCAGTTCACGAACCGGCCTTCGTCGCTGGCGAGGAACAGCGCGGCGGTGGCGATGTCCCAGGCCAGGCCCGACTTCTTCAACGGATTGGCCTTGGCCAGGTTGCCCTGGAGCTTGGCCATCTTGCGGGCGTTTTCCTCGTCGGGGAGCGTGTTCGCGCGGGCCGAGCCGCCCCAGAAGATCGGTGTGGCGATGGCTCCCGGGGAGATCACGTTGACGCGGATGCCCCGCGGACCGAGCTCGACGCCGGCGAGCCTGGAGTAGTGCGTGACGGCGGCCTTCACGGCGGAATAGAGGATGTTGCCCTGCAGGTGGCGGAGCGCGGCAACGCTCGAATTGTTGATGATCGCGCCGCCGCCGGAGGCCAGCATTTGGGGCACCGCGTAACGCATGCCTAGGGCCACGCTGGTGAAGAGCAGCTTCACGCCGTAGTCGATGTTCTCGGCGGTGATGTCCGCGACGTTCCCGGCCGTTGGACCGCCCGCGTTGTTGAACAACACGTCGAGGCGGCCGAATCGCTCGGCGGTCGAGTCGATGACGTGCCGGACATCCGCCTCCACCGTGACATCCTGATGTTCGTAGACGACGTTCTCCCCGAGCTGATCGGCGAGTGCTGTGCCCTTGTCGCGCGAACGCCCCGCGATCACGACCTTGGCGCCCTCGGCCGCGAAAAGCTCGGCGGTCGCTGCCCCAATGCCACTGGTTCCACCGGTGATCACCGCGACCCGGCCGTTCAGGCGTTCCCCCATCGGTTGTCCTCCCCTCGCCGTTTCGTTGGCCGCGGACTATAGCGTTGATCGCGGCGTGTTTTACCAAACCCGTGGCGGATGTCGCCGCGGGGCGTGACCGAAGAGGAAGAAAAGCTCTTGCTATCAATAAGTTGTGAGTTGGCACAAAGACTGCAACGAGCCTTGCCGAGCGACTGCCGCGAGTGAGCCGACCAAGGCGGCCCGTTAACGGCAGCCACGCTGGCACCGTCCAAGATCGCTTAGGAGTGGGACTTTTCGCCGTGAAGCCGCCGAGCCGATGAACCTGATCCGCGTTTTCGTGAACCACCGCCTCGCCGCCAACTTGGGGATGGTGTTGATGGTGTTGGCGGGCGTTTGGGCCGTCAGCCGGCTCAATGTCGGCCTCAATCCGGTGCAGCCAGAGCGTTTCGCGGACGTCTCGATCAGTTGGCGCGGCGCCAGCGCGGAGGACGTGGAGAAGCTGGTCACGACGCCGCTCGAGCAACAGCTCAAAACTGTGCCGGGCGTCGAGACCGTGTGGAGCGTTACACGCGACGCTTCGAGCCTGGTGGAGGTCCGGGTGGAGCCTGGCGCGGACATCAACGAGCTCGTGGACGCGATGAAGCAGCGGGTGTCGCAGGTGCGCAGCTTTCCGCCCGACATCGAGCCACCGAACGTGTATGTCTTCCGCTACCGGGAGCTGGTCGCGGCGGTGCTGGTGACCGGGCCGGGCAGCCTGGACGAGTTGATTCCGCTCGCCAAGCAGATGCAGAACGAACTGCTCGGTCGAGGGATGGACTCCGTTGAGTTTACCGGCCTCCCGGTTGAAGAGATCGCCATCCAGGTGAACACCCGGACGCTCCTGGAGTTGGGTTTGAGCTTCGACGAGCTCGGTCGCCAGCTTGCTGCCTTGTCCACCGACTCGCCGGGCGGACGGATCGGCGATGGCGAAGTGTCGCGCCAGTTGCGCAGCCTCGACCAGCGCCGGGATGCGAGCGCCTTCGAGGACCTTCCAATCTCCACCGGGGACAGCGGCCTGGTCCGCCTCGGCGACATCGCCCGCGTGGAACGTCGGCCCGTGGTCGATCAGCCGCATCTCACGGTCGGCGGCAAGCCGGCCATCGCGCTTTTCGTGCGTCGCGATATGGCGACACATTCCCTCGACGCGGCAGAGAACCTGAACGCGTACTTGGAGGCGAAGCAGCCGACCCTGCCCGAGGGGGTCACGATGAACCTGTTCCTCGAGGCCTGGCGGTTCATTCGCGATGAACTGACGCTCATCATCGGCAACGGCGCCATGGGCTTGGTGCTGGTGATCGGTGCGCTGTTCCTGTTCCTACGCCTGGCCCCCGCGTTCTGGGTGATGATGGGCATTCCCGCGACGTTCCTGGCGTCCCTGTTCGCCTTCTACTATCTCGGCGGCACGATCAACGGCGTGAGCTTGATCGGCTTCATCATGGCGCTCGGCATCGTCGTCGACGACGCGATCGTGGTGGGCGAGGAGGCCGTGACGCAGTTCGATGCCGGGGCGTCGCCGGCCGATGCCGCGACCACCGGTGCACGACGCATGCTCGCGCCGGTGATCGCGTCGTCGTTGACGACCCTGTGCGCCTTCACGCCCCTGGTGGTTTCCAATGACGCACCGCTGGTGGAGATCGCCATGGTCATGCTGGTGGTCATCTCGGCGTCGCTCATCGAGTGCTTCCTCATTCTGCCGGGACATCTGCGCCATGCGTTCGACCATATGGGGCGTCGGCCGGTGCGGGCTTGGCGCAAGCGTTTCAACACCGCGTTCGAGTCGTTCCGCGACCGACGCTTCCTGCCGCTGGTCCGCCGGAGCCTCGAGAACCGTGGCGCGGTCCTGACGGCGGCCATGGGGATGTTCGTCGTGGTGGCGCTGGTGCCGGTGACCGGGTGGATCAAGACGGAGATGAACCTGAACCTTGACTTCGAGGAGATTCGCGCGGACGTGCGCTTCGTCCC
Organism: Gammaproteobacteria bacterium; assembly: GCA_026708185.1. GTDB lineage: Bacteria > Pseudomonadota > Gammaproteobacteria > Pseudomonadales > Azotimanducaceae > VXYL01. Next base: position 63,393 of record JAPOVK010000014.1, on the reverse strand, counting down.
CGGATCCTCGAGCACCGCCAAGGACGCCTTCATCGCCGAACTGGAAGGCAAGCTGTTGGCGACGGACACGCAACTAGGCGGCGGGCATCTCGTCAACCACGTGACGATGCGCAACATCGCGTCCATCAACAACGAAAACAAGACCGGCTCGCAGTATTCGTCCGTGCGCGTGGAGCTGACCTCGCCCGAACAGCGGGACTTCTCGGCCGATGAGTTTTCGTCGGAATGGTTGGCCCGCATCGACCGATCCGAGGTCGTCGATTCGCTCAACATCGCGAAGGTGCGGGGCTGGTCCTCGGACTTCTCGATCCTGCTCAAGGGCAACGATGCCGCGATGCTGAAACGGGCCGGTGACGAGGTGATGGCGGGGCTCGTGACCCTGGCGGGGGTCTCGAACCTGCGCGACAACCTGCCGTGGGGCGACGACCAGTGGGTTCTGAGCTTGACGACGGCGGGCAGGGCGCTTGGCCTTTCGACCAGCGACTTGGGAAGGCAGCTTCGGGCCGCCTACGACGGGCGCCGCATCCAGATCTTCCAGGACCAGGACATCGAACTCGAGGTGCGGCTGATCCTGCCGGAGGCGGAACGCACGGATCTTGCCGCGATCGGGCAGTTTCCGATCAAGGCACCGGACGGCGGCATGGTGCCACTCTCCACCGTCGCTGGCATCGAGGCGAGCCGCGGCATCGATGCGGTCCGGCACCACAACGGACAGCGCACGCTGACCATCCGAGGCGATGCTGACCATGCCGTGATCAGTGGCGGCGAGGTGGTCCAGTACTTCAACGAAAACATCCGCGACGCGGTGGTCGAAAAATACGGCGTGACCACTGGCCTCGACGAGTTGAGCCAGGCCGAGGACGAGCTGTTGAGTGACATGCTCCTGCAGTTCGGCATCGCGCTGGCGCTGATCTACGTCGTGCTGGCTTGGGTGTTCGCGTCGTGGAGTTGGCCGTTCGCGGTCATGGCCGCGATCCCGTTGGGACTCACTGGCGCGCTGCTTGGCCATATCGTGCTCGGGTTGCATATCAACCCGATGTCGCTGCTCGGGATGTTCGCACTGACCGGCATCATCGTGAACGATTCGATCATCCTGCTGAGCACGTACCGCCGCTTCGTCGCCGAGGGCACGGCCCCCGCGCAAGCCATCGAAGATGCGGTGAGACGCCGCTTCCGGCCGGTCGTCCTGACTTCGTTGACGACGATGGCCGGCCTGCTGCCGCTGATGTTCGAGCAGGCCCCGATCGCGGCGATGTTCAAGCCGCTGGCGGCGGCGATCTGCTTCGGTCTGCTCTACGGGACGCTGCTGGTGCTGGTGGTGATTCCCGTCCTGCTGGCGATGATCGTGCGCGGCGGCGAGCGCCTCGCGCGGTGGCGGGGATCGTTTCTCGGATTTGGCAGCACGCTCGGGGACGTAAAGGAGGCTTGAGGTGATCAGGAGTTGGTTCCACGCGCTGGGGCAGGCTGTTTGGAGAGGCGTTTTCCGCGTGCCCCTGAAGGCGCGGATCATCGTGACCATCGTGGCGGTGAGCGGTTTGAGTAGCGTCGGACTGATCGCCTTCGCGCCGGAGCCGGATCATGTCGCCACGGACGCCGAAGGCGTGCCGGTTTCGAGCATTCTCGCCCGGTTCCAGCGCCTGTCGCCGGAAGTCCGGCTGTACGGGCGAGTGGAGACCCCGAACGCGGCGCGGCTCACCGCGCTGGTGTCGGCTCCCGTGGCGGCTCTTGCCGTCAGGGAAGGCGACCGGGTAGACGCCGGCGCCGTTCTGGTCGCGCTCGATCAGACGGACATGGCGCTGGCCCTCGAGCGTGCCGAGGCGGATCTCGCCCAGGCGCAGGCGGACCTGGAGGTCCTGCTGCTCGCGGGGGACGAGGACCGGGCGGTGCTCGCCTACACCGAACAGCTTGCCGATCAAGCCGTCGCGAAAGCGGACTGGCATCGCAAGCTCTTCGCGCAAGGTTCGATCTCCCGCCAGACGTTGAATGCCGCCTTGAGCGAGAGCCACGCCCAAGCCATCGCCCTCGTCCAGCAGCGGGGTCTTGTCGCCAGCTTCGAGCATCGGCGGACCCGGGCCTCGGCAAGCGTCGCACGCGCCAAGGCGTCGGAGCGGGAAGCGCGCGTCGACCTGGAGCGCGCTGATGTGAAGGCGCCGTTCCCCGGCCGGGTGACGCGAATCCTGGTCGCGCCGGGCGAACTCGTGGCACCCGGAACGACAGTCGCGGAGATCTACGACGACACACGGCTGGAGATCCGCGTCGCCATTCCCAATGTGCATCTGCCCGAGGTGGAAGCCGCGCTGACGGCCGGGGAGCAACCCGCCGTGCTGGCGGATTTCGGCGACTACCAAGGCACAGGTTTCCTCGAACGCCTCGTGGGTGCCGTGGAGAAGGGCCGCTCCGGCGTGGATGGCTTGGTGCGACTGGACGCCGGCGTCAACCCGCCCGATCTGGGTCGCGCGGTTCAACTGCGCATGACGATGCGCCCGGTGCAGGACCTCGTGGCGTTGCCAGTGCAGGCCGTGTATGGCCAACGCCGGGTGTTCATGATCGAGGAGGGGCTACTCGCCGGGATCGACGTGGAGCGCGTTGGGGAGATGACGACGGACAATGGTGACTTGCGGCTCCTCGTGCGCGGTCCGGGGTTGAGCGACGGTGCGCAGGTGCTGACCACGCAGTTGTCCAACGCCGTCACTGGGCTGCGCGTGAGCGTTCCCGACGATGTCTCGCGGGAGGTGGTGGCCGATGTGTCCGGGGCGAAAGACGCGGCATCCTGAGGCATCGCTGTCGCGGACGCGATTGGGTTAGGATCGACGGCAACACCGACTCTTTACGGACGGACGGGATGTCATTTCGAAGCGACGTGCGCAGTTGGCTGGATGAGAACTGCCCGGCGAGTTGCCGCGGACCGGGCGAGGTGCCGGGCGGCGGCACCAAGGTGCCGATGACGGACGATCAGCGACTGTGGCTTGACCGTTGCGCGGAACGCGGCTTCTCGGTGCCCACGTGGCCCGAGGAGTACGGCGGCGCCGGGCTCGACAAGGACGAGTTCGTGGTTCTGCTCGAGGAAATGCGGTCCTTGGGCGTTCGCGCGCCCGTGGCCGGCATGGGCACGTCGATGATCGGACCGACCCTCCTGGAGTACGGTACCGACGAACAGAAGGCTCGGCACCTGCCACGCATCGCCCGCGGCGAAGTCTGGTGGTGCCAGGGCTATTCCGAACCCGGCTCCGGCTCCGACCTGGCTTCGCTGCGCACGCGGGCGGAGGACCATGGCGACCACTTCGTCATCAACGGCCAGAAGATCTGGACATCGGGCGCGTTCAACGCCGACTGGATCTTCTGCCTGACGCGCACCGATCCCGACGTGCCGAAACACGACGGCATCAGCTTCCTCCTGTTCACGATGCACCAGCCGGGCGTCACGGTACGCCCGATCCGCTTGATCTCGGGGGCGTCGCCCTTCTGCGAGACGTTCTTCGACAACGCCATCGCGAGCAAGGAGGATCTCGTCGGCGGTCTGAACCGCGGCTGGACCGTGGCGAAGCGCCTCCTGCAGCACGAGCGCTCCGGCATCTCCATGCTGGCGAGCGGCCGCAATCGCGAAACGGGCGACGAGTTGGACGATCTCGCGCGCCAGTACGCGGGCGAATCGGATGGCCGGATCGCCGATCCCGTGTTGCGCGACACGATCGCCGGACACAACATCGACGCCGAGGCGTTCCGCCTGACCCAGCGTCGCACGGTGGAGGAGTCGGAAGGCAATACCCCGGGCCCGGCAACCTCGATCTTCAAGTACTACGGCGCGAACCTGCGCAAGCAGCGCGCCGAGTTGCAGGTGTCCATGATGGGCACCCAAGGCGTCGGCTGGGAAGGCGATGCCTTCAACGGCGGCGAAATCGGCATGACGCGGCAGTGGCTGGCGGGGAAGGCCGGTTCCATCGCCGGCGGCAGCAACGAGGTGCAGCTCAACATCATCGCCAAGCGCGTTCTCGGCCTGCCTGATTGAGAGCTCCCCCGGCAAGCGAGTCGCCTGTGGGCGACTGGCTTGCGTGCGTGTTCCGACTCGCGTAGCGTGCGCGCCTTTCCCGAACGCTTAAGCGAGGAGTGAGTCGCCCATGGCGCATAGAACCCAGTTTTACATCAACGGCGAGTGGGTCGACCCGCAGAGCGGCGAGCGCCTCGACGTGGTCAATCCCGCGACCGAGCAAGTCATCGGCGAGGTCGCATTGGGCGGTATCGAGGATGTCGACCGCGCTGTCGCCGCCGCGGTGGCGGCCTTCGAGACCTATTCCCAGACGACGCGCGAGGAGCGCGTCGAACTGCTGAGCAGGATCGTCGACGTCTACAAGAACCGCATTCCCGAGGTGGCGAGGGCCATCAGCGAGGAAATGGGGGCGCCGATGGGCCTGGCGATGGCCGCACAGGCGCCGGCGGGTCTGGGCCACTTCCTGTCCACGTTGAGCGTCCTCAAGCGCTTCGAGTTCGAGGAGGACATGGGCTCATCGCGCGTGATTCGCGAACCCGCCGGGGTTTGCGGGCTGATCACGCCATGGAACTGGCCGATCAACCAGATCGCGTGCAAGGTCGCGCCGGCACTCGCAGCAGGCTGCACGATGGTCCTCAAGCCTTCGGAGGTGGCGCCGTTCAACGCGATCCTGTTCGCCGAGATTCTCGACGAGGCCGGCGTGCCAGCCGGCGTATTCAACCTCGTCAACGGCGATGGCCCGACCGTCGGCGTTGCGATCTCTTCGCATCCGGATGTCGACATGGTCTCCTTCACCGGCTCGACGCGCGCCGGGATCGAGGTGGCCCGCAATGCGGCACCGACGGTAAAGCGGGTCGCGCAGGAGCTCGGCGGCAAATCCGCCAACATCATCCTGGACGACACGGATTTCTCAGCGGCCATCTCGCGCGACGTCTTTGGCGTCTGCACGAACTCCGGGCAGTCCTGCAATGCCCCGACGCGGATGCTGGTACCCAATGCGCGCATGGACGAGGCGGCGGCAATCGCGAAAGCGGCGGCCGCACAAGTCAAGGTCGGGGATCCCAGCGACGCCGGCACCACCATCGGACCGGTCGTTTCCGCGGTGCAGTTCGAGAAGATCCAGGCCTTGATCGAGAAAGGCATCGAGGAAGGCGCGACGCTGGAATGCGGCGGCGCGGGCCGTCCGGACGGCCTGAACGCGGGCTACTACGTCAAGCCCACGGTGTTCTCGCACGTGACCAACGACATGACGATCGCACGCGAGGAGATCTTCGGGCCGGTGCTTTCGCTAATCGGCTACGAAGACGACGACGATGCGGTGCGGATCGCGAACGACACGAGCTACGGCCTGTCGGGTTACGTCTCGGGTCAAAGCGATCGTGCACGCAGCGTGGCGCGGCGAATCCGCACCGGAAACGTGCATCTCAACGGGGCTCCGGTCGACAACAAGGCACCTTTCGGGGGCTATAAGCAGTCCGGCAACGGTCGCGAGTGGGGTCGCTACGGCTTCGAGGAGTTCCTCGAGACCAAGGCCATCATGGGGTACAACGAGTAGGCGGGCGGCGCGCGGGCCTCCCGGCCCGCAGGTGTCGTGGCGATTGACATGATCCTGATGATCGACAACGCGGACTTGCTGGCGCAAGTCCGTTGGAGTTTGCTTCGCAAACTCCCCGGCGTGGGAAGGTCTTACGATCCATGATCCTGATGATCGACAACTACGACTCGTTTACGTACAACGTCGTGCAGTACTTGGGCGAACTCGGGGCCGAGGTCGATGTTCATCGCAATGACGAGATCGGTCTGGCCGACGTGGAGCGGCTGGCGCCCGAGAAGATCGTCATCTCGCCGGGACCGTGCACGCCGGACGAGGCGGGCATCTCCATGGATGTCGTGAAGACCTTCGGCGCCGATGTCCCGATCCTCGGGATCTGCTTAGGCCATCAGAGCATCGGCCAGGCGTACGGCGGCACGGTGCGCCGTGCCCGCAACGTGATGCACGGCAAGATCAGCGCGATCCACCACGGCGGACGCGGTGTCTTCCGCGGCCTGCCGCCGGTTTTCGAGGCCACGCGTTACCACTCCCTGATCGTCACCGATGTCCCCGATTGCCTGGAGGTCACGGCCTGGACCGCCTACGAGGACGGCACCCCGGACGAGATCATGGGACTCAAGCACCGCGAACATCCGGTGGAAGGCGTGCAGTTCCATCCCGAGTCCATCAAGACCAAGGTCGGGCACGATCTGCTCGGCAACTACCTGGATCTCGGTACGTGACGCCGACGGAAGCCATAGCGGTCTTGTGTGCGGGGCGCGACCTCCATCGCGACCAGGCGCGTGCGGTGTTCGACGCCATCATGGCGGGCACGGTGACGCCGCCGCAGATCGCCGGCGTCTTGGTCGGCCTCAAGGCCAAGGGCGAGACGGCGGACGAGATCACCGGTGCCGCACAGGCCATGCGTGCGGTGTCCACCAAGGTCGACGTGGACGTGCCGAACCTGGTCGATGTTTGCGGGACGGGCGGCAGTGGCGGTGCAAAGTGCTTCAACGTGTCGACGGCGGCGGCGTTCGTGGTCGCAGCCGCGGGCGCTCATGTCGCCAAGCATGGCAACCGTGGCGCGACAAGCAAGAGCGGCAGCGCCGACCTCCTCGAGGCAGCGGGCGCCAGTCTCGAACTCTCGCCCCAAGACATCGCCCGCTGCATTCGCGAAATCGGCGTCGGCTTCATGTTCGCGCAGCGGCATCACGGTGCCATGCGCCACGCCATGCCCGTGCGGCGCGACCTGGGCGTCGGAACGGTCTTCAACCTGTTGGGGCCGCTGACCAATCCGGCTGGCGCGCGCCGCCAACTGCTCGGCGTCTTCGCGCCGCAATGGCAGGAGACGCTGGCGACTGTCGCCAAGGCCCTTGGTTCTCACCATGTCCTGGTGGTGCACTGCGACGGCCTCGACGAGTTGTCGATCCACGCCCCGTCACGCATCGTGGAACTGAAGGAAGACCGGATCGAGACCTACGAGGTCTCGCCGGGCGACTTCGGGCTTCGCGAGCAGGAGGTCGATGGATTGCACGCGAACAGTCCGGCTGACAGCCTGCGACTGGTGCGGGCCGCCCTGTCGGGGACCGACGAGGCGGCGGCGGACATCGTGGCGCTCAACGGTGGTGCCGGGATCTACGCCGCGGGCATCGCTCAGTCGTTGGCTGACGGCGTCACCATGGCCACCGACCTGATCGCGTCGGGCCAGGCCGCCGAAAAGTTCCGCGAGTTCTCCGATTTCACGCGCATGCTGGCCGAATTGTGAGCCGCCACGGGATCCTCGCCGAGATCATCGAACACAAGCGCGCGGAAACGCGCGCGCTGAAGGCTGTAAGGCCGCTCGCGGCGGTCCGCCGCGATGCTGAAGACGCGTCACCGGCGCGGCCGTTTGCGGAACGCCTCGCGACGGATCGTCCGGCCGTAATCGCCGAAATCAAGAAGGCCTCCCCGAGCGAGGGCGTGATCCGGGAGGATTTCGATCCGCAGACGATCGCGACGGACTACGCCTCGGCGAAAGCGAGTTGCCTTTCCGTGCTCACCGACGAGCGCTTCTTCCAGGGCGACGATGCCCATCTCGTCGCGGCACGTGCAGCCTGTACGCTGCCGGTCCTGCGCAAGGACTTCATCGTCGACGAATACCAGGTCTACGAGACCCGTGCGCTGGGCGCGGACTGCTTGCTGCTGATTGTCGCGGCGCTGGAGCCCAGCCAACTCGCGGACCTCAACGGGCTCGCGCAAGACATCGGGCTCGACGTGCTGATCGAAGCGCATGACCGGGCAGAGCTGCAACAGGCCCTTGCCCTAGGCCCGCGCATCGTGGGCATCAACAACCGTGATCTCGCGACCTTCACGACCCGTCTCGAGACCACCTTGGATTTGCTCGACGACATGCCCGACGATGTCGGCGTCGTCACCGAAAGCGGCATCCACACACCGCAGGACGTCTGCCGCATGATCGACGCGGGCGTGAACGCCTTCCTCGTGGGTACGGCGTTCATGCGCGAGGCCAGTCCTGGGGCCGCGCTGCAGCGGCTGTTCGGGTGGGCGGCGTGAAGGCGTCGATCCGCTGGACTGGGGACGTCCAATTCACGGGAACGCCGGATAGCGGCCATTGCGTCGCCATGGACGGTCCTCCCGAATTCGGCGGCCAGAATGCCGGCGTTCGGCCGATGGAACTGATGCTCCTCGGCATCGGCGGCTGTACGTCGTTCGACGTCGTCAACATCCTGCGGCGAGGCCGGCAAGACATCGTGGATTGCGTCACCGAGATCGAAGCCGAGCGCGCCGAGACCGATCCCAAGGTCTTCACGCGCATCCACGTCCATTTCCGGATCACCGGGCGCGGCATTGATCGACGCAAGGTGGAGCGCGCCATCGCGTTGACCGCGACCAAGTACTGCTCGGCATCGATCATGCTCGAACGCGGCGGTGTCGCGGTCACCCACGACTACGAGGTGACCGAGGCGTGAGTGCAAGCGACCGCCCACCGATGGCGGGCATGCACCACGTTGCCCTGCATGCGCGAGATTTCGAGCGTACGGTTGGCTTCTACCGCGATCTCTTCGGCTTAAGCATCGAGTGGCAGCCTGACGCCGACAACGTGTACTTGACCTCGGGTCGGGACAACTTGGCGATCCACCGGGCGACCGGCCAAGTGGCCGAGACCGGCCAGCGCCTAGACCACATCGGGTTCATCATCGACGTGCCGGACGACGTCGATCGATGGTACGAGTACCTGACGGCCAACGGCGTGGCGATCGACGCGCCGCCGCGGACGCATCGCGACGGCGCGCGGAGTTTCTACTGCCACGACCCGGAAGGGACGAGCGTGCAGATCATCTTTCACCCGCCGCTGTCGGCGAGTCGAGCGAGCGCCCGGTAACCGATGTCGCGCCGGTACTGCATGCCGCGCCAACCGATGCGTGCCACCCGCGCGTAGGCACTGGCTTGCGCCGCGATGATGTCGTCGCCTAAGCCGACCACCGCGAGCACTCGGCCGCCGCTGGTGACGACGTTGCCGTTGTCCGACCGCGTGCCCGCATGGAAGACCTTGCTGTTCGGGATGTCGTCACCGAGGCCGGTGATCGGATCGCCGCTCTCGTAGGCGATGGGGTAGCCGCCAGCCGCGAGGACGACGCCGAGGGCAGGGCGCGGGTCCCAGTCGAGCACGATGTCCGAGATGCCCTGGCCGAGCGCCTTCTTGCAGAGTTCCGCCAGGTCCGAGCGTAGGCGCATAAGCACCGGTTGCGCCTCGGGATCGCCGAATCGGCAGTTGTACTCGACGACGCGCGGTGCGCCGTCCGGGGCGATCATCAGCCCGACGTACAGAAAGCCCTGGTAGGGCATGCCTTCTGCGGCCATGCCGCGGACGGTGGGGTCGACGATCTCGGACATGACGCGGTCGTGGACAGCGCTCGTGACCACCGGGGCGGGGGAGTAGGCACCCATGCCGCCGGTATTCGGACCGGTGTCGCCGTCGTCGCGGGCCTTGTGGTCCTGTGAACTGGCCAGCGGCAGCGCCTGTTTGCCATCGACGACGCAGGTGAAGCTGGCCTCTTCGCCGGCCAGGAACTCTTCGACGACTACTTGCCGTCCCGCATCGCCGAAGCGCGCGCCGGAGAGCATTTCGCGGGCCGAGGCGGCCGCTTCCTCGACGGTGCGTGCGACGACCACGCCCTTGCCGGCGGCCAGCCCGTCGGCCTTGACGACGATCGGGGCACCTTGGGCCCGAATGTAGTCCTCGGCGGCTTCGCTGTCCGAGAACGTGCCGTGCGCCGCAGTCGGAATGCCGTGGCGGGCCATGAACGATTTCGCGAACGACTTGGAGCTTTCCAGTTGCGCGGCCGCGCGGGTGGGCGCGAAACAGGCCAGGCCCCGGGAATCGAAATAGTCCCGAATGCCCGCGGCCAAGGGGGCTTCCGGGCCCACGATCGCAAGGTCTACGCCGTGCGCCTCGGCAAGACCGGCCAGCGCGTCGAAATCGTCGGAGTCGACAGCCAGGTTGCGGATCTTCCCGCCTTCGGCACCCGTGCCGGGGTTCCCCGGCGCGACCAGGACGGCTTCGACCTGCGACGAACGCGCGACCGACCACGCCAAGGCGTGTTCGCGGCCACCGGAACCCACGACCATCAGTTTCACGGCTGTTCTCCGAGGTAATGGGCGATGGCGGTGTCGTAGGCCGCCGTGTGGCGGAAGGCCTTCAACGCCATCCGCAAGCGCTCCTTCTGCTCGGTGCCCCCGGAACGCAGCATCGCGATCACGGCGGGGTAGTCGGTCGGGTCGACCACGACGAGGACGTCGCGGTGGTTCTTGGCCGCCGAACGCAGCATGGCCGGCCCGCCGATGTCGATGTTCTCGATGGCCTGCTCGAAGGTGCAATCCGGTTGCGCGACGGTGCGCTCGAACGGGTAGAGGTTCACCGCGACGAGGTCGATGCCGACGATGCCGTGGGTTGCCATCGTCGCAGCGTCCACGTGCCGTCGCGCCAGGATGCCGCCGTGAATCATCGGGTGGAGCGTCTTGACCCGACCGTCCATGATCTCCGGAAAGCCGGTCACCGAAGAAACCTCGACCGCGGCCACATCGGCTTCGGTGAGGGTCCGATGCGTGCCTCCGGTGGAGAGGATCTCGACGCCGAGATCGGCCAGGGCGCGCGCGAACGGAACGACGCCCGATTTGTCGGACACGCTGATGAGTGCACGCTTGACTTGGAGTCCTTTCTTGCGAGGGGCAGGCCCCTCGCGCTCCCCGGCTGAGGGCTCCTTCTTGCGAGGGGCAGGCCCCTCGCGCTCCCCGGCTGAGGGCTCCATTACAAGGCCGACAGGTAATAGTGGGCGGCTTCGCGCCCGGGGTCTTCAAGCTGCAATTCGATGGTCACGGGCTTTTTCGGGGCCATGTTAAGCGAGCGTCCCCGTGGTAGGTAGTCCTTTGGGGCCAGCCGATGCCGAGCCAGTTCGCGGTCGTCCGCGCTTAACATCCGAACGGCGAGGACGGGGAAGGGCTGTGGAAACGGCGCCTGGTTCCGCAACTCGACAGGCACGGAAAGCGTTGGAGGGAAACCGGGACGCTCCGCGGGCAGTGGCGTTATCGCGATGGCGTCCAGGGCACGCAGCGACGGCAGTTCACATGGCAGGATGGCGCAGGCGGCTTGGTAGACGCCGCGCACCGTCGGCTGTTGCGACCAGGCCGGGAACATCAAGCCGAACACGAGCCCCGCGAGGAGGATGGCCGCAGCCGCGTAGGCCGTGGCGAAGAGGCCGACCGGCACTGACGTGGAGTCGTTGCGGTTCCGCCGAGTGCCGGCTGACGCCGCCGGCGCCTTGATGGGCACGATTGCGGGGGCCTCGTCAGGTTCCGGTCGTGCGATGAGGTCGCCGCAGTCGAAGACCGTCAGGCAGGCCCCGCAGCGAACGCGGCCGTTGGCGACGGCGAGTTGGGCATCGGTAACCCGAAACCGGGTCTCGCAACCGGGACAGGTGCAGGTATGCGTTCCGGCTGCGGGGTCAGAATTCACGGCGGACGCCGACGAGCATGGCCCAGCCGGCGCTGATCTCGGGCGGGTCGAAGCGAACGCCCCGATACGCGGCAACGACCTCGTCCACTTGGTCCGGCAAGATGCCGCTCAACACGACCGTACGCGCGAGCCGGGTGAGAACGTCTGCCATCTGGCATAGCGTGTTGGAAACGATGTTGGCGATTGCCACGTCGAACTCAGCCGGGACTGCCGTCAGGTCGTCGAGCACGGTGAGGTCGATGCCGTTGATGCGTGCGTTTTCCCGGGTCGCTTGGCGGGCCTGGGCATCGTGGTCCACGGCCACGACGGCGGCCGCCCCGAGGCGGGCGGCGGCGATCGCAAGAATCCCGGAGCCGCAGCCAACGTCGAGCACTTGCACATCGGTCAGTGCTGCTCCAGCGAGCCAGTTCAGGCACATCGCCGTGGTCGGATGCGTCCCCGTCCCGAACGCCAAGCCCGGGTCCAAACGGATCGTGACGACGTCGCCTGGCGGTGGCGCATCGTCCTTGGGCAGCACCAGCAACCGGCCGAAACTGAGCGGGCCGTGATCCTTTCGCCATGTCTCCGACCAATCCTGGTCCGCAACGAAGTCGGACTCGGCACCGAGGCCGCGCAGGGGGGAGAGGTCGCAGTCGACCGGGAAGAGCGCCTCCACGTGGACGCTGTCCCACAAGGGTGCAGTGCCCGGGTCGGGCTCCAGGACGGTGGTCGCGGCGGCGGGCAGGAGCGACACCGTGATCGCGCCCGCGCCGCGCAGCCGGTCCTCGGCGGCCTCGGCACCGTCCCGCGGCGTGGTCACGCGCAGCCGCAACCAGGGCATGCCGCTCAAGTGATGCGGAAAAGGGGAGCACCGGTCTCGATGGGGACGCCGTCCGCCACGAGCACGGCTGCCACCTGCCCGGCCACCTCGGACTCGATCTGGTTCATCATCTTCATGCTCTCGATGATGCACAGCACGTCACCGACGGCGACCGTGTCTCCGGCCTCGATGAACGGCGTCTCACCGGGAGCGGGCGCACGATAGAACGTACCCGACATGGGCGCGGAAACGACCTGCCCCGGCGCCGCCGTTGCTTGTTCCGCTGTCTGCGCAGGAGCGTTGGCCGGGGCCGGCGAGCCACTCGTCAACGGCCGTGGGACGCGCACGATCCGCACATGTTCATCAAGGCGCTCGTCGCCGGTTCCGCGGCGGCTCGTCACCTCGAGTTCGGCAAGGCCGTTCGCCTCCGCCAGTTCAATGAATCGCTTGACCTTGCGCAGATCCACGCGTGACTCCTCTCTCGTTAGGGGTGCTCGACGGCTCGAATGGCGGCCGACAATGCGAAGGCGTAGCCGTCCGCGCCGAGTCCTGCGACCACGCCGCGTGCGATGTCGGAGAAGTACGAATGGCGGCGGAACTCCTCGCGGCTGTGGACGTTGGACAGATGGACCTCGATGAATGGAATGTCGACGGCCAGCAAGGCGTCGCGGAGGGCGACGCTGGTGTGGGTGAACGCCGCCGGGTTGATAACGATGAACGCAACGGCGTTCGCGGGCGCCTGCTGGACGGCGTCCACCAGCACGTGCTCGGCGTTGCTCTGCAGCGTCGTCAGTTCGTGGCCGGCCGCCGCCGCCTGCGCGTGCAGCCGCTCATCGATCATCGCCAATGTGTCACGCCCGTAGTGGCCCGGCTCGCGAGTGCCGAGCAGGTTCAGGTTCGGGCCATGCAGGACCAAGAGCTTCGCCAAAACGTAAACGCCGCCACGGTGAGGAACCAAGCCGCGGGGATTATCGCACGTCGCTTTTGGCGTTGGCCTGCAACCTCGTGATCTCGAGCGAACCGTCGGGAGCGAGCGCGATCAATCGGCGTTGCGGCGGATAGCACAGGCCGTAGTCGGCGCAGCCCTGGTAGGTCACCTGAACGCGCGGGGACCGCATTGAGGTGTGGATCGGCAACGTTACTTCGACCTGCCCGTAGTAGACCTCGGACTCGCCGAAGTACTCGTCGACCTTGCGCTGGCCGGCAGGAATGACGGGCTCTTCCATGCGAGCGGCAGGCCCCTCGCGCTCCCCGGCTGAGGGCTCTTTACCTGCGAGGGGTGCCCCCTCGCGCTCCCCGGCTGAGGGCTCTCCCATGCGAGGGGCAGGCCCCTCGCGCTCCCCGGCTGAGGGCTCTCCGAGGCCAGCGTCGGCGCCCGCCACCGAGAAGGCGTGGCGATAGAGGTAGTAGCCGTCGGGCATGTCCCAGCGCATGACGAGTTGCCGATCCGTGCGCCGCGCGGAGAGCACGAAGGCCTCGTCGACCGGCAGGAACTCGATCTCGCTCGCCAGCGGATCCTCAGGCCGCTGTGGCGCCGCGTTGGCGGACGCCAAGAGGAGGGCCAGCAAGGCGACGACCCAACGAACGCCGATTGACGGCGCCCGGTGGACGGGATTGGGTGGGAAGACGTTTCGCACAATACGGCCGGTAAGTCGTATGCTCTCGCCGCTGTTGGCTGGCCCGGGTGGCGGGCATTTGGCAACCGTTTTTCTCACGAATTGGGCTCGACATGCAATCTGCCGACAGGCTGCGTACCGCAGGTCTGCCTTGGTTGCCGCTAGTCGCCGTATTGGCGGCGTGTGTCGCCCCGTCGCCCGAGCGGCCGGCAACGCCGCCACCAATGCCTGCCGAGGAACGGGTAGAGGCCCCGCCCGACCCGCCCCCGGCGTACGACGAGGACGCGCTCTACGTCCTTCTGGACGCAGCCGACCGGGCACTCGCCGACGATCGGCTCATGACGCCGGAGCACGACAGCGCCTACCACTACTTTCGCGAGGCGTTGGCCATGGCTCCGGACCACCCGCTGGCCCGCCGGGGCTTCGAGCGTATCGTGGAAAGCTACCTGGCCTTGGCGAACCGGGCGATCGAACGCGAGCGTTGGGCGTCGGCGCGCAGCATGCTCGACCGAGCCCGCATAGTGGATGCCGGCCATTCGGGCATCGAGACGTTGCGCCGACAGGTCGAGCTGCTGGCCAATGCGCGGCGCGAGTCCGTGAGTCTCGCCCAGGCTGGCGTGCGCAGCCGAGCATCGGGCACGGCGGCGAAACTCAAGGCAATCGGCCGCAAGGCGCGACAGCCCAATGCGCGGGTTACCATTCGCGCCGCGAGCGACCCGGACGGCCGGTGGATCTACGAACAGATGAACAAAGCGCCCGGCGAGCGCCGGATCCGGGCCAGTCTGCAGATCGGCGCGCCGCCGAAGGTCACCGTCCTGTTTCTGGACGATCTCGAGTGAACGCCCGATCTTGGGCCGCGGCCTGCCTGGCCGTGCTTGCGGTCGGGTGCGCGGATGCCACGGTGACGATCGACGACGCGTGGATCCGCGGTGCGCGACCCGGAAGCACCGTGGCTGCGGGCTATTGCTCGATCACGAACACCACGACGGTCTCGGTTACCATCGTCGAATTCGTTGGGACCGGACGGGTGGAGATGCACGAGACCGAGACGGCCAACGGCGTCAGCCGCATGCGCCCATTGGAACGCTTGACCGTTGCTCCGGGTCAAACCATGAACCTAGCGCCAGGCGGCAAGCACCTTATGCTTTACGACTTCGATCCTGCCGTCGATCAGACGACCTTGAACGCCGTCCTGAGCGATGGCTCGAGCCTACCGGTGACATTCGAGGTGCGCCCATGGCAGACACCATGAAACTGAACTGGGCTTTCTGGCGTCGCGACCCGTACGTGACGCCCACGGCGGGCCCGACCCGCTGGACGAAGCGTGCCGGGATGGGCGTGGCGGCCGTGGTCGGCGCCTACGTGGTGGGCGTCGTCGCGACGGGCTGGTGGTGGTCGTACGAACCGAACACGTTCGACCCCGTCGCCGCGGCTGCGGAGCGCGCCGCCGAGACGAACGTCAAGCCGGTCACGGGCTACACGACGGCGACCACCGTGGTGCGCCTGGCCGAGACTCTGCTCGACAAGCGCGGGGGATACCTCGCCAACGATCTGTTCCCGCCTGGCGTTTACCTCGACAACGTGCCGAACTGGGAGTTCGGCGTGCTGGTGCACCTGCGCGACATGAGCCGGGCGCTGCGCAACGACTTGAGCCGTTCGCAAAGCCAGTCCGCGGAGGATCCCGATCTCGTGGCCGCGCAAGGCCATCTGTTCTTCGACAACGCGAGCTGGATCTTCCCGGCCTCCGAGGACGAGTACCGGGATGCGGCAAGCAGCATCGCGAACTACGCGCAACGCCTCACGGACCCCGGTCGCGAGACCACGCAGTTCTACGCCCGTGCCGACAACCTGTCGCGGTGGCTCGATGAAGTCGACCGCCGCCTCGGCGACATATCGCAGCGCCTGTCGCAGAGTGTCGGCAAGCGACAGTTGAACATAGACTTGGTCGGCGACCCGTCTGCCACGACGGCGACCGACGTCCCGGCGGACACGATGACCAGGACCAGTTGGTTCAAGATCGACGACGTGTTCTTCGAGGCGCGCGGCCAGACGTGGGCCTTGATCCACCTCCTGAAAGCCGTCGAGCATGACTTCGGGACGGTGCTGGACGACAAGAACGCGCGGGTGAGCCTGCGCCAGATCATCCGCGAACTCGAGGGCACGCAGGAGCCGATCTGGAGCCCCTTGATCCTGAACGGTGGTGGCTTCGGCTTCCTCGCCAATCACTCCCTGGTGATGGCGTCGTACATCTCCCGAGTGAACGCTGCGCTGACGGACTTGAGGGACCTTCTCGACAAGGGGTGATTCTCAACTGAATCCGGGACTTGCGCCGTGGGCGCGCCCGGTTAGAATCCCATACGAGTTCGGGAAACGGATTTCCCCATGCCGACGCCGGTCACCGTCATCCCCGTTCGCGAGATCGCGCTTGTGGCGGTGCTCGCGGTCGCCGCCTACCTGCTGCTCTCCATCGGCTCTTATTCTCCCCTCGACCCGGCGTGGTCGGTCGCTGGCTCCAACCTCGTGGTCTCCAACCAGTTCGGTCGCTGGGGAGCGTATACCGCCGATCTGATGCTGCTGGTTCTCGGCTGGTCGGCCTATCTGCTGCCGGCCGGCCTGGTGGGTGTTGCGGTGCTGCTGCTGCGCCGCGGGTGGCGTGAATCGCTGTCCTGGCTCAACACGATGCTCCGAACTGGCGGCTTCGCCCTGGTGGTGACGGCGACGTGCCTTTTGGCGGACCTGCACTTCACCGCTAGCGATTTGCCGGCTGGTCCCGGCGGCGTTCTCGGCAGTGGGTTGGCCGGCGCGGGGCTCCCCGTTTTGAACTGGGTGGGCTTGACGATCTGCGCGCTCGCCGTCTTTGCCATCGGCACGCAGGCGGGCCTCGGCTACTCTTGGTTGACTATTGCCGAGTACACGGGGCGAGGTGTCCACTCGGCCGCGAGAGCGGCCTTCGCTGGCGCGAGCACGGTGGTTCGGGCACTTATGCCCGTCTGCCGCCGGCTGTGGGCGAGCGATGCTGGGCAGCCGGATCACGCGTCGACCGTGCGCAGCAAGGTTGTCATTGGAACCAGGCCTCGGCGGGAACCCGAGGTTGGCGGCGTTCCGCTCCGCGACCGGCCCAAGCCCCAGTTCCGCGAGCCCGTTGTCGAGGCGACCCCCGGCGTCCAACGGCGGCTCTTCGACTTGAAGACGCAAGCCGAGATGCCGGATCTGGAGTTGCTCGACGATCGCGCGGGGTCGGCGAGGGGCGGCTACTCCGAGGCGTCCCTCGAAGCGATGTCGCGTCGCTTGGAGAAGAAACTCGCGGACTTCAAGGTCGAAGCGGAGGTGAAGTCCGTGCTGCCCGGGCCGGTGGTCACATGCTTCGAACTCGCGCCGGCCCCGGGCGTGAAGGTCAGCAAGATCACGAGTTTGGCAAAGGACCTTGCGCGTTCCCTGGCGGTGGTCAGCGTCCGAATCGTCGAGGTCATCCCAGGCAAGTCTGTGGTCGGCATCGAGATTCCGAACGAGGAACGGGAGACGGTTCGCCTTAAGGAACTGTTGAGTTCGCGTAGCTACCGGGACGCGGACACGCCACTGACGCTGGCTCTGGGCAAGGACATCGCCGGCGCACCGGTGATGGCCGACATCGGTCGGATGCCGCACCTTCTGGTGGCCGGCACGACGGGGTCCGGCAAGTCCGTCGGCGTCAATGCCATGCTGCTGTCCATGCTCTACAAGGCGACGCCGGAGGATCTGCGGCTCATCCTGGTTGATCCGAAAATGCTCGAACTGAGCGTCTACGACGGCATCCCGCACTTGCTCACGCCGGTGGTGACGGACATGCGCGACGCCGCCCAGGCCCTCAACTGGTGCGTGGCCGAGATGGAACGACGGTACCAGTTGATGGCGGCGCTGGGTGTGCGCCACGTCGGCGGCTACAACCGTCGAATCGCCGACGGCGCGAGCGTCGGCAAGCCGCTGTTGGATCCGCTTTGGCCACCCGACGCCGGCGAGCCAGCCCCGGTACTTGAGCACCTGCCATACATCGTGGTGGTGATCGACGAGTTCGCCGACATGATGATGGTCGTCGGCAAGAAGGTGGAGCAGTTGATCGCGCGGATCGCCCAGAAGGCGCGGGCCGCGGGCATCCACTTGATACTCGCAACCCAGCGGCCTTCCGTGGACGTGATCACCGGGCTCATCAAGGCCAATATACCCGCACGGATTTCGTTCCAGGTGTCGAGCCGGGTCGACTCCCGAACCATCCTCGACCAGGGTGGTGGCGAGCAGCTACTCGGCCACGGGGACATGCTGTTTCTGCCGCCCGGCACCAGCACCCCCACTCGCGTTCACGGCGCCTTCGTCTCCGATGAGGAAGTGCACGCGGTCGCGAGGGACTGGAAAGAGCGGGGCACGCCCGACTACCTCGCCGACGTGGTCGCCGGCGGTGTCGACTTGGAGATTCCGGGGACGGTCGACTTTGCCCCCATCGAGAGCGACTCGGACGAGCCGCTCTACGACGAGGCGGTGGCTTTCGTGCTGGAGTCGCGCCGGGCGTCGATCTCGGCGGTCCAGCGCAAGCTCCGCATTGGCTACAACCGGGCCGCGCGCCTAATCGAGGCGATGGAGGAGGCCGGGATCGTGTCGTCGATGAACAGCAACGGCACGCGTGAAGTGTTGCCGCCCGCGCCAGCGGCATGATGTTCGCCCGCGGCACTGCATCCGTAACCTGCCGCGCGGTCGCGCTGCTGTTGGTCCTCGCCGTCCCAACCAGCGCTGCAGCGGACGACGCCCCGCAGTTGGCGGAACTGCTCGACGGCATGACGACCTTGTCGGCGGAGTTCGAGCAGACCGTGACGAACCGCTTCGGCGACGTCCTGCAGGCCGCCACCGGGCGAATGCACCTCAAGCGACCGATGCGTTTGCGCTGGGAGCTCGACGAGCCTTATCCGCAGCTCGTCGTCACCAACGGCGAGACCCTCTGGGTCTACGACCCGGACTTGGAGCAGGTGACCGTGCAACCGCTTGCGGACGCGTTGACCGGCTCGCCGGCGGTGTTCCTCACCGGAACCGTGGCCGACCTGCGCCGCAATTTCACGGTCGTTGCCACGGAGCCGCCTGAAGCCGGCGGCAGCCGCTTCGAGCTGACCCCGGTTGATCCGAACGCCGTCTACGGCGAACTGGCGCTGACGTTCGCTGCTGACGGTCGCCTCGCGGGCATCGACATCGCGGACCACTTGGAGCAGTTGACGCGGGTCGCCTTCACGGCGCAAGACTCAAGCCGGGTGCTAGAATCCGATCTGTTCGAGTTCACGGTACCCACCGGGGTCGATGTCATCGGCGACGTCTCCCGACCGCCTGGGCGCTGACGCAGGCGACCCGCATGCGGCGCGGCCGCTCGCGGACCGGATGCGACCGAAGCACCTCGACGAGTTCGTCGGCCAGCACCACTTGCTCGGCCGCGGCCGGCCGCTCAAGCAACTGGCGGAACGCGGCTTCATCTACTCGATGATCTTCTGGGGTCCGCCGGGCACCGGCAAGACCACCTTGGCACGCCTGCTCGCCGACGCTGCGGGCGCACGCTGGCGGAGCCTCTCGGCGGTGCTCGCCGGCGTCAAGGACGTCCGCGCGGCGATCGCCGATGCCGAAGCCGCCGCAGCCGAGACGACGGTGCTGTTCATCGACGAAGTCCACCGCTTCAACAAGGCCCAGCAAGACGCGTTTCTGCCCCACGTCGAACGGGGCACGGTGGTCTTCGTCGGGGCGACGACGGAAAACCCGTCCTTCGAGGTGAACAGCGCCCTGTTGTCGCGTTCACGCGTCTACGTGCTCAAGCCGCTCGCCGGTGAGGACATCGAGATCCTGCTCAAGCGCGCGGCCCAGCGCGACGTCGGCAGCGACATCGAACCGGAAGCGATGAGCTTGCTTGTCGCGCTGGCGGACGGCGATGCGCGCCGAGCGCTCAACATCCTGGAAATGGCGGCGCAGTTGGCGTCCGGTAGCGTACGAGCCGAGGATGTTCGTGAAGCCAGCGGCCAAACCTACCGCCGATTCGACAAGGGCGGGGATGCGTTCTACGACCAGATCTCGGCGCTGCACAAGGCGGTCCGCGGTAGCGCCCCCGACGCCGCCCTCTACTGGCTCGCGCGAATGCTCGACGGCGGTTGCGATCCGCTCTACGTAGCGCGACGGCTGGTGCGCATGGCAAGCGAGGACATTGGCAACGCCGACCCGCGCGCCCTGCAGTTGTGCGTCGACGCGTGGGATGCCTATCACAGGCTCGGGTCCCCGGAAGGCGAGCTGGCGTTGGCCCAAGCTGTGCTGTACTTGGCGAGTGTGCCCAAGAGCAACGCCATCGAGACCGCATTCAACCGGGCGATGGCCTACGTCCGCGATCATCCCTCCGCCGCCGTGCCGCTTCGCTTGCGCAATGCCCCTACTCGGCTCGCTAAGCAACTTGATCATGGCAAGGGTTATCGCTACGCCCACGCCGAGGACGGGGCCTACGCCGCAGGCGAGCGCTACTTTCCGGACGAAGTGCCTGACCTCAAGTTCTACGAGCCTACCGACCACGGCCTGGAATCGCGGATCAAGGCTCGGTTGGCGGACCTCGCCGCACGGGATCGCGCTGCCCGCGACGAGCGCCGTTGAGGCGACCCCGCCGCGAGCGGCCCACCGGCGGCAGTCTGTTACGCTTCACTCTCGGTCGAACGCTGAAAGTGGGGCGGATCGGTTGAAAACCATGCTCATGGTGGCCGCTGGCGGGGCTTGCGGTGCCCTACTGCGCTATGCCGTTCAGTCCGTAGCGGCCGGCTCCCTGCCTTGGGGCACGTTTCTCGTCAACGTGGCGGGTTGCTTAGGGATCGGCGCGCTGCTCGCGGCGTTCTCCGGCAGCCCGTGGTTCGAGACCGTCGGCCGCCCGTTCCTCGTGTTTGGCGTCCTGGGGGCGTTTACGACCTTCTCGGCTTTCTCGGCCGATACGCTCGTGCTCTACGAGCAGGGCCGGTTCGGGTGGGCGCTGGCCTATGTGCTCGGCACGGTGGCGATGTGCCTGCTCGCCGCCTACGTCGGCTTTCGCCTGGTCGGTGCATTGCGATGATCGACCCGCGCCGGTTGCGCCAGGATCTCCTGAACATCGCCGCCCGGGTCGGCACGCGCGGCGTGGTGTTCGATGTGTCGAGATTTAAGGCCCTGGAAGACCGACGAAAGGCGACGCAGATCGAAACGGAGCACCTGCAGCAGGAGCGCCGCCGTGCGTCGAGGCAGATCGGTACCGCCCGCGCGGCCGGCGAAGACATCGCCCCGATGGTGGCGGAGGTCGGCGACCTGGGCGACCGGTTGAATGTCGCCAAGGCGGAGTTCGACGAGGTCCGCCTCGAACTCGACGAATTCATGCGCGGCATTCCGAACGTGCCGGACGAGAGCGTTCCGCCAGGAGCGGACGACAGCGACAACGTCGAACTGCGCCGCTGGCTTGAGCCGCCACGGTTCAACTTCGAGCCCCGCGACCATGTCGACATCGCCGCCGGCGCGCTCGATCTCGAGACCGCCGCCAAGCTCGCGGGCGCGCGCTTTTCGGTCATGCGCGGGAGTCTCGCGAGGCTGCACCGGGCGTTGACCGCGTTCATGATCGACATCCACACCGGCGACCACGGCTACGAGGAGATCTACGTTCCGTACGTCGTAGACCGGGACATCCTCGTGGGTACGGGCCAGCTTCCGAAATTCGAGGACGACCTCTTCGCGATCAGGGGCGAGCGCGATCAGTTCCTGATCCCGACGGCCGAAGTGCCGGTGACCAACCTCATCCGCGAGCGCATCCTCGACGCGGATGCGCTGCCGCTCAAGTTCGTGGCACATACGCCGTGCTTCCGGAGCGAGGCCGGCAATTACGGCAAGGACACGCGCGGCATCTTCCGCCAGCACCAGTTCGAGAAGGTGGAACTGGTGCAGGTGGTGCACCCGGACGAGTCCTGGCGCGCCTTGGACGAACTGACCGGTCACGCCGAAGCCGTGCTCAAGGCGCTCGACCTGCCCTATCGGGCGGTGGTGTTGTGCGCCGGCGACCTGGGCTTCGCGGCAGCCAAGACCATCGACCTCGAGGTGTGGCTGCCGGCCGAGAACCGCTATCGGGAAATCTCGTCGTGCAGCAACTTCCTGGACTTCCAGGCCCGTCGAATGCTGGCGCGCTTTCGCGACCCCGAGACGGCGCGGCCTGAATACGTGCACACCCTGAACGGCTCGGGTCTTGCCGTGGGCCGGACGCTGATCGCCGTGCTAGAGAACTACCAGGACGGGGACGGGTCGGTACACGTGCCCGACGCGCTGCGAAGCTACATGGGCGGTTCGTCACGCTTGGAGTTCGACGCGGCGGGTGCCGGGTAGGGGCAACCGATGGACGTGTTGCCGCTGTCGCTCAAACTGACTGGCCAGCCGGTTTTGGTGGTCGGTGGCGGCGAGGTCGCACGCCGCAAGATCGAACTGCTCGTCGCCGCTCGTGCGGACATAGAGGTCGTGGCACCCGCTGTCTCGGCCGACTTGCGCGCCTACTGCACCGAGCGGAATGTCAACTTGACCTCGCGGACCTTTCAAGCTGCGGACGTGGATGGTCGTTTGCTCGTCGTGGCCGCAACCAGCGACGAGGCCGTCAATGGGCAAGTCCAACGTGCGTGCGCTGATGCCAGAGTGCTCGTCAACTGCGTCGATGACGGCGCGCGCTCGACGGCGCTGTTCCCGGCCATCGTCGACCGCGGCACCGTCACCGTCGCGATTTCGACCGGCGGTGCCTCGCCCACGCTGGCGCGGCGGATGCGCGAGCTGATCGAACGCGTTCTGCCAAGCAACCTCGGTGCATTGGCCGACTACCTGGCCAGTCGACGCGAACGGCTCAGGTCGCTTCTCCCGGACATCGGCGAGCGGAGACGGTTCTGGGATCGCGCCATCGATTCGGACTTGGCCGACCTCGCGGCAAAAGGGGACGTTGCGGCGGCTGACGAACGGCTTGTCCGCGCCGCGGAAGCCGGGACGCATTCGGGCCTGGTCTCGCTCGTCGGTGCCGGCCCGGGCGATCCGGATCTGCTCACGGTGAAGGCCCTGCAGCGGCTGCAGCGTGCGGACGTGGTCTACTACGACAATCTGGTCGGTGACGGTGTCCTCGAGCGCTGCCGGCGGGATGCACGGCGCGTGTTCGTGGGCCGGCGGGCCGCGTACGGCCGGGCGCCCGATACGGACACGCGTCAGCGCGACATCAACAAAGCGCTATTGGCCGATGCGAAGCGCGGCCTTCGCGTCGTCCGCCTCAAAGGCGGTGACCCTCTCGTCTTCAGCCGTGGCGGCGAGGAAGTTGCCGCCTTGGGTCGCCACGGCGTCCCGTTCGAGATCGTGCCGGGGATCACGGCGGCCTTGGGCTGTGCGGCAATTGCCGGCATCCCGTTGACGCATCGCGACTGGGCGCAATCGGTGCGCTTCGTCACGGGCCATCGCCGTGACGGGGTAGTGTCGTTGGATTGGGAGGCCCTCGCGCAGCCGGATCAGACCGTCGTCGTCTACATGGGCCTCGCGACCTTGCCAACGCTCTGCGCGCAACTGATCGCGCACGGCCTAGCCCCCGCGACGCCGGCTGCTACCGTGGTGCGTGGCACGCTGCCGGATCAGGAAGTGATCGCCGGCCACCTGGACAATCTCGCGGACCGGGTCGCCACGACGGGCTCAACCGGCCCCGCGACCACGATCATCGGTCGAGTCGCCGGATTGGCGCAGGACTCAGCCTCGAAGCGCGCCGGGTGATGTCAGAGCGGCATCGCGTTGCGCGAAGGTCGCGACATGGTGTAAGACGGAGTCGATCAAGCAGGACGCGACGCCATGCGACTGGTACAACGACGACGTCTTCAACGTAGAGCGAGAACACTGATGGGGATTGTTCAAGTCACCGCGACGGTGCGCAATCCGGCCGAGCCGAGCAGGTCTTGGGACGGATTGTTCCTGGTGGACACGGGTTCGACGGACTGCGTCGTGCCGGCGGACGCGCTACGCGGCATCGGCCTGGTGCCCAAGGGTCGCCGAACCTATGAGCTCGCCGACGGACGCGAGGAAACGGTGGATGTCACCGGCGCGGACATCGAGTTCATGGGCGACTACGTCGGCACGACGGTCTGCTTCGGCCCGGAAGAAGGCATCGAGCCGATCCTGGGGCTGACCGCGTTGGAGTCCGTTGGCATCGAGGTCGACCCGGTGGAACAGCGGCTCAAGCGTCGGCCCTCGGTACGGATGAAGCGTCGGTCGCGGCCACGGGCCGCCGCTTAACACGCGTGCATTCTCGGCGTCAGAGCCGCTCGACATAGGCGTGAACGCTCCGCGCCAGCGCCTGCAGGTCGTACCCGCCTTCGAGCACCGATACCATGCGTCCGTCGGCATGGCTGTCGGCGAGCGCGACGATCAGGTCCGCCGTCCATGCGAAGTCGTCCTCGGTCAGCCTCAGATCGCCTAAGGGATCTGCCGCGTGGGCATCGAACCCGGCCGAGGCCAGGATGAGTTCCGGCTTGAAAGCTTCGACGGCCGGCAACCAGTCGCGTTCCAAGGCGCGCCGGTAGTCGACACTGCCGGTGTGTGCCGGCAGAGGTGTGTTCACGATGTTGGGCCGCTCCACGTCTTGTAGCCGGTACGGGTAGTGCGGATACTGGAAGCTCGAGCAGACCAGGACGCGCGAATCCTCCGCGAACGCGGCGACCGTGCCGTTGCCGTGGTGGACGTCGAAGTCGAGGATGGCGACGCGCTCGACCAGTTTGCTCGCCAAGGCGTGGACGGCCGCCACGGCGATGCCGTTGAAGATGCAGAACCCCATGGCCGTCGCCGCCTCGGCGTGGTGGCCCGGCGGACGGACAGCGCAGAAGACGCGCCGCTCCCTTACTCGCCATTCGTCGTTCTCGAAGGCCAGGTCAACCCCCGCGACCGCCGCGCCGACGGCCGTACGCGCCGCGCTCAGGGAGCCGGGGCCCATGAAGGTGTCGGGATCGAGACGCACCAACCCTTCCGTCGGGGCAAGGCGTTCGATGGCATCCACGTAGTCTCCCTCGTGCACCCCGATGATCTGTTCGCGAGTTGCCTCGGGGGCCGTGACGGACGCGAGGTCCGCGAGCAGCCCGGTTTCGTCCAGGTGCTGGAGGACGGCCTCGAGACGGGCCGGTCGTTCGGGGTGTCGCGGCCCCATCTCGTGCTCGAGGCACACCGGGTCGGTAACGAGTGCGGTCATGCCAAGACCGTGGCCAAAGCCTGCTGGATCGCCGGGTTCCGCGCGTAGTCCATGGGCTGTTTGCCGGCCCGATCGGCTATTCGGGGGTCGGCACCGGCCGCCAGGAGAAGCGGGACGATCAGCTTCTTGCCGCGCCGGGCGGCCCGCAGCAAGGGCGTCTCGCCACGACGGTTCTGGAAATCGACGTCCGCTTGGGCCGCGATGAGGACGCGCACGCAGTCCACATAGCCCAGGTTCACGGCGCGGTACAGTGGCGTCTCGCGCGACGCATCGTACGCGTCCACCGCGGCACCGAGAGCAACGAGCCGCTCGGCCACGCGCGGGAGGTCGAACCTGCACGTCATGTGCAACGGGGTGACCTTGCGGTTGTTGGTGATCGACGGCGGCGTACCGTGCTCGACGAACATCTCGACGATGGCGATCCGTTCATCCTGGTGCTTGTCCGCCTCGGCGATGCGACCGCCGTGGCCCTCGTAGCCCGGCACGCGGCAGGCCGCGATGAAGAGATGGTCGGCCCAGCCCCAATCCGGGTTTTCGCCCAGGTGGCGAGAGACCACGTCCGGCGCTGGGAAACGGACCGCATCGACGAGTTCGGGGGGCGGACGCAGGTCGGCGCGGCTCTTCACCAGTTTCTGTCGGGGCATGCGATGACGTACACGACCGAACCGCGGTCAAGCATAGCGGACGGCTGTACCGCCCGCGACGGACTGAAAGTAGAATGCACGCCCCGATCCCAAGGGCGCTGGCATGCCAACCGTCTACTTCGAGACGCTTGACGACGAGGTGGTCGCCGTCGACGGCGATGCCGGCGACGTGGTCATGGAACTGGCCCGCGCCGAAGGCATCGACGGCATCGATGCCGAGTG
Source organism: Gammaproteobacteria bacterium (assembly GCA_026708185.1). GTDB lineage: Bacteria > Pseudomonadota > Gammaproteobacteria > Pseudomonadales > Azotimanducaceae > VXYL01. The sequence continues at coordinate 37,353 of JAPOVK010000014.1, read as the reverse complement.
CGGCGGCGGCTGCGCCTGCGCAACCTGCCACGTCCACGTGCATCCGGAGTGGATGGCCAGGGTCGGTCCGCCGAGCGAATTGGAGCGTGACATGCTCGAGTTCGACGGCGAGGTCTCGGACACCAGTCGCCTGTCCTGCCAGATCGAACTGACTGACGAACTCGATGGCCTGACCGTCAAGGTGGTGGGTCGCTAGGCTTTGGGCTGAACTGAAAATCTCGCCACGCGGTTGGCCAAACTGGCCAAGCGTTTAGAGCCGGGGTGGTAGAGTGGATGGACGCCGCCGTAGCTTAAGTGGACAACGCACCGTCATGGCTCAGAGCAAAAACTTGGCTGCCGCTTCGGCCTGTTCCGTTCTACGGCACCCGCGTCCTGTTCTGCCGTTATCTGTTCAACTGTAGCGACGATTTCGTTGACTATGTTGTTGGCTTCCGTCTTGGTCATTCTGACGCCCCTATTGCTCTTCCTCGTAGTAGTCCTCTTCCCGGTAGCCGCCCTTCCGGGCCAGCGCGTAGACCAGTCCTAGCAGGATCGCGCAAGCCAGCCCGACCCCAAAACCGTAGACGGCCCCCAAGACTACTAGGACGAGCCATTGCGGAACGAGCGGGAAGCTGTGCGCGACCACTTGGAGGTACAGCATGGCCTCCACGCCGCCGAGCGGGTACAGGAGAAGCGGCAGCAGCCCGACCAGCGACGCGGGGACCGCGACCAGCGCACCGATCCACGTTCCGCGCCAGATGATGCGTAGGAACCTAGCGGCGTTCATCCGAGTTCACCGCATCCCTTCAACGTGCGGCGTTTGTTCGGCCTTCGCACTGTACTCGCCGCACCATGCCTCGGGCTTTGTCTGCCGCCACTGTCGGCCTTGCGGCGGAAATCTGTGGCAGAACCCGTAGAGGATTTTGGTTCCGCGTCTCGCGCTAGGTTCCCAGAATCGGCACGTCTCGCACTTGCCGTGGTAGTCGGTGTCGTTGGCCATCCTTTAGTTCTCTCCTAACAGGAGTTTGCCGATTCCGCTGCGCTCCACCACATGCCGGGACAGCTGATCCCTTGTTGATTTCGCGTCGAAGGCGTTCCGCCAATGTGGAACCCTCGGGTATGGCTCGCGCATTCGTTCCTGCCGCTTCTATGTCGCGTGCATGGCGGATGCCGAACAGATCGATCGCCAGCATTGCTCGCCCCGAAGCTTGTTCGTACATGCGCGAGAGGATCGCGCTCAGTTCGTCTTTGGTCACTCTATCCTCTACTCGAAACCCGCGTCCGTGCGCTGCCAGCTATGCCCCTCGTGGTATAGGGTTCCGTCGCTTTCCATCCGTTGAACCAGTGCCCGAGTTACGGCGTGCGTGTGGTTGTCGTCAAGCTCGAAAGTCCGGTTCCAAATCTGCGCCGTGGTGAGCCAGTCGTCGGCATCGGGCACGTTCAAGTAGACCAGTTCGCGCAGAGCGTCAAGTGACCCGCTGCTATGGCGATGTGCGTTCTCTCCGCGTTGCAGTCGAAGCCGCGCATCCTACACCACCGCCGCCCGCTTCCGGTAGGACTTCGGCTTGAGGCGCTCCGCGACCACCATTTCGGCAAGCTGTTCGACCGTCCACGCATGGTCTATCACCCCGGCTGCCATCCCTAGGACCGTGCCGATGGTGTCGTGGCGGCGCATGAAGTTGCAGTGAACCAGCTTCAGGGCCACGGCAAGCCCGTGGTTCCGCAGTTTCTTGCTGTAGGCGTTGGTCTTGCGGGTGAAGTGCCGGGCAGTCATGCGGAGCGTGAGATTGTGAGATTGAACCGTTCGACTCCCGAAGTCGAAACCTTGTCCGTGTCGGGATCGCCGCTCACGGTGGTCTTGTCGACACCTACGTAGCGGCCCCTTCGTCGTACTGCTCATCAGTTGCCCGTTCACTGTTCGCCTCAGACGGGCGACGGCTACGCCGGTAATGCGACATTAAACCTCGTCAACTTCTGTCATCGAACAGTGCTCTAGAACGGGCTGTGGGAGAGGCTTGCCGCAACTTGGGCACGATGTTTGACGGGGTTGTTAGGGGTGATCCGGTGATTGTTGATCCCTCGTTATAACGTTCATTCCGTCTTTCCTCTAGTTGCTAGTCGGTAGAGGAAAGGGTCGCCCCGGTTCAGCGGGATTCCGCCTTCCGGGCGGCGCGGGCCGATACTTCAAATCAGCCCACTACCGGTCGCTAGCGTCTGGTCACGTCTCGAACGCCTAGACCAATAGCCTGAACGGCGCCTCCAGGTAGGCACGCACGGTCGCGAGGAACTCGGCAGCGGGAGCACCGTCGAGGACGCGGTGGTCCCAAGTGAGCGACAGGCGCATCATGGCGGTCTTGCGCGGCGTATCGTCGTCCCAGCGCAGCCCATCGTAGATCCGCCCGACGCCCAGGATTCCGGCTTCGGGCGTGTTCAGAATCGGGGTGAATGTGTCGACGCCGTACATGCCGAGCGAGGTCACCGTGAACGTACCGCCTTCGACATCGGTCAGGCTCAGCGCACCGTCCCGGGCCCGCTTGGCGAGTTCCGCGGACTCGACCGCGACCTGCTTCAACGGCTTGTCGCCAGCGTCCTTGATCACGGGGACGATCAGTCCCTCCGCCAGGGCGACGGCGATGCCGACGTGGACGTGTTCGAACCGGCTGATGGAATCGCCGACAAGGGCGGCGTTCATGGCCGGATGGCGCGTCAAGGCGCGTGCCGCGGCAACGATGACCAGGTCCGTATAGGTTGCCCGGATGCCTTCGGATTCCCATTCGGCGATGAGTCCTTGACGCAGCTTCACGGCGTCGTCCATGGCCACTTCCATGTCCATGGTGAGTTGAGCGGAATCGCGGAGGCTCGCGTGCATGCGCTCGGCGATGGTCTTGCGCATGCCGCGCAGCGGAATCGACTCCCCAGTTGGCTCGCCTGCCGGGGTTGAACTGGTCGCGGCCTGTTCGCCGGCCTGCTGCACGTCTTCCTTGGTGATGCGCCCGCGCGGGCCGGTACCGGTTACGGTGGCGAGGTCGATGCCAAGTTCGGACGCCAGCTTGCGTGCGACGGGCGAGGCCGCTACGCGCTTGCCCGAGCGCGCCGGCACCGGCTTTGTCTCGGCCTTGGGCGTTACCGCGGCGTCGTCCTGGGCCACGATGTCTCGTTTACGCCTGGCGGCGGGCAGGACGTCCGGGATGGTCTCGTCGTCGGCGTAGATGTAGCCGACCACGTCGCCGGGCTCGAGTGTCGTCCCCTCGGCGACGAGGTGCTTCACGATCCCCGTGGTCTCCGCATCCACGTCGAGATTGACCTTTTCGGTCTCGAGCCGGTAGAGGAGGGCACCGGCTTCGACCCGCTCGCCGTCGGGCACGTACCACTCCTCCACGGTTCCCTCGTGCATGGTCATTCCGACTTTGACCAGGTAGATCTCGGCAGGCATGTTTTCTCCTAGGCGTTCGTAAAGGGCCGGCGGCACACGGCGTGGCTAAGAACCTTGGCCACGTCGACGACCCACGGGCCGTCGCGGGCGGCGGTCAAGGTGGCCGTCTGACCGACCTTGAGGATGCGTTCCCGTTCGCCGTCGAAGGCGAGCGCACCCGGTCCGGTCCAGCGAATGGCGTCGTCGAAGTTGAGCAGGCGCAATTTCGAGATGCCTATGCGTTCAAAGCGTCCCGGCGCCAAAGCGGCGTTCACGCCATGCGGTGCGCTGGCGTCGAACTCGACCGTGAGCGCGGCATCTTCGGCGGCACTCAAGGGATGGACAAAACCGCCTACCGAGGTCATGCCGACGCCAGCCGGATCGGCGCGGGTCAGGAATGCCGCGACCAGGCGCGAAGGGTCGTCCAGGGCGCGTGCCCCCACGAAACGGTCGCGCGTGAAGACGGCATCGATGAGCGCTAGGTCGGGATCTTCGCCGTCGATGTCGACGTGAATCGCCTTGGCCTGGCGTGCGACGGCGGCGAGCGGCAACTCCCGGGTCGCGAGTACGCCGGCCGCGGCGCCGGCGGTGGTTGCTTCCTGCATGGTCGGGAACGCGTTGTTCGTACCCGTGGACAGGGCGATCAGCGGCGCATCGAGCCAGCCCTTGGCGAACGCCCGATTGGTGCCGTCCCCGCCGAGGACGATCACGGCTGCGGCACCGCGCAGCTCGCGGGCGGCACGGACGGTGTCTCCGACGTTCGCGTCGATCGCGATGTCGAGCGGTTCGGCGGCGAGTCTCAGTTCGTCCACCGCGCTGCGGGCGACGTGGTGCGGATCCGGCATGTAGCGGATCGGCGCCGACGCGAAGGCGCGGATGCCGACGAGGCAGCGCCGCACCATCGCGGACTTCTCCTGATTGTCGAACACCGACGCGCGAGCTGTCACGCGTCGGACATCCTTGCCGGAGGCCGGATTGGCGACTAGGCCGATGACGCCCAAATGCGTACCAGTGTCCGTTCGTCCCTGTCGCACGCCCCGACCTCCCGAGAATGCGTCAGCATTCTCGATCGAATCGGCCCACGGCGATTCGCATTCGCCGCTAGGCGATTCGCATTTACATGCCGAGCAATTGCCGGGCTTCGGCGGCGATCTTGTCGGCATTCGGCAGGTACGTCTGCTCCAGCACGGAACTGAACGGCACGGGCGAGAACGGCGCCCCGACGCGCGCCACCGGGGCATCGAGGTCGTCGAACGCCAGTTCCTGGATCTGCGCGGCGATCTCGCCGCCGAGGCCGGCGAAGCGGACGGCCTCGTGGACCACCACCGCACGGTGGGTCTTCTGCACGGACTCGATGACCGTGTCGGTGTCCATCGGCTGCAGCGACTTCAGATCGATCACTTCGGCTTCGATGCCGTCGGCACTCAAGGCCTCGGCCGCCTTGACCGCCTCGCTGACCATCCGGCTGTAGCTGACGAACGTGAGGTCGTCGCCGGCGCGCACGACTTCCGCGGCTCCGATGGGGACTTCGTACGCCTCCTCCGGGACCGGGCCCTGGTTGCGCAGCGACAGCTTGTTCATCACCACGAACACGGGGTTGTCGTCCCGGGCCGCGGCAATCAGCATGCCCTTGGCGTCGTAGGGGGTGGCGGGCGTCACGACCTTGAGCCCGGGCAGGTGGCAGAGCCACACCTCGAGGCTTTGGGAGTGCTGCGCGGCCATGTTCATGCCGGCCCCCGACATGGTGACGACGGTGATCGGCAGTTTCGCGGAGCCGCCGAACATGTAGCGCATCTTCGCCATCTGGTTGGCGATCTCGTCCATGCACTCGCCCATGAAGTCCATGAACATGATGTCGATGATCGGGCGCAGACCCGTTGCCGCGGCACCGACGCCGAGTCCGACGATGCCCTCTTCGGAAATCGGCGTGTCCACGATGCGGTCCGAACCGAACTCGTCGAGGAGCCCCCGGTACGAGCCGAATACGCCGCCCGCGCCTGCGACGTCCTCGCCCGCGATGAAGGCGCCTTCCTGCTCGTTGAGTATGGTTCGCGCCCCTTCGGCGATGGCGCCGACGTAGGTGATTTCGCGTTGCGCCGCTTCGGCCATTGAACTCTCCTTAGGCGTAGACGTCTTCGAGCAAGGTCTCGGGGTCGGGCAGGGGACTGGATTCGGCGAACTCGATGCCGGCGCGCACCTCCTCGAGCACGCCCTCGTGGATCTTGGCCGCGTCGTCGCGGCTGAGCACGCCGAGTTCGTCGAGCCGCGCCTCGAACATGTGGATCGGGTCGCGCTTCTGCCACTCCTCGAGTTCCTCGTCGGTGCGATAGGACAGCCCCATGCCGCGCACGCCCACGTGGTCGAAGAACCGATAGGTCTTGCACTCGAGCAGCGTCGGACCATCGCCGGAACGTGCGCGTTCGATCGCTGCGCCGGCCGCCTCGTAGACCGCAACCGCGTCCATGCCGTCGACGATGACGCCCGGCATGCCGTAGCCCGAAGCACGATCCGCGACGTCGACGATCGCCTGGTGATTGGCCTGCGGCGTGTATTCGCCGTAGCCGTTGTTCTCGCAGACGAAGATCGCCGGCAGCTTGTAGAGCGCGGCCATGTTGGCGGCTTCGTGGAACGAGCCTTCGTTGCTCGCGCCATCCCCGAAGAACGACACCGCAACGCGGTCCGTGTTGCGGAACTTGGTGGAGAACGCGGCCCCCACGGCGATCGGCGGCCCGGCACCGACGATGCCGTTGGCACCGAGCATGCCGAGGTCCATGTTCGAGATGTGCATGCTGCCGCCCTTGCCGCGGCAGTATCCGGTGGCGCGTCCGAAGAGTTCGGCGAACATCCGGTCGAACTCGCCGCCCTTGGCGATGAGGTGTCCGTGTCCGCGATGGGTGCTGGTGATCCAGTCATCGTCGCTCAAGTGCGCCATGACACCGGCGGCCACCGCCTCTTCGCCCACGTACAGGTGTAGTGCGCCGGGTATCTTGCCCGCTTCCGCCATACGACCCGCTTCGGTTTCGAAGACCCGGATGCGCACCATGCGCCGATGGATGTCGAGCAGGACCTCGTCAGTGGGTTGATCCACTACCTAGCTCCCCTTGTCTGCCGCGTTGGTTTGCGGCAAGTGTACGGCAACAGCGGCGCCAACGTGCGGTTGCATGGCGCGTAGCGGGCTCTTGGGTCGGTTCGTGCCGGCGCGACCCGGTAGCATTGGGCATTAGGGTGTCGGCGGGTGACACGGAGGGCTAGTGCGTCACGCAACGGAAGTGGACCTGATTGACAAGCACATCAAAGAACTCGAGCGCTTCATCAGGGACCATCGTCAAGACCTTGATATTCCCGATCGCCGCATAGTCTGCAGCTCTCGCGGCGATCTGACGACTACGGCCCACTCCGGGCGATCGAGTTCGGGCGTTCCATTCGGCCAGATTGAATCCAACGAAGGACCAACTTCATGAACTCCGAAAAAAGCACGGGCCGGACTTCGAGTACTGGTGGGGCCAGCAGTTCGGCCACACCTTCGATTGCCTTACTCAATCGGAGGCTCGGTACCTCGCCCGCTCCCCGGATGTTGACACCATACGAGATCGACTTGCTGCGGCGATGCGCGAAGGAGACAGCCGAAGTCACTCTTGAAGTTCTTCGGAACGCAAGGACTTCGATGGGGCCCCGACCGCCCGGCCAACGGTCGCACTTCCCGAACGGCTAGTCTCGCCGGCAACGGCGACGCGGCGACTTACCCCATCGTCTTCGGCAGCCAGAGCACGACCTCTGGCACTGCGAGCAGCACGGCGACGGTGAGTACGTCGGCGATGAAGAACGGTCCGATGCCGCGGAACACGTCCTGCAGCGGGATCGCGAGCGACCGGCCCTCGGCGCTGTGCAGTTCGCGCGCGACACCCGCGACCACGAAGCAGTTGAGGCCGATGGGCGGGGTGATGAGGCAGATCTCCGCCATTTTCACCACGACGATGCCGAACCAGATCGGGTCGTAGCCGAGCGCCACGACAGCGGGGTAGACCACCGGTAGGGTGAGTACCAGCATGCCGATGGCGTCCATGAACATGCCGAGGATGGCATAGGCGAGCAGGATGCACACGATGATCACGAGCGGCGGCACGTCCAGGTCGACGACCCAATCCGCGAACGCCCCGGGGAGCCCGGCGAATCCAAGGAACCGCACGAACAGAAACACGCCCCAGACCAACGTGAAGATCATCACGGTCAGCTTCGCCGTCTCCATCAGCGCCTCGCGCAATCGGCCCCGCATCTCGCCGAAGGCCCGCTGTCGATAGGCCTGGAAGACGTACAGCCCGAAGACCACCATCGCCCCCAGCGCGCCGGCCTCGGTGGGTGTGGCGGCCCCGGAATAGAGCGCGCCGAAGATGATGCCGACGACCAGGAAGATCGGCAGCGCGCCGGGCACGCTGGCAAGCCTGTCCCGCCACGTAAAGCCGCTGATGGGACGCCCGAGATCCGGCCGCAGCGAGCACATGGTGACGATCAGGCCAGCGTAGATCAGAACTGAGACCACGCCTGGGAGCAGACCGGCGAGCAACAGCTTGCCAACCGATTCCTCGACGATGATCGCGTAGATCACCAGGATGGCGGAGGGCGGGATCAGCGATGCCAGGGTGCCACCGGCGGCGATGACACCGGCCGTGAGGCGCTTGCCGTAGCGGTTCTTCAGCATGTCGGGAATAGCGACCCGCGAGAACACCGCGGCCGTGGCCGTGGACGCCCCGGACACCGCCGCGAACCCGGCGCTCGCGAACACCGTGGACACCGCAAGGCCGCCGGGCACCCAGCCAACCCAGCGCCGGGCGGCTTCGAACAGCCGGCCGGTGAGGCCCGCGTGAAAGGCGAGAAAGCCGATCAGGATGAACAGCGGGAGAACGGACAGCGGGTAGGTGACCGTTTTGGAATGCGGGATGGTGCCGGCCACGGCGGCGGCGACACCCCACCCCTTGAGAAGCACGAGCCCCAGGAAACCCGTCAGCGCGGCGGCGATGTAGACCCGCACGCCGAGCGCGACCAGGGTGACCAGCATCACCACGCCGGCGATGCCGATCCAGAATTCGTCCACGCCCGTCACCGCGAGTCGTCCCGGCCACCGCTTGCCAGCGAGATCTCCTCGGCGGCCTGTGCGGCGGCGTCCTTGATGGTCGGCACGGCGACCGGGGCTAGGTCCGGGTGCAGGACGAGGCGCAGGTAGCCTGCCATCTGCACCCCGAGGCGCACCAGCAAGACGGTCAAGGCCAGCGGCACGGCGAGTTTGGCGGGCCAAGTGGCAAGCTCGATGTCGATCGTGCTATCGCCGAACTCGAACGCCCGTTCGAAATGCTGGTACGAGTACGGAATCAGCACGGCGACGATGAAGGCGGCGAGGCCGGCGCTGGTCAATTCCGCGGCCCACAGCCAGCGCCCTTTCAGCCGCGAGACCAGAAGCTCCATGCGCACGTGTCCGCCGACACGCTGGACGTAGGCGATGGACACCACCGCGAAGCCGACCATGGCCACTTCCACGATGTCGATGTAGCCGAAGATCGGTGCTGCGAACGCGGTGCGCATGACGATCTGCGCGACGCCGAGCAGCATCAGCACGAAGATCAAGGCGCCGGCGACGAGGTTGAGGCCGTTCTCGACGATGCCGAGCGCGCGGTCGCACGATGCGATTACGCGTCCGAATAGGTCCTGCAAGAGCGAGCTCAGTCGTAGGTCTGACCGACGGCGGCGAACATGGCGTCCACCAAGCCGCGGGCGTCGAAACGATCCTGGTTGTCGGCGATCCAGGCGTCGATCACGGGCTTGCCGGCCCGCGCACGGAAGTCGGTCAGTTGCGCATCCGTGTAGCGGACTTCGACGAGCGTCTCCTTCAGCATGGGCAGGTTGATGCGATCAACGTCGACGTAGGCTTGGATCTGCGACGCAATCACGTCGTCCTTCACGTCGTCCAGGAGCTGTCGGTATTGCGCGGGCAGGGCATCGAAGGCGGTTCGCGAAAAAGCCAGCGGGCAGTCCGCCGTGCCGGGCGAGAGGTTGCCGGTGAACCAGTCCGCGACCTCGTGGAGCCGGTAGGACACATGGCTGTAGGTGAACGGAAACGCGGCGGCGTCCATCGTGCCTTGCTGGACGCCGGTGTAGACCTCGGTCGCCGTGGAACTCGCCGGGGTCGCGCCGAGGCGCTGCATCGCCTGGCCGAGGCCGCCGCCGGCCCGCACCGTCATGCCGCGCCAGTCGGTGAGCTCGCGGGGCGGTTGGCCGCGGCCCACGAACTCGTACTGCGGCAGGAAGGACGACGTGTAGACGATCGCGTTCCACCGGGCCAGTTCGCGCTTGACCGCCGGGTGCGCGTACACCGCTTCGCGGATTCGTCGGTTGTCTTCCCAAGTCGCCATGGGCAGGAACGGCAGCGTGAGCGCCATCAGCGCCGGATTCTTGCGAGGGTGGTAGAAGTTGCAGAACATCGCCACCTCGAACGCGCCGATGGCTAGCCCGTCCAGGTTCTCGCGGGCCTTGGAGAGGGCTTCGCCGTAGTCGAGGGACATGGTCCAGTTGCCCCCGGTCTTGGCGGACACGGCGTCCGCCAAGGCATCGGCGATCGCGGTTCCCGCCCGCGGCTTGCCCCACAGCGAGACGTTCCACTTGAGCTTGGGGCCTTCCACCTCGGCCGTGTTCGCCGGGAAGCCGACCAGGAGGCAGAGGAGCGCCGCGGCCGCGCACCACTTGGGCAGACCGGCGCTGACGTGATTGTTCAAGGTTGCCCCCGCTCGCGTTGTAGCCCGCAGAAGCTACACCGAAGGCGGGCCGCGATGGAAGCCGAGCTAAGCCCATTGCTCACCTAGGATGCCGACATGCGCGCTCCGGGCGGTGCTAAGCTGATCCGATGGACTGCACGCTCAATGCCCCCAACCTAGCGCAGCAACCGGTTTCGGTGACGCGCAAGATGGCCGCCTCCTTACCCGAGTTGCGTGCCGTCGCGCAGGCCAAGGGGTTGACCATCCACCACCTCGGCGCCGGCTACCCCAATCCGGAGGTGACCGATCCGCGTGGCTTCATCGCCCACGAGCAGGCCTTCTTCGAGCATCTGCGCCAGGCCGAAGGCATCAACGACCCGACGGCGCTTCCCGAGTATTTGCGCGAGTCGTACGCCTACACCGACACGCTCGGCCCGGTCAGCCCGCGCGAGTCGTTCGCCGCCGTCTACGGCGCCGATTGGCGCGTCGACATCGACCCTGCCAAGCTGCTGCCGACCGTCGGTGCGACGGGGGGCATCAGTCTTCTGTGCTCGTTGTTCGAGCGTCCGGGAACCCCGGTGGCCTACATCACCGACGCACCGACCTACGCCGGCTTCGTGGCCCGTGCTGCGCTGTGTCAGCACGCGCGGATCTACAGCGTGGACATGGACGAGGAGGGCCCGCACCCCGACGGCTTGCGGGAAGCCGTGCGCCGTGCGCGCGCCGACGGCTTCTTCGTGCCGTTCTATTACACGGTGCCGGACGGCCACAATCCCGCGGGCTTCTCCTTCAGCACTGCGCGCCGCCACGAGATCCTGGAGATCGTCCGAGCCGAGGGCTTGCTGATCGTGGAGGATGCCCCCTACGTCTACATCAGCTACGCCGAACCATCGGAGCGGCCGCAACCGTTCGTCGCCCTCGATCCGACGCGGACGGTGCACCTGTTCACCGGCTCCAAGATCGGGTTGCCGGGTCCGCGCGTGGGTTTTGCGTATACCAAGGCGGTGGTCGAAATCGAGAACCGCACCCGGGCACCGCTCGCCGAGCTATTGCTCACCGAAGCCAGCGCCGACATCCTGTTCCACAACCCCCAGGCGCTCCGGTCGTTCGAGTCCCTGCTGTTCGACGAGTCGTTCCAACGCCGCGACTCCCTCTGGCCGGTGGCGGAGAAGAAGCTCGCCGTCTACCGCGAGAACCGAACGGTCTTGCTCGACGGACTTGAGGCCAAGTTAGGCGCTCATCCCGACCGTTTCCGCTGGACGGAGCCGCAAGCCGGGTTCTTCAGCGTGTTCACGTTCCTCGACCCCGCCGTCGTGACCGACGACGCGTTCGTGGCGAAACTCGTCGCCGAGCATGGTGTCGTCGTGATTCCCATGTACGACTTCTATCCGCCGGACGCGCGTCGCCGCAACCCGCAGGCCGGGTTGAACCAGTTGCGCCTGTCGTTCTGCTTCACCGAGAGCGTTGGCAAGAAGCGCGTTGCGGACCTGACCGCGGCGGTCGCCGCGTTCGCCGACGCGGCGCTTGCGGTCGGTTGAGATAGAGTCCTAGCGAACTGCTCGGGTCGCTAGGGCGTGGGACCGTCGTCGCACCGGCAATTGGTCTTGCGTTCCGTGCGAACGCGCACCCAGACCAGCTCGCGCTCCGGATCCACCGGATAGTCCTTCGTGCTTTCGACGCGGCCTGTGTCCGTACGGCGCCATGACTCGCCGATGTCCTGTGTCGCGACTTCGCCGTCCGAACCCCGGGTGCGCACGCGCAGCGTGTAGTCGCCGCTCGATGTTGCGCAGCCGTCGTGCTCGACGGTCGTCTCGACGCGGACCTTGTCGTACATCGGCACGTAGGAGATCGACACGTCGGCCCGACACTCGGGCTGGGGCAAGGTGGGCTTCAGCTCAATCGTGTATTCGTGGTGTATCTCGCCGCCCAGTTCGAGCGACTGTTCCTTCTCGGCTTCGAACACGGTCTTCTTGAACGAGCGTTCGGACGCGGCCGAAGCGGGTACGGAGAGCAACGCGATACCGGCGACGAGCCCCGCGCAGCGCGCACTCGTCCGGCAACCGTTCACTCAGGCGGCGTCGCGATAGGCGCGTGCCGGCGGCGGAATCGCCAACTGCCGGCGCACGTCGTCCACCGGGAGACGCAGCAGCCGTTCCCAGTCTTGCTCGGGCAGCCAACTGGCGTGGCGCCCGGCCTGGAATGCGTTCCAGACCGCCTTGGGGACCCGGGCGCCGGCCCTCTGAAGACCCCTCAGAGTCCCAACCAAGGCGATGAGTCCCAGGCCCTTGTTGCCGGTCTGGGCGTAGGTGAACGCCAGCAGGCAGACCTCGCCGAACGGATCGCGGTTGTAGCCGGTCAGCGTATGCCACAGGTCGTGCTGTTCGCGCATCCGCTCGGCGTAGCGCCTCATGTCGGCGTCGTCGAAGCGGGTGTGCGAGCCACCCGCCATACTGGCCTCGACCAGTCCATCAGCGGAGAGATTCTCGCGGTAGACGAAGTCGTGGTACGCCCGGCCTAGCGTGCCCACCGGTAGCTTGGCTAGCCGAACGCGGTCGCGGAGCGTGTCAAGCAGGTCGATCCGCTCGGCGAGTACCCGGCGCCCGACCGGCGTCGACTTGAACCTGAGGGCACCACGGCGGAGCGAAGGCCGTCCCAAGGCACGGGTGATCTCGAATACGCGCGGCGTGTCGTCCGGATCGGCCACGAGCTGGCGAAGGGCGTGCAGGGTGGCACGCACTTGATCGATGCGGTCTGCGCGCGCTGCCATCGTCACGTGACCTCGTTCAGGCGTCCTGTTTCGACGTCGTAGACGAAGCCGCGGACGCGGTTCTTGACCGGGATGAACGGACAGGCTTCGATGCGCCGGATCGATTGGCGGACGTCCTCTTCGACGTCTGGGAAGGCCTCCATGGCGAACATCGGTCGGAGTCCCGTGTCCGCTTCGATGGCGGCTTTCACGTCGTCGTCCTTGAATGTCACCATGCCGCAGTCCGTGTGGTGAAGAAGGATGATCTCCTCGGTGCCCAGCAGACGCTGCGAGATCACCAGCGAGCGGATGACGTCGTCGCTGACCACGCCTCCGGCATTGCGGATCACGTGGGCGTCGCCTTCCTCGAGACCGAGCAGTCGCGCGGGGTCCATGCGGGCGTCCATGCAGGCCACCACGGCCGTCTTGCCGGCCGGTGGTATCGGCAGCTCCCCCTTGTCGAAGGATTCGGCGTACTTCGCGTTGTTGGCGAGGCAGGCCTCGGTGAATGAACCGGACATGACAGCCCTTTTGCCGTGTGCCTAACGCGGCCAATATAGAACTTCGGCGCGCTAACATCCATACATCCCACGGGAGGCGCGACAGTGGCAACTGATGATGTCCGAGAGACTGTTCGCCGCCACCTGCGCTACGGTCTGTCGCTACCCGAGCGCGCCGTGCGCAGCACCGCCGGCATCGTCGGTGGGGCATTGCGGGAGTCGGCCGCGGTTCTGCTGCCGCGCGCCTTTCGCGATGCCAAGACGTATCGCGTCTTCGTCGGCCAGATGCTGGACTTCATGGCGGAGGACATGGGCGGCGTAGAGCGTTCATCTGCAACTCGGGACGACCGGGTGGACGACTACGTTGCGCGCAAGACGGTGGGCAACTTCGTGGAGCTCGCGAGCCTCGCCACCGTCCACGTGTCGCCGATGCTCATCCTTGCCCTGGTGAGCGACATCGCCTACGGGTCGAAGGCGTACCTTCGCGAGTTTGCCGAGGAGCTCGAGAGGCGCGGCGTCATCGAGGACGCCGCGCGGGTCCAGAAAGCGGACGACCTTCTCGAGGTGGTGGCGGATGCCAGCCAACGCACCGCGACGGCGTTCGACACCCCGCCCCTGTCCGTGGAGGGCTTGCGGCAGACGGTTCGCGAGACCCGGGAATCGCTCGCCGAGGTCGACGTCGCCAGCGTGCTGCCGGAGGTCGAATTGCATCGCCTCTGGGACCGTATCGGCGACACCGCCCGACGCCAAGGTGTAAGTGCGTTCGACGTCTCCGGCTTGGTGACGTTGGGCTCGCTGAAACAGGTGGGGAAGTTGGGTAGCGGGGCGTTGTCGAGCGTCCAGGCCGCGGGCACGTTGCTCGACCGGCATGTCTTCGACCACTACCGGGAGGTACTCGGCGAGATCGAAGACAGGGGCTTCTACCCGAGTTTGGCAGACGCGAGCCGACCGTATACGGAGGCCGTGTGGCGCAACTTCGCCTCGGACCGACCCACGTTGACCGAGGAGTTCCTCGCCACCGGAGGCGTCCGGCGCTCTTGGCGCCAGGCGCGCGAGTGGGTCAGGCGGCGTCGGGAGGAGCCTTAGGCGCGTCGGCTGGCGGCGACGCGTAGTCCGGCCACCGCGCGCGGTAGTGGGCTGCAAGCGGCTCGCCGATGAAGAAACCGCGGACCATTAGCCGCGGCTTGGATTGCACGTTGGGCGCGGGCGCGTGGAGCAGGCGGGCATCGGCGAGGACCACGTCGCCCGGCTCGCCCGTCAACTCGACAAGGCGCACGTCAACGCCTTCCACCCGATGCGCCTGCGCCAGGAACGCGGTCCGCTCGGCACTGTCGTCGCGGAGCAGGACGTTGAAGTACGGCCTTTTCCGCAGCGCCCGTTTGAAATCCTTGGAACGTAGTTCCCTAGCCGGCGCATCGAGGAGCCTGTGCGAGCCGGCCACGAACAGCGTTCCGCCCCCGCCGGCGGGAGTCTGGTCGAGGAAGCCGAGTGCGATGACCCCGGGGACGCCGGGACCAGCAATCCGCGGTGCGTCGGTGTGCCAGACCTGTCGTGGTACGGACCACCGGGTGACCGGTCCCATGGCCCCTTGGCCGGGCAATGTCAGGAGGAGGAGGGCCGTGTGACGCCCGGCGACTTGGCCAGCGAGAAGCTGGCTGGCCAAGTCGCAGAGTTGGTCGGTGTAGATCGCCCCGAGGTGGGGCGTCAACGCCCGCGTCGCCCTTTTGCGGCGGCGTTTGACATCGGTCCGGGGCACCTCGGGATCGTCGAGTCCGGCGTCCTTCAAGGCGCTTTGCACGCGCCCGCAGAGTGGTCGCCACAAGGCCTCCGGGAGTGCGCCTTCGAAATGCAGCAACCCGTCTCTCGCGAAGGTCTGCCGCTGGTCGTCGGATAGCATCATCGGTCGGACAACGCGCAGTATGCTTAAGGTCGCTAACGGGAGAGTAGCACCATGACAAATCGAACCGTTCTTGTCACCGGGGGGGCGCGGGGTATCGGCAAAGGGATTGCGCGCGCGTTCGTTGATGCCGGCGACAACGTGATGATCGCCGATCTGGCGGATCCGGAAGGCTGGCGCTATGCGCTGGCTTCCGAGTCGGAACTCAAGGCGACGGCGGCGGAACTCGGGGTGGAGGCCACGCCGGTCGACGTCACCGACGCGTCATCGTGCGCGGGCGCGGTCGAAGCGACGATCGGCGCCTTCGGCGGTCTGGACGTGCTGGTGAACAATGCCGGCGTTGTCGACAGCGGGCCGCTCGCGGAGTTCTCGGAGGAACGCTGGGACCGGATCTTCGCCGTCAACGTCAAGGGCATCTTCCTGATGACGCGTGCGGCGGTCGATGCACTGCGCGGCTCGGAAGACGCCGCCGTCGTCAACACCGCGTCGATCGCCGGCAAGCGCGGCGCGCCGCGCATGGCGGCCTATTGCGGCTCGAAGTTCGCGGTGGTGGGCATCACGCAGTCGTTCGCGCTGGAACTCGCCCCGGACGGGATCCGGGTCAACGCCCTGTGTCCCGGGATGGTGGGGACGGCCATGTGGCACGACCACCTGATGGCGAACCGGGCCGAGAGCGACTTCGATGCGCGCATGCGCGAGATGATCCCCTTGGGTCGGGCCCAGACCGTGGACGACATGGGCCAGGCCGCCGTGTTCCTGGCGACGGCGCCGAACGTGAGCGGCATCGCGCTGAACGTGGCCGGCGCCTACGAGATGCACTGACCTAGTGTGCCGTCCCGCAAACACGGTGACTTTGCTCTTCACCCGCCGGTGAACCAGACGTGTACGCAAGTGCCTGTTTCATTGACGGCACATCCTCCCGTTGGCAACGATCCTGGCGGCCCCAACCCCGTGCGATCTGCCTATGTATTTCCGGGACGCTACACTAGGATCCTTAAGGACTAAGCCCATGTCACTGCTGAACACAACCGAGAGAACCTACGACGGTGTTCTCCGGGCAATCAGGCCGCTTGACGGTATCGCGCCGCTCCTCCTGCGGCTGATCCTCGCCCCGGTCATGATGCAAGCTGGCTGGAACAAGCTGGTCGGGTTCGAGGGTACCGTGCAATGGTTCGGCAACGGCCTGGGGATGCCGTTGCCGGAACTGATGGCGGCGCTGGCCATGAGCGCCGAACTCGGAGGCGGGTTCCTGCTCCTCATCGGTCTCGGCACGCGCATCGTAGCTATTCCGTTGATGGTCACCATGCTGGTGGCCGCGCTCGCCGTGCACTGGGAGAACGGCTGGCTGGTGCTGTCCGACTCGAGCAGTTGGCTTGCCAACGATCGCGTGATGGAAGCCGCCGAGCGCAAGGCCGCGGCCATCGCGATCCTTCGCGAGCACGGCGACTACCGCTGGCTCACCGGGCGCGGCAGCATCACCATCCTCAACAACGGCATCGAGTTCGCCGCGATGTACTTCGTGATGCTCCTGTCGCTACTCTTCACCGGCGGCGGCCGGTATACCAGCGTGGACGACACGATTCGGCGCTGGCGGTCGATGCAGCGAAGCTGAGCGGCCCCGCGCCTCACACGGCGCTGATTCGCACGGCTTGAGTTGCCGTTCGACCCTCGTCGATCAAGAGCGCGACGCCGCCTTCCACCAAGCTCGAGTCCTCTGCGGTGAGCAAAGTCTCGCCGTCGATGCTGCCCGTGATGGCCGAGCCGCGCACCGCGATCTCGAACTGGTAGGTTCGATAGAGTTCCAGCGCACGCTCGGTCTGGGCGAGGACAGTCGTGCCGTCGAGCTCGCGCACCAACTGCGCCTTGCCGTCGTCGGTCAACACCAGCGCGTAGTAGCGACGCATGCCCTGTACGCGGGCCGCGATGCCGACACGGCGAACCAGGTGCGGCGTGATGTCGGCGCTCGCCCGGTAGTCCTGCCAATCGCGGCTGCCGTGGAGCAGGAGCCCCGTGCCGCGGTTGTGGACCAGTCGGAACGACTCGCCCCGGCGGGGCAGGTACTGGTCAACGCCGTTGACCCAGGCGCGGTGCCACATCGTGCCGGGCAGACGCGACAGTGTGACCTCCGGGGTGCCTTGCCAGTCCAGGTGATCCAGGTACAACGTGCCGCCAGCCGGTGCCGAGACGACCGAGACGCCGACGGCTGCGACCGGGTAGCCGCCGACATCTGGGACGGTCCACGCCAAATCGGCCTTGCCACCGGGCTCCAGCGTTGTGGTCGGGCTCCGGAGGGTCTGCAGTTCGTCGTCTGCGTTGAAGACGCGAATGCAGATGGCGACGCCCACAGCGTCGTCGGTCGTCTTGGCGAGTTCCAGCGCTGCGCTGACGGTCTGCCCGGGGCTTAGCGACGGGCTGGCCATCAGGCCGTAGCCGCGGCGCTCGAAGTAACGCGCGGTATCGAGCGAGTCGACGAACGTGGACGTGGTGGCGCGGGCCGTCGTGCCGGGCTCGAGACGGTCGAAGCGTACGGTCAGGTTCTGTCCATCGCGGTTCTCCACGGCGCATTCGTGGCCGGTGAAGCCCTGCACCGCTCCGGGATAGGAGAAGTGGTAGCGCGCGCCGCCCTTGGGCTGTTCGAAAGTCGACCCGTTGAGCGTGCGGCCCATCCGGCTGATCCGGGTCGCCTGGGTGACCGCGTCGCTGACGCCGCCACCGCTGTCGGCACTGGGCAGGTAGCAGATGTCGGAAACGGGGCCGCGCCAGTCCGGTCCGGCGTCGATCCCGGAGAGGCCGTGCTGGATGCCGAGCAGGCAGCCGAGGTTGCCGGAATTGCAGTCGGTGTCCCAGCCCGAGGTGTTGACGATCATCAGGGCGCGCTGGAAGTCATCGTTGCCGTGCAGCAGGGCGTGGATGATGAGCCCGTGGTTGGGCACCATGTGGCAGTTGCCGCCGTACTTGTCGTAGCCGTAGTTGGCCTTGATCTCGGCGAACGTCGCGCGCCAATCGTCGCCGTGCTTCGCATGCCAGCCCCTGATGTCGCCGATCATCTGATACAGGACGCTGTCGGTCGGAATCTGGCTGACGCCGATGTCGATGAGCTTATTGGTGTCGGACTCCTCGAAAGCGGCGGCTTCCATCGCCGCGAGGACCTGGGCGCCGTAGACCGCCTCGCCGTCGTGGGACACGCTGGCCGCCCGGCGGGCGAGATCCGCCGCCTGGTCTGGATCGCCCGGAGACACCATGGCCCAGCCGTCGATGAAGATCTGCGCGCCGATCTGCTCGGCCACCACCTTGCCGTTGACCGCCATCGAGCCGCTCGCCGGGGCGTCGATGCCCGACGACAGGCGCATGTAGGCCGTATGCTCGGTCGAGTTGCCGAGGCCACCCCACCACAGGATTGTGCGGTTCTCGATCAGGTAGTTGAGCCACGTCTGGCCGATCTGCTTGGGCGTCAGTTGCGGATCGCAGTTGTAGTCCTCGAGCGCCCGGATGAACGTGAAAGTGCCGCTGATGTCGTCGTCGGTGACGATCAGCGGCACGTCGAGCTTGTCGTGGACGTAGTAGTCGATCTCTCCGAGCCGTTCTTCGATGCGTTCATTGGGCCAGCCCTCGAAGGGACGGCCGAGGTAGACGCCGATGATCTTGCCGAGCACGCCGGCGTAGACGCGCTCCTCGTAGTCGGCGGGTAGGGTGGCTGGCACGGGCTTCTCCAAAGCGGACGGTTTGACCCTATAGTATCGCCGGTCGGCAAGAGGAGGAGCCCTCAGCCGGGGAGCGCGAGGGGCGTGCCCCTCGCAAGGAAGAGATGGCGCGCAAGCCCAGCAAGGTATTCGAGATGCCGGATCTCGCCGAGCCCGGCCAAGTCGTCTCGGCCGGCGAGATCGAGTTCTTCGTCGCCAACGGTTTCCTGCTGAAGCGGGGTCTGCTTGTGCGCAAGGACGTCGCGGAAGCTCTGGATCGTTCCTGGGCGCACCTGCTGGAACACGTGCCGATGGACCCCGCCGCGCCGACGCTCATCCCCGGCGACCCTACGACTTGGCGGGATCCGGCGTGGGGCCCGCTGTCGGCTCCCGACAAGACCGGGCCGTACCAAGGCCGCCAACGGGTCTACCACGGCGGTGCGACCGTGAAGCTGCACGACCTCGGAAGCGCCGGATTCCTCGTCGACCTGCTTCCGAACAACCCGGATGTGCGGGCGGTCGGGACCGCGCTGCTCGGCGACTTGCGCCCCAGCGAACGCACGCGGGGCGTCTACGCGCTCTTCCCGACGACCGTCCCGGACGACGAACGCGGACAAGCGAGGCGCAACGCGACGGCGCTCGGCCCGCATACCGACCGGGTTTGCCAGCAACTGAACATCTGCGCGTACTTGAGCGACGTCAAGCCGCGCAACGGCGGCTTCACCCTCTACCCCGGCAGCCATAGGGTGATGTTCCGCGCCCACCGCTTTGCGTCCAACTGGTCGCCGCAACCCAACTTCCGCGATGCCCTCAAGCGGGTGGTAGACGAGATCCAGCCGGTCGAGCTCGTCGGCGGAGCCGGCGACGTGGTCTTCTGGCACGGTCGATGCGTGCACTCGAGCGGCATCCACACCGGCGACGACATCCGTTGGGCCCTGTTCGCGGACTACACACGTGACTTTGCCACCCTTGACGCGGACGAACACAGGGCGGTTGGCCAATACGAGTGGTTCAAGGACGCGAAGCTGTTCCGCGACGACGCCTTGGCAGGCGACGACATGTGGCAAGACTGGTCACTCGGCGTTTGAGCGATCCAGACCCATGCTGCTGACGCTGACGACCACCCATCGTCCGGCCACGGATCTCGGCTACCTTCTGCACAAGAACCCGGCCCGCGTGCAGACCTTCGACCTCGCCTTCGGTCAGGCGCACGTCTTCTACCCCGAGGCATCCGAAGATCGCTGCTCGGCCGCCCTCCTGCTTGATGTGGACCCGGTCGCCTTGGTGCGTGGACGCGGCGCCCTGTTGACGGACTACGTCAACGACCGACCGTACGCCGCCTCGTCGTTCCTGAGCGTGGCCATCGCGCGTGTTTTCGGCAGCGCGCTCGGCGGTCGCAGCACCGAGCGGCCCGAGCTTGTTGACGCGGCGCTGCCGCTTTCGGCAACCGTGGCGGCGCTGCCTTGCGGCAACGAGGCGCGCGTGCGCGGGCTGTTCGAGCCGCTCGGCTACGACGTAACGGTCCGCCCGGCGGATACGGCCACCACCGCAGGCCGCTACCGGGACGTCACGTTGACCGCGCGGATGCCGCTCCGGGAACTCCTTACGCATCTCTACGTGTTGATACCGGTGCTCGACAACCGCAAGCACTACTGGGTGGGCGACGACGAGGTGGACAAGCTCATTGGGCGTGGCAAGGGTTGGCTGGAAGCCCATCCCCAGCGTGATTTCATCGTGCGCCGCTATCTGAAGCACCAACGCGGCTTGGCCGACGCGGCGATAGCGCGGTTGTCGTTGGACGAGGAGGCAGGCGAGGCCGAACCCGAAGATGGAGATGTCCCCGACCCACCACTCAACGAGGTCCGCATGAAGGCCGTCGTGCGCGCGCTCGAAGCCAGCGGTGCCGCGCGCGTGCTGGACTTGGGCTGCGGCGAAGGCCGGCTCCTCAAGGCACTGCTCCGGGTGGGTCAGTTCCACGAAATCGTCGGCGTGGATGCTTCCGCCACGGCCCTGAAGAACGCCGAGCGCCGGCTGAGACTCGATCGGTTGCCCGAGAGACAACGTCAGCGCATCACCCTGGTGCACGGCGCGATGACCTATCGGGATGCCCGGTTGGCCGGCTACGACGCAGCCGCCGTCGTCGAGGTCGTGGAACACTTGGAGCCTGGCCGGGTGCCGGCCTTCGAACGCGCGCTGTTCGAGTTCGCTCGGCCGGGGACGGTGGTCATGACCACGCCCAACCGCGAATACAACGCGAACTATCCGAATATTGCGGACGGGGGCTTGCGCCATCCCGACCACCGCTTCGAGTGGACGCGCGGGGAATTCGCTTCCTGGTCCGAACGGGTGGCCGAGGCGCACGGCTACCGCGTGCAATTCGAACCGGTGGGCGATGTCGACGCACGTCTCGGCGCGCCCACGCAGATGGCGATCTTCGAGCGATGCAGCTAGAGATCCCTGAATATTGCCTGGTCGTGCTCATCGGCGCCTCGGGGTCCGGCAAGACCACGTTCGCGCGCAAGCACTTTGCGGCCACGGAAGTGATCTCGTCCGACGTCTGCCGGGGCCTGGTCAGCGACGACCCCACCGATCAGGCGGCCACCAAGGACGCCTTCGAGGTTCTGGAATTCATCGCGAGGAAGCGGCTCGGCGCCAGGCGCTTGACGGTAATCGATGCCACCAGCGTCCGCCGGGAGGACCGCGCGCACCTCGTGCGCCTGGCCCGCGAGTACCACGCCCTGGCCGTGGCCATCGTTTTCGATCTGCCTGAACGGGAGTGCCATGCGCGCAATGCCGGGCGGCCGGATCGCGACTTCGGCCCCCACGTGGTGCGCAACCAGGTGCGATCGCTGCGCCGCTCCATCAAGCGGCTTGGGCGGGAAGGCTTCCGCTACCGCTACCGTTTCCAGTCCGAGGCGGAGGTGGATGCCGCGGTCGTCGCCCGCCAGCCGCTGTGGACCGACCGGCGCGCCGATGCCGGCCCGTTCGACATCATCGGCGACGTGCACGGGTGTTTCGATGAACTCGCCCGCTTGCTAGGAGAACTCGGGTACCGCGTCCACGAGAACGGTGACGGCTACGCGGTCTCGCATCCGGATGGCCGCCGAATCGTCTTTCTCGGAGACCTGATCGACCGGGGCCCCGGGATCGTCGACTGCCTGCGCCTGGCGATGGACGCCGTCAACCAGGGCGTCGCCCTCTGCGTCCCGGGCAACCACGAGGCGAAGCTCTTGCGGAAACTGCGCGGCCGGAACGTCCAGTTGACCCACGGCCTAGACGCGACCGTGGCCCAGATGGAGACGCAGCCGCCCGTCTTCCACGAGCGCGTCGCGGCCTTTATCGACGGGCTCGTCAGCCACTACGTCCTCGATGGCGGAAAGCTCGTCGTCGCCCATGCCGGAATGAGAGCGGACCTGATGAACCGTTCGTCGGGCGCCGTACGGGCGTTCGCCCTCTACGGCGAGACCACGGGCGAGACCGACGAATTCGGGTTCCCCGTGCGCTACGACTGGGCCGCCGATTACCGCGGCGATGCGGCGGTCGTCTACGGCCATACGCCGGTCACCGACGCGGTTTGGGTCAACCGGACGATCTGCATAGACACGGGCTGCGTCTTTGGCGGCAGCCTCACGGCGTTGCGCTATCCGGAACGCGAGCTCGTATCGGTCCCGGCCGCGCGGACCTACTACGAGCCGGTGGGGCCGAAGCCCGGCGACGACGGCCCGGACAGTCCGGATGCCGGCGTCTTGGACATGGACGACGTCCGCGGGAAGCGAGTTCTCACCACGCGTTGGCAGCGCAGCATCACCGTACGCGCGGAGAACGCCGCGGCGGCCTTGGAGGTGATGAGCCGGTTCGCGGTCGATCCGCGCTGGCTCATCTACCTGCCGCCGACCATGGCCCCCTGCGCCACGAGCGATCGGGGCGGTCTACTCGAGCATCCGGCCGAAGCGTTTCACTACTTCCGCGCCAACGGGGTGACCGAGGTCATCTGCGAGGAAAAGCACATGGGTTCGCGGGCGGTTGCCGTGGTCTGCCGGGACGCGGACGCGGCGCGCACCCGGTTCGGGGTGGAGGGAGACCAGGCGGGAGTCATCTATACGCGGACGGGCAGGGCGTTCTTCTCCGCCCGTGGCCAGGACGGGTTCGAATCGGAACTCCTCGGGCGCCTCCGTGGCGCCGCGGACCGGTGCGACCTGTGGAGCCGTTTCAATACCGACTGGTTTTGCCTCGACTGCGAACTGATGCCGTGGTCGGCGAAGGCCGGCGATCTGGTCAAGTCGCACTACCAACCCGTCGCCGACGCCGCAGGGAGAGGCTTGGACGCTGCCACGGCTGCCTTGGAGGCTGCCAGCAAGCGGGGCCTTGACAGCGATGCATTGCTGGCGCGATTCCAGGCGCGCTCGGCGATGGCCCAGGACTATGCGCGGGCCTTTGGCCACTACAACTGGGCCGTGAAATCGGTCGATGACCTGAAGCTGGCGCCATTCCACCTGCTGGCGACTGAGGGCGTTGTCCACGTCGACAAGGACCACGGCTGGCACATGGACGAGCTGGCGAAGCTCTGCGCCGACGACCCGGTGTGCGCTGCGACGGCCTATCGGCGGGTTGAACTGTCGGACGAGTCGAGCTGCGCTGCGGCGGTGGCCTGGTGGGAAGAGCTGACCGCTACCGGGGGCGAAGGCATGGTGGTCAAGCCGTGGCAGTTCGTGGTTGCCGGGGACAACGGTATCGTGCAGCCAGCGGTCAAGTGCCGGGGTCGGGAATACCTGCGGATCATCTACGGGCCGGAGTACACGGCCGAGGAACACCTGGCCCGCCTCAAGCAACGCAACCTCGGGGCTAAGCGTTCCTTGGCACGACGCGAGTTCGCCCTTGGCTTGGAAGCGCTGGCGCGTTTCGTCGAGCGCGAACCCTTAAGGCGGGTCCACGAATGCGTCTTCGGCGTGTTGGCGATGGAGTCCGAGCCGGTGGACCCTCGGCTGTGACGTGCACCAGCTCGTAACGGAATCGGGCCATGCGCAAGCTGAAGCCGTGTACGCAGTCAGGCTTGAAAGGCGCGACCCGTTTGCGCAAGACGTTCGAGCGTCCGCAACCGTTCGTCTGTTTTCCCGAGTGCACCGACGAGCGTCTTGCGCACCGCCTGAACGTCCAATCGCCCGGCCTTGGCCATCTCTTCGAGGTCCGACCAATCCTTGGTCCGGTTGAAGAATGCCTTGAAGATGGCGGTGTCAAGGCAACTCAGGAACGGCATGCGGGTTCTGCCGAAAACCTCCCAGCGCGCCCGGCTAGCCGCTGGCTCGTGCAGCGGCGTGGAGTTCAGAAAGACATCGACGGGCGTCTCCTGCCACCACAGGCGTGCCTGACCATCACGCGCGAGCGCGGCGATGTCGTCCGGCCCCAATTCCACGCCCGGGGGCAATGCGCCGACGAGCAGCTCGGCGTCGGCCTCGGCGATGAACACGTTGACGTCCACGTCGAGGGTCGCACGCGGAGTGCCGACGCACCACGCCAATGCGAGCGCACCGCCGAACGCATGGGGTAGCTTTGCATCCGTCAAGGCTTCGTGGATGGCGACGACTTTCTCGACCAGGCCGCCCGGCACCGTACTACTCCTGCGTGCCTAGCAGCCGCTTCAGGACCGGGCAGCGCATCTCCCTGCGGGCGCCTGTCGGGAACTGTTCGGCAAGCTCGATCACAGCTTGCAGTTCCTCGCCGACAGCTCGGCGCTTGTTCGGCTTGTCTTCGGCACGTGATCGCTCGACGGCTGCGGCGAGCCGGGCCATCCTTTCCGCTACGTCTTCCGACATCCCGCCAATCGATGAGTATGGGCTTCAAGGGTTCGTAGCATAGCCCACCGACGTGTCAGGGCGGCGAGCGAAGGCCACACTTGGCGGACGCCCGACACGCCAGGTGCGGAAGCTGCCCTACCCCGTCAAGGGCAGGTTGGCGAAGTACCGGACCTCGACGCTGACCCGTTCCTGCAAGCCCTCCGAGCCGGGGAGGGGCACGGCCGTGTGCAAGGTCGGGCAGAACACATCGCCGTCCGCCGGGTGCGAGTCGTAGGTGGTGAACACCAGCGCCTCGTCGCGGGTCATCGCAGGATAGTAGTACCAGCGCTGTGCATCGTTGGGGTTGCAGTAGTGGGCGTTGAAGGGCCTTGGCTTGGCGTTGGGGTTGAGGTCGTACTCGAGGTCGTCCCGGTCGATGGAAGTGCGGTCGCATACCGCCAGGGGGAAGCGGGCCAACGGCTGCGGCGAGACCGACCGCCAGATGTTGATGCCGAGCACGCGCCGATCGGTGGGCATGCCCTGGATCTCGGTGAACTTCTCCGTGACGGTGGTGCGGTCTGCGCTCAAGGAGTCCGCGTAGTCGTTGTGAACGGCCGCCGCACACGGACCATACTGAACGCCATTCTCCCAGTAGTGGTCCTTGATCTGCTCGTTCCGGAAGGTGTGACTGTGCGTGGGCGGCACGACGGCGTTGGGCAGCAGTTTCTGGAGGAGGGCGCGCGACTCCTCGTAGTAGACGGCGGCAACTTCCTCGATGTCCGTCCAGTCCGAGACGGCAGAGGGCGTATGGACGAGCAGGAAGCCTCGCCCGTCCGCGAGGAGTTCGGCCGAGTCGATGGGTTCCGCCAGGACACCGTGCAGTGCCCGCGCGTCATGAATCGGCGTGGGTCGACCAAGCCGTGCGGCCGCAAAGGCCCTCTGCTGCTCCGCCGTGCCTTGGTGCTGGGACACCGGGTTGGCGAAGTTCAGCCTGCCGACGAAGTCCATGCGAATCTCCCGGGAAACGGTGCCATGCTCTCAGATGACGAAAAGCGAGTCCACGTCGGCACCCGGTACGGCGGATAGGGGAACAGACTTGCCCAATGTGACCGGGCGAGCATCGTGAGCGTTGGCCAGTGCGAGCAGCACGCTCTATACGCCAAGTTCATCCCTGAGCTTGTTCACCAACTCGTCGGTGACGACGGCGCCGCCGGCGGGAATCGGTATGAAGCCGTAGAAGTCGCGGTCACGCCGACGTTGGCTGCCGTCCTTCACTCACCGGCCTAGCGCCTCCCGGATCAGTCCGGAGATGAACTGTCCGGCGGATTTGCCTTCGCGCCTTGCCAGTTCCTCCGCGGCAGACAGGGCATCGTCGTCGATGTTCAGCGTAGTACGCATGTGGAACTGCCGATTCCTCGGCACCCTAACCTTGGACAGCGCCAGCATCAAGCATCAGCGTGGGCCAGCGCTCGACGGGTCACGGGCGCTCAGGGTCGAATGTCGTAGAAGCTGTTGATCGCGTTGCCGTATTCCAGCGTCTCGAAGTGGCTGAAGCCGGCATCGGCCGACATGCGTCGAGCGACCTCCTCGTTGAAGCCAAGTGTCCCGAGGCCCGCGCCGTCGGGTGTGGACAGGCTGGCCGACATGCACACCGTGACGGAGAAGCCGTAGAGCAGGGCGGCCATCGGGTGTTCGGCGAGGTTCTGCTCGAAAGTCGGGAAGCTGCGGATGTCGGCGCACAGCCACGCCCCGTCGTCCTTCAGGGCTTGGCGGATTGCGTGTAGAAGCTCGGCCGGGTGGGTGGTGTCATGGACCACGTCGAAGGTCGAGACGAGGTCGAACGTCGGCTGTGTCGGCATCGGTTCGTCGGTCGGGTCTACGACGCGGACATTCGCCAGACCTGCGCTGGCAACGTTTGCCGTCGCCCGTTCGATGGCGTGGCGGGACGTGTCGTAGCCGATGAACGAGGAGTTGGGAAAAGCCTTCGCCATCGTGATCAACGCGGTCCCGGAGCCGCAGCCGACATCGGCTACTGTTGCGCCGTCTTCGAGCCTGTCGACAATCCCCGGCAACTCCGGCAACAGCTTGGGCACCAGTTCCTCGCGCTGCATGTAGCCCGACATGCGCTCGATGCCGCAGGCGCAGGCCGGGCCGTGGTCGTCGTAGGAGAGACCCAGCCCGGTGCGAAAGGCGTTCGGCAGCTTGGGGATCGCGGGGTAGGTGGCAGTGACGGCGCCGAAACCGCTGGCGAAGAAGAACGGGTGGCCCTCCTCGGCGAGCACGATGCCGGCCTCAGGGGTCAAGCCGAACCGCCCGTCGACGTAGTCGACTTGACGGACGCAAGCCTGGTGGCGAAGCCACTCGCGCAGCCAGCGTTCGTGCAGACCGGTGTGGTCAGCCAGCTCTTCGCTGGTGGCTGGCCCGATTGCCTTTAAGGCCTTGTACAGGCCCAGTTGGTCGCCCAGCGACGACAAGGCGCAGTTGAAGCCGGCCGCCACCTGGCCGCCGATGATCTTCAGAAACGCCTCGAGCTTGTCGCGGTCTACTTCGGTCTCTGTCATGTTTCGTTCCTAAAGGCTTGATTTATTGACTTGCAATGGCTCGGTGGTGTTGACGGAGATGTGCGGCCAGCAGGTTTTGTCCGAAATCGTCGCCGGGGCGATGCCACACGGCGTGCACATGGTCGCCACCCGCGGTGTTGTCGATCTCCAGCAGCACGCCCTGCCCCTGGATCCGGACGTAGAAGGAGAACGGCGGATCATCGCGCGCGACGAAGGCGAAGTGCAGGCTGTCGCGGGCCGCATCGATCTCCGCGAGGCGCTCCGCTGCGATGGCGGTGTTCCAGAAGGTCGCGAACTCGCGGAGCAGCGCAATCAACTGGCCTTGCTGCGCCGGCATCATGCGCGGGAAGGGCAGTCCGACCGGGGCCGGGCTCGCAAGCGTCGGAACCTGTCCGACCATGTGCCCGCGGCCGGCCTTGAACGGCAGCGTCGCAAGGTCGCGTTGATCGTCATCGAGGCTGGCGTAGAGTTCCCGGGCAAGCGCTTCCTCCTTGCCGAGCGCTGCGACGCCAGCGGACGGGAGTCCGGCCGGCACTTCGCGCGGCTGGGCACCGAGGAACAACGGCAGACTGGCTGCGGGCTTGTCGGGCACGGCCGTGATGTTGAGCGACAGGTGATGGCCCTCGTAGCGGTATCCCCAAGGCGCGTCGACGGTCGGTGTGCCGAAGAACGCCCAGTGGTAGCGGCCCGGATCGCGAAAACCCGCCGGTCGCGACAGGCCGGCCTCCAGCGCACGGACATCGCGTTCGAGCAGGCGGATCGCCCGGACCTTCTCGAGTCCACGCGCGGACAACGTGCGGGCGAGTAGATCTTCGCCCGCTTGGTGCTTGGGGGCTTCGAGGCCGCCATGACGCAAGCCCTCGAGGTCGACCGGCGCGTAGTGGATGCCCAACCTCTCGCGGTCCTGGAAAGGCCATGTCGCCTCCGCGTGCTCGTCGGCGTTCAAGGTGGCGAGAAAGCTCGACGCGGCATCGCTGAGCGGCGTCTGGGCCGCCGCCGCGGATGCGGCCATGACGATTGCGGCAAACGCCAAAGCTGAAGCGGTCGATGGATGCATGGCCTCTCCCCGTGGCTTCGTGCACGGACCATAGCATTGGCGGATCGCGAAGCCACGGCGCGTGTAAACACGCGCGCGTGTTAGGCTCGCGCGCCGACACCCAAGGAGACGCTTCCATGTCCGATGCCATGCAAGACGCGCTTCTGACCTTGAGCGCGCGGATCGACGTGCCGGGGACGCCGAGCAACTGGTTCGAAGTCACCCAGGACCGCATCAACGACTTCGCCGACGTGACCCTCGACCACCAATGGATCCACATCGACGAGGAGCGCGCCAAGGCCGGCCCCTTCGGAACGACGATCGCCCACGGCCACCTGACGCTGTCGATGATGGGGCATCTGCCGCGCGCCGTCGCCGAAAGCACCCCGAGGCTCGAGGGCCAGAAGCTGTCGATCAACTACGGCTTCGACCGCGTCCGCTTCCCGGCACCGGTCCCTGTAGGCGCCCGGATTCGGACCACCAGCACGTTGAAGCGCGCCGAAATCAAGGGCGGCATGATCGAGACCATGAACGAGGTCGTGGTCGAGGTCGAAGGGCAGGAGAAGCCCTGCTGCGTGGCTGAGAGCCTCGGGCGATTGGTGTTCTGACCGGCGCCTCGACTGACGAGGCGTGCCTACTCGTTCGAGGTCTGCCAGAACGGCGTACCCACCACCGGCGTCGAAGGACGCGCGGTTTCGCTCTCCGCCATGGCGCCGGCGTTGTACGCCAGGCGGCCCGCCGCCACGGCCTTGCCGAACGCTGCGGCCATGCGGACGGGATCGTCGGCCCTGGCCACGGCGGTGTTCAGCAATACGCCGTCGAAACCCATCTCCAGCACGCGCGCAGCGTGGGACGGCAGGCCGAGGCCTGCGTCGACGACAAGCGACACGCCGGGGAGCCTCGCGCGCAACGTCTCCAAGGCGTACGGGTCGGTCAGTCCCTTGCCGGTGCCGATCGGCGCGCCCCAGGGCATCACGACCTCGCAACCGAGATCGCGCAGGCGCGTGCATACCACGAGGTCGTCGGTGGTGTATGCGAACACCTTGAACCCAAGCTTCACGAGTTGGCGGGCGGCGTCGATCAGTTCGTACGGATCGGGCTGCAGGTTGTAGTCGTCCCCGGTGACCTCGAGCTTCAACCAGTCGGTCTCGAAGATCTCGCGACTCATCTGGGCCAGGGTCACGGCTTCCTTGGCGGAATGGCAGCCGGCGGTGTTGGGCAGCAAGCGACAGCCTAGGCCCTTGATGTGGTCCCAGATGGAGCCGCCGCCGAGTTGCTCGGGTGACTGTCGGCGCAACGACAGTGTCAGCACGTCCGCGCCGGAGGCCTTGACCGCGTCGGCCATGACGGCTGGCGAGGGGTAACGGGCGGTACCGAGCAGCAGCCGGCTGTTGAGCGTTTGTCCATAGACCTGCCACGGGTCGGGATGCGACACCCCCGCGGGTGGCGGCAAGTCGACGTTGACCAGCGCCTCGCTCAATTCAACCTCCTTGCATGGCCGACAGGATGTCGAGCCGGTCCTCGCTGCTGACTTGGTAGGACGGCCACTCGGTCTTCGCCACGAACGTCTCGTTGACCGCTACCACGACCTTTCGGTCGCCGAAGCCGAGTGCTTCGACGATCTCCGCCAGGAGGTCGGTGTCTAGGCGGATGCGGTCGCCGTTGACGAATACATGCATCGTTCGATTTCCTCGATGGCCTGCTGCGCGACGGTCGGCGCGATCAGGAACCCGTGCCGATAGAGGCCGTTGACGCGCAACACGCCCCGGTGCCACTCGACCCGCGGCAGATTGTCCGGATACGCCGGGCGCAGGCCCGCGCATAGCTCGGTGATCTCCGCTTCCGCGAAGCCGGGGTGCAGCGCGAACGCCGCGGAGAGCAGCTCGAGCGCACTGCGCACGGTCGTTGCCCGGGTGGACTCGCTCTCGAGTTGCGTCGCGCCGACAACGTAGTGCCGTCCTGTTCGCGGTGCGACGTAGAGTTGGTAGCGCGGGTGCATCAGCCGGACGGGCCGTCTCAGGTCCACTTCGGGCGCGTGCAGTCGAATGGCTTCGCCGCGCACGCCGCGCAGTTCGGCAAAGCCGGCCGCGACGCCCCGGCAATCGACGACGAAGTCAGCGTCCAGCCGCCCGGGATCGACGCACTCGCCAAACCGGATCGTCCCGCAGCGACCCTCGAGGGCAGCCAGCAGGGCGCGGTTGTCCAACCAGCCCTCGTGCGGCAAATAGAGCCCGCGTTCGAATCGTCCGGCCAAAGCCGGTTCGAGGTCGGCGATACCGACCGCGTCGAGCAATTGCGCCTCGGTCCTGCCATGCGCGCCAAGCGATCTGTAGAACTTGTCGAGCAGCGGTCCATCGGGCCCGTGCGCCACCAATAGAGAGCCGTCGATGCCGTAGGGCACGCCGAGTTCGTCGAGCATGGCGGGCCAGGCGCGCAGGCTCTGCTGGCCCATGGCGAAGACCGCGTCGCCGGAATCCGGCAACTCGCTGGTCGGTGCCAGCATCGCCGCCGCCACGTGGGCGGCGCTCGCCGGCGCGTGGCGCGGCGTGCGCTCGTAGAGCGTCACGTCGACGCCGCGCTTGACGAGCTGCCAGCCGATCAGCCGGCCCATGAGGCCGGCGCCAGCGATCGCGACCGTGGGCATTAGTTTGCTCGACTGCTCTTCATGTTGCAGTTGATCAGTTTCTCCGCCGGCGCGTCGCGTAGCGACGCGCGCCTACTGGTAGATCTCGCTGCCCTGGTCGCGGAATTCCCTGGCCTTCTGGGCCATTTCCGCTTCGACATCGATGAGCCGTACCGTGTCGGCCAGGACGCCGTCGTCGCCGCTCTGGACACCGGCGGCGTCGCGGACCTCCTGGGTGATCTTCATGGAGCAGAACTTGGGCCCGCACATGGAACAGAAGTGCGCGACCTTCGCAGCGTCCTTGGGCAGCGTCTCATCGTGGAATTGACGGGCGAGATCCGGGTCTAACCCTAAGTTGAACTGGTCCTCCCAGCGGAACTCGAAACGCGCCTTGGACAGCACGTTGTCGCGGATCTGCGCGCCGGGGTGGCCCTTGCCGAGGTCGGCGGCGTGGGCCGCGACCTTGTAGGCGATGATGCCCTCGCGCACGTCCTCCTTGTCGGGAAGCCCAAGGTGTTCCTTCGGCGTCACGTAGCAGAGCATCGCGCACCCGTACCAGCCGATCATGGCGGCGCCGATGGCCGACGTGATGTGGTCGTATCCGGGGGCGATGTCCGTGGTCAACGGACCGAGCGTGTAGAACGGCGCCTCGTCGCAGCATTCGAGCTGCTTGTCCATGTTCTCCTTGATCAGGTGCATGGGCACGTGGCCGGGCCCCTCGATCATGGTCTGGACATCGTGCTTCCAGGCGATCTGCGTCAATTCGCCCAGCGTTTCGAGTTCGCTGAATTGCGCCTCGTCGTTGGCGTCGGCGATGGAACCGGGTCGCAGGCCGTCGCCCAAGGAGAACGCCACGTCGTAGGCCTTCATGATCTCGCAGATGTCCTCGAAGTGCTCGAAGAGGAAGCTCTCCTCGTGGTGGGCGAGGCACCACTTGGCCATGATCGACCCGCCGCGGCTGACGATGCCGGTGGTTCGACGCGCGGTCAGCGGCACGTAGCGCAACAGGACGCCGGCGTGGATGGTGAAGTAGTCGACGCCCTGTTCCGCCTGTTCGATCAACGTGTCGCGGAAGATCTCCCACGTCAGGTCCTCGGCGACCCCGCCGACCTTCTCCAAGGCTTGGTAGATCGGCACGGTGCCGATCGGCACCGGGGAGTTGCGCACGATCCACTCGCGGGTCTCGTGGATGTTCTTGCCGGTGGAGAGGTCCATCACCGTGTCCCCGCCCCAACGGGTGGCCCAGACCATCTTCTCGACCTCCTCCTCGATGCTCGAGGTGACGGCCGAGTTGCCGATGTTGGCGTTGACCTTCACCAGGAAGTTGCGGCCGATGATCATCGGTTCCGACTCGGGATGGTTGATGTTGCTCGGGATGATGGCCCGGCCCGCGGCGACCTCGTCGCGGACGAACTCGGGGGTGATCTCGGCCGGCGTGCGGGCACCGAAGTTCTGCCCCGCATGCTGGTCGCTCCGGTAGCCCGGGTTGGCGCGCGCGATGTTCTCGCGGATGGCGATGAACTCCATCTCCGGGGTCACGATGCCGCGCCGTGCGTAGTGCATCTGCGTGACGTTGCGGCCGGCCTTGGCGCGCCGCGGGGCGGCCAGATGGGCGAAGCGCAGGCTCTCGAGCTTGGTGTCCGCCGCCCGTTCGAGGGTGTAGGTGGAGCTGTAACCGCCGAGTTCCTCGGTGTCGTCGCGCTCGAGGATCCACGGCTCTCGGAGCCTCGGAATACCGGCGCGCACGTCGACGTCGACAGCCGGGTCTGTATAGGGGCCCGACGTGTCGTAGACGCGCAGTCGCGGATTGGGCGTCACGCGGGAGCCGCCGTCGGCGTCGTTGACGGAGGTCGGCGACAGCGCGATCTCGCGCATCGGGACGCGGAGGCCGCCGTCCCCTTCGACGTGGACCTTGCGCGAGCCGGGCAGCGCTTTGAGCATGCCGGCGTCGATGCGCGCCGCGTCGGACAGATAGGATTGCTCGGACATGGTTCCCCCGTATGTCTTGACTTCGCACATCGCCGGGGGCAGTTCCCTTCGCCGGTACTAGCCGGATCAGGTTCAACGGGTTCGTTCTCGCATCGCTTGCGATGCGCCGCATCGCGTGCGATGCGGACGTCTCAGCCGTAACGGCACCCCGACATTGATGTCGTCGAGTATAGGGGCGGTGTACCGGTCGTCAACCAGTGATGCTGACGTATGCAGCGACCGCGCTCCCGGCGTCTCCGGTCGCAATGCCCGAGACCGTGGCGACCCCATGAGCGCCGGCTTCCAAGCAGGCCGATGTGCGCTCAAGGGAGACGCCCCCAAGGGCGTAGACAGGCAAGTCGGTGGCCGCGACCGCATTACTGAGGCCCTCGAGGCCCGCGGCCTCTGCCGGCTTCCACGATGGCGAAAAGACGGGGCTGTATACCAGCGCCGTGGCGGCTGCGCGCTCGGCCCTGCGGATCGCGGCGATGGAATGGACGGCGGCGGTCCGAAAGGCTGGTCCGCCCGCGGGGGCCGTGACTGGGATTCGGGACTCCGGCCAATGCACGCCGTCGTAGCCGAGTTCGGTGGCCACGTTGCCGGGGCCGTTGAGGACCACGGGACTCGGGCCGTTCATGATGTGACGCGCCTCGCCAACGGCACCTATGAACTCCTCACCCTCGAGCCTGGCTGCGCGCACTTGGACGATGAATCGATGTTGTCCGGCGGCATCATTCAGTTGCCTGAGGAGGTCGAGCCAGGCCCGTAGGTCTCCCATGTAGGCCACGTCGGCGATCACGTAGAGCCGCGGTGGCCCATGCTTCCCGCCTGACATGTGCTAGCCCGGCAAACCGGCGCGGCATGCGCGGGTAGAACTGACCGGGTCGTCCGCGATGACGACGTCGGACAGCACGGCGACGCCGTGGACCCCGGTCTGCATGGTCTCCGGTATGCGCATCGCCGTGACGCCGCCGATGGCGACGACCGGTTTCGGCGTCCCGCGGGCGATCCGGGCCAGCGTCTCGAGCCCCATTACGGGCGCGGGGTTTGCCTTCGATCGCGTGCCGTAGACGGGGCCGACGCCGAGGTAGTCGACGTCCGTATCGGCCACGGCCATGGCTTCGTCGTAGCTATTCGCCGTTCCCCCGATCAGCACCGCGGCACCGAGGATCCGTCGTGCCGAGGCGACGTCGAGATCGTCCCGGCCGAGGTGCAATCCGCCGGCGCCTGTGGTCAAGGCCACATCGGCCCGATCGTTGATCACAGCCACCGCGTTCGCCTCTCGGCAGGCGGTCACGATGGCTCGTCCCACGTCAACGAGCTGTCCCGTGGTCCAAGGCCGCTTCTCGCGGAACTGCACGGCGTCCGCACCGCCGGCGAGAGCGAGCCGTGCCAGGGCCGCATGGCCGTAGCGGTCCTGTACGGTCTCGTCAGTGATGACATGCAGGCGAGGAACGTCCATAGGCGTCACACGGTGCCCATCGCGTGGAAGTGATCAAGCAGGCGGTCGCCGGTAGCGGCGGCGTGACGGATGGCGCTGCCGACGTAGCCCTTCGCGCTTGCGACCGCCTCAGCGAGCGAGTCGCCCCGGCCCAGACGCGCTGCGATGGCGGCGGACAGCGTACAGCCGGTACCGCGTGGCCGGGCATCGGCAACGAAGTCGCCATGGAGAATCAGCGTACCGCCCGGGTGGATCAGCACATCTGTCGCGGGGGATGAGCCGAGGTGACCGCCCTTGATCAACACCGCGCCGCAACCGTGCCGGAGGATGATCTCGCCGGCAGCATGGGCGTCGCTGACAGACGCGATCTTCAACCCGGCAAGCCGTTCGGCCTCGCCGACATTCGGCGTGACCAGGGCGGCGAGCGGCAACAGTTCGCCGACCATCGCTTCCACGCCCGCAGGCGACAGCAGCGTGTGGCCGGACGTCGAGACGATCACCGGGTCGAGGACGTAGTTCGGCGGCTGCCAGGCGCCAAGAACGCGGGCCACGGCGGTGACCCGCTCGGTGTCCACCAGCATCCCGCTCTTCACGGCGGCGACTTCGAAACCGGCCCGCACCGCGTCGATCTGTGCCGTCACCACCGCTGCCGGGACTGGCAGCGTGGCCGTCACCGCGTCCGTGCTCTGGGCCGTCACCGCGGTCAGGACGGTGACGCCGTAGCCGCCATGGGCCGCGATGGACTTGAGGTCGGCCTGGATTCCCGAGGCCGCTCCGGAGTCCGAGCCCGCTATGGTCAGCACGCAGTTCACGGCTTCGACAGGTGACGGTCAAGCTATTGGACTATTCTAGCGGCCTGTACGGACGGCCTTATGCATGAACACGGAACTGTCGATCGCGGTCAACGGGCAGGGCCTCTACGAGATCACGCCGGATGTCGCGGCGGTGGTCGCGACTAGCGGCCTAACCGACGGACTCGCGACCGTCTACATCCGCCACACGTCGGCGAGCCTGATCATCCAGGAAAACGCCGACCCGGCCGTGCAACGAGACCTCGAGGCCTTCCTTGCCCGGGTCGTGCCAGAAGGCGACACCGGCGACGACGCTGTGCGCTATACGCACGTCGAAGAGGGTGCCGACGACATGCCCGCCCACATCAAGAGCGCGCTGACGCAGACCCACCTGTCGATACCGATCATGGACGGGCGCTTGGCGCTCGGCACCTGGCAGGGCGTCTTCCTGTGGGAACACCGGCATCGTCGGAACGAGCGTCGGGTCATCGTGAACCTGCTGAGCTGACCATGCCTGTGTACAGCAATCTGCGCATTTGGGACGGCATTGCCGACGGCTACCTTGACGCCGACTCGATCACCGTCGAAGGCGAGCGCATCCGCGCCATCGGACGCTCGCCAGGCGGTCGCGATTGCAGTGGCCTGACGGCGATCCCGGGGTTGATCGATGCGCACGTGCACATGGTGCTCGACCCGGAGTTGATGTCCGTCGCGGACCAGTTGGCCCAGGACGACGAGACGCTTCGGGAGAAGATGGTTCGTCGCGCCGAAGCGATGGTCCGGGCCGGCATTACGACCGCGCGCGACTTGGGTGGCGGCAATTGGCTGGAGCTGGAATTGCGTGACCGCATCAACGCCGGCGAGATTGCCGGTCCGCGCCTGCTTTGCGCGGGCCAGCCGGTGACGTCGGTGGGCGGTCACTGCCATTTCTGGGGCGGCGAAGCCCCCGACGTCGACGCGGCCAGGGCGATCATCCGGCGCCAGCACGAGCACGGCGTTGATCTCATCAAGCTCATGGCGACCGGCGGCATGCAGACGCCCGGCAGTCGGCCCAAGGACGCCCAGTTCGACGCGGCCGAGACCAAGGCGATCGTCGCCGCGGCGAACGCCCTCGGGCTGCACGTAGCCGCGCATTGCCACGGCACGCCGGGCATCGAGAACGCGGCCCACGCGGGTGTCCGCACCATCGAACACTGCTCGTGGATCGGCGAGAGCGGCGCCCGCGAGCCGTACGATCCCGCGGTGGCGGCGGAAATCGCCCGGCGAGGCACCTGGATTTCGCCGACGGTCAACGCCGGATGGGCGCGGTTCGGCGCCGAGTTCGCCGCCCGGGTCACCGAGAACATGCGCGGCATGAAAGCGGCTGGATGCCGGCTGATCGCATCCACCGATGCGGGTATTCCGCGGGTGCGGCACGAGGACCTGGCCAAGGCATTGCCCGTGTTCGCGCGACTGGCCGAGTTGTCGCCGCTCGACACCTTGAAGTCAGCCACGAGCGCAAGCGCCGACGCCTTGGAACTCGGGCATGTGACGGGCACCCTGCGCGAGGGCCTGGTCGCCGATCTGGTCCTTGTTGACGGCGACCCGTTGACCGACCTGGGCGCGCTGCAAAGGCGGGCGCTGGTCGTCTGCCGCGGGCGCGAGATACCGGGGTGTCGCTAGAGGACGCTCGCAGGGCCCGTATGGTGGCACCCGGACGACAGGGGTTGCCGATGCGCTAGAGCGGCGGCGATGCTCTGCCAAACCATACACCGGTATTAGCCATGTCCACAGCGACAGCCACCCGGTCGGCGGGGTGCCGCTTGACACTCTCTGTCACGCTCGCCTGCTTCGCGGCTTCGCCCGTGGATGGTCGGAATGCGTCCGAAACAGCGGCGGGGGGCGAGGGGATGTCGATGAACAGCGATGGCCAGACCAGCCACCCGCCCGGCTCCCGTTTCCGGGATTGCCCGCGGTGTCCCGAGATGGTCGTGCTGCCGCCGGGGACGTTCTTGATGGGCTCACCGGATACCGAAGCAGGGCGTCACGCGAACGAGCGACCGGCCCACAGCGTGACGATCGGCTATGCGTTCGCGATGGGTGTCTACGAGGTGACGTTCGACGAGTGGGACGCCTGCGTCGAGTCCGGCGGCTGCGACGGCTATCGACCGAAGCAGCGGTTCTTCGGGCGTAATATGGGCGGTCCGCACCATCCCGTCACCCGCGTTG
>JAPOVK010000013.1 GCA_026708185.1 Gammaproteobacteria bacterium | reverse complement strand
TCGCGCGACTATTGCGGCGGCGGTTCGGCGAGCTGCCGTCGGCGATCAGCGCACAGCTCCGTAGCGCGTCGGAGGCCGAGCTGGAGGCTTGGGCGGACAACGTGCTCGATGCCACCACGCTCCAAGAGGTGTTCGAAACGGAGCGCCGCTAGTAGCGTCGCCCGGCACGTACCGTCGCCACTCCCGCCGGGTGCAAGGTTCATTTGCGGGCCGGGAGGCCCGCGTACCCGGAAGCGCACGGCGGCTACTACCAACGCCCCGCGTCTGACCCGCTCGGACTCGTCGACAGGTTCGTCAGATGCCCTGTTCGACTCTCCAAGAGGTTCATGACGAGAATAGGTTGCTCGCAGTCCACGAGCAGGCGCCACTTCCCAACGCCGTCGCCGATCGCCCCCTGTAGTCCATGGTCGCCGCGTTCGAGTTGGCCAGCAGTCAGGGTGAGGGCGGTGCCTGCGGCAATCGTCAGTTGCACGACGTCGCCTGGTGAGGCCCCGCGATCGTCAACGCCGGCAATCGACACATGCGCGGGACGGCTGCCCGCGTTGACGATCCGCAGCTTGCTCGTCTGGTTCACGTTGCTGGCTGGGTTGAACGTCGCAACGTCGTGGCGCCGGCCACGCCGTTCGACCGCTTCGTGCATCGTTGTCAGGAACCCGGTGGGCGTCCGGATGTAGGACAGCACTTGGATGTCGGCGTCGCTTCGGAACTCCAAGCGCCAATCTCCGGTTCCCGAGCCCGTGCTTCCCGTCAGACCCTTGTCGGCATTGCCCAGCTCCAAGTCGTCGGAATTGAAGTGAACCGTCTGCCCGGGATCCACGGCCAGCGTCAACGGTGCGTAGCGCCGCCCGGCGTCGTCGTAAGGCCGGACGACCACGTCGGCACCGTGTCGGGAACGATTGGTGATGCGCACAAAGCCCTGCCGCCCGTGGACATCGGCAGCGGACGGGAACAACGGGACGGTGTGTACGCCGTTGGCCACCAGCGACGCCGATGGCTCCGCGGAGAGGTTCGTGAGATGGCCTTCCGGGCTCGCAAGCAGACTCGTCACGGCAAGGGGGCCCGAGGACTTGACCCGCAACCGCCACTTCCCGCGACCGTCTCCGAGCGCGCCGCCGCCGTCGGTGCCCACTTCGAGATCGGTGGCAGTGAGTGTGCGCGTGGCGCCAGCGGGGATCTCGATCCGCACGCCGCTGCCCGGAGACTCGCCCCGGTCGTCGACCCCAGTCACCAATGCCTCTATCGACTCGTTGCCAAGATTGGTCAGTCGCAGCGAACTCACCTGGTCGATGTTGCTCGCCGGATTGAACGTCGGTACGCGTCGGTCCGTTCCCGTACCCGGGGCAACGTCGTGCATCGCGGTGAGGAATCCGTCCACGGTGCGGATGTAGGACAGCACCGCCAAGTCCAGCGTGCTTTCAAGAGCGAGCCGCCAATCCCCGAAGCCGCGGCCACTCATTCCGGTCAGGCCCTTGTCAGGATTGCCCGCCTCGAGATCCGTCGAGTTGAAGTGGACCGTCGCGCCCGCCCCGACAGAGAGCCGCAACCCCTCGTGTCGCACTCCAGCGTCGTCCACAGCGACGATGCGGACGCTCCCAGCCTCGCGACCGTGGTTCGTTACGCGCACGAACCCCTGGCGCACCGGGTCCAGCGTGGTCGGGAACAGCGGCACTCGCCATGGCCCGCGGATCGTAACGATGAACACCAGTGTCTCGGTCGCCCCGTTCTGGCCGCTGGCCGTCACTGTCACCGTCGCGCTGCCGGGGGACGCATCCGGTGTGACCACCAACACGCGGCCATCCATCTCGGCCCGTGCGGCCGCGCCAGCAGCCAACTCGGCGGCCACGCTGACGCCGGAGCCGAGTACGGCCTCGAAATAGCCCGCCGTGTCGAATCGCATGGGCGCGCCGCCGGCGACGAGCGTGTGCACGACGGAGTCGATGCTCACGGCGACGCCTCGGGCGAGCAGGGTCGGTACATTTGTTTTGAGAGACTCCTCGCTCAGAGGATTCCCGCTTAACGCGACCGAGTCGCCCGCCGAGAGTGCGTCGTTGGCGACCAAGGGAGAGAGATCGACGATGCGATTGTCGCGCAGATCCAGGTTGGCGAGTTCAGGAAGAGCTGCGAGCGGTGACAGGTCGGCGATTCGGTTGGACGCGGCTTGGATCGTGGTAAGGCCCTGAGCCGCTTCGAGCCCCGTGAGGTCCGCGATGCCGCGGCCGAAGATTCGGAGCACGCGAAGACGGTCGATCGGCCACCGCGACAGGCCATCGTCCACGTGCAAGTCGGAACCGGCGAGTGCCTCGGCGACCAGGGCGCGCAAGGTGGGGTCTACGAAGGCGACCGCGGCAACGTCGCTGCCGCGCCGGGTGAATCGAACGTGCACGCCCCACGACTGGAGGGTCGGAATGTGGTCCTCCACCGAAGTCTCGTCGAGCGGGTTGCCGTCCAGGTTCACAAAGGCGCCTGCCGACGCTTCGCCGCCGAAGATCGCGCGGTCCACAAGGGGGCGGATGTCCGAGACCGTGTTCCCCGTCAGATCGAGCCAAGAGAGGTGGTTCACAGCGCCGAGGGGCGACAGGTTGGCAATGCGGTTGCCCCTGAAATGGAGCCATCGCAGGTTCGTCAGGCCGGTCAACCCCCCGATGTCGGTGACGTCGTTCTCGTTCAGGTTCACCTGTTCGAGCTCGCGCATAGCGGAAAACGCGGACACGTCGGATACCCGGTTTTCGGCAAGCGAAATGCGCCGCATGCCATGCAGACCCGCCAGCGGCCCGGTGTCTTCGACCTTGTTCCGATCGAGATCGAGGGACTCGAGACTCGACATTTCCGACAGGGGCGACACGTCGGCAATCCGGTTTCCGGCGAGATGCAGAGACTTCACGTCCACCAGGCCCTCAAGCGGCCGGAGGTCCGCAACCCTGTTGTCTTCCAAGTCGAGCGACTCGAGCTTGGTCATCGCCGACAGAGCGGAGACGTCTCCTATCCGGTTGCTACCGAGGCGGAGCCACCGCATGTCTACCAAGCCCGCGAGCGGACCGATGTCCTCGACCGCGTTGTCGAGCAGATCAAGGGAGGTGAGGCGGGTCATGGCGGCAAGCGGCGACGTGTCGGCAACGGCGTTTCCGCGCAGTTCCACGCGGTGAAGGCGAACCAAGGCCGACAAAGGCGACAGGTCGGCGACGCTGTTGTCCGCCAAGTCCAGGCTAACCAAGTTCACGAGGCCTGCCAACGGCTCGACGTTGGTCAGCCCTGCGCCTGACACCTGTAGTCGCCGCAACGAGGTCGATCGGGACAGCGGGGTCAGATCGCCAACCGGGTTGTTGCTGAGGTTCAACCACTGCAGGGGAAGGTCCGCAAGCGACGAGGTGTCCTCGATGCCCAACCCCGCAAGACCCAGGCTCCGGATGCCGGGAAAGAACGGCAGGCGGCGCACATCCGCGAAGGCCACCCGGGTGTGGTCGAGATCCAGGTGGATGCAGTCGACGAGGTCCGACAACGGCGCGATGTCACTGAGCGGGTTGTCCGCGAGGGTCAAGTGCTGCAACTGGGTCAAGGCGGACAACGGCGAGACGTCGACCACCTCATTGCCGCGCAGGTCGAGAAACTTGAGACTGGTCAACCCGGACAGCGGTCCCAGGTCGGCGATTTCGTTGACGCCAAGAGACAACCGCTCGAGCC
Source organism: Gammaproteobacteria bacterium (assembly GCA_026708185.1). GTDB lineage: Bacteria > Pseudomonadota > Gammaproteobacteria > Pseudomonadales > Azotimanducaceae > VXYL01. The sequence continues at coordinate 66,470 of JAPOVK010000013.1, read as the reverse complement.
CGTGCGCTTGTTCGAGCCCGGTCAAGTCCTTGATGCCCCGCGACTTGGCGCTCAACACCGTCAAGCCCGCCATGTCCGCCGCGGTAATGGCAGCGCCAGCCGCCTTGCCAAGTGCCGTCTCCACAACAGCGCGCAATGCCGGGTCGCGAAACGGGCTCAGGTCCTCGACCACGTCGTCCGCGTTGTCGCCGATGCCGTCCCCGTCTGCGTCTGCCCACTCGTCGGGGTCGAGCGGGAACGGATCGTCCACGTCCGCCGTGCCGTCGTTGTCGTCGTCCGGGTCGGCGTTGTCGGCAATGCCGTCCCCGTCGACATCGAACCAGTCGCCGGGGTCGTCCGGCGCGGCGTCGGCCGCGTCGATGAAGCCGTCGCCGTCCGTGTCGGGCTGTGGCGGGCGGTGGTCGGCGACCTGGAAGCGCATCCGATCGAGGCTCCCGACCGCATCGGCCCCGTCAAGCTCTTCCTTGGGAACGCCGCAGGGCCCGACGCCGCAGTCCGCCAATGGACTGGAGAAGACACCCCCGAATACGCGCGCGCCGTACGCCATGATGGTGCCGAGGCGTGCGCTCTCGCCGCGAGGCGTGACGTAGTGACCGCGGGACCAGCGAAATGCGCCATACGACTCGCCTTGGCGCGCCGAGTGGACGAGTCCCATCGCATGGCCCAGTTCGTGGACGGTTACGAAAACGCTTCCCGCCTTGTCCCAGGTCGGCGCATCCGACCACAAGCTGGTCCTACGCGCGCCGACGATGGCGGCCCCGCCGGAAATCAGCGGCCCTTTCGGGCTGAACTGGACGGACAGGTCGGCACCATGCTGGTCCATCAACGCTGCACGTGACCCGGGGCGTGCCCACCCATGGTTGTCGAGCTCGACTTCGCTCATACCCACGATCCGCAATTGGAGGTTGGTGCCGCTGTCGCCGAACAGGGCGTCGGAGACGCTCAGCACGTGCAGAATGCGCGTGTACGGGTAGCCCGTTTCCAGGGCTCTGAACTCAGCGGTGTAGAGCGCCAGGACGTCGATTACCGATGTGCCGGGCGTCGACGCCGGATCCTCCCACGAGGTGCCGGCCAGGCGTTCGTTGACATCGCCGACCCCGTCGCCGTCACTGTCCGTGAGGATGTCCACGAAGCGCACTGATCCACCCCCGCCCTGGTCCGGTACGGGCCAAAGCGCCAAGGCTTCGTGCCGCTGCCACTTCCCAGCGCCCTTGGACCCTTCGCCAACTCGTTCCAAGAGGTGCAGCTCCACCACCGCACCGACCTCGGGCCGAGGCAGGTCCATGCTCCAGTCCCGGCGCAACCCGTCGCGACCGGATAGGGACCCGACCGAAGCACCTTGGCGCGGATCCCACGCCACGGGCGACAACTGCAGGTCGGCACTCTGTGTGGCCCGGTAGCTCTGAATGCCCGCGCGCAAAGTCAAGGTCCCCGCACCGTCGGTTCCGTCCGGCAACCACTCGGCACTGCACGGGCAATCGAAGACGATGTCGCGCCGGTCGCCGCCCGCCACGCTCCACGCGTACGCGGCCAATACGACCAGCAACCAGTTCCGGCGCGATGCGGGGCTAGCGCGGCGCACCATCACCTTCGCCCGGGGCCGGAAGGATGGTGTCCGGCTGGCTGGTGTCGAGTCCGGCCATGATGCTTGCGGACGGCAACAGCCACGCCAATTGGCCGTTCCCGATGAGCTCGTACGGGCCACCCGGGGTGTCGACGTAGGCGAACACGCGGTTCGGCCCGACCGTCAGCACGACGCGGCGGCTCCGCCCGTCCGCATCCACCGCCGACGCGCGAACGGCGCGGGACTGTCCTGGGCCGTCGTCGACCCGTTCGATGGTTGGCTCGTACTGCTCGCCGACCTGCGGAATCTCGAGTGCCAGGCGGTCGCCAACGCGCCATCCCCACACCGCTGCCGACGCGTGCGATACGTCCACCAGGACGCGACCCACCTGCGACCAGCCGTCCTCGAACGCTGGCAGACGGCGGACGGCGCGCTCGTCGACGACGCGCCACGCCACTTCGGGCGGTGGTGGTGTGGCCTCCGCTGCCACGGTTAGCGCGGGAACAAGCACTGGGCCGTCGCTTGCTGGTCGGTCGTCAGGGGTTGGCTCCGCGCTCGGGTCCCGCTCGGCAAGCGTCATGAGCCAAACCAATGCGACGGCCGTTACGACGGCAAGGCCGCCGAGAATCCAGCGTGTCAAAGCCGGCCCTCAGGAAATCCGTTCACGCTCGTTCACGCCGCCGCGTGCTGGAACGCGACCACGTTGCGCGACGCGCTGCTGAACTCCACGCCGACGAGATGGACGCGCACATCCGGCGAACGGTACTTGTCCGCGTAGCGCCGCTCCTCGAGCTGCGCCATCGCGCCGCCATCGCCCGCCTGCTCCACCACCTTGAACTCGAACACGTACACCCGGTCGGCGAAGCGCACCGCCATTGTCCAACCGGCCGGTACGTCTGTGCAAACCGCGGACCAGTTGACCGAGCCGTTCGGGTGCCGATGGCGAGGTCGACTGCACGCCGGTTTCGGCCTCCACGCGTTCGAGTTGGGCCGCCACGCTGAGCTGAAGACCGTCCGGGGACTGGAAGTGGCCGCTGCCGAAGCTCAGCCGAATGACCGGATGGCGCACCGACCAGTCCGAGCGGGAGTGGATTGCGAGGCCCTCGAACAGCTCCCCATTGCCCTCGAACAGCTCCTTCAGCGTATCCAGAAACAGGCTCTTGCCGAAGCGCCGCGGACGAGACAGGAAGTAGTGCGTACCGTCACGGAGCAGGTGTTCGATGAACGGTGTCTTGTCGACGTAGTAGGCGTCGTCCTCCCGAATCTTGCGGAAGGTCTGCACGCCGATGGGCAACCTGCGCCGGTCCATGGCCGAATGCTAGCAGGCCACTGGCCATGCGCGAGGATGCGCTCCAGCCATGGGTGCTTGACCCGGGCGGCGCCCATTGGGGTACGCGGGCGAGCCGGACATCACGATCGCGCTCGGCGTCGGGCGACACCCGAGGAACTCCTACAAGATCCGGGTCGACGGGCGCCCGCCGGACCTCGTGGTCGAGGCGCTGTCGTGCGCTCGAACCCTAGCAGGCTGTCCGGCGCAAGTCCGCAATGAACGACCGAAGTTGTCCGGGCACGTCGACGACTTGGTAGAGAGCGGGGTTTACGTCGCGCGGAAGCGGCCACGCGACCGCGACTCAGCGGACCGTTGATATAAGGCTGCCGGCGTTGCGTCCTCGTCGCTCCCGCGATACTCCTCTCCCTCCTCGCAGAAGTCCGCGACGACGGCCATGTGGGCCGCCGCCTGCGTAGCATCGCCGCGCACCATGGCCACCTCCCCCCGCGCCGCGCGGGCCGACAGGCGTACCGCCGCGTCCGTGGTCGAGTTCTCCGCATCCGCCAGGACGGCTTCGACGTCTTCGAGTCGCCCCTCGCGCAATGCGTCACTCGCCGCGGCCGCCGCCTGTACCGACGCCGAATCCACTGTCGGAAATCGGCCTAGCGCCCTCTCGAGCAGTCGCGCCTCCTTCAGCTTGGCGCGCATGAGCAATGCATGCGCTTCGAAGCCTCCGGCGGGCCGGTCGGCGACGATCTTCTCCGCGGCGAACCGCACCAGGGCCTGATCCGCCGGCGTCGGTTCTACAAACGCCAGCAGACGCTCGACGCGCGCGGCCTTACCTTCGGGACGGCCGTCGTGTTCGACCGTCGTCATTACGGGCCAAGTCGCCGCAGGAAGTCTCGAAGGTCGCGGCACTCGAGCGCGGCTTTGATGACGGTTTCGTGGGGGTGCGTCGCGATCCGATCCAGCTCGGCGCCCAACTGGTCGGCAGCGGGGATGTTCCGTGCAGCCAGAAGACTCTCCACCGTGGCCAGCCGCTCCCGGCGCTGCCCTTCGCGCTGGCCGGCTTGGCGGCTCATCCGCCGTTCGACGCCCAGGAACGGATCGTCGTCGGGGCCGGTGCCCGTCAACCGGCCCATGGCCTCGCCGACCCGGCGCACAGTCGCGACGGTGAACGAGGACGTCCATGGCTCGTTCAGCGCACGGTGGAGCTCCCGCGCCGACAGCGTCGGGAACGTGTCGCTCTCCGGGCGCCGCCGATATCGCCCGTCCGCCAGGACGTGGATGGTCAGCCCCGGCCGCTTGCGCTTGCTCGGCATGCTCGCATCAGGGACCTCCACCCACAGCTCGGGTATCCCCCACGAGGCATACACCTCCAGCTTGCGATCCCGGATGTCCGTCGTCAGGTCCACTTCGAACACCACGTCGGGAAGCGGGAAGTCGCCGACGACGATCACCTCCGGCGGGCCCGCACGGCGGTCGAGGTAGATCAGTTGGTCCGCCCGTGCCGCCTGTACCCGCGTGCCGTCCGCCTTGCGCTCCTGGAGGTCAGCCGTGCCGTACATCGAGATGGGCTTGCCGCGCATCTTGCCGATGTCCTTGACCAACTCGACGAGGCGGCCGCACGGCTCCTCGTGTCTGGCGCTGACATCGTGCACTTCCCACGCAAGCCCGGTCGCGCCGTCCCAGTACTCGTACGAGTCCTCGTAGCAGGCAATCTCGTGACTGGACAGCGGCACGGGGCGGCAGCCGCTCAGCGCGTACGTGCCAGCGCCTCGGGGCGCTTGCTCGGCGGTCGTCGCCATGCGGTTCTTCACGGTGTCCGGGTCGCGTCGAAGCATAGCGCCCGTGTGGCGCAAAGCAAGCTGTCGACCATCAAAATGGTAGTTAGAACAGTATAGTTAGTACACTTTCGTGCGAGTCGGCGGCCGGGCCATCCGACATCGAGCAGCGCGGAATCGCGTTGCCGAGAGCCAAGGTCTCGAATGCACGGCAGCGGACCCTGACGGTGCAAGGCTCCATGCGGGCCGGGAGGCCCGCGTACCGGAGAGCCTCAGGCGCCGACTAGGATGTCCCAGTTGCCGTCGTGCTTGTTCACCAACCGCAAGAGATTGGCTGGTCGGTAGGCGTCGTCGCTTCCGAACCGCTTTTGCACGCTTGGGTGCAGGCGGGTTCCGAAGCCGTCGGGGTCGAGTGTGCGCTCGAGGGCCGGGCGTACTCGGAAGAGCTTCGTGCGCGACGGGTGGATCTGCGCGAGCGTGCCGTCGGTCATGAGATCGCCCAGGTGGTCTTCCGTACGAAGTCCGGCGTCGTTCGCCTCACCTAGCATCCAACTGAACGCCACGTCGGAGATGCATGCGCCGTCCGGGTCGGGCGCATGCCCGCCGCCGATGTCGCCGTGGCATCCGGCGAACCAGATCTGCTTGAGGTCGACGCCGTCTCTTGGCTGCCATAGCGTGGGCTCGAAATCCTGACGGCGCTCGTCGATGGCGAGCGCATGGCGGGCCGTGCCGATGTTGGCACCCATGCGGGTGTCATAGAACTCGTCGTCGCCGTCGAAGAGGCCCATCAGGCTGAACGGGATGCCCAGGGCACCGACCGTGTCCCAGACGCCGACGAAGTGCACTGTGCGTGACTCGTGGCTGTTCTTCTCCCGGAACGCTTGTGCGACGGCACCGTTCGGATGGTGGTCCGGCTCCGGGCTCTTGTAGATCTGCCAAGCCTCGGTGATCAGCCGGGCTTCGGTGACCCGGATGATCCCGCAGTTGTTGATCAGCCCGCATAGTGCCCTGACGGTGTACGCGCCGCGGCTGTAGCCGAACAGGTAGATGCGGTCGCCCGGCGCATAGTTGTGCACGATGTAACGATAGCCGTCGACGATGTTCTTGTGGATGCCGCGGCCAGCAAGGCCCGCCGAGGTCTGGTGGTGGTAGCTGCCGAGGCCCCAGTCGTAGAAGACATGCTGCCGGATGCCGCCGTGGCCCGGCGAGACGCCACGCGCGAGCTTCAGCACATTGCTCGGCTGGTCGGTGGTGAGATCCTCTTCCGGTCGATTCCACGTGCCGTCGGCACATACGACGATGTTCGACACAGTTGGTCTCCGCGGGCTCGGTCAACAAGCTGGCAAGCGTACATCCGTGGCGCGCGCGAAGCCGTGGGTCGTCACCGGCTAACATGCGCGGCCGCACAGGGTCGTCGGAACAACCCCGGAGTATCTGGCACGAGACATGGACAGGACGATTCTGAGACAGGAGATCGAACACCACGAGGGACGGGTCGAGGGGATCTACGACGACTCGCTCGGCTTCAAGACAGCCGGGATCGGACACAGGCTTCTGCCCGGCGAGGAGCGCCTCGACTGGGGCGACGCCGCTGTCGTGGACAGGGCATTCGAGACCGATCTCGACATCGCCATCGGTGACGCGCGCACGTTCTGCAACGGCGAACTGGAGTCCTATCCACAGGACGTGCAGCACGTCGTCGTGGGCTTGGCGTTCAATCTCGGCCTCGGCCGCCTCTTGGGTTTCAAACGGTTCAGGGCGGCGTTGATGTCCAGGCAGTGGGAGGAGTGCGCTGCCGAGCTAATCGACTCCCGCTGGTATACGCAGACCGGACGCAGGGCCAGAGACTACGTGGGGGTGTTCAGGCGGTCGGCATCGCGGGAGGCGCCGGTGTGATTGGGCGGTGCGAGTTCGGCCGTGTGCGGCCGAATGTCGGCTCGCCATGGGCAGCGTACAGTCGAGGAGACACATGAGACCTTCGATGACGGGCGCGCAGACCCCGAGCCCGAGTGAATCCCGTGCACGGGCCGGATGTGGACAGGCGGCGCCCGCGCCGGCTCACGCGTCGGGTGATAGATCGACGAAGTACGCGGAGACCAACAGCAAGACGCGCGACTGACGGCCCCGAACCAGGTCCACCCGGTCGACGACGAGTTTGCGCGGATGGGTGGCGAGGGCATGCAGGAGCTTGAGTTCCGTGCCCGCCGAATAGTTGGCCGACAGGCGCGCCTGCACCTGCCAAAGGCCGTCGACGCCGACGACCGGACGACTCGAACCGGACTCGATGGCGACGTTGCGGACGTCGAGGTCGGCGACGATCCTCTCCAGCGTCTCCTGGAGGCCGGCTTTCGCCAAACCCTCCGTGTCCGCACGCCAGAACGATTGCTGCAACGCCTGGTCGGATTCCTGCGCCGCCGCAAGGAGCCCCGGCCATTCGTCGCGACGCGCCATCACCGCCTCGGAACTCGCCAGCCGGCTGGCGGTATCCGCGTAGTCGGCGACGGCCAGCGCACTGCGCTCCGGCTGGACGACCGCCACCCAGTAGAAAAGCAGGATCGCCACGATCAACCAGACCCCGAGGCGGAGCCGTGGATTGGCGGCCAGTTCGTCCCGCGCGCGCGTAGCCAATTGCAGCAACGCCTTCATTCGACCGTCCCCGCGCGCATGTTGAACTCGACGCGACCCTGACGGCGCGACGGGCCGGGAGCCACGCCGCTCAAGAGCGGCTGCGCCTCGAGTTGACGGACGTAGGCCACCGGGTCGGCGTTCGGATCGCTCAGCACCACCTTGAGATCGCCCTGCTGGTAGCGCCACTCCTGGAACTGGGCCTGCGGATTCGGAATCCCCGCGTCAACCTGCTTCATCACCGCCGCTTGCGACGGCTCGGCCAGGATTCGCCCCAGGGCGACGTTTCGGCTCCGCAGCCCGAGGTACTCGTTGCGCTCGTTGAGGACGGGGCCGAGGTCTTCCTGCATGGCCGCGAGGGTTGCCTCCGCCGCACTGTTGCGCCAATGCGCATTCCAGATCCGGGCTTCCTGCCAGACCGCGGCCAAGGCGAACAGGGTCAAACCCGTTGCGACCAGGCGCCGCTCGTTCGCAATCACCCATTCCGCGGCCGTGACGGGGCTGGCCCAGGGTTCCTCGGCCAACTGCGCGGGCGTCGTCTCCACATGCCCCGCACGCGCGCTCGCGTGGCCGAGCGAAGCGGCAAACCAGTCCGCACGGGCCTGGTCCGGTTCGTTGGCCGTCCAGAACGAGTTGGTGAGGACGTCCGCCTGCCAGTACTGCAGCTCGAATCCTTCCTGGCACGCCTGGACGTGAATGCCATCGGCCTTTCTCGGATAGAAAACGGTCTCCGGAACCGCGCGGGCGTTGTCGGCGCTCTCACCGAGCCAAGTCGGATCAATGGCCGCCTGGTCCGCGTCCCAGAGCCAGACCATCGCGGTGTCGCCGGACCAGACGCTATGGTGGCCGGTGTTCGGGAACGGGCTCCACACCGGGAGCCGGAGTTGCAGCGCGGCACGGCGACGGTTCTTCGGGACGTTGCCGAAGTCTTCGCATCGGTACATGCACAGGTCGCGACCGATGATCCAGTGCGCATCGGGGGATGTGAACGCCGCCTGCGCGACACCGCCGCGGGTCTGGATCGCGTTGGGTCGTCTGAAAAAGCGGCGTCTCAGCTTGGAAAGCCGATCCTGGATCGCCATCGATGGGTTCGGAATAGCGATACTCCTTGCGCCATGCATCCGCGGGCCGCCGACGACGGCCGCCACCACATCAGCCGACGTTCGGCCTGAAATTGTACCCATGCCGCTCCGGCGTGCGGCGTGGGCGCTCAAGCATCGGGATCAACACCGCACAGAGGCGGGACGAGTTCCAGTTCCGTGGCCGGTGCCTCGGCGTGACGCAGCGTGACCGTCCCGCCAAGGCAGACGCCATTGGCACGGACCAGGATCGGCTCCTCCACGAGCACCTCCCACCCCTCCGGCACAACGAACGGGTAGGGCTCGAAGTCCATGTACGCGCTGGGGTCGAAGTCCGGGCCAGTGCCGAGGACGGCGAAATCGCGGCCCTGACGCAACGCCTCCGCACCGAGCGCCGCGAACTGATCCAGGATGCGGTCTCGCTCGGTCGCCCGCGTCGCGCTCTCGAACAACCCAGGCATGTTGGGCAACACCAGGCCCGCCAGGAGGCCGAGGATCACCAGCACGACGATCACTTCGATCAGGGTGAACCCCACTGCACCACTGCGACCACGTCGATTGCGGCGCAGGGCGGCTCGCCCCTTGCTGCGAGCGGCCGGACCGAGCTTCACAGCCGTTTCACTGTGCCTGGGCTGAGAGCTGCTCCGGTAGGTAGCCGATGTCCGCGTCGTAGTCCTCGCCTCCAGTCGCACCGTCCGCGCCGAGCGAATAGAGCGCAAAGCCGTGGCGCGTGTCCGCCGGCTGCTCGTAGCGGTAGGGCGCCTTCCAGGGATCAAGCGGCACGGCATCGGCGTCCAGGTAGGGACCATGCCAGTAGTCGGCGACTTCCGCCGGCGCCTCGATGAGCGCGGCCAGGCCCTGTGCCGTGGTCGGATACCGGCCAATGTCCAGGCGGTACGTCTGCAAGGCGCCGTAAAGCGACTTCATCTGGATGTTGGCGGCATCCACGTGCGCCTTGTCGGAGCGCCCGAAGAAGTTGGGCGCAACGAGCCCGATCAGCAGGCCGAGGATGACCAGCACGACCATCAGCTCCACCAGCGTGTAGCCGGCACTGCGACGCGGGCGTCGCCGCCACTGCGCAAGCTTCCTAGAACGCGGCTTCATTGACACTCGTGATCGCCAGAATGATGGCGATCATAATGGCCCCGAGGACGCTGCCAATCAACAGGATTGCCATCGGCTCGATAAGCGCCAGTGCCCGCTTCATGCGCCGCGTGCTGTTCTCCTCGTAAAGGGTCGCCAGCGCACGCATCATCTCGGTGAGTTGGCCCGACTGCTCGCCCACGCGAATCAGGTTGTAGCCGGTCGGCGTCAACGCGCCCTGCTTCTCGAGCGCGGCGGACAAGGCCGTGCCGCCCTTGACGTCACCCACGGCGCGCTCGAGCATGCCGGAGCGCCGGGTGATCCGCACACCGCGCGAGGCGAGATCGAGCGCGTCGATCAACTCTACGCGGCTGGCGAGCATCGCGGCCATGACCGAGGCCCATTTCGCGGTGTCGTTCTCCGACAGCCAGGAGCTGAGGATGGGAACCCGCGCCAAGCCATCGAGCATGCGCGCGCGGACGGCCTTGCGCTGCAGCGCGGCAGCAAGCGCCAGCACGGCGGCGATAGCGACACCGACGATCAGCCACGTATTGTCGTTGAACCACACGCCCGTGCGCAGGACGATCTCGGAGAACAGCGGCAGTTCGTTGTCGCCGTCCAGCAGGTTGGAGAACTTCGGCACCACGAAAACGAACACCAGCACGACTGCAGCGATGCTCGACAACACCAGGATGGCCGGATAGGTCAGCGCACCGCGGATCTCCGACGCCACGCGCTGGTCGTAGGTCATCTGGTCGACGCCCTCGCGCAAGGATTGCGGCAGCCGGCCACTCATCTCGCCCGCTTCCACCAGGTGGTAGACGTAGTCCGGAAGCGGGAGGTCGCTGCCGCGGACGGCCTCGAGGAAGCTGTGCCCGCGCATCAGGTCCCTGGCAATGCCGTCGAAACCCGCCGCGAGTGCGGGATGGTAGCTGCCCTTGCTCTGCGCCACGACGGCATCGCCCAGCGCGACGCCGGACTGCAGCAGGGCCGCCAACTCGTGGAATGCCACCACGACGTCCGCGCTGCGCAATCGCCGCCGCAGCGCCGGCAAGGCCTGGGGCTTGCGCTCGCTGACATTGACGGCGGTCTGGCCGTCCTGGCTGAGGCGCCGGACCACATCGGCTGCCGAGGGCGCTTCGAGTTCGCCCTTCAGCGTCCGCCCGTTCGCGTCTACAGCCTCGTACTCGAACTCCATGGGCTACGGGTCCACGCCGCCGCCTTCCATGCCGGTCAACGTAAGGCGCATGACCTCCTCGACGGTGGTCAGCCCTTGCGATGCCTTGACGAGGCCATCTTGCAGCAGCGTGCGGTGTCCCTGATCGTGATGCACGAATCGCTTGATGTCGTTCAAGCTCGCGCCACCGACGATCATGTTCTGCAGTTCGTCGGACATCGACACGAGTTCGTAGATGCCCATGCGGCCACGGAAGCCGGTGTACTGGCAGGCATCGCAGCCTTCCGTCGTCACCCACTGGTCCTTGATGTATTCGGCGGGCGTATCGCGGAGCAGGTCTCTTGCGAGCGGCGACGGCGGTGCGGGTTTCGCGCAGTGGGTGCAGGCGCGGCGCACCAGCCGTTGCGCCTGCACGCCGCGGGTCGGGTCGGCGACCTGGAACGGCTCGACGCCCATGTCGATCAGCCGGGTGAAGCTGGAGACGGCGTCGTTCGTGTGCACCGTCGACAGGACCACGTGGCCCGTCATCGCGGCGCGCACGGCGATCTCGGCGGTCTCCAAGTCCCGAATCTCGCCGATCATGATGGTGTCGGGATCCTGGCGGAGAATGTGCCGCAGCGCCTTGGCGAAGGTGTAGCCGATCTCGGCGTGCACCTGGATCTGGGTGACGCTCGGCATCTGGTACTCGATGGGATCCTCGACGGTGATGATCTTCTTGACGCCGTCGTCGACCTCCTCCAGGGCGCCGGCGAGCGTCGTGGATTTGCCGGAGCCGGTTGGTCCCGTGACCAGCACGATGCCGTTGCTGGCATGAAGCCAGCCGCGGAACATGCCGAGGTGGTCGGGCTCCATGCCGAGGTTCCTGAGCGAGAGGTCGCTACGTTCCTGGGCAAGAAGCCGCAGCACGATGGATTCCCCGAAGGCGCAAGGCACCGTGGAGACGCGGATGTCCATTTCCTTGCCGGAAATGCGCTCCGTGATGCGCCCGTCCTGGGGCAGGCGGCGTTCCGCGATGTCGATACCCGCGATCAGCTTGATGCGCGATGCAACCGCGGCGAAACGCTCGATCGGCTGCGTGAGGCGCGTGTGCAGCACGCCGTCCACGCGCATGCGGACCGTGAACTGCTCTTCCGCGGGCTCGACGTGGATGTCGGATGCGTCGAGATCCACCGCCTGGGCGAGGAGGTTGCCCACCAGGGCAACGATCGGCGCTTCTTCCGCGAGTTCACGCAGGTGACGTGCGTCGTCGCCGGAGAACAGCGTCTCCATGGCCCGTTCCTTGCGCACGCCCTCGATCAAGCGGTCGATGTTGTGGTCTGCGGCCACGTAGAAGGTCACCGGCTCGTCGCGATAGAAGTAGCCGAGCGTCTCGAGCAAGGTGCGCTCCTGGACGTCCCGGGCGATGCACATGAGCTGGTCGTCGTCGCGCCAGAGCAGAACCTTGTTGTTGAGCAACCAATCGAGCAGCTTCACGGGCGTGTCGGCCATGAAGCGGTACACGGTGAGCGTGTCGGGCAGATCGTCCGCTTCCCGCAGATAGGTGACGCCGAGCTGGTCGGCCACGGTCCGCAGGAGCACATCTTCGGACACGGCGCCGATGCGAACGAGCAGCGGCCCGAGACTGCCGCCCGCGGACTGCTGGATCTGCTGGGCCTTGGCGAGATCTTCGGCGGTGATCGCCCCGCGCTCGACGAGCATGTCGCCCAACGGTTTCATGCGGCGAATCATACTCGGCTATGCGGACACTCGCCGGGGCGGCGATCCGGCCCGGCGTAGTGTCCCCAACTCGTCAGAAGCGCCGGACGACGCCGAGCGAGACCCCCTGCGAGTCCTCTCCGACGACACCGGCGAGCTGCGCGCCCCAGCCGTTCGCGAACCGGAACTCGACGCCGGCGTGCCCGTTGGTGCTGTCGCCGCCCACCTGCGAGATCCCGCCGAACAACTCCAACCGTTCCGCCGCGTTGTAGCGCAGTCCAGCCAATGCAACGAGGTCCGTGCTGGAGTCGCTCGCCGTGAGGCTGTCGCCTTCGAACACCACGACGCCGCCCTCGAACGCCACCTCGGAGGCGCTCACTTCGACGTCGCTGTCGGCGTAGGCGATGCCGAGCCGAGCGTAGCCGCTCAAGTTGCTCGTCAGGTCGCGGTGGACACCGGCACCGGCGGCGAGCCCGAGCGAGCGTGCCTTGGTCTCGATGCGGGGGAGGTCGCCAACGCCGGGCGCGAGGAACGGGAGATCGATGTCCTCGTCGAGCGCTGTGCGGTCGACGCGGCCCCACAGGTGGAACGTGTCGCTGGTCTCGTACGACCCGGCCACCGTGAAGCTGTCCGCGTCGTCGGTGACATGGTCGAGGTCGGTGCGCGTGAAGCTTGCCGAGAAAGCGTTGTAGGTGAAGTCGGGACGTTGTGCCTGGGCCGGGGCCGCGAGGGCGAGGACCAGGGCGATGCTGCTGAAATGTCGCATGGTCTGTCTCCAATGGGTTTTTGGCGGCGCCACCGTAGTCCCAGCGTTCTGAACGGAAGCTGACTGCGTCCCCTCGCCTCCCCGCACGGTGCTATTGGGGTGGCGCAAAGCGAGGTGCGGGAGTTCCGGCCCCGAGACCGCCGGCCGCAGGCCCGTCAGGAGGGGAGACTCGGCGCAGTGCGGCCGCGAGACATCCGCGACCATGCGAAGGTTGCGGTCGCTCCCGTAGCCATTGTCCTCGGCGAGGGAGTTGCCAGCTAGTTCACGACCGCGGACAGGACGAGCTCGAAGGCGGGGAAGCGGGCGATTCTGCTACTCGAGACGAACAGCCTGCCTAGTCGCTCGCGACCGTACAGCTCCACGCCGGCAAACGGGTACCGCCGCCGGTCGGGGCGCTTTCATTGCCCGTCAGCCAGTGCAATCGACCGTCACGAACTCAGTACGTCTATCCGCGAGACGAAACAGTGCCCGTTGTGCTTGCGGGTGTCGTCCACCCAGACCCGTACGCGGCGCCCCGTCACGAAGGCCAGTTGGGCGGAGTCGAAACTGCGCAAGGCGTCCAGCTTGCTGGTATGGTCGCCGGTGCAACTGAACGTCACCCATTTGCCGCCGACTGGGCAGTCAAGGCCGCTGTCGGACGGCGACACGTCCAGCGCAGCCATGCAGCCGCCAAAACCTTCCGCAGCCGACAGCGTGCGGGTGATGCGTGCTTCGAAGCTTACCGTCGTCGCCTGTGTCAGAGGCATCGGCGTCGCGACCAAGGCTAGGGCGACCACGCACCTGCCAGCTCGCCGAATCGTAGTCGTCATTGGCCTCCTCCCGTTCGTTCAATGGGACCAAGGTTCGCCGACTTCCGATTTTGCCTGGAAGTGCCGACCTTAGCGCTACAGCGACCAAACTACTGGCCAACGCAACGTAGCAAGCTCGGCACCGGAGGGCAACGATGCGTCAGCGAGGCGGTACGCGGGCCTCCTGGCCCGCATTGGGCACCGTGCCCTCGCCGGGATGCGGTCGGCGAATCCGGACGCTTGGCCGCGGGGGGTGCCCCGGGAACCACAGTGCATCGGGTACGGGGAGTGCGGACGAGGACGTCCCCGCACCACCGCTGTGGCAGAATCGCGCGTTCGTGAATCGCCTTCGGACCGTGCCAGTGCCGCTCGAGAGCAAGCTGCCGAACGTCGGCACGACGATCTTCACGGTCATGTCGAAGCTCGCGGCCGACGAGGGCGCGATCAACCTGTCGCAGGGCTATCCCGACTTCGACGGGCCGGCTGAGCTTCTCGAACGGGTGAGCTACTACCTAAACCGCGGCTACAACCAGTACCCGCCGATGTCCGGCATCGAGCCGTTACGGCAGGCCATTGCCGGCAAGGTGGCGAACCTCTACGGCATCAGCGTGGATCCGGAGAGCGAGGTGACCGTGACCTCCGGCGCCACCGAGGCGCTCTTCTGCGCCATCAACGCCGTCGTCCACGCCGGTGACGAGGTGATCGTCTTCGACCCCTGCTACGACTCGTACGAACCGGCGGTGACTCTCGCCGGCGGCGTCTGCCGCCACCTCCCGCTGTACGCGCCCGACTTCCACGTCGACTGGGACCGCGTGCACGACGCCATCGGGCCGAAGACGCGCCTCGTCATCGTCAACACGCCCCACAACCCCACCGGCGCCGTCTGGAACCAAGACGACATCGCCGGACTCCGCTCGGTGCTGGCCCGCGGCGACATCTACGTGGTGGGCGACGAGGTCTACGAGCACATTCTCTTCGACGGGCGGGCGCACGTGAGCCTTTGCCGCTACCCGGACCTGTTCGCGCGCAGCTTCGTGGTCTCTTCGTTCGGCAAGACCTACCACACGACGGGGTGGAAAGTGGCCTATTGCGTGGCCCCCGCGGGTCTTAGCGCGGAGTTCCGTCGCGTGCATCAGTTCGTCACCTTCACCACCGCCACGCCCTTGCAGTACGGAATCGCGGATTTCCTCAAGAGCTGCCCCGAGCACCACGAGAACCTCGGTGCGTTCTACCAGGCGAAGCGCGACCTGTTCTGCGGCCTGCTCGCCGAGTCCCGGTTCCGCCTGACCCCGTCGGCGGGGACCTTCTTCCAGCTTGTCGACTACGGGCAGATCTCCAACGAACCCGACGCCGAACTCGCCCGGCGGTGGACTGTGGAGAAGAAGGTCGCCTCCATCCCGATCTCGGTCTTCTACGAGGAGCCGCCGACGCAGACCTACCTGCGTTTCTGCTTCGCGAAGGACGACGCCACCCTAGAGCGCGCCGCCGAGACGCTATGCGAACTCTGAGCGTCGCCCTCGTCCAAACCGCCCTCCATTGGCACGATCCGGCTGCCAACCGGGTGCTGTTCGACCGCCTGACGGCCGATATCGATCCGGCTGTCGACCTCATCGTTCTCCCGGAGATGCTGAGCACGGGGTTCACGATGGCCTCCGCGGAAGTGGCCGAGTCCATGGACGGAGAAACGGTGGCCTGGCTGCGTGAACTCGCCGCCAAGCGAGGTGCGACAGTTGCCGGCAGCGTCGTCGTCAAGGACGGCGGCTACTGCTACAACCGCCTTGTCTGGATGCCAGCCGACGGTCGGGAGACCGTCTACGACAAGCGGCACCTGTTCCGCATGGCCGGCGAGCATGAACACTATGCGGCGGGCGAATCGCGCGTGAATGTCCAGCTTGGCGACTGGCGGATTCGCCTCTCCGTGTGCTACGACCTGCGGTTCCCGGTCTGGCTGCGCTCGCGGGGCGACTACGACGCGTTGCTGTGCGTCGCCAACTGGCCCGCCGCGCGGCAAACCGCGTGGAACACGCTGCTGCGCGCAAGGGCCGTCGAGAACCTGTGCTACACGATCGGCGTCAATCGGATCGGCCGGGACGGCAACGGTGTCGACTACCGGGGCGGCTCGGGCGCCTACGGGCCCGAAGGCGAGGCGCTGGCCGAGGTCTTCGACCGCGAAACCGTGGTCACGGTGTCGCTCGAGTTGGACGAACTCGACACCTATCGCCAACGGTTCCCGGCATGGCGCGACGCCGACGACTTCAAGATCAGGGCATAGAAATGGACGAGAAAGCACGGTCGGCGGTGTTCGCCGTCGCCCTGGCGTTGCTCGCCGGCTCCGGCTGCAGCGGCGACCCGGACCAACCGCCTCATCCAGGCCAGGCGGTCTACGAACGCTACTGCTACGCCTGCCACGAAGCTGGCATCGCCGGCGCGCCGGCCCTCAACGACCCCGAGGCCTGGGCACCCCGACTCGCCCAAGGGCGCGAGACGCTCTACGCCAACGTGAAGCGCGGCATGATGCCCGGCATGCCGCCGCGCGGCGCATGCCCCGCGTGTACGGACCAGGCACTCGAACAGGCCGTTGACTACATGGTGCTTCACGCCGAGTGAGGTGGCGAGTCCGACCGGCCCGGCAGTGTTGGCCGACCCCTAATGTATTGATTCGCTGATGTTTTGCCCTGGTGGAACGAAAACTGCTAGGGTCTGGCCATGGTTACACGTCATTTACCCGGCGACATTCTCCTGCGGCGCAAGGGGTTGGTCCTGCACAAGGGCATCGCGCTCGGCAACGGTCGGGTGTTCCACAACACGCCGCTGGACGGCGAACACGTCAGCACGGAGGAGAGTTTCCGCGCCGGTCACCGGATGTACGTGAAGCGGCTGCGCACGGACGAACGACGGCGCACCGTCAGGGCAGCGCGCACGGAGAACCCGCGGCGCTACAACCTCCTCACCAACAACTGCGAGCACACCGTCACGCGCGCACGGACGGGCGAGGCGTCAAGCCGGCAACTCGAAGCGTGGGCCGCGGGCTTGGGACTCGGCGCGCTGGCCTTCGCGGTGACCCGGCGGCCGAGCCTGGCCGTCGCCGGGTTCGCGCTCGGGGCCAGCGTCGGACCGCGCGCAATCGAATTGGTTCGTAGGAGCGTGCGCGACACCGTCGACGACTAAGGAGGCACGCGCGACCGCAAGCGTGCACCGTGGCTCGACGCGCGTCGCGCGGACGCCAACACGCGGCCATCCCCAAGGCCACCGTCGCGCTGACCGCGACCAGGTTGCCGAGATTCGCTCGACGTCCCCGGGCGTCTAGTCGACCGCGTAAGGCAGAATCCGATCGCTCCGCCAGTCGAGGACGTAGAGGGCGCCATCGGCGAAGACCATGCCAGCCGGCCCGTGGGCTCCTTCGCGACCGCGGAACGGTGCTCCGAGATCGAAGTCGTAGTCGGGAAGGTGCCGCCCGAGCGCGTCGTAAGCGAATATCCGGGGCTCGTCTGTCCAGTCGCCGGTGTAGAACCGGCCGTGCCCATAGCCGATGCCACGCGGTCCCTGCGGACCGGCGAGTACCCTGACATCGTCGCGTTCCGTCCTTTCGCCATCAGCGGTGTAGGCCGCCAGTCGGCGCAAGTCGGCATCGCCAACGTAGACTCGGCCATTCGCGTGCTCGATTCCGACCGCGCGGTATCCCGCGCGAGTCCCCAAGTCCCTGGAAGGAATACGCCCGCCCGTGTGGTGGTATGCGTGAATCCGCCCGGGTCCCGCACCGACCAGTAACGTGTCGCCGACAAACGTCGCGTAGTACGGGATATCGGGCGAACTGAGCGCGAAATCCCGGTCGGCGAGGTGTTCGCCGGAAGTCGAGTAGACGAAGACCTTCCTCTCGTCTTTGTCGATGACGTAGAACTTGCCTTCGAAGTACGCGACCCCGGCCGGCGCGTCGTTCGTGCCCGGGCTCGCGTCAAAGTCGTCCGCCGGGGCTCGCCGGCCGTCGGCCAGGTGGGCGATCGCCACGGCCCTGTTCAGGTACGCGATGCGGAACCGGCCTGCGGCGTACGTGAAGCCGGCGGCGTACCCTCCCTCGATGTCGAAGTCGAACGTCGTGCGTCGTTCCCCCGTCTGCGTGTACGCATAGGCCTTCGCGTCCGCGAGGTCTAGCACGTAGACCGCGCCGGCGCGGTGCGTGATGCTGCCGGGCTGCTTTGACGCGGCATCTAGATCGAAATCGCGCACCGGTACGCGCTCGCCAAGTTCCGTGTAGGCCAGCACGCTGCTGCGCGTAGCGTCGTACTGGACGACTCGGAACAGCCCGTCGTGGTAGTCGAGCGCCAACGGGTACGTGTTGGCAGCGTCAAGCGAGAAGTCCCGTTCGTATGCGCGGTCCCCGGTCGGGGTGTACGCATGGACCAGGAACAGACGCTCGTACAAGAGGTAGAAGTGGCCCGAGGCGTACGCGATGTCCCGGATTTCCCGTCTATCCGGCACCAGGTCGAAGTCACGCGAGGGATATCGAACGCCGTTCTGCGTGAAGGCATAGACCCGCTCGTCCCGCCGATCCACCATGTACAGGTTCCCGTCTGCTGCCACGATCCCGATCGGATTGTCGCTGCCGTGGTGCAGGTCAAAGGCAACAGTGCCGACGGGGAACAGATCCTCCGTGTCGAGGACGCCGTCTCCGTCGTCGTCGAGGTCGGCGACGTTGCCGATCCCGTCGCCGTCCGTGTCCTGCCATTCGTCGGGGTTCGTCGGCAGCGCGTCGTCAACATCGGGAACACCGTCGTTGTCGTCGTCCTCGTCGGTGATGTCGCCAATGCCGTCGTCGTCGCTGTCGGTGACTTCGAAGGCGTCGAGCGGCACGTCGTCGTCCAAGTCATCCACCCCGTCACCGTCGCTGTCCACGTCGACGAACGGCGAGTCCTGCACAGTGACCCGGCCTGCCCGGCAGTAGCCGCCGGTCTTCGCCTCGTCCGTGACCGTGAGAGCGACGGACTTCCCATCTGCGACAGCGGCCCGCAGCAGTCCGTACATGCGGTCGCCACCGCCATGGGCCGTCGGGGCGGCGCAATCGAAGGTCACCCAGTCTCCAGGACAGTCCAAGCCTGCGGCACCGAGGGACGTCTCAAGCTTGGCGGCGCATCCGCCCTGGCGGTTGTCTTCGATGGCCGCGATCTGTTCAACGCCCGCCTCGATCGACAGCGTTGCTGCGCGCACTCCAGCCGCCACCACGAGTGCAAGGGCACAGACCGCCCGGTGCAAAGCCCCCGGGGGCGCCCATGCCTTCACGCGGTCACGGGCCATCGTTCGGCTCGCCGTCGGGATCCAGCCACTCGCCGACATGCACTGTCCTACCCTCCTCGGGGGTGAGTTCCGGACCCTCCGGGTCCACGTAGTCGCCAACATGCACGGGCGGGTGACCGGGACTCCAGGCCGTCGGCGCATCGGGGTCGACATAGGTTTCGGCATCGCGGCCAAGTTGGACCGCGCCGATCTCGCCACGCGTCGCGGGAGCGGGCCGGATCAAACGCACGAGATCCGTGGCGGTTTCCGGCCCCGCAACGGCGTCGGACGGTGCGGTCGCGGCGACCGGGACGGTGTCCTTCGGCCGTGGACCAGCAGGCGATGTCGTCTCGAACCAGAGCCAGGCGACGGCAGACAGCGCCGCGATGCCGCAAAACCAAGCAATCCTGCGCCGCCTCATGGGCACCACGACGACAGCCGTGCGGTCAGTTTTTCTTCACATCTATGCGGCGGACATAACAGTGGCCGTGGTGTTTCTTCTCGTCGGTCACTTCGAGGATCAGTGTTTTCTCCTGTTCGAAACCCATCTTCGCGGACTCGAACATGCGTGCCCCGGCCTCCTTGGTCGTGTGGACGCCGCTGCAACTGAACGTAACCCAGGATCCAGGACAGTTCAGCACGACAGGCTCCGGCAGATTCGCTGCAAGGACAGCGATGTTGCGGTTCAACTGGACCATGCAACCACCGAAACGGCCCCCATCGGTCGCCAGCGTCCGTTGCGCTTTCGCCGTGATCTTCGCCAATGCGGCATGGCTCGCCGGCACGACGACAATGGCAAGCACAACAGTCACCGCCCACCCCAGACAGGATTTCCTCACGATTGCAGCCCTTTAGCTTGGTGTGGCGCAGGACCGTACCACAGCCATAGTGCGTCCCCTACCACGGTCGCAGTGTGTGTCCCCAACGTGAAACAGGAACGGCCTTGGTGCGCGGGCCTCCCGGCCCGCAGACCTGACGACGCCAGATGCGGACGGGGACGTCGGCGCACCGCAGCTAGAGCAACGCTGCAAACGACGGGTCGGGGGCGGCTTTGAACGTTCCTATGCCCGGCACGACCAGCCGGTGGGCGTGCAGGGCGAGCCGGGGTGCCGCCTGCTCGCGCGACGCCGGCGCACCGTAGAGGTGGTCCCCGGCGATGGCGTGGCCGATCCAGGCGAGGTGGACGCGAATCTGGTGTGCGCGACCGGTGAGCGGCTGGACGGCGAGCAGCGAACGGTGCGCCGACGT
Source organism: Gammaproteobacteria bacterium (assembly GCA_026708185.1). GTDB lineage: Bacteria > Pseudomonadota > Gammaproteobacteria > Pseudomonadales > Azotimanducaceae > VXYL01. The sequence goes on along the minus strand of JAPOVK010000013.1, from coordinate 46,123 downwards.
CGCGACCACGCGGATCCGGGTCACCGACTCAAGCCCGCCTCGCCGCTCTTCGGGCGGCAGCGACCAGCCCCGCCGCGACGGGCGGATCTCCTCGCGCAGGCCAGCGACCCGGTACCGGCTCTTGCGGCCGGGCTTTAGGGGCAACGCGATGCGCAGCGTCGCACCGGCGGAAATGTGCCCGGCGACGACGGCCAGGTAGTGCTTGCCGATAGCGTGCTGATTGAATGCGCGCGCCAGCGTCCGTTGGCGATTGCGTGTCAACGCGACGAGCAGGAGGCCGCTCGTGCCCTTGTCGATGCGGTGCACCAGCCGCGGGTGCGGATAGCGCGCCTTCAGTGCGTCCCAGAGACACGGCGCGCCGGTTCGGTCGGCGAGGACGGAGACGCCGCTGGCCTTGTCGAGGACGACGAGTCCGGCGTCCTCGTGGGCGATGTCGTACAAGGGCTAAGGCGCCGGGAGCCGATCCGCGATCGACAACATCGCCGTCGCCAGCCGCGCCGTCTTTTGGACGTCCACCGTGGTCGGCCAGCGGTCGTCCGGATGGTGGAACCACGGGTTGGTGCCGAGGTAGGAGATGTACCGGCCGCCGAGGTCGTGGATGTTGCGCGCCTCGCCACCGGGGCGCTCTCCGAGTGGCGTGACCTGGTCGGGCGGGCATTCCGCATCGTCCATAGCCCCACGCGCCAGCGCGAGCAACGCCTTCTCGGACGCCTGCAGACGCGTACCGCCCCCCCGCGTCGCGAAATTGGCGCCCAGGTGGATCCACGCATGCGCGCCGGCGCCGAGACCGGGGTTGTCGCCGAGGAAGCTGTCGAGGCCCAGGTGGCCCAGCTCGTGGCCGCTGGTCGCGACGAACAGCACATCCCGCTGTGGCGGCTCGGCGGCGAAGCGACGTGCCACGGCGAGCAGCAGCGCAATGCCGCCGCCGCGCTCGGCCGTGCAGACCCACCAGGCGCTCTTCGGCGTCATCACCACCAGCGGTGCCAGCGCCGGATCGCGGCCTGCTACGCGGGCGCGTACGTTCCAGCCTTGGGCCGCCTCGAAGTCGACATGGGCGGTCACGGTGGCCGTCTCTCCCGCCGCCGCGGCTTCCCCAAGCCATGCCTCGTGTTCGGAGGCCACCTGGACAACCGGAGGTCCGAACGGCGCGTTGAAACGGTCGGCGTTCTGCAAAGCCAGGCCGGGCACGTCGGGATGTCCCTTGGTAACGGCGACCAGCGCCGGACGGCCGTTGCTTCGGCGCGCTGCGGCGAGGGCCCGGTTCGCGGATGCGCCCGCCGCACCACCCACGCTGGCGAGGCCGATCCCCTTGCCTTCACCGGGCAAACGAGCCAGCGGCGCGGTGAGGCCGGCAGCCGCCGTGGTGCCGCCGTCGAACAACGGGATCCCCGGCGCCCTGCGACCGTCCACAGCGACCGCGCAGTCGCGTAGCACCCAGCGGCGCAATGCGAAGGCGTCCTGGCGCGGCTCGAGTCCGGCCGCGCGGAAGTTGTCGGCAAGCCACTGCGCGGTCTGCCGATCGCCCACGGTGCCGGTTCGGTGGTCGTCGATCGCGTCCCAGCCGCGGATGTCGCTGGCGATCGCCTGCTCAAGATCGATGTTCATGTGCGCGACCCTAACCCGACACGGACCGCGACGCCATCGGACGCCGGCCGTTGTACCATGCGCCGCCTCTCGCACGGCATGGTTCCCTCGTGTCCCGTCGGCTCAATCGCACGCGCGCGGTTTGGCGCGTCCCTGCGCTCGTGGAGTTCCGCACGCTCGGCGCGCTCGCCGTGCCGATCATCATCTCGCAGCTTGCGCAGATGGGCATGGGCGTGGCCGACGCCATCATGGCGGGCCGGGTCAGTGCCACCGACCTCGCCGGCATCACCCTCGGCGGCAACCTCTACTGGCCGCTCATGCTGTTGTTCTCCGGCATCGTCATGGCGGTGACGCCGTCCGTGTCGCAACTGCACGGCGCAGGGCAGATTCGTTCGGCGGGCGCCGTCGTCCGCCAGGCGCTGTGGATCGCGATCTCCGGCGGCGTGGTGCTGGCCATCCTGCTGCGCAACGCCGAGCCCGCGTACCGGTTCGTCGGCGTCGACGAGCGGGCCATTCCGGTGGCCGTGGAATACCTGCGAGCGGCGAGCCTCGGCCTGCCTGCGATGCTCGCCTACATGTCGCTGCGCTGCCTATGCGAAGGCATGTCATGGACGCGACCGGCCATGTTCATCGGGCTCAGCATGCTGGCCCTCAAGGTGCCGCTCAACTGGCTTTTCATCTACGGCGAGCCCCGGCTCGGCATCCCCGCGATGGGCGGCGTCGGCTGCGGCTGGGCGACCGCGATCGTGATGACCTACTCGCTCGTCGCGATGGTGGTAACCGTGTCGGTGTCGCGGGTGCGGGCGTCCGGCGTCTTCTCCGCCTTCTCCTGGCCCGATCCGACGGCCATCGCGCGCATCCTCAAGCTCGGGGCGCCGATCGGGCTCGCGCTGTTCGTGGAGGTCGCCTGCTTCTCCGCGGCGACGCTCCTGATCGGGCGCTTGGGCGTGGAGACCGTCGCCGCCCACCAGGTCGCCTTCAACGTGGTCGGCGTCACCTTCATGGTGCCGTTGGCGCTCGGCATGGCAGCGACCATCCGCGTCGGCTACAACGTCGGTGCCGAGAATCTGCCGGGGGCCCGCCGAGCGGCCTGGGTGGCGGTGGGCACGACGATGGTGTGGGGGACGACCTTCGCCATCCTGCTGCTGACGCTGCGCCACGACATCGTCGCCCTGTACACCACCGAGCGCGATGTCCTCGAACTTGCCGCCGGACTGCTCCTGCTCGGCGCCCTGTTCCAGGTGTTCGACTGCAGCCAGGCGACCCTGATGGGCGCGCTGCGCGGCTACAAGGACACGCGCGCGCCCATGGTCATCGCCCTCATCGCCTACTGGGTGGTCGGCCTTCCGCTCGGCGCCTCGCTGTGCTTCGGCGCCCCGGGAATCGACGCGATCGGCGTGCACGGCCTCTGGTGGGGGCTCGTCGCGGGCCTGGCCGTCGCCGCGCTGACCTTGTACGCGCGGCTCGCCCTGATCGCGGGCGACCCGGCACGGGTGGCCATTCTGCGGCTGCGCTGATCCAGTATGCTTTGCTGCGAAGCATGTCCGGGGGGAGGCATGGCCGAAGTCGAGCGCATCGACCACGACGGGTGGACGGAGATCGTGCTGAACCGCCCGGCGCGCCGGAACGCCATCAACGGCCCGCTGGGCGAGCGCTTGGCGGACGCCTTTCGGGCCGTGGCGGATGATGACGGCGTGCAGGCGGTGCTGCTCCGGGGCGCCGAGGGCGCCTTCTGTTCGGGCCTCGACCTCAAGGGCTTCAATGCCGACCCGCCGCCCGAGTGGCTACCGCGCTTCAACGCGATCTGGCGCGCGGCCCACAAGGCGATCTTCGAGTGCCCGAAGCCGATCGTCGCCGCCCTGGAACGCTATGCGATCAACGGCGGCGCCGCCCTGGCGCTGGCGGCCGACCTCCTCGTCGCCGGCGAGACGGCGTTCCTGCAGGTCGGCGAGGTCAAGATGGGCATGGCGGCACCCTACAACATGGCCTGGCTGCGCTTGCGCCACAGCGAGAACGTCGCCGCCAAGTTGACGATCACCGGACGCCGTTTCCCGGGCCGGGAACTCGCCGACCTGGGGGTGGCGTACGAAGCCGTGGCCGACGATGCCGTCGTCGATGCCGCGCGCGAGCTGGCCGCCGGGTTGGCCGCCTACCCCGAAGGGGCGCTGGCGCGCATCAAGACCACCTTGCGCGCCTACAACACCAGCGAGGCCGACGCCTGGTTCGATCGCGCCACCGGCCTCGCCGGGCCGCGCCGCGCGCTGCGCAAGCAGATCGCCTGACGCTTAAGGCCCCGGCATGGACGAGGCGATCGCTTTCTACCCTTCCCCGCCGACGCAGGCGAAGACGCTCGCCGAGACAGAAGTCGAGCGCTTCAACGAGCACGGCTTCGTTCGCGCCCTCGACGCCCTGACCGAGTCCGAGGTCGACGCGGCCCGGGATTACTTCGAATCGCTCCTTGCCCGCGTTCGCGCGCTGAAGGACGGGCGCAACGCCTACACGCTGGACGGCTACCACAACCGCTGCCGCGGCATCTGGGAGATGGCCCGGCATCCGGTGATCCTCGACTACGTCGAAGACCTGCTCGGTCCGGATTTCGTGTGCTGGTCGAGCCACTATTTCTGCAAGCTGCCCGGGGATCCGAAACGCGTCCCCTGGCACCAGGATGCGACCTATTGGCCGGTGCGCCCCACGAAGACCGTGACCGTGTGGCTCGCAATCGACGACGTGGACGAGGGCAACGCGCCCATGCAGTTCGTGCCGGGAAGCCACCGGCTCGGCGCGATTGCGTGGGAACCGGCGCGCGGGGACACGGTGCTCTACCAGGAGGTCAAGGACATCGGGCGTTTCGGCACGCCCGTGCGCAACACCCTCCGCGCCGGCCAGGTGTCCATCCACACCAGCACGCTGTTGCACGGCTCCGATGCCAACACCTCCGCGCGCCGCCGGTGCGGCCTGGCGTTGCGCTACATCCCGTCGAGCTGTGGCGCCGTCGAGCACCCGAGTGCCCTGAAGCGCCGCGGCCTCAAGCCTGGCACCCTGAAGCGGGCCGTGCTGCGCAATGCCGTCGTCTGCCGCGGCGATCCGGGGCATTGGCAGCGCAACACGCCGCCACCCGGGGACGACGTGACGATGATCCACCGACACTACCGGAACTGATCCATGACCCCGGTCATCCACACCACGGACTACCGCGTCGAACCCGGCGCGACCGTCGACCTGACGAGTGTGTCGACGCTGCCAGCGTTCGCGGACCTCGGCAAGCACAAGCTCCGCAAGGCGCTCAGGGAACGGGTGCGGCGCTTCAGCACCTGGCAGGAGTTGCTCTATGCCGAGGATCGACGCGCCGTCCTGCTGGTGTTCCAGGGCATGGACGCCTCGGGCAAGGACAGTGCGATCAAGCGGGTCACGTCCGGCGTCAATCCGCAGGGATTCCGGGTCACCAACTTCAATCGACCGTCCTCGCAGGAGATCGAGTTCAGTTGGCTGCATAGGCATTGGCTGACCCTTCCCGAGCGCGGCCGGATCGGCATCTTCAACCGCTCGCACTACGAGGAAGTGGTCACCTTGCGCGTGCACCCGGAGTACCTGCGGGCGCGCAAGCTTCCGCCCCGACCGGTGGACGAGGCGTTCTGGGACGAACGCCTCGCCGACATCGTGGCGTTCGAGGATCACCTGGTGCGCAACGGGACGTCGGTGCTCAAGTTCTTCCTCAACGTGTCCCCGGAGGAGCAGAAACGGCGGCTGACCGACCGTCTGCGCAATCCGAAGAAGCACTGGAAGTTCGACCCGTCCGACCTTGAGGCGCGGCAGCACTGGGACGGCTATCGGCGCGCCTACGAAGCCGCGTTCCAGGCGACGAGCACCGCGACCGCACCCTGGCACGTCATCCCGGCGGACAGCAAGCCGGCGGCACGCGTCATCATCGCGACCATCATCGTCGAGGCATTGGCGGCGATGGACCCCGCTTTCCCCGACGCGGACGACGCGCTGGTCAAGGACATCCAGACACTACGCCGCTCGTTGGGTCCCTGACACGGGTCCAAGCCTGCTTCATGTCGATGTACCTGACCGGCACGAGGCAATGGCCGAGCATGTCCACTGCCGCTTGAGCCTGTTCAAGGATGACGTAGCCAAGCAGCGGCTCGAAGTCATCCTCGTCGTGCAGACAGTCCAGGAAGACCACCTCGTTGGCGATGGTTCGAAAGCCATCGATCTTGATCGCAACGGGCCAACAGGCCTCACCACGAACGACCTCCTGGTTGGCCAACTGCAACTCCACGGGTTCGGACCTTAGGAACTCCCCGAGACGCGCCTTCCAGGACGCGGGCAGGATGAGCGCACCCGCGCCGGTATCGACGAGCATGCCGCACTGGATCGACCTACTCTCGTCGAACAGGTTCGTGACCGTGGTCTGTGCAACGATTCTGCCCATCAGGGCTTAAGACCGCACACGGCGCAGGAAGTCGTCCCAGTCGGTGCTCTCCAGCGCAGCCTTCAGCAGGGCGTCGCGCGGCATCGATGCGATCCGATCGGTCTCGGTGTCCAGCCGCCCGGCGACCGGGATGTTCCGCGCCGCGAGCAACCCTTCGAGCGTGGACAGCCGCTCCTCGAGCACGCCCGCGCGGCGCGCCGCAAGCCGTTCGGCGCCCAGGAACGGATCGTCTTCCGGCCCAGTGCCCACGAGGCGGCTGCTCGGCTCCTCGTGCCTGGGACTGACGTCGCGCACCATCCACGCAAGCTCGCTGTCGGCATCCCAGTACTCGTAGCGGCCCTCGTAGCAGCCGATCTCGTCGTCGGACATCGGCACGGGATCGCAGCCGCTCAGCGACGTTGCGCCGACGGATCGGAGCGTTCGCGCAGGGATGCGGCCATTCGGCACCGCACGGATCACAGCCAGGGGACGACGAGGATAGCGCTCGCGAAGCAAAGAACCAAGCCTCAGTGCAAAGAAAATTCTTTAAAAACAATGAGGTTAGTACACGTCTGTACGAAGGTCTCGTTGCGGCCTGGCGCGGACAGCACCGCTCCGAACACGCTCTACCGCGTGCCCACCACCTTCGACAGGTCGATTTCGCCGTCCGCGCGGTCCAACGCATCGAGTGCCTCGAGGTCGGCCGCAACCACGAGGTAGGCCGCGCTGCTCTCGCTCGAGGCAGCACCGAGGAGGAAGTCCTCTCGACCATCGCCGTCGACGTCACCTGCGCGAGCAGCCGTCAACTGCCACGGCGCGTCCACGTCCACGCGGAAGGCATAGCCGGATTCCGCGACCGTCTCCATCGCCGTGTTACCGCCACCTCCGTTGGCCGCGACCGCAACAGCAGGCAGCAAGTAGAAGGCCGGCCCGGAGGTTCCCTGGAGCGGCACGAGCAGGTCCGCCGCGTCATCGCCATCGGCGTCAACGACAACGACGCTGCCGCGGGGTCGAACGCCCGGCGACCACCATTGCGGATACGTCATGCGCCAACGTCCAGCCTGCTGCCCAAGGTCGGCGAGCTCAATCAAGCCGTCCTCGCTCCCGTCGGCGGCGTCCATTTGCACTAGGCTCGCCCGCGTGCCCGATAAAACAGTGACCATCGCCCGCGACTCGAGACCGGACGCCGTACCCAGGATCAGATCGGCGTGGCCGTCGCCGTCCACATCGCCGGCCGCGACACCGGTACCGAGGCGGTCGCCCGCAGCTTCGCCGACGATCTTGAACGAGTTGGGGGCGCCGGCGACACCCGCCAACTCGAAGGACTGGTAGCTGTCGAAGTCCCGGCTTCCGACAACGTACACGGCGCCGTCGTCCAGCGCGACGGCGTCCAGTCTCGGTGCCCCGATCACCATGTCCGCCGTGCCGTCGCCGTCGAAATCCGCCGCCGCAAGGCGGAAGCCGGCCTGGTCGAGAGCGTTCTCGCCCGTGAAGAGCCACGGCCCTGCGTGGTTCCAGAGCGCCAGTCTTCCATCCACCGCACCGTCGACACCGTCGAGGACAGCGAGTTGCGGGCCCTCAATGAGGTGCGCCGTGCCAGCGCTGTCACCGGCGCGCGCGCCCGGCTGACCGATAAGGACACGTCCGGCTACGCCGTCGCCGACCGGTACAGCGGCGATGCCGCTGCCGATCCCGCCGCGCCAGTTCCCACGGAGCCGCCAGGATCCCGCGCCCGTCGCCACCGTGTCGAGCGTGGCGACTCCGTCGGCCTCGCCGTCGGCGGCATCGGCCTCGGCAAGGTCGGGTGGCGAGACGACGTACGCCGCGCCGAAGAGCGCCGAGGCGCCGACCGTGAACTCCGGCACATTGTCGCCGTTCAGGTCGCCCGCGTAGGACATCCCCACCCCGGCCGAAAGGCCCGCCTCGCCCTTGAGCTTCCACGAATAGGGCTGCGGCGCAACGTGCTCGAGGCCAATCTCGCCGTCGCGGACGCCGTCTGCGGCGTCGGCATTCGCCCAATCGCGGGACGAGATGAGATATACAGCGCCATCGGTGCCGTGGTCCGCAGCGCCAAGCAGCAACTCGGGCCGATCGTCGCCATCGATGTCGGCGACGTAGGCCAGGCTGGCGCCAAGCCTGTCAGTCTCTGACTCCGGAACGAACTTGAGCGAAGTCAGACTCCAGCGGTCCGGATCCTTGGGGAAGAGGTCTTCGGCATCAGCGATGCCGTCGTTGTCGTCGTCCGTGTCGGCGTTGTCGCCAACGCCGTCACCGTCGGTGTCCACCGACTCCGTCGCGTCCTCCGGGAAGGCGTCGCGGCTGTCGGCAACGCCGTCGCCGTCGGTGTCCGCAGAGGCGGTGGCGTCCAATGGAAACGCGTCCTCCGTATCCGGAACGCCGTCGTTGTCGTCGTCCGGGTCGGCATTGTCGCCCGTGCCGTCTCCGTCGGCATCACCTTGCTCGTCAGGGTCGTTCGGGAAGGCATCGGCGTTGTCGCCGGTGCCGTCGCCGTCACTGTCCACGGACTCGGTGGGGTCCAGAGGCAGGTCGTCCTCGGCGTCCGCGACACCGTCGTTGTCGTCGTCATCGTCCGCGTTGTTGCCGATCCCGTCGCCGTCGGTGTCCACCGACTCGTCGGGGTCCAGCGGCAGGTCGTCCTCGGCGTCGGCCACGCCGTCGTTGTCGTCGTCGTCGTCGTCCCGATTGTCGACGCCGTCGTTGTCCGTATCCAGTGGATGTTCGTCGTCGCGATCCGGAATGCCATCGCCGTCGTCGTCGTCATCGGCGTTGTTGCCGACCCCGTCGCCGTCGGTGTCGAACGCTTCCCTGGGATCGTCCGGAAAGGCGTCCGCGTTGTCGCCGTAGCCGTCGGAATCGCTGTCCGCCCACTCGGTCGGATCAAGCTGGAAGGCGTCGTCATGATCGGGCACGCCGTCGTCGTCGTCATCGCCGTCGCGCGTATTGCCGAGACCGTCGCCGTCGGTGTCTCCGGCGACGTTGCCGAGGACGAGGTCGCCGTCGCGGCTGCCGTCGACCGCGTCGAGCGCGGCAAGATCGGCACCCATGATCAGGTAGACGGCACAATGCCGGTCGGGCGCGACGCAAGCCGGCACCTCTCCTGCAATCGACGCGCCGTAGGACGGTGTGGCGCCTACGAGAATGTCGTTCAAACCATCCTCGTCGACGTCGCCCGCGCTGGCGAGACCCGAGGGTGTGGACCAGCGGTCCGGAGCCGCGAGGCGCCAAGTTCGGCCGTCGCGTCGGAGGGCAGAGGGCCTGAGTTCGCCTGGCGTCGCCTCACCCGCCGCATACGTGCCGATGGCCACCAGATGGACATCGGGGGAGCCGGTGTAGTTGGCCAGGAGATCGGTCTCCCCGTCGCCGTCCGCGTCGCCCACGAAGGCGGTCCAACTGAACCAGCGCAAGGTCCAAAAGCCCGTCAACAACGGCCCGGCGTGAGCGTCCGTAGCGCGCGGCAGCGAATCCAAGTCCACCGTGCTGTCCGCCTTCCCATCCAAGGCGTCGAGCCCAGGCAAGTCCCGCGCCGCTACGATGACGGCCGTGCGAACCCCGTAGCGGGTCCATCGCAGCACGACCTCGGCGGCGGCGTCCCCGTCGACATCGGGTGCGGGCTCCACGCCAAGCCCCCTTGCTATCGGCCCGCCCAGAATTCGCCACGAGCGTCGCTGCGGCGTTATGTTCGCCATGTGAACCACGCCGTCGCGGCTCGCGTCCGCATCGTCGGCATGCCTGAGATCGGCAGCCGACACCAGGAAGACCACGCCAGCGGGTGTACCGTCCGCGAGGGTACGTCTCGGCGCCGCGATTCCGATGTGTGCGCGCCCATCGCCGTCGATGTCACCGAGAGCGGCAACAATCGCGCCCGTGTCGTCCCGAACGCCACCGACCAGCTTGTAGGAAGCCGGCTGCGCAGCGATGTGCTCGACGTCGATCACGCCATCCCTGACGCCGTCGGCCCGGTCGGCTCTTCCAAGGTCCTGCACGGACAGGATATACACGGCGCTTGCCCGCCGACCCTCGCTTGGGATGTAGCAGGTCCGCGACGGCGCGCCAATGATCAACTCGACCTGGTCGCTTCCGACAAGATTGTCGACGGCCACGCTGGTGCCGATGTCCGAGCACCGGGCTCCCCCGATTTCCCAGGAACGAGACTGTTCGGCCAGACGGGCGAGTGAAACCACCCTGTCCCGGGTGCCGTCGGCGGCGTCGGCAGCCCCGATGTCCTTGCTCGCCACCACATACACGGCACCCGCATATGTGCCCTTGTTGTCGGCCGCAATGACGAAATCCACCAGTCCGTCGCCGTCAATGTCCCCGAGCGATGCCAGGGAACCGCCAGCTTGGTCGTCTGGGCTTTCGCCGACGAACTTCCAGGAGGACGCGCCGGTATGCACGTTGGCCAAGCTCACGACCCGGTCCACCGCACCGTCGGCGCCGTCCACAGTCGTCAGGTCCCGACTCGCAACGAAGTACACAGCGCCCGGTGAGCGATCCGGCAAGCCTCTGATCCAGGACGGGGGGCCGGGCGCGCCGATTAGGAAGCCGCCTGCTACGGCCAGCATGGCGGCCCCGGCCCGGTCCCCCGGGATTTCCGACAAGAAGACGTAGGACGCGATGTCGGACTTCGCCGCGTCGAACGGAAAAAGATCCGTCGCGTTGGCTACGCCATCCCCGTCCGCGTCCGGGTCGGCGTTGTCGCCGATGCCGTCCCCGTCGGTATCGGCCCATTCGGTGGGATCGTCCGGGAAGGCATCGCCGTTGTCGCCCACACCATCGCCATCCGTGTCGGTCGTCTCGCCAGGATCGTCGGGGAACGCATCGGCGTTGTCGCCAACACCATCGCCGTCCGCATCCGACGTCTCGCTGGCGTCTTCAGGGAACGCGTCGGCGTTGTCGCCAACACCGTCGCCGTCCGTGTCCGCGGTTTCCGCAGGATCGAGCGGGAACGCGTCGACGGTGTCCGCCACCCCGTCGCCGTCGTCGTCCGTGTCGGCCTTGTCGCCGATGCCGTCGCCGTCCGTGTCACGCCACTCCGTGCCGTCCCTTGGCAGGTCATCCACCGGGTCGACGAAGCCGTCGCCATCCGCATCCGGATACCCATGCTGGAAGGAGGCCGCCTGGAAGCGCACCGCCTCGAGGCTTGCGACGGCATCCGCCCCCGCGACTTCGTCGCCGGCCAGGCCGCACGGCAGGTCGGTCCCCGCAACACCGCGGCAGGTCGAGTCCGGATCCGAGAAGACGTTGATTCGCGAGCCGCCGCCCTTGGGACCGTAGGTCATCACCGTCCCGAAATCGTCGTCGACGCCATGGCCCCGCGACCATCGCCACGTCCCGACGCTGTTCTGCCAATAGGAATGGCCGAGACCCAGGACGTGACCCACCTCGTGGGCGAGAGTCCGACCGCTGCAATTTGCCATGACCGTGGCATGGAGCGACAAGGCATGTTGCCGCGAGAGTCGGCCCCGCTGTCCACGTCCGCCGATGTGCGCCCATCCGCACGATCCGGCGTTAGGCGCGCGCGGCCGGAACAGCACGGTCAGGTCGGAACCGTGCCGTTCGACTTCGCGGGCGAGCGCCCCGGCATCGACGCGGTCGAATTCCTCCGCCTCGTCGATCTCGACTTCCGTCATGCCGACGAGGCGCAGTTCCACCCCCACTCCGCTGTCGGCAAAGATGGTGTTGGCCTGGGCGACGACATGCTGGATCCGCGTCGTCGGATCGCCGTCGAACAGGTCCGGGAAGCCTCGGCTGTAGAGCGCCAGCAGATCGATGGTCGATGCGCCCGGCGTGGACTGCGGGTCTTCGGGATCCGTCTGCTCGGCCCGCTCGTTGATGTCGCCTACGCCGTCGCCGTCGGTGTCCTTGAGATAGTCGAGTTCGCCGATGTCGAACGCCTCCGAAAGGACGACGGGCGAGTCCATCCGTATGCTGTCTTGCCAGCTCCACGATTCGCCGAGGCGTTCCTGCAAGGCCAGCTCCATCATCCGACGATCGGCGGCTTCGGACTCGAGCACCGCTTCGACGGTCACGCTCTGCAGCCGCGCCTGGGCCCCGACCGACTCGGCGATCGCCACGGCAACGATGTTCGATGTAGGTCCTCCGTCGCGCTCAAAGGCGCGTACCAAGACGCGCACGGCACCGCTGTCGGTGGTCCGGAAACTGCGCGCACCGACCGTCATGGTCAACGTCGTCCCGTCGCCCGAGAGGCGGCACGGGCAGTCGAAGTAGAGCCGGTCGCCGTTGGCGGACGCCCGGACTGCGACGGCGAGGCCCGTGACGATCAGCGCGGGGCCGAGGGTCCGCCGTAGCCAGGCGCTGTACGTCACCGGCTTACTCCTGGCTTCGTCTCGCCGGGCAGGAGGTAGTCCCGTTTGCTGTAGTCGACGTGTTCGTCCATGTTCGCCGTCGGCATCAGCCAACCGAAACGGCGGTTGGCGACCAGTTCGTAGGTGCCGTCGGGGGTGCCGACATAGCCGAAGACGTTCCGCGCCCCCACGGTGATCACGAACGAGAAAGCCCGCGTGTCCGCGTCGAGTTTGCCGATGTAGGAGCGGTTGCCGGCGAACGCGCTGTCGATGCGGTCGATGACCGCCGGATAGGTCGCGCCAAGTTGCGGAATCGCGATCTGGACGGCATCCCCTGACCGCCAGGTCGTCATCGCCTCGCCGAGCGCAACGAAGACCGCCCCCGTCACTTCCGCGCCGTGCGACGGTACCCACTCCGCGGCGACCTGAGTCGAGTCCGCCTTCGACCATGCGAGCCCGGCGCCCCGCGTGAGGGGCAATGGCCCGCTGCGAGTCTCGGCAGCCTCGGGGTCGGTGGGGGCGTCGGCGAACGGCCCACCGTCGACGCCGTCGCCAGTTGTCGTTGGCGAGACGCTGGCGGCGTCACGCAGCCAAATCGCCAGCACCACGCCGAGCAAGCCGATCAGCGCAACCGCAAGACACCAAAGCAGTCGAGCGGGCACCCCCATGCCACTCCCGCTACCAAGTATCGATATAAGGGTACTTCTTCCCGTCCCTAGGCGTCGCTGGCGGCAGCCGCTTCAAGCTGCTCGCGATCCAGCTTCGCGTGTCGGCCGGGTCGATGACGTCGTCGAGGCCGCCGCCGACGCCCGCGTTGATCGCCTTGGCGCTTTCGTAGGAGGCGGCCACGCGGCGCTCGTATTCCAGCCGGCGCTCCTCCGGGTCCTCCATCGCCGCGAGTTCCTTGCGGTAGCCGAGCTTCACCGAGCCTTCGATGTTCATGCCGGCGAACTCGGCCGTCGGCCATGCCACCGTGAAGAACCCGACCAGGGCGCTCGCGCCGCACATGGCCTGCACGCCGAGGCCGTAGGCCTTGCGCACGACGACGCCGAAGAGCGGTGTGGTGAGGTTGGCGCCGGCGTTGAACATGCGCACGCAGTGGCGGACCAGGGCGGTGCGTTCGACATCGGGGCCGACCATCATGCCCGGGCAGTCCATCAGGCTCAGCACCGGGATGTCGAAGGCGTCGCAGAGCTGGATGAAGCGCGCACCCTTGTCGGCGCCGTCCGAGTCGATGGCGCCGGCGAGGTGATGCGGATTGTTGGCGATCACGCCCATGGGCCGGCCTTCGACACGGATGAAGGCGGTGATGACGCCGATGCCGAACTTCTCGCGGATCTCGAGCACCGAGCCCACGTCGGCGATGGTCTCGATGATGTCCTTCATGTTGTAGAGGCGCAGGCGGTTCTCCGGGACGATGTGGCGCAGGCGGCGCTGGTCGGGCGCCTCCCAGTGCTCGACAGTGCCCTGGAAGTAGGACAGGTACTTCTTGGCCACCTCCACGGCGTCCTCCTCGTCCTTGGCGAGCAGGTCGACGACGCCGTTCGGCACCTGGAAGGACATCGGGCCCACCTCTTCCGGCGTGTAGATGCCCAATCCCCCGCCCTCGATCATGGCCGGGCCGCCCATGGCGACGGTGGTGCGCTCGGTGGCGATGATGACGTCGCAGCATGCGACCAAGGCGGTGTTGCCGGCGAAGGTGCGCCCGTTGATGACGGCGATCAGCGGCACGAGGCCCGAGAGTTTCGAGAACTGCGTAAAGGTGTGGGTGTCGAAGGCGACGCCCGGGCCGCCGCTGTCGTCGCCGGGGCGCCCGCCGCCGCCTTCGCCGAACAGGATCAGTGGAATCCGGAAGCGGTTCGCCAGCTCGAACATGCGGTCCTGCTTGTAGTGGTTGCGCCCGCCCTGGGTTCCCGCGAGCACGGTGTAGTCGTAGTGGACCAGCATCGTGCGCGCCGCTTCTTCGCCGAAGAGCGGGGCGTTGACCGTACCGATGCCGGCAATCAGGCCGTCGGCAGGCGTGTTCTTGCGCAGGGTCTCCATGTCGTGGCGGCGGTGCTGGCGGGCGACGATCAGCGGCCAGTATTCCTTGAACGAACCCTCGTCCATGAGCTGGGCGATGTTCTCGCGCGGCATGCGGTAGCCGCGCGCATAGCGCTTGGCGACGGCCTCGGCGCGGTTCTCGTCGTAGATGTAGGCGTGCCGCTCGTAGGTCTGCTCGAGGTCGGGCCGGATGTAGTCGAGGTCCTGCTCCTCGGCCATCGTCACGGCATCGACGCTGACCTCGGCCTCCTCGATGAACACGATCGGGTAGCCCTCGCGCACCACGTCGCCTTCGGCCATCGTGATCTCGCGGACGATGCCGTCGCGGTCGGCGGCAATGACGTGCTCCATTTTCATGGCTTCCACGACGGCGACCTGCTGGCCTTCGCGGACCTCGTCGCCAGCGGCGACGTCGAGGGAGACGATCGTGCCCTGGATGGGCGAGCCGAGGCCGGACGTGCCTTCTGGCACGTCCACACCTGGTGTGGACGCGTCGACCGCGGGAGCCGGCTCAACTTCGGCTTGACTGGCCTCCGCCTTGACCCGTGCGTCATGGTCGAACAACGCCAGCGGGTCGCTGGTGTCGACGCGGGCGCCCGCGAAACCGGCCTGACCCGGATCCGGCTTCTTCGGTTCCGCCGCGATGAAGCGTGGCCGCGCCGTCGCGGGCGTCGCCAGTTCGGCGAGGTGTTCGTCGACCCAGCGGGTGGTCACCCGGCCGGCGGCGAAGTCGTCGTGGTTGATCACGTTGTGCAGGAACGGGATGTTGCTGCCGACGCCTTCGAGGCGGAACTCCGCGAGCGCCCGCGAAGTCCGGGCAATCGCGCTCTCGAGGTCGGCGGATGGCGAATGCCCGATGACCTTGGCCAGCAGCGAGTCGAAGGCCGTGCTGGTGCGGTAGCCGGCATAGCCGAAGCCGTCCGTGCGCACGCCGGGACCGTTGGGCGCCTCGTAGGCCTTCAGCGTGCCGCCCGCTGGGCGCACGGAGCCGTCCTCGCCGATGGTCTCCAGATTGACGCGGGCCTGGATCGCAAAACCCCGCGGCGTGGCGATGTCGGGGGCGTCGAGACCCAGTTCGTGGAGCGTCGCGCCATCCGCCAGACGAATCTGGGATTGAACGAGATCCACGCCGGTGACCTCCTCGGTGACGGTGTGCTCGACCTGCAGGCGGGCGTTGGTTTCGATGAAGACGTAGGGCTGATTCGCGCGCGTCTCGTCGACGAGAAACTCGAACGTGCCGAGGTTGGAGTAGCGTTCGTTCTTGGCGAACTGGACGGCCGCACTGATCACGCCGTCGCGGATCTCGTCGGCCAGGGCGGGCGCCGGTGCGACCTCGACGACCTTCTGGTGGCGGCGTTGGACGCTGCATTCGCGCTCGCCGAGGTGCGCCACGGCGCCGTTCCTGTCGCCGAGGATCTGCACCTCGATGTGGCGCGCGTGGGTGATGAACTCCTCGACGTAGACGTCGGGCACGCCGAATGCCGACTGCGCCTCGGACTGGCAACGCGCGTAGGCGGACTCGATCTCGGCGGCGTCGGCCACGACGCGCGTGCCGCGACCGCCCCCGCCGGCGATCGCCTTGATGACAATCGCGCCGCCGTCGAGCGACGCCATGAAGGCGCGGGCTTCGTCCAGGGACACGGCGACGTCGGTGCCCTTGAGGACGGGAACGGTGGCGGCCACTGCGGCGGCCCGCGCACGCCCCTTGTCGCCGAACAGTTCGAGGTGCTCCGGATACGGGCCGACGAAAACGATGCCGGACGCCGCGCAACGGCGGGCGAAGCTCGCACGCTCGGCCAGGAAGCCGTAGCCGGGGTGAATGGCCCCGCAACCCCTCGTCTTCGCGGCCTCGACAATCGCTTCCTCGTCGAGATAGGCCGCGGCGCCCCGACCGGTCAACGCGTACGCCTCGTCGGCGACGCGCGTATGGAGACTCGTCTCGTCGTCCTCGGAATAGACGGCAACCGTGCGCAGCCCGAGATCGGCCGCGGCACGGGCGATTCGAATGGCAATCTCGCCGCGGTTGGCGATCAAAAGGGCGTCAAAACGCATGGATTCTCCGCTGGTCGTTTCGGCTAGTTGGGCGCCCGCCGGTAGCGTTCGGCGGTCGCTCCCCTACCACGCCGTCACCGTCGGCGCGGCGTTGGCGCGCGATTGTAGCAGCGCCGCGGTGCGCTCGATCACGTCAGCCTGGTCGCGCGACGCGGATCGGCCATCCGCGGGACATCGCACTTTTGCTGTGAAATTCCTGGGGGCCGCCAGCCCCGGGGCAAGGGGAGGCCACGACGCAACGACGCCGAAGTTGACGGCATGCGACCGCGCCGCCTGCGGCGGGGGAACTCGCGGCCGCGGCGGTTGCGGTTTGCTGCTCGTCCACGGCTCGCGGCCGGGCACTCCGGGGCTCGCCGCCGACCGGACGGGTCAGTTTGAAAACGGGGTCACCAGGTCCCGCCACTAAAGGTGACGACCTCGCGCCCGCCTTCGCCACCATTCTCCCCGCCGGCAACCACCTCGCCAACCGGTCCCGCGGGCAATGTCCATTTCATGCCCCGGGGTGGTCGTCGGTCATGCCCCGGGGTGGTCGTCGGGAGACCATGACCGTTTCAACGGCGGTACGGGCGTGGTCGTCGCCGTTCGCGTGTTCGGTCGGTTCGACCGCGCCACATCACGGGACGCTGGACCGACGGCTTAGGGCGCCGATCGGACCGCCGCGTGCCAACCGGTAACACATCGTCCGCACAGCACGGTGATGCGGTCGCTTAGCACCTTGCCCGAAGCATCCGTGCCCTCCGACGCCGCCGCGCGAGTCGTCCCAACGCTGGCCGCTTGCAGAACATCGCCCTTTTCAATGTCGGCGTGGGGTTGCCCACCCCTTGTCCACCGCGCCTCTTGGATCGAAGGGGAACGGCACCATGGACAAGGCGTGGACAACCCCGCCCGCGCCGTGCCACGCGCGGACGCCGGTCCGGATCAAGCATACGTCTCGGAGGAGGCGGCATCTGCCTGCCCCCGGCGTCGCTTGACGTCGTCGGGCGGACCGACGCGGCGCAGTACCCGCACCGGAAGGAACATCGCCCTTTTCAATCCCGGCGGTTCCGCACCAGCGGGCCGGAACGACCCTCGACCATGGATGCACGGGGCGCCGGCACGACGCCGTAGGATTCGGGCAGATCGCGAACGGCCGCCGGTGCGGCCTTGCGGAACTGCGCGAGCCCGTCCATCGCGACCGATCCCCGCCCGCCGGTCGCTTCGAAGAAATTGTGCGCCTCCCGCCCGTCGCTGCCGCGCCGGCTGAAGAGGGCCGCATGGTCGCTCAAGAGACCGAGCTGCGCTGCCGACGCCGGGTGTTCGTCGTTCGTCAGCAGGACAGCGGCCACGCGGAAGTGCCACTGGGCATCGGCCATGGCCGGTACGCGGGCGCCGTTTCGGGCCACGATGTCCTCGATCGTGTACGTCCTCACCTCGCTCGCGGAGAAAACCCTCTGACCGTCCTGGGTTCGCGCCGGGCTGCCGTTCTCGACTAGCCACTCGCCATCGGCCGCGACCCACAGGTCCGGCACCTCCTCGGGCGGGAGGTACCCTGCAAAGTACAGCTCGATCGGGCTGTAGGGCGGACGGTTGCCCCCGTTCGCGAACGTGCCGAACTCGCCTGCGGCGTAGCGACCGTCGCCGAGTTCGACGAGGTTGGCGATGTCGAACCCGCCCAACTGGCCGTCGGCGCTGCTGAAGCCCCAGTGGGCTTCCGCCGCCGAGGGAATCGCATAGTTCGCCCAGGCGTGGAGCATTTCGTGCAGCGCGGGGCCGAATAGCAGGGCACGGTTGTAGGGAAAGTGGATCACGCCCTTGAGCCGTTTCGCCGAACCGTACCGGTTGTCGTAGAACATCCGCAGTCCGAGCCCGGCCGTGTCGTTTCGGACCGAGGAATACACCCCGACGTAATGTGAGTCGTCATGGTCCCGGAGGTCGTCCAAGTTCGAAAAGAACATGACGAAGTCGAACGCGTCCCCGAAGTGCGCGTAGAGGGCCGACGAATAAGCATCGAGCGGCAACCCGCTGAAAAGGTCGAGCGCCGCGATGTCCTCCCCCACGTGCAAGACCACGACGCGGTCGTCGTGGACAGCGGCCAGCCGTGGGGGCGGACTGGCCTCGACGTGGACACCGCGTGCCAGCAACGCGGGGACTGCTGTTGCGACGGAAGCGGCGTTCAGCGGATTCCCCCGTACGTCGACCAGGTCGCCTTCGCCAAGTCCGGGGTTGTTCGCGAGGGGTGTGAGGTCCGCGATCCGATTGAACGCCAGGCGCAGTTCCTTCAAGCGGGTCAGTTGCTCCAGCGGCGCGATGTCCACGATCCGGTTTCGATCGAGGTCAAGCACCTCCAAGGCGGTGAGGCCGGCCAAGGGGGAGACGTCGCCGATCGCGTTGCTGCCGAGGGTGAGCCACTCGAGCGCCAGCAGCCCTGCAAGCGGCGACAGGTCAGCGATTCGATTGCGATCCAGGTGCAGCCGTGTCAGGCGTGTCAGGTCCCGCAGCGGACCGATGTCCGCGATCCGGTTGCCGTCGAGCTCAAGCCTCGTCAGCCAGGGAAGATTCGCGAGCACCGATACATCCTCGATGTCGTTGTCTTCCAGATGCAGACGCCTAAGTTCGGTGAGCTCTGCCAACACCGAGAGGTCCTCGACACCGCTGTCCCAAAGCCCCAGGCCGGTCAATTGGGTCAGCCCGGCCAGCGGCGACCAGTCCGACACATCGTTCTCGCCGACCCACAAGGACGTCAGGGCCGTGAACCGGGCCAGTGTCGATACATCCTCGATGCGGTTCCTAGCGAGCGAGAGGTGGCTCAGACCAGTCAACTCGCCGAGAGGCGTTATGTCGACGACCAGGTTTTGGAACAGATCCAGGCTCGCAAGCGACGTCAACCCCGCGAGCGGGGAGACATCGCGGATTCGGTTGAATGACAGGTCCAGGCGCGTGAGCCGGGTGAGCCCCGCCAACGGCCCGATGTCCTCGATGCCAGCGCCCGCATGACCGGTGTGCTGTCCGTGGTTCAGGTCCAAGGCCAGGAAGCGCAGGGCCACCAGCCCGGCCAGCGCCGAGACATCAGTGACCCGGTTGTCGCCGAGATCGAGAACCCGGAGCGCTGGCAGGTACGCGAGCGGGGCAATGTCGGCAACCCGGCTGCTGCGCAGATACAGGGATTGCAGCCCGACCAGGCCAGCAAGGGGCACGATGTCTTGTATCCGGTTGAACTCGACGTTCAGCCACGAGAGACCGACCGCGAATCCTATGCCTGTCAGGTCGGTGATGCCGGCGAAGTCCGCAACTAGGGTGTCTAGGGCTGCCAATTCGCGGGGCCGGATGAACCCCCCGGCAGCCTTCCCCAACGCGTCCTCCACCGCCGTGCGTAGCGCGGGGTCCGGAAAGTAAACCGGCCGGGCTGGCATGGCCCAAGCGATTTCGTGCGAGAGCGCCGGCTGCGCCTGGCCCGCGCGGCCTCGATGCCAAAGCCATCTGCCCCCATCGTGCCGCAGCAGGATGTCGTCGCGTCCATCGCCGTCGCTGTCGCCGATGCCGACCAGCCGCCACGCCCAGTCACGGTCCAGGTCCGCGACCCGTGCGGCTTCGTCGTCGATCGCGCCGAACTGCCACCGACCGTCGGCGTGCCTGAGCAGGACCTCGTCCCGTCCATCGCCATCGAAGTCGCCGGTCCCGGCGAATTGCCAAAGCGGATCCTGCGTCAGCCGCGTTCCGTTCGGCCGGTCGGCGACCACGCGCCGGCCGTCCATCGCGTAGTAGCGCCACTCGCCCTCGACGTGGCGCAGCAAAACGTCCGTGCGGCCATCCCCGTCGAAGTCGCCGGTGCCCGCCATCCGCCAGTCGACGTTGCGCGGAAGATTGGCCCAACCGCGCTCCGCGGCGACGACCCGGCGCCCGTTCAAGGGGTAGTAGACCCACGCACCGTCGGTTCGGCGCATGAGGATGTCGTCGCGGCCGTCGCCGTTGAAGTCTCCGACGCCGGCCACGCGGAAGTCGAGGTTGCGGGTCAGGTTCGCCCACCCGCGTTCCTCGACGATCACCCGGGAGCCGTCCACCGGGTAGTAGAGCCACGCACCGTCTGTGCGGCGCACCAGGGCATCGTCGTTGCCGTCGCCGTTGAAGTCTCCAGCGCCCGCCCAGTACCACTCGGGCTTGCGCGTCATGCGAACCGGCTCGCCCGGTGATCCCGACGCCGAACTACCGTGGTAGCGCCAGCTCCCGTCGGCGTGCCGCAGCAGGACGTCTGCGCGGCCGTCGCCGTCGAAGTCGCCAAGGCGCTCGCCCGAGGCGCCGTGCGCCGCCAAGGTCGCCAGCAGCAGTAGCGCCCTGGTCGTCACACGCGTCACCGCTGCGCCGTTCAGTCGTGCCAGAGCCGGCGTTTCGCTCACGGCGGGCGCGGGAGCGCACCGACCTCGCCGCGTTCAGCGCTCGTCAGGTACCCGGGGAAACGCTCCTTGCCGTCTGCCATGTCGACCCGAATCATGGTCACAGATTAGGTCCTCCGGATGACCCAGTTCAAGGAACACGGAAGCCGGTGCACGACAGGAAGCCGGTGCACGTCTAGAGGGGCTGTGCGAACGATGCCACTATCAACGGCCTCAAGGCAGTTCGCCCAGGTATGACGACGTCCTTACCTAGCCGCCGACGCGCGCCGTACGATCAGTCCGTTCAGTCGTGCCAGAGCCGGTGGATCCACCCGTTCGTGTCGGGGTAGTCCGGCAGGTCGGCGTCGAACTGGTTGCTCATCGTCTCGAGCACCGCGCGGAGCGCTGCAACACCCTCGCCGTACGTGCCGGCCCACCCCTCTTCGATCTCCGTCACCAGGTGCGGATAGGCGTCCCTGGCGCGCCGGCTCTTCGGCGTGGGATAGACCCGCCTCGTCATGTCGCGTGGCCGGCCCGGTTCGACGACGACGTCGAGGTGGCGTTCGTGCAACGTCTTGCCGTTGCCCGACACGCGGCCCAGCGTCTGCGCCTGCTCGAGGGCCATACCGTCGTCCCCGACGAAGCGCAGGAAGTTTGACGTCCGGTTCAGGCCGCCCAAGCGTTCGCGGTCGTAGTCGATCGCGAATGCCGCGAGCACCTGGGACAGCAACGCCGGCAGCGGCAAGGCACGGGCGTCGCTGCCGGGCTCACGCAGGACGACGGGCCATTCCTGGCCGTGTGCCGGAATCCTCGGCGGTCCCGGCTGCTCGGCGTGGTAATCGCCGCCGGTGACGCTCGGGTCGCCCTCGCCGTAGCCGGTGACGTGGTGAGGCAACTCGATGGGGAGCCGGTCGACGACGCCCGCAAGGGCGTCCCGCAGGCGGTCGATGGCGCCGTCGCCGAAGCGTTGGCGCCAATCGTGCTGCAACGTCTCCACGAGCGCCTCGGCGCGTGCTCGGGCCGCTGCGCCCTGGTCGGTCAGCAGGACGGTCCTCGCCTTGCCGCGCCGGCCCGGGACCGCGCGCGCCTCCACGACGAGTTGCCCGCGACGTTCCAGACGCTGGACCGCGATCCGGGCGATGCGCTTGGCGACCACGGCGCGGCGGACGATGTCCTGCTGGTCCGTCCCCTCGGGGTCGATCACCCGCAGCACGTTGGCCCAGGCAGGCAGTTGCGGGACGTCGCCTTCCTCGACGCGCGCCCGGTCGTAGTCGCACGTGAACGTGCCCAGGGCGCCGCCGAGAAGTGTCGGCAGCGGCGTGCGGGACAGGCGCGCAACCGGTCGAGCGGCCACCTGCAGTTCGGAGCCGTAGTACAGGTAGTGCTGGAAGCGCACGAACTCGGTGGGCGAGCAGCGTACCCGCGTCGCGTCGGGGCCGGACTCGCTCGATGCGCCTACGCGGGCGGCGATGAAGTCGACCGCCAACGCGGCCGCGCGTCCGAGGTCGCCGGGTCCGTAGACGCAGGTGACCGTGAATCCGTCCCCGTCGGCGTCGAAGCAGCTTCCGGCCGCGAGCCCGGGATAGGCGGCAAGCACGCCGTCGAGCCGCGCCTTCGCCCGGTCGACATCTTCGGTGGCCGCCCCGTCCCTGACCAGCCGGCGATTGGCCTGGACGCGGCGGGCGACCGATGAGTCGGTCTTCGCAGGCTTGCCGGGCACTGTACCGGCTAGACCACTTCCCAATGCACCAGCGTGTGCGCCGGATCGTCGTCCTGGTGGTGCTCGAAGACGGCCTGGACCCGGGCACCGATCTCGACGTCCTGGCGCGGGTCGCCGAGCAGGTTGCCGACCATGCGGGCACCGTCGTGGTCGGGGAACTCCACCAGGACGATGATGTACGGGCCTTGCTCGTTGAGCGCGGGATGCACCGGGTGCCAGACGCGCTCGTAGCTGTAGATGCGCCCGATGAGCGGCACGTCGTCGAACGCGAGGTTCTGGCTGTGGCACCTGTGGCAGATCCACTCGGGACCCCACTGCCATGCGCCGCAGTCGCGGCAGTGCTGCAGGACAAGACGTTCCTCGGCAACCGCCTCCCAGTACGGCGCGTCGAGGCCGTCCGGCGCTGGCGCGGGCTTGGGCAGTCCCGGGTTCAGATACGCATCGCTCATAGGGTTGCCTCCGAGCCGAAGATGGACGAGCTGACGGGCGTCACCATGGGGCCGGAGACCACCAGCGAAACATCCACCCCGTCGACCTGGTTGGGCGACGTGCCGCGGATCTGGCGCACCGCCTCGATGTTGAGTTCGAGACCGTGCATGTAGCACTCCGCCAGGTTGCCGCCGCTGGTGTTGGTGGGCAGCTTGCCGCTCGGCGCGATCAGGTTCTCCTTGGTGAGGAACTCGTTGCACTCCTCGGGTTCGACGAAGCCGTGTTCGACCATGCTCATCAGCACGCCGCCGGTGAAGTTCTCGTAACACTGCAGGACGTCTACGTCCCCCGGCTTGCAGCCCGCCATGTCGTAGAGGCGCGGCACGCAGGTCTTGAAGTTCGAGGTCGCGTAGTCCGGCGTATTGTGTACGGATGCGCCGGCCCGATAGTGCGAGCCCGTCACGGCGCTCAGGACGTACGCCGGCGGGTGCGGGAAGTCCTTGGCGCGCTCAGCGGGAACGACGACCATCGCCGCCGCGCCGTCGTTCTCGAGACAGCAATCGAAAAGCCGGAACGGCTCGACGATCCATCGCGAGCCGTCGTACTTCTCCTCGTCGAGTGGACGCCCGTGCATCACCGCGCGCGGGTTGTTCTGCGCGTGGTGGTAGGACGCGAGCGAGATCGCCCGCAATGCCGAGCGCCCGACGCCGTGTTCATGCATGAAGCGCATGACCTTCATGGCGAAGCTCTGTGCCGGCGACATCAGGCCGTAGGGGATCGTGAACGCGCCGCCGCCAGAGACGACGTTGCTGCGCGGGCCCTGGCCGAAGCGGCCGAACTGGCCCTGGGCCAGAGCGCGGAAGACGACAACGCACTCCGCGAGGCCCGTGGTCACCGCGGCCGCCGCGTGGGCGATGGCCGCCGAGCCGCCGCCGCCGCCGCCGCCCCACTGCATGTTGGAAAAGCGCAGGTCGTGGCAGCCGAGAGCGTTGGCGAGGCGCGACGGATCGCTGCGGTCGTTGGAGAACGACGCGAAGCCGTCGACCTCCTTGGGCGAGATGCCGGCGTCCTCGCACGCCGCGAGAATGGCCATCAGCGCCAGCTTGAACTCGGCGTCCGGCGACTGGCCGCGCTTGTAGTAGGTGGTCTCACCGACGCCTGCGATGGCGGTGGTGCCCCTCAAGGTTCGTGACATGGGATTTCCTCGGACCTCCCCGGTGGAACGCGCAAACATAGCCGGGCGCGCTCTACATTTAAAGCGCCGGTGCGGGTCGTGGTTCAATAGGCGCCACTTTGAGTCATCCACAGGAAGTCACGACATGCCCATCAACCCAGACGCGGTCGGCGAGACCGGCGGACCCGTAGCGCGCTCCTGGAACTCCAAGGACGCCCTGCTCTACGCCGTCGGAATCGGCGCCGGCACGGACGAGTTGTCGTTCACCACGGAGAACACGCGCGGCGTGACCCAGCGCGTTTTTCCCACGTTCGCCGTCATCGTCGGCGGCGGCGGCACCCCGATGCACAAGGCGGGAACCTACGACCGCACGAAGATGGTCCACGGCGAACAGGGATTCGAACTGTTCGACGAGATTCCGCCCGACGGGGAGATCGAGAGCACGGGGCGCATCGCGGGGATCTGGGACAAGGGTGCAGCGGCGGTGCTGGAGTCGGAGTCGGAGTCCTTCGACAAGGCGACGGGCAAGCGGCTCCTGAAAACCCGGTCCATGCTGTTCTGCCGTGGCGAAGGCGGCTGGGGCGGCGACCGAGGGCCGTCCGCGAAGCTCGCCTACCCCGACGCCGAGCCGACGCACCAGGTGACCTACGCGACGCGCGAGGACCAGGCGCTGACCTACCGGCTCTCCGGCGACCGCAACCCGCTGCATTCCGATCCGGCGTTCGCGGCAGCCGGCGGCTTCGAGAAACCTATCCTGCACGGGCTGTGCACCTACGGCTTCACCGGACGCGCCTTGCTGCACAGCCTCTGCAACGGCGATCCCTCGCGGTTCCGGTCCATGAACGCGCGCTTCTCGCGGCCCGTGATTCCCGGCGACACGCTGACGGTGTCGATGTGGGCCGACGGCAACGAGGCGCTGTTCCGGACCACCAACCAGAACGGCGACGTGGTGATCGACCAGGGGCGGTGCACCTTCGGTTGAAGGGCCATGCCAATCAATCCGACAGCACTCTGGCGACAGGTCCAACTCGGCGAGGACACCGAGTTGGAGCTCAAGGAGGTGCGGTTTCAGGGCTCTCGTGTCGTCGCGCCTCGGCGCGATGCACTCGCCGACGAGTTCGCGGCATTCGCCAATGCCAACGGCGGGCGTATCGTCCTCGGCGTAGCGGACGACCGTAGCCCGAAACCACTCGACGCCGACGAACTCGACGTGCTGACCGCCTTTGTCGGCGAGGTTTGCTCGGACAGTATCGAGCCCGCTCTCGATTTCGAGGTGCGCCGCGTACCGGCGCCCGGCGGTTTGGCTGGCGGCGTGCTCGTCGTCGACGTCCCCTCGGGTACCGACGTCCATCGGTCACCCGGCGGATATCTGCGCCGGCGCGGTGACGCCAAACGTAAGATGGCGTCGGCCGACATCAGGCGCTTGCTACAGAGCCGGGGACAGTCGGACGCCGCCGCCACCGACACGCGTCCCGTGGCCGGAACCGGCATGAACTCCCTCCGGCCTGACCTGTGGCAGCGCTATGCCAGTTCGCGCGCCAGGGAGACCGCGGCGAGCACGCTGGGCAAGCTCAAGTTCGTCAAGGATCAGCACGGCACGCCAACGGCGACGGTCGCCGGCATCCTGCTGGCCACGGCGGATCCGCGCGAGTGGTTGCCGAACGCCTACATCCAAGCGGTCTGCTACGCCGGCGAGAACATGGACGGCGACCAGCAGATCGACGCCCAGGACATCACCGGGCCTCTCGACGAGCAAATCCGCCAAGCCGTTCGGTTCGTGGCGCGCAACCGGCGACTCGCCGCACGCAAGCGGCCTGGCCGCACCGAGACCCCACAATTCAGCGAGCGCGCGGTATTCGAGGCCGTGGTCAACGCAGTCGTGCATCGCGACTACGCCGTAACCGGTTCGCACATTCGGCTGTTCGTTTTCCACGACCGTCTGGAGCTCTACTCGCCCGGCGGGTTGTCCAACTCCATGACGCCCGCCGACTTGCGCACCAGCCAGTTCACGCGCAATGAACTACTGGCGTCGAGACTGGGGCAGTGTCCCCTCGGCGACGTCGCCGGCGCAGGTGACAGACAATACTTCATCGAGCGCCGTGGCGAAGGGATTGCCGTCATCGAGGATGAGACGTTTGCACTCGCTGGCGCCAAACCCCGTTTCGAACTCCATGGGGAACGCGAACTCGTGGTCACGATCCCGGCCGCGAGTCCGCCGCTCACGGATGACGCATCGGTGCGCATCTCGATTCGTGACGCGCACGCCGGCGAGCCGATCAAGGACGTCCACGTGCTCATGTTGTACCCCAACAACACCTACCGGGACGAACGAACGGACACTTTCGGCAACGCAGACTTCGTCCTACATACACAATTGCCGATGACGGTGTTCTGCGCCGCCCTTGGTTACCAAGCGCAAGTCGCCGAGTACGCCCCCTCAGGACAGTCGCCCGCGGAAGTGGAGGTACGACTGGACCCCGAACCCCAGGGCGGATCCCAGATCCTCGCCAACCGAACCGGCCACCTCACCGGTATCGAAGGCCGCTTGAATCCCATCCTGGATCACCTTGACCGCACCTATCTCTACGCCGACAACGTCGCCATCAACGACGGCATGCCGCAGCCCGTGCACTTCAAGCTGAACGAGCCCGTACGACTTACCGACTCGTTGGGGAACAACGCCACTCTTTGGTTCCGCGAGATGCGCGGCGCATCTTGCGTATTCGACTTTCGGCTCGACAAAGGGAGATCACCATGAGCCATGACCTCGTCATCCGCGACGGACTGATCGTCGACGGCACCGGCGCCGAGCCTTTCGCCGGCGACCTCGCCATCGACGGCGACACCATCACCGCGCTCGGCACCGTGCCGGGCAAGGGCACCGAAGAGATCGCTGCGGACGGTCTCGCCGTGACACCCGGGTTCATCGACCTGCACACCCACCTCGATGCGCAGATCGGCTGGGATCCGTTCCTGACGCCGATCTCGTGGCACGGCGTCACGACGGCGCTCCTCGGCAACTGCGGCGTGACCTTCGCGCCCTGCAAGCCGGCGGACCGGCAGTTCCTGGCCGAGATGATGGAGACCGTCGAGGACATCCCGCGCGAGGCGATCCTCGACGGGCTGCCCTGGGATTGGCAGACCTACGGCGAGTACCTCGAGACCCTCGAGCGGCTGGAACCCGCGATCAATGTCACGGGCATGGTCGGCCATGGCGCGGTGCGTTTCTACGTCATGGGCCACCGTGGTATCGACAACAACCCCACACCGGCAGAGATTGCAGAGATCGCCCGCATCGCCGGGGAGTCGGTTCGCGACGGTGCCATCGGGTTCTCGACCAACCGGCTGCCCGCGCATCGGCTGCCCGACGGCCGGCCCATCCCCGGCACGTTCGCCGAGAGTGCGGAACTCGAGGCCATCGCTCGCGCGGTCGGCGCCCACAACGGCCTGATGCAGAACGTGCCCTGGTACGCCAAGGACGCGATCGGCCGTGACCTGGAACTGCTCGGCAACCAGGCGCGGGCGTCGGGGTCGCGGGTGCTGTTCAGCGTCGTCGAGACCGAGAGCTTCAATTTCGCCGATCCGCACCAGATCGTCGAAGACCTGCGCGATGAGGGCCTGCAGATCTACGGCGTCACGGTGCCGCGGGCCGGTGGATTCGTGTCGACGCTGAAGACCAACATGCTGTTCCCGGCCTTCTCCAAGCTCAGGGAGATGGACGTCGACCGGCGCCTCGACGCGATCCGCGACGAGGCGTTCCGGGACGAGCTTGTCGCGGCGGCCAAGGCGGATCCGGCGAGCGAGACCTTCGCGAAAGGATTGCGCTGGATGGGCGATGCGCCACGGCCCGTGTATACGCGCCAAAGCGACGACAACCTCCTCGCGATGGCCGAGGCGGCCGGCGAGCACCCCGCCGAGACCTGGCTGCGGGTGATGCTCGAGAGCGACGGCGAGGCGGTGTTCCACCGGCCGTTCTTCAACATGCATTTCGACGCGGTCGAGTCGCTGATGTCGCGCGGCTGGGTCGTTCCCGGCCTTGGCGACGCTGGTGCCCACGTCTCCCAGATCATGGACTCCGGCTGGCCGTCGTTCCTGCTCAGCCACTGGGTGCGCGACGAGGGCCGGATTGCGCTGGCCGAGGCGGTCCGACGAATGACCAGCGCCGCGGCCCGCGTTCTCGATCTGCGTGATCGCGGCGTCCTGGCCGTCGGCAAGCGGGCCGATGTGAACGTCCTCGACCCGGAGGCCGTGGAAGAACGGCAGCCGACGGTGGTGCGGGACTTCCCGCACGGCAAGAGCCGCCTCATCCAGCGCGCGGCGGGGTACAAGGCGACGCTGGTGAACGGGCGCGTGATCCTGCGCGACGACGAGCACACGGGAGAGCGTTCGGGGCGCGTGCTGCGCAGTCAGGCGTAGGCCTCGGCGCCGCACGACGTCGGCTCGCGACGGCCTGCTAAATTCGTAGCACAAAGTCGTTGCTGCCGCGGGTGCGTAAGTGCTACAAAAGTAGCAATTTGCGTACTTGCTGTCGAGGAGCCCCGCGATGAAGATCCTCTGGTGGTTGCCACTCGTTGCCGCCGTCCTGGTGGCGTGCCAGGCGGTCGGCCCGCCGCAACCCGTCAAGAGCCCCAACGACGACCGCGAGTACCGCTATGTTGTGCTGCCGAACAATCTGCGCGCCCTCCTGATCCACGCACCCGGCAGCGATCGTGCCGCAGCGGCGGCCAGCGTGGCGCGCGGCAGCGACCACGACCCGGACGCGCATCCCGGTCTCGCGCACTTCGTCGAACACATGCTGTTCATCGCCACTGAGAAGTACCCGGAGGTGGACGGCTTCACGGATTTCGTGGTGAGGCACGGCGGCAGCTACAACGGCTATACCGCGACGGACCGCACGACCTACCACTTCCAACTGAAGTCCGACCGCTTGCCCGAGGCGCTCGACCGATTCGCGCAGTTCTTCATCGCCCCGCGTTTCGATCCCGACTACCTCGAGCGGGAGAAGGAATCCGTGCAAAGCGAGTACCAGCTCCAGAGCAAGCAGGACGTGTGGCGCGGTGACTCGGTGAGGAAGCAACTGCTAAACCCGGCGCATCCGCAATCACGGTTCAACATCGGCAATCGGGAGACGCTTCGCGACGCCGGCGTGGAGGCGGTCCGTTCGTTCTTCGAGGCGAACTACTCGGCCGATACGATCACCGTGGCCGTGCTCGGGCCACAGGATCTCGACGAACTGCAGACCCTCGCCACCGAGCGCTTTGGGGCACTCGTCGACCGGGAGCTTGGGCCGAGGCCCCGCAACCCAGCGCTCTACAAGCCCGCGACGTTGCCTGCCAGCTACGGGTGGCGGACCGTCAAAAGCGCCAGGAACCTTAGGCTCACGTTCCCGATCCCACCACTCAAGCGCCACTACCGCACGAAGCCGGCGGGTCACCTGGCGACGCTCATCGGCCACGAGGGACCGGGAAGCCTGCACGACGTGCTGAGCAGCCGCGGTTGGATCGAGACACTGTCCGCGGGCGCACGCTCCGTGGACGAACACAACGCGACCTTCACCGTATTCATGACGCTGACCGAGCTCGGTGCGCCACGAACTGCAGAGATCGTCGACCACGCGTACGCATGGATCGACCTGATCCGCCGCGACGGCATCGCGGCGTGGCGGTACCGCGAGCATGCCCGGCGGGCCAATCTTGGCTTCCGGTTCCAAGAGCGGACCCCGCCCGCAACGGCGGTCGTCGCGGCCGCCGAAGCCTTGGCGGACTACCCGGTCGAGGACGTGCTGCGCCACGGCTACCGGCTCGACGCGTTCGATGCGCCGCTGATCCACGAGTTTCTCGGACACCTAAGGCCCGAGAACGCGATCGTCTCGATCTCCGGTCCGGACGTCGACGGAAACCGAATCGAACCGGTTTTCGGGGCGGCCTGGCAGCCCGGACCCCCACTGCGGCCGCGACAGGTCGATGCACCCCTCGAGTTGCCCGGCCCGAACCGCTACCTTCCCGAAGACCTCGACCTCGTGCTTGAACCCGATGCTCCGGCAAAGCCGAGCAAGCTCGGGACCGGGACGGCCGTGGAAACCTGGTATGCGCCGGACACGGAGTTCGGCACGCCGACGGCGCGCGTCGACCTTCAACTGCACGCTGCCGAGGCCCTTACGCCCGACGATGTCGTACTGGCGATCCTGCACGCCGGCCTCGTAGAGGACGCGATGAACGCGCGCGCCTACGCCGCCGGACAAGCGGGCCTGGTTCACGCGGTGGATGCGACGTGGGCGGGGCTGCGCATCTACGTCGCCGGGTACAGCGACAACCTCGCGGTCTTGTTCGAAGATTCCCTCGATGCCTTCGTCGACCCGTCCCTCGACACCGAGGCGTTCGCTGTTGCGCGGGCGGAGCTTGCCAAGGCGTATGCCGACCAGAAACGCCGCCGCCCCCACGAACAGGTCGTGCACACGCTCTGGACTCTGCTGCATCCGTCGATGTGGCCCACCGACGCCCTGCTCGATGCGGCGCAAAGGGCCACGCCGGCGAGCCTGTCGGCGTGGCGACGGACCCGCCTGTCTGGCATGGGCGCGACGCTCCTGGTTCACGGCAACCTCGTTGTGGAGGATGCCCGGAGGCTGGCCGCAATGGCCCAAGATCGACTGGCGATCGTTGACCGGTCTCACCAGTTGCCGACAGCGCGACAACTGGCTGGCTCGCGGCGTCTCGAAATCGCCGTCGACCACGCCGATGCGGCTTACGGGCTGTACGTCCAGGGCGCGAGCGACAGGATCGAGGATCGGGCGCGCATCGGACTCATCGGGCGTATGTTGGGTGCCCGCTACTTCACGGCGTTGCGTACGGAGAGGCAACTCGGCTACGTCGTGCAGGCCTATGCGCTGCCGATCGCGCGGCATCCCGGAATCGTCTGCGTCGTGCAGGCCTCAAAGGCCGGACCGGACGAGATCGAAGCGCTGACGCGAGCCTTCCTCGACGACCAGAGATCGTGGTTCGCAGGACTCGACGACGGCGAGTTCGACGAGCACAAGCGGGGTTACATCGCTGCGCTCACGGGCGCCGATCGGAACAACTACGAGCGCATGTGGCGCCTCGTGGCGGATCTCGACGGTCGCGTACTCACGTTCGACGAGCGCGCGCAGTTGGCGAGTGCGGTGGCCCGACTCACGCCCGCAGGCTTGGCGCGCACCTTCGAGACCCTGATCGATCCAGGGCGCGGCAATCGGCTGACCGTCTACAGCGCGGGGTCGGCTGGCGGCACAGCGCGGGACGGCACGCCCCTGGCGTCCATCCAGGCGTTCAGGGCGCCTGCCGAATAGCTGGGAACCTTGGGGGAATAGCCGTAGGAAATCCGCCCGGTTCCGTGTAGGACGGATTTCGCGTCTGTCCCCGAAACTAGGACGACACCCGGAGACTGCTCGCCAGCCAAGTGGCGCGGAAGTTCGGCCCCGGCACGGCGGCCCGCGCGACCGACCTGCTGGCCGCGATCGATGACGCCGAGGGCCTCCGTCGCGCCGGCGAGTTGATCATCGACTGCGGGACGGCCGAGGAACTGGTCGAACGCCTCGAGAACGGGCGGGCCTAGAGCAAAACGGCACCTCGGTTGCGAGGGGCGGCCCCTCGCGCTCCCCGTGGGCAACGCTCGCTGGGACGTGGGCTGTCCCGGTCGCCGGTCATCTCGTGGACGGATTCCGAGCGTCCCCGCTTAGGGGCGAGGTGCAGGACGCCACGTTGCGGGCGCGGAGGCCCGCGTACCTTCCTATAGGTCCAAGGTTGGGTACGTGAATCCGGCCGCGGCTTCGAAGGCGCTGGCCATCCCGATCAGGCGATCCTCGCCCAGCAAGGGGCCGACGAGTTGGAATGCGCGCGGCATGCCGTCCGCGTCGAGTGCGAGCGGCAACGTGATGGTGGGATGGCCGGAGTAGTCGAACGGGGCAGTGAAGGCGATCATCGACCGGCCCTGGTCGACCGCGCGCCGCGGCGGGCCGACGCGCTCCGCGGGCGGGATCGGACCGGTCATGCAGGGCGCGATGATGGCGTCCACGGTGCCGAGGAGGTCCTCGAGCCCGGTTCGGAATGCCCCACGCAAGCGCTCGAGGCGGGCATAGGCTTCCGGCGTGGCCTGGAGACCGGCATCGAGGAGGCCGGCGAGCGCCGGGCCGTACTCGTCCTTGCGCGCCGGGTAGGTGGCGGCGTGCGCGCGGGTGCAATCGACGCCGCAGGTGAGGCCCCATCCGGCGACCAACGGCGCCGTGTCGGGGACGTCGACGTCGAGGACTTGCGCGCCGAGGTTCTGCAAGACGTCGAGGGCGTCGCGGACCGTGGCGACGACCGTTTCGTGGACGCCGTCGCCGACGAATGTCCAGTCGACGCCGATCCGCACGCCGTCGAGCTTTTCCCGGAACGATGCCGCGTACGCGGGCACGGCGGCATCCAGCGATGTCGCGTCCTTCGGGTCGTGGCCCGCCATCACCTTAAGCATGCGCGCGGCATCTTCGACCGAACGCGTCATGGGGCCGACGTGGTCCAGGGTCTCCGACAGCGGGAAGGCACCGTGGCGGCTGACACGGCCGTAGGTCGGCTTGATCCCCACCAGGCCGCACGCCGCGGACGGGAAACGGATGCTGCCGCCGGTGTCCGTACCGATCGCGCCGTGGGCGAGACCGGCGGCCACCGCCACACCGGAGCCCGATGACGAAACGCCCGTCCAGCGCTCCGCGTTCCAAGGGCTCTTCGGAGGGGCGACCGCCGGATGGTGTTCCCCGTACGCGCCTTCCGTGAGCTTGACCTTGCCGAGAACGATGGCGCCGGCCGCCTCCAGGCGCGTCACGATGGTGGCATCCTCGTCCGGACGCCAGTCGGCGAGGATGGTCGTCCCGCAGGAGGTCGGGATGCCCTTCGTGTAGAGCAGGTCCTTGAGCGCGATCGGGGCGCCGTGCAGGAGACCGAGAGTTTCGCCGCGTTCGCGACGCGCGTCGAGCTCATCGGCCTGTTCGAGAGCGCGATCGCCGAGAACGGTGACGTAGGCGCCGAGCTGCGGCTCCAAGCGCTCGATCCGGGAGAGCATCGCCTCGGCGACGGCGCGCGCGGTCAGCTCGCCGCTCTTCGTCCGTCGGGTGACGTCGGAGAGCGACAGCGCATGGATGTCCGGCATCGCGAACGCTCAGGCCGCCAGGTCGAAGACCTTGCCCGGGTTCAGGATGCCGTTCGGGTCCAGCGCCTTCTTGAGCGTGCGCATCAGTGCGATCTCGGCGTCGTTCCGCGAGAGCTTGAGGTACTTCTTCTTATCCAGACCGACGCCGTGCTCGGCGGACACCGAGCCGCCGATGGACTCGAGGGGCTCGTACACCGCGCGCTTGACACCGTCCTGCGCCTCGGGCCCTTCGCCCGCCGACGTGCCGAAGTGGATGTTGCCGTCGCCGATGTGGCCGAAGGTGAAGTTGACGTAGTCGCCGAAGGTCTCCTCCAAGCGCCGGTTCACCTCCGCGACGTAGCTCTCCATCTTGGAAATCCGCAAGCTCACGTCGAAAATGAACATGGGGCTGTACTGGTGGACCTGCTCGACGTCGTCCCGCATCGCCCACAGTTCGAGCCGCTGAGCCTCGCTGGACGCGATGACGGCATCGGCGATCAGTCCGGCGTCGTAGCCTTCGGAAGCCGCCTGTTCGATCCGGTCGTGGTCCCCCTCCGGGTCGCCGCCCATGGCCTCGATCAGGGCGTAGTACGGATAATCCTGCGAGAGCGGGGGCTTCTGGGTCGCGGGGGGCGTCGTCACCAAGCGGTAGAAGTTGTTCCACAGCACCTCGAAGGCCGACAGCGTTCCGCCGAGCTTGGCATCCATCAGCTTCAGCAACTCGACGATCTCGTCGAAGCTCCGGCAGGCGACGAGCATCGTCTCCTGGCTGCGCGGCTTCTCGCGCAGCCGCAGAACGGCGCGGGTGACGACCCCGAGGCAGCCTTCGCTGCCGATGAAGAGCTGCTTGACGTCGTAGCCGGCATTGTTCTTGATCATCCGGTTCATGGACGAGACCACGGTGCCGTCCGCCAGCACGGCCTCGACGCCGAGCACCATGTCGCGCGTCATGCCGTAGCGAATCACGCGGTTGCCGCCGGCGTTGGTGGCGATGTTGCCGCCGACCGTGCACGAGCCCCGCCCGCCGATGTCGAGCGGGTACATGAGTCCGACGTCTTCGGCGGCATTCTGGACGGCTTCGAGCACCACGCCGGACTGCACGGTCATGGTGCGCTCCACGGCGTTGACCTCCTCGATGGCGTTCATGCGTTCGAGCGACAGCGCGAGATCCCCGGACTCCGTCACGGCACCCTCGACCAGGCCGGTCAACCCGCCATGGGCGACTACCGACTGCCCCGCCGCGTTGCACATCGCGAGGATCCCGCTGACTTCCTCGGTCGAGCGCGGCCGGACGATGGCCTGCGCTTCGATGCCCTGCGGGCGCCATATGCCGCTCGCGCGCGAGGACACGTCGGTGCCGGTGAGGACGCCGCCCTTGCCGACGATGTCGTGGATGGCTCGCAAAAGGTCGGTCATCAAGGAATCTCGTTGCCGCGTCAAACGCGCACTTTACACGATGGCGTCGCCGCCAACGGTCCCCTGACCGGGTCCGTGTTCAAGCATCCACGCGTAGGCCGGTTGCCCAACCACATTCGCCGGCAACTCATCCGGTAGCCCGTCGCGCGTCAGCGTCAGCAGCCGCAAAGCGGCGTCGGGATACTCGGACGAGGCAGCCGCCAGCGCCCGCAGCTCGCGCGCCGCAGTCGTCGCATCGGACGCGTCGGCACAGACCTGAATGAGTTGGCGATGACCATCGGGACTGCGGGCGAGGAAGTCCACTTCGTAGCCCTGGGCCGTGCGGACATAGGTCGACTCGCATCCGCGCCGCTCCAACTCCACCAGCACAGCCGTTTCCAACGCATGGCCAACGTTCGCACGCCCAGTTCGGTCAAACACCGGGATCAGGCCCGGGTCGACAGGGTAGACCTTGCGCGGATTCACCATGCGCTGCCGTTCCGACTTCGACTCCATCCACACCAGGCGCACGAGGAAGCAGTCCTCGAGGTGGCTGAGCAATTGGTGCACCGTGTCGCGACCGATTGCAAGCCCCTGGGACTTCAGCACGGCGTGAAACTTCTCCACGCTGAAGAGCCCCGCGGCGTTGCCCAGCAAGTGGCGAACGAGCCAACGTAGACCGGCCACGTTGGTCACGCGATGGCGCTCAACGACATCCCGGAGCATGGCGACATCCACGTAGTCGCGCAGGAGCTGGTGGCGCGAGGCGGCATCGAGTCCCTGCGCCTCGGGGAAGCCACCGGCCACGAGCCAAGCTCGGAATTCGCGCTCAAGGTCCGACCGTTCCGCCAGGTTCAAATCCCCCGGCCGGGACGGGATGTCCACGCGGCGGTGTCGGAGCACTTCCGACAAGCTGAACGGATGCATGAGGACCTGCCACGCCCGTCCGCGGAGCGCCGTCGCGATTTCCCGCGACAGGAGCGCCGCCGACGACCCGGAGACGACGACGCGCGCCCCGCCGCCGTCGAGCAACCGACGCACGAAGCGTTCCCAGCCAGGGACAAGCTGGATCTCGTCCAAGCACCAAAGAGGCGCGCCAGCGGCAGGCCCACCGATCCGCCCGAACTCCTCCACGATGAATCCCAACTGCTCGCCGCAAAGACCCGCCAGGCGCTCGTCTTCGAACGAGACGAAGGGCGCCTGCGAGCGCTCCTGCCCCGGGTCACCTTCGACGCTCTGCCGCAGTTGATGCAGGAACGTCGTCTTGCCGGCCCGGCGCATGCCGACAACGACCGTGGCCTTGCCCGGGAACCAAACCCGTCCGTAGACCTCGCGCGGCGTGAACGATCGAGGTCGTGGTCGAAGGGATTCGACAAGCTGATCAGCAAGCGCTCGCCGTTGCTGCTGTGTCGGAGTGGCCACATTTCTCCTTGGTAGAAGGAGAATATTCTACACATTTCTCCTTTTGGTGAGGAGAAAAAGGATCAGCCCGGTCGGGCTTACGCTTGGAAATCGAGCATTCGCTGCAGCGGCTTCATGGCCCGAACGCCGACCGCCGCGTCGATGCGAATCTCGTTGTTGCCGTATTCGAGCGTGTCGCGCAGTGCTTCGAGTTCGTTCATGGCCATCCACGGGCAGTGCGCGCAACTGCGGCACGTGGCGCCGTCGCCAGCCGTCGGCGCCTCGATGAAGCGCTTGCCCGGCGCGGCCTTGCGCAACTTGTGGAACATGCCGCGGTCGGTGGCGACGATGAACGTGTCGTGCGGGAGTTCCTGGGCGGCGCGGAGAATCTGGCTGGTTGAGCCGACGCGGTCGGCGATGTGGATGACCGCGGCGGGCGACTCGGGATGCACCAGCACGCCGGCGTCGGGGTAGACGCGTTTCATGTCGTGCAGCGCCTCGAGCTTGAACTCCTCGTGCACCACGCAGGCACCGCGCCAAAGCACCATGTCGGCGCCGGTCTTGGCGCGGATGTAGGCACCGAGGTGTTTATCGGGTGCCCAGAGGATCTTCTCGCCCCGGGCCGCCAGGTGCTCGACGATCGCGAGCCCGACGCTCGAGGTGACGACCCAGTCGGCGAGCGCCTTCACGGCCACGGACGTGTTGGCGTAGACGACCACCGTGCGATCCGGATTCGCTTCGCAGAAGGCGCGGAACTCGTCCGGTGGACAACCGAGGTCCAGTGAGCACTCGGCGTCGAGCGTCGGCATGAACACGCCTTTCTCGGGGGAAAGGATCTTGGCCGTCTCGCCCATGAAACGGACCCCGGCGACGATCAGCGTCCGTGCCGGGTGGTCGCGGCCGAAACGGGCCATTTCCAGGGAGTCGGCGACACAGCCGCCCGTCTCGTCGGCGAGGTCCTGGATGTCGCCGTCGACGTAGTAGTGCGAGACCAGGACGGCGTCGCGTTCGGCGAGCAACTGCTTGATTTCGTTTTTCAGTTCCTGGCGACGAACGTCGCTCAAGAGCGCCGGCGCATGCACCGGTACTTCAGTCGGTTGCAGACTGTAGTCGCGTAACATAGGCGGATCATACACCTCGCCCATGGCCGGCCGTCATGCCAAGCATCGCCTTCCTCGTGGCTCACGCCGACGTCTCGACCGGCCCCGCGAGCAACGACAACGAAGTCCGTCTGCCGCGAGCGTTCGCTTCCGTCGGATGGGTCGTTCGCTGTTTCGACCGGGAGTCGCTGGCCGCCCGCGGCCATCAAGTACGCGCCGAGTCCTTGGCCGGCGATGCCGTGGACCTTGCTGGCTTCGACCTCTACTTCCAACTCGGCTTCGGCGCCCAGGCGACCTTCCTCGACCGCATGCAGCTCCTGAAAGGCCTCGATCAGCGACGCTTCGTGAACACGACCGATGCCTTGATCTACCAGCACGGCAAGATCTCGCTGCTTCTGGGGTGCCCCGATGTGCCGCAGCCCGAAAGCCACCTGGCCAACGATCCCGACACGCTTACCGGCATCGTGCGCCGCGGCGGCGACTGGGTCGCCAAGCCGCCGGCCTCGAGCTTCGGACGCGACGTCTTCCGGCTGCATCGTGGCGACACCAACACCCGGGCCGTCCTCGAACATCTCACCCGCGACCGCCGCTACGCCCTCCTGCAGGAATACATCCCCGCCGTGGCGCACGACGGCGAGAAGCGCGTCCTGATCGCTGCCGGCACCATCGTCGGGGCATACCGCAAGCGACCGGCCGACCACCGTGGCAACCTCGACGCTGGTGCCTCGGCCCATCCGACGACGCTCGACGCAGCAGAGCGTGCGACGCTGCGCCGTCTTTCGGCCCGGCTTGGCGAGCTGGGCGTGCGCTTCGCCGCCGTCGACGTCGCCGGCGGCAAGGTGCTCGAGATCAACGTCGCCAATCCCGGCTGGCTTAAGACCTACGAAGCCGTAACCGGCAAGGATCTCGCGCCGATGGTGGTCGCAGCCCTGATCCGTTGGGCTGCCGGGTCAGAAGGATCCGCCGTCGACGCGGATGATCGCCCCCGTCGTGAAGCTGCCGGCCCGACTCGCTAGGTAGAGCGCCGTACCGACCACTTCGTCGGGCTGACCGCCCCGCTGCAAGGCGATTCCGGTCTTGGCGTTGCGTTCGAAGGCCTCCATGTCCCAGGCTTTCGAGATGTCGGTCAGAAACGGGCCCGCCTGGATGCAGTTCACGCGCACCTTCGGGGCGTAGGCCCGGGCCAGCGACAGCGTCAGCGAATTGATGCCCGCCTTCGCGGCACCGTACGGTTCCGAGCCCGGGGTGGGGTCCACCGCGGCGTTGCTGCTGACGTTGATGATCGCACCGCCGTCGCCCGCAGCCATGCGCTCGCCGACTACGGCCGAGAGGCGGTACGGACCTTTCAGGTTGACGCCGACGACCTTGTCGAAGAGGTCCTCCGTGACAGCCGAGAGCTTCGGGTAGAGAGGCGACATGCCTGCGTTGTTGACCAGGATGTCGACCTTGCCGAATTCGTCGTAGGCGGCGTCCGCTAGACCGTCGAGTTCGTCCCAATGGCCGACGTGACAGCCGTAAGGCAGCGCGCGCACACCGAAGGCGCGGACTTCCTCCGCCACCGCTTCGCAGTTGTCCGCCTTGCGGCTGGTCACGACCACGTCGGCACCGCACTCCGCGAACGCGAGCGACATGGCGCGTCCCAAGCCGCGGCTCCCGCCGGTGACAAGGGCCACCTTGCCGCTCAAGTCGAAAAGGTCTGATATCGCCATGGCGTGAGCCTAACCCATCTTGGAGAAGAGCAGTTTCAGAAGCGTATCCTCCCGACCAATCCCGCCGCCCTTGGTCAGTACCGCGCGCCGATCCGCTCCGGCCAGACACAGCGGCACGCCCGTGTCGACGCTGCCGACAACGTCGAGCGGTCGGTCTCCCAAAACGGCGGCCGCCGTGTCGCCCCCCAGGATGATCAACGCCTTCGCACGCCCGGCGTCGAGCCATTTCCACGCGCCGGCAGCCAGCCTAGCCGCCATGGCGTCCGCCTGCGCGGGATGGATCGCGCCCGTCACCAGGGGTGTCGCCACCACGACGTCGGCGCCGCCGCGCAGCTCCTCGACGATGGTCTCCCCGTCCTCCGGCCCATGGACCGGACCTGGCAATGCGGCGATCTGACCCCGGCTGACCGGGTGTAGGCTGCCGCACAGGATCAGCGCGGGCCGGGGCAGCACCGGCGGCGCCACCGGTTCCGGTGTGCGCAGGACCGCGGCGTAGGCGGCGATCCCACCGGTCGAACCGACGGGCATGCGGCCCTCGTCGAGGCAGCGCGCCGCCGCAGCCGCCAGTTCGGCGTTGTCGCCCGCATCGAGAACACGCAAGTCGCCGCGTCGCAGAGCTGCGCCGCATCCTGCCGCACGCAGATAGTCCACCGGCCGGCTCGACGTCACCCGGTTGCGCGGATCGCGCCCGAACGCGGTTTCGGCCACCGGCACGTCGTGGATCAACACCGTCCCGTTCACGCAGCGCCGTCCAGCGTCCGGGAAGCTCGGGAGAACGCCGATGCGGCGGTTCGTTTCGAGCAGCGCCGCGATTTCATGCGCCCAGTTGCCGCGCAACCCGGAGTCCATCTTGTGACAGCGGAACCGCGCTGGGTGGCGATGGGCAGCGACCGCCCGGGCCGCCGCCTCGCGCGGCAGCCGATGACGGCTCGCGATGTCGAGGAGCGCGCAGTCGTCGCCTGCAATCGGCGTCGCTCCGAAGCGGACACGGAACCCGAGGTCCGCACATGCCCCACCGGCCTCCAGCAGCCCGGTTCGGTCGTCGGCCGTCACGAGCAGCGTCGGCGACGACGTGGTCATCTTGCGCAAGCTTTCGGCACGGGCATTGGAGTGTTCAGGCCACGACGACCCCGAGCATACCCGCTCCGCCGTCGCCGACCGCCAGTTCTCCATGGCACCGATGGGGGCGTAACGGGATATCGCCGGTTGACACCGGTGTCGGTTGCGACGGATTCGCGGACCACACGTCCCCCGCCGTGACGACGCCGCCGCCCGAGGACGTCTATCGCGCGGTCTACGACCTCTATGTCGGCGCGGTCGGCCCGCTGCTTTTTCCCGGCACGAAGGACGCCGTGGCGCTCGATTTCGGCGTGTACGACGCCGGCGGCGCACTGGCGCTTTCGGAAGTCGACGGCGGCGAGCGCGGCGTGGTGATCGCCTCGCTCGACGGTTCGCCATTGCCTTTGCCGCTTGCCGCAATACACTTACGCGCCTTCACGCACATCGCAAGACTTGAGGAGACACGAGATGGGGATGTTGGACGGCAAGGTGGCGCTTGTGACCGGTGCCGGCGGGGGCCTGGGACGAACCCACGCCCTGCTGCTCGCCCAGGAAGGCGCATCGGTGGTCGTCAACGACCTCGGCGGCGCCCGCGACGGCACCGGTTCCGGAACCAACATGGCCGACGGGGTTGTGTCGGAGATCCTTGCCGGCGGCGGCCAAGCGGTCGCCGACTACGGATCGGTGAGCAACAAGGCCGACGCCCAAGCCATGGTCAAGGCGGCAGTCGACAACTTCGGGCGCCTCGACATCTGCATCTGCAACGCCGGCATCCTCCGCGACAAGTCGTTCAAGAACATGACCGACGACATGTGGGAGGTGGTCAACGACGTGCATCTGCGCGGCACCTACTACTCGGCGAAGGCCGCCTACGACCAGATGCTCGAGCAGGGCGAGGGCGGGCGGATCATCGTCACCAGTTCCACCTCAGGCCTGCTCGGCAACTTCGGCCAGACCAACTACGGCGCCGCCAAGGCGGGGATCGCGGGATTCGCGCGATGCCTCTACCTCGAGGGGGCACGCTACGGCGTCACGGTGAACATCCTCGCACCCACAGCGCTTTCGCGGCTGACCGACGACATCCTGCCCGAGCAGGCCAAGGATGCCGTGCCGCCCGAGAAGGTGTCGCCGACCGTCGTCTGGCTATGTACCGACGACGCCAAGGAGGTCACCGGCCGCACGTGGCTCGTCACCGGGAATCGGGTGTCCCTGTTGTCCTGGCAACTCAATCCGATCGCCCACAAGGACGAGGCCGACGGGCCGTGGGATGTCGAGGACGTCGGCGAGGCCATCCTGGCAACCAAGGACTCCTGGCCGCCGATCAACCCCATGCGCGGCGGCTGAAAGCTGGTCGACAACGTGGACTTCGGCTTCTCCGAGGAACAGAACCTCCTGCGCGAGCAGGTTCGGCGCTTCATGGCGGACGAGTTGCCGTCCTCCACGGTGCGCGCGCTCGCCCGCGGCGAAGACGCGGTGAGGCGGGGCGCGCTTTGGCAACAGGCCGCCGAACTCGGCTGGCTGGCGCTGATCGTTCCGGAGCGGTTCGGCGGCGTCGGGCTCAAGTGGATCGATCTCGCCGTGGTCCTCGAAGAGTGCGGCCGGGCGCTCTGCCCGTTGCCGGTGCTTTCCGCGGCCCAGGCGGCGGCCGCGATCGCGCGATGCGGCAACGAGGACCA
Source organism: Gammaproteobacteria bacterium (assembly GCA_026708185.1). Taxonomy (GTDB): domain Bacteria; phylum Pseudomonadota; class Gammaproteobacteria; order Pseudomonadales; family Azotimanducaceae; genus VXYL01. The sequence goes on along the minus strand of JAPOVK010000013.1, from coordinate 4,560 downwards.
GCGCCGTGCCTGGCTCGGCCGGATCGCGAGCGGCGATGCGGTGTTCGGCATCGGCCTCTACGACGAACCGAACTGGATCGACCCGCAAGGCGTCCGCCTAGCCGGCGGCGAGTTGCTCACTGGGACCAAGCCGTTCGTCCAGGACGGCATCCCGTCGACCCACCTTCTGCTCGCCACGCGCACCGGCGACGCCCTGGCCCTGGCCATCGTCGCGACCGCGGAGGTCGAGCTGACGGCGCAGCCGGCGGTGGACGGCACCAAGCCGACGGCCAAGGCCGTCCTGAACGCCGTGCGCCCGCTCGACACCCTGCCGATCAGCGTCGCCGATCTCGACTTCCTCACCGACTGCGGCGCGGTCGGTGTGACCCTGGAGGCGATCGGTGCCGCCGAAGCGGTGCTGGAACTCACCTCGGAGTACGCCAAGACGCGCATCCAGTTCGACAATCCCATCGGCAAGTACCAGGGCGTCAAGCACCGCCTCGCCGACATGTTCGTGGACATCGAGTCGTTCAAGTCGCTCGCCTACTACGCCGCCTGGGCGGTCGACGATGCGGTCGACGAACTGCCCCGCGCCGCTTCGCTCGCCAAGGCCTACGCGTCCGACGCCTTCGCCCGCATCGGCATCGACGGCGTCGGCCTGCACGGGGCCATCGGCTACACGGCCGAGTACGACGCCCAGCTTTATCTCAAGCGCTCGAAGTGGGTACGCTCGGCATTCGGCGATGCTGACTTCCACTACCGACGCGTCGCCGCCTTGGGCTAGCGGGAATCGGTATGGACTTCGACTACACCCCCTCGGAACAGGCATTTCGCAACGAAGTGCGCGAGTTCCTCGCAGAGAACCTACCGCCGCCGAAGGAGCGCGGGCGGGGTTTCCTGGCCGGCTGGCTGTCGAAGGTGCGCGCCAAGGGGTGGGTCGGTTTCTCGTGGCCCAAGGAGTACGGTGGCGGTGAAGGGAGCCTCACCGAGCAGGCGATCCTGAAGGAGGAAATGGCGCTGCACCGCGCGCCGCCGCTCGGCACCTCGTTCATGGGCCTCGCATGGGTGGGCCCGGGGATCATGCAGTACGGCACCGACGAGCAGAAGCAGCGCTTCATCCCCGACATCCTCGACAGCAAGGTCAACTGGTGCACTGGCTACTCGGAGCCCAACCACGGCAGCGACCTCGCCGCCATCGAGACGAAAGCCGAACGCATCGGCGACCACTACGTCGTGAACGGCCAGAAGATCTGGACCACCGGAGCGCCTTGGGCGGACTGGATCATCCTATTGACGCGCACGCAGTTCGACGTCGAACGCAAGCACGACGGCATCACTTGCCTTTTGGTCCCCATGGACGCGCCGGGCGTCGAAGTGCGCCCCATCGAGAACATGGCCGGCGAGCGGAACTTCGCCGAGGTGTTCTTCACCGATGTGCAGGTCCCGGTCGAGAATCGGCTCGGCGAGGAAGGCAAGGGCTGGCAGGTCACCATCTCCGCACTCGCCAACGAACGCTCGAGCATCGGCGAGGTGACCCAGATGTTCGCCCGCCTCGACAGCTTGAAAGCACTCGTCAAGGCCACGCGACGCCAAGGCCGGCCCGCGGCCGACGACCCCGCCGTGCAACGCCGCATCGGGGAATTCGAGGCCAAGATCGCGGCCATGAAGTACAACGGGCTGCGCTATCTCACCAAGCAGTTGCGCGGCGAACCGCTGTCGAGCGAGACATCGGTGAACAAGCTGCACCGTGCGAGCCTCGAGATCGAGATGGCCGACTTCGCGGTCGAACTCACCGGCATGGCCGGCGTGCAACTCGGCGGCGACGACGCCGCCGACGGCGGCAGTTGGGCACGCTCTTCGCTCGGCTGGCCGGGCGTCGTGATCGGCGGCGGCACGCCGAACATCCAGCGCAACATCATCGCCGAGCGGATCCTCGGGTTGCCGAAGGACTGAACCGGGCCCGGGCACCTCCAACCGCTGGCTCTGCCATCACGACGGGATAGCCGGACCTCTGTCGGAACATCGCCCTTTCGATCGCCGTGGTCGTCCTGCCATCGTCGGGCGGTGCATCGGTCTGGTGGATCCGGCCGAAGTGCCGGGCCGACGGCGGGTTAGTCAGTTCCCGCCGGGTTGCAGAGTGGGGCGGCGCCGAGGGCGCATGCTTTCGCGCGATACCAATCGGCGAGGGCGGCGTCCGCGAGGGGCGTATTGGGATCTCGGTAGAGCTCCGCAAGGGTGGCACAGCTCGGCGTGAACGAGCGGCCGCAGGCAACCTTGTGGTAGGCCACGGCCTCGTCGAGGTCCTCGCCGACGGCGATGCCGAACTGATACATCATCCCGGCAACGGCGCAGCTCTTGCCCATCCCCAACTCGCAGCCACGCAGGATGTAGCCGTGCGCTGCCGCCGGATCGCGCCGTCCACCATGAATGCCCTTGAAGTGCCCGGAGCCGATGACGTAGCAGCTCATGGCGTCGCCCGAATCGCATTGCGACTCGAGTTCCTCCCGCATCGTGTTCGTCAGGTTCTGCCGGTAGCGGTCGCATTCGCGCCGCGCTCCCACGTCACAGGCGAAGCCGTACCAGACCTGCGTCTCCACCGGCGTCGCGAGATCGGGGCGACGCTCGTAGAGCGCCGAGAGTTCGTCGCAGCGGTTGGCGGCGCCTTGCGTACATCGCGCGCGGAGAGTCTCCGCCAAGTTGCTGCAGCCCGACGGGCGATCCTCGGCGCAACTCGTCTGCCAATGCTCGAGATGTCGCCCGGGATGATCCGATTCGATGAACTCGCCAAAGTACATCCACGCGAAGATGGCGATCCAGGCCGCCATGTGGACGAGGTTCCACTTGATGGCGGAGGCGGCCTCGAAGCCGACGAAGCGCTCGCGGAGAGCCGTGAACTTCCGTGCGAGGAACGCGCCGGCGTGATCGAGCGGGATCACGAGGAGGTTCAGAACGGGCACGAAGAGGAGCTTGTCGTAGGCGAGGGGCTCACCGAAAAAGTCGAGCAAGCCATACAGCGCAAAGACACCCGCGCCGTAGAAAACGCCGAAAAGGAAGCGCCCCCAGCCGTTGCGGGGCGAGGTCGCGGGATCCGTGATGAGGAGGTGGAGGCCGAGAAAGACGGCGACGGGAATCCCGGTGTCGACGAACCAATAGGTTCCGGTCATGGCGCTGTACACGCTCGCGAGGAGGAAGAGCATGCCCGCCGAGGCGAGCGTCACGAGCGTCACGCGAAAGAGAAACTGCGCGACGAGGCCGATCGCGAAGAGAAAGAGATACGGCCGGCTGTCCGGATCGACGAGACGCGTGTCGAGCGTCGCCGATAGCTGGGAGACCCAGGTCGTGTCGGTCTGGCCGAACGCGATCAGCACCACAGCGAAGAGGAAGAGCGTGAATGCCGACGGATTGAAGATGTGCGTTCGCACGCCATCGCGTTGCCAGACGATGAATTCCTTTGCCAGGAAGCCAACCGCAATCAAGACGAACTGGTAGACGAACCAATCGTCCTTGAAGGTCAGGAATAGATTGGTGCTGAAGATGATCGGCAGCGGCCCGAAGCCCAAGCGCCATTCCTTCCGGCGCGACCAGGCGAGCAACCCCTCGAAGGCGAAGGCGAAGACGATCTGCGCGACGAGCAGGACCGCGTTGTGGGCAACGAGCGCCCAATAGAAACCCCAGAAGATGTAGATAGACAGATGCAGGCAGGCTTGGACGTAATGCGGCGCGGCCAGGCGGACGCGGAAGTTGAACGCGCGCGGGTTCGCACGATCGCGGACGTAGAGGGCGAGGTACCAAACTGCCAGGACGCCGACGACGGCGAGGTGGACGATGGGCAGCGTGTCGTGTAGCGCGATGCGGGGCGCGGCGGTGAGTGCCGCGAGCACGCCGATGAAGAGGACCGGTAGGAACGCGCCACGCCGGGGAGTGCCCTCGACCATGGGAATGAGGCTCGCGGATCCGGCTGGCGCGGACATGCGTTCCGCGTCCGTCATGGCTTCCGTCGGCGACAGCCGGCACGATCGAGTGCGTCCACGAGGCCACCGGGTAGTACAAGGCCACCGGGTGGTACATCGCCGCCGAATCGGGGGACCGAACTCATCGGCTTACCTTACCGCCGCGGAGCACGATGTGGGGTTTTTCGGCGGACGCGGTCGAAAGGATCATGTGCTCTTGGCGATGCGGTTCACCGCGACGACGACTCTGTCCACTGTAATGACGGACTTCACGGAGCTCAGGTTGAGCGACGGCCGCTCTGCTGCCTCGAAGTGCGCAGCTTTCGGTTGCCAGGAACGTGCAAGTCCCGGTTGCCATCGATACTTCGGGGCCGCATCAGTTCCGGCAGCCCGGCCGCGCCCCGTGTCTGCGAAGGTCAGCTCCCCGGCACCTCGGCCGGATCCACCAGCCCGATGCGCCGCCAGCCCTTCGACAGCAGCCACGTCCGCGGGGCCGCCACTTCGGGCTCGCGGTTCGCGTCCGCGTACCGGCCCGCTGGCGGCCCGCGACCCTTCCAGCCGTCGAACCACAGCCCCGAACTCGCGCCGTCCAGCACCACCGGCGGAATCCGGCGGCGGCGCTGCCGGTAGT
>JAPOVK010000019.1 GCA_026708185.1 Gammaproteobacteria bacterium | reverse complement strand
AGCCGGGGAGCGCGAGGGGCCTGCCCCTCGCATGGGAGAGCCCTCAGCCGGGGAGGGCGAGGGGCGGCTATGGGGCGCCCGCAGGGATGAGCTCAGCGGCCCTTCGATATAGCGCGGCCGCTGCGCTGGCGTCCTTGCTGGCCCTGGCGCAACCGGCGTCTGCGGCTTCCCTGCGCTGGTCGACGTCGTCGGAGGCGCTGCACGCTGACATGCCCTTCACGCTGACCTTGTCCGCCCAGGGTCTCGAGGAGGAACCCGTGCCCGAAGCGCCCGTGCTCGAGATCGACGGCTGCGAGGTGGTCTTCATCGGCGTCGATCCGAGCGTTGCCTCGCGTATCGAGATCATCAACGGTCGGCGTTCCGAGTGGCGCGACGTGACATTCCACTACCGCTGGCGTGTCACCGCGACCAAGGCAGGGCGGTACACGGTGCCTGCGCAGCGCATCGAGCAAGCCGGCGTCGAGGCGCGTGTGGGTGCCGCCGGGTTCGAAGTGCGCGAGGTTCCCGAGACCGACGACATGGTGGTCCGCCTAAGTCTGCCCCAGCGCGCCGTCTGGGTTGGCGAGACTTTCGATGCGACTGTGGAGTGGCTGCTCGCCAAGGACGTCGACAGCTACGAGTTCGCCGTACCGCTTTTCGACGTGGACGGAGTGCAGGTGCAGGCGGCCGGCGGCGGTGGGGAGTCGGTGCTCTTCACGGCCGGTGCCCAGCAGATCCGGCTTCCGCTGAGGCGCGCCGAGGTGCGCGAAGGGGGCCGGACGTACACGGGCTTCTCCTTCCCTGCGCGCATCACATTGGCAAGCGTTGGTACGCTGGAGCTTGCTCCGGTGCGCGTCGTCGCGAGGCTGCAGAGCGGCACGACGCGCGATGCCTTCGGCTTCCGCCGCCCGCGGTACGAGTTGTTCCGGGCGCAGGGCGAGCGCCAACGCCTCACCGTGCGACCGTTGCCGCAAGCCGGTCGACCGCCGACCTTTGTCAACGCCATCGGCGAGGGTTTCGCCATCGATGTGCGTGCGAGCCGCACCGTGGTGTCGGTCGGCGAGCCGATCGAACTCGTCGTCAGCCTGCGCGGCGCGCCGCCCTTGACGGGCTTGAGCCTGCCGCCGCTCGACGGCCCGGGGGCGCTTCCGGCGACCCAGTTCGGCGTACCGGAGGGCAGCCTGGCCGGTACCGTGGACGAAGAGACCGGAACGAAGCGTTTCCCGGTGACGGTACGCATCAGGAGTGCCGAGGTCCGCGAAATCCCATCGCTGGCGTTTTCCTACTTCGACCCGCGTGCCGGTGAATACCGGACCGTGCACAGCGAGCCCATCGCGGTGTCGGTCGGCGCCGGTCAACTGGTTGGTGCGGCGGACGTCGTGGCGGCGCCCGTGGCGGAGCGGCTCGACGTCACCGCGGGGTCGCCCGGCGAGGCCGATGCGGGCGGCATTGCCACCTTGCTCGGCGCGGAGATGGCGATCAGCGATCCGATGCGTACCTTCGCGCGGCCGTGGGGCAGCGACGGGGTCGGGTTCTGGCTGGGCGGGCTCTACGGCGTGCCGATCCTAGTAGCGTTGGCCTCGTTGTGGCTGCGCCGCACCCAAGGTCGCCGCGGGCGCGCGCGCATCGTCCGCGGCGCATTGGCGGCGGTCGAGTCGGCGCTCGATGCCACCCTGCCGGCCCGGGAAGCGGCCCCGGTCATCGCCGGTGCCGTGCGCCGTCTGGCCATGGTGTCCGGCGCCGACGCGCACGCCGCGAATGCGGTGCTGGCAAGGGTCGAGAATCGTGCATTCGACCCCAGTACAGCGCAGCAACCGCTTGGTGCCGACGACATGGAGGAGTTGCGCGCGTTGGCGCGCACATGGGCTGGCAAGGGTAGCGCCGCGAGTTCATCGGTTGCGGCGACAGCCGGGCTGCTCGTCGCCGTGGCGTTGGCGCCCGGAGTCGCGGACGCCGCCGAAGATCTGGCTGCTGCCCGCGACGCCTACCAAGCGGCACTTGCGGAAACGGACCGGCTGCGCCGCGTGCGCTTGTTCGAACAGGCGGCGGACGCGTTGCGCCCTGCGGCACTGTCCAACCCGGCCGCGCCGGAACTGCAGGTGGACTGGGGCAACGCGGCCCTCGGCGCACAAGACCGGGGCTGGGCGGTGCTCGCCTGGCGCCGTGCCCTGCATGCGGATCCGGCCAATGATCGCGCATCGCGAAACCTCACGTGGGTGCGCGACCGGCTGCCGGTGTGGCTGCCCCGACCGGCCTCGTCCGGCGCCTTGGACTCGCTGATGTTCTGGCGTAACCGCCTGACGGCAGCCCAACTGCTGGTGGTCGGCGGTGTTGGCTTTGCCTTGGCCGTACTGGTACTCGTGCCGTGGCGAGGTCGTCCGCCGCCGTGGCGCCGGGCCATTGCCGTCCTGGCTGCGGGGTTGTGGTTCGCGGCCACGGCTTCGGCCTTGCTAGTGGCGAGCGACGGTGACGCCGCCGTGGTCGTCCTCGACGGCGCGACCCTGCGTTCCGCGGACAGCGTTGGGGCATCACCGACATATCCGAACCCGTTGCCCGCGGGAACGGAGGTGACGGTCGTCGAGGATCGTGCGACGTGGCTGCGTGTGGCCCTCGCGGACGGCACACAGGGGTGGTTGTCTGCCAATGGGGTCGCGAGGGTCGACCCCCGCTAGACTATCTCCTCAGATGATAGGTCGATTAAAACTTTTAAATCAACAAGTTAGGTGGAGCTGACTGCCGCCGTTCAGTGAGCGGATTGCCATGAACGGACGAGGTCCGGTTCGAGAGCTTCGACCTTGACAACGTCGGTGGTGCTCCGTTGGTCCGGTTGCGTGCTCGCATCCGGTTGTTCGGTGGTAGCCAAGTCGTGAGTCCCCCTGTTGCGATCGCAGCGTCGTGTCTGGTGTTCGAACTGGGACGCTGACCCGGTGATCAGTTCGGACCATCAGATCCACGCCGCGCACGGCATCGAGTTGCATGGCTACAGCCTGTCGTGCATGCACGACATGGCGAGCAGGCGGCCGAGTGGCGCGAATCCGGGTGTCGGAAAACCGTTCGAAGCAAAATCTGACTGACTGGCCAGTCGGTTTTCCGGCGCATGTGGGTCGATGTGGGCTTGACCGAACCGGTACCCAGCTGGTCCCGAGGCGGCTTGACGCCCGTGCTTGGTGCGTGTGCAATAGCCCGAAGCACTCCAAAGGTTCGCCTGAGTGGCGGGCATGCCGATGGTGGTTGCGTTTCTGCCGCGGTCGGCAAAGGCTTTCGCGGGGTTTCGGCAATGGCCGAGCACTAGCGGTGTTCCGGGACGGGCCGAGCCCCGCGAATCTATCCTGCTACCACGGCGACCGCGAACGTCGCTTGCGGTCGAGTCGCGCGTCATGTGAATAAAGTTATTTACAATCAATATGTTACTGTATACATGAGCGACATCGCGCGCACCGACGGCCGGGTTTGACTTAGGATAGTCCCGACCGAACTCGACGAGCCTCGCCATGCGCTACATGCACCTGTCCGATTGGGGGCAAATCTGAGGTGGCCGCATTAGTCACCGTTCTACCCCGCCGCCGGCCAGGCCGCGGCGCGAGCAGACCGCCATTGTCCAGTACCCGTAGCTGAGCAGGCTCTTCAGGGTCTCGTGCGCAATCTCCTGGTCTTGTTCGGCGGTCGGATCGTTGCAGCTTTGCGCGACCTGGCGCCCATCGTCGCGGTCATCGCGTTCTTCCAGATCGTCGTCCTGCAACAGCCGTTTCCCAACCTGGCCGAGGTGCTCGGCGGTCTGTTGTGCGTTGTGGCTGGGCTGGCGCTCTTCATCCAGGGCTTGGAGAGCGGCCTGTTCCCGCTCGGCGAGGCGATTGCGCAGGCGTTTGCCCGCAAGGGAAGCGCCTCCGCCTTGTTCGCGTTCGCCTTCTGCCTTGGGTTCGGTACCACGGTGGCCGAGCCCGCCCTGATCGCGGTGGCTGCAGAAGCTGCCGAGGTCGCGTCCGAAGCCGGCGCGATTGGCGACGATGCCGAAGCGCGGTCGAGCTACGCATTCAACCTGCGCATGGTGGTCGCAGTCTCCGTCGGCGTCGCCATCGTGCTCGGCGTTTTGCGCATTCTCAAGGGCTGGCCGATCCACCGGCTGATCATCGGCGGCTATGTCCTGGTGACCGTGATGACCGTCTTCGCACCGGATGAGATCGTCGGTGTCGCGTACGACTCGGGCGGCGTCACCACGAGCACGATCACGGTGCCGCTGGTCACCGCGCTCGGCGTGGGGCTCGCCACCGCGATCAAGGGCCGCAATCCGATGCTCGACGGTTTTGGGCTAATCGCGTTCGCGAGCCTCACGCCGATCGTGTTCGTGCTGGCCTACGGCACGTTGGGGGGATGGGTCTGATGGGGTTCGCGATCGACTTCGCGCAAACCCTCTGGTCGACGAGCCTCGATGTCGCGCCCATCGTCGTCATCCTGGTGCTCTTCCAGGTCGCCGTGCTGCGCCGCAGTTTGCCCAACCTGCGGCGCATCGTGGGCGGGTTCGTGTGCGTCCTGATCGGCCTCGCGCTGTTCCTGATTGGTTTGCAGGACGCGCTATTCCCTATCGGGGAGACCATGGCCCGACAACTGACGACGCCCGAAGCGACCGGCGTCGCCGGACGAGAGGCGGCGTGGACCGACTACTGGCTCGTCTACGCCTTCGCCGCGGCGATCGGTTTTGCGACAACGATCGCCGAGCCGTCGCTGATCGCGGTAGCGCTGAAGGCGGAGGAGGTTTCGGGGAACGCCATCAACGCCTGGGGCTTGCGCCTGGCCGTGGCGGTCGGTGCGGCGCTCGGTGTTTCCTTGGGCTGTTTCCGGATCGTCACCGGGACGCCTCTGCCTTGGTACATCATTGCGGTCTACCTCGTGGTGATCGTCCAGACCTTCCGCTCCGGCCGCGCCATCGTGCCGCTCGCCTACGACAGCGGCGGGGTGACGACGTCCACGGTGACCGTCCCCGTCGTTGCCGCGCTCGGCTTGGGGCTGGCGGCCAGCGTGCCTGGCCGCAACCCGCTGATCGACGGCTTCGGCATGATCGCCTTCGCCGCCGTGTTCCCCATCATGACGGTCCTCGGCTACTCGATGGCGGTGGAATGGCTTGGCAAGCGGCGCAGGGGTCGGGAGAACGGGGCCCCGCCGGTAGACGCAGCACGCGAGACAATGCAACAGAGGAGGAACGTGGAACCATGAGGATGAAACTCATCGTCGCCCTGGTTGGCGACGACCGGACCGATGCGGTCATCGAGGCGGCTCGCGCCGGGGGCGCGACCGGTGCCACGGTCATCGGCCGTGCCCGCGGCGAGGGACTGAAGCCCGGGAAGACCTTCCTCGGCCTCGACCTGCACGCGGTTGGCAACGCGGTACTGTTCGTGGTGGTCGAGACACGAGCGCGCGACATTCTCGAACGCATCCGCGATGCCGGCCGGTTCGAGGAGGACGCCGGAGCGGGCATGGCGTTTCAGATTGCGATCGAGGACGCCGTGGGACTGACTACCCAGATGCCGGTGATCCGTGAGGAACTGGAGAGCATGTTGTGAGCGAAGAAGGGAAAACACAGGACCGCTTGCGCGTTCAGGACGTGATGGTGAGGGAACTCCACGTGATCGATGGCTTGGCCACGATCGGCGAAGCCATTGCGATGATGAAGGAGCACGATGTCAGCTCGCTGGTCGTCGCCCGCCGTGACGCCGACGACGAGGTGGGCCTGGTCGAGGTGGTCGATGTGGCCGACCCGCTCGCCGAGGACCGGCCGCCCGACCGCGTCCACGTCTATGAGGTTATGGACAAGCCCGTGGTCACGCTGCCGCCGGGCATGTTGGCACGCTACGCGATGCGCCTGCTATGCGAAATGGGGCTGTCGCGCTCGGTCGTCGTCGACGAGAAGCGCGACGCCGTCGGCATCGTGACCTTGCGCGACCTCGTCCTCGGCAGCGTCGCGGACTAAGCAGCCGAGTTGCGGGTCGACCACTTCCGCATTCCGACCCCAGATCTGCTAGAGGCAGTTCTCGGGCACGGGCAGTCCCGCGATCAGCGCGACCAGTCGAGCGCTGCCGCCGCGCATCTTGTCCGGCGGAAACAGCCGCATGAGCGCGATGCTGGAGCCGAGTTCGGGGCCGACGCGCTCGCGCACGAGTTTCACCAGCGGCCGCATGGAGGGCGCGACGCCGGTGTCGCGGTGAAAGTCGCGCACGGCGGCGAGTACGCGCCAGTGGTCTGCGCCGAGGTTGATCGCGACTTGACAGGCAAGGGCCCTTGCGACTTCTGCTGACCACGCCTCGGCGTCGGTCAGATGGCCGTAACAGTCGACCTTCAGCGCCATGTCACGCTCGTGTCGAAGGCAACGACCCAGTCGACGAAGTCCGCCTGCGACATGGGGCGGACGTGATCCGGCACGGCCACGCCCCGACTTGCGGCATCGTCTCGCAACACGCCGATGGGCGCCGCCGACCTCCCGAGTGCGGTCAGCGCGAATACGCCGTCACCGAGGAAGAGCACGGCATCGTCCCCGGCGGCGGCCGCGAGGCAGGATGCGGCCGCCCGAGGGTTCGACAACAGATGAAGAGTGGCCACGGTCAGTCCGGAACGACGACGTCGTGGCGACCGATCAGATCGCGAACCGCGGCCTCGTCCAGGATTTCGACGCGCAGTGGCTGCCCGATGCCCTCGGGGGCTATCCCCCGGCTTGCAAGGCTCGACCCAGCCGCGTACAGGTCGCTGACCTCGTAGGTCGGCAAGGCCTTCAGCGACGACTTGCGGCCCTCGAGTCCCAGAAGCTGGTAGACGCCATCGTCCATGAACAGCACGCTCGTTTGCTGCTCGAAGACCCCGGAGACCAGCATCATGTCGGTCGTCTCGTCGGCGGCGATCCCCGGCGGCTGGCGTATCAGGTACAGGACGCGCTTCATCACGGGGCGCCTAGAAGGCCACCAGGCGGTCGGACTCTTCCATGGCCTCGATCATCTGCCCGAGTCCGACGATCGTGAATCCGTCCGCCAGCGAGTGCTCTTCGACGATGCCCCGGCGAGCGGCCGCGGAAATGCACACGGCCAATTCGAAGCCGGCTTCCGTCGCCAGTGCCGTCCAGCCATCGCGCAGTTTCTGCTCGTCGGCGGCGAAGCGGCTGCCGAGCAGGGCGGCGTCCTTGTAGAAGAAAACGCGTCCGATCCCATGGCCCGCGGCAACCGCCGCGCGAGCGAACGCGAGCGCGTTGTGGGGGGCGAAGGATGTGCACGGCTCGCCTTGCACGAGGAGGCTCAGTCGCATAGGCGCAAACGTATCGGGGTCCGTCCAGCCGTATCATAGTCCACCGATCACGTGGACTTGACCTGGCTTGCCTACAGACCGTCTCGGCCTCCCCATCACGACCGCGTCGCCACGGGCACTCGAGCTCTACGACGACACCATCGATCGTCTCTTCGTCCTGCAACCTGGCGGCGACGCGCTGATTGACCAGGCGCTTGCCCTCGACCCAGATTTCGCCTTGGCCCACTGCGCCAAGGCGCGCGCGTTGATGGTCGCGGGCGATGCGCCGGCCGGACGCACAGCCGCCCGCCACGGCCAGAACTTGGCCGAACGTCTGACGCCTCGCGAGCGCGGTCACGCCCGGGTCGTCTCGATGGTCCTGAACGGCGAACCGCTGGCCACGTCGCTTGAGGCGGTCCGCGAACACGCGGCGGCGTACCCACGCGATGCGGTCCCGCTGTCCTTCGCGTTGGGCGTCTACGGTTTGCTCGGCTTCGGCGGCTTCCCGGATTTCGTCCACCGCCAGGTCGCCCTGTTGGAGAGCGTCGCGTCGGCGTGGGGTGACGACTGGTGGTATCTGGCCGCCCTGGGCTGGGCCCAGGTCGAGGCCGGTCGCCCCGACATCGGCATCCCGATGCTCGATCGTTCTCTGGAATTGACGCCGGACAACGCGAACGCCGCCCATGGTCGCGCACACGGCTACTACGAGCAGGGCGCGGCCGCCGAGGGCGAGGTGTTCATCGGCACTTGGCTGCCAAGCTACGCTCGTTCGGCACCACTGCACGGCCACCTGGGTTGGCACCAGGCGTTGTTCGCCCTGCAGCGAGGCGAAATCGAGCGGGCGGTGGCGATCTACCTGGCGAGTGTCAGCCCGGACGCGTCGCAGGCGCTGCCGATGTTCACGATGATCGACTGCGCCGCGTTCGCCATGCGCTGCGCGCTCTACGGTCATCCGCTGCCGCCACGGGAACTGCGCGCCGTCGCGGCGTTCGCGGAGAAGCACTTCCCGAAACCCGGTGTGCCGTTCGTGAACGTGCACCAGGCGTTGACCCAGGCCCTCGCCGGACGCCCGGGCGCCTTGACGGCGTGGAACACCGCCGTGGACGAGGTCCTCGGCCTCGGGCGCCAAGCCTCCGGCCCCGTGGTCGCCGACGTCTGTCGCGCCGTGTCGGCGTTCGCCGAGGGTCGCTTCGGCGAAGCGGCCAGGAGCCTTGAAGGCGTGCTTTCGGACCTGCCCCGATTGGGCGGCAGCGGTGCGCAACGCGATGTGTTCATCGACGTCGCGATCGTGGCCTATCGTCTGGACGGCAACGGTGCTGCGGCCGAGGCGCTGGCTCGAGCGAGGTGGCGGGCCCGAGCCTGCCACCTCGACGAAAGTTGGCTCGCCGGCTTGCCGGTGGGTTAGAATCCGCCGCCAGCACATGCGGAGTTGCCGGGCACCGTTCGGCTGCAGTACGCAAGCGCCAAGAATCCGCCGAATTCTGGGAGAACAGCATGAAATTGTGCTCACGTCCGGCGTACGCGCCATTCCTCGCCGCGACCGTCGTCCTATGTCTGCCCGCGGCCGGTCAGGTGGCGTCCGAGGCTGACGCGGAGGCCGACGAGGTCGTGGTCGTCATCGGCTCGCGGTTCCAGACCGAGCGCTCGGACTCCCAGGCGACCGCGCCGGTAGACATCCTGTCCGCCGAAGAGATCGGGGCGATCGGCAACAGCGCCGATCTCACCGACAGCCTGCGCGCCCTGGCGCCGTCCTACAACGCGCCCATGGCCTCCGGGGACGGCGACACGTTCGTCCGGCCGACGTCGCTGCGGGGCCTCGCGCCCGACCAGACGCTGGTCATGGTCAACGGCAAGCGCCGCCACCGCGCGGCGTTGATCGCGGAGTTCGTGCCCGCTGCCGGCAAGGGTTCCCATGGACCCAACATCGGCATGATCCCGGGCATCGCCGTCAAGAACGTCCAGATCCTGCGCGACGGGGCCGTCGCACAGTACGGTTCGGACGCCATCGCCGGCGTCATCAACCTGGAAATGAAGGACGCGGCGCAAGGCGGCGAGGTGCGGGTCGACTACGGGCAGTTCTACGAGGGCGAGCGGAGCACGAAGCTCGCCGCCAACTTGGGCCTGCCTCTCGGTGCGGGGTTCGCGAACTTGAGCTTCGAGTACGTGGACAACGAGGCACTCTCACGCGGCCGACAGCGGCCGAATGCACAGGCATTGATCGATGCGGGCGTCCGCGGCGTGGGTGCCGATTCGCCGTTCGAGGATTCGCCCTTCGTGCAGACCTGGGGAAGGCCCCAGACCACGGACATGCGGTTCTTCATCAACGCGGGCTTCCCGTTAAGCGACAACGCAGAGGCCTACCTGCACAGCAACGTGACGAGCACGGAGGGCCGCTACCGGTTCTTCTACCGGGCGGGGGACAACCCTCAGACCGACGCCAACGAGGCGCATGTGACGATCCAGGCGCTCGGCATCGAGAACGCGCTTCCCCAAGGCTTCACTCCGTTCTTCGACGGCGACCACGACGACAAGTCGTTGGTTGCGGGCGTCAAAGGCGTGATGGGCAACGGCACGACGTTCGACTTAAGCATCGGTGCCGGCGAGGATTTCCTGGACTTCGTCCTCAACAACACGATCAATCCGGACATCGGCCTCGGCACCAATGGACTGCCGCGGCAGATGGACTTCGACGTCGGCGCGCTCAAGCAGCGCGAGGTCAACATCAACGCCGATTTCACCAGACGCCTCGCGGACACCGTACAACTCGCCTACGGTGGCGAATGGCGCGAGGAGATCTTCAGCGTCTTCGCTGGGGAGAGGAACTCCTATCGCGGCGCGGGTTCCAGCGGGTTCAAGGGCCTCGAACCGGTGAACGCGGGTCGGTTCACGCGCGACAACATCGCCGTGTACGGTGAGATCGAGCATGAGATTTCGCAAGCGACCATGGGCCAGTACGCGTTGCGCTACGAGGAGTTCTCCGATTTCGGGGACACGCTCAACGGCAAGCTGGCTTTCCGCCACGACCTCAACGAAACCGTCACTTTGCGCGGGTCCGTGAACACCGGCTTTCATGCGCCGACGCCCGGCCAGTCGAACCTCCAAAAAATCACCACGACGTTCGACAACGACACGGGCCTGCAGGTCGAGTCCGGTACCGTCCGTCCCGACCATCCGGCTGCGATCGCGGCTGGCGGCGCGGCCTTGGAGGAGGAAACGTCCATCGACTACAGCATCGGTCTATGGAGCGGCGGCGAGCGCGTGCAACTCACCGTGGACGCCTACCTGATCCAGATCGACGGGCGAATCTTCAAGACCCGGAGCCTGCCGTTCACCGATCCGGACACGGGCATCGGCTCGAACGTCCAGTTCTTCACCAATGCGCTCGACCTCGAGGTGGTCGGTCTCGATGCCGTGCTGACGACGCGGTTCGACTGGGGCGATACGGGCACGAGCACCGACTTGAGCGTCGCCTTCAACCACAACCAGGTCGAAGTGGTCAGCCAGTCGCGGGTCAACGGCCTCCTGCCGGTGAGCGCCGCGGACGTGGAGGACATCGAGGAGAGCTATCCCAACAACCGCTTCACGGTGACGGCGGACACGGCTTTGGGGTCGCGCTGGGATCTCCTCGTACGCCTCAACTACTACGGCGAGCACTACGACGAACGCGGACGCATCGGCGGCGTCGACGGCGGGGCACCGACAAAACTGCTCGACCCGACGACCTTCATCGATGCTGAGCTCGGCTACGACATGAACGAGAGCCTCCGCTTCACGCTCGGCTTCGTGAATGTCTTCGACACGTACATCGACACGATCGCGGAACCGTTCGCCAACCGGTTGAACGTGGGCCTGCCTTACGCGCGACGCACGGCCGCGAATTTCGAGGGCGGCTCGTGGTATCTGCGTTCCACGTTCACGTGGTAGCGCCCCAAAAGCGGGCCCGGTACTAGGTGCGCGGGCGCCGGGATGCGAACGTAGACGTCCGCGCACCGGCTCTTAAGGGTGCGCCGACCTCCCGGCCCGCACTGTGCGCCTTCGCGGACGCATCGATGGCTATGGCGCTGCGGCCGAGTTCTCGGGCCGCGGAGGCCGCCAGTGCGTCACCGCAGAAGGGGTCGAGCACGACATCGCCATGGTCCGTGGTCGCTGCGATGACGCGCTTGGCGAGCGCGAGCGCTCCGCCGCTGCCGCCTTGTGTCCCATCCGCCGCCACGATGACCACCGGCGTGGGCCGGTCCGTCCGGTGCGCGTCGTCGTTGGCGTACCAAGTCGCCGAGTGGTGACTGTCAATTTGTTCCGGTTCGGTGCCGCACGGCCCCCAGATGATCTCGCCCCGGAGGTTCGAGGCGCCGAAGAAGGCGTCGAGGAGGACCTTGGCGTAGTGCCCGGCGTGGGTATCGCCGACCACGCAAAGGCTGCCGGTGGGCTTGAGAACCCGCTTCAGCGCGGGTAGGCGCTCAGCCACAAAGGCGAGGTACGCGATCGTGCCCACATCGCCAAGCGCGATGTGCAGTCCGAGGACGGTGTCGTGGCCCAGGTTGCGGGCTTGGCGCTGGATGCGATCGAGCCGCCGAGCGGCTGCGGCGTCCCAACGCCACTCTTCGGGAGACGGCAACGCGACGTAGCACAGGTCGGCCAAACCGTCCGGCCAATCCGCCATGACTTCGAGGCAATCGCCCGCGTGGACGGTGTCGATCAAGGCTTCACGGGAGAGCATCGTTTGCATTCCTTTGCAGCACCGCGGTGCCGGGTCTCGAAATCCCATCTGCACAAGTACATGGCAAGATGCCCTGCTTATTCATCTCCGGCCCTGGGAGCTACCCGTAGCCGTTACGAGACTGTCGTATTCGGCAGGCGGCCCGGCCTCGGGCGACCTGCGCAGATGAGATTTCGCGCACAACACTACGCGCCCGGCCGACGCCCCGCAAGCCGTTGCCGCAGTTACCCGCGTGTCTTGTGGCGCATGCCATACGTGGATGCCGCGACGCGAACGCCGGGTGTTCCGTCCGGCCTGTTACCGTATGCAGGACGTGAACCACGGAGCGTGCGAGATGGAGCATGACCGCCTGTTCAGAGGGCGAATCGACCGCTCGGTCGACGAGTCCACGGTGTCGTGGAAGACCCCGGCGTCGGTGCTCAAGCGCCGACCGAACATCGTGATGATCGTGCTCGACGACGTGGGCTTCGCGCAGCTCGGCTGCTACGGCTCGGCGATCGACACGCCGGCACTCGACAGCCTCGCCGCCGACGGCCTGCGCTACGCGAACTTCCACGTCACGCCGCTGTGTTCGCCGACCCGTACCTGCCTCCTGACCGGACGGAACCACCACAGCGTCGGCATGGGCCGGGTGGCGGAGATGGTCAACGGCTTCCCGAATACGCGCGGGTTCGCCGCAAAGGAAGCCGCGAACCTCGCCGAGATCCTGCGAGGGCACGGCTACCAGACGTTGGCATCGGGCAAGTGGCACTTGGCGTCGATCGACGAGACCAGTCCCGCGGGCCCCTACGACCACTGGCCGCTGCAGCGCGGCTTCGACCGCTTCTACGGCTTCCTGGCCGGCGAGACGAACCAGTGGAACCCGGAACTCATCCTCGGCAACGAGCGCATCGAGCCGCCGGCTGACCCCGGCTATCACCTGTCGGAAGGCATCGTCGACCAGGCGTGCACGTGGTTGCGCCAACTGGTTTCGGCGGCACCGGAGACGCCATTCTTCCTCTACGTCGCGTTCGCCGCCGGCCACTCGCCCCACCACGTGCCCCGGGCGTATGCCGACAAGTACCGCGGTTGCTACGACGCGGGCTGGGACGTGGCGCGCGAGACGATCCTCGCCCGCCAAAAGGCGCTCGGCCTGCTGCCCGCCGATCAGCGACTTGCGCCGCGCAACCCAGGTATCCAGGTCTGGGAGGAACTCGGTGCCGACGAGCAACGCCTGGCGGCGCGAATGCAGGAGGTATTCGCGGGATTCCTCGACCATACCGATGTCCAAATCGGCCGGCTGCTCGACCAGGTCGACGCGCTTGGCAAGCGCGACGACACCATCGTGTTGGCCATCTCCGACAACGGCGCGAGTTCCGAAGGCGGTCCGCACGGAACCTACGACCACCAGCGGGCGCGCAACGGTTTCGGCAGCAGCGTCGAGGCCAACCTCGAACGGCTCGACGACATGGGTGGCCCGTTGACCTACAACCACTATCCGGCCGGGTGGGCCATGGCGGGCAACACGCCGTTCAAGCGCTACAAGGCCAACACGTACGCGGGCGGCGTGCGCGCCCCGCTCTTGATCCGCTGGCCGAATGGCATCCGCGCACGGGGCGAGACACGGCGACAGTTCTACCACGTCGTGGACATCACGCCGACGCTGCTCGATCTCCTGGGCGCGCCGCTGCCGAGCCACGTAAACGGCGTCGCGCAGATGCCGCTGCACGGCGTCTCCATGGCCCACACCCTCACCGACGACGCGGCGGACACGCGCAAGACGATCCAGTACTTCGAGACCATCGGCCAGCGCGGCATTTGGCACAACGGATGGAAGGCCGTGACCTTCCATCGCCGCGGCACGCCGTTCGAGGACGACGTGTGGGAGCTCTACCACTTGGACGAGGACCTGGCGGAGATCGACGACCTAGCCCGGGACAAGCCCGAGAAGCTCAAGGCGCTCGTCGATCTGTGGTGGCGTGAGGCCGAGCGCTACGGGGTCTTGCCGCTCGACGATCTCACCGGCCGCCGCGGCACCGGCTGGTGGCCGGAACCGGGGAATCGATGGGTGCTCTACCAGGACGCGGTCCTGCCGCACTTCTTCAAGGCCGGCCCGCGCGTGCGCGGCAGCTCGCATCGCATCACGGCGCGCATCGAACGATCGACCACCGAGGCTGGCGGCGTGATCATCGCCGACGGCGGCCGCTTCGGCGGCTACAGCATCTACGTACAAGGCAACCGGCTGCACTACACCACGAACAACTTCGGCGAGCGCTGCCGGGTGTCATCGCCTGTGGCGCTACCGCCGGGCGCGGTGACCTTGCGCGTCGACGTCGTCAGGACGGCATCCGACGCGGGTCGCGCGCGCTTCTACGTGGACGACGCCTGTGCGGGTGAAGGCGTGCTGCAGCCGTTCCGCTACCACAACTTCGTCAACGAGCCGCTCGAGGTGGGGCGCGACAGCCAGACGCCCGTGGACGAGGCCTATGCCTCGCCGTTTGTCTTCGAGGGCAGGATCGTCGACGTCGTGATCGAGGCCTACGGCACCGAGGTGGTCGACCAGGAGACCTTGCTCGAGGCGCTGATGGCAAGCCAATAGCCGGTGCGCGGGCCTCCGGGCCCGCATCCCTAGACCCACACCTCGAGGTTGTTGGCGCGCCCGATGCCGCGTGTCAGTTTCAGCTCGAGGACGTCTGCCATGTCGCATGCGTCGAGGAGCGCAGCTACGTCGCGGCGCTCGGGTTTCGCCAAGGCTTCGAACTCGTCCTGGACGCGCTTGAGGACATGGAAACGGAACGGCTGTGCCATCGCGGTGACGGGGACTCCCTGGAGCTCGAAAGTCGCGTCGCCGACGCCACGGGCCACCGTGGTTCCCGCCGGCAGGTCGCCGTGCTCGGCGAGCCACGCATTGATGCATGCGCACGCTGCACGAGTCTCGGGAACGTAGTCGATGGCGAGGTGCTTCAGCACGGCGATGATCGTGGCGGGGATCGTGTCATCGGCGAGAAAGGCCTCGCCGTAGCCCTCGAACTCGCCGGCGTCGGGTTCTGGGCGGTTCATCCGTTCAACCCACCGAAAGACCCGAACCGCCCGCGTCTGCATCAAGAGCCGGGGTGCCGGATCCCGGCCGAGGTGCCCGTACAGCGGTGCCATCATCCCGAAGTCGCCGACCGACGGGCGGCCGCCGAGCAGGTAGGGATGCTCGGCGAAGTGGGCGTTCAGCTTGGCCAGCAGTTGGGTGTAGAGCGCCTCGATCGTCTCGATGGCCTCGGGCCAGACTCCCCATGACGGATTGACGACATCGCGGATGAACTGCATGCGGTCGTCCGCGGCAGGCACGCGCCCCTCGGGGAAGACCGTCTTGAAGTGGAAGCGCAGGAACTCGAGGTTCTCGGCGTCGAAGTTCCAGCGGTAGTGCATCGCCGGGCGTAGCAGTCCCTCGGCGCCGATGGCGTCGAAGAGGCGGCTGACGATGCGCTGCTTCGGCGAGGTCGGCGACGACGGATGGCCCCGCTCGGCCTCGAAGTGATCGACGATCGCCACGCCGTCGCGGATCACCGTGCCGTCGGGCAGTTCGATGGTCGGCAGGCTGCGTCGGCCACCGGCCCTCGGCAGCACGGTGTCCAGGAAGTGCGACGACGTGGGCGGGACTTCGCGATAGGCGAGACCGGCCTTGATCATGTAGCTTCGCGCTCGCCCGGTGTAGAGCGACATCGGCGAGCCGTAGAGGACGATGGGGTTCAAACGCAGTACCTGGGAACGTGAGGATCGGGCATATTACGGCAGGTGGCCCGACGACCCGCGAACCACCCGCCAGCACCGGTGCAGGTGATCCGCCATCTGTGCTTCGAGGGCCTCGGCACCCTGGCGCACGAACTGGACCGGCTGGGCCTGGCCTTCGACTATCTCGATCCGCCAAACGATGCCCTCCGGAACGCAAGCGATGCCAAAGTCCTCATCGTGATGGGCGGACCGATCAGCGTGAACGATGACGTCCGGTTCCCCTTCCTCGAGGACGTGGTCGATACGATCCGACACCGGATCGACAGCCGGTTGCCGACCCTGGGCATATGTCTTGGCGCACAACTGATCGCCCGTGCCATGGGAGCGAACGTCCGTCCCATGGCGGCCCCTGAGATCGGCTGGCAGGCACTGACGCTGCCGTCACGAGCTGGGTCCAGCCCGTTGAGGCACCTCGCGACCCCGGTATTGCACTGGCACGGCGAGGCATTCGACTTGCCGCGGGGCGCCCAGGCCTTGGCATCGACAGCGGCGTGCCCGAACCAGGCGTTCGCGGTGGGCGACCACACTCTGGCGCTGCAGTTCCACGTCGAGGTCTCGGCGGCCCAACTCGAGCACTGGCTCGTCGGCCACATCCACGAACTCGACCATTGCGGCGTCGGTGTCGAGACTCTGCGGGACGACGCCCGCCGTTTCGCCGGGGGGTGCACGACCCGCGGCGGCCACCTCTTGTCGGAGTGGCTCGTCGGCAACGGGATCGTGTGACGCAGCCTGCCGGAGGCCCTTAGTCTCTGAATTTTAACCTATAAATATCAATAAGTTATATTCGGATCCGCAAGTTCTGCGAGAGCCGTTTGGCGGCGTGATCGTTGTCGGCGGTCTGGCGACGCGAGCCTGTTGATTGCGCGGCCGAATTGGGGGACGCTTGCGCGCGGTCACGCGAAGATCACGCACAGCTATCGGGAGACCACGATGAAGCAAGAGACCCGTTTGCCAACGCGTACGCCGGGATCGAAACCCCTGCGCTCATTGAACCGGCCGGCCCCCAGTCGCCGAACGCCTTGTTGGTTCCGGAGACATCGCGGACCTTGGAGTCAGCTTGTCCTCGTGGTCGTGCTAGGACTCATGGCTTTGCCAGTCCAGGTGTCCGCCCAGACGGCGGAGACCGACGCCATCGAGACGATCATCGTGACCGCGACCAAGCGCGAGGAGTCGATCCAGGACGTGCCCATCGCCGTCTCGGCGATCGCGGGGGAAGACCTGGCGGCAAGGGGAGTGCAGGACATCTACGGCCTCATGGAGGTCGCGCCATCCGTCGTCGTCTACAACTCGAACAGCACGACCAATGGCGGGACGCTGCGCATCCGCGGCGTCGGCACGACCGGCAACAACCCGGGCCTCGAAGCGGCCGTGGGCACCTTCATCGACGGCATCTACCGGTCCCGGGCAGGCCTCGCCTTCAACGACCTGACGGACCTCGACAGGGTGGAGATCCTGCGCGGCCCCCAGGGCACGCTGTTCGGCAAGAACACGGTGGCGGGCGCCGTCAACATCATCACCAGGAAGCCGGAGTTCGAGAACTCCCTCTCCGTCAGCGCCGGCTTGGGGAACCTCGAATCGAGGGAGTACGGCCTTGTCGCCAACGCCGTGCTCTCCGACGACGTCCTTGCCGGGCGCTTGAGCATCGCGCACCGCCAGCGCGACGGCTACTACGAGAACATCGATACCGACGCCGCCTACGACAATCGGGACCGCTCCTCGGTCCGCGCCCAGCTTCTCTGGACGCCGAGTCTGGACGTAGACGTGCGTGTCATCGTGGACAAGACGGACAAGGACGAGAGCTGCTGCCCAGCGGCGTTCTGGATCACCGGTCCCACTAGCCCCGTCGTTGCCGCCCTCGGCGGGGACATCACGCCTTTCGAGGTGGACGGCCCACAGAATGTGGGCGTCAACTCCGAACCGTTCGAAGTCGTCGACGACACGGGCCAGTCCGTCGACGTGACCTGGCGAACGCCCGGGGGCGCGACCTTCCGGTCCATCTCCGCGCTGCGCAACTTCGAGGTGTCGCGGGACCAGGACGTCGACTTCACGAACGCGGACATCGCGGCGCCCACCGACACCGACGAGTCGTTCAGGAACCTCTCGCAGGAGTTCCAGCTCTACGGGGATAACGACCGGTTCACCTGGCTTGTCGGAGCCTACTTCTACACCGAGGAGCTCGAGTCCGACGAGATCATCGGGTTCGCGGCGGACGGTGCCACCTACCTCGCGACGATCATCGGCGCACCCCAGGTCGCGCCGCTTCTCGACGGGGACCCCGCGGGCCGGGGGATCCCTGGCCAGGGCTACGACGCCGTCTACTTCTCCGACACCACGGGCTGGTCGTTGTTCTCCCACGACGTCTGGAAGGTCGGCGAGAGCGCGGAGATCGTGCTCGGTCTGCGCTATTCCAGCGAGGAGAAGGACGCCGGCGCCATCATCAACGGCGCGCCGTTCGGCGAATCGGTCAGCGATCCGTTCTGCAACTTCGTACCCATCGGCTCGCTTTGCGACAACGCCAGCTACAACAACGTCGCAGACGAGTCGAAGCTGACCGGCACGCTCAAGGCTGCGTGGTCCCTAGACGACGACATGCGCTTGTATGCCAGCTACGCCCGCGGCTACAAGGCGGGCGGCTTCAACCTCGACCAGGAGGCGGTGGGCAACCGCGACGCGGCCGGCAACCTCGTCGACCAGAGTCACTTCGGTCCCGAGACCTCCGACTCGCTGGAGTTCGGACTCAAGGGGCAGTTCCTGGACCGGCGGCTGACGATCAACAGCGCGGCGTTCCACACGACTTTCACGGATTTCCAGCTCAACACCTTTACGGGGCTCGGCTTCACCGTCGGCAACGTCAAGGAGGCGGTGGCGCGAGGCGTCGAGATCGAGTCAAGCTTCGCGCCGAGCGGCGATCTGTATCTCACTGCGGGCGTCACATACGCCGACACGCGCTACGGCGACGATCTTGCGGCCGCCAACGCGCACCTGGCCGGCAAGCGCCTGACCCAGTCGCCCTTGTGGCAGAGCAGCGTGTCCGCGTTCTTCGAGCGAGACCTGCCCGGTGCCGGCTGGCGCTTCCTCGCCAACGCGAACTGGTTCTACATCGGCGAGGTGAACACGGGATCGGACCTCGATCCCGAGAAGTTCCGGGAGGGCTTCGGCCTCTTCAACGCCCAGGTCGGCGTGCGCAGCGTCGATGGTCGCTACGAGATTGTCGCGTGGGGCCGCAACCTCGCGGATCGTCGGCTGAACACCCTTGTGTTCGACTCGGTGTTCCAGGCGGGAAGCTGGCACACGTGGACGAATCCGCCGAGGACCGTCGGCTTGAAGGTGCGCGCGAGCTTTTAGCTCGTTCCGCTGCGAATAGGTGGCTTACCGAGACATCACAGCGCGTCGAGGTCGTCGATGATTGAGAGTGCGGCCACCACCGCCAGCGCAACGTAGGCGGCCGTCGCGGTACCGGCGACGAGCGCCGCCGTCCGGACGACGCTGAACTCCTCCATCCGCACGAGGACGACGTCCTCGATCCGCACCGTCACCGACTCGCCGCGGATGTGGTCGCGGTCCACCCCGGCGACCTCGAAGGTGTGTTCCGTCCCGTCGACCGTTACCAACGAAACCCGTTCGCCCGGACGGGCGAGTTCGCCCGCGCGGATGCTGGCGTGCAGTTCGTCCACCGGCAACTCTACGCGCTGCAGGCTCGCGCAGCCGCCCAGGAAGCCGAGCCCGAGAATCAACAGGATCGCTCTCATTGTGTTGTGTCTCCAACGATCGGGAATTGCGGGCCAACGACGCCCAGACGTTCGCGGAACGCCGCCGGAAGGCCGTCCGCGCGTAGACACCCGACCAGCGTCGATCGAGCGCTCGGAACACCGCTCGCGCGGCCCCCCGCGGAATGGGGTGGCGGCACGTTGAATTGGGCGCCGCCATCCAGCACGACGTTCTCCGCCCAGGTGTCGCCGGGCCGCATCGGGAGCGGCGCGGGCCGGGCGTCCAGGTAGCGGTGGAGTTGCCCCAGGTCGTCCGGGTAGATCGCGTCGATCACGAACCGCGTCCGATCGACGACGTTGGGATCGGTCATGCGCCCGCGCTGCCCCCAGGCCACCACGGCGACTCCGCGGGCGTCCCCCTCGGTTCCGACGATTGCGACATCCTTCGCCCGCTCTTCCGGCGTCCGCCAGAAGTACTCGGCGTCCAGGTAGAGCGCGCCGGTTCGCGGCCAGTAGTACGCGGGACGGATGTCGCTCGCGATCACGATGGCCGTGAGCGAACGCGCCAGCATCCGCACGTCGCCCGGCAGGCGTT
The DNA here is from genome assembly GCA_026708185.1 of Gammaproteobacteria bacterium. GTDB lineage: Bacteria > Pseudomonadota > Gammaproteobacteria > Pseudomonadales > Azotimanducaceae > VXYL01. Next base: position 232,360 of record JAPOVK010000019.1, on the reverse strand, counting down.
CCAGCAGTTCCTGCAGGCTGTCGCCCATCCAGCGGTGCGAGACGAGCACACGGGACATGACGTCTTCGACAGTGGGCGTGGGAACCGGTTCCCCAGGAAAGGGAGCCGGTCGACGCTGCAGTCCACCTGCGCCTCGCCCGCGTGACGGTGAGCCGTACGGCGTAGATGCCTGGTTCGGGGAACGTGTGCCCGACCGTCGTCCCGGCGGACACCGTCAACCCGGCAACGTCCCACGCGAACGCCACCGGGTCGCCGTCCTCGTCCGAGGACTCCGACGCGTCGAACGTCACCGTCAGGGGTGCCGCGCCACCGACGGGGTCCGCGACGATGCGTGCCATGGGCGGATGGTTGACCACGAGATCACGGGATGTGCCGGCCTCTGCGCCGGAGTCGTCCGCGACGGTCAGTTGAACGCGATAGGCGCCGGAGTTCGCGAACGTGTGCATTGCCGTGCGTCCGGAGCCCGTGGCGCCGTCACCGAAATCCCACGCGTAGCTGTTGATCGACCCGTCGGCGTCGCGGGACGCGGAGGCGTCGAAGGCCACCGCGAGCGGCGGGCTACCGCCGTCCGGACTCGCTGTGAAGCCGCCGTCGGCGCTCGGTTGGGCGGGGGCGGCGGATCTCCCGAACCGCCTCCTCCGCAGCCAGCCACGACGACGACAAGCGTACAGAGGACGCCAGTCAGGACTGCTGCCCGAGGCGCGCGGTAAGCTCCGTCGCCCCGAAAGCCGGCGAGGGGGCTCGGCGGCGCCGACCGCGCCGCGCCTGGCCAGGTAGCCCCGACTGCGACTCGGACGAACGAGAATGAAAAGGCGGCCAAGTCTCCGTCGCGACCAAGTCCCGGTTGAACGGCGGTCCCGACCGCCGCTTCCGGTGTGCACCGGAAGAACTTGGCGTGCAGGTGGAGAGCAGCCGGTTTGGGGCTGGTAAGTGTGCGGGCCGCTTGTCGCTCGCGACCGGTTGCCATGGGAGGCGCAAGCGTTCGAGTGCATTCAGAAAACATTACTAAAAATCAAATACTTGGTTAATGTTGTCGTGCGCGCACGACAAACCTTTAGGAAATTGACTGACTAGTCAGTCAAGAAATGGATGAATCCGCACGCGCCTGTCTCGCGCACGGCAGGCCAGCGCCGAGATGTAAAAAGGAGGCCCACACCTCCGAGCGGGACGTCGCCGACAGTCCACGGAACCCGAGGACGACGCACGCGACCCGGACGACGCCCTCAAAGCCGCGTAGTCCCGATGCAACCACGTCGCGGCGGTCAACACGGCAGCAAGGTGAACAGCCGAGAGTATGGCCGCCACGACGATCTCGCGACTGGGCGGCTCGCCGGTCGCCATGATCGCCGCGAGGCCGATGGCACCGCCGCCGCGGCCACCACAGCCCGAAACCTAGGCGCAGACATGCTCCTGCTCTGCCGACGCCCGCCCCGCGTCGGTGAATCGGACACATGGTTGGTGGACGGTAGACGCTGACGATGCGTCGAGCTGTCACCAGGCAGGCCATACAAAGGGTCGCAGCCCGGGCCGTTGCGTAATGGCGTGGCTGCTCAGGCTCGCCCGCAGGGACTCCGAGAGTGTTCGCGGCCGCGCTCGAGCCAGCTAGGTCTCGAGCGCGCCCATCTGTTTGCGTGCCGCGATGGAGGTTCGCTCGTGGCGCGAACGGGTGCGGGGTCGTGGCGCGATGACCACATCGCCGACGGCCCCGGACTGGGACGGGAACGGTCGGCGGGCCGACACGGCTGTCGGCCGCTCGCCGTAACGGTTGACGGCGGGCGTGAATGCCGCCAACACGCCGAACATATCGTAGATCAGGTCGCCGTCAGGCGCGTCGGTGTCGATGCGCTCGGCGAGACTCCGAAGTCCCACGTTCCGCACACGGAGCGTGACGGCGCAGTCGACGAGTTCCTCCAGCGAGCCGGCCAGGACCTCGAGTCGGCACACCACTAGCGTATCGCCGGGTCGGAGTTCGTCGAGGATCGTATCGAGGCGAGCGGATCGCGGGTGCAGGGCGACCGGTTCCGCGAGGATCCGCCCGCAGCCTTCGACCGCCAGGGCATGATGCTGCAAACGCAAGGACTCGCCATCCGTGGCAGCGCATGCATAGCCGACTAGCACGAAATCCGTCTCGACCAGCAAGGACGCGGTGGACTGTAACCCCGGCACGGCGTGCGTGCAACCCGCAGCCTTGTCCTGCCGGGGTGTAACCCGGGAACATCCTTGACGGCGGGACAAACTGTGGTAGTCCGTAAGGGACACCTTGCGCGACGATGTCGCATCGTTGCCAGGCGGACGGATCGTCCGGCGCGAAGGCCGGACCGTCATAGCAGCCAATTGGCGGCCGTCGTGCTGTGATCCAGACTGCCTGCTGACGATCGCACACGCTGTTCACGTTGGCTGGTCGTCTGCGCGGCGGCTCCGCTCGCCGACCACGAGGCCCTGCCGAAAAAGGGCCGAGGAAATGGGTTTGTGCCTTGTGCATGCCACCACCGAGCGATAGGATCGCGTTGTGTCGCTGGGCCGGTGCGCGAGCGCAGCAATAGGAGGCTTGCTTGATGGCAAAGGGTGTTTTCTGGGGCATTGTGCTTGGAGTGGTCGTGCATCTCGCAACCGCCTCCGCCCACGGATCTGGTTCGGTCGGACCTGGTATGGGTCCCTTGAGTGAACGCGGCGCGTACACGCTCGGCAAGCGACTGCTCTTCCGGGAGCTGGTGTGCCGGAAGTGCCCCATCTCACGCCGGGGTTTCAACCGGGATCGGGCACGCGAACTGAAGCGAAGTCTTGACACGGCGCTGTCCGACCACGGGCAGAACCTCTCGGACGATCTACACATCCGAGTCCTTTTCGGCGACAACCCGGAGGAAGCGGTCGCCAACGTGGCGGCTGTGCGGGCATACCTTGCCCGGCGTTACAGATTGTAGGGAGCCAATGTGATGTTCGAACGAGTCTCCGTAGGCCGTGCCGGAGGCCTGGCCGCGTGTCTGGTTCTTCTGCTGACCAGCGCCGCGGCTGCCGACGGCACTGCCTGGCTGCCCGAGCCCGGATCCGGCTATGTCAGCGTTTCGCTCGTCCACCAGTCCGCGGACGAGTTCTACGCCGCGGATCGAAAGCGTCCGACCCCGGGTGCCGCGGACCTGTCGCAGGGGACCGTGTGGATCAACGCGAACTACGCGCTCGCCGACGGCTGGGCCGTGGACCTTCAGACCGGGTGGGCGAGAAGCGAGTTTGTGACCGGGCCCGGGATCCCGACCATGTCGGCCAGCTTTCGCGGCATGACCGACGCGAGCGTCGGCATCACCCGGCGCCTGACCGACGAGACCATGGGAGCCGTCCCGTCGATCGCCGTCCGACTTGGTGGCATCGCGTCCGGGGACTACGAGACCGGTCAGATCAACTCGCTGGGCGACGGTGGAAGCGGCTACGAGTTCTCGGCGATCGTTGGCCGGTTCTTCGCCGGTCGCCTCGGCCTGTCCTGTGAGGTTGGCCAGCGGTACCGGGAGAGCGACATACCGTCGGAGTGGTTCGCCAACCTCGCGGCCCTTTGGCTTGTTGGTGGCGTGGTCACGATCGGCCTCGACTATCGCCTCGTCGACTCGCGCGGCGAACTCGACATCGGCGCGCCGGACTTCACGCCGGCAAGGTTCCCTGAACTCGACGAGGACCACCAGGCCATCGGCGTCAGGGCCTTCTTCAACGTGGGCGGCTTCGGCGTCAGTACGTTCCACTCGCGCGTCATCGACGGCCGTAACACGGCCGCCTCGGGCGTCTTCGGGCTGGCTGTGAGCCGGTCGTTCGGCGCACTTTGAAAATGACAATCGCAGGGTGATGCCGGCGTCACCGTCGACGGGGACGGCTCGCACAGGGGTGGAGTGTGCGCAGGATGTCGAGCCGGTCCTTGACGGTCGGACTTGATAGCCGTGGAGTTCTATGGCGGGTTGCTCTCGCCGGACCCTGAGCCGAGCCACCAGCCCCGGCGTGATTGACCACGCCTGCGCCCGCACCGCCCCGCAGCTCCCTTCCCCGGGACGCCCACCCCTGTGGGGCGTGCGGGCCGGGCTCCGCGGTCCCGAGTTTGGGTGCCTTGCCGGGCGACACGCCTAGGGAACAGCGTCGGCAAACATCGTGCGGCAGGCCGGTATCGGCGCGCCGACGCAGTCCAAGCGATAGCTGACCGTCGCCTCCGCGGCGTAACCGTTCGTGCCGACCCCCGCGGTCGGCGCGCAATCGACTTGGAAGCGCCAGCTGCCCACCAGCCGCGTCGCGTCCGCGGCGAGTGCGGCAAAGTGTTGCGGGCGGGTCGCGGCCGAGCGGTCGCGGTCGACGACGAGCGTTGCCGCCAGCGGCACGCCATCGGCACTGACCGCGTAGCGGACGACGATCTCCCCGGCGCCGTAGTTCGCGCCGCGGCCACCCAGGTAGCGTTCCCGGTCCAGGTCGGCAGCGAATTCCGGTCGCAGGCGCACGCTGCACGCGGTGTCGGCGGCCACGCGAAGCGATTCCGATTGCCATGATGGGTCGTCGTCGCTGGCCACCCGACTGGCCCACTCGTCCTGCAGACTGTGGCGTTCGGCCGTAGCGGCGAGTCGGCTGCGACGAACGTCGGCGACCTCCGCAGCCAGCGTTTCGTTGGCCGCTGCGGTGTCGCGGTTCTCGCGGGTGAGCGCTTCGGTCTGGTCGAGGACGCGTGCCAGCTCCTGGGCAGCATCGCGGTATCGACGTTCGATCTCCGCTCGCTGCTGCGCCACGGCTGCCGCTTCGCCCTCGATGTCCATGCGCGGCGTTGCCACGTAGGCAGGAAGCGGCGCGCGGTCCTCGAAGACAACGTCCGCCGGGTCGAAGTACGCCCGCCAGAAGGACCGGTGCGCTGCCGACGCCCGTGGTGCATCGGTCAGCCCCAACCTGGGCGTGTACAGCACGTGAACGCGCAACCCGGGCGGTCGTGGGCCGGGCGGTCCAGGGAGCGAAGCCGCGAAATCAGTGTACGCCCACTCCGTGGGATCCAGGTCGAGGTGCGAGTACGCGGTCGTGTGCTGGAGCATGTCCGAGACGATGAAAAGCGTCCCTGCGCCGAGTTCACGCACGGACCGCTCGATCGCGCCCATGAGGTCCGCGGTGTCGACGGGGCGTTCCGATGCCGCCATCGCCTCGAGGCGCCCGGCGACCGCCGCTCGGCGCGTGCAATAGGCCGACGCCGCCACGCGGAGGGCCGGCGAAAGCTGTGCCGGCAGGTCTTGGCAGTCGCGCGGCGCGGCTTGCCCGTCCTTGGCGGTCGTCACCTGCAGCGCCTCGTTGTCGTAGGACCTGCACAACCCGCCGAGGAATGTGGTTGGCGCGTTGGCGGCCACCACGGCGCGGATATGGAGTTCGACCCCGGTCGGCAGCCGTCGGCTCACGTCGAGCAGCCCGGTCGCCAGCGTCCCCGGTCGCACGGGCTTGGTCAGATCGAATAGGATCTCCGCCCGGGCCGTGTCCGGCGCGTCGAGGCAAGGATCAGGCGCGCCTGGCGTGGCATCGCGTTGCCAGAGGATCACGACGGTGGTCGTGATCGCCAGCATCGAGCCGACCCACCAGACACCTTTGGCGAAGGGGGCCGCGCGTTCGCTCAGGGGCCTGGCCACTGGCGGAGCACTCTCATCGGTAGTCGGGGATGACGGTGGCCCCTCTGCGCCGCCGTCGTCGAGAACTGGGACGCGCACGGCACAGGCAACCAACGCTGCCTGTACTGTGCCGCATTGCTTCGTCCAACGTGGTGTCCATGAAGGCGTACCATCCAGCCGCATTCCGCAGTGCCGCCGCAAGGTCGGCCCGGCACACCGGACCTCTACTCGGATGCAACGCCATCGCGTCGAGCGCGACAACGCGGCTCACTGTACGGCACCGCTGCGAGGCTCGCAACGCCTCGTGCGGCCGGTGTTGTTTATCGAATGACTAGACAGCCGGCGTCTTCCGACCGCGGTGAGCCGCCCCCGGAGCGGCGCGCGGGCTGAGGGGCTGGTGCCGGGCCGTTCGCGGACCGTGCCGCCCGTAGGCTTGCGACGTTGAGGAGGACCAGAGGAGGTCGTCCCGCGCGAACCTGGATTTCCGCCGGGCGCGTCCGGTTGCAGCTTCGTTTCAGGACGGGACTCTCCGGCGGGCGGTACGTTACGGCGCAAGACCGGCGTCGCGCACGCTTGGCGGGCTGTCCAAACCATGGGTGCGGCGGCTGTTCGTTCGTGGGCGACGGCACCTGCGTCCGCGAGAGGACCTCGGGCACGCTGATCGCCCGCTGGTACTGCCCGAGAGCCGCACCACGTTCAGCCTTGCCAAGGTCGAGATCTCTTGCTAGGTTGCATCGTCGTCGCGGGGGGAGACCCGAAAACCACACGGCTGCAGTCGCACCCGGGTGTACGCAAGCCTCGCGCGCGCAAGACGACACTTGTGAGGTGCCAAGCCCGAAATCCGAGCCCCTCTCCCGGTAACAGCTCAGTAGGAGATCAATAATGAGCCAAATGTGGTACGAGCAACGAGCGGTGGGCAGAGATCGGACCAGCCGATGCGGTCGCAGGTCGACGAAGGCGATTCGCGGGTACCTGGCCGTCCTGTCCTGCTGCGTTCCCCTTTTCGGGGGAACGGTGCAAGCCCAGGAGAACGCGGGCGGTTGGATCGACGCGGTCGCGGACTGGTTCGACCGCACAAGCGAGGGCGACACGGTGACGCCCAGCCATGTCTTCCGTGCAACGCGCGACCTCGTCGCCGAGATCGAGATCCTGCGCCGGGAACTCGGCGCGGACGACTACCCGCCTGAGGCGGAGCTCCAGGAGGACCGGGCGCCGGTCCACGTCTATGCCAAGACGCTCGAGGTGATGTCCAAAGTGGCCCGTATGCAGCAGCGCTGGGGTGTGTCGCCGGCGCAGATTGGGCAGATCCCGATCAAGGAGGTCCAACCCGCCGACGTGCTGGCGAGCGTGGCGGCCATCATTGGCGAGTTGCGTGCCGTCAAGGCGCAGATGGCGATCACCGAAGAGATCGCGGCCGCGCCATTCGAAACGGGCAAGACGCCGTCGATGGTCTACAAGAACCTATCCGACGCGTCGTTCCTTCTCGACGGGCTCGCGGGGCGGTCGCTGACGCCGAACGACGTGTACCTGAACGTGGAGTACATCCTGGACGAGCTGGAACTGATCGCAGCCAGGCTGCGCGCGCCGCTCGCGCGGGAGGCGCCGCCCGTCGAGGGCCGGAAGACGCCGAAGGACGTGGCGCAGCAGGTCCTGCGGGCGAGCTACAAGATTGTCAATCTGCAGACCCAACTCGGCATGGACGCGTCAAGCGTGCCAACCGTGACGTTGGTGCGCGTCACGCCTTCGGTCGTGTACGACGCGACCAACATGCTGCTCGCCGAGATGACGCGGATCAAGCACCACCTGGACATCAACATCCCCCGCGAGACGCGCCCGATACCTCGCAACAAGGTGCCGACGGACGTGTTCCGCCAGGTCCTCCTGGTCATCGCGAACCTCGACAGTATGTCGGAAGCGGTGGACGCCTGATGGGCGTCCGAGCGGTTGCCCTCGCGCCGGTCGCGCTCATCGCCGGGGCCCTGGTTGCGGGTGTCGCGGTGCCTGCTGCGGCCGGATTCCGCGAGAGGGCGCAGGACACCACGCCGATGTTCGGCGTCCGGTACCGGTTCGAGACGGTTGACCAGGAAGGATTCGCGCGGGAATCGGCCGCATCAACCGCGCGCCTTCGCCTAGGTTGGGTGATGCCGCCCGCCGAAGGTCTCTCGTTAGGCGTTCAGGCGGACTATGTAGCCAGTCTCGGGTCCGAAAAGTACAACTCCACGGTCAACGGCCGAACCGAGTACCCGGTGGTTGCCGATCCCGTCGGCTTCGACCTGAACCAGGCCTTCGTGCGGTACCGCAATAGCCGCGTCACCGTCTCGGCGGGCCGCCAGCGCATCGCGCATGCGGGCCAGCATTTCGTCGGCTTCAAGGCGTGGCGCCAGAACGAGCAGAGTTTCGACGCCCTGCGCATCGAGGCGGCCGGCGACCGTGCGAGCGTGGACTACGCCTACGTCAATCGCGTGAATCGCATATTCGGCCCCGGCGACGGGCCCCAGCCGGATACCTGGTCTGGTGACTCGCACCTTTTCCGCGCGTCGCTCACGCCCGCCGCCGGTCACGCCTTCGGCGCGTTCGCCTACCTGCTCGACTTCGAGAACGGCAACGGCCCGGCGAACTCCAGTGCCACGGCCGGGCTGGACTACGCCGGTACATTCGGCGGCTGGGGCCTGTCCGCGTCGGCTGGGCGCCAGCAGGATTGGGGGGACGCCCCGATCTCGTACAGTGCGCCGCGCTACGCGCTCGAAATGCGACGGAACGTGGGTCGCGCGAAGCTCACACTTGGCTGGGAGGCGCTCGGCAGCGACGACGGCGTTGCCGCGGTGCAGACGCCTATAGGAGCGGAGCACATCTACCGTGGCTGGGCGGACAAGTTCGCCGCGGTCAAGCCTGCCGCGGGACTCAAGGACGCCTATCTGTCCGCGTCTGCCAAGGTCGGGGAGGTGACCTTCGCGGGGACGCTGCACGCCTACCGGTCCTGGCACGGCGGGATCGACTACGGGGAGGAAGCCGGCGTGTCGGCCACGTTCGTGCACGAGCGGCTGAGCGTGCAGGGCAAGCTTGCCCGGTACCGCGCCGAAGCTCACGCGACGGACACGACCAAGGCCTGGTTGACGCTCACCTACGCGCCGTAATTGATCCCGAGCCCGCCTCGGGCATTGGATCGGATCCCGAGGCAAGCTCGCGGCCAACAGCGCGACGGCCCGGCGCTGCGCACGACCATGGCACGGGAGTGCCTTGGCCGTGGCGCGCGGGTCCGTTTGTCCGTGGCGAGTCGATCGCCCTAGAGGTTCATGGAAGCGGCAGGTGGCGTGCCGACGCCCATGAAAGACCCGAAGAGGGCGTGACGGGTCCGCGTTTGCCCAAGGGCCGGCTCGTGCGGGATGGCAACGAGCGACCCCATCGGTAGCCAGCCCGGCGGCCCCTACTGGATCCGGAACCGCCCCTCTACCGGCCCATCTCCGTGTTGGAATGGACCGCGGGTCTCGTAACAGGTCCTGCTCCCCAGTGTCGGGGGCTGACAGGTGCGCGGCATGCCGGTAGACTCCGGGCAACCGGCAGCGGTTGTGGGCAAGATGGTTCCGGGGGAGGGATGATCTACCGAAAAGCGAAGTGCCGTTGATGTCGCCGTCCGCGACGAACGCGAAGCCCATGTCGGCCCGCAAGCGGGGCGGCAGAGTCTGGCCACCGATCGTGCTCCTCGGATCGGCTGCGGTGGCCCTGGTGTTGTTTCTGGCAACCGGTCCGGCCTCCAACCCGAGTACTTTCGACGAGGATTTCTGTCCCGTGACCGGCGATACCGGCGAACGGGCAGCGTTTCTCGTGGATGTCAGCAAGCCGCTAGATGCCGATCTCGCCGAGCTCCCCGGGCTGCTGCTCGAGCATGTGACGGTTGGCTTGGCGGCGCATGCGGAACTGCGCGTGTACACGATCGAGGACGATCCCGCGGAGCCGCTGTGGTTCGTCGGTCGGATCTGCAAGCCCTATCGCAACGCCGATCTCCAAGTGCCGACCGCGAAGGACCAGACCGCGCGCCACCGCGATTGCGACGACCTACCAGGGCAGTTGCCGCGGGCGACGCGCGACCTTGCTGTCCGGTTCTGCGAGCGGCGAACGGCGCTCGGCGAGCGTCTGAACAGCATCCAGACACCGGACGCCGGAACACCCGTCTCGGATGCGCCTTTGGTGGACGCACTCGAAGCGTCCTTGCGCGGCGGGCCCGCGCGGCCCCCGCCCAAGGCGCTCTACGTGTTCTCCGACATGCTTCACCACTCCGACTGGTTCTCGCACCTGGACGCAGGCCCGGACGGCTGGGGTTTCGACAACTACCGGAAGGCGGCCGCGACGCGTGCGTCGTCCGGCTTGCGGTCGACGGGCCCGCCAGTGACGATCTTCTATCTGCCGCGGATGGGCCTCACGGACGAGCCGGGCTCCGAGCTTCTACACAAGCGTTTCTGGCGCGCTTATTTCGTCGGATCGGCGGTGAGTTTCCGGGACCAGCCGCCTAGCCTCGCCTACGCCGTGCAGCCGCGCTACGAACCAATCCGCGAGGTGCCGCCCGAACCGGTCCCGGCGGAACCGGTACAACCGGCGGCCCAGGTCGAGGGTGACCGGCTAGCCCAGATCGCGGAGCGCGAGGCGGCGCTCGACGCCGAGGCGCGGCGCCTGGCAGAGGAGTCGGAGGACCGGGACCGACGTTACCGCGAACGCCTTGCGGCGCTCGAAGCGCGCGAGCTCGCACTCGATGAACGAGCGGCGACAGAGCGCCAGGCCGCGGATGGTCCAGTCCCCGAACAGGTGCCCGAGCCTGCCTCCGGGTCCCAGGCGCTTGCTGCCAGTGCGTCGTCGCCGAGCGTGGTCCTATCCCCGGGAGGCCCTTCCGAGGCGTCGGCCGCGCTAGGCGGGGACGCCGAACTCGCAGATCCGGGAATCCCGACGGACGTCGTTGCCGCGGCCCTGCCTGAGCCTCCCGCGGGCAGCGGCGCCTCCCCCCAATCGGCAGCTTCTGTGACAACTCCTCCCGCCGAGGGATCGCCGCCCGTCGACTCGTCGCTGGCCACTGGCGCAGGCCCAGATCCAGTGTGCCGGCTGGCCCACGCGTCAGCGAATGCCATGCCTCCCTATCCGTACAACGTGAACCGGGGCGAGGCGACGGTGGTTTTGAGCTTCCTGGTCGACAGCCGGGGCGAGACGCTGGACGAGAGCATTGCCGTCGTCAGGTCGAGGTCTAGCGCGGAAGTACCACGGCATTTCAACCGGTTCCTTGGCGCAGCCATCCGGGCTGCCCGGTCGTGGCAGTTCATCTCCGATACGGACACGGACTGCCGCTTGGCGCAGCGGGTCATGCAGCCGATCCAGTTTAGCTACCGACCCTGATCTGACGACCTTCCGAGCGCGACGCAGCGTTGCGTTGCGTCCAGCCGCGAACAAGGCAGAGTTCCGCGAGCCAGGGAGCGGGAAAGCGCCGCCAATGGTCGCCGTTGGCAAGTCCGTCAGGGTCGTTCTACGCCGACGCCAGAGAGATCGCGTGTGGCCACCCTGAAGCCCGCGATGGTGCCGCGCACATCGGCGTTTCCGCTCAGCCTGCTTGTAGAGCGCGCGTACTCGGCGGAGTTCAACCACGAGCCGCCGCGGAGGACCCGCCTGTCGCAGTCTTCCCGGGTCGTTGTGGCGTTGTCGGGCGGTGAAACGGCGGGGCGGGCGTTCCAGCAGTCCTGGACCCATTCCCATACATTGCCGTGCATGTCGTGCAACCCCCAGGCGTTGGCGGCGAACGATCCCGCGGGAAGCGTGCGCCCGGCGGCGCGGCCCCCACAGTCGCCGCAATTGGCCTGGCCGCTGCCAGCGACATCTCCCCAGTGGTAGGCCGTTGCGGTGTCCCCACGCGCCGCGTATTCCCACTCCGCCTCCGTGGGAAGACGGTAATCCCGGCCGGTCTGCTCGGAAAGCCAACCGGCGTATGCCGACGCGTCGTGCCACGACACGTTGATCACCGGCCTTCTGCCGCGGCCCCAGCCGGCGTCGTCCGGCCGCGTTCGCTCCGTCGCGGTTGCGAAGCGGTCGAACTCATCGAAGGTCACCTCGTGCATGGACAGGGCAAACGGGGCGGCGAAGTTCACCGATTGCGGCGTATCCCCGGCCGCCGCGCACGCGGGGTCGCTGCCGCAACCCAGATCGAAGCTACCGGCCGGAACGACCGCCATGGTCGGGCCGCTGCCACCGAGGCGAAGCGGATCAGCGTACTGCGCGGACACGAACTCCAGCGTGACGGCGTGCACCGTCGGAGCGTCGGCATGTCGGACGGTGCCGGACCAGGGTGCGTAGCCGGGCAGTGTCGCGCGCAGCGCGTACTCGCCGGGCGGCACGAGAATGCCGTCGACGTAGCGAGCGGGGCATCCACGAACCCGACGGCGGCGCTGCCGGGGTCGGTCAGGATCGTCAAGGGCTCAAGTACCGGTTCTAGCGTCACCGCAATCGTCGTCGCGCCCGCCACCTCGAAGGTCCTCGACGCCGTGCGGTAGCCGTCGCTGGATACGTCGACGCGATGCGTCCCATGAGCGATCTCCATTCCTGGCAGGTAGGGACCTGCCCCGTCGGCCAGCAGCACGCGGGCGTCCGCGGGGTCGAGAACCAACGTTAGCGTGCCGGACATGCGCTGGAGTTGAATTTCCACCGTTTCGCTGGCATCGCGCCGCACCTCGACGGTGATCGTGGCGGAATCATGGCCGTCCGCGCCCGCCTCGAGGATGACGGTGCCGGTCGGAATCCCCTCGAGCGTCGTCGGCAAGGCGTCGGCTAGGCGGCGGCCGTCGTACTCAATCCAGGCGTGAGCGGGGGCACCGGTGAGTCGCAGTGCGCCGGTTGCCCGCACCAGTTCACGTTCGATCCGCAGTTCCTCGCCCGGCGTCAGGGCTTGGCCGGGCAACTCCAGCGTGTCGAACAGAGGATGCCGCAGCGTCACGATGTGGTCACCCTCTGGCACAGACGCGATGAGCGGTGTTTCGCCGATGTCCTCGCCGTCGAGTAGCACCCGGGCGCCCCGGGGCACCGTCTCGACGACGAGCGTAGCCGGAAGCACGGGAAGGTCGTCCTCCGTGGACGGGGGAGCGTCGGCGACCTCGGTCACGCTCGGCGTATCGTCCTCCCCGGGCGTGGGTTCCAGTACCGGGTCCGCAGTGGCCGCCGGCTCCGTCGTAACCGGCTGGATCTCGGGAGGGGCGTCGACGGCGGTCGGCTGCGCGGCCACCGGGGGCGGTTCGTGCGCTGATCGGGGTTCGTCGCCGGTTCGGAAGAGGACTATGCCGGCGACCAGCAGCGCGCCGGCAGCAGCGACCGCGATGGCAGCGGCGCGCACGCGCGGCACCTTGACCGTAGCCCCCGGCTGTCGACCGCGGCGACCGGCGACGCGATGTGACCGACCGGCGTCTTGCTGCTCGTCGGCGTCTTTGGGGCTGCCTCCCTGCTCGGGCGCGTCGGCGGGTTCCGGCTTCTCCACGGCGGCCGCGAGCGCGGCGCGCAGCCCGTCGAGACTCTGCGGGCGGTCTTGCGGCTGGACCGCGAGCGAAGCGTCGACGGCGGCTGTGAGGGCGTCGCTGTAGCCGCGGCGCCGGCCCGCGGCGCGCGCGGCTGGAACAAGCGTGTCGCGTTCCGCGCGAAGCGGCGCCTCGGGCGGCGGTAAACCGGCCAGGCAGCGGTACATGACGGCCCCGATCGAGTAGACGTCAGTTCTTTGGTCGACAAGGCTGCCTTGCGCCGAATGGCGCTCGATCGGGGCGTAGTTCGGGCGCGCGACCATGCCGAACTCGTTCTGGGGGGGCACCGCGATGCCGAGCAGGACGGGGGTTCCGTCGTCCCGCGCGACAATGCTGCCGAGGCCGATGCTGCCGTGGGCGAGGCCGTCGCGATGCATCCCCTGCAGGCCGTCGAGCACCGGCAGCAGAACTGCCGCCAACCGGTTCGGCGGCAGCGTCTCCGCAGGGCCCAGCGAAGCGGCCAGCGAGGTCCCGGGGACGTGGTCCATCGCCACGTAGGCCGTGCCGCGCGCGGTGAACACCCGATGGATGCTGACGATGTTCGGATGCGCAACGGCGACCATGCGCTCCGCCCGCGCCACGAAACCCGTGAGTCCCGCCCTGAATGTCGCCTCCGCAGCCGGCACTTGTGGCCGCACGAGGCCGTCCGCGCCACGCACCGCGAGTCCGCGCGGCATGTACTCGCGGAGAACCACCTCGCGGCCGTCATCGTCGGTGCACAGGTAGACGTTGCCGAACGTGCCGCGTCCGAGCACGCGCGCAACCCGGTAGGGTCCGAGACGGTGTCCGACCGTCAGAGTCATGTCGTCGGCCATTCGCAGTCCTTGCCTTCGTGTCCGAACCACCGGGTGGCGAGCCTATCCGCATGCCTGTGCCCGCCGCCGACTATCCGTTGCAGTCGCGGCGCTCTCGGGGGGAGCGTCGCCGTCAGCCGCGAACATATCTTCGCGCGTACCGGATGGCAAGGGAGTGTGTGTATCAGCCTGCGCGGCCGCTGCGCGCCAGCGCCGTTTCGCGCCCCGTCGCTTCCGGATTCGCGCACGGCCAGATTGTGCGCCGCGACGTGGCTTGCCGCTGCTCACCAAAGTCCGGTAGTGACGGGGCTTGCGCTTCAGACTGGTTGGGTATCCGTGCTCGGATCTACCGTGGTCGAAACCGCGTGCAATCGATCAACATCGAGAGAGTAGCTCGATCCGTTCATCCGTTCAGCCACCGCCGCAGCGGCGCACAAGGAGCGGTGTCCGGGCACATCCGGACACCAGCGCATCCTCGAACGCCGGGGAGGAGCGCCAACGGCGTGTGCCGCCACCTCGGCCAAGTACGCATCCTCCGGCGCTTCGCCGCTGGACCGCGCCTTCACGCGGGCAGCGTCTGGCCGGCGGTCTACTACCACCGGCCTGCCTGTTAGGGGCCTGTGCGTTTCCCGAGTGGCCGGTAGCGCAACTGCAGACCGATCTCGCGATGGTTCGTCGGATAGCCTAGCGCCGGATTGCCGCCGATGCCGCTCACGGGGACGAACTCGACCAAGCCTATCTGGTCGAGGATGTTCTGTGCGAACAGGAGCACGGACCAACTCTCGTCGGCCGAGGTCCACATCGCGTTCGCATCCCAGCGCGCATAGGAGGGGATCTCGTAGTCCCGGACGTTGGCGATGTTCGGGTGCTGAGCGCCGGTGAACGCATAGCTCGTCTGGATGTTGAGGCGACTGCCGTTGGCGAGCGGCCGTTCGTGTGCGAGCGTCAGGGTCAGCTTATGCGCCGGCTGCATGGGCAGTTCGTTGCCCGTCATGTCGGTCGCGAGTGGATAGGGGCTCGTTGTCGGCTGGCCCGTGTCGAAATCGATGTGGTCCCACTGCCCGTACTCGGCGTTGGGGTTTGCCCAGATCACCGAGGAGTGCGGCCCGATCTTCGAACCTTGAAAAGCATAGAAGCCACTCAATCGCCAGCGCTCGCTGATGAGGTGGCTGAACTCCACGTCCACACCCCACAGCGTCGTGTCGTCTATGTTGGACGTGTATTCGGCCAGCGGCGTGGACGACCACACCGGCAGATGGAATCCCTCGCGGGGCGGCTGGTTGCCGTTCAACTGGAAGCCGTCGTAGTCCGCTCGCCACAGCCCGACGGTCAAGCGCAGGCGTGAGTCCAGATACAAGCCCTTGGCGCCGACCTCGTAGTTAACCAGGGTCTCTTCTTCGATGAACGGGACCTCGAGCCCCGGGATCGGGCTGTTGAACCCGCCGGATCGGTAGCCGGTTGACACGCGCCCGTAGAGCAGGTTGTCGGCTTCGGTCGTGTACTCGAGGCTGACATGTCCTATCAGGCGGTCCCAGGTGTGCGCATCCGGCGTGCCGCCGTTCGGGAAGAACACGCCGAGCAGCGAACCGACCTCAAACAGGGCGAATCCGCCGCCTTCCTCGGGCTTCTGCGCCTTCTCGTCGGCTGTGTGGCGCAAGCCGCCCGAGACCGTCCAACGCTCGCTCAATGCGAAAGTGCCGGTCGCGAAAGCAGCTTGCGTCTTGGAGTCGGCCCCTGTGTAGAAACGCACCGTGCTCGTGTGTTCGGTGCCCGCCGGGCAATACCAGTACAGGCCTTCCCAGTCGCCGGCCTGCGCCGGATCACTGGTGCCGATTCCGAACGCCTCGATGACGTTCGTCAGGACGTCCCGGCAGCCCGAGACCGGCACGAACCCGAAGATGGGTGATGCGGCCCGCGCCTGTTCGTCCGCTGTGCCGAACCGGTAGGAACGCGTCTGGTCGACGCGAACGAGATCCCAGAACGTGGTGTTGTCGTAGGCGAATAGGCCGGCAATGAAGTTGAACCGGCCAGGGAAATCCGAGGTGATCTGCAGTTCGTGCGAAGCCTCGTCGTAGATGTACGGCAAAACGTAGTGCGTGTCGTCGAACGGGCTTACCATGCCGTCCGCCGCGACGGTGTGGTCGGTCGGTGTCGCGACGCGGTTCGCGTAGTCGCCGTCCTTGATGTTGACCATGCTGACGTCGTTGCGGTTGAAGCTGTAGCGCACGCTCAGGGTTTCGGTCAGCCGGTACTGCGCATAGAGGTTCACCTGGTCGGCCTGGCTTTCCTGGCGGCCCGTGAAGTTGAGCGCGACCTTGTTCTCGATGTCGCCGCACTTGAATCCGGGCACCCCGACGGGACACCTGGCGTCGATGGCCGGGTTCGGGGTCGCGTAGCGATACAGTTCGTTCGGCACGGGTTCGCTGCCCGGTGGCGGCGGGGCGGTCTGGCTGCCCTGGGGCCCCAGAGTGACGAACGGATCGGTCGTGTTGAGGTTGTTGAGCGTCACGAGCGACCGCGACGAACCTTGGTCCTCGACCCGCGAGGCCCGGACGTTCATGTCGAACCGTTCGGTCGTGAGCCGAAGTTGTGGCGCGTAGAATCTGTGGTCGGGCCGGTCGTAGTCATCGCCGAGCCCTAGATTCGCCTGCCGCCCGTCCCCGGTGTGGACGCCGCCGGTGAGCCGGAAGCTCAGCGGGCCCCGGATCGGACCGCCGACGGCGACGTTGACGCGCTGCTGGCTCACGTCCGTGACCTCGGTCATGATCTCGGCGTCCCACTCGGGCGTCGGCTTCTTGTAGACGAGGTTTACCGACCCGGCGATGGAGTTGCGGCCGTTGAGCGTGCCCTGCGGACCGCGGGCGACCTCGATGCGCTCGAGGTCGAAGCCGCCCCCCGGCAAGGTGCCGTAAAGGCCGATGGTGTATGCGCCGTCGACGTAGGTTGCCACGGCGCGGTCGGTGTGGGTTTGGCCGGCAAGCCGCGTGCCGATTCCGCGGATGACAGTGCCTTGCCCTTCCTGGTCCATTTCGTCGCCGAACTGCAGCCCCGGGACGAGGTTTTGCAGATCGAGGCGGTCCTGGAGTACGAACTGCTCGAGCATGTCGGCGTCGAACGCCGTGATCGTCATCGGTAGGCCGAGGATGTCTTCCTCGACCTTTTCCGCGGTCACGACCAGTTCGGCGTGGCGGATCATGCTCTCAAGCGTCTCTAGGGGTTCGCCGTCCGATGGGGCGGTCGCCTCCACGGGCTCGAGCTCAACCCCGGCGGCGACGAGCGCCGCGAAGCTGACGACGGCGGCCCCGATGGGGCCGGCCAACGGGCTCCGGCCCGAATTGTCCGGTCTGCAGTCCAAAACTTGCCTCCTTACCTTCGTCAAATCGATGTCGCCGGCGCACGGTGGCCAGGAGCGCCCGCCCCGATGTCGAACGTGCTCTCGCGGCCGCTTTGCCGATCCTCACTTGCACGCCACGGAACGGTGGATGCGGTTGCCCTAGCTTGCAGCGACCTCGGCTTAGCAATCCGACGGTCGTCCTGCAACTGCGACTGACGCCACAATACCCGTGAGACATTCGTCAACGCAACTCCGGCTGCGCGATGGGGCGGCACCCGAAGACACCGCGCTCCCTTGTCGGCGCCGTACGACCGTGCTGCCGTGCCGTCTGGCGACCGCGGATCGCCCGCCCGCTGCGGTTAGCTGTCCACCGCTCGAGCGACGCGGAAACCCGTGTCGAGCGCGCGCCGCGTGGCCGGTCCTACATCGCGTACGGCGACATCGGCATTCGATCCGTGGATCCACGAGCCCCCGCGGCGGACGCGCAAGCATGCGGGGTCTCGCGCGGCGCTGTCGGCCCCGGCGGTGGCGACGCAGTCGGCGACCCACTCGGAGACGTTCCCCGCCATGTCGTGGAATCCCCACGGGTTGGCCGCCCCGGCGCCTGCGGGATTGGGCGAAGGCATCGGCGCCTCCGATGGCTCGCCGGGCGGGTCCGCGGCGCCGGCGTGTGCGGCGTACTCCCACTCGGCTTCGGTGGGCAGCCGGTAGGCTTGCCCGGTCTCCGCGGACAGCCACTGGGCGTACGCCGCGGCATCGTCCCATGACACGTTGACGACCGGATGGGCACCCGACCAGGCCGCCGGCTGGACCAGCGCTCGCGCCTCGGCAGCCGCGAATCGGTCGTATTCTTCGAAGGTGACCTCGCGCGCGGACAGCGCGAACGGTCGTTCGACGGTCACGGTGCGGGGCGGTGGGGCACTCTCGGGGCAGTCCGCCCCGGCGCATCCGGTGCGCAGAGCGCCCTGTTCGACGACGCGCATGGCGGGTCCCGAGCCACCCGAGCGCATCTCGTCCGTGAACGGCTCCGAAGGGTCGTTGCCGCGCGGCACCGCGGGCGCTGCGTCTGCGGCGTCATGGCCGCGCAGCACGCCGGTGTCGACGTAGGTGATGAACGCCGTCAAGGCCGTCGCGGCCGCGGCAGGCACGACCCAGCGCAGCGCGCGTCGTGGCTGCTCCGGATCCGCCGACGCCCGGCTCCCGCGGTGCACTGGCTGCTGCGTACGTTGGGGCGCCGCGACCACGGAGGAGGCGCGACCGAAGCCGCGCGCAGAGGTGCGTCCCGCGCGGACTGCGGACGAGCTCCGGTAGGCGGTCTCGAAGAGCATGCCCCGCCAGGCTGGCAGGCTCTGCGGCCGTGCCGCGATCCGCAGTGCGAGGGCCTGGTCGATGGCCGCGCGCATGCGGTCCGGAAGCGATGCCTCGAAACGGGCGGCGGGTGCCGTGTCGCCGCGGACCTGGCGGAACGGCGCGTCATCGGGCGCAGCGCCAAATACGCAACGGTGCAGGACGGCCCCAAGGCCGTATACGTCCGTCCACGGCCCCTCTCGGCCGAGGTCAGAATACTGCTCGAGCGCGGCGTAGCCGGGCACGATGTTCGCGCGGCTCCGGTGCCGCTGCCGGAACACCTGGCGCGCCGACCGCGCGACCTCCGTACCGACGCCGAAATCGCGGAGAACCGGCACGCCGTCCGTTCGGAGCAGGATGGCGTCGGGACTGATCTGCCTGTGCAGGAGGCCCGCCGCGTGCGCCGCCTCCAGCCCGTCGACGAGCACGCTGAACACGGATTCGATCTCGTCGGGCGGCAACGTCCCGTCGGGTGCCAGACGGCCGCCGAGCGTTTCGCCCTCGACCTCCCGGGTTACCAAGTAGCCGGTGCCGTTCGCGTCTGTCCATTGGCGTACGGCGACCACGGTCTCCCGGTTCACGCCGGCGAGCAGCCTCGCAGTGGCGAGAAACGCCGCGAGACCTGCCTCGAACTCCTCTGCGCGACGCGGATCCGCGCCGACCTCGCCTGTATCGAGGCGCACGGCGAGCCGCGGCGGAAAGTACTCCTCCACGACCACGCGGCCATCGTCGGCCACGGCCGTGTACTTCACGCTGGCAACGCCGAGGGACGTCGCCTCAAGAATCTCGTATTGGCCGAGCAGACGGTAGCCTGTCGGCAACGTATTCTGTTCGGCAGGGGTCAACGTGTCGCGGTTTCCCGCTCCGGGACGGGGAGTTGCTACCTTGCATCTTGCACCCATACACGTCAACCGCGAGGACATCGTCGCACGACGGCCCAACGCGCGGTGTTTGACTGATCCGGCGGGTTTCTGCGATGCTCCATCGCGCTTTGGCGCCAAGCACGTTGAACGGTCGCAATCCCGTCACGGGCTGCCGACTTGGTCGAATGGAGTGCGCTACGGGTGGTCGGCCTGGCGGCTGGGTGCGCGTGGCACCGGGCGGATAGCGAACATAGCCGGAGCGGCCCGGCCCACTGTTGCCCCGGTCGGCGGGCGAGGGAACGCGCGACACGCAAGGTGTGCTTGGTTCGGTAGTACGACGCCGCTGGCCGCGGGCCTTTGGGTGCTGCCGGCGATCGGTACAGCAAGCGGTGCGCCGCCACCGGAAAACAGAATCGGAGCATTAGATGGACGTGAAACTGTTGGCAGCCCCGGTCGCGGCGTTGATCGCGCTGGCTGCCGTGCCCGCGGCCGGCTCGCAGGCCCCCGCCGTGCTCGACAGCGGCACGACCGCGTGGATGCTGATGGCGACCGTGCTCGGCCTCATGATGACGGTGCCCGGGATCGCCCTCTTTTACGGCGGAATGGTGCGCCGCAAGAACATGCTGTCCATTGCCGGACAGTGCTTCGCCATCTGCTGCGTCGTCTCGACGATCTGGATCCTGGTCGGCTACAGCCTGGCGTTCTCGGGGGACAACGAGCTGATCGGCGACTTCGGGATGCTGTTCCTCGCCGACCTCGACCTCGAGGCGTTGCGCGGGACGTTCCCCGAGTCGCTGTACGTGGTGTTCCAGCTGGGCTTCGCCGTCGTTGCTGCCGCGCTCATCACGGGTGCCGTCGCCGATCGGATGAAGTTCTCGTCCGTCGTGGTGTTCGTCGCGCTGTGGTCCGTGGTCGTCTACGCGCCGGTGGTCCACTGGATCTGGGGCGGCGGGTTCCTCAAGGAGGAAGGGGTGCTCGACTACGCAGGCGGGACGATCGTGCACATCAACGCGGGTGTGGCCGGGCTCGTCGCCTGTCTGATCGTGGGCAAGCGGACGGGCTACGGCGCGGAGAACATGGCCCCGCACAACCCGCTATTCAGCGTCATCGGTGTCTCGCTGCTGTGGATCGGCTGGTTCGGCTTCAGCGCCGGGTCGTCGCTGTCCGCCGGGAGTAACGCTGCGCTCGCGATGCTGGTCACGCAGGCTTCGGCCGCGGCGGGCGGGCTGACCTGGATGTTCTACGAGTGGTCCGTGCTGAAGAAGCCGAGCGTCCTCGGGCTCGTCTCGGGCACGGTGGCGGGGCTCGTCGCCGTGACCCCGGCCGCCGGTTTCGTGTCACCCGCCGGGGCGGTCACCATCGGCGTGCTGGCCGGCTTCACGTGCTGCTGGGCGTGCGCCTGGCTGAAGTACGCCCTCGGCTACGACGACGCGCTGGACGTGTTTGGCATCCACGGCATCGGCGGCCTTCTCGGCGCCGTGCTCACCGGGGTGTTCGCCCTCGAGGAGATCGGCAACGCGTCGGGCGCGGTCGAAGGCAACATCTGGCAGGTGTGGGTGCAGATCGAGGGCGTGCTCGCCGTTGCCGGGTGGAGCGCGGTCGGTACGGCGGTGATCCTCTACGGCATCAAGCTGACGATGGGACTGCGTGTGACGCCGGAGGAGGAGGCCGAGGGCCTCGACTACAGCCAGCACGGGGAAGCCGTCGGCGCCGACCTGTAGGCGCAGATGCGGGTTGGGGCTTGAGATGCCAGTCCACACGAGATGGGGGCTGCACCGGCTAGGCCCGACCACCGCGCCTCTCGTCGCATTCGTGGTCGTCGTCGTGACCTGCCGGCCAGCGCATGCCTACGTCGATCCCGGAACCCTTAGCATCGTGCTGCAAGGGACGGTCGCGGGCATCGCCGCGCTGGCGCTTTACTTCCGTGCCCGGGTGACCAAGCTCTTTTCGATCTTCCGGCGTCGTTCCAAGTGCGAGGAACCCGAGGCACCCGGGGCGAACAGCGGCGGGAAGGCGGAGAGCGATCCGGACGACCAGTGATCGATCCGGCGTCTTTCAGGGACCCGGCAGGTCGGGTTCACCATGTCGACGGCAGGATCTTCAGGGCAGTCCACCGCGCAGGTCTCCAAGACTGGCTGTTCGTGAACGGCTCCGAGGTCTTCCAGCGCTTGGTGCAAAGGGGTGCCGTTCTGGGGGCTGACGAGGTCGACCCCGGGGTTCTTGGTGGCGACGCCCCAACCGGCGGCTTGGTTCTGGAGCACCCCCGCATCCCGTTCTGGTCCTATCCCTACGAGTGGTCCTTCGGTGCCCTGAAGGCCGCCGCCCTGGCCCACCTCGATTTGCAGATCGAACTGCTTGACCACCGGATCGCCCTGTCGGACGGTTCCGCCTACAACGTCCAGTTCCTGGGTACGCGGCCGGTATTCGTCGACGTGCTGTCCCTCCGGCGCTACAGGGCGAACGAACACTGGGCCGGTTACCGGCAGTTCTGCCAGCAGTTCCTCTACCCTCTGCTACTTCGGTCCAAGTTCGGTGTGCCTTTCCAGGACTGGTTCCGGGGGCGTCCCGAAGGCATCGCGGTCGAGGAGGTCGCTCACCTGGCGAGGTGGCATCACCTCCTGTCGCTTGGCATGCTCCTGCACGTCATCGCCCCTGGTCGGTTGCAGGCGCATGCCGGCGGCTGGGTCGAGACCCGCGCGACCCGTGCTCAAGCACGCGGCCTCCCCATGTCGCGATACCGTAGTCTTCTGCTCCAGTTGCGCGACTGGATCGCTGTGCTCAGACCACGTGCGCAGGGCCCTAGCACGTGGCAGGACTACGCTTGGGGCGCGACGTACGACAGAGCGGAAGCCGCGGCGAAACGTGCCCTGGTAGAGTGTTTCGCACGGTCCGTGCGGCCTGCGCTGCTGCTGGACCTCGGCTGCAACACCGGCGAGTACGCGGGCTTGGCCTTGCGGGCGGGCGCCCAGAAGGTCGTGGGCCTTGAGAACGACCACGGCGCCCTGGAACGGGCGTTCGCGCATGCCCACCGGGCGACGCTCGATTTGCTGCCGCTGTACCAGGACTGTACCGATCCTAGTCCGGGCCAAGGATGGAACGGCAGGGAGCACAGGGGTCTGGTCGAGCGCTGCGCGGACGTCGAGGCCGTGATGGCACTTGCCTTCGTGCACCATGTCGTCCTAGGTCGGAACATCCCGCTCGCCGACGTCGTCCGCTGGATCACGTCCCTGGCGCCTTGCGGGCTGATCGAGTTCGTGCCCAAGGACGACCGCGCCGTCCAAAGGATGCTCTCGCTGCGTGACGACGCTTTCCCGGGCTACTCCTTCGATGCGTTCCTCGCGGCGCTTCACCGCCATGCCCGGGTTGTCGCGCAGCGCACGGTTTCGCAGTCTGGCCGCGAGATCGTCTGGTTCGTTCGGGACGCGCAGTGAAGGCCACGTGGCGGGAGTGCCTGCTATGGCCGCAGGTTTCCGTTTGCGTCGTATTGGCTGTCGTCGCAGGCGCGATGCTGGACAACCGGGGCTACATCGGGTTGGCGGACGTCTTGCGACCACTTGCCGTCATCGGCTCGACTGCCCTGCTGGTCACCGCCGCCCTGATGGCCTTCGCGCCGGCGGCCGGCCGCTTGTTCCCCGCGGCGCTCTATGCCTTGTTCCTGTATTCCCAGCTCCGGGACGGCCTTGCGTACTTCGACCCGGTGTACCGCATCGCCTTGGCGTGGTGGTCGATGCTCGGCATCCCCTTGGCCGTCCACCTCGTGCTGCGTCGGGTCGACCCACTGCGGGGTGCCCGCTACGCGCTAGTGATCGGCGTGTTGGTCGCTGCGGCCACTTGCTTGGTGACCGCGCCGTCGCTCTTCCATGCCCCCCCGCCGATCATCGACGAGGACTTCGCGCGCGCCCCCGCGGGTCCCGTGGCCGACCGGAAAACGCCGCTCCCCGACATCATCTACGTTGTGCCCGACCGCTATCCAAGTTCCGAGACGCTCGAGCGGGAGTTCGGCGTGGACAACGCGGCATTCTATGCGGCGCTCAGGCGTCGTGGATTCGTGGTCGAGGAAGACGCCCGAGCGAACTACCCGACGACGTTCCAGTCCCTGGCGTCCACTCTCAACAGCGGATACCTCGACGGATTCTCCACGACCTACGGGACAGGGACGGGGGACAGAAGGCCCCTCTACGTCGCGCTCGAGGACAACGCCGTCGTGCGTCGGCTGCTGGCTCTCGGCTACGAGTTCCACAACTACGGCAACTGGTGGGAGCCCACGCGGCTCAACCGTTGGGCGGACGTGAACTACCAGGGTTACCTGGACGAGTTCGTCGCCAACTGGTCGGAGGTCGAGCGATTGCTTCTCGAGCGGACGCCCGCCTTGGATGTGGCGAGCTGGTTCTCCGACGAACATGACAAGACCGAGTGCCATCGCATCCGCCGCAAGTTCGAGCGGCTCGCGGAGGTCGGGAACGGCCCGGCGCCGGTCTTCGTCTTCGCACACATGATCGTCCCCCATCAGCCCATTGCGATGGATGCCTCTGGCGAATGCCTCGACGAGCCGTTGGTGTACCGCCATGGGAAGACGGACTGGCGCGACTTCAAGGCGGCCTTCGCGGAATACCTCGCGTACTTCAACGGCGTGATCCTTCGCGTGATCGATCGGCAGATGGAACGACGAGGAGACGGGGGGCGCGAACTGCTGTTCGCGATCCAGTCGGACGAGGGGCCTTGGCCGGCGTCGTTGCGTAGGAGGCCGGGTCGATTCGGGGAAATGACGCCGCGCGATCTGAGGATGAAGATGGGGATCGTAAACGCCCTGCGCTTGCCAACCGGAATGGACGTTTCCCGCGGGGCGATCGCGACGCCCGTAAACAACTGGCGGACCATCTTCAACGGCCTGTCCGGGACCGGGATGGCGATGCTGCCGCACAGGAGTTTCGTCTATCCGTCGCCGAGCAGCATCTACCGGTTCTGCGACGTAACGGCACTGGTCTCGGGTGGCGCGACAAAGGGCGAAGGCATCTCGGCGACGCGTCACCGGGCTGGCAACGGGCTGCGCGAAGGAGGCGACGACAGCGCGCCAGATCGGCGTGCGCTCGCCCCGCCGTGCCCTATTGCGTCACCGGCCCAAGCAAGGGCGCGGGCTTCTCAACCAGCGGGAGCACTCGCGCGCTCGTGAATCGCGCGTTCGAGATCCACGCGAAACAGCACCAGCGCTTCGCCGCGCGCCACCGGCACCAGCCAGTCCGGCGGCCGATCATGGGCTAGCCGGTCGTTGAGGAACGCCGACATGCCGGGATGCGCCGTCATGTGGACGTATCTGGGACAGAAGAGAACCGCCTCGATGCCGCGGCGGCCGATAGTCGCAAGGGCCTCGGCTTCGTCCCCCGCGAAGATCCGCCGGTGGTCGGCAAGCCCACGGACATTGCGGTGGTAGGGCGCCGCGAGCACGCCGTGGGGCGTGCGGAGGAGTATCTCCGGGCCGAGGTCGATCGGCGCGGCAAGCGTAGTCGGTTTGCGGCCCAGGCCTGCCGGATCGTTGAGGGAGTCCAGTACGCCGGCCAAGTCGCAACCCGGTTCGCTGCCGTTCCCGTCCGCAGGTCTCAACGCGACCTGGATTGCGCCGGGCAGGACCATGGCCGCGACGCACGCCACGGGCATGGCGAGGCGTAGCGCAAGCCGAGCGTGCAGCCGCCGGAGGGTCTCGGCGCGTGCGTTCAGCGCGGCTGCTAGGGGCACCAGCGCCACCGCGCCGGTCAGTCCGGCGTAGCTGGCGCCGCGGATCTGCCAGGCAAGGACCGCCACCCCTGAAAGGACGAGCCCCAGGAGGGCGATCCGTTGCACGACGACGTGGGCGCCGGCGTGTTGAGCGAGGTGCAAGGCCGCGGCGACGGACGCGGCCAGGGGCAGAAGGGCGAATGCGACCGCGGTGCCGGGCCGGTCGGCGTAGAACTCGACCAACGAGCGAGCTTCCCGGACCTTGTCGAACCAGTAGCGGACCTCGGCGGACATCTCGGCGTAGGGGCCGAGCGCGCACTGCGGAAAGAGCGCGACGACAAAGCCCAGGCCCGCCACACCCACCCCGGCGACGACGCAAAGGCGGACCGGCCTTCCCGATGCCGGACGCATCCGGCGGAGCGCGACCGCGGCGCCGCCAGCCGCCGCGCAGCACGCGGCACCCGCGAGGTGCGGCAGCGACAGGCGGTCGCAGGTCGGCACCGGCCACTCGGACAGCGGCACGGTGAGCAGAAGCAGCGTCGCCGCCACCATGCAGAGCGAGGCACCGAAGGCCGCGAAGGAGGACGCGGCATCGCGGCGCAGGACAGCGGCGAGGGCGAGACAGCCCGCCGCCGTCGCGACGAACGGCAATGTCTCCAGACCCACGGCCAGCGACACACCGGTCACCCCACCGGCGGCTGCCGCCGGTCGAGCACGGCCGCTGCCGAGCGAACGGAACAGGAAGCCGACCGCAAGCGCCAACAGGACGAGCTGCAAGCCGTGGTGGTCGACGCGTCCGGGGCGGAACTGGACCAGCGGCATGAGCAGCGCCGGCAGGGCGGTGAGGGGTGCCATGAACCGGGCCGCTGGCGCGAGCGGGCCGGCGAGCCAGAAGAACAGGGCTACCAGGATGCCGCCGAGCAGCGCGGGCACCGCCAACGCGGCGGCGTGCATCGCGCGCTCGCGCCCGAGCGTACCCTCGGCAGCCATGATCGCGGCACCGAGCGGCACGTCCGCGAGCCTCGACCAATGCATCGGCACGCCGTCCGGCGGGTCGAGGCGGCGCTGCACGGTGTCGCGCCAGGCCTGCCCGTCCAGCCAATCGGCGACCTGGGCCATCCGCATGAAGTCGTCGGGGCCGTGCAGCAGATCAGCTACCTCCGCTCCGGACGAGAGCCGCGGCCACGCGAGCAGTGTCGATACGATGGCGGCGACCAGCGCGTAGGTGCCGAATGCGGCCGCTCGTCCGCGGCGGTGCGGCGCAGCGGTGCGCCGTTCCCTTGCCTGCAACGGACGGACGTTAGGAATGCCGGCAGGCCCGGCTTTCGTCGTCGCGCGCGTCGCCGCCCGGCGCGGGGAACCGGAGATACTGGAGGCGCTTTGCCTCGCGGCGACCCCGGGTGATGGCGTCGAGGAGCACGCCGGCGGCAAGGCTGAGCGCGCCGAGCAGGGCGAGCCCGGTTGCGAGAACGGCCGTCGGCAGGCGCGGGACGAGCCCTGTTGCGAGGTATACGGCCAAGAGGGGCCAGGCCACGGCCGTAGCCGCGGCTTCGAACGCGACTGCGACACCGGCGAACAGGGGGAAGGGCTTCTCCTCCTTGATCAGGACGAGGATCGTCCTGGCGATGGCCAGCCCGTCGCGGACGGTTCTGAGCTTGCTTGGCGAGCCCGTCGGGCGCTCCGAGTAGGGCACGTCGACCTCGGTCGCGGGCAGACGCATCTGCAAGGCGTGAACGGCGATCTCCGTCTCGATCTCGAAACCCGCCGAGAGCGCTGGGAAGGACTTCACGAAACGCCGCGACAGGACGCGGTAGCCCGTCAGGATGTCGCGGAAGCGGCGACCGAACAGCAACCCGATCGTCCCGGTGATCAAGGCGTTGCCGACTCGATGGCCCGGCCTGTACGCGCCGCGCCCGGACGTCGTGCGCGCGCCGCTCACCATGTCGAGTTGGCGGTCGACCAGCGTAGCGAC
This sequence comes from Gammaproteobacteria bacterium, assembly GCA_026708185.1. GTDB lineage: Bacteria > Pseudomonadota > Gammaproteobacteria > Pseudomonadales > Azotimanducaceae > VXYL01. The sequence goes on along the minus strand of JAPOVK010000019.1, from coordinate 205,212 downwards.
CATGGCGGGCGCCGCGGATGCGGGATAGGTGGCGTCGCCGTCGACCAGGACGAACACTTCAGCATCCACGTCGGCGAAGATCCGGCGCACGACGTTGCCCTTGCCGCGAGTCGTTTCGCTGCGGACCACGGCCCCGGCCGCCGTCGCGGCTTGCGCGGTTCCGTCGGTCGACCCGTTGTCGTACACATAGATCGTGGCTGCCGGGAATGCGGCCCGGAAATCGGCAGCCACCGCCGCAACCGTCGGCGCCTCGTTGAGACAAGGAATTGCCACGGCGATCGATCGGTCGCTCACGACGCTGATCGTGTCTGCGGCCGCCTCCGGCAACGGTGCACCTCGTTTCCCACGCGACTCCCGCGTGACGATGCCCGATTCCGCCGGACGCCTCAACCGGGGCGGTGCGGCCGCGCTCTGTGGTGGTTGACACGTTCGCGGGCCATGTCCTAGTGTGCGCAGTTCGTGTTTGACGGCCCCGGTCGCCAAGCTGCGGCCCTGTCCGGATGGCATGAAACGGTAGACGAAAGGGAGTGCAAGCCAATGCGCTTTTACAGGGGAGTGCCGACGGGGGACGAGAAACCCGCCGAGGCTGCGGAGGATGAGACGAAGAACATGGCTGAAATGGCAACAAACGGTGAAACAGGCGTGCAAGGAGCGTTGACGCGGCTCGTGGACGGCGTCCAAGGAGCCATCGGCGTTGCCTTGGTGGACTTGGACGGCGGCTTCACGCTCGGTACGGCAGGGAGCGACGAACTCGACCTCGAGCTGGCCGGCGCGGGCTGCTTGGATGTCGTGCAGGCGAAGATTCGCTTGCTGCAGCAACTCGGCCTGGAGGACCAGATCGAGGACATCCTGATCACGCTCGGCAAGCAGTACCACCTCATCCGCCGCCTCGGGGACAACGCCACGTTGTACCTCTATCTCGCCATTGCGCGAGACCGTGGCAACCTTGGACTGGCCCGCCACCAGCTCCGGGCCCTCGAGGCCGAAATCGACATCTAGGCGTACGCGGCGATCGGTGGATACGGGCGAACGGTAGCGGATCCGACCCGCTCGGCGGGACGGGTTTGGCGATGTTCGCAGCGCCGCTCGCCAAGCGTCCTGGACGCACCGGGCCTACCGGCGCGGGGGGCGCGGATTGCTGCCAAGAACCGGGCAGGGGTCGCGGCGTTGCTGCAGAACGCGAACTGCTGGGCGCCTACGCCCGGCGAGGGAGGTCAATGAAATGGCAACGACAGCCAACGCGAATCGGACCACGTCGTTTGGGGGACGTTTGACGCGGGGGCGCCGGCTCGCCGCCTTGCGCGCCCTTATCGTCGCCGCGGTTGCGTTCGGCGCCGCGACCGCGTACGCGCAAGCGCCCGACTCCGGAGACTCGAGCTGGATTCTCATCTCGGCGGCTCTCGTCCTTTTCATGACGATCCCGGGGCTGTCGCTGTTCTACGGTGGGCTCGTGCGCTCCAACGGCGTGCTCTCCGTGCTCATGCAGTGCTTTGCCATCACCTGCGTCGTCACCCTGGTCTGGGTTGCGGTCGGCTATAGCCTTGCTTTCGGAAGCACCGGCTTGGTCATCGGGGACTTCAGCCGCGCCTTCTTTCACGGCATGGGACCGGAGAATCTCGAGGGCACGATCCCCGAGGGGAGTTTCGCGATCTACCAGTTGATGTTCGCGATCATCACGCCCGCCCTGATCGTCGGCGGCTTCGCCGAGCGCATGCGGTTCTCGGCCGTTCTCCTTTTCGTCGCGCTGTGGTCGCTCTTCGTCTACGTCCCGGTCGCGCACTCCGTGTGGGGCGGTGGCTGGCTGGCCCGGATCGGCCTGATGGATTTCGCCGGCGGGACGGTCGTGCACGTCGCCGCCGGCGTGAGCGCGCTGGTTGCGGCGGTCATGGTCGGCGCCCGTACCTCGTTTCCCGACCAGGTTGCACCGCCCCACAACATGACCCTGACGGTCGCCGGCGCGGGAATGCTCTGGGTAGGCTGGCTAGGGTTCAATGGCGGTAGCGCGCTGGCGGCGGACGGCGATGCCGCAATGGCGATCGTGGCGACGCATGTCTCCGCGGCGGCCGGCGCCTCCACGTGGTCGGCGATCGAGTGGGCCCGTTACGGCAAGCCCAGCGCGCTCGGTGCGGTGACCGGCATGGTTGCCGGCCTCGGCACGATCACGCCTGCCGCGGGGTACGTCACGCCCGTGGCGGCCCTGCTGATCGGCACGTGCGCCGGCACGGTCTGCTTCCTCGTCACGCAGCTGATGAATCTCAAGCTGAAGATCGACGACTCGCTGGACGTCTTCGCCGTCCACGCCGTCGGGGGCGGGTTGGGCACGATCCTTGTCGCGGTGTTCGCCAGCACGGCGCTTGGCGCGTTCGGCGGTCGGGAGGAGTTCGAGATGGTGGCCCAGCTGCGGGTGCAGGGCATTGGCGTCCTTGCGGTGGGTGGGTATGCGGCCATCGTGAGCTGGCTCATCCTGCGCACCACCGACGCCTTGGCGGGCAATCGCGTGTCGGAGACCGACGAAGTCGAAGGGCTCGATCTCGCATCACACAACGAGCGCGGCTACATCCTATAGTCCACCCCTCGCGGGCGGTCCGTTCGGCAGCGCCTCGCCGCCGGCGAAGGCGCGCCGCCAGGGTCGTCGAAGCCGCGAGAGCCGGTACACCAGTGCTTGGTTTTTCTGCTATGGTGATCCCGACCGGGGGTACGACCTCCGGGCTGATTTGCGTGCGCAGCGGCGGCTCCTGCAAGGACAGCCGGTCCGGGCGCACGCGGACACTCGACATGCAGGAGAGAGGACCATGAATACAAGGACTGCCATTGAAAGCGCCGTCATCTGGGCGCGGGGCCAGGTCGCCCGGTTCGTGAAGGACACCCGTGCCGTCTCGACCGTGGAGTACGCATTGATCGTCATCGCCGTGATCGCCATCGTGGGCGCTGCCGCGGCGCTTCTCGGGGGGGCTTTCGGTAACCTGTTCGATCAATTGGCAGATGAGGTGAATGCCGGGGTCCAAGAGGCGCAAAACGCGGGTGACGATATCAGCTGACCTTCGTCCACCTGCTTGTTGCATCCTTCGGGGACGCTTGTGTCATGGCTAGGCACGCTGGCACTGGGGGCTGCCGCCGCGCTGGCGACGTTGACGGCGTGGACGGACTGGCGGCGTCGGGAGGTCCCGAACTGGGCGTTGCTCGCGCTTGTCGGATTGTGGGGTTTCAGCGCGCTGACGGCGCCTTGGGCCTTGGGCGCGCCGCCCTTGGCCGGGTTGGCGTGCGGGTGCGTCGGGCTCTGCGCGGGGCTCGCATTCCACGCCCTCGGCTGGCTGGGGGGCGGCGACGGCAAGCTCCTGGCCGCCACTGCGCTCTGGCTCGGACCGGGAGACGTCGGCTTCGGCCTGCTTGCCGCCGCGGTGCTGCTGGCGTTCATGTGCGTCGTCGCGAGCCGACGGCCCGCCGGCGGCTTGCGCGACGGCATTCCCGTTGCGTGCGCGATCGCGCCGCCCGCAGCGGTGTTGCTGGCGGCACGCGCGATCGAGGCGTCGGCATGACCGCGGCCGGGCTGGGCGACGTCCCGGCTGCCGGGTTCCCCAGCATCCGAAGCCACCGTCATCCGTCCCGGGTGCACCGCTGGCCGCTGAAATAGGTCCGCGACGTGCCCCTGCCGTACTTTCTCGAACCGCACAATCTGCGCCGCCGACTGGTGCCTGCCGTCATCGCCGTGGTGGTGGCCGCGGTCGCCTGGGTTGGCATCGGGCCGCTGCTCACCGGGGAGGACGACGAGCCGGCTTTGCCCATCGTCGAGGAGGTGGCGCCGGCCCCGGAGCCGGTGCCGCAGGTCGAACCGGAGCCGCCGGCCCCGGCGTTCCCCGAGGTCCTTGTGGCAAAGGGCGAGGTCGCCGCAGGCACGCTGCTCCGCGCCGAGTCGATCGAGTGGCGCGAGTGGCGGGAGCCGGTTGATCCCACGTCGGCGGCGCTTCGGGACATCGTCTCGGAGGGCGCGGTGGTCGGCTCGGTGGCGACGCGGACTCTCCAGGACGGCGACATGATCACCTGGGACAGCATCATGGTGCCCGGCCATCCGGGATTCATCAGCGCCACGTTGAAGCGCGGTATGGTCGCGGTGACGGTGGAAGTGGATCGCGCGACCACGGACGCTAGCATCATCTACCCTGGCGACCGCGTCGACATCATCCTGACCACAACGGGGTCTGCCGGCTCGGGCCCTTCGTCGTTGACGATCGTGCGCGACAGCCGGGTGCTGGCGGTGGGGTCGACGGTGCTGGCGCTCGGACGCTACGGGCGACCGAACCTGACCGAAATCGGCCGTATCGCCCCAGTGGATCCGCCGGACGGCACCAGCTACACCGTGGAGGTCGGCCCCGCGGATGCGCAGAGGATCGCGGCGGCCGTTACGGGCGGTCGCCTGACGCTTGCCATGCGATCGATCAACGACCCCTCGTCCCGGCGAACCTCCGCCGTGCCCGCCCGCTTCGACGACTTGATCCCCCCGCCGGAGGAGCCGGACGACATTCGGGTGCGGATCATCCGCGGCGGACGACCGGCGCAGCAGCCAGGAGAAAGCGCATGAGACTGGTCGTTGCACCCGCCGCGCTGGCATTGATCGTCGCTGCCTGGACCGCGTCCGCGGAAGCGCTGCGCACCATCGCGCTGGCGCCGGGCACGTCCCAGCGGCTTGAGTTCGCCACCGACGTGGGGACGGCGTACATCGCCAACCCCGAGACAGCCGACGTGAACGTGCTCGACACGCGCAACCTCTTCCTGCTCGGCGTCGCGCCGGGGATCACCAGTCTCAAGGTGCACGACGTGGACGGCAAGCTTTTGGAAGCCTACACGGTGCAGGTCGACGCGCAGCCCGAGTACGCGAGGACGGTGGTGGACAAGGTCGTCGGGGGTGCCGGGGACGTGGCGGTGGATGCGGTCGGCGGCGCGCTGTTCGTCAGCGGGACGGTGAAGAGCGCGGCCCAGGCGGAGCGGCTGCTGCGCGGCATCCGAGCCGTCTCGGACGCGCCGGTGGTCGACGCGCTCGACCTCGACACCCCGGCACAGGTCAACCTGGAGGTGCTGATTTCCGAAGTGTCGCGCAACGTCACCAACGAGTTGGGCATCGACTGGTCGCTGGACATGAACCCGTTCCTGATCCCGCTGCGGACCTGGGCGACGGGCGCCGGCACCCGCCTCGGCACGGGTGCGCTGCAACTTGCCAACATCTACGACCAGGTGGTCTCGTGGGAGGATCCGGCGACGGGAGAGACCGTCTATTCCAACGAGGTGCGGGAACTCGGCGTCGCGCTGCCGAACCCGAGGGACGCGGAGGGCGGGATCGTCCTGTCGCATTCCGAGATCATCAACCGTGGCGAGAATCGCGTCACCGCCTTCCTCGAGGCGCTGGCCCAGAACGGCCTCGGCGTGGTTCACGCGAGACCGACGCTGACCACCGTGAGCGGCGCGCCGGCGGAGTTCTTCTCCGGGCTCGAAGTACCGGTGCCTACCATATCCGACCGTGGCGTCGTCGCCACCGAATACCGGCAAACGGGCGTCAGCCTCACGTTCACCCCCGTCGTCGTGGACTCCGACCACATTTCGCTCGAGGTGGAGCCGCGCATCCGCGAGCTAGCCGCCGGCGGGGCGACCATCGCCGGCGCGATCGTCCCGAACATCAACGAGCGCTCCGCATCGACCACCGTCGAACTCGGCGATGGCGAGTCGATCGCGATCGCGGGGCTGTACAGGCGCACGACCACGGCGTCCGACGGCGGCGTGCCGTTGCTGAAGGACATCCCGGTCTGGGGTTCGCTTTTTCGAACCGGCCGCGAGACGGACAACTCCGTTGAACTGATCATCGTGGTCACGCCCCGGATCGTCGCCGCGGTCGGACCGCAGATCGCTTCGCGTACGGTTCCCGGTACCGCGGCGCGGCAGCTCGGCAACGAGTTCTACTATTGACGGTGGCCACCGCCGGCGCGCGAGGCGACCCGCCATGCGCGCAATGGCGCGACCAAGGGAGCATCGAAGCATGGCAATGCGAAGGACGAACAAGGAACTGCCGATGGAACGCCGGCAGGCATTCCGGCGCGCTGGCACCCGAGCCGGCCCCCTGCGCATCCTCATCCGCGTCGGGTGCGTATTCTGCGTTGGCGGAATGCTCACGACATCGTGCGTCTCGACCGCGCATCGCGCACCGAGACCGTTGACGGGCGACTATCCCGCGATGGTGGTCGACCTGATGGCTGCATCGGCCAAGGGGCCCCGGAAGCAGACGCCCGCGGAGCCTGCGACCGCGGCGGTGGCTGCGTGGCGGGCGCGGGCGGGCGCGTCGCCAGCGCCGGCAGGCCTTCTCGGTTCCACGACGGCGAACTGAGCGGCGGCAGACGACCGGGCGACGGCCCGACGTATCGCAGAGGCGAACGGCACGGATCCGATGGCGGCCAAGTTCACGGCGTTTCTCACCGACAACGACAGCCGACGCACGGTCCGGGAGCTGGACGCCGAAGCCGTGATCCGGCGCGGCTCCGTGCGCAGCGCCGCGCGGGCGTGCCAGACCGAGGAGTCGGCGGACGTCGTGCTCGTCGACCTCGACGGGGAGCAGAATCCGCTGGCGCACATGGCGACCTTGTTGCGCGTTTGCCGGCCGCAGTCCGTGATCCTCGCGACGGGCTCGGAGAACAACGTCACCCTCGCCAACGACCTCTATCGGGGCGGCGTCTTCCTGTACCTCCCCAAACCCTTGGACGCGGCGGATTTGAGCCGCGGCATGGTCGAGGTCGAGGCGGCCCAGGACGAGGAGCCGCGCTCGGACATCCAGTCCAGCCGCCTGGTGTTCGTGCTGGGCAAGGGAATGGGGGCCAACACCGTGACGGCCGTGCTGGCACGGCTGGCGGCCGACCGCGGTCGCTACGTGAGTTGCGTGGATCTCGATCCGAACTTCGGGACCCTCGCGCTGGCGCTCGACACCCAACCCCAGCGTGGCCTGGCCCAGGCATTGCAGAGTGCCGACGGCCCCATGGCCGTCGAGCGCGTCCTGGCACGCGTTTCGGAGCGCGTGAACCTCGTCGCGTACTCGTTCGACCATGCGGGACGGGAATCCGGCGACGATGGATTGGTTCCGCTGATGGAGGCGTTGTCCGACCAGGCCCACGTGATCCTCGCCTGCGGCGCCTCGCTCGCCGACGTGGAGCGGCTGCGTCACATGGCGACGAACCACCTCATCGTGTTCGAGCCGACGCCGGCGGGAGTCTCCGTCGCGGCACGCTGGCTGCGGACTCTCGAGGGCTCGCAGTCCATGCTGGTGATGAACCATGCGCGTCCGCTACCGGGACTGCTGAGCGACGAGCAGTTGCGCGCCAGCCTCGGTGACCGCGCGCCGGATGCCGAGATCCCGTACCTGCGGAACATGGCCCGGGCGATGGCCCTAGGGGAGCCCGAAAGGGGGGTTTCGCGTCGCGAACGGGAGCAGTTCGAGAGGATTCTGAACCCATTGGTGGGACTGGGATCCGCGGAGCAGGACGAAGCCTGAGCGCGGGAGCGCTCGGCGGGTCAGTCGTCGTTGGGCTGGACTGGCCCGATCAGCACCCGGTGCCAGGGCGCGTCCCCGTCGCGCGCCATGCCCCGAACCTCGACCCGATTGCCGGTCTCCGCGCGCGCCCGGGCGGCGACCTTGACTGCGGCATCGTAGTCGGCGTAGACGCCGACCTGCAGATAGGTCTCGGCGTCCACGACGACGCGGATCGCGCGCTCGGCAATCGGAGCAAAGACCTCGTTGTCGATGCCCAGCGCGATGGCCAGATCCTCTGGCAGACCGGCGGGCGGCACTGGCCCAAGGCGGACGAGGAAGAGCAGGCGACCGTCGCTCTCGGTCGGCCGGATTCGGATTGGCAGGTCCGTCCGGGCGCGCAGTCGCGCCGCGATGGCGTCGGCGCGGGTGTCGGCGACGAAGGCACCGACCTGCACGAAACGGCCCTCGTCGGCTTCGACGACGAAGGCGCTAGGGAAAGCTCCGCCGGGTTCGATCGCGACCTCCGGGAGGACGTCCGCCGCCGACTCGTCGACCCAGCCGTCCTCGAGCGCGGGCTCGGGCTGATCCTGAGGAGGATTGTCGCCAGGCAAGGTCCGGGACGAGCCATCGCCCTGGAACGATTCCTCGGCGTCCCCCGGCGGCATCTCGGGGATCGCGCTGTCCTTTTCGCCGGGCCATTCGTTGTCGAGGATGGCCCCGCCGTCTCCCGGCGGCGGCAATCCCTCGCCGTCTTCGGGGGGCAGGAGCGAGGCCAACGTTACGTCCTCCCGGGGAGGGGTGGGCAGCGTGTCCGTCGGTGCCTGCGGGGTGGTGCCCGGCCACTCATCGGGCTGTCCGTCCTCCGATGGCGGGTTCCCGCTGCTATCGTCCGGCGACTCATCGGGCAGGCGGGTGTCGACGGGAACGTCCGAGAGCGGCTGCTCTCTGGCGGCGATCGGCGAAGGCGGCGGGGTGATGTCCTCCCAGGCAGGCTCGTTCACGAGGATGTCCGCCAGTGTCTGCGCCTGGGTAAGGTCCTCCGACGACGTCCCTGGCGAATCGTCGTCGAGCGTGGACTCCGTCTCGCCCGTTGGCGCGCCCTCGGGGTCGGGATCCGACCTGGTCTCCGCATCGTTGTCGGGACGAGGCTCGGTCGCCGTGCCTTCCCGTGGCGGCTCCGTGACGTTGGGCTCCGGAGATGTCTCGGGTTCCGGTTCGCTCGGTGCCGCGTCGGCCTCGCCATCCTCCATTGAGGTGCCGGTGCCGTCTTCGCCGGATGGCGCCTCCGGCTCGTCGGCGTCCGGCAGGGTGTCCTCGCCTGCTTCGTCCGTGGACGTCGTCCCGGGCGCGTCGTTGGTTGTCTCGGAGTCCTCTCGGGAGGTCGTGGTTGGGGCGTCCGGCAGCGCGGGCGTCGGGAATGCGGCGTCGGGCGTTTCGGTCGCGGTTGCCTGTTCGCCGGCTTCGTAGGCGATTCTGACCGCGCGCGCAAGGTTGTCCTGGAACATCAACTCGTCAGGATCGCGCAAGGCGGCCCGCTCGAAGGCAGCGACCGCCTCGGAAGCGTTGCCGGATACCAGGTGCAGCACGCCGATGCCGTTCCAGCCCCACGCGACCTCGGCTTCGGTTGCGCCCTCGGCGGTGTCAGTCAGGCGCTCGAAACTGGCTCGCGCCGCCTCGACTTCACCGGCGGCCAACGCGGCGCGGGCATGGGCGAGGAGGGCGGTGTGACGCACCGGAGGTGCGCGCGCGTGGCTGACTGCCGAGAGATACCACGTCATCGCTTGACGGGTTTCGCGCTCTGCCAAATGGACGTCGCCGATGCCGATGCGGGCTTCCGCGGAACCAGGATCGACGTCCAGCAGGCGCGTATACAGCCGCTTGGCGGTCTGTACCTGCCCGGCGTCAAGGGCTGCTCGCGCCATCGGCAAGACGGCCGCTTCGATGCGCTCGACGCGCATCGGTCCCGAGTCCGGCGGCATGAGGGCGCATGCGCCGAGTGTGGTCGCCGCTGCCAGGAGGCTGTACCGAAGGCAAGGCATGGTGCGGCGACCGGTCGTCCGACGGCGACTCGTCGCGAATGCGGGTCGTTCCAAAACCCTAGTGTCCCGCTGCACTTCGCTGGTGCATTCGGCGGAAACTCCTTGATCGAACTGGCCTCATGATAGACGAGTGGGTCTTCCGTCGCTTGGGCATTGCGGTAGCTTGCGTGGGAGCAGGGTCGCGACGCTGTCCTGGCTTCTCAGTGGACGACTTCGGGAGTGTCGGTAGCAAATTGAACTGTCCGCTTTTGCTGGCACATGATCTGTCCGGTCTCCGCGGCGTGCGTTTCGTGGCCGCAGCAGGCCGTAGGGGGCCATGTTCGACCAGCCGGTCCGTGATGACCGGAAGTCCCCTTCCGGTCATCACCCACCTCCTCGCCGCGGGGTCCGTCGTGTCACCCGAAGGGCCGCAGCGAAGCGGAGGACCCGCGAAGCGGGTTGACACGGCGGATCGCGTGGCGTTCCGGCGAACATCCGTCAGCCCGCCGCCAGGGGCATCGGCTCGGCCGGCGCGCCGCCGTGGTACCGCGCCAGGCGCCGGGGGCCGTGGAACACCGACAGCGTCCCGTCGGCATGCTCGTGCACGCGGACCCGACGCTTGACGTAGTGGCGACCGTGGCCGACGGGCAGTTGGAGCTGCCGGCCCCGGTAGTCCACGCAGTTGTCCCGGGTCACCGTGCGTTCCGCCTTCAGGCACAGGATGTCGTCCAGGCCGACGTCCCCCAGCGGAACGAACGCGCTGCCCGGCGCCGCCGCCTCGACGCCGAAGCGGCGGTTCATCCGCGGCCAGAACGACTCGCGCAGATACGCGTTCGCCTCCGGCATCGCCGCGATCCCCTCCAGGGCGAGCTCCTTCGGCAGCCGCCCCTGGACCGTCTCGAACCAGCGCTCCGACCGGCCGCGCGCCTCCGGCGAGTACGGCGGGATCATCTCGACCCCCAGCTCCGCCATCGCCCGGCCGAACTGCGTCGGGTTGGCCTTGTCCACCTTGCCGCCCGCCACCGGCGTGTGCCAGTAGTGCGATCCCCGGTCCGTGTACAGGCTGCTGAACAGACCGCGCTTCGAGAGCGTCTCGCGCACTCCGCGGAAGCTCGACCAGGTCCCCTCCTCCTCGACGAAGAAGCCGGAGTAGACCTCCGAGGTCGCGTCGTCCATCGTCACGATCAGATCCCACTGCGCGCCCGCCACCCACTCGTGCGGCGAGCCGTCCTGGTGCAGCAGCAGCCCCGGGATCGGCGCCCGGTCGCGCTTGCGCCGCGGCGTTCCGCGCCGCTTGCCCTTCGACACCAGGCCCGCCGCCTGCAGCCGGTTCTTCACCCACGTGTACGAGCGCTCGCCCGCATGGCGGTCCCGGTACATGTCGTGGAAGTGCGCCACCGACCACCCCTGGTAGCTCTCCCGGTACAGCGTCTCGAGACGCAGCACCTCGTCCGTCGGTGCGCATCGCGACGACACCTGCGACAGCCGCTTGTCCGCCAGACCGTCCAGGCCGCCGTCCTCGAAGCGGTCCACGTAGCGTCGGAACGTCCGCGCGCACACGCCAAGCAGCCGTGCCGCCTCCTCCTGCGTCAGACGCTTCTCCGTCCATCCCGCAAACGCCTCCTCGAATCTCAACATCCTCGTCTCCTGCAGCCACTCCGTCCGCCTCACCAAGCCTCCTTCCGGGCTCGACAAAAGCGGACAACTTACGTGCTACAAAAGCGGACAGATCATCTGCTACTGACATGGACGACTTCGGGAGTTGACTGACCCGCCGGTCGTCTGCGATGGTCTAGGCCATGTGGACACCGATTGCGGAAGCGTCCACCATTCGCGGGCCGGCCGAGGGACTGGCAATTTGGGGAGGACATGGTGGGACAGCACCGATACGGCGACCTGCCGGTTGTCGGCGTGTCCCCATGCAAGCCTGTGCCGCCTGGACCGGCGCCTCCCGCTCGAACTGCACCAAGGAGGACTTCAGGTCATGGATAGAGACTACCCAGCGCAGCAGGCCAATCCGGCGTACTGTAGGCGGCTCAGGCGCGCAGTCTCCGCCGCGTTTCTCGTCGCCATCGCCGCCGCGGCTCCGATCGCGCTGGCGCAGATCGACGAAGTGAGGTTCCTCTCCACCGCGCAAACCTACTCGCCCGCCGGCACGCCCGACGAGATCAAAATCGGCGTTGATTTCAGCGTTCCCGTATCCGTCACGGGCGCACCGGTCTTCAACCTCATGGTCGGCACGGACCGGCACTCGATGCGCTACGTCGACGGTTCTGGATCAACTACTCTCCGGTTCGCGTACACCGTGCGCAAGGGAGACCTCGACGAGGACGGCGTCGGATTTCCCGAGAACGCCCTCACCGGCGGCACGATACGGCGCAACGATTCCAACGAGATCGTGGACCGGTCGTACCCGGCCTTGGCGCGCGACGCTGACCACACCGTCGATGGGGTTGCCCCCCGGGCGGTTTCCCTGCAGGTCACCTCGAACCCGATGGGCCACGGCACCTACGCGCCGGGCGAGGTCATCGCGCTCACCCTCGAGTTCGACGAGGGCGTTGCCCCCGATCGGACGGACGACTCGCTCATCATCGATTTGGACGGTACGGAAAAGACGCTCGCTCGGGGCGCGGTGGACGGCGCGACGCTTCATTTCACCTACACGGTCATGGAAGGCGATCTCGACAGCAACGGGTTCGCGGTGCCGTCGGCCCGTTTCGTGGTGGCCGACGCTCACGGCAACGTCGAAGAGCGCAGCACGCCCGCGGTGCGCTCACCTCAAAGGGTGGATGGGGTCCAGCCGACTGTCGTACGGACCGCCATCGTGTCCGACCCCGGTACCGACCGGACATACGGCGAAGGCGATGCGATCGTCGTCGAAGTGGCGTTCAGCGAACTCGTGGTCGTGGCTACGGATAGCACGTTCACGCTGCTGATCGGTCCGGATGAATCCCGTACGGCGCTCTACCTTTCGGGAGATGGCACGAATCGCGTGCGTTACCGTTACGAGGTCGTTGCCGGCGACAAGGATGAGGACGGCATCAGCTACGAGGCCGATGCGCTCACGGGCTCGATAGTAGACCGCGTCGGGAACGTCCTCGTCGGTGACGTGGCGGCGGTGACGGCGCAGACCGGCCACCGCGTGGAGACCGGCGTCGACAACGAGCCCCCGGTCGTCACGGGCGTTTCGGTCACCTCGTCGCCGGACCGCGCCGACACCTACGCCATCGGGCAGGACGTCGAAGTCACGGTCGAGTTCAACGAACCGGTTGTGGTGGAACCGCCAACGGCGCCCACGCTCGAGCTCGCCATCGGCAACGCCACCAAGCGTGCGGATCTCGTGGAGCCAACCACCGATGCCCCGGCGGCCGCGCTCCGGTTCCGCTACACGATTGTCGCGGGCGATGTCGACGCCGACGGCATTGCGGCCGGCCCGATCGCCGAGTCGCTCGTCGGCGGCATCATCGTGGATCCGAGCGGGAACACGGCCATCCGCGACTTCGCGGCGCTTCCTGCGCAACGGCGGCACAAGGTCGACGGCGTCGTTCCCGCCGTGACCGGTGTGGCGATCACCTCGGATGCGGGTCCCGACTCGACCTACGCGGTCGGCGACGAGATCGAAGTCCAGGTGGACTTCTCGGAACGGGTGGTCGCTGACCACGCGCCGGAACTTGTGCTCAACCTGAGCATCGGCGAAGCGATGTCCCCGGCCCATCTCGCGGCTGGCGAGCGGACGGCGTCGCTCACGTTCCGGTATCGGGTCGTCGAAGGCGATGTCGATGCCGATGGCATCAGCATCGCGTCGACCGCGCTGACCGGGGGCAGCGTGCAGGACCTGCCGGGGAACAACACGGAACCCGGCCAACCCGACCTCGCGCTGGCCGCCCAACCGGCACACAAGGTGGATGCGGCGGCCACGGCCGGTGCCATGGTCGAGGTCCTCTCGTCGCCGGGGAGCGACCGCACGTACGCGCTCGGCGACCTGATCGAAGTGCAGGTGCAGTTCGCCGAACCCGTCGTCGTCTCGGGCAGGTTGGAGCTCATTCTGTCCCTTGGCTCCAACGACACGCCCTCCTCGAACCTCAAGCGCCGGGCAACCCTCGTCCGGCAGACCGCCCGACATCTTACGTTCGACTACCGTGTGCAGGAGGGCGACCTGGATCTGGACGGCCTCGGCGTCGACGCGCACGCCCTCGTCGGCGGCACAGTAGTCGACGCGTTCGGCAACCCCGCGCGCCTCCTGGAACCTTTCATCGACGATGGGGACACTCCCCGGCACAGGGTCGACGGTATCGGACCGGTGGTGGAGGGCATTGAAATCGTCTCCGATGGCGGCGACGACGACACCTACGGCCTTGGTGAAGACATCGACATCGACGTCACGTTCAGCGAAGTCGTGCACACCTACCAGATTCGCACGTTCCTCCTCTTGCAGATCGGCCCGCAAGCGCGTCAGGCGGGATTCGTCGACGGCAGCGGCACGCCGACGCTACGGTTCCGCTACACCGTTGTCTCGTCCGACCGCGACGACGACGGCATCAGCGTGCGCGGCCGCGCCTTGTCCTGCGACCGAGAGGAGGAACCTTGCATCATTGACAACGCCGGCAACGAGGTCCAGGAGCCGATAGTCGGTCTGGCGGCTCAGCCGCGGCACAAGGTGGATGGGCGACAGGCGGAACCGAGGCTGTCAATCGTGTCCGAGCCTTCGAGCGGGGACACCTACGGTGCTGGCGAGCCAATCGAGATCCAGATCGACTTCCCGGCGCCCGTCTACGTCACCGACGACCCGGAGCTGCTGGTGCTGGTGGGAGGCGTCCAAAACGCCGCGTCGTTCATCGACGGTAGCGGGACGCGGAGCCTGCTCTTCCGCTACACGGTGCGCGCCGGGGACCGCGACGACGACGGCATCAGCATCGGACCGGGGCCGAATGCGCTCCGGGGAGGGCGTATCGTGGACGCCAATGATCGTCTGGTCTCGCGCACCTTCGCGGGACTGGAGCCTGCGGCGGGCCACAGGGTCGACGGCAATGCCCCGACCGTCACCACTGCTCGAATCGTGACCCAAGGCGAGTACGGGCTAGGTGACGAGATCCGCGTCCAAGTGACCTTCGGCGAGCGTGTACACGTGCGAGATGCCAGCGACCTTGGCCTCATCCTTGCCATCGGACAGCATTCGCGCCTCGCTGGCTACACCGAGGGCAGCGGAACGCCAACCCTCGAGTTCGTCTACCGGGTCGCCGCCGAGGATCGCGACACCGACGGCGTAAGCATCGGACCGGACGCGGTGGTCGGCGGCGTCATCGAGGACGACGCCGGCAACGACTGGGACGAAGCAGACCGGCGCATCCCGGCAGTGCCGGCGGACGACACCCAGACGGTGAACCCAGACATCGACAACCGCCCGCCGAAGGTCACGGTCGTTGACTTTGTATCGCGACCCGCGGACACCTATCGGACAGACGAGATCATCAGGGTCGAGGTCAGGTTCGACGAGGAAGTCCACGTCTCCGGCGAACCGACTCTCGAGCTGTCCATCGGTCCCGTCACCCGGCAAGCGGCTTTCGCCACCGGCAGCGGCACCGCCAGCGTTGAATTCCGCTACACCGTGCAGGCGGACGACGTGGACAGCGACGGTATCAGCATCGGCCCCGGTCCGGCCTCGCTGAGCGGCGGGACGATCGCGGACGATGCCGGCAATCCCGTGGATCGCATGTTCCGGGGTCTCGCTGCCGAGGGCAACCCGAAGGTGAATGCACATCGCTCCACCGCCTCGGTCCGGGGCATCCAAATCGTGTCGTCGCCGGGTGGCAACGCCTACCGCGCCGGCGAGACGGTTGAGGTCGAGGTGGAGTTCACGGACGTTGTTCGCGTGGATGGACAGCCGGTCATCGTCCTGGATTTCGGCGGCGCGAACGATCACGATGCGGCCTATGCGAGCGGCAGCCGGACGGACACGTTGCTGTTCCGATACACAGTCCAGCCCGGCGACGTCGCCGCCGAGGGCATCGGCTTCGGTCCCAACGCGCTGCGCGGCGGTACGATTGCCAATGCCGCAGGGGTTCCGGCGGGGCGAGCGCATTCGGCATTGCCCGCCAACAACGCACATCGCGTAGACGCCCGCGCCGCCGAAATCACGGAAGTCGCGCTCGGCGACTCGCACGACGGGTACCGAGCCGGACAAACCGTCCGGTTGACGGTCACGTTCGACGAGCACGCATTTGTCACGGGGACGCCCGTCGTCGCGCTCGCGGTCGGGGCGGCCACCCGTCACGCCGTCTACGAAGACGGCAGCGGGACAGAGGAACTCACCTTCGGATACGTCGTTCGTCCCGACGACATCGACGAGGACGGCATCAGCGTTCCGGCCAACGGACTGACGGGCGGCGAGATCACCGACGAAGCCGGCAACCCCGTCGACCGTCGCTTCCGCGCGTTGCCGGCTGACCCCGGCCATAGGGTGCTGGGGGACTCGGACACTCCCGTCGTCGCGTCCATCGAGGTGGTCGGGCCCCCTAGCGGCGATACGTTCATCCTCGATGACCGGATCGAGGTCCGGGTCGTGTTCAGCGAAGCCGTCGTCGTCGCCGGCTCGCCCGCCATCGACCTGGAGATCGGCGCCACAATCCGCCCGGCCGCCTACGTCCTCGGCAGCCGCACCGACACCCTGGTGTTCCGCTACCGGACCGTCGCCGGGGACGAGGACGACGACGGCATCAGTATTCCGGCGGACGCCCTCCCGGCCGGTGCCATCACCGACGTCGCCGGCAACCCTGCAGACCTTGGCCTGGGTGCGGTGCGGACCCGCTTTCGTTTCAACGTCGACGCGGTGGTTCCGGTCATCGAAGATGTGACCATCGTGCCGCCGGAGAGCGGCGGTGCCTTCGTTCTCGGCGACCAGATCGATGTGCGCGTCGTCTTTAGCGAGGCCGTGACCGTGGACGGCCAGCCCACGGTGGAGTTGCGCATCGGCGCCGAGACGCGGCGCGCGCAGTTTGCGACCGGGAGCGGAACCCATACGCTCGTGTTCCGCTACCAGGTCGCGGTCGGGGACGAGGACGAGGACGGCGTCAGCATTGACGCCAATGCACTTTCCGGCGGCGCTATTGCGGATGTCCCGGGCAACCCGGCCCGGCGCGCGTTCGACGCGGTGCCCGCCGACGACGGGTTCAGGGTGGTCGTCGTGCCCGGCGTCGACTCGGTCGAGATCGTCTCCGACGCCGGGTCCGACTCCACGTACGTCCCCGGGGACGTCGTCGAGGTCCAGGTGACGTTCAGTGGTCCCGTTCACGTCACGGGGGAGCCGGTGCTGACGCTGAGCATCGGCGCGAACTCGCGTCTGGCGGCTTTCGCGAGCGGCAGTGGCACGACCGCACTTCTCTTCAGCTACGCCGTCGTGGAGGGCGACCACGACGAGGACGGGATCAGCGTTCCCGCCAACGGGTTGACGGGCGGCGAGATCACCGACGAAGCCGGCAACCTCGTAGACCGCGACTTCCGCGCGTTGCCGGCTGATCCCGGCCACAAGGTGGAGGATTCGACGCCCGCCGTCGTCGCGTCCATCGAGGTGGTCGGGCCGGCTAGCGGCGATACGTTCATCCTCGACGACCGGATCGAAGTCCGGGTGGTGTTCAGCGAAGCCGTCGTGGTCCTCGGTTCACCCACGATCGACCTGGAGATCGGCGCCACAGTCCGCACGGCCGCCTACGTCCTCGGGAGCCGCACGGACACCTTGGTGTTCCACTACCGAGTCGTCGCCGGGGACGAAGACGACGATGGCGTCAGCATTCCGGCGGATGCACTCCCGGCCGGTTCTATCACCGACGTCGCCGGCAACCCTGCAGACCTTGCCTTAGGTGCGGTGCGAACCCGCTTTCGTTTCAACGTCGACGGCGTGGTTCCGGTCATCGACGACGTGACCATCGTGCCGCCGGAAAGCGGGGGGACCTTCGTTCTCGGCGACCAGATCGAGGTGCTCGTCGTCTTTACCGAGGCCGTGACCGCAACCGGTGAACCGGTCGTCGAACTCACGATTGGCGCGGAAGCGCGACGCGCCCAGTTTGCCGGCGGCGCCGGAACGGATACGTTGGCGTTCCGCTACCGGGTCGCCGCCGGGGACGAGGACGAGGACGGTGTCAGCATAGAGTCCGACACGCTCACGGGCGGCACCATTGCCGACGTCCCGGGCAACCTTGCTCGTCGTACGTTCGACGCCGTGCCCGCCGACGACCGGTTCAAGGTGGACGCCGTCGTGCCCGGCGTCGACTCGGTCGAGATCGTCTCCGATGCCGGGAGCGATCTCACGTACATTCCGGGCGATGTCGTCGAGGTCCAGGCGACGTTCACGGATGCCGTTCACGTCACGGGCGAGCCCGTGCTGACGTTGAGCATCGGCGCGAACTCCCGTCCGGCGGCCTTCGCGAGCGGCAGCGGCACGTCCGACCTTCTGTTCAGCTACACGGTCGTGGAAGGCGACTACGACGAGGACGGCATCAGCATCGCCGCAAACGCGATCAGCGGGGGCATGATCGACGACGACAGCGGCAACCCGGTCGACCGGTCGTTTGCAGCCGTCGGAGCGCAAAGCGACCACCGCGTCGGTGCCGAGACCTCGTTGCAGTTCGCCTCCCTCGCGCTGCGCATCGGGGGGCAGCACCCGCCAATCGACCTCGCCGGCGCGCTCGCGGAGGTCGGTATCCGCTACCCGGGCACGTTCGCGGCCACGTCCGACAACCCGGCGGTCGCCACGGCCACCACGACTGGTGCAAGCTTGACGGTAACGCCGGTGAGCGAAGGCACCGCGAACATCACGATCATGGCTACGCGAGCGCCGATCACGCTGTTCCTGCCGGTGACCGTGCAAGCGAGCGAGGCTGAGACCGCTGTGCTGCGCTCGGCGCTCGCCGCGGTCGGCCGCGGCCTGCTCGGCAGCGCCGCCGACATGATCGGCGCGCGTCTCGAACTGGCTGGCATGCCGGTCGCCCAGGGCGTCCGCGCCAACTACGCCGGCACCGCGACGATGCCGCCGGCAGGCCATCGCGCAGGCTTCGGGGCGTCCGCATCGCACCTCGATTGGGGCATGTTCACGATGCCCGGCGGCTTCGTCGACCACGGCACGGGTGCGCCCGCGTCGTCGCGTCCCTTCCGCCCGGCGTCGTTCGCCTTCCCGCTGGCCGGCATCACCAGCCCCACAACGTCCTGGGGCGTCTGGGGCGCGGCCGGTTACCAGGCGTTCGAGGGAAAACCGCAGGCCGGCAGCCACGACGGCAACCTGACGTCCTTTCACCTCGGCGCTGACGCCCACGCGGACGGCTGGGTGGCCGGCGCGTCGGTGTCGCGCTCGCAGGCGGACGTGAACTACGCATTCGACGGCGACGCCGTCGGCGCTGGGACGCTCGACACCACCTTGACCGCCCTGCATCCCTACGTGCAGTGGCGCCCGGGGCCGGGGACCACGGTCTGGACGATCCTGGGGTTCGGCGCGGGCGAGGCGACCGTGGAGCGCGAAGGCCGCACGGCCGAGGGCGAGCCAGCGACACTCAGCATGCGCCTGGGGCTTGCCGGACTGCGCATGGATCTCGGCCGGCCGGCCGGCTTTGCCCTGGCGCTGCGCGGCGACGCCGGGCTCGTTCAACTCGAGACCGAGGACGGCCTGCGCGCGGTGGACGGACTCTCGGTCCATGCGCAGCGCGTGCGTGCGGGCATCGAGGCGTCCCGTCCCATGGCCACCGTGGACGGCATCTTCTCACCGTTCCTGGAGATCGGCGCACGCTGGGACGGCGGCGACGGGGAAGCGGGGGGCGGCATCGAGATCGCCGGCGGCGTCCGCTACCGGGGGTCGAGCGGCGGCGTCGAGGTCAAGGCGCGGACGCTCGCGATGCACGGCGCAGAAGGCGTCGCCGAGCACGGCATCGCGGCGACCGCCTTCATCGAGCCCGGACCCCGGGGCACAGGCTTGCGGCTGTCGCTGACGCCGCGCTGGGGAGCACCGGAGTCCCGGGACGTTTTCTGGCAGTCGGACTACACCATGCGCGGCATGCGCCCCGGTGCGCCCCGTCGCCATTGGATGCTCGATGCGCAAGTCGGCTACGGCTTGGCGCTCCGCGGTCGGCCTGGCAGGCTTGAACCGTTCAGCGCGATCGCCGGATCGCCCGGCACGGACAGCCGTGGGCGCGTTGGCGTGCGGTACGAGGCGGGTGGCGGTCACGGCGTCTCGCGCTACGAGGTCTCGACCGAACGGGTGGAGGGTGTCGGGCGCGTGGACCATCGACTGCTGCTCGTTGCGGAGGCTCGTTTCTAGGCTCGGCGGCAGTTCTTGGTGCCGCCAGGCACCGTAGGCGGACGCAGAGCCCTGGCACGGGGATGAGCGGTTCGGCGGAGGTCGCATGTGGAAGCGGGCGCGGCAATCGGGCATGATCGCAGTCGTCGGTCGTTGTTGCGGAGGCGGCACGTGCGCTCCATCGGACTGGCGCCGTTGGACGTTCGGAATCAAACGCATCGTTGACGGCCGGCCGAGTGGAATCTGGAGGTTCGACCCGGTGGTCTTGAAGGAATCGACAGCGGCGCGAGCGGTGGCCCGCCGTGCTGCCGCACTGCCCGGACGAGCCGCTCGGCAGAGCGGCGTGGCCGCAATGGAATTCGGCCTGACGCTTCTGGCCGTTCTTCCCCTTTTCGTCGCCGTGGGCGAGTTCTACCGCGTGTCGCTGTGCGACCAGGCGTTGGCGCGCGCAACGCATGTGGCGGCGCTCGCGGCCGGCCGGGATCCCGGCAACTGCCAGCAGGCCGCGCAGGACGCCTTCGTGGAACACGACCTCGCGCGGTGGCTCTTCGATCGGGACGGCGACGGGACGATCGGCTTCGTCGCGCAAACGCCGGACGATTCGACCCAGGGGGAGGTTTTCCTCACGATCGACGCGGACGACGGGGACGTGGCCAACGGCGTCAACTTCGACCAGCGCCTTTGCGGACCGGACGGTAGCTGGATCCGGGTCACCGCATCCGTCTCGCTGCGGGCGCCGTTCGGGACAGGGACGATCTGGCGCCGGCACGAGAGCTGGGCGTCGAATCAGGAATGAACGGTGCGTGCGGATCATCGTCATCGGAGTCGGCGCCGGGGGCGTGCGCCGAGGCGTCGTACGGATCGGCAACGGCGGAGCTTCTGGTCGTCGTGCCCTTCGTGCTCATGCTCCTCGCCGCCGTCTGGGACCTGCGTCAGTTCATCGCCTATCGGGCAGAGCTGGCCCGGCAGATGTTCGTGCTCGCGCAGGCGGTCGCCAAGGATGCCGCCGGGGCCTCGCCCTTCGAACCAGCCGTGCTCGTAGCCGAGCGACGATTCCGCCTCCGGAGCACGGCCGGCGCGATTCATGCCGCGGTCGTCGTCCGGGGGACGCGGCGCGCAGACGGCAGCGAGTGTCCCGACGACGACTGGTGTCCGCCGATGGTCCAGGTCGCCTGGCCCGGCACCGCCGTGGATCCTGCCGGCACGTGGTCCGACGCCGCGGACAACCCGTGCGCGCCGACCGTGGACAGTGCGCTGCCCGCGCAAGGCTCGCATTTCGGGCCGGGGCGGCGCGTGCTTCCGGACGAGGGCGCCGCGGCCCAAGGCCAGCCCGCACACCCGGAACACGACTGGATCAGTCGCAACATGGCGCAGCAGGAGTGGTGGGTCGTCGTGGATACCTGCGTCGAACCGGCTCCCGGGCTCTTCATCGGGCGCCTGGTGAACCTGTCCAGCCGCATGCTGGACACGCCGTACGTCTGGCGCCGGCGCGCGGCATGGCCGTCGATCCACGTCCGCGGCGACTGCAACTGGTGCGACCCGCGGAACGGCGAGGGGACGTAGGAGTCGTGGCGGGCCGCTGGCAAGCGAACGAACCCCGGGGACGCATGCCCGTGAACGGAAACCGCCCGTGGATGGTACTGCGGCATGCGCTCACCGGCTTCGCACGTTCGCAGGGCGGCGGCGGCATGCTCGTCGCCGGCGTGTTCCTGCTCATAACGATGGCCGTCGTCGGCGAGCGGATGACCAACTACGCGTGGCGCGAGGCCCAGTGGGAGGAGATCCGGGCTGCCGTCCGGGCGGCCGTCGCGTCCTCGGGATCCCTGCTCGCGGACCCGGGGGCCAACGTGGTCGCGATCAGCGAACGGGTCGCGGAGTTCGCCACGGCCGCGCTGGGCGGGCTGACGGTCGAGGCGGGTGGTGTCGCGGTCAGCCACGATGCGGGTACGGACATCACGACGGTCGTGGTGGGCGGCGGCTACGTTTTCGACACCCTCTGGGGTCGCGGGGACCGCGATGGCGACGTCGTGGCGATCGAGCACACGGTCAAGACGAGGCTCGAAAACGACCGCTACGAAGTAGCGATGGCGTTGGACGTTACCCCGTCCATGGACGAGGTGTTCCCGCCCGGCCGGGTCAAGCTCGAGGCCCTGAAGGAAGCGGTCGACAACGTCGCGAACACGCTGGAGGTGGCCAGCAGGACCGTCCCGGGCAGCATCCTGGTCTCCGTCGTGCCGTTCGGCACCGTCGTCAATGCGGCGGACACCTGCAACCCGGACGAAACAACGGGAGCCTGCCGCGCCGACCGGTCGGCAGGCAAAGAGCGCTACCTGCGCATGCTCGCCGGAGCGCGCGGTACGTTGGCTGCTTCGCTCGCCGACGCCAGGGCGGCCAGGGCCAGCGGCGAGTCGGGGCACTGGGTGGACACGTTCCACCAATACGGTGCGGGCCAGGGTCTCGGGCCTCTGCGCCACCGCTTCCTGCCCGCCGACCTTCTCGACGACCGGGACTGGAACCTGCGCCGCGAAGACGTCGACATCGACGTCTCCGCGCTGGCTCCGGGGCTCGATACGTGGACCGTGCGAGACGCGGACTTCTGGAACGGGTGCCTGATGGCCCGCTGGGGAGCGTACTGGGACACGAGCGCCCGACCGCCGGGCTGGCGGCCGGACCACCCCGGCAACTGGCCGGCGACCAAGGCCGTGCCCGCGTGGAGTCCGCGCGCGCCCGCACTGCCGGACGACACGCCCCTGCACCTGTCCGACGCACCCCCGACGGCGCGCGATCCGCATACCTTGTTCACGGCCTACTCGTGGCCCGACGCGCGGGTCAGCGGCCACGCGGACCACCTCCTGCAGGGGACCATGCTTCAGATGCAGCACCCGGATGCGCAGGCCACGAACGACACGCAGGCGGCGGACTGGCCGACTTCCGCCGACAACGACTGGTCGCTGGCCGACCATCGCGGCGGCAGCACGTTGTGCCCGGAGTCGCCCGTCATCCCACTGACGGACGACTTCCCGGCGCTGCGCCGGACCATGGCTGCCTTGACGACCATCGAAGGGCACCGCGCGAGCGACCGGCTCGTGGCAGGCACCTACCTGAATCTTGGCGTGGTCTGGGCGCTGCGCACTCTTTCGCCGCTGTGGCAGGACGTCTGGCACGTCCGGGACCATCGAGGCGTGCCGCGTCCCGGCATTCCGTGCGCGCCGGGCGATGACCCGACCGGCTGCGACGGGAGCTTGGTCAAGTCCTTGCTGCTCGTGACGGACGGGGTCAACTTTCCGACACGCGTGGTCGGCGGTCGCACTCTGGACCGGGAGGACCACGCCCGGAACGCGTCGTGGAACTCCGTGCTTTGCGATCACGCGTACGGGGATCTGGGCGCCGACTACCACGAGGCGGCCCGGACGGACGCCCCGTGGGCCTTCAACCGGCACTTCTCGGGCATGGTCGACGCGAACGGCAGGCTGAATACGATTGGGCGGGACCTGTTCGCGGACGGGTTCCTGCGCATGGCCCACGACACCGGCAATGCCGATCGTCGGAGGGCGCTGCTCGACACGCTGTCCGCACCGGTGACGGCGGGGGTCGCCGCCACCCCTTGGCAGCTCTTCCGTGGCCGAGACGTCGAGATCGTGAATGCCCTGGTCGCGCCGGACAGCGGGTTCGACTTGGACGGCCGGCCCGTCCTGATCGACAACCGCTGTCGCCTCTCGTCGGCCTTCAGCGCCTACGGTCGCATCGACGATCTGGTCTATATCGGCGAGACGGGCGAGACGCCCAGGTCGTCGCCGGTACCGGTGTCCGGTGCCGCACCGTTCAGGATCGACGAGAACGACAGGCGGAGGTGGGCCCTGCCGCGGCATGCACCCTACACAGACTCGAAACTACTGACCCAGTTTCCCGGAGCTTTGACTGAGCGTCTGGACGAGTGGCTCTTCGACGCATGCGCGTTGGCCGGCCGGCGCGGTGTTCGCATCAACGCGATCTACATCGGGGACGCAACGAGGACGTCCGAGATCGGCGT
This sequence comes from Gammaproteobacteria bacterium, assembly GCA_026708185.1. Classification (GTDB taxonomy): domain Bacteria; phylum Pseudomonadota; class Gammaproteobacteria; order Pseudomonadales; family Azotimanducaceae; genus VXYL01. The sequence continues at coordinate 181,387 of JAPOVK010000019.1, read as the reverse complement.
CCTCGAGCAGTGCGTCGACGCGGCCGGCGGGAACCCTTCGCAACGCGATGTCTTCGTCACGCCCGGGGCGGACGACCTGATCGACGCATTCGAGCAGGTGTTCACGATCCGCCGCAACCTGCGCTTCTTCAGTCCGGACGTATGAAGGCAACAGTGCTGGACCCTGGACAGCCAAACACCGTCGCGTATGCGGCTACGACGGCTCGCCCGTCGGGGCAGCGCTAGCCGCCATGGCACGCACGATGCGCGGTCGCCGGGGCCTGTACCGGCCTGGCGCGGAGGAGCCGTCCGACGGGGCCCCGGAGTCGTCGGACACCTCGGCCAAGGACCGTTTCGAAGCGCTGGTACCCTGGTACCACAGTCGGGTCCTCGACGCCCTCGACTCGCAGACGGCGTCGAACCTCGACGAAGACGACCTCATGAACCTGGTCTCCTCGATCCTGCACCGGCTCGAGACCTCGGCGGACGCGCCGCCCATCGTCGGCGCGCACGACGACTTGGCGGCCCGCCTGGTCGACGAGATGCGCGGGCTCGGGCCGCTGGGCCCGCTGTTGCGGGATCCCGACGTCAGCGACATCATGGTCAACGGTCTGCATTCCGTGTACGTGGAGAAAGGGGGACGGCTGCGCCAGGTGGACGTGCGGTTCCGCGACGCCGACCACTTGACGCGTATCGCACAGCGCATTGCGCAGTATGCCGGCCGGCGCATCGACGAACTCAGTCCCATGTGCGATGCGCGCCTAGACGACGGTTCCCGCGTGAACATCATCGTGCCGCCGCTGGCGATCGACGGCGCGGCCGTTTCGATCCGGCGCTTCCGCGAGGGTGGCTTCACCATCGCCGAACTGACCCGGTCCGGCGCGATGCATCCGGCGATGGCCGCCTTCCTGCAGGTGGCCACGAAGGCGCGGATGAACGTGGTCGTGTCGGGCGGGACCGGTTCCGGCAAGACGACGCTCCTGAACGCGCTATCCGGTCACATCGGCTACGGCGAGCGCGTCGTCACGCTGGAGGATGCTGCCGAGTTGAGCCTGCTGCAGCCCCACGTGGTGCGCTTGGAGACGCGCCCGCCGTCCTCCGAGGGGACCGGGGAAATCGCCATGCGCGAGCTGCTGAAGAACGCACTGCGGATGCGCCCCGACCGCATCATCGTCGGCGAGGTCCGCGGCGCCGAAGCGCTCGACGCCCTGCAGGCGATGAATACCGGCCACCCCGGGTCCATGTTCACGATCCATGCGAACAGTCCGCGCGACACGCTGAACCGGCTGGAATACCTGGTGACGATGGAGTCCGGCGAGATGCCGCTGTCCGCCGTCCGCAACCAGGTCGTCTCGGCGATCGACTTGGTCGTTCAGACCTCGCGGTTCCGCGACGGCAAGCGCCGCGTCACCACGATCTCCGACGTGGTCGGTCTCGAGGGCGATGTGCCGGTGCTGGAGGATCTTTGGCACTTCGACCCCGCGACCGGCCGCTTCGAGTGCAGCGGAAGCCGTCCCTCGTTCACGAAACGGGTGGAGGACGAGGGCTTGGGATCGGAGCTCAACGCGAGCCTGGGCCGTGGCGCGTAACTGGGCCGCGGAGGGGGCATGAACAACCTCGCCTTGCTGGCGGCGGTGGCCGGCGCCATGACGCTCGCCGCAGCCGTGTACGCCACGCTGCGGCGCCGTGCGCGCGTCAGGCGCAGAATCGAGCCGTTGACGGACTTGCTGGCGAGCGACGAGGCGCCGCTGGTCGTGGTGCCGGCGGTGGACACGCCGCGGGACCGGTCGGCACTGGCGGCGGCGCTCGACCGGCGCTATCCGTTGGCGGGCGGGTTGCGCACGGGACTGGTCGTCGCTGCGGGTGGCGGCACCATCGCAGTAGCTCTCGTACCCGCGCTCGTCTTCTTCGGCATGCCGCTGTGGCTGGCGCTGGCGACGGGGGCGTTGGTGGGCACCGGCTTGGGCGCGGGCGTTGGTTCCTTTCTCGAACAGCGCAAGCGTGTACAGTTCAACGACCGTTTCCTGGTCGCCGTCGACGACTTCCAGCGGCTCGTGCGCTTCGGCGTCACGCCGGACCAGGCATTCACATCGATCTCGGAGACCGCTGGCGAGCCTGCCAAGGAGTCCCTGCGCCGGGTCGCGCTCGATGCGGAACTCGGGGTGGCCCTCGGCGATGCGCTCGCCCGCGAAGCGCACCGCGTCCGCATAAGCGAGTTGGCCATGCTGGCGGCAATCGTCTCCACGCAATCCCGGGCGGGCGGTGGCCTGGCGGAGTCGGTCGGCAATCTGGCGGACATGCTGCGCGTGCGCAACGAGAACCGAACCCGCACCGAGGCTGCGACGTCGGAGGCCAAAATCAGTCTGCTGATCCTCTGCTGCGTGCCTTTCGCGGCCATCGGCATCCAGGCGCAACTGCAGCCGGATCTCGTCGAGACCTTGTTCACCAGTGCCCGGCACCTGCTCGGCATCGGTCTCTTCCTGATCGCCGCAGGGCTCGTGGTCGCGTGGCTGCTGGTTCGGAGTGCGGGGCGATGATCGAGGGTCCAGCACTGTTCTTGGTCTTCGCGGCGGTCACGGTCGTCGCCGTGTGGGCGGTCAACCGGCTGATCCTGCGCGTCAGGCTGGTCCGTCGGCTCAATCTCGTGCGCGGCGGCACCGGGCGGATGGTCCTCGAGACGAAGCTGCTTGGCCAGTCGGCCAACATCAGGGGTTCCTTCGGTCGCGGCCTCGCGATTCTCGGCGGCCTGCTACCGCTCGGCGAGGACGACAGGATGAAGATCACCGTGGCTCTCGGCCGGGCCGGGTACCGTTCCGCCAATGCGACCGCGGTCGTGATCGGTGCCAAGGCCGTTTGCGTCCTGGGCGGCCTGGTCGCCGGGTTGGTGGCGCTGCCGCCGCTGGTGCCGGGCGTGCTTGGCTGGGGTGTGGGAGCGATAGGTGGACTCCTGCTGGGCGTGATGTTGAACCTTGTGCCCGAACTGGCCGTGGCCCGCATGGCGGCTTCGCGCTACCGAAAAATCCAGGTGGGGTTGGCGGACGCCCTCGACCTCCTTATCGTCTGCCTGGAGTCGGGGGCGACGTTCGAGAGAGCGCTGCAGCGAACACTTGCGGACCTTAGGATGTTCCGCCCCGAGCTTGCCGCCGAACTCCGCCAGGCGAGCCTGGACATGAGCGTGCACGGCCGCACCAGGGGTGATGCGCTAGAACGCCTCGCGGCGCGCCTCGGCAGCCGCGACCTCCGGGATCTCGCGACAACGGTCGACCAGAGCGAACGCCACGGCACGCCGCTTGCCGACGCATTGCGCAAACTCGGCGGGTCGCTGCGCGTTCAGCAGATCGCGGCGATGCAGGGCAAGATGGCGCGGCTGCCGGTTCTGCTCGTCCTACCGACGGTCGCGGGCGTACTGCCGGGAATCATGGTGATCGTCGCCGGCCCCGCCTTCGTGAAGCTGACCGAGAGCCTAGGCGAACTCACGGGATAGCGTCAGCCCTTCTTGCCGTCCTTCGGTTTCGCGCCGAAGCCGGCACGTGCGCCGATCCTTGCCTGGCGCGGTGCGGCTACCACCGTGGGGACCGGCACTGGTTTGGGCTCCGTGGCCGGGGGCTTGGCCTCGGCGGCTGGTGCCTCGCGCCGTTTCGGTCGCGCGACATCCGCCGAAGTCGCCGCGGGCACGGCGCGAGCGGGCGGCTGCGACCGCGACGTTCGCTCGTGAGCCCGGATTGGTTTCGCGGAACCCGCTACCGCGCCCGCTGTATCCTGGGACTGTGCCGGTCTGTCGTGGCGAGTTGGCCGCGCGGGCGCGGCGGGGCTCGTCGCGGTCGGGCGATCCGCTGGTTCCGGCACCGTCCCCGTGGGTTCCGTTTCCGTTTCCGCCTCCGGTGCGGGCAGGGGCAGGGCGAGGGACTCCGGGGGTACGTGCGCGAGTCGCTCGATCGCCCGATGCACGGCGATCCAGCCGAAACCGATGTTCATGGTCTTGTCGGTCTCGCAAACCAGAATGGCGTTGGGCAGGTTCGGGACGCAGGCCATGAATATCTGCGCATCGGTCGTCGAGACCTGCGCTTCGCGGATCAAGCCGCCGGCCTCCCGCGGTGGATTGAGGGTCGCCGCGAACTGCCGCAGGAGCTTGTTCTGGCAGACCAGGCAGGCGATCTGGATCACGCGGCGGACTTCGGCGCCGTCGACGACCGCGCGCCGCGACGTCAGCAGCGTCAGCCCCGTCTCGAGGTCGAGGACCACGCAGACGCGAACGCCTTCCGTCTCGTGGGCCAGACTGTCGCAAATGTCGTGGGCTTCCATTGGGCTCGCTCCTCGCCGCCCCGCCCTACCCGGGGGAAGCGGCTTCTTCGTTCGCAGCTCGTCGTCGCGGCGGGGCGCCTAGTCCCAGATCGAACGGCGAATTCTCCTCCTTCGGGCGAATGTCCGCGGCGGGGGCGATTGCTCCGCTCTCCCGCTGACCGGCCATGCGTCAACCGGCATGGCCGCGCCGGACTCCTCGTCGCCGAGTGCCTGGATCCGCTGCATGGCCTGGCGGGTCGCCATCCACCCCAGGCCGAGGTTGGTGGCCTTACGGTCCATAGCGAGCACAGCCAACTCGTTCGGCGCCTCGGGAACGCGCACCATGAACAGGTAGGCGTCGTCGGTGGTCGCCTGGAGCTCGCGAATGACGTCGTCGCCCAGTTCGTCGGTCGACGTAGAACTATCGAAATAGGAGACCCCCAGCGCGGCAAGCATCTCCGTCGCCGCCGGGTCGAACGTCGCGGCGGGATTCGCGCCCATGGCCAACGGTAGACCCGTCTGCAGATCCACCAACGCGAATGCCAGCGCGCCATCGACGCTGGCCAACACCTCCTCGCACAACCTCTGCGGAACCGCGGGAGCCATGGGGTTCCCTTCCTTCCAGGCTGACACAAGCGTGCGCGTCCGCCGCGCCGTTGTCAACTCCACTGGCCCTTCGCGTGCCGGGCGACCTCAGCGACCATCGCCCTGCGCCCGGCGGGCCAGGGCAGCCCGGAGCCGCGCCGACTCCGTGCGCTCCGCGGACAGTCGCTGGCGCTCCGCCGCGTGCTGCGTGCGGAGTTCTTCCCGGCGGGACACCAGCGCGCGCCTATCCTCCTCGGCGCGGATGCGTGCCTGGCCGAGCCCCTCCCGGGCGGCGTTCAAGCGGGAGAGCAACTCCGCGAGGCGCGCCTGGTCCCGGGTCAGGTCTTCGCGCTGCTGGGTGAGGCGGGCGAGTCGGGTTGGCGTCCTGGTCTCGTGCGCAGACGTTGCAGGCTGGTCGTGAAAGGTCGGGGCGAATCCGGCCGCGGCCAGCCGCGCACGCCACAGGTCCTGGGTGATGCGCACGTCCGGAGCGACCGTGCTGTCCGGGCGGGGCAGGTAGTGGATCGATGCCGGGACGGGCTCGCCCGGTGCCGCCCCGCCGGGCGTCGTCGCCGTCCCCCCGTTGTCGGCGAATACCGGCAGTCGCCACTCCTCGGGCGCGGAATCGAGGTATGGGCGCCGCTCCGCGTGCTGCATCATGTCGGAGAGGACGTGGAGCGAACGGTGGCCGGGAATACCGGCGAACTCTCGGCGCACGGCATCGATGGCCTCGACCAGGTAGGCGCTAGTGGCCGTCGCCTCGACGACCTTCGAGAGCTCGTCGATCCGGGCCTCCGCCGCCCGAAGCCGATCACAGTACGGCGTATCGGTCGCCGCGACTCGTCCGTTCGGAGTCAGGCACGTAGCTGGGAGCATCGCCGCGTCCGGCGCGCACAGACGGCCAACCAACGAGAGCGGCGCGGCGGCTTGGCCCGGGACGCGGTACAGCCGCAACTCCGTGGACGGCGGCAGCTCGCGCGCGACCTCGCGCAGCAATGCGGCCGCGCGACCACGCCACCCCGCGCCCAAGGCTTCCAGGTCGAGGAGGATAGCCGCCAGACCCGTGGTTGCCGGGCAGTCGTCGTCGGGCAGGGCGGCAGGCTCGTCGGCCGGCAGGACCGCTTGGACGCCCACGATTGCGGCCGCCAGGAGGAGGGCGACACCTGGCCAAAGCGCTCGTCTACGACGGACCATATCTCACTGCTCGAATCCACCTGGCGTGCCGGCTGGCGACGACAGCCTCGGCCCGCCCCGGACGCCGGCCCGCTGTGCCGTCCCGCGCTGACACCGATTCGCGGCCTTGCCTGCGCACCGGGCCGCAAGCCGCCTACGTGCCCGACGACGTCGACGATCTCCGGTCGTGCAGACCAAAGGAGACGCAGATCGACCTTCGCCACCCTAGCCGGCGGCAGCCGGGAGATCAAGGCCTACGAGGCACGACAAGCCCAGAGCATCAACGACGGGGTGGGTCGGCACATACACGCCGTCGTCCTGTTATGCATTTCTCCGCCATCCGCTGGCGCTTGCACGCGCCGACGCCCTCGACATGGCGCTTGCCGGACTGCCCGCGATCCTCGCGTCGGCGTCGTGCTGCTCGAACGCCCGAGGGAGAGTCGTCGAGGCCAATGCTCACCGGCGGACCGTCAAGGCGCGCGCCGCCGGGCGCTCTCGGTAGCGACGGACTTCAGGTGGGGAACCGTCCCCCCGAGAAGGCAGTAGTCCCGGCGGCGCGCGAAGCCGACGCATCATGGGTCCTTGAGCACACTCCTCGGCTGCTAGCCTCCTTCGACGTCGAAGTGGACGATTTCGACGAAGTTGAACGGCTGGAAGTTCCCTGCGCGGTCTTGCGCCGTGATTTCGGCAAGTCCCCAGGTGCCGGGGATCGAACCGGGCGGGAGGATCACGACCCGTTCCATCTCCTGCCACTGGGTCGGGTCTCCGCTCGGATAGAGTTCGTCGCGATCGTCCGGGTAGATGTAGTGATTGTGCGTTCCGCCTTGCGGGTCGCGAAGCAGGAGTACGGACACCGTGAGACCGGATATGTTGTCGCGGTGCCGGAACCGGATGGTTACCTCGGTCTCGCCGTTCGGCGCTGACGGGTTCGTGGGCTCGGCGCTGATCTCGATGCGGTTGACATCGATCTCGGGTGGCTCGGTGTCGGGGTTGGTCGTCTCGAGGTCGACCGAGACTGGCGGCTCGTCCGCCTCGTCGCCTGTGAATTTGACGGACTTCTGGTTACGGGCGACGTCTTCCATTTTGACGCGGTTCACGGAGTACGTCGACGTCGGCATGTAGTTGGGCATCAGGAAGTCAACGTTGCACGCATCGCCGTCGGCGTTGGCATGGCCGTATTCCTGTAGCGAGTACGTGTCGGCGCGCGCGTCGTTGACCACCGCATAGCAGCCCCATTCGGGCTTCATGCCACGGTCCTCGGCTACCCGCCAATCGACGTGGATGACCTGGACGGTCTTGTCTTCCTCCCATGCGGCGACGCTCGCGGACATTGTCCCGGGGACGTATTCCGGGGGGGTGTAGTCCTCCATCGGATTGTCGACGTACATTCGCCAGCCGAAGTCGCTGGTGCGCTGGTACCGTTCGTTGCCGGCCGCGTCGAACAGCGTGACCTGGTTGGGTACCCAGTGCCCGGCCTTTAAGTACCGGCTGAGGGTGTACTCGCCGCGTAGGCGCGTCCCCGCCTCGCCCGACCGCAGGCGCGTCCCGTAGTCGTCGATCGGGTAGAGCCAAAGGTCGAAGTACGTCCCGATGTCGCTGCGTATACGAGTGTCAGCGGCCGTGGCGCCTTGCACTTGGCCGTCCAACGCATGCAGCTCCAGATCGACCGTGAAATGCTTGTCCTCGCCCGGCGCGCCCGCGACGAGGATGTCCACCTGCCTGATCTTCCCAGGGTAGACGTAGTCCGGAAACAGGTTGTAGACCTCGAACGTCAGATCCTCCCGGATGAGCGCCACGTAGATGTCGCCCTGCATGATCCGGTCGCGTACGAACTCGTACTTGGCCATGGAACGGGCACGGAGCCGGTCCGGGTTGATGATGAAGAAGGAGATCGTCTCGGCCATGTCCTCGTTCGGATCCTTGAGGTGGGCGTAGGCGGAGACGAACTCGGCCGTCTTGGTCGTCGACCATCCGCTCTCGGCGTCGGGATCCTCGTACCAACCGCCGAGATCGATCCAGTCCGCCTTGAGCGCGTCGTCGAAAAGGTGCGTCCACAGGAAGTGGGCCTTCTCGTGGATGATGAGGCGGTGCATGTAGTCCTCGGGCCGCGCCTTGAAGGCACTTTCCATGAACTCTACGTACTCCGCTTGCGGCCAGGCCACCGCCGGCGCCGGTGGATAGAGCGGGTGCAATAGGCCGTTGAGACGCCGCACCAGGAAGCGCATGCCGTCGAGCTTGTGCATGCCGGCGGGCATCTCCTCCAGCATGTTGATCAGCAGCACGATCTCGTTCGACTCGAACGGCTGGAAGTTCGCCTCGGATTCGTTTCCGGTCGGGTACGTCAGCGCCGCATAGTCGTTGATGCGCGTGGTGAGGCCGTACCGCTCCTGGAAGATCAGCTCGTAGGCACTCTCGTCGCGTCCATCCGACGTGACGAAGCGTACCGCGGCGTGGTGCAGGCGCTTGGAGAACCATACACCGCGCTTACCGTCTACCGTGGCCATGCGGGGTGCGGCGTTGACGAATGCGGCCGACGAGATCGTCACCGTGCGGGTGCCGTCTTCCGCAGTCGTAACGACGATGTCGCCGTCGAGGAAATCGTCGGTTATCCGCCATGCGCTCGCGGGCAGCGTGATGTCGTTGTCGAGATCCTGGACGCGTTGCGGGATGTCCTGCATGGTCTCCAGCAGACGGAACGCATGTTCCTGGGACCAGCCGTCCTCCACGAGGAGGATGTTGTAGTTCTGTTTGAGGTGCTCGGCCGCCGCCGCGTCCGAAACTTCCAGGGCGGCGCCTTGGAAGTCGACGCTGCGTCGTTCGACGACGTGCGACGAGTACTCGGCTCCTGCCGTCGTCTGGTCCTCCTCCCAGTGGTAGGTGAACGGGTCGGTCGGCAACTGGCGCACGTCGTAGGGTTTGCTGTCGTACACGTCGTCGAACGGGAGCTTCAACACGCGTGCCGGCGTCGAGGTGTGGCCGTCGGCGTTGATCTTGACGGCGAAACGCCCGGCCGGTACGTCGTGGAAGGCGAAGCAGCCGGCGCTGTCCGGCTGTGCGACCAGGAGCGTGCCGCTGCCAGTCAGCACGGCTTCGAGTCCGCGGACGCTGCCGGCAAAACCCGCCACGTAGCCGACGTAGGAAGGCGTCCCGGCGTCGTCCTGGCAGACGGCGATCGCGCCGGTGTTCGGCAGATGTGCCACGCCGGTCCCGGCGCCGGCCAGACGGCGGCGACCGTCCATGGCGTAGTAGTACCACCGGCCTTCCGGATGCCGGAGGAGGACGTCATCTTTGCCGTCGCCGTTGAGGTCCCCGACTCCGGCAAGCTGCCACTGCGGGCTTGCCGTGATGGCGGCCTGGCCCTGCTCGGCGACGATCACCCGCCGTCCATCCATCGGGTAGTAGAACCAGCGGCCGGTGGGGTTCCTGAACAGCACGTCGTCGTTGCCGTCGCCGTTGAGGTCGCCGACTGCGACGACACGCAACGCGGTGTCGCCCGGCAGGGTCATGGTGCCGACCGCAGCCGCATCGGAGCCGAGGCCGTGCAGGAACCAGCGTCCGTCGACGTGGCGCAGCAGGACGTTGTCGCGGCCGTCGCCGTCTAGGTCGCCGATGCCGGCGAAACGCCATGCGAGACCGCTCGGCAGCGAGATGCGGCGTCTTTCGGCCGCGCTTCCGTCGGTGCCCGCGACGAAGTACACCCAGCGCCCGTCCTCGTGACGCAGCAGGACGTCGTCGCGGCCGTCGCCGTCGAAGTCGCCGACTCCGGCGAACGCCCAGGCGGGACCGCGTGGCAGCCGCGTCCGACCGCTTTGCTCGCGGATCGTGTCCCGGCCGTCCATGGCGTAAAGGAACCAAGTGCCGCTCGTGTGCCGGAAGAGGACGTCGTCCCGGCCGTCCCCGCTCAGGTCGCCGACTCCGGCCACCCGCCACTCGGTGTCTCGCGGGAGGTCGAGTGCTTCGGTCGGGCCGCCAAGGCGTTTGCGGCCATCCATCTCGTGGACATGCCAGGCGTCCCGGTCCCACAGCAGCACGTCGTCCTTGCCGTCGCCGTTGAAGTCGGCGACATGCGTTCCGAATGCCGACGTCCCCGCCAGGACGAGTGCAGCCGCCGTCCAGCACATCGATCGCGTCGGCCTTGCGACGCTCCGCTTGTTCCCCATGGTAGCCCCCTTCGCGGCCCCGAAGCCGAGGTGGCGCCGGGGTCGTTCGCGTAACTAGTCGCTGCGCTGGGACTGCCCGCCCGCTCGGAAGGGCTCGCGTATTGGGGCCCGGCCGGCGTCGGGCGGAACTCCCAGTGGTAGGGGAATCGTAACGCCGAGTCGGTTAAATGTGCGTGTGTAGACGGGCTGTTTGGTGTTGACCCAATTAAGGATCGGCGGGTCCGCAAAGGTCGGCCGGTTCAATGGCGATTGGGGCAATCCGTCCCCGGCAGCGAGTTCGGTTCCCGTTCCCCAGGGGCGATCGATCCCGCGCTACGCCGATCCGGGCCGCGCGAAACGTTTCGCCGAATGAAGCCGAAGTAGCCGTAGGCCGCCACGAGGATCGCTGTCACGACGAGACCTATGTTGCCGTAGAGCGGCTCCGTCTGCCCATGTCCAGCCCCGTCCGGTCCTCGCCGCGAGACCAGCGCGCGCCACATCGAGCCCCGCGTCTACGCGCTCAGATCACGCACGGTTGAGTATGCTGCGAAGCGTAAGGCAACAGGAGACACTGCCGATGAAAAAGGCTCTTAGCGTGGTCGCCATGCTGGCTGCCGCTTCCCTCTACGCGAACCACACGTTGGAACACGCCGGAATCCTGACGCTGGGGGTGCAGGAGCAGGCCACCATCGCGTCCGACGAGGATGCCCACTATTGGCGGTTCGACCTGCACGGCTCAGCCACAGTCGAAATACGCAGCGGCGGGGACTCCGACCCGGTGGGAACGCTATTGGACAGCGACGGCCGTGCCGTGGCCGAGAACGATGACGGCGGAACCGGCCTGAATTTCCGCATCGAGCGGGAACTCGGCGTGGGCGTGCATTACGTCGCCGTGACTCTTTGGGAGCCCAGCGGCGAGTACGGCGTGATCGTGCAGGTGCTTCGGGAGGGCGACGACCACGGCGACACCGACGCCTCTTCCACTCGCCTTGCGCCGAACATCCGCACGGCGGGCCGCATCGTGCCCGCGACGGACGTGGACGTGTTCCGCATCGACATAGACCGCAAGGCGAAGACCACCATAGGCACGAGCGGAAGCGGGAACACCAGCGGCGTGCTCGTGGACAGCGATGGCCGCATCGTGGCGGCCGCCCAGTACGGGGGTAGCCGCGACAACTTCTCCATGACGGAGCGGCTGAACCCCGGCGTCTATTACGTGCACGTCGAGGCTGCGGGTAGGACTGCCTACGGGATCAGGTACACGGTTCCCGAAAGCGCCTCCGATGGTCCGCCGCCGGTGGAGGCCGCGAGCCTGCTCGGGGCATGGTTCGGAAACAACCTCTACAGCTTCGGGTGGTCTGCCACTCCGCACTTCTTCGTCCTGAGCCGCCTGGTGTACGACGGTTCGGAGGCGTTCGCGGTCGAAAGCGACTTCAGCTCCAGCGTCGCCAACGACCCGAACGAGAACATCTACTTCGCCGCCGTCCTATCGGGGCCGCCGCACGACTACGCTGTGGTCTACCGCGCCTTCGACATCTACTGTGCTAGCTTCTCCTTCTCGCTGACCAGCCCTGACAGGACGGCCGAGGACGCGGTCTACCTACACGGCGATGTCGACGAGGACACGCTTGCTTGCGAGTGGGCGAGCGCCAACGCCTACGACGCCACCGTGGTCGGCGCTTTCGGAACGGACTCGGAACTGTTCGCCGCGAGCACGGCAGGTCCGACGCGCGAAATGGCGGAAGCCTACGACAGGACTGTGCGAAGCGCCGCGCCGACCGCGTACCGGCCGGACGTGCAGGCGGCCGTGGAGGCCGCAACGAAGCCTCTGGACGCCATACGGTGACGACCGGGTCGGACATGACGTGGGTTCCCTCCAGGCGCTTTGCCATGGGAAGACGGCGGAACCCACCGTCCGCCATGGCTCGGCCTTGCGCATGCGAAGTTCGTCGTGGCACGCCCGGAAACGGTCGGCGTTCGGACGGACGCACCGTGTCCGGCTATGCGAGCCTTGGCGGGTTTGGGCAGTCTCCGCCGCGATTCCCTGTTGATTGCGCCGCCGCGCCAAGGCACCGACCGGCGGCGCGGGGAGTCGGTCGCACGCCGGGTGGCAACGCCCGACGGCGGGGGGCGCGGGAGGTTGAACCCGCGGCCTTGGCGCGACGCGAACGTACCACGCCCGAGAGCCACCGTCGATCAATCAGCCGCAGTTGCGTCGCTCTGATTCGGCAACAACACGTCCAGGGCATCACGGGCGTCTTTCCCGGTTTTGCCGAGCGTATGCCAACTGACCGAGAACGAAAGGTGAACACCGGCCCAGCCTGGCTGTTGCCCGAAATCCCGGCCCCTGACCTCGAACGCGATGACGTCGTCCACGTCCGTGCCGGTGATGTTCGTCGTGAAGAGTTCCTTGCACAGGGCTATCAAGGCAAGCGCATTCGCAGTCGCGTCGTCGTTGGTCACGGTCCGGTTCCCTCCAGTTGGTCTCAGTCCTTGCGTATCGCTGCAGCGGGGTCGGCGACGTCGGCGTACTCTCGGCGGCTTCGTGCAAGCCGCATACCGTGCGCAGCGTCTGTTCGCGCGTAGCGGTTGTGCTCGCTCGGGCCGTCCTCCGGGATCGACGAAAACGATCGTGCCGCGGGCCGGGTAGCGGCATCCCTCGAAGTCCACGCGGAACCGGTAGCGACGGCTTCGCGGCGCATCTCGGGTCAAGCGTCGTCATCGCGCCGTTCTTGCCGGTCTGGCGCTCCTGCGCATCGGCCACGGAATCCGCAAAGTCCCGTTTCCACGAGATCAGTCGCAGGCGTGGGAGTCCGGGGTGAGCGTCAATTCGAGCGCCGTAACACCCGACGAATCTCCCGTCACGGTCGCCCCTTGCGCAACTCGTCGTAGGGGTCGATCCGTCTCCTCGGTTCGTCGCTCAGCGGCGCGACGGGGTCGCAACGGAACACATGCGTCACCCACCACGCGCCCGAGTCGGCGTCGCGTGCCTTGCTGGAGCTTGACAGCACGAGGCGGTAGTCGTCCGCGACCAATGCGCATCCGTCGTCGGCCGAGGCCATGGCCTGCTCGGTGGGGCGCAGCAGATCGGACGAGTCCACTACGAAGAAGGGACCCGCGTTGACCACCACCGTGCGACTCTCGGTGTCGACGGCGTCGACCGACCATGTGGCGCAGCCGGCGAGGGCTGCCAGCCCGATCGCCCATGCGGAGCTTCCGACCCGACGCACCGCATCGCCGGGGTGGTCCGGCAGTACGGGGGACGCGATGCGCCGGGTCGGAGAGCAGCGATTCATTGCAGTCCCACGGTGTTCAGCAGTCGGCTGGCGAACCTGCGTATTTCGCGTTCCGAGGACGTGAAGGTCTCGGTCCGGCCGTCGACGGAGACGGCGATACGCGCCGGCGCACCCGTTTGCTGCGTCAAGTGGATCGCGAGTTCGCGACCGTCGAGCGTGCGTGTGCTCAGAAGGCAAACCGGAAGCGGCTCGGTGCTGGCCATCGGCACGGACTCCGTCAGTTGAGCATGGCGAACACGGCCCGGTAGACGAGGGCCACATACGTCAGGACGACCAGTGCCGCCGCCGCGCGTATCCGCCTGGTCCTGGGCCATCGGCCGTCGGCAAGCTCGCGGTGTCGAGGAACGCCTCGACCCACGTCGCGGAGTCCTCGAAGCTCGGGCGTCGTTGTTGCGCGGCCGCGGCCAAGCGTCGGCGGTGCTCGCAAGCGTGCGGCACCGGGGCGCGGGCTTCATCGGTCGATCCTGACCAGCCTGTCGGACTGCAAACCTATCACCGTCGTGCAGGGCCGCACAAGGTCTCGGCTCGGCGGACGTCCAAGCGACAGCGGACGCTAAGGCAGCGTCGGCCGGTGATCCTGGTGCGGTTGGGGGAGGCTTGGCGTTGTCCGCGGATACTCATGCAGCGCCTCGCCGATGAGCCGGTACAGTTCCGGCGTCCACGGCGGTAGGCCTTCCGGAGCGGGAAGCAGCGGAGCCCGACGACCGTCGAAGGGTGCGATTACCACCTTGACGTTGCTCCTGCCGATCGAGGCGGTCAAGACGAACAGCTCCTCGATGGCGTCGTCCCCAACGGCGAGGCAGCCGACGGAAACCGCCTTGCCGTGGATGAAAATGTCCGAACCGGGACGCGCCCGCCCGTCCTGCGCGGCATGGCGGAGGTCGAAGGCGTTCGGGTAGTCGAGCTTCATCGACAGGTGGTAGCGGCTGTTCGGATTGAGGCCGGCGATCCGGTAGAGGCCTTCCGGGACCTGGCGGTCGCCCTCGCGCAGCTTGGGTCCCGCGACGCCGCTGGCTGCGGTGATCCGGTAGTCGGCCATGTGGCGCCAGGCATCTCCATGCGAGGCCCAGAGTTCCAGCCGCCTTTCCGCCTTGAGGGCGACGAGCGCGATCTCCGACGGTGGGTACGCGAGGCCCGCCGCCTCGAACCGCGCAGCGAGCCGCGGCGTTGCCCGTTCTCCGTATTCCGCCACGGCGTCGGCGACCGTCCGGTCTCCGACCATCGAGGCGTAAGCGGGCAGCCAGAGGGCACGTCCCCAAGTCGTTGCCGCGAACACGGTTCCGATTGCGAAGGCCCCGAAGAGGGCCGCGCCCGTGAACCGTCGCGCCCGTCTCGTTGGAATCCTCGGCATCCTGTCCACGTCAGCGCGGCCGGTCAGGCGTCCACGCCTACCGCCGCATCCGGCTTGGCATGCGGTAGCCGATGCCGCGTTCGTTCAGGATGTAGACCGGATCCGCGGGGTCGTCACCGAGCTTGTCGCGGAGCTTCTTGACGAATGCGCGCACGACCTGGTTGCCCGCCCCGTCGCGGGTGCCCCACACCTGGCGGTGGAGGTCGGCGTAGGTCGCGACATGGCCGGCGCAGGCCGCGAGCGCGCTCAGGAGGTCGTACTCGCGGGCGGTCAGTCGGAGCGGCTTGCCGTCCAGTGTCGCCAGCCGCTCGTCGAAACGGACCTCGAGCGCGCCGAGGCGGAACCCCTCGGGCTCGACGGTCCGCCGCAACGCGGCCTTGATGCGCGCCACGAGTTCCGTCGGCGAGTAGGGCTTGACGATGTAGTCGGCGGCGCCGGCCTCGAGGGCGCGCGCGATGGTCTCGTCGCGCCCGTAGGCGGAAACGAAGATGACCGGCACACCGGCGAGCCCGGGAAGGCGCGCCATCAGTTCGATGCCGTCGGTGTTCGGCAGGAGCAGGTCGAGCAGCACGAGCCGGGGCCGTTCGGTACGCAGCAGCCGCGGCACTTCGCCCGGGTCGGCGGTGGCCACGGCCGCGTAGCCGGCTGCCGCGAGCGCGGTCCGCGCAAAGCGAAGCGCGCTGGGGTCGTCGTCGACCACCAGGACGCGCTCGCGTCGGGCTGCGGGCTGCGAACCGGTATCCGCCGCCGGGCCCGCCGAGGCAGCAACTTCGGTCTCCGCGACGGGCAGCGTGAACGTGATCCGCGTGCCCTTGCCCTGGCCGGCACTCTCGGCCCTGATGCGCCCGCCGTGGGCTTCGACGATGCCTTTGCAGATGGCGAGTCCGAAGCCGCTGCCGTGTTCGCGCGGGACGCCGGGAACCATGCGCCCGCTGAACAGGTGCGGCAGGCGGTCTGCGGGAACGCCCTCGCCGCTGTCGGTGACCGCGATGGAGACCATCGGGCCGTCTCTCGTAGCGTCGACACGGATGCGCGAGAACGCCGGCGCATGACGTGCGGCGTTCGCGAGCAGGTTGTTGAGGACCTGGATTACGCGCTCACCGTCGGCGGCGACGGGGGGCATCGCCGCGGGCAGGTCGATGTGCACTGTGTGGCGTCCGCCGGCCGCGACGAACGCCTCTCGGGCGCGTTCGACGAGGCCGGCGACGACGGTGGGCTCGGTCGACACCGACAGCGTCCCGGTGTCGATGCGGCCGGCGTCGAGGAGGTCGGCCACAAGTCCGCGCATGTGGTCCGCCTGGTCGTCGACGATGCGGAAGTAGGCGCGCATCTCGACAGGGTCCAAATGGGCACCGGGTTCGAGGACCGCCGCCGCGGCGCCCTTGATCGCGCTCAGCGGCGTACGCAGTTCGTGGCTCACGAGGCCGAAGAAACCGGCACGCTGCCGTTCGATCTCCTCGAGCGGCGCGAGGTCCTGCATGGTGACGACTAGCGAGACGACCGCGCCGTCCTCGGCGTGGATCGGCGTCGAGTTGACCAGCATCGCGACGCTGCGCCCGTCAGGGACCGAGAGGACGATTTCCTCGGCGCGCAAGGTCTCGGCTGTGGTCAGGGACAGGGCCAAGGGGAACTCGTCGAGGGACGTCTCGCGCCCGTCGCTGCGGCGGCAAGTGATCTCGGAGAGCAGGTCCTCCGCGGCGTCACCGGGATTGCGCAACGCGGCGACGATGCGGCCCGCCTCGCGGTTGAAGGAGACCGGCTTGCCGGTACGGGCATCAAACACGACGACGCCGACGGGCGAAGTCTCGATGAGCGCCTCGAGGTCCGCCCTGGCGCGCTGCTCGCTGCGGTGCGCGCGGGCGTTGGCGACGGCGGCGGCGACTTGGGCACCGAACAGGACCAGCACTTCCTCGTCCTCGGCGGTGAACGCGGGCGCCCCCTGCTTCCCGCCGAGGTAGAAGCTGCCGATCGGCGCGCCCTGTTGGCGCAACGGCATGGCCAGCAGCGTCCGGGCGGGGATGAGGTCGGTGGCGAACCCGAGCGCGCGCACGTAAGCCGGCAGGTCGTCGAGGCGCAGCGGCCCGGGCAGGCTCTGCAGGTGGTCGAAGAGCCGCCGTCCGTCGTGCCAGTCCGCCAACTGGTCGTGCTGCTCGGGGGCGAGACCGCAGGTGACGAGATCGATCGCCCGGCCGGCATCGTCGATGGTCGCTATGAGGCCGTAGCGCGCGCTGCTGAGCGCGCAGGCGCTGTCGACGACCTCCTGCAGGACGGTCCTGACGTCGAGGCTGGCGCTGATGCGCAGGATCGCGGCGCAGAGCGTGGCGATGCGATGCCTCAAAGTGGCGTTCTCTTCGGCGAGTGCGCCGTGCTCCATGTCGGTCCCGGGTTGGTGCGGTGGACGGCCGGAAGCTTCATCGTACCCGAACGGTCTGGTTTGTTCACGCCAGTGAATGAAATGCGGCGACTTCGGAACCATTGGTTCATCGCTGCGGTTCACCGGAGCTTTGGAGACCACGACCGTCTGGCCGCACCCCACCGGCGTGGAGGGGGCCTTCACGGGAAAAGAACGCAGAACCCGCGTCTGTGAACGCCAATTTTATGCATGGCCGGCTATGCTGCGAAACGGGTGGGCGTCGGGACGTCGCGACGGCCGGCTTCCGGTCCGGAAAGGCCGGGGCGACCCGAGACCCCAATGGCCCATCGCGGACGGAGGGACACGGGAGTGGAACCCAAAGCGCCCGAGCATTCCCGGACGGTGTCGGCTGAGCCGACGGTCGCGGCGCGCAAGCGGGCCGCCACCAGGACCCGGATACTGGCCGCCGCTCTGGCGGAGTTCGCCGTCGAGGGCTTCGAGGGTGCGTCGATGAACGCGGTCGGTGTCCGCGCTGGCGTGGCGAACGGTACCGTGTTCTTCCATTTCAAGAGCAAGCCGCTCCTTTACCGCGAGGTCGTGCGACACGCTGCGGACGCATTCCATGCGGCGGTCTCGCCCGTGGCCCGTTCCCCGGGAACTTCGTTCCTGCAGGTGGTCGAGGGGCACGTCGACTTCCTCGGCGGACATCTGGACATCGCCGCCCTGCTGTGGTCGGTGCGCGGCGTGCATTCGCGTGCGGAAGTGCGCGAAGCCGCGCGCGAGGTGGACGCGCGGTTGGTGGGCGTGTGGCGCGACTGGATCTCGGTGCGGCGGGCGGCTTGCGGTGGCGCGCTGCCGGCCGGCGACGACTTGGCGCGCTTGGCGGCGTCGGCGGTCTCGGGACTGCTGGCTGCCGAGTACGTCGACCCGGCGCGGGACGCGCGCGCCGCGCTGGCCGGGTTCGGGGCGTTCGTGGAGACGGCGGTCGCCGGTTGAGGCGAAGGACCGCGGAATCCAGCGCGCCCTTGTGAGGGGCGCGAACCCGGCTGACTGACTGATCAGTCAGCCGGGTTAGGCGCGACGCGGGATCCGTCGCCGACTAGGCGTCGCCGACGGTGGACGCCGCGGCGTGGGCGATCGCCCGCTGCCAGCCTTCGGGTTGGGAACGCAGCTCATCGGCAACCGCCGCGCACTTCCAGCGGTCCCACTCGAGCCCGCTTGCCCGGGCGGCGGACCAGATGCAGCCCTCAAGCCACGAGCGCTCGGCGTTCCGAGCGTCGTCGGCCGTGAGTGAGGCGGCAAGACGTCGGCCGAGACGGACGCCGGAGGCCGAGGCGGTCTCAGCCGCGACCAGCGCTTCGATCTGTTCGGCAAGCTCGGCGAGTTCCCCGGGCGTCTGGTCGTGTTGGCGCACGGTGACGTTGAAGCTGCCTTCGCCGTCGCGTTCGATCTTCGCCGCGACCACGCCACCGCCCGCGCGTCCCTTGCGCCGCACGAAGACCGTCGTGCGCTTGCTTGCTGGGCGGTCCTCGCCGAACAGGAGGCTGTGGAGCGCGGCGGCGGGGACGGTGCCCGGGATCAGGTCGCGCGCTCGGCGCCGGGCGCGGCGTAGGGCCGCGGCGTCCGCGCAGGCGTCAGCCAGGCGGTCGGCCGAGCGCCCGGTGAACTCGTGCATGACCGGGCGCACGAGGCGCTCGAGCCATTCCTCGTCGAACAGGGCGGTTACCGTCCGGATCGAGCGCGAGACCGTGCCGCGGTGGCAGCCGAGATCGACGGCGAGCGCCGACTGGTTGGCGAA
The DNA here is from genome assembly GCA_026708185.1 of Gammaproteobacteria bacterium. Lineage (GTDB taxonomy): Bacteria > Pseudomonadota > Gammaproteobacteria > Pseudomonadales > Azotimanducaceae > VXYL01. The sequence continues at coordinate 162,432 of JAPOVK010000019.1, read as the reverse complement.
CACGCCGGCGTCCAGCATGGCTTTCCATTGCGCGGCGTTCTCCAATGGGGAGACCCCTTCCGACCACTCGTTCTCGCTATGCATGAGCACCGCGCATCGCGCGTCGGGCGTGGAGACGTCGAGCACCTCGGCGCGCCAGGGGATGTCGACGCGGCGGCACGCCTCGAGGCGGCGGACGCCGTAGATCGCTTCGACCACGTGGGGTCCGCCCGGCGGCAGGCGGCGGGCGAGCCCGAGCTGCTGCTGGCCGTCGCGGCGGATCGAGGCCGCAAGCGCGTCGAGCGAGTCGTCGTCGAGGCCGGACGCCGCCCGGTTGTGGTACTGCCACGGACGCACCTGTGCGGCGTCGAACGACTCGACGGCGACTACGTCGCCGGAGCGGCGGTCGCTGACGGGGTCGGCTGGGGCTTCGGTGGTTTGGTCGTGCGCCATCGATATTCTCCTGTGTGCTGGCCGGCACTGGGCCTGGGGACCGGAACTGTCAAGGCGGCGCGGATCATACGCGTAGCCCTGGGCTGCGTCCACCGCGCGACGGCGGCCGGCCGCTACGCGATGCACCGTACCGGCCTTCTGCGCCGGGCCGAGTTGGGGGAGCCTACGCGGCACTTGAACGTGGCTTGTCGTGCATGCACGACAGGCCCGGATGCACCCGCGCCCTCGTAGCCGACGGAGACCGACCGGCTGGGAAGGTGGTGGCCGGGTAACACCGACTTGTCGCCGGGACCGTCGCCGCGACGACGGGCAGCGATCAGGGCGTTGCGCATCCACGGTGGAGAAACACACCGAATCCCTCTATGCTTGCTTTCGAGCGTCGTTCACGGGTTGCCTCGTGTCGGCGTGGAGCAGACCAGGAGGCCGCGAGGGACCTACCTGTCAAGCGACATCGAAAACTGACCCGGTGGCGACACTGAAAACTGACCCCCCTGCGGGTCGTGTCGTTGACGGGTAGTACGCGGGCCGGCGGCGCTGCCGAGTTCGGGAGGTTGGGTCGAGACCGCGGTCGCGCGGCGAGCACCGGCGACGGAGATGTGCCGTTAAACGGGCCCACCGCGATGTTCGCGACACGCGCCCGCCTCAGGCCGTGCGGCAGGACCACGAAACGGCTTTGAGCCGTTCTAGCGACCTCGAGGATAGACCATGACTGATTGGTCAGTCATGGTCTTGCCGCCGCGAGGTCGATGCTGTCGTGCATGCACGACACATAGCATAACTAGTTGTATATGCTCTCAATTTCTGAAGTCGTTAGATTCTAGGGAGGGTGCGCCATCCGGATCGATCGGCGCCGTGCCGTTGGCTTGAGGAGTTTTCGACGGTGATCGGTTGCAGTCCGCCGCCTTGCGGTGGCATTGGTCGCCGGTGGTGGGCAACAATGGTGGCGCACCGATGGCGGACGAGGCCGACGAAATGCCGTACGGAAAGGTCTTGGTGGCGTTGGACGTGATGGCGGACTCCGCGGACGCGGTCGTCCGGCGTGCGAAGTTGATCGCGCCCGGAGCCGAGGCGGCGGCACTGCACGTCGTCGACAGGCATGCCTTCGGGGTCGAACTGGCCTCGTTCCGGGAGCTTGCGGATCTCCAGGACATGTCGATGAAGGGGGCGGCCGAGCGCCTGGACGCGTTGTGCGTGCCCGCAGGAATCGGCGACCGGATCGTCGTCGAGGGCCAACCCGCCCGGGAGATCCGCCGCCAAGCGGTCGAAAGGGGCGTGGACCTGGTAGTCGTGGGCGCCCATGGCCGTCACGGGTGGCGACTTCTGCTCGGCTCGACGGCAAACGCCGTGTTGCACGGCCTGGGCTGCGATGTGCTGTGCGTGCACATACCGGGAGCGGCGCGGCCGTTCGCCGAGATCCTGGCCGCCGTCGACGAAACGGAGTCTGCGCGTGCCGTGGTGGCGCGCGCCGTGGAGGTCGCGGCGGTCGACCGGGGTCGCGTGTCGGTTGTCTCGGTGCTGCGTCCGTTGGAGTACACGTACGCCGGCATCGACCTGAGCCCGTACGCCGACGTGGCGACCCGAGTGGCGCGCGAGGCGGACGACAGGGCGCAGGGCCGCCTCGACGACCTAGCTGCCGGTTTCGGGTTGACCGGCGAACGGCTTGTGCGGCATGGCCGTCCCGCAGAGGAGATCCACGCGTTGTCCGACGAATTGGCAGCGGATCTCGTCGTCGTGGGGACGCACGGGCGGCAGGGTCTGGCGCGGCTGGCGGGTTCGACAGCCAACGCGGTTCTGCACGGTGCGAAGTTCGACGTGCTGGCCGTCCGTGTGGGGGACGCCTCGCACCCATGACCGCCCCGAGTCGGGACTAGCAGGCGGAGTAACGGAAGTGATACCGGCCGCTGCCCCCACGCGCAGAGCCGTTCGCTGAAAGCCGCTGGCAACGCCTGCACAGCGCAACCGCAACTCGTTCGGCGTGGCATGTCAGTCTGCGACTTGCCATGTCTGCCATCCGCTCACTCCTGTGCCAGCACCACGGCATCGCGGATGTGAAACGTGAAGTGATAGCGATTCACTTAATGCCCTTTTTTTCATATTTTTCAATATCTTATATTTGTACGCTTTTGGCGGAGGGGCAGGGATTCGAACCCTGGGAAGGTCGCCCTTCACTGGTTTTCAAGACCAGCGCTTTCGACCGCTCAGCCACCCCTCCGCGGGGATGCCCTCGACGGCGTCGCCACCGTGCGATGGCACCGGGAATTGTCGCGCACCGGCCTCGGACCCGGCAAGCACGGCGGTGGCGGTTTCAGCCGCCGAAACCGTTGGGATGGGCTTGGCACCACCGCCACATGTCGCGACAGCAGTCGTCGAGGTCGTGCACCGGCTGCCAGTCGAGGTCGGCGTTGGCCCGTCTTGGGTCGGCGATGGAAACGACGACGTCACCGGGTCGGCGCCCGACGATGCGGGTGGGGAGGGCGCGGCCGCAGGCCCGTTCGAACGCGTGGATGACGTCGTAGACGCTTGAGCCTCGCCCTGTGCCAAGGTTGTGCAATGCGAATCGTGGTCCGGCAGCCAGGTATTCGAGGGCGAGCAGGTGGCCCCGTGCGAGGTCGCAAACGTGCAGGTAGTCGCGCACGCCGGTGCCGTCGGCGGTCGCGTAGTCGTCGCCGAACACCGGTACGCAGTCGCGCTGGCCCATGGCGACCTGCGCCACGTAGGGCAGGAGATTCGGCGGCGTGCCCATAGGATCCTCGCCGAGATGGCCGCTGGGATGCGCGCCCACCGCGTTGAAGTAGCGCAGCACGGAGATGCGCCACGCTGAATCCGCGGCATGGAGGTCGCGCAGCAGGTCCTCCGCCATGGCCTTGGAACGGGCATAAGGGCTCGCCGGCCGGGTCGGCTCGTCCTCGGCGATCGGAACCGATGCGGGATCGCCGTAGACGGCGGCCGATGAACTGAAGACGATTGCCTTCACGTCGTGGGCCGCCATGCGATCGAGTAGTGTTGCGGTGCCGGCAACGTTGTTGCGGAAGTAGCGTAGAGGGTCGGCCACGGACTCGCCAACGGCTTTCAAGGCCGCGAAGTGGATGACGGCATCGAAGTCGGCCCCGCCGAAAACGGTGTCCAGGCAATCGCCGTCGGTGACGTCGCCTCGTACCAACGGCACGTCGCGCTTGGTGATGCGACGCACCGCCTCGACGGCAAGCGGCGACGAATTGGCGAGGTTGTCGAGGATGACCAGCTCGTGGCCCGAGGCCAGCAGTTCGACGACCGTGTGGCTGCCGATGTACCCGGCACCGCCGGTGACCAGCACCCTCACGCCAGGGACCGTTCCGCCGGGACGTCGTAGTAGTCGCGATACCAGGCCACGAAACGAGCGATCCCCGTCTCTATGGACGTGCTGGGGCGATAGCCGAAGTCGCGTTCGAGCGGCGCGGTGTCCGCGTAGGTGTCGGGCACGTCGCCGGGTTGCATGGGCAGCAGGTTCTTCTGCGCCCGGTGCCCCAGGACGTCTTCGAGCACCGCGATGAAGTGCATGAGTTCGACGGGCTGGCTGTTGCCGATGTTGTACAGCCGGTAGGGCGTGGATGAGGCTTCCGGAGGCCGGTCGAGAACGCGGAGCACACCCTCGACGATGTCGTCGATGTAGGTGAAGTCGCGCCGGTGGTTACCGTAGTTGAAGACGTCGATCGGCTCGTCGGCGAGGATCCGCCGCGTGAACTCGAAGAGCGCCATGTCCGGTCGGCCCCACGGCCCGTAGACGGTGAAAAAGCGCAGACCCGTGGTCGGTACGCGGAACAGGTGGCCGTAGACATGGGCCATCAGTTCGTTCGACTTCTTGGTGGCGGCGTAGATCGACAGTGGCGCGTCGGCAGAGTCGGCCACCGCATACGGCAGCCTCGCGTTCGCCCCATAGACGGCGCTGGTCGAGGCGTAGACCAGGTGTTCTGGTGGTCTTCCGCGCACGGCTTCCAGGATGTTGAGGAAAGCGGCCACGTTGGCCTCGACGTAGGCATGCGGGTCTTCGATGGAGTGGCGGACGCCCGCCTGCGCCGCCAGGTGGACGATGCGCGCGGGCGCTGCCCCTTCGAACAGCCGCTGCGTGGCTGCGCGGTCGGCGAGGTCGGTCTTCTCGAAGCGGAATCGAGCCTCCGCCTCGAGTCGTCGCAGACGGGCGCGCTTGAGCCCCGGATCGTAGTAGTCGTTCAGGTTGTCCACGCCGACGACTTCGTCGCCCCGGGCCAGCAGGGCCTGGGCCACGAACGAGCCGATGAAACCGGCGGCGCCGGTGACGAGGACCTTCATAGCCGGCCGTCCACCGCGGACGCGGGGAGCAGGTGCTTGACGTCGAAGACCACGCATCGGGGCTTGCCGAAGGCGCGGATGCGCTCCGCCCCGAGGTCGCGAAACGCGTCGTGGGCGACGGCCACGACGATGGCGTCGTAGGTCCCCGGCTCGGGATCGTCGACGCGGTTGACGGGCGTTGGCGCGGTGACCCACGGGTCGAAGACGTCGACAGCCGCTGCATGCGCGGCCAAAGCGGCCACGAGGTCGACGACCTTGGTGTTGCGCACGTCCGGGCAGTTTTCCTTGAACGCGAGGCCGAGGATCAGGATGCGCGCGCCGGCCACCGCGATCCCGGCTTTGGCCATCAGCGCCGCCACGCGCTCCGCCACGTGGTTTGGCATGCTGTCGTTGACGCGCCGCCCCGCCAGCACCAGGTCCGGCGAGAAGCCGACGGCTTGCGCCTTGTGTGTGAGGTAGTAGGGGTCGACACCGATGCAGTGACCGCCGACCAGCCCGGGGCGGAAAGGCATGAAGTTCCACTTCGTGGCGGCGGCGTCGAGAACGGCCTCGGTGTCGAGGCCGAGGCGGTCGAAGATCATGGCGAACTCGTTCACCAGGGCGATGTTGAGGTCGCGCTGGGTGTTCTCGATCACCTTGGCCGCCTCGGCGGTGCGGATGTCGGCGACCGGGTGGGTGCCGGCCGCGACGATGCGCCCGTAGAGGGCGTCGACGAATGCGAGGGTCTCCGGTGTCGAGCCAGCGGTGACCTTGACGATGTCGCGCAGCCGATGCTGCCGGTCGCCGGGGTTCATGCGTTCCGGGCTGTAGCCGGCGAAGAAATCGCGGTTGTAGACCAGGCCGGAGTGCTGCTCGACGATGGGAATGGCCACCTCCTCCGTGGCGCCCGGATACACGGTCGACTCGAAGATCACGATGTCGCCGCGCCGAATGACCTCACCGACCGTGCGGCCGGCGGCACGAAGGGCCCGGAGGTCGGGCTGCTTGGCCTCGTCGATGGGCGTGGGCACCGCCACGATCAGCACGTCGCACGCTTCGAGATCCGTGGCGTCCGCCGTGCAGCGAAGCTGGCGGGCCGCCGTCAACTCCTCGGCGTCCACCTCCCGCGTCAAGTCGACGCCGCGCTTGAGATCGACGATGCGCCGCTTGTCGGTGTCGAAGCCGATCGTTCGGAAATGCTGGCCGAGGGCGACGGCGAGGGGCAGTCCGACATAGCCAAGGCCGATGACGCCGACCACGGTGTCGCCGGTGGGTAAGGGCTGGCGCGGGGAGGGCGTCGATGTCATCAACAGGTCGTTCCGTTGCGCGGCCAGTGTAATGCTTTTGACCGCTGTGGGCGTTGGCGAGGCGGCGCGATTCGCTTCGCTTCCCTTTGGCGGTTGTTCCTTGCGAGGCGTATGATCGCCCCAAAATCCAAGCAAGGAGAGAGGCCATGGATTTCACGCTAGCGAAGCGTCCCATTTGCGGCTTTTGCTTTGCGGTTTGCCTCGCCATACCCACTGTCGCCATGAGCGCGGCAGAGACCGAGAGCGCGATCGAAGAGGTCACGGTTACAGCCCAGCGGATCGAGGAGAGCGTCCAGGATGTGCCGATCGCGGTGACCGCGTTGACGGAGAACATCCTCGCCGACCGCCAGGTCATTAACCCCTCGGACCTGCAACTCAACGCCCCGAACGTGTCGTTCACCGCGACCAACTTCGGCGGGTCCAGCTTCGGTATCCGAGGCATCGGCAACCTGGTCATCGGCCGCACCGGCGAGTCGGGCGTGTCCACGCACTGGAACGAGATCGCCGTCAGCACGAACCTGAACGCGGTGGAGTTCTTCGACATGCAGCGCGTCGAGGTCCTTCGCGGTCCCCAAGGGACCTTGTACGGGCGCAACGCGACCGGCGGCGCGATCAACTTCGTGACCGCGCCGGCCGAGACCGGCAAGGTGGAGGGCTTCTTCGACCTCGAATCCGGCGACTACCGGCACCAGCGCGTCAAGGGCGCCATCAACATCCCGTTCGGCGACGACGTCGCCCTGCGCCTGGCGGGCTACAGCCTCCGTCGCGACGGGTACATCACGAACCTTGCCTTCGGCCAACGGGGTAGGGATGGCGGTATGTTGCCGGGCATAGACAAGGACATCGACGGGCGCGACATCCTCGCCTTTCGCGGCACACTGGGCTGGGACATCAACGACCGCGCCAGCGCCTGGCTGATGCTCAGCCGGTTCGCGGAGGACGACGACCGCGCCCGGGTCACGAACCAGGTCTGTGAGCGCAACCGGTTGCCGACGACGGGTTGCCTGCCCGATGAGTTCGGCTGGGAGCAGCCGCACCTCGGCTCGACGACGGCGGGGATCTTCGCCGGTGCCGGCGGCGCTCTGCCGTTTGGCGTCGACGGTTCGGACAGCTCGCTGTACGACTATCCGCGCCCGAGGATCAGGAGTTTCCGGGAGATGCACACCGACTTCGAGCCGGTGTTCAAGAACGACGAGGACTTGGCGGCCTTCGGCTTCACCTACGAGTTCGACCAGTTCGATTTCAGCCTGATCGGCGCCGACATCTCGATCGAGTACCTGGCTCAGCAGGACTACCAGATGGACGTGGGCGCAAGCCTGAGTCCGACCCCGCAGAACCCGGCTGGCATCTGGCCGGTCTCACGCCCCGCAGGCGGTGCCGGAGCGGAGTGGACGTCGGACACCTGCAACGTGGCCGACGGCACCTCGGGCGTTCTCGGCGGGTGCATCCTCGGCACGCACCAGAACCGCGCATTCGCGTTCGATCAACTCGACAACGACAGCGAATACTGGACGGTCGAGGCGCGCTTGCGCTCGACTTTCGAGGGTCCCATGAACTTCCTGCTCGGCGCGAGCCAGTATGAAGGCCGGGCGCACGGCGCGTATTACGTGCTTGCGAATACGCTGGACCTGGTGACGTCGTACGGCTCCGCCGCGCTCAACGCGCCGCCGCTGTATCCGGGCTTCTTCATGAACACGAACAACCCCGACAGTGGGGCGCAGCAAGAAGGTACCGCCTTGTTCGGCGAGGTCTACTACGACTTCTCCGACCGGCTGCAACTCACCGCAGGCCTGCGCTTCAACCAGGACGACAAGGCTACCAGCGACACTAGCGTGCTGTTCAACTCGGCGGACGCCAACGCAGCCTTGGGCGGCCTGCTCGGGCCGGGGCGGGTTTGGTTTCGCTCGGGGCTGTTCGGTGAGATGGTGGCGATCGCCAGCGGCACGGCGACGTCGATTAGCGACAGTTCCGCGCGGCTCCTGCAGTTCTGGGATGCGACTGGCGTCTACGAGGCGAACGGCCCGACGGCGATCGGTTTGATCGGCGCACTCGGCGCGGCGCAACAGATCGGCGGTCTTTTGGCGACCGGCATGCTGCCGCTTGACCTGCTGCCGGCGACGCTGGCGAGCCTGCCGCTGCCACCGATTTTCCAAGCCACGGTTGGCGCGCTGCTATCCCAGGACCCGGCGGTGATCGGTGCCGATGCGGGACTTCAGGCAGGTGCCGCAGCCTTCCGGACCATCGCCGGCGCGATCGGCCCGGTTCCCGGCTTCGGCGAGACGCGTTTCGTCACCGGCAGCCCGACTACCGCGAGTTGGGACAACGTCAGCGGCCGGTTCGGCTTCGACTACCGACTGTCGAACGACGTCCTGCTGTACGGTTTCTACAGCCGCGGCTTCAAGCCGGGTGGCTTCAACCCGGCAATCCCGCCGGCCTTCCAGGCGACCTCGGCCTTCACCTTCGACTCGGAGGAGGTGGACTCGTTCGAGGCCGGCGTCAAGTCCGTGCTGCTGGACGGTCGGCTGATGCTGAACGGCGCCGCGTTCATCTACGACTATTCGGGCCTGCAGGTGACCCGCATCCGCAACAACAGCTCGATCAACGACAACATCGACGCCAACCTGATGGGCCTGGAGGTCGAAGGGGTCTGGCGGCCCGAGGCCTTCCCGGGCCTGTCCGTCGACTTCGCCTACGGCTACCTGTCGAGCGAGGTGGACGGCTCGAGTTCGCTCGACCCGATCAACCGCACGGGCGGCAATCCGGACTACATCCTGCTCAACAACATCGATCCGGGAGCGTCGACGGCGGTCAACTACGTGGCGCGCGAGTCGCAGATCACCAATGAGTTGGTCCTGGCTGCGCTGCAGGCCGGAGGGGCGCTGGACATCCGCAACGGCCAGACCATGGAGTCGGTCTCCTACAGCGCCAACGCCGCGGGCGTGTCCATCCCCGCCTACTTCTCGCGCAACTTCCTGAACGCGATGGGCGTCGAGACCCTCGACGGCGTACTGGTGAACCTCGACGGCAACCAACTGCCGAACGCACCGGAGCACACCTTCCGGCTGGGCGTGGCGCACACGTGGAACGTGGCTGCGGGCGGCACGCTGACGGCGCGGTGGGACTGGTACCGGCAAACGGACTCCTACGCCCGCGAGTTCAACTCCCGGGGCGACGAGATCGAGAGCTGGGGGCAGCACAACGCGACCGCTATCTACGAGCGCAACAACACCACGGTGAAGCTCTGGGCGCGCAACCTGCGCGACGACGAAAACGTCACGGGCAAGTACGTCACCTCGGATACGTCGGGCTTCTTCCGCAACTACTTCTTGACCGAGCCGCGCATCTACGGGCTGTCGTTCAGGATGGACTTCGGCGACTGACGACGCGTTGGTTAGTCCGGAGCCGCCGATCCGGCCGGACCGCACTTCAAGCGGTCCGGCCCGATCGGGTGCCGTGGTCAAGGCGGGCGTGGAATCCCGTGCCCGGGCGATTGCCGACGGGCTCTATCCGCACCAGGTCGAGGGTGTTGCGTTCCTGCTCGGCCGCCGTCGGGCGATCCTCGCTGACGATATGGGGCTCGGCAAGACCCGGCAGTCGGTTATCGCGCTCACGGTGGCGGAGCCGGTCGGCCCCTATCTCGTGGTGTGTCCGGCATCCGTCAAACACAATTGGGCGCGGGAAATCCGTCTGGCGCTCACTGACGCGGCGATTCACATCGTCGGCCCCGAGCCGCTGCCGCCAGCAGGGTTCGCGGGCTGGACGATTGTCAACTACGACCTTCTGAAGCGGCACATCGACGGGCTTCTCGCGATTCCGTACACGGGACTGGTGTTCGACGAAGGCCACTACATCAAGAACCACCGGTCGCAGCGCAGCCGTCTGTCGCGCCGGCTGGTCACGGATGGAGCCGCCTACGAGGAACCGGGTGCCGAGCCGGCGGTGCATGTCTTGACAGGGACTCCCCTTACCAATCGACCGCGCGACCTGTTTCCGCTGCTGCAACTCGTTGGGCATGCCCTGGGCCAGAGCTTCCTCGCCTTCGCCAAGCGCTACTGCGACGGACACAAGAACGACTACGGGTACTGGGTAACCAACGGAGTCAGCAATGCCGCCGAACTGTCTGTCCAATTGCAGGGGACCATGCTTCGCCGGAGCAAGGACGAAACGCTGGATCTGCCGCCGAAGCAGCGCACGTGGATCGACGTGGACGTCGACGACGAGGTCCGCGAGCGCCTCAACGAGGCCGTGACGGAGTTCATGAAGGAGGAGCGCAACGCGCGTGGCGGGCGGCTCGGCATCGCCATGATGTCCGGTGCGCGGCGACGGCTCGCGGTCGCCAAGGTGCCGGTGACGCTGGAGTACGTGCAAGGGGCGGTCGAGCAGGGCGAGAAGGTGATCCTGTACTCCTGCTTCACCCACGCCACCCGCCGCTTCGCGCGAGCCCTGGGCGACCAGGCGGTCACGGTGACCGGTGAAGTGCCGACCGCGAAGCGCCAGGCCCTGGTGGACCGGTTCCAGAACGACGACGCAGTACGCGTCTTCATCGGCCAGATCCACGCCGCCGGCGTCGGCATCAACCTCACGGCGGGCCGCTTGGTGGTGTTCAACGACCTGGACTGGGTACCGGCCAATCACTGGCAGGCGGAGGACCGCGCCCACCGCATCGGTCAGGGCGGTACGGTCAATGTCACCTACATGGTGGCGCGCGGGACGCTCGAGGAGTTCGTGCGCACGGTGCTGGAGAGGAAGTCGCGACTCATCGACGACGTCGTCGAGGGTCGTGCACTCGGTGACGGCATGGAGGGCGACGTGCTGAGCGAGTTGCGCCGCCTGCTCACCCACCTCGACGATGCCTTGACCGGCCAGGCGGTGGCCGGTGACCCCGCCGCTGTCGAGGCCACTTTGCGCGCAGCGAGCGAACGCTACCTGGCCGAGCACGCAGCAGAGATGACCGCCGCGGCCCGCCGCGAACTGAAACCGGTATCGGACAGCGCCATCCGCGCCCTCGCAGCGGTGCTGACTGGACCTCAGCAAGTGGTGTACCGCATCACGAGTTCGAGCGGGCGCAGCGCCTACCGGCTGGAAGTCGAAGGCGCGGACATCACGTGCGATTGCAAGGGATTCGCCTACCGCGGCATGTGCCGACACGCCCGGACGCTGAAGGACGCCCTGGCGACTGGCAAGCCCGTCCCCGCGGAGTACCGACGCGTCGCCTAGGAGCCGGTCCGAGGCTGCTCATCCTCCCAGGGGTCGTGGCTACCGAAGTTCCACAGGTTCCCTTCCGGGTCGCGACACGCGTACAGCCGACCGCCGAAGGCGAAGTCGTGGGGCGCTACGACCACCTGTGCGCCGGCGGCGACTGCGCGGGCGTGGTGGGCGTCCACGTCCGCAACCCGCACGAGCATCTGCACGGGGCCGAACGCGTCGTCGCGGGCGGTGGCCAGCATGATCATGGCGTTGCCGAAGGTCAGCCGAGCATGCGTGATGCCGCCGTCGGCGTCCGGCACCACGAAGCGCGGCTCGAAGCCGAACGCGATGCACAGCCAGTCCAGCGCCGCGGGCGCGTCTTGGTAGCGTAGGGACGGGATGATGTCCGCGCGTTGGTCCTTGGTCGGCATTTCGTTCTCCTGCTTGTCCACATTCGGTCGCTGGCGACACCGGTCGACGCCGCGGTCTCACACTAACCCGGCGTCCGTACGGGCGCTGCAGCCACCTGCACGGCCACCGCGTCCGCCCGCCCCAGATCGTCGACCACCCGCACGGTGAAGCGTCCGGCCCGAGGTGTCCAGAACTGGTCGTCGCCCGGCGCGGTCGTTGCCACCAAGCGGTCGTCCACGAACCAGTAGAGTGCCCTGGCATCGGCGTCCGCCACCGCGGACAGCGGCACGTTGGCTTGATCCCCGTCCCGCGCGGTAGCGTGGTAGACCAGCGCTGTTTGAGGCGAACGAATGCGCGGCGGCAGGCCGATGCCGGATGTCTCGTCGAGCTCGCAATCGGGGGACCACGGTGGCGGGGTACGGATGGCGATGCCGGCGCGACGAATGACCGTGCGCAGGTTGGAGGGCCAGAACTCGAAGACCCGCTGTACGGTGTCGGCCCCGGCACGGCAACTGCGCAGCCCGGTGTGCACGTCCACCGCCACGGCGCGATGGATGGTGGACACCTTGATCGGCGAAACGCCCGGGATGAACCAGGAGGCTGTCGTGCTCGGACAGTGAGTGCCTGGTAGATCTCCAGTAGTCGCGCAAACCTCGACGCGGCGCAGGTTCAGCGTGCTTGTCTTCCGTGCGACCTGGCCACTGTCGTCGTTCGCGTGCAGGCTGTCGGCGATCGCGAAGAACAGGGGTCCTGCGGACTCCCTGCCGATCAATGCCGGATTGCCGCGGCCGTCGAAGTTGCCGACCCAGACGGCAAGCGCGTAGCGGCCGAAGACGCCGACGCTCCACGCGTCCCTGAAGCCGTACGACGTGCCGGTCTTCCAGGCGATGGCGGATCGGCGGTCGTCGGCAAGTGCCGGCGCGTCGGGCCTAGGCACGTCGCGCAGCATGTCGAGCACGAGGAAGCTCGCTTCCGGGCTCAGCAGCCGAGTAGCCCGCGTTTCGTCAACTCCCGCGCTGGCCTTGACCGTGACCGGCCGCCACAGGCCACCGTTCGCCATCGCGGCGTAGAGTTGCACCAACTCCTCCATGCTCATCTCGTTGCCGCCAAGCGCCAGGGCCAGGCCGTAGTCGCTAGCCGGGCGGAGCCCTCCGACCTGGGCTCGATCGAGAAGCGCCCGGAACCGTTCCACGCCGAGATCCTGCAGCAGTCGAACCGCCGGCACGTTTCGGCTGTGGACCAGCGCGTCCCGCGCGAAGACGGGACCCACGAAGCCCCGGTCGAAGTTCTCCGGGGTGAACGAAGCGTAACGCTCGGGCGCGTCTTCGAGCAGCGTCATCGGGTGGATGATCCCCGCGTCCAGGGCACAGGCGTAGAGCAGGGGCTTGAGCGTCGAACCTGGGGAGCGTCGTGCCCGGACGCCGTTGACCTGGCCCGCGATCTCGGCGTTGAAGAAGCCGGCCGATCCGACCAGGGCCAGCACTTCCATGCTGCGGTGGTCGACGAGCATCGCGGCGGCGTTGGCGATGCCGTCGGCGCGACCTAGGTTCAGGTGGTCGCGGATGCGCGCCTCCAGGAGCTGCTGTGCGTCAAGGTTCAGCGTCGTGCGGAACTCTGACGTCTGGCCCGGCGGCACATGGTCGCGGACGAAGTGCGGCGCATGGGAGGGCAGCGCGGAAGGCGCGCGGAACGTGGGCACGAGTCGGGCCCGAGCGGACGTCTCGGCATCGTGGTCGGTTCCTCGCGACCAAGCGTCGAGGAGCCGGCTGCGGGCGGCAAGCAACTCGGTCCGACCCGCCGCCGTCGCCGGGAAGCGCGCCGAGGGATTCTGCGGGATGACCGCAAGGGCGAAGGCCTCACCGCGACCGAGTGCACTGGCCGGCTTGCCGAAATAGATGCGGCTCGCTGTCCCGACGCCCTCGATGCTGCCGCCATAGGGCGCCAGGTTCAGATACGCCTGGAGGATCTCGCCCTTCTCGTAGTGGCGTTCGAGTTGCAGGGCACGCAGTGACTGGCGCAGCTTGCCGAGTGGCGTCCGGGTGTCCATGCCGAACCGCAGCCTGGCAAGCTGCATCGTGATGGTCGAGCCGCCAACGACACGCGATCGTCGCACGTAGGTTGTCCACGCTGCACGCACCAGCGCCATCGGATCGATGCCGGGGTGGCTGTAGAAGCGACGGTCTTCGTAGAGCAGCGTCGCCTCGATCATCGCCGGCGCGATGTCGTCCTGCGTCGTGAACAGGCGGTATCGACCGTCCGCAGCGGGCCTGAGCTTCAACGGCTGTCCATCGCGGGCCGTCACCAGCGTCGAGAACGGAACGCCGTCGTAGAGCACCGGCTTCGGTAGTACGAACCACGCGCCCAGTCCGGCGAGCAGGAACACCCCCATGGCCAGTAGCGCCCTCTGGGCTCGGCGAAGGGTTGTGCCGGTCTGCCTCGGGCGCTTGCTCGCTACGGTGTCGCTCATGCACCGGTCACGATCAGTTTGCCGGGTGCCGAGTTCCCGCGTATGCCACGGTGATACATGGCTGCCGCATGAGCGGCAGGCGCGGTGTAGGTGCCGGGGTTGGTGGCCTTCACCCGGTAGCGGATCTCCGTGACGCGCTCGTCGAACGACCCGTAGACGGCCAGCCGGTCCTCGCGCACGTCGCGGTAGTCGGCGGACCACGAGCCGTAACGGGCGCGCACCGACTCGGCCAGGATTTCGAAGCCTCCCGGCAACAGGTCGGTGACCGCGACGTTGCTGAACCGGGATCCTTGTGTGCGAATACGAAGCCTCACGGTGAGTTCGTCTCCGACCCGGATCTCGTCAACGGGCTTGCCGTCGGCGTCGAGGTAGGCCCGATCGACCTCGATACCATCGGCGAGAGCCCGTGACGGCGGTTCGACGTCGAAGCCGGACTCGCTGGCCGTGTAGTACAGGCCGCTGCCGTCGGGCGTCTCAATCCGAATCCGGTCGAGGCCCACCGGGACGGACGCGCGCGCGAAGGGACCCGAGGCGGCAGGCTGCAAGGCGCTGGGGTCGTCGTCGGCGACGAGTGCTGGCGGTGACAGGTCGCCGGTGCTTGCAAGGGATCGGTGGATCTCGCCGAGCGCGAGGGTCGTATAGGCCGCCGACAACGTATTGAAGCGATTCTTAAAGACCGGCTCGACGAGCCTGTGCACAGTGTCACCGTCGATCCCGGCTAGCCGCTCCGGAAAGTGGCGCGCAAGGAGGTAGAGGTACTGGGCGTCCCGGCCAAGACGCGTGTCGAAGTCCGTGTCGGGAGAGGACGAGTCGGCGAACCGGTAGCCATCGATCAGTCCACGGGCCAAGACATGGTTGCGCAGCAAGGCGTGGCTCGCCGCCATGTAGGCGCTCGCGAGGTCACCTCGCCAGACGTCTCCGAACTTCGCCTGCAGTGCCCCCTGCAAGGCGTCCAGGTCGTTCGTCGTCACCCGACCGCGCCGCGTGAGCAGATAGATGGCGTAGGCGCGCGTGCGCGCATCGCCGAGGCTGAAGTCGCCTAGGGATCCAGGGTCAGCTTGGGCGAGGCGCCGCAGGTACGTGGCCGCGCGATTGCCGATGTCGCTGGGTACCGGTAGGCCGAGGTCGCCGGCGTCCGTTAGGAAATGGGCGACGTACACTGACGCGAACGGCGCGGGCTCGGTCGCCGTCAGCCAGAACCGGAATCCGCCACCGGCGTCCTGCCGCGGGCGAAGCTGCTCGATGGTCCTGCGGAACAGTTCTCGATACTGCGCTTCGTCGATGCCGAACGACGGTGCCTGCAAGAGCCCGAGTTGCGGAAACGCCTTGCTGACGAGTTGCTCGACGCAGGCGTGGGGGAACTTCTCGAGGTAGGCCAACAGCCCGTCGGCCAAGGCCAGTGGACTCGCCGAAGCGGTGATGCGGCGATCCGCGAACGGCTCGAACATGCGGCGCGGGAAGGTGACGCGAACATCGCCATCGGCTTCGAAACCGGACACCACGGTGGTCTCGAATGGTGCGGCTGGGCGGACGGACATCGTCGCCGTGCGTTCGACACTTGTCTCGCCGATGCTCGCCGTCAGCTTGACCGATGCCGCGCCGGGTGGTGCGGAGGCGCGGAGGCCGAACGTGGTGCGGCCTTCGTCGCCTTCCGCGACGACGAGGGTCCGTGACAAATCGCCTACGCCCACAAGTCGTGACGGTAGGCCTGCCGTTACCGTCATTTCCGGGGTTGCGCCCGAACGCTCGACGTTGTTGGCGACGCCGACCGCGAGTTCGAAGACGTCGTTCGGTGCGACGGCAAGGGGCAGATTCGGCGTCAGGACAACGGGCCCGCGAACCGTTACCGGGACCGACGTCGCACCGAGCTTCGCTTCGGCCACACCCACGGCCATGACGCGCAGTTCGCCGTTGAAGTAGTCGGGTATGGCGACGTCGACCTCGCGGATCCCGGGGTCCGCGGTGAGGATTCCGAACCAGAACGCCACGGGCGGTTCCGAGCGACGCCGGAAGGGGTTGAGGTTGGCGCCGAGGAGCCTCCCGGCGTCGCCGCCACCCGGTGCCGCCACGCGCCGGAGTACGTCGTAGTCCGGCAGGATCAGGTCGACCATTTGATGGGTGTCGACCTGCAGCGCTTTCTTGTTGAGGAACGCCGAGAGCGGATTCGGTGTGGCGTAGTCGGCAACCTGCAGGATCCCCTCATCCACTGCGAACAGGGCGATCCGTGACGGGGCCGACGCGCTGTAGCCAATGCGCAGGCGTTCGCCGGGCCGACTGCGCGCCGGTGCCTCGAGGGCAATGTCGAGCCGGCGCGGGCCCGGATCGATCGCGAATGGCAGAACCGCGTAGCTCAGCGGACTGACGAAGATCTCCTCGTCGTCGATGTCGCGCACGAAGGCCACGCTCAGGTAGGCATTGCCTTCCAGGTCGGCGGGTAGGCGGATGCGTGCGACGGCTTGGTTGGTGTCCGAGCGAAACCACTTGAAGGCATAGACACGGTCTCGCTCGATCGTGACCAGGCCCGTGCCCGCATAGGGCGCGGTGACCTCAAGCACGATCTCGTCGCCCGGGCGGTATTCGCGACGGTCGATCTTCAGATCGAGTTCAGCGTCCCGCTCCAGGTTGCCTGCGAGGTTGGCGGCGCCAGCTACGACGAACTCCGTTCGGCAGAGCTTGGTCCCATCGACGTCGACGATGTCGAGCGCGAAGCGTCCGGGCTGCGACGTGGGCAGAACGTAGTCCGTCCCGGCGGCAGGGAGCGCCAAGGGTGCCCGTTCTCTTTCTGTTTCCTTGACCACGGACTGGTAGGCGAAAGTCCCGTTCGACCGCTTGACGAGCGCTGACACGTAGCGCCGCTCGACGAGCACGGCCGTGAGGGCGTCGAGGGCGACGGGCTCGAGATCCTGGTCGATTGCGAGGTAATGCAGTGTGCGCTCGCCGTTCAGGGCGATGAAGTCGAGGTCGCCGTCCGCCTTGTAGCCGAGGAGGGCGGTTGCAGGCGACATGAGTGTCCCGGTTCGCGCCTTGACGCTGCGTCCACCGCTCGCCTCGAAGCCCTCGGTTGTCAGCCGCAGCCGATAGATGCCGTTGTCGTAAGGGCGCAGATCGAAGGGTAGTTCGGCGATTCCTCGTGTGTCCGTGGCCACGTCCGCAAGGGGGAGTCTCACGGTCTTGAGCGGCGCGTCGGGGTCGCGGAACGGGTCGGTGAACCGGTAACCCGGATGCTCGGGAAAGACTGGTGATACGGGGGTCACGGCGAGTGAACCGACGACACGTCGCCCTTGGGCGGCGGTGCCGAAAAGGTTGTGCAGCGTGACACGGGCGTAGTGTTCACCGGGGTTGAGCCACGCTCGACGGCGCATTTCGCGTCCCCCCGGTTGCTGTTCCGATGGCGCGCGTCCTTGATCGATGATTGCCGCGCGGATCCGCAACCGGTCGGGCTGGAATTCCTCGACGCGGAATGAAGCGCCACCCAGCGCGCGAAGCTGCCCATGGTCTTCGACGAGGTCGACGCGTACGGCGTAGGTTCCCGTCGGCGACTCCGGTAGGGTCTCTAGGTTCCACGCGAAGAGGCCGTCGTCCGGCACCCGGGTTCGGGTGCGATAGACGCCGCGACCGCGTGGATCGGCAACCCGGACCTCGATCGGGGTGCCGGGCACGATACCCAGATCGCTGCGCCGGACAATACTGAATAGGCGTACCGTTTCACCGGGACGATAGAGGCCGCGGTCGGTGTACACGACCGCTTTGAGCCGCTCCGCTTCGTCGCGACGGACTTGCTCTCCGCCGACATCGAATCCCGACCAGCGGATCCTCCGGTCGCCGCGTCGATAGGGCATGAATGTCACGTCGGTGTCGCGGCGGACCACGAAGACGGTGGGCTCACCGTCGCGTTGAAAGCCAGCGGCCGAAGCCAGTCGAGCGTGGCCGTCGGCGTCGGTGGTCGTGCCGATCACCGCGAGACCGTTCTTGCCGAGGAGTTCCACTTCCGCACCCGACACCGGTTCCCCGGTTGCGATCGAATGCACGAACACGTGCTGGCTCTGATCGACGTTGGTCTTCACCAAGAGACCGAGGTCGGTGACGAGCGCCATGCGCCGGTCGGAGGATCCGACGGTGCTCTCCGTCCTTGGATTCCAGCCCTGCACCGTCACGAAGAACAGACCGCCAGCGGGCAGATAGGGGTTGAGGTCCAGGGTCGCGAACTTGCGCTCCCGCGGGTGGCCGGGATTCAGTTCGATGATGCGCGTGGTCAGAACCGACAGGTTGTCGGCGTTGATCCCGTAACGGAACCAGGGGTCGCGGATGTCGCCGCCCGTCTGGCTCGCCAGGTGGTTGATGGACCGGGGAAGCAGTTGCTGGAGGTCGACCTTGATGGCTTCAACGCCACGCCCGAAGATCGTGAGGAGGCGGTTTCCCGTCAGCGGCAACAGCGCGCCATCCTGGGCGATCCCCGCCTCCTTCGGGTATCGCGGCGCTTGCACGACCCCGTCGGACGTCGATTCAAGCACGAACTCTCCGGCCGAGACGAGACCGGGGTCGACGCGTAGATAGACGTGGCGACCCGGGGGCGCGTCGAGGGTCACGCTCTGCAGCATGGCGGCTTCCCGTTCGGTTGGATTCACGACGAGGTCCAGCCGCTCGGACGCGGCAAGTACGTCCGGGGTGACTTCGCTTGGCGAGCGCCAGCGGTACCCCTGGTACGTGGTATTGCCGATTCTCCGGTCTCGCGGCAGCAGCCAAGCGTTGACTCGGCGACGGAATGCCTCGGTGTTGACCTGGTCCGTGAAGGCGACAACCGCAGTTTGCACGGGATCGCCGTCAGCCTTTTCGACAATCGATGCCTTGATGCCGTCCACGCGGAAGTAGCTCGAGCGATCCGGAAGGCGGATCTGCGCGTACAACGCTTCCTCGAAGACGGCGTCGCCGTTCCCTGGCTCAAGGTCGGGTGTCACGGAGAGGATCGCGAACTGCTCACGTTCCGGGATCTGCACGACCTCCGAGAGCACATGGGCCGTGCGGTCGTGGGGGCCGTATTCCACCCGATAGCCGAGTGGCCGCGACTCGCGGGCGGCGTCCGCGCCGTCCTCCCGCATCGACAGTGTCAGCCGATCCTCCAGGTCAGACCTGGAGACCGGATGCGAGAAGCTGAAGCTGGCCGTGACGCGGCGCTCGGAGACGATCTCGGGATGCTGGTAAAAGGTCGCGGAAGTCACCGCGGCGACGAAGGCGGGTGTTTCGAACCGCACGGTCCTATCCGCGAGTTCCACGCCGGGTGCGAACACCTTCGCGGACAGCCGCACCCTGTACGCCCGGCCAGCGGGCCAATCCTCGGACGGCTTGAAGACAAGCCGGTTTTCGGTGGCGAAGCGCCATTCGCCAGGGTGTGGGGGTTGGAGTTCGACGCCTTCGACCACGCGTTCGCCGACGAGATCGAGTCGTGCGGCGGACAGATCGGCCGGGGGGTCCTCGTCGCTAGACCCGGTATAGCGGAAATCGAGACGTAGCGAGTCCGGGATCAAGTCGCCATCGTCGATGCGTGAGATCGCCGGGGCCGCGACATCGACCGCGACGCGCAAGGGTTCGGGCAACTGCTGCACGTAGAGGAAAGCCGCCAAGGCGGCGCCGGCGACGGCGAGCAGGCAAGCGGCGGCGTACGCGAAACGCCGAAGACCGATGCGCACAATCCAAGCTGGCGGCGTCCATGAGATTTCGCCGACCACGGCCGCGACGAGACCTTTGCGTACCATCGCCTGTATCCAAGAGGAGGCGACCCAGAACTATGCGGCCCGTTGTGGCAGCGAAGCGTGAAGAACGCCAGAAGAACAATGGAGTTCCGAAGGAGTAACGATGGCGACGGTCCGGGTCGGGCTCAGGCAAGCCCATCGCCGGTTCTAGAAGAACAGCAGAACCGCGCCCGCGGCACCGGCGAGTGCCAGGGCCAGCAGCACCGAGTACATGCCCGCGAGGATCACGTACTTGACCAGGGTCACGAAGACGCCGTTGCCGTAGTAGCGCTTGAGCGCGAGGAAGTAATACACGGCGAGCCCAAGGACCAGCAACGGACCGAGCCAGCCGACGTTGGGCACCTCCGGCACGAGCACGAGTACCGTGAAGACGATGTACGCCACGGTGTGGATGTGCATACCGAACACTAGGTGCTCCGAGTAGAACCGTCTCGGCCAGATGTAGAGGATCTTCAACAGGAGGGCGTAGAAGGGCAGCAGGCAGAACATGGCGATTGGCAGGTTTTCGAGCCACGCCCGGGCGGCGTCCAAGGGTCGATACAGTATGTCTATGAGTTGCCCCACCAGGTGGTGGCTGTAGCGGCCCATGTCTGTGTAGGCTTCCGCCGGAATGTTCTCGACGCTGCCGGCTATGGCTTGCCCGACGATCGGCCGATCCATCAGTTCGCGGAGCTTGCGACGACGCTCGTCGTCCAGGATTTGCTGAAAGCGTTCGATGCCGGCCTGTTGCTCGGCCGTGAACTCGGGTGGCGGCTCGCCCGAGGGAGGGCCCTCGGCGGAACCCTCCTCGGTGCTTTCGGTTTCTGTGGCAGCTTCTCCCGTGGCCGGGCCGGGGGGCGCATCGCCGGGCCCGACCTGGAGGAACGGTGGCCGGTCGCCCGGACTGGGCAGCCGGTCCGGCAGGTCGATGCTGAGCGAGAGCACGAAGAAGAACGCGATGCTGGTGAACAGGTAGAGCCGGAACGGCGACAGGTAGCGCGCGCGGCGGTTCTGCGAGAACTCGGTGGAAAGGAATCCGGGCCGCATGAAGAGCACGCCGAGCGTGCGGAACAGGCGCGAGTCGGTCTCGAAGGTCTCGGCGAGCGCTTCGGCGACAACGGGGAAGATATTGCGCCGGTAGTTGAGGTCGTTCTGGCCGCAGACGGCGCAGAACGCCCCTTGCTTCGCCGCGCCGCAGTTCTCGCACATGATGGGACCGAACTGGCGGTCGCGCTGTCCGCAAACCACGCAGAATCGACCGCGCATCCGCGCGCCGCAGTTGTCGCATTGGCGTCGGCGCCAGGGACGCGGCCGCTTGACAGGCGTGTCGGTGCCGGATTCCTCGGTGGCTGGTTGGTCAGCCTCGGCCACTTGCCGACCTCTTAGAACGGCCCTGCTAGTGCGTGTCCGCTATGGGTTGCAGGCCAAAGGGGGTCACCCGCGCTCGGCGAGCGGCACGTAGTCGCGGGCGGTCTGCCCCCGGTAGAGTTGCCGGGGTCGGCCGATCTTGTAAGCCTCGCTCACCATCTCCCGCCAATGCGCGATCCAGCCGGGGGTGCGCCCGGTGGTGAAGATGACGGTGAACATCTCCGTGGGAATGCCGACGGCCTTGAGCGTGATCCCGGAATAGAAGTCGACGTTGGGATAGAGCCGTTTCTCGATGAAGAACTCGTCCTCGAGGGCGATCTTCTCCAAGCGCTGCGCCATCTGCAGCATGGGGTCGCCTTCGACGCCGAGTTCGGCGAAAACCTCGTGGCAGGTGTCCTGCATGACCTTGGCACGCGGATCGTAGTTCTTGTAGACGCGGTGGCCGAAGCCCATGACGCGGAACGGATCGTTGCGGTCCTTGGCCTTGGCGACGTAGGCGTCGATGTTCTCGGGGGATCCGATTTCCGCCAGCATGTTGAGGACCGCCTCGTTGGCGCCGCCGTGGGAAGGCCCCCAAAGCGCGGCGATGCCGGCCGCGATCGCCGAGTACGGATTGGTGCCGGTGGAACCCGCGAGGCGGACGGTCGACGTCGAGGCGTTCTGCTCGTGGTCCGCGTGCAGCATGAAGATGCGGTCCATCGCCTTCGCGATCACCGGGTTGATCGTGTAGTTCTCGTCGTCGGCGAAGGTGGTGTAGAGAAAGTTCTCGGCGTAGCTTAAGTCGTCGCGGGGCGGCAGGTACGCCTTGCCCTTGCCGTGGCGGTAGGTCAGCGCGGCCAGGGTCGGCATCTTGGCGATGAGCCGCGTACAGGTATCCCAGCGGTCGGCCTCGTCGGTGATATCCAGTCCCTGGTGGTACTCCGCAGCCAAGGCGCCGGTCAGCGCGGTCATGATGCCCATGGGGTGCGCATCGCGCGAGAAGTGGCCCACCATGTCGCGCACACCTTGCGGGACGTCCCGTTCCGCGACCAGCGCCGCCGCGTAGCTCGCCTTCTCGCTCGGCGAGGGCAGACTGCCCTTGAGCAGCAGGTAGCACAGTTCCACGAAGTCCGATTGTTCGGCGAGCTGCTCGATGGGGTAGCCGCGGTGCAGCAACGTGCCGGCGTCGCCGTCGATGTAGGTGATGTTGGAGTCGCAGGACGCGGTGGAGACGAACCCCGGGTCGTACGTGAAATAGCCTTCGTTGGTGAGTCGGCCGATATCGATGACATCGGTTCCGAGGCTGGGTTCAAGGATCGGCAGTTCGATGGGGTCTTCGCGCCCATCGACGTACAGCCGGGCGTTTCTCGGGCCGGTTGATGCCACCAAGTGTCCCCCTCGACGCACTTTGGTTATGCCGCAAGAGCCTATTGAAGCGGGGGGTTGCAGTCAATGCGGCCGCTCATGCTCAAGCGTCGGTGGCGCTTGCGCCGGGCGTCGAATGGGAGCATGTTGGGCACCCCTCGGGAGCAGCGTGAGACCTACATGCGCATCGACACTCCGCAACGGTACGGCGCCATGGCCCTGGCGGCGACCTTGCTGCTGCTTCCCGCCTGCCAACCCTCCTCGGACGGCGCCGGAGACCCTTGGCACGCGGTGCAGACCTACATCGACGTGGATGCGAATTGGCATGCGGAGATGGACCGGATCGGACGGTCGGAAGAGCCGCCCGAAGCCAAGGCCGAGGCGCGGGACGCGCACGGCCCACACCCCGACATCAGCGACGCGGTGGCGGGGGCGCGGAGCATCCTGGACGTGCCGGGACATGCCCGTCGCATCGAGGCCGCGGAGTTCCTCGTCGAACATCCGTTCGGACTGTCGAAGACCGCCGCGGAGGATCTGGCGTTGGGCATCGATGCCCTCGTTGGCGAGATCGGTCCCGACTGGGCGGTGGTCGAGGCGTACCAGCAGGCGACGGAGGAATGGAACACCGCACGGCAAGAGATCATGGATGCCGACTTGTCGGCAGACGACGAGACGGCGCGCCTCGATGCGCTCGGCCGCTTCCCGCCGGTCGCCCGCGCGGCGGCGGCGGCTCTCGCCGTCGCTGAGTCCGCGGGCGAACAAGTCCGAGAAGCGGCGGCGTTCGTGATCAAGGACACGGTCAGAATGCTCGGAAGGGGCCCGGTCGTGCTGCGCGCGGCGCGGGCGCTCAACGCCAACGTGCCCGATTACGATGAATGGCCGGACACCCTCGCCGCCTTGGATGCGGGGCGCTACCACGCGGACGGGTCCATCGCTACGTTTTTCGAGGAGTTCGCGTCTCGGACTGCGGATCCGGAGGCGCGTGCCACCGCCCGCTACTACCACGCAGCGGGCCTGATGCTCGCCGCGAACGAGGCCGCCGCGGCGGCCTCGGGCGAGGCCGGCAACGCACGCGAGCGCGCGTTCGAAGTCGCCAAGGGGTTGAGCCGCGGCGTCGAGGACGCCCGGTTCGTCGGTCGCCTCAAGCCGGGCGACGATGATGCCGCCTACGGCACCATCGCCGAGGCTGAAGCGGCGCTGGTCTACCGGATCGAGCACGCCACGGTGGGCGGCACGCTCCCGGAACTAGCGGGCACGACGGTTGTCGGCACCGAGGAGAACCTGTCCGACTACAGTGGCAAGGTCGTCCTGATCGACTTCTGGGCGACCTGGTGCGGTCCGTGCATCGCCGCGCTGCCGAAGTTGCGGGAACTCGTCGAGACCCAATCCGACGACCGCTTCGCACTGCTCGCGATCAGCGTCGATGCACAACTCGAGGAAGTGACCGAGTTCCAGGAGGGCGAACCTATGCCGTGGCCGAACTGGTATGTCGGAGAGGACAGCGAACTGGCCAGGGCCTGGGACGTGCGCGTTTTCCCGACCTACATCCTCGCGAACGAGGAGGGCACGATCCTCGCCCGCACGAGCCGGCTCGACACCATCCTCTCCGCGGTGGACGACGCGATTGGGACCTAGGGGCCGGTCGACCGTCCCCTAGTCCGGCACGCGACCGCGTAGCAAGCGCTACTACGCGCCGTTGCGCAGCACCTGGCCCGCGCAAACCCCCGTGTGCTCATCGTCGCGAAGCGTCACCTGCCCGTTGCAGACCGTCGCCTTGTAGCCTTGGGCGCGCTGCTGGAAGCGCGGTGCGCCACCGGGGAAGTCGTGCACGATGTAGGGCTGGCGTTCCTCGAGGCGATCGACGTCGATGACGTTGAGGTCGGCCTTCTTGCCGGCCTTTAGCGTGCCGCGGTCGCTGAGCCCAAGGACGTGCGCGGGCACCGCCGCGATCCGCCGCACCGCCTCCTCGATGGAGTAGGTACCCTTGTCGCGATGCCAGTGCGACAGCACGAAGGTCGCCCAGCCGGAGTCGATCATCTGGCTGACGTGGGCACCCGCGTCGCCGAGACCGGGCATGGCCCAGTCCGTGGTGATCATCTTCTCCAGGTTGTCCAGGTTGACGTTGAAGCCGCGATGGTGGAAGAGCACCTTGCCGTCGCTCTCGAGCGTCAGCCGCAGCCATGCCTCGGTGGGGTGCTCGCCGGCGGCCGTGGCGATGTCGAAGAGGCTCTCGTAGCGCGGCTGGGTATAGTTCGGCCGTGCGCCGTCGCCCATCGGGTAGTAGCGCTTGGTGGTGTGCAGCACCTGCTCGTTCAAGCGCTCGTTGTCGCGAACCTCCGCCACCAGCTTGGCCCGGAAACCCTCGTCGCGAATGGCGTTGAGGCGCGCGTCGAAGTCCATCTTGCGCAGTTCGTTCCACGTCGGGGTGCGCCAGAAGTTGTTGGTCGCCAGCCCGCCCACGCCACCACCGGAGCGGGGTACGGTGACGGCGGTGATGTCGACGCCGTGCGCGCGCATGGCGGAGACCTTCTCGTCGAGTACTTCGCGGTGCTCGCCGATGGCGCTGAAGAGGAGCCGACTCGATTCGCCTTCTTCGGCCAAGAGGTCCATCTCCTCGTCGACCTTGCCGAAGTTCGGCACGGTCTGCATCAGCCCGCCCTCGGCGCCGACGGCCCGGGCGATGGCGAGCATCTCCTCGCGGGAGGCGAACGTGCCCGGGATCGGGCGCCGGTCTGGCAACGTGTGGCCGGGGTGGCGGTTGACGGAGAAGCCGAGCGCGCCTTCCTTCACCGATCGCGCGGCCAATGCCGCAATGCGCTCGATCTCCTCGGGCGTGGCCTGCTCCTCGATGGCCCGCTCGCCCATGACGTGGAACCGCGTGGCGCTGTGGCCGACCAGGCCGCAGACGTTGATCATGGGCCCGAGGCGCTCGATGGAGTCGAGATAGCCGCCGTAGGACTCCCAGTCCCAGGGCAGGCCGTTGAGAATCGCGTACTTGGGGATGTCCTCGACGGTCTCCATCATGCCGGCCAGGAACTCGCGATCCTCCTTGCGGCACGGCGCGAACGTGACGCCGCAGTTGCCGAGCAGGGCGGTCGTGACGCCGTGCCAGGTGACCGACGTCATGTGCGGATCCCAGCCGATCTGGGCGTCGAGGTGGGTATGCAAGTCGATGAAGCCGGGTGTGACGGCATGGCCGGCGGCGTCGATCTCCTCGCGGCCTTGGCCGTTCACTTGGCCGACGGCGCTGATGGTGTTGCCGTCGATGGCGATGTCGCCTTCGAAGGGCTTGTCCCCGGTGCCGTCGACGACGGTGCCGTTGCGGATCACTAGATCGTGGTTCAAGGCTCTCTCCCGCTTCCTCAATACGTAACCGCCGAACTATGGCACAAGTCGGTGGCGGGCGATAGTTTGGATGGTTTGGTGCGCGGGCGGGCGTCCTCGCCCGCGCCATGCCGATCATGTCGCGTGGGAATGGTAGACTCGCTTTTCAAGCCCATTGGTCTCGCAAAATGGTAGACAGCGACGCTCATGGCAGATCATCCCAGCGTGTGCGCATCGACGGGGCGGGACGTGTCGTGATCCCCATAACCATCCGCGAGGCGCTCGGGATCGAGAAGGGCCAGGAACTGACACTCTCGGTGACGGAGGATGGGCTCACGTTATGCACGCTGGAACTGGCCCGCGCGCGGGTCAAGGCGCTCGCTCGCGCTCATCGCAAAGACGACGGTAGCGTGGTGGATGCGTTCCTGGCAGCGCGACGCTCCGAGGCGGCGGGCGAACCGTGACCCGCTTCGTGCTGGATGCATCGGCGCTTATCGCCGAGCTCTTCGATGAGCCCGGCGCGGACACGGTGCACGAGGCCCTTGAGTCGGGCGCGACCATGTCGGCGGTCAATGTCGCCGAGGTGGCGGCCAAGCTCGATGCGGACGGTTGGGCCGAAGCGGATGTTCCGCTCGTGTTCGAGGGCATAGAAATCGTCCCATTCGACGAACGCCTTGCCCTGTTGAGTGGTCGATACCGAAGTGCCACCCGTCATCTCGGCCTGGGCCTTGGCGACCGTGCCTGCCTTGCCGCCGCGCACGTCGCACAGCAGCCAGCGTTGACCGCCGACAGGCTATGGACGTCGTTGGAGATCGAAGGCGTCGAGGTCGTGTGCATCCGGTAGTGGCGTGCTAACCGCGAGCCGTCACGGTCGAGGTAACGGGCCGGTGCGGCCAGGTTGGTCGTGGTGCTCGCCCCCGGAATCGTCCGCTACCGTATCTGCACCAAGCGATGGTCGCACCCGCTCAGCCGGATTGATGGCCACGAACATGCGGGACGGGAACAGGTAGTCGTCGCCGCTTTCGTCGATGATGCGAATGTCTCCATCGCTGAGCCCGTCCTGGTCCCTAGCGGCTCGGTAGGTTTTGTGCCGTTCGAGGGAGGCCGGGTAGTGGGCGTTGTCGATGCAGACGACGTATTCGGTGGTCGGCTGTCGTCGTGTTTTCATTGTGGGTCGAGATAACAGTCCGCATCGTTGCTTCGTCGTAACAGTGTAGTTCGGCTTTAGGCAGACGTCCTTCCTTTTCATTCGTGTGGTGAATGATTATCATTCTGGCCATGGATGATTCGCTGCACCGCGCGCTCGAACCTCGGCTCCGCGCGCATCTCGGTGTCATGCCGGTCGTGGTCGTGACCGGTGCCCGACAGACGGGCAAGACCACGCTTGCGAGGCGTCTTGCGCCGGGCCGGCGCCGGTTCCACACCCTCGACGATCTCGATGTTCTGGACGCCGCGAAGAACGACCCGGAGCAACTCCTTGGCGGACACGATGCCGTAACGCTGGACGAGATCCAGCGCGCGCCCAGTCTTCTCGCTGCCATCAAGCGCAACGTCGACGACACGCGAACGGCGGGGCGTTTCCTGCTCACGGGATCCGCGAATCTGGCATCGATGGCGCGCGTATCGGAATCGTTGGCCGGTCGTGCCAGCTACCTGACGCTTTGGCCGATGACGCGGCGAGAGCAACGCGGCCTCGGACGGACAGGCTGCTGGGATGAACTGTTGTCAGCCGACGATCGAGACTGGCCGGACGTGCTAATCGGGCAGCCGGGGTATCGCGATGATTGGCGGGAGGTCGCGCGGCGTGGCGGCTTTCCGGATCCGGCCGTCCACCTGGCGAACGAAGAGGAACGGGCGATCTGGTTCGACGGCTACATCCAGACCTACCTCGAACGAGATCTCGCCACCCTGTCTTCCGTCGCATCGTTGGTGGACTTTCGCAGGCTCGTCCGCGCGGCCTGCCTTCGCGTTGGCCAAGTCGTCAACCAAACCGAGATCGGGAGAGATGCCGCGGTCCCGCAGCCGACGGTACACCGCTACCTGAACCTGCTCGAGACGTCGTATCTGCTCGTCAGACTGCCCGCGTACGCCGTCAACCGAACGAAGCGACTCATCAAGTCGCCGAAGCTCTATTGGTGCGACACCGGCCTCGCCTTGCGAATCGCGGGCACCGACACCACACCGGCACACCTTGAAAACGTCGTGCTGTGCGACCTGCTGGCGTGGCGCGACGCCCGAACAGAGCGCGTCGAAATCACTTACTGGCGCACCACCACCGGCGACGAAGTCGACTTCGTCGTCGAGGCACGAGACACGTTGCTTCCTGTGGAGATCAAGGCGACCGTCAACCCTCGACTTAGGGACACTGTCCGGCTACGCGCATTCCGCAAGGAATACCCCGAACAGGCGCGTGCCGGATTGCTGCTGCACACGGGCGAGACCGTTGAATGGCTGGCGCCCGATGTGCTTGCGGCGCCTTGGTGGCGGGTTCTCTGACGGTCCCGGGTGGTCCCGACGGCGAGCGGTGTATAGTCACTCCCGTCGGCGCATGAGGGGCACATAGACATGGTGGAACAGACGCCGGGCGCGAAGATGATGTACCTCATCAAGCGCAAGCCCGACACGTCCCGGGAGGAACTCGTCGTGCACTGGTTCGCCAACCACATGCCTGACGTGATCCAGAATCAGAAGGACGCCGAGGCGCGGGGCAGGCCATACGCCCGCCGTTACTTCGCGACGCTCTACGATGCCAACGCCGAGGGCCAGCATCCGTGGGACGGCGTCGCGCAGCTTTGGTACGACCGTCCGCTGCCCAAGCCCCGCGGCGCATTCGGTACCAAGCCCCGCGACACCTTCCAGCAGAAGGCGGAGCCCTACGTGCCATGGGCCACGCGCGAATACGTCGTGATCGACGGCTCCGAACACTTGAGCACGGCGCCGCTGACTTTGAACGCACCGTATCCCATGACGCGGTCGGGCTTCTTCAAGATGAGCTTTCTGGTTACGGCCAAGCCCGATACGGACTACGACGCGTTCCTTGCCCATTGGCTCGACGTGCACGTGCCGAACGTGCGCAACACGATGGAGCAGGTCGGCGGCTTCCGCTACGTGGTCAGTCACAGCTTCGAACCCGCCGACGAGCCCTATGCGGGCATGGCGGAACTGTACTTCCACGGCCCGGACGGCTGGGCGGGCTACCGCGAGACGATCCAGCCGGACGGCATGGAACAGTGGGTGGACGGGGCGCGCATGCACGTGCTGCGCGCGCACACGGAGATGGTCGGCATCCCCTGATTCGAGGCGTTACGCCGTGGCCGAACTCAAGTGCTGGAATTGCGGCACCTCGCTCGAGGAACTCCCGCGCCCGATCACGCGGCACATGAACTGCCCGGCGTGCTTCGAAGACCTGCACTGTTGCCGGCTTTGCCGTCACTATCGGCCCAACGTCACCAACCTTTGCGACGAAGACCGGGCGGAACCACCGGTCCACAAGGAAGGCGCGAACTTTTGCGAGTTCTTTCGTCCGTCCACAGATGCGTACGAGCCTGCCTCGACGACCAAGCATGAGGCGGCCAAGAGCCGCTTGGATGCGCTGTTCTCAGAAGAGTCGGACGCCGATTCCGACCCCGACGTCGATGACGCCAAGCGCAAGCTCGACGACCTCTTCCGGTAGGGCATGCCTAAGTTCGCTGCCAATGTGTCGACGATGTTCCCGGACGTCCCGGTCGAGGCACGCTTCCGCGCCGCCAGGGACTTGGGCTTCACCGCTGTCGAGTACCTGTTCCCCTATGCGCAGTCGCCAGCCGAGGTGAAGGCCGGCGTATGCGAGGCGGGCGTCGCGATGATCCTGTTGAACACGCCCTTGGGCGACGTGGCCAACGGCGAGCGCGGCCTCGCGGCGGTGCCCGGGCGCGAAGCCGATTTCCGCCGCGACTTCGACCGGGCCATGGCCTACGCCGTCGATGTCGGCGTGCCGATGATTCATGTCATGGCGGGCGTGGTCGACGTCGCCGACCGCGATACCGCCGAAGCGGTGCTGGTCAGGAACGTCCGTGTGGCCGCGGACCTCGCCGCCGGCCACGGCATCGACGTCCTGCTCGAACCCTTGAATACCGAGGACACACCGGGCTATTTCCTGACCCGAACCGACGAGACGCGCCAACTGATCGATTCGATCGAGCGGGACAACGTTCGCCTGCAGTTCGACTTCTACCACCGCCAGATCATGGAAGGGAATCTCGAACGCCGCCTCGAGGAGAACCTCGACGTCATCGGGCACATCCAGTTCTCCAGCGTGCCGGGACGCCACGAGCCGCAGCACGGCGAAGTGAACATGGCGTACCTGTTCGCCGCGTGCGACCGTCTCGGCTACGATGGCTGGGTGGGCTGCGAATATCGACCGAAGACAACGGTGCGCGAAGGCCTGACCTGGGCCGCCGCGTATGGGCTCGGAGCTTGATGCATGACCGGTTTGACCGCCGCACAGATCGAGACGTTTCGAAGAGACGGCTACCTGAGTCCGCTACGGGTCTTCTCCGACGCCGAGACCCGCGCCTTGCGCGATCGTCTTGAAGCGGCCGAAGCCCTCGCCGAGCCGGGGCGCGAGCGCGCCGCGCGGCAAGGCCTGCCGATCACCCACGCCTGGGCCTGGGACCTGGTGCATGACCCCCGCATCGTCGAGCCGATCTCGGCCGTGCTCGGTCCCAACGTGTTGCTGTGGTCGATGGACTGGTTCATCAAGGAACCGGGACCGGCCTTCGTCTCCTACCACCAGGACGCCACCTACTGGGGCCTGGAACCGCACCACGTGGCGACCGCTTGGATCGCATTGTCCGATGCCGGTCCCGACACCGGCCCCATGCGCTTCCTCCCCGGCAGCCACCTGGGGGCCGTGCACGAGCAGGACGACACGTACGGCGAGAACAACATCCTAAGCCGCGGCCAGGTCGTTAAGGCCGACGTCCCCGAGTCACGGACCAGGCTCGCGCCGCTCGCGGCCGGGGAGATGTCGCTGCACCACGTGCGCATCATCCACGGATCCGAACCGAACCGCACCAACGACCGGCGTATCGGCATGGTGCTGCGCTACTGCGCGACGGAGGTCCGGCAGACCAAGGTCGCCGGCGACCGCGCCATCCTCGTCAAGGGCGAGGACACCTACCGCCACTTCGAGTACATCCCGCGCCCGACCGCGGACATGGGCGATGGCGAAACCGCGCTGGCCCGTCGGCATGGCCTGACGCGGCACAAGGCGCTCATGGAGGACTAGGCGCGCTGGGTGCGCGGGCCTCCCGGCCCGCATTGGAGCTTGCCCGAGGCCGGAATTGGCGGACGCGAACGGGAGTACCCGTTCGGGGACGTTCGCGCACCGTCGAGGTCCGACGAATCGCTCGCAGGACGGCTTACATGCTGCTGTTGTAGCATGTTCGCCAGTTTGATGCGCGAGTCCTCGGGAGGACGACGATGGCAGAGCATGTGGATGCGCCCCTGGTTCAGGTCCGCAATCTCACGAAGGTCTTCGTGACCGAGAAAGTGGAGACCCATGCGTTGTCGGACGTGACGTTCGACATCGGCCGGGGCGAGTACCTCGTGGTCCAAGGCCCGTCGGGCTGCGGCAAGTCGACTCTGCTCGCCATCCTGGGGCTGCTCGAAGAACCGACGGGTGGTGAGTATCGGCTGGCCGATACCGATACGAACGGCCTGAACCTGACCCGCCGCGCCCTCTTGAGGAACCGGGAGCTGGGTTTCGTGTTCCAGGCGTTCAACCTCGTCGCCGATCTGACCATCCGCGAGAACGTCGAACTGCCCCTGCGCTACCGCAAGGGTGCTGACAAGCCGTCCGCCTCGGAGCGAACGGAGCGGGCCATGGGCACGCTCGAGGACGTTGGCATCGCGCACCGCGCAGACCACTATCCGGCGCAACTCTCCGGCGGCCAGCAGCAGCGCGCCGCCGTGGCGCGGGCGTTGGTCGCGGAGCCGTCGCTGCTTCTCGCCGACGAGCCCACCGGCAACCTGGACGACGACTCCGCGGATACCGTCATGGAACTGCTCGCGGGTTGCCATGACCGGGGAACGACGTTGTGCGTCGTGTCGCACAGTCCCAGGTTCGCCAAGGCCGCCGACCGGACGCTCGTTCTGTCCGAAGGTCGCCTGCAGTCGTGACTCGGGCAAGGGCCACGAAGGCCGCGAGGGCGGGCGGCTTTCTGCTTGCCGTCGGGCTGTCGTTCGGCTTCATCATGGTCGCCGCCATCGCCTGGGCGAGCTGGTTCCGCCTTCCGGACGGCGTGGCGCCGCGCGACTACGCGACGCTCGGCAGCCGCGGGGCGGACTCCGGACTCTTCGGTTTCGTGTCGTCAACGGACTACGAACGTCTCCGCGACTCGACCACCGGGATCACATGGGCTTTCGCCGACTATTTTCGCAATCAGGTCGACGTTCGCATCGCCGACGGCACGACCGTTGCCGTGCAGAGCCGGCGCGTCTCGGTCAACTTCTTCGATCTGCTCGGGGTTCGCGCAACGATCGGCGTCCTCGGTTCGGAGAACGCCCGCGGCGCGGTCGTCACGGAGGCGTTTGCACGCAAGGCCTATGGCGCTGCGGCCGAAGCCCTCGGCCGGGAAGTACCCGACTACCTCGACCGGCCGGTGCCGATACTGGGCGTTGCCGACTCCGCGTTCCGCGGGGTCTTCGACGAGGAGGTCGACGTCTGGATCCTCGATCCGCCAGGGCCCGCCATTTCGACCGCACCGGACGGCTCCGTTTCCACCATCGTGAGCATCGCGCTCGTCCCTTTGGGTGCCCTCGACGGCGCGACCAACTTTGCCACCGCTCAGGCCATGCTCGACGGGTTTCGTTTCACGCCGGGTCGGGGCGACTATGGCAGTGCCACGGAGCGCGACCGGGCCGAACTCGTGGCGGGCATCGAACGTCGGCCCGATGCCCGTCGCGATGTGCTGGAACGCTTAAGTTGGCTGGCGCTGGTCGTGGTCCTGCTCCTGGCCTTGGCCTTCGTGGCGGTCTTGGATTTCCTCCTCGCGGCGCACTACCGACGCGAGGAATCCGATGCGGTGCGGCTCGCCATCGGTGCGACGCCGGGCGACGTGTTCCGTGCGTCGCTGCTCCCGGCCGCCGCGTGGATGGCGGCGACCGCGGCCGTTGCCGCCGTGTCGTTCCTCTACATCGCGGACGTGGTGCTCGGTCTCGACCCGTTCGCCGCCTTCCTCGGCGAACTCACGACGCAGCAGTCCATGGCGGGCGTGGGTGCCAGCGTTGCCTTGCTCGGCGCCGCATTCCTCCTGTCCGCCGCCGTCGTGAGCCGTTTCGTGTCGCGGACCGGGCACGTCATCTCCCAAGCCCAGGGGCGGACGGCGGCGCCGGCTTGGCGCACGGCCCGCCGCGCGCTCCTCCTTGTCGCCGCCACCAGTCTCCTGCTCGTTGCCTCGCTCGGCTTGCGCTACGCCACGGATGCCAGGGCGACGCTGCCGTTCGAGCACGTCGGCACGACGATGCTCAGTGTGGTCAGCACGGCCTTCGAGTCGGTCACGCCCGAGGAGGTGCGGCGGACTTTGTTGGCCAATCCCCAAGTGGCGTCGATCGCTCGACTGGAGATGATGCCCCTGCTCGCCGAGTCGATCCGTCCGCAGAACCGGGTCAAGGTCCGCGGCGCACTGGGCCTTGAGGACACGGTGTTCCTGCGCAACGGCGTGTCGCCGTCGTTCTTCGAGACGCTGGGCGTGGGCGTGGTCGCGGGACGCACGTTCGACGGCGGCGCGTCGTCCGAAGTTGCCATCTCGCGCACGGCTGCGAAACTCTTAGCCGATGAAGCCGAGAACGCTGTGGGAATGGCGCTGGACCTCGTGCCCGCTTCCCCAGGATCTGCGTCGCCTCGCGCGGTGACCGTGGTCGGCGTGGTCGATGACGTCCCCTACGGGCCCGTGACCGGGACGGACGCCCAAGGCGTGCTCTATGGTCTAGCGGGACCAGCGGATTGGCAGCAGCTATGGCTCGTTCGCCACGACGGCTCGGACGAAGAGATCCTCGAACCGTTCGGCGACGACGGCTATCGGATCGGTACGCCCGCGGAGATCTTCCGGGAGCGGTTCCTAAGCCGCCACAGCATCGAGGTGGCGTTGGCCGCTGCGGCCGCGTTCGCTGTGATCCTTGCGTTGGCGGGCGTGGCGACGTCGGTAGCGCGCGAGGTCGCGGCGGCGGGGCGGGGTATCGGCATCCGTCTGGCCCTGGGTGCCAGCGGCGTCGACTTGGCGGCCCGCCATCTCGGCGGAATCCTCGTGAATCTCCTCGGGGCGACGCTCGCGGTGTGCGTGGCCGTCCTCCTCGCGAGGGGGCTGGCGCCGGGGCTCGTGGACGCCATCGAGCTGCTCCTCGTCTTCGCCGCCCTGCCCGTGCTAGCCGTTGCGTGCGCCGCCGTCGTGCTCGGCAGCGTCCTGCTCCTGGCGAGAAACCGGTCGTTGAGTTCGCTCATCGGCGGCGCGCACGGGTAGGCTTTCGCAACCATCGGTCGGGCTGGCGCATCGTCTGAACACGGGAGCAGGCTGCGGGGAAGGGTACCAATGGAGGCTCTACGCCACATCGCCGCGGCCGCGCGCCGACGCCCGGTCAACCTGCTCTATTTCGTCGGCTCGCTGGGCCTGTCGTTCGGGTTCATCGCGGCGGTGATTGCCATTGCCCACGCGAGCTGGTTCCGCCTTCCGGGCGGCGTCGGCGATCAGGGCTACGTGACGGTCTTGCGTGGCACGGCGGCGGGGTCGCAGTGATGTCACGGCACGATTACGAAGCGGTGGCGGCACGCATTCCAGAAATCCGCTGGTTGTATGCAGGCGGGTTGCCGCGAGGGCCCATCGAGGTGACCGGTCCATCCGGCGCAGCCGAAGCGCTCGATGTGCATCTCGTGTCCGCCGGATTCTTCGATGCGCTTGGCGTTCGCCCGGCGCTCGGCACCCTGTCCGCCCCAAACGACGGGCCCGCTCTCGTGCTGTCCGATGCGTCGTGGCGGCGTGTCTTCGGTCGCGAAGACGTCGTCGGCACGATGCTGCAGGTGACCGACGGGCCGACGCTGCCGGTGATCGGTGTCGCGGCGCCGGAGTTCGCCGGCGTGATGCCGGACGAACCGGGTGCTTGGCTGATGAACCCGCCTCTTGCGCTGTCGCTTTCCGATTTCGCCGCTGGCGTGGAGCCGGAGACCCGACGCGAAATCGCCCGCCGGATGGCCAACGTCGCGGTGTTCGGTGCCGTTGCCGACCCGCGGGACCTGGAGTCGACGATGACGGAAGCCCGCGCCCGCTTGGCCGACTACCGCTTCGACGGCTCTCTGATACTTGCCGACGTGCGCGCGCTGGACGGCTCGGGCGACACGGTCCGCCAAGGGTTCGCCTTCGGCGTCAGCGACACGGACTGGATCGACCTTGGTCCTGGTCTTGAGACAGCACCGGCCGCGCGTCGTGATGTCGTGCAGAAGACGACCTGGCTGGTCGGTATCGTAGGCATGCTGCTGGCCATGACTTTCGTGTCGGTGGTGGAGTTCTTGATGGCTGAGAACGTCGCACGCGAGGAGGAGCAGAATGTCCGGGTCGCCGTCGGCGCGACGCCGCTGGACCTGTTTCGCCAAGCCGTTGCCGAGAACGTGCCGATTGTCGGCGGGATGGCGCTCGTTGCCTGGTTGACGTCGGGCTACGCGCTCGACGTGCTGATCGGCGTGGAGCCTTTCTCCGACTACTTGGGCGAGTTGTCCACGGCCTCTCGGGTGTCTGGGCTGTGGATGGCCGGCGTGTTGCTGGTGGCTTCCCTGCTGATCTGCCTCGGCTACGCAAGCTGGTTCGTCGCGCGCAGTTCCCGGGCTCTCACCCGGTCGAGCGAGTGGCTCCGAAGGACGATGCGACGCGTTTTGCTCTTGGCGGGTACGGCGAGCCTGGTTGTTGTGCTGTCGCTCGCCGAGCGCTATCTGGGCGAGGCCCGGCTGTCACTGGGGTTCGCAAATGCCGATACGTTGGTGGTCACTTTGGTCGGCCCGGAGCAACGGGTTTGGTCGGACGTGTCCCCCTTCGTCGATGCGATTCAGTCGGTCCCCGGCGTCCACTCCGCCGCAACCGGCCTGGAACCGCTGGCATCGATGGTCAGGCTCCGCAGTTTCACTCGAGAGGTCTTGGACCGGCCCGACCTGAGCGACACGGCGTTTTACGAGAACGCAATCACCCCCGGTTTTTTCGAGACGCTAGGCATTGAACTGCTGGCTGGGCGGCTGTTCGGACCCGGACAAGACGAGGTCGTGGTGGCGCGTTCCGCCGCCGAGGCGCTCGGCGGCATTGAAGCGGCTCTGGGAATGCGCCTCGGCTTGCGGGGGCAGCACTCCGGCGACTCGGAAGCGACCGTCGTAGGCGTCGTGGACGATGTGCCGTACGGGGGCTACGCGGCTACCGGCAGGCCGATGGTCTATGCCCCGATCAGGTACATCTGGAGCCACCAAAACTGGCTAATCGCCGCGGACCCCGGTTTCGATGCGGTCGACGCGCTCGGGCAGTTGCCGGAGTTCGTTGGTTGGCAGATCGAAGTCGAAGACACGCCGGCGCAGGCGTTCCGGAAACAGTTCCTGGCGAAGCGCAGCGTCGAGATCGTCTTGTCGGTCGCCGGGGCCTTCGCGCTCGCACTCGCGCTTTCGGGTGTCGGAAACTCCTTGGCGCGGACGATCGCGGAAGCGCGCACGCCGATCGGCATACGCTTTGCCTTGGGCGCATTGCCGGGCGAGCTGGGGCGAGTCTATTTCGGCGCCAGCGTTCGGGACTTGGTACTCGCCGGGGTTTTAGTCTGCCTAGCGGGTCTCGCCGCCAAGACGTTCATGCCGGCGTTCGCGGAGACCGTCCAGTTGTGGTTGCTCGTGCCGGCACTTGCTGGTCTCGTCGCCGTATGCGGCGTGATGATCCATGTGCTGATGGGGCAGTTGGCGCGCCGTCACACGGTCATCGCCCTGGTCAACGCGACCGCCGCACGGGGTCGCTCCGCGTGAGCGCGGAAGGACGTCGCGTGTCGCCACCGGGGGGCGGCTATTCGATGGATCGCCCCCGCGAAGGCGACCCGCGACGCTGGGTTCGGCAGGTGGTCTGGGTGGTGCTCGCGATCGTCGCGATTGCGGCCTTCGTGGCAGTGGACCGGGTGTGGCTCCGGCCTGGCGCGGGAGTTCCAGCCGAGGACTTGGCAACGGCGACGGTGACGCGAGGCAGGCTGGCCATCGAAGTGCAGGGCGTGGGAGAACTGGAACCGGTGGCCGAGCGATGGATCGCCTCGGAGGTCGGTGGCGCGGTCGAGGGGATACGGGTTCGAGCTGGCGAGAGCGTCCGGGCCGGCGACGCCATTGCGCGGCTCATCAATCCGCAGGTCTCCCAGGGCGCAGTCGCGGCGCGCCTTGCACTCGCGGAGACGAAGGCGGACCACCGCCGCCGGTTGGCGGAGTTCGCCGACCGGCGCCTCGCCGGCGAGGCGCAGATCCTCGCCCGGCAAGCGCAGTTGGAGGAGCTTGAACTGCAACTCGAGGCGCACATCGAGTTGCGCGAGCGGGAGGCCGTCTCGGAGATCGACTACAAGAGCACTCAGATCCGTGCCGAGCGTGCGCGCAAGGAGCTTGGCTTCGAAGAGCGGCGGTTCGACGAACTCAAGGGCGTGCTCGAGGCGGAACAGGCGGCAAGCGAAGCGCGTGTCGCTGCGCAGGTGTCCGCCCTCGAGGAAGCCGAACGAGTCGCGCAGAGCCTGCTGATCACGACCGACATCTCCGGCACGCTCCGCGAGGTGCTCGTCGAGCCGGGCCAGCGGATCACTGCGGGCACGCAGATCGCGCGGGTCGTCGGCACCGAGGCGCTGCGCGGGCGGATCCGCGTCCCAGAATCCTACGCCAGTCGTGTCTCGCCCGGACAGCCTGCCGTCGTGACGGTGCTCGGCGCGGTGCTCAGCGGCACGGTCAAGCGGGTGGATCCGGCCGTCACGCAGAACAGTGTCGCCATCGACGTGGAGCTCGACGACGAACTCCCGGACGGCGCGCGCCCGGAGTTGTCGATCCGCGCCACTGTCACGGTCGCGGAGCTCGAGGATGCGTTGTACGTCCGTCGCCCGTTGCGCATCCGCGACGACACGACCGCCGAGGTGTATCGGCTCGCCGACGACGGCGCGAGCGCCGCGAGAACGGCCGTGCGCTTCGGCATGGGAACGCTGCGGCACGTCGAGGTCGTCGACGGGCTGGCGGAAGGCGACGAGATCATCGTCGGCTCGACCACCGGTTTCGACCAGGAGGCGCGGATCGCCATTCGATGAGTACCGCTGCAGGTGCGTCGACGCGCGATGGGACGTTTTCGCTGGGTGTGTCGTACACTCGCCCGCCTGGGTCACTCGGGAACGGAGTCAGGTTGTGATTCACGTCGCCGCGGTTGCCCAAGTCAGCCTTGTTCTCGTCGCCGGCTTGGCGTTCGCCGAGCAGGCCCGAGACGACGTCACCGGCCACGAGCGCGAAGAAGCCGCCGCGGAACGTTACCGAAGCGACGCGGAACAGGGCGACGCCCATGCGCAGAACGCCCTCGGCCTCGCCTACCAGACAGGTGAGGGTGTCGACAGGGACTATGGCGAGGCCGTGGTCTGGTACCGCCGGGCCGCCGAGCAGGGCCATGCGGAGGCGCAATGGCGACTCTGCGAGGCCTATGCCGGGGGCTGGGGCGTCGAAAGGGATCGCGAGAAAGCCAAAGCCTGGTGCCTCCCGGCTGCGGAGGCCGGCCACATCTGGGCCCAGGAACAGCTTGGTCGGCTCTACCACCGGTCGACCCCGCGGGATTATCCGCGGGCGTTGGAGTGGTACGGTCTGGCCTCCGACCAGGGGAGTGCAATCGCGCGCCTTGGAATCTACGACATCTATAAGGACGGCGGCCGCGGAACCCGGCGCGATCCCGTGAAGGCGCTGGCGTACTTGGACTACGTGAAATTCGGGAGGACGCCCGACGGCAGGAGGATCGTGGAAACAAGCGTCGGCAAGCCACCCAGTGGGCCGGCCAGCGGGTTCACGCGCGACATGCTCACGCGCAAGATGTCGAAGAAGCAGATCGCCGAGGCCGAGCAACTGCTGCAGCAGTGGACAGTCGGCGAGGTGGTGCCCGACGAACCGGTGATCGAGTATCTCTACCCGGAGTGACGCTTGTTGGACCGTGGGCCCGGCTCCGACAGGTCGCCTGGGTGGTGCTCGCGGTCATCGCGATTGCCTTCTTCGCGGGACCGGGTGTCGCCAGACCCAGCCGGTTTTCCGTGGGGCATGTCGTACACTTGCACTGCTGAGATCACTCCGAACGGAGACGGGTTGTGGGCTACGCCGTCGTGCTTGCGAAAGTCGGTCTTGCGCTCGTCGCCGGCTTGGCGTTCGCCGAGCAGCGCCTAGACGATTCCACCGGCCACGAGCCCGCCGAAGGCGCGGCGGAACGGTACAGAGGCGACGCGGAACAGGGCGATGCGCATGCGCAGACCGCCCTCGGCCTCGCGTACCAGACGGGCCAGGGTGTCGACAGGGACTATGGCGAGGCTGTGGTCTGGTACCGCCGGGCCGCCGAGCAGGGCCATGCCGAGGCGCAGTGGCGGCTCTGCGAGGCCTATGCCCGGGGCCGGGGCGTCGAACGGGATCGCGCGAAGGCCAAGGCATGGTGCCTCCCGGCTGCGGAGGCCGGCCACATCTGGGCCCAGGAAGAGCTCGGTCAGCTCTACCGCATGTCGACCCCGCCGGACTATCCGCGGGCGTTGGAGTGGTACGGTCTGGCCTCGCAGCAGGGGAGTGCAGTCGCCCGCCTCGGGATGCACTACATCTACGCAGCGGGTGGCCGCGGTGTTCGTCGCGACTCCGTGAAGGCGCTTGCGTACTTGGACTACGTGAAGTTCGGGAGGATGCCCGACGGGATGAAGCTCGCGGTCGCAGGCGTCGCAAGCCAACCAGTGGGCCGTCCAGCCGGGGGGATGCGCGGCTTGCTCACGCGCAAGATGTCGAAGAAGCAGATCGCCGAGGCCGGGCAACTGCTGCAGCAGTGGACGGTCGGCGAGGACTTGCCCGACGAACCAGTGATCGAATACCTCGACCCGGAGTAGCGGCTTGTTCGACCGCGCCGCCCTCGGCTCCGACAGGTCGTGGCGTTCATGGCAACGCAGAGCGAGACTCGCGCCTTTCTTTTCTCTGATCGGTGTCTCGTTCGGATTCGTCGCGGTCGTCTTCGCCATCGGCTTCGAAAGCTACTTCCGCCTGCCTGCCGGCGTGGTGGACCAGGACTACGTGACGCTGCTGCGTCGCGAGGCGGACTCCGGCCGGTCGAGCCCCGTGCGGCTGGACCGCGTGGATGACATCGTCGCGTTGGCACCGGAGGTGGGGTGGGCCTACGCCGGACCCCATCGGAGCACGGCGACGGTCCGCAGGAGCGACGGGACGTCGGAGGAGGTCTGGTCCCGGTACGTCTCGGCCAACTACCTCGAAATCCTCGGGGTGGATGCGGCACTCGGGCAGGTGGCGGCAGTCGATGGCCCCACGGTGGCGGTCATCAGCGGTTCGCTGTGGCAGCGCCTCTACGGGTCTGACGCCGACGTTGTGGGGCGATTTCTGGATACGGAGCTTTTCGGTCCTCTTCCGATCGTCGGGGTGGCCGCACCTGGTTTCCGGGGGTTGTTCTTCCAGGAGGCGGATGCCTGGATACTGGGGAGCCGGGCTCCCGTCGGGTCGCAATCGGGTACGGTGACCACGTTCACACTTCCGGTTGTGCTGTTCGGCGTCATCCAGGACTCCACGCAGTCGCCCGCATTGCGCTCTCTCTTCGAATCCTATGCGTTCGCCAACACGGACATGCAGCACGACCGCTTGGAGCTTGTTGACGGCGTCGAGACACGCCCCGATGCGAGGCGCGATGTTCGGGAGCGATTGGCCTGGCTCGCGCTTGTCGTCGTTTTGCTGCTGCTGCAGGTGTTTCTGTCCATGGTGGATCGGCTGCTGGCCGAGCACCATTCGAGGCGGGAAGAACAGGCGGTCAGGCTCGCCGTCGGGGCGACGCCAGCGGACGTGTTCCAAGCCATGGTCGGCGCACACGCGGGGTGGACGCTGGTTGTCGGCGCAGCGGCCGTTCTCGCCGGTATCTACATTGCGGACGTGCTGGTTTCGGTCGAGCCGTTCTCGCTTCACATCGGCGAGTTCTCAAGGGGATCCCTTGCTTGGGGTTTCGGGGCAAGCGCGCTGCTGTTGCTGCTTGCGCTTCTGCTGTCCGGGGCTTACGTGAGCCGTGTGACCTCGCTTACCGGCCGCGCGATCAGCGAGGCGAGCCTTCAGTCCGGGCGTGCCCTGCGGCTCGCGCGGGTTTCACTGCTCTTCGTGGCTGCAGCGAGCCTGCTGATCGTGTCGTCGTTGGCCGTGCGCCAAGCGAAACACACGCGTGTCTTGACGGGGATTGCCAACCCCGATGCCCTGATGATGGGCGTGATCTACTACGGGGACCTGTCGGTGGCCGTTGACCTCATGGCCGCGAACCCCGAGGTGGTCGCGTTCGCGCAGGCCGAGATGTTGCCGTTACTCGCGGAAACCATCGGGCCGGGAAACCGGGCCTTGCTCCCCGGTCGTCGCGGGTTGGAGAGCACCGTGTTCTACCGCAACGGCGTCGCGCCGGAGTACTTCGACGTGCTCGGCGTCGAAGTCCTCGCCGGTCGGGTCTTCGATGGCGTTGCCAACTCCGAGGTCGTCTTGGCGAAAACAACAGCGGAGCTCTTGGCCGGCAGTGTCGACGACGCTCTCGGCATGGCACTCGCCTATATCCCTGATACCACTGCTGGCCGGGTGGGTGAACCGCAGGTCACGACGGTAGTCGGCGTAGTCGAGGACATCGCCTATGACCCGGCGTACGAGACCCCGAGGCGCGTGTTCTACCAGGTGGTTGAAGACCCGGGCGACGGGTTGTTCGTCGTGCGGGACGTCGGAGGAGGCGCCGAGGTAGTCAATCAGTTGCAGCAACACCCGGACATCGAGGACGCGTATCGCATTGGCACGGTGGCGGAGATATTCGGCGAGCTGGTCCTAGCGCAGAGAAGTGCGGAAGTGGTGCTGGCCTTGGCTGCCGTGCTTGCATTGACGCTGGCCGTCGCCGGCGTCGCGTTTTCCTTGGCGAAGGAGATGGCCGGTTCTTCGCATGCCATAGGCGTTCGGCTAGCGCTGGGTGCGACGCCAAGGGACATCACATGGCGTTTCTGCACGCGGCCGAGCCTGGAGTTGCTTCTAGTAGTGGCACTGATCGCCGCCGTCGCCCTCCTCGGGAAGCTTGCGGCTCCGGGGTTCATGTCCTTCGTTGAACTGTGGCTCGTGTTCGTCGTGATCCCGGTGTTGGCTGCGATAGTGGTTCTCGTCGTGCTCTGGCTTGCGTCGAGAATGGCGAAGGTAGGGTCGACGTACAGCCTCTTAGGTGCGCGTTGACCTAGGCTGCTGAGGTACGCGGGCCTCCCGGCCCGCAATGGAGCTTGCACGAGGCCGGAATGCGGACGTGGACGTCCGCGCACCTCTCAGAGCCAGCCTTTCTCCCGCGCGAGCCGTGCCGCCTCGATGCGATTGCCGACGCCGAGCTTGCCGATGGCTTCGGACAGGTAGTTGCGAACGGTCCCGTCCGATAGTGCGAGCACCGCACCGATCTCGGCGCTGCTGCGCCCCTCGCCAGCGAGCCGGAGCACCTGGCGCTCGCGGTCGGTCAATGGGTCGTTCTCGCCCCAGGCGTCGACGGCCAGCTCCGGATCGATGGCGCGGCCGCCGCGGTGGACGCGACGCAGGCCTTCCGCGAGCTGGGCGGCGGGCGCGTCCTTGAGCAGGTAACCGGCGGCACCGGCTTCCAGGGCGCGTCGGAGGTAGCCGGGGCGGGCGAAGGTGGTGACGATGACGACGCGCGTGGCAACGTTCAGGCGCGCCA
This sequence comes from Gammaproteobacteria bacterium, assembly GCA_026708185.1. GTDB lineage: Bacteria > Pseudomonadota > Gammaproteobacteria > Pseudomonadales > Azotimanducaceae > VXYL01. The sequence goes on along the minus strand of JAPOVK010000019.1, from coordinate 119,636 downwards.
CTCGGGCGGCGAGTTCGATCCCTGTCATGGTGGGCATTTCGATGTCGGTGACCAGAATGTCGGGCGCGTGGCCGCGGACAATCTCCAGTGCGGCGCGTCCGTCGGTGGCCTGGCCTACGACCTCGAAGTCCCCTTCCAGGGTTAGCAGGGCCGCGACCGCACCGAGGACCAGCTTCTGGTCTTCGGCGATGACGACGCGGATCATGGCACGGTGGCAGGGGCGGCGTTCGTCGCGGGGCGTGCAACCGCCTGCGGACGGGAGTCTGACGGCGCTGGGTCCTCGTCCATGGGCAGGCGAACGGTCAGCGTCGTGCCGTCGCGGTTTCTGCGGTGGAAGCTGCCGCCGAGATGTTCGATGCGTTCTCGGATGCCCGCCAAACCGTAGCCTTCCGCGCCGCCGCCGCGCCCATTGTCGGACAGGTTGAGCGTCACCTCGCCGGCGTGCTTGGCGAGTCGACCGCTGACACGGGTCGCGCCGGAATGGCGGACGATGTTGGTGACGCCTTCGCGGAGCGCGAGCGCGAGGGCGGTCTCGTGGCGTGGCGGGAGGGCGATGGTGTCGATCTCGACCTCGCAGGCGATCCCGGCCCACTTGAGCGCGCGTTCCGCGTCGGCGACCTCGGCGTTGAGGCCCTTGGTTCGGTAGCCACCGACGGCCTGGCGCACCTGCTTCAGGCTGTCGCGGGAAATGGTCTCGACCTCCTGCATCTCGCGCGCGGCGGCTTGTGGGTCGGAAGTCGTCAGCTTCCTGGCCAGTTGGCTCTTCAGCGTGATCATGGACAGGGTGTGGCCAAGCAGGTCGTGCAGGTCGCGACCGATGCGTTCCCGCTCGGCGATCACCGCCAGCCGCTCGACTTCCCCCTGGGCGAGGCTGAGCCTCGCGTTGCTCATCGCCCGTTCCACTTCGAACACCGTGATGGCTCCGATGATGGGGATGAAGACGAACGCCGGTGCGAACGCCCACACGCGTTCCGGGAACAGCGGCACGTGCGAGACTAGGAAAAAGCCCAACACCACCACCATCAGGACGCCGATCCCGAGGCTGGCGAGGCGTGGCCTGCCGAAGTTGCCGATGTTCGCTGCCGCGTAGATCAGGAACGCGGAGCAACCGGAGTTGAAGCCGAAGACCAACCCGACCGCGCCGATGGCGGTCATCCCGGTCGCCGCGAGCAAACGTGGCTGGCCGACCTTGTCGAAGCTCCAGAAGTGCAGCGGGAGGAAGCAGGCGATGCATGCGGCGGTGACGAGCCAATGCATAAGCGTCGAGGCTGGATTGAGGAACGGCGAGGCGATCGGGAAGACGAGGAACCCAAGGTAGACCCACGGCCCCCAGCCGTAGGCCTTGAGCCGATTCGCGAGCGCGTTCATGGCTTGCGGTAGTAGAACACAGACGCGCAGGCGAGGCATGCGACGGTGACCAGTCCGAGCACCACCAGGTGACCGGCGACGTCGCCATCGCCGGCGCCGACTCCACCGAGGGCGAGTTGCGCATAGTGGTAGGTGGGCAGGTACGGCGCGATGGCCTGTATAGTCGAAGGCAGGAACTCGAGGGGGATCCACATGCCGCCCGCGAAGGCCATGGGCAGGTAGACCAGGTTGATCACCGCCGGCGCCGAGTTCGGTCCGCACAGGTAGCCGAGCGCCAACCCCATCGCACTGAACGGCAGCGTCCCGGCCAGCAACAGGGGGACGACCCGGGCCAAGTCGGCGAATCCCAGGCTCGCCCCGCCGGCCAAAACGGCCAAGACGAGGAGGATGACGATGATGGCGAGACTGAACGCCGTGGCCATGAACATCTTGGCGACGAAGTACGCGAACGGCGGTGCCGGAAAGGCGCGCCGCAAGAGCATCCAGCCCTGACCCCGTTCGGTGGCAACGTTGGCGCCGAATCCGAAGAGGCATGCGCCGACGACGCCGAACGCGCTGTAGGCGACGGCGAAATAGAGCGGCCGGGGCACCGAGCCGATTGGGCCACCGCCGAAGGCGAGACCGAACATCAGGTAGAACATCACGGGGAATAGCAGGGTCGACAGGGAGAACACCGGCAGGCGCAGGTTCTTCAGGAATTCGAGCTTGGACTCCAGCCAGTACGTCCGGACGATTGCCGCGGCGGCGTTCACGGGGCGCCCCCGGCTGCGTCGCAGCGTGCTGCCAGGATTCGTGCAACGGCCTGCTCGGTCGCGGGGCCGACGTGGCGTGCGCACACCACCCCCTCGGGGTTGACGCGGAGGACATAGGCCGGCTTGTCGTCCTCGACCGCCGCTAAGGTGCGCCAGAACGCATCGTCCTCTTCGACGATGAAGAACGTGCCTCGGTCTGCTTCGGGAACGCCGCTTCTGATACCGCGGCGGACCATGCCGCGGACGAAGCGCGGCGCGCCGACGAGGCCGATGACGTTGTAGAGCGGCACGCCCCGATGCTCCGTCTCGCCGGACCGGGCGCGAAGTTGCCGGGACCACTCGCGGGCTTGCGGGTTCGACTGGCGGCTGAAGCCGAGCACGAGGAGGCCGCCTCGGGCCGGATCCAGGGCGATGGTCCCGCTCTTGCCATCGAGCGTCGTCAACGGCTGTGCGGCTAACGGCGCGTCGGCTGACGCTGGGTTCTCTGCAAGGGTGGCCAACGTAGCGAGGACGGCCGCCCCGCAAACGGCAAGGCGAATGCTCATGTTCGGGAGTCCTCGTAGGCGGGTCCATCAGAGCGGGCCGCGCCAGTCGTCGGCCGGACAAGGGTCAGAAACGCCTCTTCGAGCGTGGTGCGTGTCACTTCGAGATCCTTGAGGTCGTGGTCCATGCCGAGAAGCGCACGCACGACGGGCTCCGGACTGCTGGCGAGGATCTCGGTTCGCCGGGCATCCCGGTGAACCTTGGTCACGCCCGGCAGTTTCCCGATGGCGCAGGTCTCGACGGTGGTCACGGCGCTGATCCGGCTTCCGGCGGTAGCGCGTTTGATCTCGGCCGGCGTGCCGCTGGCGATGATCTTGCCGCGGTCGAGGAGCACGATGCGATCGGCGAGCGCATCGGCCTCCTCGATGTTGTGCGTGGTCAGGACCACCGTGCGCCCCGCGTCGATGACGGCGCGGATCTCTTCCCACAGCGCCCGCCTGGACTCCACGTCGAGGCCCGTCGTCGGTTCGTCTAGGAACAGGATGTCGGGTTTGCCGCACAGTGCGAGGGCCAGGTGCAGTCGCTGTTTCTCGCCGCCGCTCAGCTTGCCGTAGAGGCGGTGTTCGAGGCCGCCTAGGCCCGCTGCGGCGATGATGGTCTCGTGATCGAGCGGCGCGGGGTAGTAGCTGCGGAACAGGTCCACGTGTTCGCGCACGCGAAGCGTGGTGGGCACGCCGGAGATCTGCAGCATGGCGCCGATGCGCTGGCGGCATCGCCGCCGGGTTGGATCGCCGCCGAGGACGCGCACGTGTCCGGCGTCCGGTCGCAGCGTGCCGAGAAGCAACCCGACAGCCGTGGTCTTGCCGGCGCCATTCGGGCCGAGCACAGCGACCGCTTCGCCGGCGCGGATGTCGAGACTGACATCGTCCAGCGCCGTGATAGCGCGGTAGCGCTTGGTGACGTTGACGAGAGATGCTGCGGTGGTCGGGTCGGCCATGGCCTGCAAGCTATGGTGCATGTGCCAGCCATGATCGTCGCCGGTATTCGGGTACGCCACGGACGCCTGTCAGCACTTGGCGTTACACCTGTCACGGAGCAAACGCCAAAGGGAACGTAGCGACCGGCGGCGGTTGTTGCGTGGCAGGTCGGCGTGGCCTTGGGCCGGAGTCGGCGCGCCGCGAGCGGCGCGGGCCGGTGGCGAGCGCGCGCGAACTGCGTTCGCGTTGCGAGGTACCGGACACGGCTTTGGGGCGCTGTCACGGCGGCCATACGGCAAGTCGTCGGTAGCGCAAGGACGTGCGCGGGCGTCCTCGCCCGCATCATGGTGACGGGACAGTCTATGCGGGCCGGAGGCACGCGCACCGGTCTGCCAACCCACTGCGACGGGAGCGTGCCACGACTCCCGCGATCATGGTGTAGGCTTGCCGGGCACCAATGCGCTCAAGAACTGTCTAGGCTCTTAACACGGTCGGCAACGCCGATGTCTATACGCGTTCTACATGTCTACCGGACCTACTTCCCCCAGACCCAGGGCGGCCTGGAGGAGGTGATCCGCCAGATCTGCCTGAATACGCGGCGTCACGACGTGGAAAGCCGCGTCCTCTGCGTCAGCCCGTCGGTGGAGCCCCGGGTCGTGCGGCGTACCGAGGCCGTGGTCTACCGATCGAAGCTGCATGCGGAGGTGGCGTCGTGCAGCATCTCGCTTCAGATGCTGTCCATGTTCCGGCGCCTCCTGAAATGGGCGGACGTGGTGCACTACCACTTCCCTTGGCCGTTCGCGGACGTGCTGCACTTCGCCGCGGGCGTGAAAGTGCCGACCGTGTTGACCTACCACTCGGACATCGTCCGCCAACGCTTCCTGGCGCGGCTCTACGCCCCGTTGATGACCCGGTTCCTGAATGCGATAGACCGGATCGTGTGCACGTCCCCCAACTATTTCGCGACGTCGAACGTCCTGCCACGGTTCGAGGACCGGGTGGACATCGTCCCGATCGGCTTGGACCCGGCCTCGTATCCGGTGGCGGCCGAATGCGAGATCGATGCCGCGCGGGCCGAGTTCGGCGAGGGATTCTTCCTGTTCGTGGGCGTCCTGCGCTACTACAAGTGCCTGCATATCCTGCTCGATGCCATCGCGGGCGCACCCTACCGGGTGGTCATCGTCGGCTCGGGGCCCACGGAGGCAGAGTTGAAGCGCCAAGCCGAGGATCTCAAGCTCACGAACGTCGTCTTTGCGGGTCACGTCAGCGACCAGACCAAGGTCGCGCTGCTGGCGCTCAGCCGCGGCGTGGTGTTCCCGTCCTACATGCGCTCGGAGGCCTTCGGCGTCACCTTGCTCGAGGGGGCGATGCACGCCAAGCCGTTGATTTCCACGGAAGTCGGGTCGGGAACCAGCCACGTCAACGTCGACGGCGAGACCGGCCTCGTGGTCACCCCGGCATCGGCCAAGGCGCTGCGCCAAGCCATGGACCAGTTGCACGACCACCCGGCCATGGCGGACCGTATGGGGTTGTGCGCCCGGCGACGATTCGAGCGCCTCTTCAACGGCGGCTTGATGGGTGATCGCTACGCGGGGATCTACGCGGATCTGGTTGGTCTGTCGGCCGCATGAGGATCCGTAGCCGCGCGCGACGCCTCGCGCTGTTGGCGACCAACGTCGCCAACCTGGTCCGCTTTGCCGGCGGCGTGCGGCCGTTCGCGACCTACAAGGTCAAGAAGCTGCTCGCCGGCGAGTGGCGCGCCCTCATCCCGTGGATGACCACCGCGGCGAACTTCGCACAGCGCGGCAACCCCAACCGCTACCGCCGCTGGCTGCGCAAGCAAGCGCCCGCCGAATTGCCCGACGGGCGTGTCCTGGTGCTCGCATCCGCGGTCGGGGTCGACCCGGAGGGTCTACCGGTCTTCCTCGGCCTTGTCGCAGCGCAAAAGCATGCGCTCGCCGACGTGATCGTGCTGGTCGATTCGGAACCCGGCAAGCAGTCGGTTTCCGACGCGGGTATCCAGGTCGTTGCTGCCAAGGATGGATCACCAGATACGATGGTCGCCGTCATGCGCGCGCATCTCGATGAGTCGTCGAGCGCATTCCGGTACGTCGCCTTCCTCGCGCCCGGTTGCGTCCCCGGGGCAATGCCGTTCACCTCCGAGGACAACGAGAAGCTCGTCTTCTACGGGGACGAAGACGTGGTCGACGGCGATGGGCGGCGCGGACAACCGTTCTTCAAGCCGGGCTTCTCGCCGGATCTCCTGCTGCATGCGGACTACCTGTCGTCGTGCTTGGCCGTAACGAGTGGCCTAGCGGGAGCGGTGCAGGACCGCCCGATCAGTGACTTCCACAGCCTCGCCCTGATGCTGGTCGAGCAAGCGGACGAGGTGCGCCACGTGGATGCCTTCGTCGCTCACCGCTACCTGCCGGTGTGGCGGGATGCCGCGCCGAGCTACCTCGGGGCGTACCTGCACAACCGTTACGGGTCAGAGGCGTCGGTCGCAACGCAAGCCGACGGCTGGGTCTGCCACTACGGCCAGCGGTCGCGGTTCGTGTCGGTCATCATCCCGACGCGGGATCGGATCGATCTGCTTGCACCGTGCGTGGAAGGTCTCTACGCGACGAACGCGCCCGGCTCTTTCGAGGTGATCGTGTTGGACAACGGTTCCACGCAACCGGAAACCCGACAATGGCTGGCCGATGCCGAGACGCGACTAAGCGACTTCCGCGTCGTCGCCGCGCCAGGCACGTTCAACTGGAGTTGGCTGAATAACCTCGGCATGGCCCACGCCAAGGGCGATGTCTACGTGTTTCTCAACAACGACACCGAGCCGACCCACGAGCACTGGCTCGCCCGGATGGCCGATGTGGCCTGCCGGGCGGACGTCGGCGTCGTCGGCGCGCTGCTGCTCTACCCGAACGGCCGGATTCAGCATGCCGGCGTGGTGACCGGTTTCAGTGGCCTCGCCGCCCACGTCTATTGCGGCGTGGACCCGGAATCCGACGGCCATCTCTTCGTCTCCCCGACCGTGCCGCGCAATGTGGCAGCCGTGACCGGCGCCTGTCTTGCCGTCGCACGGGACCGGATCGAGGCGATCGGCGGTTTCGACGAGGCCTATCGCATCAGCGGCGGCGATGTCGAGTTGTGCATCCGCGCCATGGTTCGGGGCTTCGTCAACGTCTACTTGCCCGACGTCCGCCTCATCCACCACGAATCGCAGTCGCGCAAGCGCGAAGATCCGGAAGCGGACGTGAACCGACTGCGGGAACTCGTGGCGGCGCAGTGTCCGCGGGATCCGTACTACAACGTCAACCTGTCGCTGACGTCCTTGTACCCGAGCTATGCTTCCTAAGGTCGGCGGGGCCTTACATCAGCCCGTGGAGCCGGTTCAGGTTGCCGAACGCCTCCGCGTCGAGCGTGCGCCCGCTTAAGCCCGGATAGTCCGGCGCGTAGCGGTGCGCGCGGTAGATGCTCACCGTCGGTTCGCCGCGCCCATCCGTGTTCAGGAAAGGGTTGATCCACTCCCAGACGACCTCGCCGGCACGGTTCACCTCGAACAAACGGCCGCTCGTGCCTTCGCAGACGAGGACGTTGCGCGTCGGCAACTGCACGGCCCCCGAGATGTGGCCGCTAAAGAACTGGTACGCGGGCTTGCCGCGGAACGTCCACACGATCTCGTCCTTACGCGGGTCGATCTCCACCACGCGCGAGGCCGCGTGGCCGTTGTCGAAGACGAGGATGTTCTCGCTGTCGTCGTTGGGTCCTGCGGACACCCAGGTCGGCTGGTGCTGGTGCTCTGTCTGATCGAACTTCCACGCGAGTGCCCCGTCAGCATCGATGATGCCGATCCGGTTGACATGGCGCGCGGAGAACACGACCTGCCCGGCGGCGTTCACATCGATGCCGTTGACGTGCGTCCACTCCCAGCGCCGGATTGACGGGAAGATGGGGTCCTTGACCGGATCGAGCAGTTGCCAGACATCGATGCGGCGCACTTCCTCGCCGGCGTGGTCGATCTCGAGCAGTTCGTCGCCAATCAGCGGCGGCAGCTTCTCGCGCGGTCGCTTCAGGCCGCCGCGCACACGCTTGCGCATCTCATCGGGTAGCTCCACCCAGATCGGCACCAGCGTATTGCCGTTGTCGAAGCGGAAGAAGTCGTGGTGCTGATACGGATTGACGTACTCCCAGACAACCTCGCCATGCCAATCCATTTCGCACAGCGTGGTGTGGTAGCCGCCGAGCAAGCGCACGCGCTCCTCGAACGGCGGGGGCGGCTTCTTGATGTCGTCGTGGTTGCGGGTCGGCTCAAGGCCCTTGTCGGACCCGGTCATCAACAGGTTGCCGTTGCGCAGTAACCGGCCGTAGCCGGGCTTGATGTGGTCAAACTTCCACTGATGTACGACGCGGCCGTCGATGTCGATGAGGCAGGTGACGTCGCCGCCGCCCGGCGTCAACAGCGTGTAGCCCTTGGTCGAAAGGTTAGGTTGATGGTGGGTCAGCCCGGTGGGGCGGTTGACGGACCAGCCCACGGTCAGGCGTCGGCCAGTACCGGCACGGCTTGGCTTTGCTCGGCATACGGGAACCGGTCGTTGAACCCCGCCAGTTGCTTGAAGAGCGCGGGATCGTCGCAGTCGTCGGCGAGCTCCCGCGGAAACGTGCCGCGGATGTCCTCCTGCGACATCACCATGTGGTGGCGGTAGTAGTTGGCGATCGACAGCCGCATGCCGGGTATCAGGCGAGGGAACGCGCCGTGCCAGGTGGCGCCGTGGAAAACGATCACGGATCCCTTGGCGCACTCGACCGGCACGGCCCGGCTCGCCGCGCGCGGTTGTTCGGGCCGGTGGCCTAAGCGGTGTGACCCGGGCACGTAGGCGAACGAGCCGCCTTCCCTCGTGTAATCGGTCAGGCACCAGTTGGTGTTGGCGGTGAGTGCGGCGCGTCCCCACGGGCGCGGCATCTGCGTCTGGTCGCAGTGCAGGCCCAGCGTCGGTCCGTAGCCGAAATCGTCCTGCCACTTGACGAACGAGTTGTGGCTGGAGAAGCGCGTCGCGTCGTCGCCGATCATGTGCCGCATGAGCGCTACGGCCGCCGGGTTGACCGCGAGGTCGCGGAACAGCCGGTGATGGCGGGCAAGCTGCTGGATCAGGAACTGGCCCGGCTTGCGGTTGTCCTTGTCGACCGCCGAGAGCCCTGCTGCATTGGGCGAGAACTCGAGGTTGCCGTGCGGCCCGCGGTCGAGCGTGAAGCGGCAGCCGATCATCTGCTCGGACCTGGCCAAGAGCAGTTCGACCATCTCGTCGAAGACGTCCATGGCGACACCGTGGACCGAGGGCGGCACGACGGTGAGGCCGTCGACCTCCAGTTCCAGGACGTGCGTCTCGAGGCCGAGTTGCTTGACCTCCTCGCTGATGGTCACGGCCATGGCGTGTTCCGCGGTGGGATGCGCCAAGTTTGGCATACTGCGGCGCCGCCCCGGCAAAGACCTGAGCCCAATCCATGGATCCCATCAGCCAAGGGACGATCGGCGCAGTCGTGCCGCAGGCGGCGTTCACGCCGGCGAAGATGCGCGCGGCCGCCTTTCTCGGCTGCTTGGCGGGCATGGCGCCGGACCTGGACGTCTTCATCAATTCGCCGACCGACCCGCTGCTGTTCCTGGAGTACCACCGCCAGTTCACGCACGCCCTGGTGTTCATCCCCGTCGGCGCGGCCATCGCTACGCTATTGCTGCACTGGACGGTGCGCCGGACGCTCGACCTGCGGGAGTCCTACCTGGCCTGCCTCCTCGGCTACGCCACGCACGGCTTTCTGGATGCCTGCACCTCGTACGGTACGCAACTGTTCTGGCCGTTCACGGACTACCGGGTGGCCTGGAACAACGTCGCGGTGGTCGACCCGTCGTTCACGGTGCCACTGCTCGTGCTCGTCATCGTCGCCGCCGTTCGCCGGCGGCGTGCGTACGCGGTAGCTGGGCTGATCTGGGCGCTCGCCTATCTCGGGCTCGGGGTGGTCCAGAACCAAAGGGCGGAGGCTGCCGGCGAGCGCCTCGCGGCGTCGCGCGGACATGAACCGCAGCGGCTGACGGCGAAGGCATCCTTCGCCAACCTGCTCGTCTGGAAGGTGGTCTACGAATACGACGGGCGCTTCTACGTCGACGGCGTCAGAACCGCAGTCGCCGTGTCGATCTGCCCGGGCGCCAGCGTCGCGCGGCTCGATCTCTCTCGCGATTTGCCGTGGCTCGATCCGGACACCCAGCAGGCGCGCGACGTGAAACGGTTCCGCTGGTTCTCGGACGGCTATGTCGCACTCGACCCGGCGGTCCCCAACCGCGTCATCGACATGCGCTATTCCCTGGTGCCGAACGAGATCGACCCGTTGTGGGGCATCGACCTCGATCCCGAAGCCACCGCGAACCGGCATGTGCGTTTCGTCACCGACCGCAACATGGGCATCGCCCAGCGTGATGCCCTTGTGGGGCTGCTGACGGGCGCGACTTGCCCCGGTTAGGATTGCCGCTTCCATCGAGACTTGGAGTTCAACTTGAAAGTCGGCATCTCGCTGCCCGTCCGCGAACTGAAGGACGACCTCGGCGCCATCCGCGCGTTTGCGCAATTGACCGATGAGCTGGGCTACACCCACCTGCGCGTACCCGACCAGGTCGTGCGGCCGAAGAGCGGCCACCTGCACGAACCGCTCATGGTGCTGGCCTACATCGCGGCCGTCACCGAGAACATCGAACTGGTGCCGTCGGTGATCGTCACGCCGGCGCGGCAGACAGCGCTCCTGGCGAAGCAGTTGGCGACGCTCGACCGCATGTCCGGTGGCCGCGTTCGGCTTGGCGTCGGCGTCGGCGGCAGCGCGGCGGAGTACGAGGCCCTAGGTGAGGATTTCCATACGCGTGGGGCGCGTTGCGAGGAGCAGATCACGTTGCTCCGTCGGCTTTGGACGGAGCCGGACGTGGATTTCGACGGCCGCTGGGACTCGGTCCACGGTGCGGGCATCGATCCCTTGCCGGAGCGCCCGATCCCGATCTGGATCGGTGGCGCCGGCTTGCCGGTTGCGCGTATCCGGCGGCGCATCGGGGCTCAGGCGGACGGCTGGTTCGCGCTGTGCTCGCCGGAGGAGTTCGATGGGCTGAAGGCCGACATCGACGCCGCCGCCCGGGCTGCGGGCCGTGATCCGGCGGCGATTGGGATCGAGGCGGGCGTTGCCGTTGTCGGTGCGCGTGAGGCGGAGTGGAAGGACCGCTGCGTCGGCTGGCGCGACAAGGGACTGACCCACTTGTGCTTGAGGACGCTCGGCGGCGGACTCGACGCGGATACCCATTTGGCGAAGGCGCGCGAGGCGTTCGAGGACTTGCCCGTATAGGTGCGCCCCTCGGGCGCGGCGGGTAGGAGTGGTTGCTCAGCCCCCGAATTCCTCGATGTGCGCCAGCGTCTCGCGCAAGACGTCGGCCTCGGCTTCCTGGATGAGCCAATGCCCGGCGTCGAGTTCTACCAACCGGTAGGGCCCGTCCATGAGGGGTGGCGTGGCGGTCACCCCGGGTCGGCCGATCGCCTGGTCCTGGTTTCCCCAGATCAAGAGGGTCGGGACGGACACTTGGCCAACCGGCTGCCTTTCTTCGTCGAACCCGCCCCGATACCAGTTGAGCGCCCCGGTGAGCGCCCCCGGCTGGCGGAGCACGCGTAGGTACTCCTCGACCTGGTCGGGCGGCGACGCCGTCCAGATGTTGCGCATGGCCGCGAAGTCGTCGGCGGCGAGCGCCGCCTCCGCGGTACCGACCTGCCGGAAGAACTGCATATAGCCGCTGCGCTGCTGCTGTTCCGCGTTGGTTGCGATGGCCCGCAGGAAGGCGTCGACGTGCGGTACGGAAAGCGCCGTCCAGCTCGTCACCCGGTCGGCGTGGCGACCAGCGATGTACCAACCCAGTCCGGCACCGTGGTCGTGGCCCACCAGGTGGAAACGGTCCTTCCCGAGGCCATCCGCCATGGCGAGGATGTCGACGGCCATCGCCGCATGGCTGTAATGCTCCGCTTCGGCGGGACGAGCACCCGGGCTGTAGCCACGGAGGTCGGGTGCCAACGCGGTGTAGCCGTTGGCCGCCAGGTGTTCGAGGAGTGGCAGCCACATGTGCGACGTCTCCGGGAAGCCGTGCAGGAGGATGACGAGTTCGTCGCCGTCTCCCGCACGCCGAACATCGTAGGTGTAGTCGCCAGCGCTCATCTGGGTCTCTTCGACGGTCATCGTGGGTCCTCCGGTCCGGTTGGCACAGCTCGCAAGCGCAAGCGCGAAGAGCGGAACTGCGAGGCATCGGGCGAATCGCGCTTGGCGCTTCATTGTTCGAATACCGCCAGGTTCACTTGCCCGGCCAAGCCCTCGGCGCGATGCACGTGCGCCGCCTGGTAGACGTCCGATTGCGCCATGTCGACCAGCGCCTGCGCATTCGGGTAGCGCACCAGGGCCACCATGTCCCACTCCGCTCCGCCGATGAGCGTGGTCTGGCAATGGCCCGCGAAGATGACCTCCGCGCCGATGTCCGCGAGGATCTTCTGCATCGCTTGGCCGTACTTGGCGTAGTCCTGCGCGCCCGGGCCGTCCTTGAATTTGAGCAGGTTGACCATCACCACCGGTTGGTCGGGCAGCGCCAGGAACTTCTGCAACTGCTCCGGCGTCGGCCCCATCTGGTTCAAGGCGATCGGCTCGCCTTGTTCGCGATCGGGTTCACCCATGGCTGTCTTCCTTCCTTCGATTGGCACCCGAGGCAGGACCGCCTACGGGACGAGCCGGGAGCGTAGCGGCGAGACCGGCTTGAGACAAGCCGCCAAGCTGGCTGAGCGCCCCAGGGCCTGACCCGCGCTTCGCTGCGCTGTGCGCGGCCCCGCCTCCGGCCCAAGGCCCCGCCGTCCTTTAACGAAAGCTGCACCGGCGGTCACTTCGTTCCCTTGGCGCATCTTTCATGAAAGGCTCATGCTAAGGTTGCCCGCAATCTACGCGTAAGGGGATTCCCATGGGCACGGTACTGAATCCGTCCGACTTCGCCGCCGCGCGCGCCGTACGTTCGGCGACGCTGAAGGAACTCGGTGTGGCACCCATCTGCTTGGCTCCCGGACAAGAGGATCCAGGACACAGCCATACCGTTGTCGAAGAGGTGGTCATCGTGCAGAAGGGCGAGGGCCGCATCCAGATCGAGGACAACACCTACGATCTGTGTGCCGGTTCCGTGGCGGTCGTCCCGGCCGGCCAGTTCCACGCCATGTGTAATGTCGGCACCGAAGACTTCGAGGCGGTCGCCATCTTCAACGCCAACGTCGATCGCGACGCGGTGGTGCTGAAGACGCGCGAGGAGCACTTCGGGACCGCGCCGAGCGACGAGATGGACGTCGAAGCGCTGAAGGCCGAGCTGGCCGAGGTCGGCAAGACCGTTCGCAGGCTGCAGCGCAAGCTCGCCAAGGCCTGAAAACCCGGCCTTTGCGACGTAGCGCGGCGCGAGAGCCGCGCCGTCGCCGTGCCGCCACGCGGGTCGCGTTTAGAATCGGCCGCGAAACTCCACAAGACGAGGATCGTCATGCCCGCGACCGCCACCGCCGAGATCGTCACCGGTATCCATTTGAACGACGCCGCGCTGTTCCGGGAACAGTGCTACGTCGACGGTGAATGGATCGACGCCGACACCGGCGTCGCCTTCGACGTCACCGACCCGGCGACGGGCCAGGCCATCGGCACGGTACCGGCCTTCGGCCGCGCCGAGACGCGGCGCGCCATCGAGGCCGCCAACGCGGCCTACCCGGCTTGGCGCGCGCTCACCGCGAAGGAACGCGCTGGCCTGCTCCGTCGCTGGTACGAGGAGATGCTCGAGCACCAGGAGGATCTCGCGATCATCATGACCGCGGAGCAGGGCAAGCCGCTTGCCGAGTCGCGCGGCGAGATCCTCTACGGCGCGTCCTTCATCGAATGGTTCGCCGAGGAGGGCAAGCGCGCCTACGGCGACGTCATCCCGGCGCCATTGGCCGATCGTCGGATCGTCGTGACCAAGGAGCCCGTCGGCGTCGTCGCCTGCATCACGCCCTGGAACTTCCCGAACGCCATGATCACGCGCAAGGCGGGACCGGCGCTGGCCGCGGGCTGCACCGTCGTCGCCCGGCCGGCATCGGCCACGCCGTTCTCGGCGCTCGCCCTCGGTGAACTCGCCACGCGCGCCGGGATTCCGCCGGGCGTCTTCAACGTCATCACCGGTCCGTCGCGCGAGACCGGCGCCGAGCTCACCGGCAATCCGGTCGTCCGCAAGCTCTCCTTCACGGGGTCCACGGAGGTCGGCAAGCTGCTGCTCGAACAATGCGCGGGCACGGTCAAGAAGGTGTCCATGGAACTCGGCGGCAACGCGCCGTTCATCGTCTTCGACGACGCCGACGTCGACGCGGCCGTGGAAGGCGCCATCGCGTCGAAGTACCGCAACACCGGCCAGACCTGCGTGTGCGCGAACCGCTTCCTCGTCCAGGCCGGCGTCTACAACGAGTTTGCCGAGAAGCTCGCCGCGGCCAGCAACGCACTGCGCGTTGGACCTGGTTTCTCTGGCGATGCCGAGCAGGGTCCGTTGATCGACATGGCCGCGGTGGAGAAGGTGGAGGACCACATCCGCGATGCCGTCGGCGGCGGTGCGACGGTGGTCGCCGGGGGCAACCGGCACCGCCTGGGCGGCACGTTCTTCGAGCCGACGGTCCTCACCGAGGTCACGCCAGCCATGAAGGTCGCGCGCGAAGAGACGTTCGGGCCGCTCGCGCCGCTTTTCCGCTTCGACACTGACGACGACGCGATCCGCATGGCGAATGCGACGGAATTCGGCCTCGCCGCCTACTTCTACGCCCGCGACATCGGTCGCATCTGGCGCGTGGGGGAAGCCTTGGAATACGGCATCGTCGGCGTCAACGTCGGCATCATCTCCACCGAGGTCGCGCCGTTCGGGGGCATGAAGGAGTCCGGCATCGGCCGCGAAGGGTCGCACTACGGGCTCGACGAGTTCATGGAGGTGAAGTACCTCTGCATGGGCGGCATCTGATCAGCCGGCGGCTTCGTGCAGGACGGCCTCGTGGCCGACGCCTAGCACCCAGGCCTCCTCGGTCTCGATGAGCCGACGTTCCCGGGCGGTCAGCGCGGGAGAGCCGTGGAACAGGGAGGCGAGGCCACCCGCGGCATCGAGTGACGCGAACGCCCGGGCGTTTAGCCGAACCTGCGCGCGGTCATGGATCTCGGAGGGTTTGGCGTAGCGAGCCACGGCGGTCCTCAGCAGGGACGGATAGAGTTCGGCGAACACGACCGGCTTGTCCGGCACAGCCAAGCCGCCGTCGAACGGCCACACGGCGACGCTGCCGGCTATTGAACGAGCCGTCCGCAGACGCTCAAGCGCCGGCAGGCCGAGTAAAACCTGGGAACCCACCGAGCCGGTATAGGCTAGTTGCCAGACGGTCTTGGCTCCCTTGGCGTGTACATCGGCGATACGGCGCTCCGCCGGCTGAGCCGCGCGATGGGTACGCGCGTGGGCGCGTGCCGGCACGTCGGGGTACGGCCACGTGGCCGGCCGACCCCAGCAGGGGCCGACACCGGGGTAGCAGCGGTTGATCTCCGCGGCCACCGCATAGCGGTTGTTGGCATTGCGTTCGTCGTCGACGATGCGCTTGGTAAGCCAGTCCCACAGCGCGAATGCCGAGCCGCGTCCCGTCAGGTGCAGGGCTACGCCCGCCGGGTACCCGAACGGGAAATCGAACCCCACCAGCACGCGCCGCCTGGCGGCGCGCTCGGCTGCGATCAGTCTGGCCAGACGGTTGATCGCCGCGTGACGGGTGCGCACGTACGCGGGCCGCGCGACTACGCCGTCCCGCGCGAGCGCCCACCAGATGGCGTCGCGCGTCGGCTTGGCCGGGCTCGGCTTCGAGCGCGCCGACCAGTCGACGACGATGTGCGTATCGAACAGGCGCATCGACGCCAACCTACGGGACGCCGCGGGGTTCAGACAAGCCTTGCCGGCCGGAACAATGGCGTACGCTCGTCGTCCAATGGGCTGTGAACGGCTGACGGGGATTCCCATGAAAGCGTCCGATCTGTTCGTCAAGTGCCTCGAAGCGGAAGGCATCGAGTACATCTTCGGCGTGCCCGGCGAGGAGAACGCCGACTTCATGATGTCCCTCGAAGCGTCCGAGCGGATCCGCTTCGTGCTGACCCGGCACGAGCAGGGCGCGGCGTTCATGGCCGAGGTCTACGGGCGTCTCACCGGCATGCCTGCAGCTTGCCTCGGCACGCTGGGGCCGGGCGCGACCAACCTGATCACCGGCGTCGCGGACGCGAACATGGACCGCGCGCCGCTCCTGGTGTTGACCGGGCAGGGCACCACCCATCGCCTGCACAAGGAGTCGCACCAGGTGATGGACGTCGTGGCCATGTTCGAGCCTGTGACCAAGTGGGCGGAGACGGTGCGCACGGCCGAGGCGATCCCGGAGATCGTGCGCAAGTCCGTCGGCATCGCCACGACCGAGAAGCCCGGCGCCGTGCACATCGAGCTTCCGGAGGACATCGCCGCGCACGAAACCGACGTCGAACCCCTGACGCCGCGCCGCCTGCGCCGTCCGGTGCCGGACGACAAGATCGTCGATCAGGCCTTCGAACTCCTGCGCGGCGCCCAGCGCCCCGTCATCCTTGCTGGCAACGGCTGCATCCGCCGCCGGGCAAGCCGTCAACTGAAGCTGTTCTGCGAGCGGACCGGTATCGGCGTGGTCAGCACGTTCATGGCGAAGGGTTGCGTGGACCTCGACGCGGACTACTGCCTGTTCACCGCCGGCCTCGGTGCCCGGGACCGCGTGAACCTCGCCATCGACGAGGCCGACCTCGTCATCTCGCTCGGCTTCGACATGGTGGAGTACCACCCGCGACTGTGGAACCCGAATGCGGACAAGCGCATCGTCCACGCCGACTTCCTGCCAGCGGAAGTGGATGCCCACTACCACCCGGAGGTCGAGCTTGTCGGCGACTTGGCGCACCTTCTGTGGATGCTCAATGAGCGCGTCGACCGGGTCGGCGGCTTGGCGTTCGACCTCGGGCGACAGCGCGCCCTGCGCGCAGAGATGATCACGGACATAGGCGAGCATGACGGCGATGCCACGGAAGGTCTCATCCGGCCGCAGAAGGCGCTCGCCGATGCGCGGGCGGTGCTGGAACCTAAGGACATCCTGCTATCGGACGTGGGTGCCCACAAGATGTGGATCGCGCGGCACTACCACTGTCACACGCCCAACACCTGCCTGATCCCCAACGGCTTCTGTTCCATGGGCTTCGCCTTGCCGGGCGCCATCGCGGCCAACCTGGTGCATCCGGAGCGTCGGATCCTGGCGGTGTGTGGAGACGCCGGCTTCCTGATGAACGTGCAGGAGATGGAGACCGCGAAGCGCTTGGGCAGCCAGTTGACGGCGTTGGTGTGGGAGGACCGCGAGTACGGGCTCATCGCTTGGAAGCAGGAGAACACCTTCGGTCGGCACACGGACCTTTCGTTCGACAACCCGGATTGGCCGAAACTGGCCGAGGCGTTCGGGTGGAACGGCTATACGTGTACACGGAGCGAGGATCTGCGCGGCGTGCTCGAGGCGTCCTTCGAGGCCGACGGTCCGAGCCTGGTCGTGATCCCCATCGACTACCGGGAGAATCGGTTGCTGACGCAGAAGCTCGGTGAGATCACGGCCACGTTGTGAAGGTCGGCGTGGCCTTGGGCCGGAGTCCGCGTGCTCGATGCGGTATGCCATGCCCGTTCACGTTTCTCCGGGCGCCGGACGAGCATGTCCGGCCGGGCGTCTGGATCAGGCAAGCTGCTTCGAGACTTCGAACGCACGGGCGGCGTCTGCCCGCAGCGTACGCTCCGCCAGGTAGTCCGCTGCCGTCAGCGCCAGCGCCTTCGCGCCGTCCAGCGCCGCCCGGTCACCGAGATCCGAGGCCGCCCACTTCGCGAACTCGGGGTTGTGGATCACGACGTGCGGCGGCGCCGCCGCCAGGATGGGATGGATGGACGGCACGCGGTGGCTGACGTTGCCCATGTCCGTGCTGCCGCTGCCGAACCGCTGGCGGTCGAGGGGCTCGAACGTGCGGCCGAGCCCCTCCGCGTGTCGCTGGAAACGCTTGGCGAGGGGTTCGTTCGTGTTGAGGTCCAGGTAGTCGACGTCCGCCCACAGGACCTCGACGTCGCACCCCGACCCGCGCGCGCCCGCCTCGAAGCAGGCCTGCACGCGGGGCTTGAGCTGCGCCAGGGCTTCCTCGTCCTTCGCCCGCACGTAGAAGTCGCCGGCCGCGCGTTCGGGAACGATGTTGGGCGCTTGCCCGCCGTCGGTCACGATGCCGTGGATGCGCTCGGTGTCGCGGATGTGCTGCCGGAGGTTCGAGATGGCCTGGTATGCGAGCAGCAGGCCGTCGAGCGCGTTGATGCCGCGGTGTGGCATGGCGGACGCGTGCGCGGACTTGCCGTGGTAGATGACCTCCACCTCGGCTACGCAGATGCACGGCATGGTCGCGAGGTTCACGCCAGCGGGGTGCACCATCAGCGCGGCGTCGACGCCCTCGAAAGCCCCGGCGCGCGCCATCACCTCCTTGCCGCCGCCCTTCTCCTCCGCGGGGGTGCCGAGGAAGGTCACGGTCCCGTCGAATCTGCCCTTGACGCTGTTGAGGGCGAGCGCCGCCCCGAGGGCCGCCGTGGCGATGATGTTGTGGCCGCAGGCGTGGCCGATACCCGGGAGCGCGTCGTACTCGGCGAGCACGGCCACGTTCGGTCCGCCGCCGCTTCCAATACGGCCCTCGAACGCGGTGTCGAGCCCGTAGGCGCCGCGCTCGACTGGGACGCCGAAGCCCGCGGCGGTGTCGGCGAGTAGCGCGCTGGCCCGCACCTCCTCGAACGCCAGTTCCGGGTGCGCGTGAATCTCGTGGGATACGCGGAGCAGCGTATCCGCGTGGTCGTCGACGAAGCGGGTGATGTCTTTCTTCATGGCGTCGAGGCTAACAGATGGGGCGGGGCGATGAGTGGCCTGGTTCGGGCGATGCCCACTTCACGCCTAGGTGGCGAGACTCGGTCGCCACTGACGCTCGGGCCCGGCACGGTCCGTCCAGTGCGCAGGCGCCTCGCTAAATGAGGCGGGCCGGCTAGGCTCTGGGGCGCGAAGGTTCGAGCGTCTGGCGCGTCTCGGCCGCGGCCACGATGTCGTCCCAGTCCCAGAGCTGCCGAATCGTCTCCACGTCCGCCCAAAGCGTTGCCTGGTCAGCATAGTGTGGGCTGCCCGGGTGCCCCGATGCGCCAAGCGGCACGATCCAGCGGGAGTTCCGCCAATCGGACGGGTCGTGGATGTAGCGGTTGACCGACATCACGGTGGCGCTGAACCGGTCGACCATGGAATAGGCGCCGGCCAGCGGCGTGTCGCCGTCGCCGTGGGTGGCGACCCGGGGCGGATCGAGCAACCCGGCGGATTCCGGGAATGCGCGCGACAGCGGGTGGCGTGGCCGGGTCCGGTGGATGGTGCCCCAGTGCCACTGCGATGGGTCGGTGCCGAGTCGCGACTCGAGTTCGGCGCCAGCCTGGCTCAACACGGACTCGATTAGGGCCGGCCACGTCTCGCCCTCGGCCAAGCCAGAATCGTCGTCGGCTGCCAAGGCTCTTATGGCGTTCGTGTACAAGGCCCCGGCGTGCCCGCCAGCGCCACGGCCGATCTGCCCCGCCGGCACGAGAGCGTCCTGGGCCATGGGGCCAAGCGCCGCCTTGACGATGTCGGCAAACAGGTAGGTCCGTACCGCGGCGTAGACCGCCGCTGCTGCCGACGAGCGGTCCATACGACCGTCCCAAGCGACGAGGATGTCGCGCAACTTGCGGGCACGGGGCGCGTCGGGTTCGATTGACCGCAGCGCCTCGATCAGGATGCGCGCCGGGATCGACTCGCGATCTGCGTGGATGGTGGCCATGTTCTCGGGGGTGGCGGTGCCGGTCGGGATCGCGGCGAGTCGCGTGGTGATCCGGCGGGCGCGCCAGTCGGGAGCGAAGAATGTGTTGATGTAGTGCGGATAGTCCGCCGTGGTCGGCGCGTTGTTGCAGGTCACGACGAAGCCCGCCTCGGGGTTGCGGGCATGCGGCATCTCGTCGAACGGGATCTGGCGCTGCCACTCGTGCGCGCCCGTCCAGCCCGGCACGGGGGCCCAGGCGTTGGCGTCGGTGCGCACCGGGATGCGTCCTCGGTAGCGGTAGCCGAACGCGCCGTGGACGTCCGCGTAGACGAAGTTGTTGACCGGTTCCGTCCACTCCCGCAGCGCGTCCTCGGCCTCATCGGCGGACGACGCCACGAGGAGTTCGTAGAGGGTATTGGGCCACGCGGTGCCACTTTTGGTGCCGGTGTGGCAGAACGCGAGCCCGTACCCGGACCGCGGGTCGCCGGCAACGATCGGACCGTGCCGCGTGCGAACCACGGTGAGCGCCTCGGCGGTGCCGTCGCGCACGGTCAGCGTCTCGGTCGATACCTCGGCGGCTAGCCAGTCGCCCCGGTAGGCGTACTCCAAGCGATTGCTCGCCTCGCGGAACCGTTCGATGTAGAGGTCCTGGTAGTCCCCGAAGCCGTGCGTCATGCCCCAGGCCACCGCGTCGTTGTGGCTGAAGTGCGGCATCCCCGGCACGCCGGGAAGGGCGTAGCCGGAGCAGCGGAAGCCCGGGCAGTTGATGTGGACCTGGTAGTAGACGTTGGGCGTATCGAGTCCCCGGTGGGAGTCGCCGGCGACCAAGGGCAACCCCGAGGCGGTACGCGCCCCGCCGACCACCCAGGCGTTGCTGCCGCCGTCGGGCTCGGCGGGCGGTTCCGCGCCTTGAGGTCCTTCCGCCCCTAGCCATTCGAGCTCGGCGACCGCATTGGCGAGCGCGTCGCGGCAGTCCAAGTCGAGCTTGCCGAAGGTCTCGCCCGGCGGCATCGACACCAGGCCATCGTGCGGGTAGGCGCGAAACAGCGGTGCCGTGCCTTCGGGACCCAAGCTCAAGGCCAGGCGTGCCCGCCACAGCTTCATCTCGAACGTGCCCATCAGCATGTTGCGGACCTTGTAGACGGCGAGGCAGTGCCAGGCCGTCCACGGCTCCGGCTCGGCAGCGACGAGTCGATACTCCACAGGCAACGACCCGGTGGTCGCCATGAAGGCGTTGACGCCGGCGGCGTAGGCTTCGAGCATCGCCTGTGCAGCCGGACTCGACACCGCGAGATCCGCCTTCGCGGCCCGTTCGACCCCGAACGTGCGCATGACCCGATCCTCGCCGAGCCCAGACTTGCCGACGAACTCCGACCATCGACCGAGGGCCCGGTGGCGGTCGTAGTCCATGTGCCACAACCGATCCTGGGCGGTGGCGAAACCTTGCGCGAAGAACGCGTCGTGCTCGGTGGTCGCGCGGATATGCGGCACGCCCCAGCCGTCGCGGACGATGTCGACGGGTCCGTCCAGTTCACCGATACGGATGGTGGACTCGACGTCCGGGAGGGCGGCGGCGAGATCGGTTTGGGTCAGTCGCATTTCGAGTCCCGAGGTGGCACGTGGAAACCGTACCACGCCGAACTGGGGTTGCCCGGTGCGGTCCGAACCCGTCGATTGTCTATGTGCTGCGCAAGTTGCGGGGGTGGCGCATGGATTGGTCTGTCAGGCATACCCTCCCAATGCAACGCGGTCCAGGTAGGCGTGCACATGCTCGCTCTTGCCGTCCCGCACCAGCAGGGCCGGCGTGGCGCCCGCGAAGCGGGGAAGCCGTGCACTGCGATACCACGTGTATGCCGCGATCGGCGAATGCACCCTAGGCTCGACGCGGCTGAGGATCTCGACAAGCTGACGTAGCCGCACTTGGGACCTGTGTGTGAACGCGTCCTTGGCGAGGCCGAGCGTGCCGGCGAGTTCCCGCCGAGTTGTGCGTAGTTCGGTGGCGATCAGCGCCGGCGAGAAGACCTGATCTTGTATTAGCTTGTCGACCTGCATGGCTTACCAGCCAGATCCGTTGCGGCGCATCATCTAGCGAAGGCCGCGGGCCAAGTACGGATTGGTATGCTACTCGACGCCGTCAACGCAAAGCACGCCCGAACATGTCAGAACCGCACTCGACCCACCTAACCGCTGAAGAGCAGCGCACGCTCAAGGACGACGGTTTCGTGGTTCTCCGACGCGCGGTGTCACGCGATCTGACTGCCCGCGCCAAGGCATTGATCAACGACGATCCCAGCCGGATCGTCTACGGCGACACCCCCGCGATCAACGGCCTCTACAACGACTCCGTGCTGCGCGAGCTGATGCTTGCCACCATGGGGCCGCACACCGCGCCGGTAAACGCCCAGGTGGCCGTCACCATGCCCAACGAAACCGATGCCGTTGGCCGCCGCAAGGTGACGTCCAAGGCCGCGCCCGGGGCGCACGTCGACGGCGGCTGGGCGGGACTCTGTCCGCTCACCCGCAGCGAGCTTCGGGCCCGTGGCGAGACGCTCGAGACCTGGGGCCATGACGGCGACCCCAAGTGGCGCGGTCCAGCCGGCGGTGCGCCGCTATGGCAGGACCGGGAGCGAACCGTCGCAATCGGCAGCTACACGGCCCTCGTCGCCGTCTGCCTGAACGACCAGCGGCGGCCGGGCAAGGGGCAGTTCTCGGTGCGGCGCGGCGCCCACGAGGCCGTGGAGGCGTTCTTCCGCAGGCAGCGCGACAAGGGAGGCCCGATCGGCGGCGGCGGTCCGGATTGGCCGCGGCTGCAGGCGATGGGCGAGGACGCTGCCTTCGCGGGCATCATGCCGCCGGCGATGGTGGCGAGCTACCCCGAGACGCGCTTCGAGCACGAGCTTTGGCCGTGGCCGGAACTGACGCCGGTGCTGATGGAGGAGGGCGACGCGGTGATCGCCCTGCACGCCCTGCCGCACACGGCGACGCCGAACATTAGCGACGACCCCCGCATGAACGTGTTCTTCCGGATCCGTCGGTTTCGCCCGGAGAATCCCCACGAGGGCGACCCGGTGGTGGGTTGGGGGGTGTCGGACCATCCGGACCGGGCGCTGAACCTGGACTTTCTCGACTATCCCGACGACTACGACCCCTATCGGACTTCGGTGGACAAGATGTGCGACCACTGGTCGGAATGGGACTTTGTCTCGGCCGGTTCCCAAGGATAGGCAGCATGATCAACTTCATCCCCCACCCGATGACCGGGACGCCGTTCGGGACGGCGCTCGACCTGTGCATCGTCCTGTCGATCGCCGTGCTCTTGATCACGCTCGCGACGCGGGAGTGCTCATGGGTCGATCGGCTCTGGTCCTTAACTCCGCCCATCTATTGCCTGGTTGTAGCGAGCGCGCTGGCCTTCTCGTCGACGCGCGTCAACCTGATGACCCTCTTGGTCTGCCTGTGGGGCGCCCGTCTGACGTTCAACTTCGCGCGCAAGGGCGGGTATCGGCCCGGCGGTGAGGACTATCGCTGGGGCGTGATGCGCGAGCGGCTCTCGCCCGCGGCGTTCGTGGCCGTGATCGCCACCTTCGGCGTGCCAGGACAGATGTTGATCATCTGGCTGTTCACGGCGCCGATTCACGCCGCTTGGCTGCATGCGGACGCAGCCCTCAACGCCTTGGACTACGTTGCCGCCGTGCTGTTCCTCGCGCTGCTCGCCGTCGAGACCGTCGCCGACCAACAGATGTGGACGTTTCAGCAGGACAAGAAGCGCCGCCGGGAGAACGCCGAGGACGTCACACAGCCGTTCATGACCACGGGACTTTTCCGCTACACGCGCCACCCGAACTACGCGGCTGAACTCGGCCAGTGGGCCGTCTTCTACCTGTTCGCGGTCGCGGCGACGGGGCAGTGGGTGCACTGGAGCGGGCTGGGCATCATCCTCTTGGTGGCGGTGTTCGTCGGCTCGATCCGGCTCACCGAGTCGGTGTCGGCCGAGAAGTACCCGGGCTACGCGGACTACCAGTCGTCGACGCCGATGCTTCTGCCGACGACGCGTTCGTTTGCGCGGGGATAGTCGCCGCGCCTACGGCGCCAACATGCCCACGATGGCCGCGTGGCCACGCCGTCGCGCCCATGAGACCGGCTGGGCCCAGTCCGGGGCGGACGGCAGCGAAGGCTCGAACCCGTGCCCCAGCGCGAAGCGGACGAAATCAGCTTGGCCCGTGCGCGCGGCCCAGCCGAGCGGGCTGGTCCGGTACTCCTCGTCCACCGCGTTGGCATCGGCGCCGAACTCCAGGAAGAGCTTTGCCTTGTCGATGTCGCCGTTCGCAGCGAGATTGTGTAGCGGCGTCACCCGTTGCCAATTCGGCAGGCTTGCGTCCATGCCGTGTGCGAGGAGCAGGCGTGCCAGGTCGGCCGAACGCCACAGGTAGCTCTGGCAATAGGTCACGACCGGGGGCACGCGCAGGCCGCGCGCCAACAGCAAGCGAACGATCGCCTCGTGCCCGGCGGACACCGCCAGCGTAAAGGCCTCGGTGGTGCGGATCTCGTCGAACAGTTCGGGTTTGGCGTCCAGCAGCGCCGCGACCGCATCGATCCCGCCTTCGTGGACGTGCTGGTCGATGCCGACGCGGCCACCGTAGCGGTAGAGCAGGGCGCGCATGTCGGCGTCCTTGGCGGATCCGGTCGGCGTACCAGAGGACTCCATGTAGCCATTGGGATCCGCGCCCGCGGCGAGCAGGCGTTCGGCGATGGCGGCATGCCCGAAGCGAGCGGCGCTCCACAACGCGTTCCCATGGGGGCACATCGGGCCTTCCGGCAGCGTGGGATCGGCACCGGCATCGAGCAGCACGTCGACGATCTCGCCGTGGCCCCGTTCGGCTGCCGCAGAGAGCGGCCGCTTACCGCACGACTCGAGGTCGTTGGCAAGCGCCTTGTCCTGGGCAAGGACTTCGCGGAGGCGTTCCGCATCGCCAAGGGCCGCGGCAACCGTGATGGTGTAGCGGGCGCCGCGCGCGAGCAGGTGCCGGACCATGGCGTAGTCGTTGCGTTGCCGCCAGTAGGGCGTATGCCAGAGGGCTAGGGTGATCGGTCGAAAACCGTCGCCGCCGAGCCGTTCCTCGGCGCTGAACCCCGCGCCGTCGACGTCCGCGCCGTGGCGCAGCAGGAGGTCGACCATCGCCTGGCTGCCGGTGTCGACGGCGAGGTGAAGTGGTCGCCTCCCTAGGGCGTCGCCGCGGTCGCTCAGGCTCGGATCCGCGCGCAGCAGTTCTTGCGCGCCGGAGAGGTCATCGTTCGCGACGGCCTCGTGAATGGCGTGGCGCGTACCGTCCGACCCGGCGTGCCGCTCGAGTTCGCCGCGCAGGTACTGCGCGACATCGTCCCGGTCCCGGTCCTCGGCGATCTGCAGGAGCGTTTCGCCGCCGTGGAGCGACCGGTGCGTGAGATCGCCACCGGCCTCTACGATGAGCTTCACCGCCTCGAGATGGCCTTCCCGCACGGCGAAGTGCAGGGGCGGGGTGTACCAGTATTCGGCTCGGACGAGTGTCGGATCTCGGGTAAGCAGGGCGCGCAATGTCGCCGCATCGCCGTCGCGTGCGGCGTTGAGGACGGCCCAGACGTCGTCGCTGCGCCACGTGTCCGTCCAGTCCTTGTCCTGGGCGGTCAGTTCGATGGGTTTGATCAGTTCGATGGTCACTTCTTCCTTTCCACGATGTGCCGGGCGATTGCCAGCAGACCCTCGGCGCGGTCGTCGAACGCCGACAGGTGCCCGCATGCGGCAAGGTATGTCGCCACCGCGTGCGCACGCGCTCGCTCGATGCCCAGCAGGCTCACGTAGGTCGACTTGCCTTGGCGGGCATCCGACCCCTGCGGCTTGCCGAGCACTTCCGTGGCCGTGGTCGCGTCCAAGAAGTCGTCCTGGATCTGGAACGCGAGCCCGATTTCCGCACCGAACCGGCCTAACCTCGCCAACTCGTCGGGTGCGAGGTGTCCGGCGACACCGCCCATCATGACCGCCGCGTGGATCAGCGCGCCGGTCTTGCGTCGATGCAGCGCTTCGAGTTCGCCTTGATCGAGAGCGCGGTTCTCGCCGGCGAGGTCGAGCACCTGGCCGCCCACCATCCCGCCGTGTCCGGCGGCCTCGGCGAGCAGTTTCACCCAGGCCTGCACGGTGGTGGTATCGACCTCGGCGTCGGCGACGACTTCGAAGGCCAGCGCTTGCAGGGCATCGCCGGCCAGGATCGCGGTCGCCTCGTCGAACTGGCGGTGCACGGTCGGGCGACCGCGGCGCAAATCGTCGTCGTCCATGGCCGGCAGGTCGTCGTGAATCAGCGAATAGGCATGGATGAGTTCGACAGCGGCCGCTGCTGCGTCGAGGGATTCCAGGGATGCACCCGCCAAACGCCCGGCGGCGTACACGAGCCGCGGTCGAATCCGCTTACCGCCGCCGAGGACGGCGTAGCGCATCGCAGCGGGCAGTGGTTCGATTAGCGGGACTCGCGGAAGCACACCGTCGAGAACCGCGTCGACTCGTTCGGCGTCGTTCACGACCGAACATCATGCAGTAAACTCCTGCGGATGGATACCGACAACGGTGATCTGTCGCCCCTGGCGCGCGCCCAGGCCCTCGCGCCGCGCATCACCGCGGCCGCCGACGACATCGACGCGAACCGTGAGCTTCCCGTGGTGCTTGCCGACGAGATGAAGCGCAACGGTATGTTCCGGCTCCTGGTTCCGCGCTCCGTAGGCGGCGAGGAGATGGACTGGCTGGACTACCTCGACGTCGTGCGCACGATCGCCTATGCCGACGGCAGTGTCGGCTGGTGCTTCAACCAGGGTGCGGTGTGGGCGACAACTAGTTGCCGTGCCCCGGCCGCGTTGGCTGCGGAGGTGTGGGGCAATCCTGAGACGGTGGTCGGTAACGGCCCGCCGCAAGGCGCCGTCGAGGTCGACGAGGTCGACGGCGGCTTCCGGCTCACCGGACGCTGGATGTTCTCGAGCGGCTGTCGCCACGCCAACTGGCTGGCGGCGGTCTCGGGCGGGCGCGGCAAGCCCCCGCGCCTTCACCTGCTACCACGGGCGGATGTCGAGTTCATCGATGTCTGGCAGGTCAGCGGCCTGCGCGGCACCGGGAGCTTCAGCTTCCGCGTCGACGACCTGTTCGTCCCGGCCGCGCACACCATGCGCATGGACGTGCCCTCGCGCGAGCCCGGCCCGATCTACGTGATTCCCCAAGGCCTTCTCTTCGCCTGCGGCTTCGGTTGTGTCGCCTTGGGCGTCTCGCGAGCCGCCCTCGACACCACCATCGAGTTGTGCAGCGACAAGCGGCCCCGTTTCGGCAGCCGACCGCTCTGCGAAGACCCAGTGATCCAGCGCCAGGTCGGCATGGCGGAAGCCAAGTGGCGCGCCGCCAAGGCGATGCTCTTCGACTCGGCTGGATCCGTCTGGCGCGCCGTCAAGGCCACGGGCGAGATCACGATGGCGCATCGCATCGCCTTGCGGATGGCGGGCACCCATGCCATCCGCCAGTCGGCCGAGGTCGTGGACATCGCCTACAACTTGAGCGGCTCGACGTCGATCTTCCACGACCGCGCGATCCAGCGCCGCTTCCAGGACATCCACGTCATCACGCAACAGGTGCAAGGCCGGGAAGCGCACTACGAGACCGCGGGGCAGTTCTTTCTTGGGTTGGAGCCCCACGGGGTGATCTGAGCGCGGCGTCCCGTAGGCGATAGCGAATCCGTCGTGGGCGATCGCGCACCGGCGAGCCGACTCGCACTCTAGGAGTTGATGACCGCCATGTAGGTTGCGGCTTTTGCCGGATCGGGGTCGGTGTCCGTGTAGTACCTGTAGAGGTCGAACGCGGCAGTGCGCCGCGCATCCGCAGTCTCGAGCGTCGCGAACAACCGCTCGGCAGCCTGGATGTGGAATGCGTCCAGAAGTCCTGCGATCACGTGACTTGCCGCGTCGTCGCGAAGCGCGGAATCCTTGAGCCGGAGCACTTCGCGCATCGCGCCGTCGGGGTCCCGTTCAGCCCAGGTTTGGTAGGTCAAGCCTCTCAGCCGGTCGCGCGTGGCCGGATCGAAACTATCGGCCCAGCGCAGCGCGGCCCCCGGGTCATCCGGCGCGTAGTCGAAGTGAAGCTTCCAAACCAATCCGGCCCTGAGTTGAGGGTCGTCGATGCGCCGGAAAAGCCCCTCGGCGGTTGTCTTGTCGTCAATCCACTGGAACACCGCGTCGACAATCCCTTCGCGCACTTTGCGGTCCGTGGTCAGCGCCCAATGCAAAGCCTGTTCCGGGTCGCGACGGGCAAATGCGCGGGCGACTGTGTGGCGGAAACTCTGTTGGTCCGCGAGGGGTTGCGACGCGAACCACTCGAGAACCGCCGGCAGGTCGGCGCGGAGCCAAGGTTCCAGGATCGCGGTCTTTGCGTCCGGCTGCGCCCACGCCGGCATCCGGTCGATGGCGTCGAGCGCCGCGTTGATGTCGGTTTCCGCGATCGCTGCGGCGAGCATCCACGCCTGCGTCTTCGCGCGGTCGCTGACCTCCTGTTCCGACAGCCAGCGCAAGGCGGCGGGGCGATCCGACTTGGCCCAATCGGCCAGTACGCGCCCAGCCATCCAGCGACCGGCGTTGCCGGTGTACTCACCAATGGCACGCAACGCTGCGGCAGGATCCTCTTTCGCCCAGGCTAACGCCGCCATGCCGAGCCGTCGGTCCTGCTGCCCTCCGGCAGGCAGCGACAAGGCGTTCGTCCAGGCTTGTTGCGGTGTTGTCGACGCGAGTTCCTCGCGGGCGTGCAACGCGGCAAGCAGCATCCCGGCATCGAGGTTCTCGGCGATCATCTCCTGCTGCCACGGCGCCAGGTCCATCTCCAGGAGCGCCCGTGCCACCACGCCCTTGGGTGAAGTGTCCAGGGACTGCGCGTGGCGGACTGCGGCGTCCAAGTCCGAGTGCGCCCAGACACGAAAGACGGCGGCCAGCCACGACGGCTGGTAGCGTACGGCGAGCACATGGTCCGCAGCCGCCGTGGGGTCGATCGACGCGAAGTGGATGTAGAGGACGCGGACCACGTCGGTGCGATGCGGCGACGCCGGCAGATCACGAACTTGGCCGAGCAGACTTTCGACACGCAGGCGATCGGCACCGTCGAGCAGGTCGTAGAGCGCCTTGTTGCGGGCGGAGTCAGGCATGATCGCGGCGGTCTCTATGAAGTCCGGACGCGCCCTGTGCGGCGACGGTTCCGGAGACGTTACCGCGGGCCGCGCTTGGGGCGGTGGGTCGGAGGCGCGTGGGGCTTGCTCCCACCGAGGTGGTGCCGTCACGTACCAAGCGACGAGGACCACGCCGACGGCGAGCAACGCGGAAACGGCGAGCGCCGTGGCTCTCGTCGCGCCGCTCGTGCTAGCCCGTGTGGCGTGCCGTGAAGCGGGTGCAGTGGCCAACGCGTGAAGACGCATGGCGACCCTCCACTGTCTGACGCGGAGACTACCATGCGCAGGATCTCGCGCTCGTCAGGGCCGCTGCTGCGGGGTCAGCCGGCGCTCATCCCGCCTTCAGAGAACGGTGGTTCCTCGTCAACGTCGCCGCTTCGGTCCACCCAGCGGAGCCGCGGCTTGGTCTCCTTCTTCTCGCCGGTGAGCTCCGCGGCGACCTTGCTGTCCTGGAACTGCAACTCGTGGAGGGTGTAGTAGATGCCGCGGTGCGCGATCAGTTCCTCGTGGGTACCGAGTTCCTTGACGACGCCGTGGTGCAGGACGAGAACGCGGTCGCATTCCTGGATGGTCTGCAGCCGGTGCGCGATGATGATCGACGTGCGCCCTTCGGTGAGCTTGTGCAGGGCGTCCTGGATGACGAGTTCGGTGCCGGTGTCGATGCTCGAGGTCGCCTCGTCGAGGACGAGGATCTCGGGGTCCGAGGCGAGCACGCGCGCGAACGCCAGCAACTGCTGCTGGCCCTGCGAGAGGTTGTGGCCGCGCTCGGCGAGTTCGGTGTCGTAGCCGTCGGTGAGTTCCTGGATGAACGGGTCGGCGTTGACCACCCGCGCGGCCCACATGGCGCGTTCGCGGGTGATTTCGGGGCTGTTGAGCGAGATGTTGTCGAGCACGGTGCCCGAGAAGATGTGGAAGTCCTGCAGCACGACGCCCACGCGCTTGCGCAGGTCGCTGCTCGCGATCTGGTTCACGTCCGTCCCGTCTAAGAAGATCATGCCGTCGTCGAAGTCGTAGAAGCGCGCCAGCAGACGGATGATCGTGCTCTTGCCCGACCCGGTGGGGCCGACGATCGCCAGCTTCTCGCCGGGGGCGATCTTGAACGAGATGCCGTGCAGGACGGGCTCGCCGCCGGGGTAGGCGAAAACCGTGTTGCGGAACTCGACCTCGCCGTCGAGCCGCTCCGGCAGCGCGACGGGGTTCTCGGGCTCGTGCAGCCGCTCGTCCCAGTCGAGGGCCTGGAAGATGCGCTCGCCAGACGCCATGGACCGGAACAGGGTGTTGAAAAACCGGCCGACGGATTCGACGGGGTGGATCATCATGTTGATGTAGTGGGTGAACATGATGAGCACGCCGAGACTGATCTGCTCCTGGACCACTTGGCCGCCGCCGAACCACAGGATGCACACCGTGGCCACGCTGGCGAGGCTCATGTTGAAGGTCTCGAACACCACCTCGTAGTTGATGGCGTGGTACTCGTGGCGGCGGTTGGCGCGGTTCAGTTCGCCGTACTGCTCGGAATTCATCGGCTCGCGACCGGAGATCTGCACCACCTCGATGCCGATCAGGTCTTCCTGCATGTATTGGTTGAGCGACGAGACGGAGTCGCGGATGCGCCGGAAGATCTGGCGCATGACCTTGCGGAAGTAGTAGGTGGCAAGCGCAGCGAAGGGAATGATCGCGAGACCCACGCTGGTCAGGTGGACGCTCATGTCGAGCATGATCGCGAGCGAGATGAAGAACGGGAAGACGACGCCTGCCCGGCCCACGAATCCGACGAGCAGTTCGAACAGGTTCTCCACGTCGTTGGTGACGCGCGTCATGACGCGGCCGACCGCGACGTGGTCGTAGAAGGACGCGGGCTTGCTCTCCAGCGTGGCGAACAGGTCGATGCGCAAGTCGCGCAGCGTCTTCAGCGCGCCGCTGGTCAAAAGCAACTGTTGAGCGAGCTGCAGGAACGTCTGCAACATGAACATCGCGACGTACATCAGAACCGCGGCGGTCAACGGCCCTAGGGGCAATGTCTCTGTCAGCCAGTTGAGCACCGTCAGCAGGTGGTAGTGCGGCATCTCGCTCGCGGCCGCGTTCGGCGCGAGGATTTCGTCGATGATGATGCGGTTCTGCAGAACCGGCGTCAGCGAAGCCAGGCCGGAGCCGATGATGATGAGTACGGCGCTCGCGATCAGCGTGATGCGATACGGCTTGGTCCACTTCAGGAGTCGCAGGAACAGCCGAACGTTCAGGGCCTGGTGCGTCAACTCCTGGTCGAAGGCGGCGTAGTTGCGCTCCGGCGTGGTCGTGCTGGCGGCGCCGTTCATGCGTCCCCCGGTACCGCGACCGCGAGCGGCGGCTCGTCGTCGACTTCGAGATCGTGCAGGAGCGCGCTCTTGCGCGAACGGTCGAGTTCCTGGTTGCTCTGCACCGCCTCGAGCTCGGCGTAGTAGCCGTCCTTGGCGAGCAGTTCCTGGTGCGTGCCGGTCTCGAGTACGCGGCCGTTGTCGATCACGTAGATGCGATTCGCGTGGCGCGCCGTCGAGACCCGGTGGGAGATGAGGATCGTGGTCTTGTCGCCGCGCAGGCGTTGCAGACCGGAGAGGATCTGCTCCTCGGTCTCCGTGTCGACGCTGGAGAAGCAGTCGTCGAGCAGCAGAACCTTGGCGTCGCGGATCAACCCGCGGGCCAGCGTCGCGCGTTGCTTCTGACCGCCCGAGAGCGTGATGCCGCGCTCGCCGACGATGGTGTCCAGGGCGTCGCCGAGATCCTCGCGCACCGTGCGCCCGAGGCCTGCGGCTTCCACGGCATCCCAGATCGCCTCGTCCTCGCGCGTCGGCTCGTCGTAGGTCAGGTTCTCGCGCAACGTCGCCGAGAACAGGAACGGATCCTGCGGCACGATGGTCACCAAGCGGCGCAACTGCCGAATCGGGAAGTCGCAGATGTCGTGGCCGTCGAGGAACACCGTGCCGGGCGGCGTATTGAGCAGGCGGACGGCGGCCTTCAGGATCGTCGACTTGCCTGATCCGACGCGGCCGAGCAGGGCGATTGTCTCGCCGGCGTCGGCGTGGATGTCGATGCCGCGGATCGTCGGGCGCGGTGCCCCGGGATGACGGTAGGTGAAGCCTTTGAACTCCAGTTGTCCGGAAATCGTAGCGGGCGGCTGGAAGTGCGGGTCGTCGACGACCTCGGGCTTCGCGTCCAGGATCTCGAAGATGCGCTCCGTACCGGCCGCCGCGGCGACGAACATCGACAGCGACCAGCCGATGGAGGTGACCGAGAAGGTCAACATCATCAGGTAGCTCGAGAACGCCACCCAGGTGCCGAGGCTCAGTTCACCGGCCAGCACCAGCGCGCCGCCATAGGCCATGATGATCAACGGCGACACCGTGGTCATGGTGCTCATGGCGACGTCCATGAAGCACTGGTAGCGGGTCGCCCGGTAGTACTTCTGGGCGTAGACCGTGCTCGCCCGCTTGAAGCGGCCGATCTCGTGGTCTTCCTGGGCCATCGCCTGGATGGTGCGGATGCCGTTGAGGTTCTCCTGGGTGAACGAGGTCACCGAGGCCATCGCCTCCTGGCGCTCGCGGTAGTAGGGGAACATGCCGCGTGCCATGAGGAAGCCGGTCAACGCCACGAACGGCAGGGGGATCAGCACCCAGGCCGTGAGCTTGGGCGACATGATCAGCATGAAGTAGAGGCTGGTGGCGATCGAGAACACCACGGTGGCGATCTGCACCCAGCCGAAGGAGACCGCCATACGCACCATGCGTACGTCGTTGACCGCGCGCGACATCAGGTCGCCCGTGTCGAACCGGTTGAAGAAACTGGGGCCCTGGTACTGGATGTGGTTGAACAGACGCTTGCGCAGGTCGTAGGTCACCGCGATGGAAATCCGCCGGAGCGCCCGCCGGGAGAAGATGTGGATTCCCGCCTGCACCAGCACGATGCCCAGGATGCCGAGCGCGGGGAGCTTGTAGTTGGCGAGAATCTCCGGGTTTTCCAGGCTGTCGATGGCGATCCGCATCAACTGCGGCACCAGGTTGTAGGCCAGTCGGGTCAGCAAAAGCCCGAGAATGGCGAGCCCGAGGACCCACGCGTAGCGCTGGATGTACGGAAACAGGCGGCGCAGGTGGCCCAGATGCTTGAACGAGGATCGTTCGCGGGAGGCCGCCCCCATGGTCGACCGGCCGTAGTGCATTCCTCCCCTCATTTGGGCCTCGCAGTCAGGCGGCTAGCATTGATCGACCAATGTGCTGAGCGGTGATGACAGGGCTTCCGAGGCAAGGTGGGAAAGGGTCGTCGAGACAGTCGCGAATCATACACCGATTCGCCGTCCACGGGGGATTTTGTTTCAGTTCGTAACAGAATGTGCCCCAATTTGGGGCATTGGCACGGGCCGTTAGACCCGCGCACCGCGCCTAGGCGGCCGTTGTCTGCAAAGCGACGAACTCCCGGTACCGGCCCTGCTCGCGGGCCATCAACTCGCGGTGACTGCCTTGCTCTATCACCCGGCCGTCTTCGAGAAACACGATCCTGTCCGCGTGCGCGATGGTGGACAGCCGGTGGGCGATGATGATCACCAGCCGGTCCTTGGCCGCCTCGTGCAGGGACTGAACGAGGTATTCCTCGGTTTCGGGGTCGAGCGCCGAGGTCGGCTCGTCGAGGATCAGGATCTTGGCGTCGCGCAACAGCCCCCGCGCGATCGAGATCCGCTGCTTCTGCCCGACCGAGAGCTTGCTGGCCGCGGCACCACCGAGTTTCGTGTGGTAGCCGTCCGGGAGCGAGGCGATGAAGTCGTGGACGCCGGCGATCCGGGCCACCCGCTCGACGTCGGCCAGGCTCGCGTCCGTCCGGCCGTAGCGGATGTTGTCGGCGATCGATATGCGTAGAAGCTGCGTCTCCTGGAAGACGTACGTGACCTGGCTGCGCAGGCTCTCAAGGGTCACGTCGTTGACGTTCGTGCCGTCGATCCGTACCTCCCCCTCGGTGGCCGCGTGGAAGCGCGGAATCAGGTAGGCGAGGCTGGTCTTGCCGGCACCCGTCGGGCCCACGAACGCCACGATCTCGCCGACGTTCGCGGACACCGTCACGTCGTCGAGGGCGCGGCGACCGTCGGGGTAGACGAGGCCCGCACCGCGCATGACCATGCCTTCGCGGATCGGCGGCAACCGGGCGCGCCCCGGGTCGTCCTCGGGCGGCATGTCCATCAATGCGAAGACCCGACGCATGCCCGCGACGTTGCCCTGTAGACGGATCCACAAGCCCCCGAGCGAGAAGGCGGGCCCGCGCATCATGCCCCAGAACACGAAGGCGGCCCCGTAGTCGCCTGGTGTGAGCGCCCCGTCGATGACGTTGTAGCTGATGACGACGAAAACGGCCGTCTGCAGCAGCGCGTTCGTGAAGTCGCCGAACTGGCCGACGATGATGCCGACCAGGCGATAGCCGCGATGGCGCTTGAACGACTCGGTGGAGTCGCCGCCGAAGCGATTCTTCTCCTTCTTGTTGCCGCCGAGGCTCTGCACGGCGAGGATGTTGTCCATCCCTTCCTCGACCGTGCTCGTGGTGATGGATCCGGCCGCCCGGGCCGCCTGGCCCCGTCGTCGCGTGATGCGCGAGAAGCAGGCACTGATGGCGAGCCAGATCGGGAAGATCGACGCGGAGATCCAAATAATCTCCGGCACGTGCGGATAGGCGCCGATCAGGCCGAAGAGGGCACCAAAATAGATGGTGAGCGAGCCCGTCGGGGTGAGCACGACCTCGTAGAAGATCGTGGTGACGGCCGGGGTGTCGTACATGACCCGGTACACCGAGTCGCCGATGCGCTGGTCTTCGAGGCGCGTCATCGAGAGCGCCGCTAGGCGGCTGAAGAGTTGCGAGCGCAGCACGTGGTTGACCGCCTGGGAGAGCCGCAACTGCAAGGTGAACTCGATGAAGCCCCAGAGGCCGCCGTTGTGGCTGAAGCCCTGGTTCATGTCGTTCTCGGTGGCTGTGGCGATGTCGTGGCCTTGCTCCATGCCGGCCTCGACGCCGTCGTCCCGGGCGCCGCCCGATGCGTAGTAGCCGAGGATCAGGATCATGCCGACGGCGATCGCGCTCAGCCACACGAGGATCTCGAGCGGGTGCATGCCTTCGAGGGCCAGCAACAGGGGGTGCAGATAGGGCGGGTAGCCGGTTGTGACGATCGGCTTGGCGAGGACCACGTGGTCGATCACCGCCTTCGCCTGCCACGGCAGGAGCAGCGCGACGGAGCCAAGCGCCCCCATCTGCAGTAGCGCCTTGACCGCCAGGCGCACCGGTGCCAGCGGCCAGAACGTGACCAGCACGCGGCGGATGACGGCGAGCGTCTCGGCGAGGCCGATGTCCGTGTGTGCATCGAGCGCGCTCGCGCGGGCGTCGAGTTCGCGCTCGCGGTCGCGCAGCGAGGTCTTGGCAGGCGGTGGCAGGGTCGACTCGGCCATTGCGTCCTCGGCGCTTAAGCCGCACCGGCGGCGGTGAGATTGGACTCCGCCTCGACGAAGGCGCGGTAGCGGCCGTCGGCAAGGCGCATCAGGGTCTCGTGGCTGCCGCTCTCGACGATCCGGCCGCCGTCGAGATAGAGGATGTTGTCGGCGCGCTGAATGGTCGAGATCCGGTGCGTGATCAGGAAGATGGCGCGTCCGCCCGCGCCGTCACCACGCGTCCCGGCCCATTCGGCGAGATTGGTCATCACCCGGTGCTCCGTGGCCGCATCCAGCGCCGCCGTGGGTTCGTCGAGCACCAGGATCGGCGTGTCGCGAACCACCGCGCGGGCGATGGAGAGCCGTTGCCGCTGCCCGGTGGAGAGCTTGCCGCCGCGGTCCGACAGCACGGTGTCGAGACCGTCGGGTAGTCCATCGACGTAGTCGTCCATGCCGGCGATCCGGATGGCCTCGAGAATCTGCGCGTCGTCCGCGTCGGCGCCGCTCGCCATGGCGTAGCGGATGTTGTCGCGCACGGACATCGCGAATAGCACGTTCTCCTGCAGGGCGATGGCGATGTTGTGGCGGACCGTGTCGACCTGGTAGTCGCGCAGATCCCTGCCGTCGACGGTGATCGCGCCGCCGTCCGGGTCGTAGAGCCGGAGCAGGAGCGTCATCAGCGTGCTCTTGCCGGAGCCGGTGGGGCCGATGATCGCGGTGATCGTGCCGGGCCTGGCTGCGAAGCTGACCCCGTCGAGGACCGGCCGGCCAGGCTCGTAGGCGAAGCGCACATCGTGGTAGCGGATCTCGTCGTCGAAGGCGGTCATCGGCACGGCGTCCGCCTTGTCTTGGACGTCAGGCTCGATGTCGAGAATGTCGAAGACGCGGCGCAGGCCCATGGCCATGTCCTGCGCCGTCAACCAGTTGCGCAGGATGCCGCGGATGTCGGTGGTCGCCTCCGCGTACTGCGCCTTGGTCCAGTTGAAGCTCGCGAGGTTCCAGGCGACGAAGCTGACGCCGACGAGGCCGATCAACTCGAGCGCGAACGCCGAGTCGCCCCGGAACGCCCACATCGCCATCAGGAACTCGCCGCCGATCATGAACGAGGCGCCGACGGTGAACATGATGATGGTGATGATCGCCGTCAGCATGCGCATGCGGTACGACGCGTTGAAGGCGATCACCGAGTCTTCTTCGAAGTCGCGTTGCGCCCGGTCGGCCGTCCCGAACGCCTTGATCAGCCGGATCGCGCCGAACGCCTCCTGGATTCGCGATGTCACATCCGATGCGGCAGCGCGATAGACCAGCGAGCGGGTGCGCATCCTGGGCATCGACCAGCGCGCCCAGAAGAGCGCTGGCGGAATCAAGAGGGCGGTGACCAGCCCGAGCCAGGGGTTCAGCAACGTCACCAGCGTCACGCACGAGAAGTAGCTCATCGTCGCCAGCGTCAGCGTGATCAGCCGGCCGATCACCGCCGTGACCTGGGCGCTGTCCTGGTAGATGCGGAAGATGGAGTCGCCCGTGCGGTGGTCGCTGTGGTAGCTCAGCGACAGTTGGTGCCAGCGTTCCAGCAGCGCCAGGCGAAGGTCTTGGTTGATCCGCTGCATGATCCACATGTGGTAGTAGGGATTGATGATCCTGAGCGGCAGTTGCGCGAGGTGGGCGCCGAGGGCGAGCTTCACGTAGAGCCAGACGAGTTCGCGACGTTGGTCGTCGGAAAGCTCGGCGATCGCCCCCTGCGCCCACTCGGGGATGCCGAAGAGATCGGCGAGTCCCGGCGCGATCGGCTCGTTCTGAAGGATGTTCTGGTTCAGGAGGTCGGCGAGGATTACGCCGAGCGTCAGCGCGATGAAGCGCTGGGTGAAATTGATCGCGTAGAAGTAGACCAAGTGCGTGCCGACCCGGATGCGCACACGGATTCGCCCTCGGTCGATACGGAATTGGCACATCCAGCCGACGATGGCGGCGATCGTGACGCCGGCCGCGTAGAAGCTGTCGGCGTAGCCGTCGATGAAGAAGGTTGCGGAGATGTTGGTGCCGAGCCCGGACAGCACGAGGGCGACGGTGGCGACCATCTGCCGGCGACCGGTGGTGAACGCGAGGGCGAACATCGAAAGCACCAGTGCGGCGACGGGCGGGTAGAGGAGGCTCATGGGCCACGCCATGGTCGCTGGCACGGCGCCGAGCAACGGGCCGGCAATCGCCATGGCCGCGACCAGGAACGGCGCATAGGTGAACTGGTAGCCGCCGCCGCTGACCGTCTCCGCGACCTGCGGCGCGATGCCTTCGCCCGGGATCAGCCAGCGGCCGAGGAACTGCGGGCGGATGTACGGCCATGATCGCAGGAAGAGCAGCAGGACTTCGCTGAAGCTCTTGTCGTCGTCCTCGACCCGGCGGTCCCGCTCTGGCGGGATCGGTCCGTCCCAGAACATCGGCACGGCGCGGATCCGGGCGCGGTTGGCGGCGAGGTCGGTGTCGAAGTCCGGCATGCGGCGAATGAAGGCCCGACCGCCGACGCCTCAGGCGGCGGCGGTGGTCTGCAGTTCCACGAAACGGCGGTAGTGGCCGTCCGGGTTCGTCATGAGTTCGTCGTGGCTGCCCTGTTCCATGACCCGGCCGTCCTCGAGGAAGACGATTCTGTCGGCGTGGGCGATGGTGGAGAGCCGGTGGGCGATGATGATGACCAGACGGTCCTTGGCCGCCTCGTGCAGGGATTGGACGAGGTACTGCTCCGTCTCCGGGTCGAGGGCGGAGGTCGGTTCGTCCAGGATCAGGATGCGCGAATCGCGCAGGAGGCCGCGGGCGATGGAGATGCGCTGCTTCTGCCCGACGGACAGCTTGCTCGCCGCAGCGCCGCCGAGCTTGGTGTCGTAGCCGTCCGGGAGCGAGGCGATGAAGTCGTGGATGCCCGCGGTCCTTGCGACCTCCTCAACCTGCGCCATGCTCGCCCCCGGCTTGCCGTAGCGGATGTTGTCGAGGATCGAGTCGGAGAACAATTGCGTCTCCTGGAAAACGTAGGTCACCTGCTCGCGGAGACTCTCGAGGGTCAGGTCGTTGACGGGATGCCCGTCGATCCTGATGACGCCTTCCGTGGCGGCGTGGTAGCGGGGAATCAGGTAGGCGAGGCTGGTCTTGCCGGCGCCGGTCGGACCGCAGAAGGCGACGATCTCGCCAACGCGGGCATCGAGGTCGACGTCGGTCACGGCTCGCCGGCCGTCCGGGTAGACGAGGCCGGCACCGCGCATCGAGACACCCTCGCGCACAGGCGGCAGGCGAGTTCGACCGAGGTCGCCCTCGGCCGGAAGGTCCATCATCGCGAACACGCGGCGCATGCCCGCGACGTTGTCTTGGAAGCGGATCCAGAGGATGCCGAGGGAACGGGCCGGCCCGATCAGGTAGCCCCAGAAGACGAACATCGCGGCGAAATCGCCCGGTGTCATTACGCCGTCGATGATGAGGTTGATCAGGTAGACGAGGAACACCATTTGCAGCACTTCCGTGATGAACTCCCAAACCCTGGGAATCAGCATCCACATCAGGGCCACACCCCGGAAGCGGCGGAACGACTCCTTGCTGTCGCCATCGAAGCGGTCCCGTTCCGTGGCGTTGGCGCCGAGGCCCTGCACTGCGAGCACGTTGTCCATGCCCTCCTCGATGGTCCCGGTGGTGAGCGAGCCCGCAGCGCGGGCCGCTTGGCCGCGGCGCCGGACCATGGAGGAGAACAGGCTTGTGCCGATCACCACGCCGAAAAACAGGCTCATCGACAGCCAGAAGACCTGGGGCATGGTCGGATAGGTGGCGAGCAAGGTGATGCCGGCCTGGATGTAGAGCAACGTCGACATGATCGGCGTGTGCGTGGTCTCGTAGAAGATTTCTTGGACCTGCGGTGCGTCGTACATAACGCGGTATATCGAGTCGCCGATGCGCTGCTCTTCGAGCTGCGTCATCGACAACGCGCCGATGCGGCTGAAAAGCTGGGCCCGCAACATGTGGTTCAGGGCCTGCGTGAGACGAGAGTTCACCTTGAATTCGACGTAACCCCAAATGCCCCCGAACACCGCGCCGCCACCGTGGATCTGGTTCTCCACGCGAGTGGCGTAGTCGTGGCCTTCGGCGAGCCCTGCTTCAACACCGTCGTCGTAGCCCGTGATGTACCGCCCGATCAGCACGACCAGGGATACGCCCAAGATGGCCAGGAAAACCAGGATCTCGAACGGCGACCAGCCTTGCACCAGGTCGATCACGGGTTCCCAATAGGGCGGGTAGCCCTGCGCGTCCTCGATGGGCCTGCCGAGGATGACGTGATCGGTCAGCATCTTCGCGGGCCACGGCAACAGTCCTAGGGCGATCGCGTAGGCACCGAGTTTCATGGCGAACTTGATGAGGTAGCGCCAGAAGAAGAAGCGGATGTAGCCGGCGGCGCGCAGGATGATAGCGAACGCCTCGGCGTTACTGATCCGTGTGCTCGTGTCGAGGCCGCTGGCGCGCGCATCGAGGTCGCGCAACGCCTGGCGTCGCCGACCTCGTCGTGTATTGATCGCGGATTCCGCCACGCCTAAGGCCCTTGGAGGATCATGCCGTCAGGCTCCTGCTGGTATCGGTTAGCGTGGACTCGGCTTCAACGAAGCCACGGTAGCGGCCACCTTCCAGGCTCATGAGCGCATCGTGGCTCCCGCTTTCGACGATGCGCCCGCCGTCGAGATAGAGGATGTTGTCCGCCCGCCGGATCGTCGAGATTCGGTGGGTGATCAGGAAGATCGCCCGGCCGTCCCGGCCATCGGCACCGCCCGCCCAACCCGCGAGGTTTTGCATCACGCGATGCTCGGTGGCGGCGT
This sequence comes from Gammaproteobacteria bacterium, assembly GCA_026708185.1. Lineage (GTDB taxonomy): Bacteria > Pseudomonadota > Gammaproteobacteria > Pseudomonadales > Azotimanducaceae > VXYL01. Next base: position 79,630 of record JAPOVK010000019.1, on the reverse strand, counting down.
CGAGCGCGGCCGTGGGTTCGTCGAGCACGAGTATGGGCGTGTCGCGAACGACGGCTCGGGCGATGGACAGGCGCTGGCGCTGGCCCGTGGAGAGCTTGCCTCCGCGGTCCGAGAGAACGGTGTCGATGCCGTTCGGCAAACCGTCGACGTAGTCGTCCATGGCGGCAACGCGAATGGCGGTGCGAACCTGATCCTCCGAGGCCGCCGGTGCCACGTAGCGGATGTTGTCGCGGACGGACATGGCGAACAGCACGTTCTCCTGGAGGGCGATGGCGATGGCCGCACGCAGGCTGGCAATGCGGTAGTCGCGCAGGTCGTCTCCGTCGATGGTGACGCGGCCGGTGTCCGGGTCGAAGAGCCGCAGCAACAGCGCCATAAGCGTGCTCTTGCCGGAGCCCGTCGGCCCAATGATGGCGGTGATCGAACCGGGCTCGGCCGCGAAGCTCACGTCGCTGAGCACGGGTCGGCTGGCCTCGTACGCGAAACTCACCTTCTCGAACCGGATCTCGCGGCTCAGCCCGCCGAAGTCTTTAGCGTCCGGACGGTCCATGACGTCCGGCTCGATGTCCAGAATGTCGAAGACACGGCGAAGCCCCATGCCGAGGTCCTGCGCCGTCATCCAGTCGCGCAGGAGCTTGCGGATGTCACCGCTCGACTCATGGAACTGATCGCGTGTCCACGAGAAGCTCGCCAGGTTCCAGACCACGAAGCTCAAGCCGACGAGAGCCAGGAGTTCGACGAACCAGGCGGGTTCGCCTTGGTAGGCCCACCACGCCATGAAGGACGTGCCCCCCGCCATGAAGACCGCTGCGACGGTGTACATGACAATGGTGACGATGGCGATCAGGTTCTTGACACGGAAGGCGGCGTTGAAGGCGACCACTGAGTCAGCCTCCAGCCTTTGTTGGGCGCGTCCGGCCGTCCCGAAGGCCTTGATGAGCTTGATCGACGAGAAACTCTCCTGGATGGTTGACGTGACGTCGGATGTGGCCTCCCGGTAGACCAGCGCACGTACTCGCATGCGGGGCATCGCCCAGCCTGCCCACAGCAGTGCTGGTGCGACCAGCACGCCCGCGGCGAGGCCGAGCCACGGATTGAGGATGGTGACGAGCACGACGCAGGTGTAGTAACTCATCATGGCCAGGGTCATGCCGATCATGTGCCCGACGACCGCGGTCACCATGGCGCTATCCTGATAGATGCGGAAGATGGAGTCGCCCGTGCGGTGCTCGCTGTGGTAGCTCAGCGACAACTGATGCCAACGGGAGATGAGGGCGATCCGCAGATCCTGGTTGATACGCTGCATGATCCACATGTTGTAGTAGGGGTTGAACACCCGCAGGGGAAATTGCAGCCCGAACGAGGCTAGGACCACAAACACGTACGACCAGATCAACTCGCGTCGCTGGTCGTCCGTCAATTCGTCGATGTTCCCAGCGGCAAGTTCCGGGACGCCGAGCAACTGTGCCAGACCGGGCGCCAGGGGCTCGGCCTGTAGCAGGCTCTGGTTGAGCAGGTCCGCGGTAATCAAGCCGACGACCAGGTTGATCCCTCGCTGCAGAAAGTTGATTGCGTAGAAATACACCAGGTGGGTGCCGACGCGGGCGCGGAACTCGATCTGTCCGCCTGTCAACCGGAACTGCAGCGTCCAGCCGATGATGCTGGCGACGGTGACCATGACGCCGAAAAGGGTGGATGCCATACCCTCGATGAAGAAGCCGCCGGCGACGTTGATGCCAATGCCGGAGAGCAGCACGCCGACGGTGCCGATCATCTGCAAACGCCCGCCGGTGAGCGACATGAGGCACATCGAGAGCACCATGGCAATGGCGGGTACGTACAAGAGCGCCATCGGCCAGTCCATGGTGGCCGGGATCCAACCGGACAGCGGGCCGAGCAGGGCAACCGCCCCGACAAGGAACGGGGCGTACCCGAACTGGTAGCCCTCGCCGCTGACCAAGTCGGCGACCTCGGGCCGAACGCCGCCGTCTGGCCCCGGATACCACCAGTGCCCGAGCAACTGCGGCCGGATGTACGGCCACGAGCGCAACAGCAGGCGCATCACGTCGAGGAAACCGCTGTCGTCGGATGCGAGCGCGCGGTCCCGCTCCGGCGGGATCACGCCTTCGTTGAACATGGGGAGGGCCCGGGCGCGAGCACGGTTCGCGGCGTCGTCCGCGTGGTCGGTCATTGGCCGGCGATGCACGCAGAGAGGCGGTGGCGGACTACCGTCGTTTTCAAACCCAACCCCCTACCGTCGCGCTGATGGCCCGCCGCCAGCAGCGGAACCTCCCGTGCACGGAAAGTAACAGCGTAGCGGTTGCGCGCCAAGTACCCTTTCTGGACGCCGGGTTACGGACGGTCGTGCTTCAGTTCGCGATACGATGCCAGCCTCTTTGCGACTGGCATGTAGGTCGTCTTGCGCGCGCTCGCTGTCATGTTGTTTGTGCTTGTGCTCTTCGGCTGTGCCGAGGAGGTCGGCTCCCCGGTCGCGGTTGGTTTCGACAGCGACGAGGCCGAGCTTGCCGATTACCTCGAGGAACTCTACGCCTCGGTGCTCGAGTTCCCGGATTCCGGCCCTATGCGCGGGCGCCTCGGCTTGGCCTACGACGCCCACGGATTCACCGAAGCCGCGGCCGCCACCTACGCGCAGGCGCAGGCTCTCGAAGGGCAGGAGTTTCTCTGGCCGTACCTGCGCGCGTTCGCAGTGGCGTCAGGCGGTGACTTGAACGAGGCGGTGCGAGCGATGGACGCGGCGATCGTTATCGACGCAGCCCATGCGCCGGCCTGGCTGCAACGGGGGACCTGGCTCCTGGACCTGGACCGCCTCGTCGACGCCGCGGCCGCGTTTGAAAGGGCGCTCGAACTGGCGGCGCGCGGGGACGCCGAGGTTGCGGCCACGGCCGGGCTCGCCCGCGTGCTCGTCCGGCAGCAACGCGCGGACGAGGCGATCGCCACGCTCGAGCCCTTGCTCGCCCGTTACGACCATCCCCAGCTCCATCGCCTGCTTGGCCTTGCCTACCGCGCCGCCGGTCGCACGAGCGATGCGGCCGCCGCGACCGCACGCGGCAAGGATGCACTGCCCCTGCAATGGCGGGACGTGCGCCGCGAGGCCACGGAAGACCATGTGCGCGGTTTCCACGGCCGGCTCGGCCTCGCCGAGACCATCTTGCAACGCGGCGATGCCCATCGGGCCGCCTCGATGCTGGAGTCGCTGCGCGAGTCGCGCCCGGACGACCGGACCTTGCTCAACAACCTGAGCATCGCCTACCAGCGCACGGGCCGGCCCCGACAGGCGATCGACGTACTCCGGGACGGCTTGGCGACCCACCCAGACTACGCCCTGTTCCATTTCAACATCGCGAGCCTTTTCGAGGAAACTGGCCAGCCGACGTTGGCGGTCGAGCACTTTGCCCGGGCCGCCGAACTCGATCCCGGGCTCGCGATCGCATACGAGCGCCGGGCCATGCTGCTGATGCACGAAGGCCAGTTGGCCGCGGCGCGGGAGAGCCTTGAAGCCATGGTGCCGTTGGGCGAGGCGACTTCGGCCTTCCACCACGCGGCGATGATCGCGGGCTCGCGGGGGCGCTGGTCGATCGCCATCGAACTCCTGCAACGCGCTGTGGAACTCGATCCGGCGTTCACTAGGGGGCACGTGTTCCTGGGGCGGGCCCTCGCCGAGGAGGGACATTACGCGCAGGCCCGCGCCGCATTGGACCGGGCGGACGACCTAGGCACGCACCCCGACGACGTGGCTGCCGCTCGCGACCGGTTGGCGGAGTTGGACACGGACACGTCGTGAACGCACGTACAACCGCCCTCCTGGCGGCATTGGTGCTCGCCGGTTGCGGCGGCGACGGACCCTGGTTCGTCGAAGAGGCGCCTCTGCGCGGCATCGATTTCCGGCATGAATCCGGCTTCGACGGCACACCGATGCTGCCGGACATTGTCGGCGGAGGCGCGGCGCTGGTCGACGTGGACGGCGACGGCGACCTCGACGCCTACCTCGTGCAGAGCGGCCGACTTCCGGCGCGCGGCGAGCAATCGGCACCGGGCAACAGGCTGTACCTGAACCGCGGCGACGGCGTTTTCGAGGACGCCCTTGACATCGGCGACGGCGCTGACGCCGGCTATGGCATGGGCGTCGCGGCCGGAGACTACGACAACGACGGCGACATCGACCTCTACGTGACCAACACGGGCCCGAATGCGCTACTGCGCAACGATGGCGACGGCCGGTTCGTCAACGTCGCCGGGGACGCCGGCGTGGCCGATCCGGGCTGGGGTAGCGCGGCGGCGTTCCTCGATCTGGACGCCGACGGGGATCTCGACCTCTTCGTGGTGAACTACATCAACTGGTCGCCCGCCCTGGAACGCGACTGCTACTACCGCGGCGCCCCGACGTACTGCGCGCCCACCACCTACGCCGCGCCGGCACCCGACAAGCTGTTTCGGAACAACGGCGACGGCACGTTCACGGACGTGAGTGTCGAAGCCGGTCTGGCCGCGGCCTACGGCAACGGGCTTGGCATCGTTGGCGCGGACTTCGACCGCGACGGCGGGATCGACGTCTTCGTCGCCAACGATCGCAACGTCAACCAGCTCTGGATGAACCGTGGCGGCTTGCGCTTCGACGAGCGCGCCGCGGACTGGGGCTCGGCAGTGGACGAGCACGGCGTGGCCAAGGCGGGCATGGGCGTGGCCGCGGCGGACGTAGACGACGACGGCGACAGCGATCTCCTGGTCGTGAACTTCGAGGGCGAGACGGATTCCTTCTTCCGCAACGAGGGCGCCTGGTTCTCGGATCAGACGGCCGCCGTCGGTCTGGGTGCCGTCAGCGGGCGGCACACACGATTCGGGGTCGCCTTGACCGATTTCGACAACGACGGCGTCCTCGACCTCTACGAGGCCAACGGCAAGGTGGACGGCGACCCGGCCGCCGTGCCGGATCCCTTCGCGGAGCCGAACGTGCTGTACCGCGGTCGTCGGGACGGCGCATTCCGGCTTGAGGCCATGGGCGGCGGCGTAGCGGAGCCCCTCGTCCACACCAGCCGCGGCGTCGCCGTCGGGGATGTCGACGACGATGGCGGGCTCGACATGCTCGTCGTCAATCGCGACGGTCCGGCCTACCTGTTGATGAACCGCGTGGCGCGCGGCAACTGGGTGCGCTTCCGGGTGTTGACCGCATCCGGGCGCGACGCGCATGGTGCGACCGTGTCGGTCAGCATCGGCGGGCGGCGAGTACACCGCGACGTGCAGCCGGCGGCCAGCTACTTCGCATCGAACGACCCGCGAGTCCACTTCGGTCTCGGCGATCACGCGGCGGTGACGGACGTCGCGGTGCGCTTCCCGGGCGGCGTCGAGCAGGTCTTTGGCGACTTCGCGGGCGGCGAGACATGGGAACTGCGCCGACAGCCTTGAGCGGTTCCGCGCGGGCATTGCTGTTCGCCGCGCTGGGATGGGGTTTCGGCGGCAGCGCGGGCGGGCGTTTTGTGGATGCCACCGTTGAGGCGGGCCTCGACTTCACCCACGCAAGCGGCATGACAGGCGAGCTATGGACGCTGGAGATCATCGGCGCCGGCGTGGGGATCCTCGACTACGACGGCGACGGACGCATGGACATCTGGCTGGTCCAGGGCGGCCCGCTCGTCGGGCGCGCCACGGCCGAGTTACCGAGCGACCGGCTGTTCCGCAACATGGGCGAGCTTGCTTTCGAGGACGTCACCGAGAAGGCGGGCATCGCGGCCACCCGGTACGGCATGGGCATCGCCACCGCCGACGTCGACAACGACGGCGACATGGATGTCTTCGTCGCCAACTACGGGGCCAACGAGCTATGGCTCAATCTCGGTGACGGCCGTTTCCGCAACGCAACCGCCGACTCCGGCATCGCCGGCGAGCGCTGGTCCATCAGCGCGAGTTTCGCGGACGTCGACGGCGACGGACTGCTCGACCTCTATGTCGCGAACTACCTGGATTTCGCGATCGACACCGCCAAGCCCTGCCATGTCGCCGGCCAGCGGAGCTACTGTCCGCCTTCACTGTTCCCCGGCGTGGGCGATCGCCTCTACCGCAATCTTGGCGGCGGCCGGTTCCAGGACGTCACCGTCGCCGCCGGGATCGACGTCGCGCGCGCCGCCGGCATGGGCGTGATCGCCGATGACTTCGACGACGACGGCCAGGTCGACTTCTACGTCGCCAACGACGGCAGCGCCAACCTGCTGTGGATCAACGACGGCGCGGGCCGCTTCACGGACGCGGGGCTAAGCGCCGGCGCGGCGGTGAACAGTGCCGGGAGCGCCGAGGCCAGCATGGGCGTGACGGCGGGCGATTTCGACGCCGACGGCGACAGCGACCTGTTCCTCACCCACGACACGGGTGAGACCAATACGCTCTACGTCAACGACGGCCAGGGCACGTTCGAGGATCGGACCGACATCGCGGGCGCAGCCGCCGGGAGCCTCGCCTTCACGGGGTTCGGCACCGGCTGGGTGGATGTCGACAACGACGGCGACCTCGACCTCTTCGCCGCCAACGGCACCGTCCGCTTCGTCCCCGGCCAGCTGGCCGCGTCCGACGGCCCGCCCCTACGCCAGCGCAACCAGCTTTGGCTGAACGACGCCAGCCGATACCGCCGCACGGCCGGTGGTCCGGCGTTCGCGCTCGAGCACGCGAGCCGCGGCACCGCGTTCGGCGACCTCGACAACGACGGCGACATCGACATGGTCGTCGCCAACAATTACTCGCGGGCGCGGCTCTACCGCAACGACACGCCGAGGGCCTCATGGCTAGGTGTGGTCGTCGATGCGGGCACGAGCCCGCCGATCGGCGCCCGGGTCTGGATCGACCGGCCCGGGATCGGGCCGAGCCGGGTACGCACCGACGGCAGCTACGCATCGGCCCACGACCCCCGCGTGGTCTTCGGGCTGGGACCAGCCAACGAACCACGCCGCGTCACGCTACGCTGGCCCGACGGCGTTGAGCGGCAGTTCGGGCCGCTGCCAGTCAACCGCTATCACATCCTGCGCAAGGCGCGGTGAAAACGCCGCGCACCACAGAGCTGTTGAACACAACCCGCGCTTCATACAGAACATCGCCCTTTTCAGCGTCGGTGTGGGGTTGCCCACCCTTTGCCCAGCCGCGCCAGGTACCGCAGGACCGGCGCGATGGACAAAGCGTGGACAACCCCTTCGGCGTCGCCGTCACCGTTTCAGCTGGCGAGGCCGGGAGAGCGCGCCTTCGGGCCTGTTGCCACGAGGTCTTGCACGGTTCGGCCGTGCAGGGGCTGTCCACGCACACGCCAGCAGAACATCGCCCTTTTCCGCGTCGGTGCGGGGTTGCCCACCCTTTGCCGAGCCGCGCCAGGTACCGCAGGACCGGCGCGATGGACAAAGCGTGGACAACCCCTTCGGCGGCGTCGTCATTGTTCGGCCGGCAAGGCCTGGCGAGGGCTCCCTCGGGCCTGTTGCCACGAGGTCTTGTACGGTTCGGCCGTGCCGGGGCTGTCCACGCACAGCCTCCAGGACATCGCTCGTTTCAAGTCCGGCGCACGGGGCCATGGCAGAGCAAGCCCGACCGGGCCGTTCGCAGCGCGTTATCGGATAGAGTGCATGAAAAGGGCGATGTTCGGGTGCGGGGGGCGAACTCCGTCGACTTCTCCGGCAATGCACCAGAATACTGTTGACATATACAGTAGTTGGGAGTAGGCTGTTCCCCGAATGCAGTACCCACCACGGTGACGCCTCGTGCAAGGGAAACGTCGTCCCCCGAACACCGGAAAGCGGAAGCCGCGGCAGGTCCGACGGCGCCGGCGGCCACGGCAGACCAGCCTCGAGTTCAGGCCCGCCGGCCGCGGCGGCGCGCGGCCCGGCGCCGGACGTCCGCGCAAGCGCCGCTCGCGGGTGGCGCACCGCAGCCGCGGCGCCATCCCCGGGCGCTGCCCGGTGCTGGTCACGCTGCGCGTGCTCGACGACGTGCCGCCGCTGCGCCGGGGGCGCTTCGTGCGCGCCTTCCGGGAGACGCTGCGCCAGTGCAGGAACCGTCCCGGGTTCCGGGTGGCGCACTACTCGGTGCAGGACGACCACGCGCACTTCCTGATCGAGGCGGCGGGGGCGCGGCGTCTCGCGAACGGCATGAAGAGCCTGGCGGCGCGATTCGCGCGCTGCGTGAATCGGGTGTTCGGGCGCAAGGGGCGCGTTCTGGCGGGGCGCTTCCACCACGTGCTGAAGCGCACGCCGACGGAGGTGCGTCGTGCGCTGGCGTACGTTCTCCTGAACGCGCGCAAGCACTACCGGCAGCGCCGCCGCCGGATTCCGCCGGTGGTGCTGGACGGCGCGAGTTCGGGGCTGTGGTTCGACGGCTGGAAGGGCCGCGGTCCGCCGCTGGGCCGGTACGCGGACGCGAACCGCGAGCCCGAAGTGGCGTCGCCGCGGACGTGGCTGCTGTCGAAGGGCTGGCGGCGGATCGGGCTGGTGGATCCGGCCGAGGTGCCGGGGGGCTGACCTTCGCGGACTGTTGCGGTGGTCGACGCGTGAGCGGCAACAGTAGACCGCGCACCGCCGGGACGCTGCGCGCGTACCTGTTCGTGTGATGCTGCCGCCCTCGTAGCGCCGCGCGGCACCCGCCGGTATCGGTGACTGGCGCCCAAGCCGGGGCCTGCGTCCTAGCGACCAGCCACCTCGCGCACCAGGAGATCCATTGCCTGGAACTTCTCCGCGTGCTCGCCGAGCGTTGCATCGGTCACGATGATCTCGTCGACGCCGACTTCCTCGAACTCGGCGACGGTGTCTCGCAACTCCGCCGGCGAGCCGACGATGATCCGGCCCGGCGAGGGGGGTGGCTCGTTGCCGCCGGAGTACGCGGCCCAACGCGCGTCCGCTTCGGCCTTGGTTCGACCGATGAACAGCAGGATAGCCGCCGAGCGCTGAATCTCCGCCGGATCGCGCCCCACCGCCGCGCAATGCGCGTCGAGGATCGCCCCCTTCTGAGCCATCGTGGCGGGATCGCCCCAGTGGTTCCATTCGTCGGCGTACTTCGCGGTGATCTTCAGGGTGACCTTTTCGCCCCCACCGCCGATCAAGAGCGGGAGTGGCCGCTGCACCGGCTTCGGATCGAGCGTCGCTTCGGTGAGCTGGTAGTGGCGTCCAGCGAAGTTGCTGACGGGCTGGGAGTAGAGGGACTTGATGACTTGACACGCTTCGTCGAGCCGGGCCAGGCGGCCGGGCACGTCGCTGAATTCGATGCCGTATTGGCGATGCTCGTTCTCCTGCCAGCCGGCGCCCAGGCCGAGCACCACCCGGCCGCCCGTGATGTGGTCCAACGTCGCCGCCATCTTCGCGAGCACGGCGGGGTGCCGGTAGGTATTGCCGGTCACCATCGTGCCAACCCGTACCCGCGGTACGCGTGCAGCGATCGCCGACAAGGTGGTCCACGCCTCCGGGAAGGGCATCGGCGTGCGCCCCGCAGCCATGAAGTGGTCGGCGACCCAGACACCGTCCCATCCGGTTGCTTCGGCATGGGTACAAAGCTCGATTGCCTGCGTGTACGGCAACCACGGACTTGGCCAAAACCCGAAACGCATGCTCTTTCCCGGTGTCCCCTTTTGCCGCCAGTCTAGCAGCGGGTCGGATTCCCCTCGCGGGTGGCGGCGCCCATGAGAACGGCGACCTTTCCGTCGATGCTAGTGAACAACGCCCTGCTGTCAGGCGCCCAGCGAGTCGTGGACCGCCTGGGCCAAGCTGACCGTGCGCGGATCGTCGTGGCTGACCATCTGCATCTTGTTCATGACGTAGCCGAAACCGATGTCGGCCTTCGGATCGGCAAAGCCGATCGAGCCGCCGGCGCCCCCATGGCCGAACGCGCCATCCTGAATCATGTGCGAGCCTTCCGAATACAGAGAGAAGCCGGCGCCGAAACGGCTGTGAACGCCCACCACCTCGTCGGGGCCGTCTGACTGCACCGCGGATGCGAGTCTGACCGTCTCGTCGGTGAACAGCCGCACGCCGTCGACCCCGTCGCCAATCAACGAGGCGTACATGCAGGCCAGCGAGCGCGCATCGGTGACGCCGTTCGCTGCCGGGAGTTGCGCGGCGAGGAACTCGCGAGTGCTCGTATCGAGTGGCGTCGTGGTCTGTTCCCGGGTGAGGTAGGAGTCCGCGTCTGTGGCCGCCTCAAGCATCTCGCGCGCCCGCTCCCCCTTCGGCTCGATATCGGGATCTTCAAGGTCGATGTTGATCATCGGGCTCACCCGGCTCTCCTCGCTCGCCGGTAGGCCGATCCAGAAGTCGAGGCCCAAGGGGCCCGCGACCTCGTCTGCGAAGAACGTCCCGAGACTCTTGCCGCTGACCCTGCGGACGACCTCGCCGACGAGCCAGCCGTAGGTCATGGCGTGGTAGCCGTGCGTGGTGCCCGGCTCCCACACCGGGGTCTGCGCCGCGAGCGCATTCACGGGCGGCTCCCACGCGAGGAAATCCTCGATCGCAAGTGGCTTGTCGAGGACGGGGAGCCCGACTTGGTGGGACAGCAGGAAGCGCACCGGGATGTCCTGCTTGCCCGCGGCGGCGAACTCCGGCCAATACTGGGCGACCGGGGCGTCGAGGTCGAGCTCGCCGCGCTGGACCAGGAGGTTTGCACAGATCGCGGTCGCCCCTTTGGTGCTTGAGAACACCAAGACAATGCTGTCCTCGACCCATGGGCGGCCGCTCTTCTGGTCGGCCACGCCGCCCCAGAGATCCACCACCTTCTCGCCGCGGTGATACACGCTGCAGGCAGCGCCGACCTCGCCGTTGTGTTCGAAGTTGGCCGCAAAGGCGTCCCTGACCCGCTCGAATCCGGGAGCCACTGTCCCGGCGATCCGAGGCATTTCCGACCGTTCGTCGGATTCCGCCCGCGAAGTGCCGGCCAGCGCGCCACCGAGCGCCACCATGGAAAGTCGGCCGAAGTCGCGCCGGCTCAGATTGTTCAGATGTGTTCCTGCCATTGATCGTCCCTCGACCGACCGGGTCGAGTCCGGATGTTACGCCATCCCATTCGCGGGCTGGCCATGGCGCCCCGTCAACGCGAAGGCGGGGCGTACCGCAGCTTCGTGGAACTGCAGTCGTAGGGCCCGCGAGACCGATTTGAGTGCGCACTCCTGCCGCAACGCTCGCGAACATCGCCCTTTTCGATCTGTGTGGCTCTCGCCCCACCGCGTGCGGCGACCCCCTACAATCCGCCCGAATAGAAATGGGCTATGTTCTGCTGTAGGGCTAAGAAGAGCCCGATAGCCGCGACAAGGCTCGCCGGCGCCAGCCTCGGGCGGGTCTTCCACGTCGTCCGCCGAAAAGGACGACGCCGGCGTCGGGGTTGTCCACGCTTTGTCCGGCGCGCCGGTCCCGCGGCACCTGGCGCGGTCGGGCAAAGGGTGGGCAACCCCACAGCGACTCTGAAAAGGGCGATGTTCTGTTGTGCGGGCTTGGTTCCAAGAAGGCCAGTGGAATCGCCAACTGCCATTGCGCCTGGTGTCGCTGAGGGCGAGCGAGGCGTGTTCCTCGGCGCCCCGTAGCTGCGCTCTCGGGCGTGGGCGTTTACGGGCCCCCTCGCTCCAGCACGTGACTGCCGTTGATAGCCAGGCCCGTCCAACTGTCGCGCACTCCGTCGGGCCAGGTGATGTCGACTTGCTGGACGACGGTGGCGTCGCCGACGCCGATGGTTACCGGGAGTTCGACTTGGCTGAGATAGCTGCGCGTCGGCATGACGGTTCGGGTTTGCTCGAGGCCGCCGGCGGTCACGGTGATGCGGGCGCCGATGGCGTTCGGATTGGCGCCGGTTCCTCGCAGCGTGAAGCGCGCCCAGCTGTGGCCGTGGTTTTGGTCGTTGCGGAGCAGGGCGAATCGACCGCCGGCCTGGGTCAGTGCGAGGTCGAGGTCGCCGTCGCCGTCGATGTCGGCATAGGCGAGGCCGCGGCCGATGCGTGGGGTGGCGAGGTCGCCGATGTCGTCGGCTAGGACGAAGCGGCGGGGGCAGTCGGGGCCGCAGTTCCAGAACAACTGCGCGGGCTGGGCGTAGCTCTGGCTCGCCTGGACGCGTTGGATCTCGGGTTCGACGTGGCCGTTGGCCGCGATGAGGTCCAATCGGCCGTCGAGGTCCGCGTCGACGAAGGCGAGGCCGAAGGTCAAGGCGCGTCGGCTTGGTGCGCCGATGCCGGCGACGATGGCGTCGTCGCTGAACACGCTCTCGCCGGGGCGCGTGACGTAGAAGGAGGACATCTCGTTGGCGAAATTGCCGATGGCGACGCCGAGCAGCGCGCCGCCTTCGTAGCGCAGTGCGTCGACGCCCATGGCGCCGGTGGCACTGCCGGTGTTGTCGAAGGCGAGGCCGGTGTCGATGCCGACTTCACGGTACCGACCGCCGCCTTGGTTGTGGAACACGAAGTTGCGCACCGTGTCGTTGGCGACGACGAGGTCGAGGCGGCCGTCGTCGTCGAGATCGACCGGGAGCACGGCCAGCCCCTTGCCGACCGGTGCGCCCGTGCTCGGATTGGCGACTTGGATGCCGGCGTCCGCGGAGACGTCGGTGAAGACGCCGCCGTCGTTGCGATAGAGGTACGAGTCGGTGCCGGGGAAGTCGGTGGGCGGGCCGTAGGCACGGCCGATGCCGGTCAACCGGAAGTCGACGGCACGGTCGATGTCGGGCGACCAGCCCACGTAGTTGCAGACGAAGAGGTCGAGGTCGCCGTCGCCGTCCGCATCGAAGAAGGCGGCGCCCGTGCTCCAGGCGTCCTCGGCGCCGCCCACGCCGGTGCCCGCGGTCACGTCCTCGAAGGCGCCCCCGCCGCGGTTGCGCAACAGCAGGTTGCGCCCGACGGCGGTCACGAAGACGTCGACGTGGCCATCGGCGTCGTAGTCGCCCACGGCGACGCCCATGCCGTAGAGAGACTGGTCCAGACCGGCCTCAGCAGAGACTTCGTCGAACAAACCGTCGCCGCGGTTTCGGAAAAGGCGCAACGTCCGCTGCGCGGCCGCCTCACCTCGCCATGGCCAAACGCCAGAGTCCACGAGGAGCAGGTCCTGGTCGCCGTCGTTGTCGTGGTCGAGGAAGGCGACGCCGCCGCCCATGGTCTCGGGCAGCAGCCGTTCGCCGTAGGCGCCGGTGACGTGCTGGAAATCGATCCCCGCCTCTTGGGCGACGTCGGTGAATCCGATTCTCGGAACCGCGACGGGCCGTGCGACAGGCAGGATCGGTCCGGCCGGCGCAAGATCGTCCGGCGCGTCCGGGCCGTCTTCGTCGCGGCTCGCGAGCACCACGATCACGATGCCCAATGCGACCGCGGCGGCGACAACTGCCAAGGAGCCTAGGAGCGCGCGACGAATGCGGGCTTCCCCCTCGCCCGGGGGCGTCTCGCTCAAGGCGCGTCGCCTGGCGGCTTCGCGGCGATGCCGTATGCGCCCGGACGCTGCAGATCGTAAATCACCACCGCCTCTGCGGCGTGGTTGGCGGCCGGATCGCGCTGGCGCGCGGCCGTCTTCGCCCGGTCGAGCGCGTTGTCGTCGGGGCGATAGCGGCCGTGCTGCGTGCGGTGGTGGGTGGCGAGTTCGTCGTTCCCAAGGCGGGCATGGACCTGCGCCAACGCATAGTGGGCCGTGAAGTTCTCAGGATCCTGGGCGAGCGCCTGTCGGTGGCGTTCGGCGGCGGCCTCGAGCCAAGCGGCCTCGTCGTCCTGGGACCGGGCCAGTTTCGCCCGCTCGAAGAGGGCGCTGCCGAGCTTGTTCAGGAGCCTGTAGTCGCGCGAGAAGTCGAAGCCGCGGGCGCGGGCCTCGGTGAAACGCGTCTCGACCAGCCCGGTCAGAGCTTCGATCGCAGCGTCGAACTCGCCGTTCTGCAGGTCGACCTCGGCGGCGAACCACGCCACCGACCACGGGTACGCGCCGCCCTCGGACGCCCGTCGCAGGGCAGTGGCTGCTTCGTCGAGGCGGCCTTCGCGGATGAGCACGCGGGCGAGGTTGAGGTCGCCGTCGGCGCGCCCCAGGGCCGCGACTTCGGCGAAGGCTGCTTCGGCCTGCCGAAGCGCGCCGCGGTCGGGCTTGGCGAGGAGGCCGATGCCGTAGTCGTTCCAGCGCTGCCACAACGGAATGTCGGGCGCGGGGGCGTCCGCGCGGGGCGACGCCGGGAACACGACGCGATCTTCGGCGATGGTGACGATCGGCAGGTCGTTGCCCTGGAAGGCATCGCCCTGGAAAAGGCGCGTATAGATGGTGTCGAACTTGCGGTAGTGCAGCTTTGCCGCGATCTCGACCGGCGCGTCGAGATCGTCGGGGAGTTTCAGCCGGTAATGGGCGACGCTCGCCGAGCCCGGCGGAATCTGGTGGTTGTAGAGCGGCGTGAAGATGTCCTCGGCGTTGCGGCGGTCGATGCGGTTGCCGCGGCGGTCGAGCACGTAGGCGTTGACGAAGTGCGACCAGGGATCGACAGCGCCGTCCGCCGGACGACGCCCGCCGCTCTTGCCGAGTACGCGGTCGCCGCTGGTCACGGTCACCTCGAGCCACACTTCGTTCGAGTCCGCCGTGCCTTGCGTGAATAGGTGGCCGAGGGTGAGGGTGCGCAGCACGACGTCGAAGACGTACTCGCCGCCGGGAGCGAGCGCGGGCAGCCGGGGGCGCAGCGGGGCGGTCAGCGCGCCGTCGATGGCGCGACCCTCGCGCACCCCGAAGATGTCCACGCGCAGACTCCCCTCGAGGAACTCGCGGTGGACCTCGATGACGTCGTCCGGCAGCCCGAGGAGGTGGGCGAGCGCGGTGTTCGCGGCGGGGAAGGCATGGCTGTGCACGGTCAGTTCGCCGCTTTCGTCGTTGCGTCGCGCCGCGAAGTCCTCGGACACCTCGAGGGGCATGTGGCAGCGGTTGCAGTTGATCTCGGCCTGTGGGGGATAGTAGAAGCTCGTCACCCCATGACCCGACACGCCGCTCAACAGGAACGCGTCGTAGTGGTTCTGGCCGCGCAACCAGCGGTAGTCGTTCAGCGCCTCGGGCAGATGCACCTTGTGGCAGGTGCCACAGAATTCGGCGCTTCGGTGCAGGGGCTTCAGGAACGTGCGCTTGTGCAGCGCCGGGTTGGCCTTGATCAGAAACCCGTTGATCCATCGCCCCACCGCGTTGTCGGAGAGCGCGAACGGATAGCGCTCCGGCTCGCCGATGACGTAGTCGGCGTTGCCGCGGACACTCAAACCGCTGCTGCCGTAGTCGCCGTCGGGGTTCAAAGCTTCGATGGCGTGGCAGGCCACGCAGCCGATGCCGGCGTGCGCGGTCGGATCATGGACGTCGTCGAAATCCGGGTCGTCGAAACGCCCGCTGAACAGGGGCACGGGGTCGTGACAGCCGGCGCAGAACCGCGCCGCGTGCACGTTGCCGTCACGTGCGAGGACCTTCTGGCGCGTGTTCCGGACCGAGAACAGGTACGCGGGGTTGTTGAACGACGCGAACCGATGCGCACTGTATTGCCAGCCGGCATGGGCATCGGGATGGCAGGTCGCGCAGTCGTCGTCGCGCATGAAGTGCTCGGGGTCGATGTGGCGCCCGGTGGCCGTGCGAGCGAGGGCCGGCGCGAAGTCCGTCTCGGGCGCGTCGGTAGGGTCGCTTTCCGCCAGGGCCAAGCCCAAGGCCCCGAGGCCGACGGCGACGGCCCCGATGCCCGCGCCCACCGACCAGCGGATCGCCCGTCCGGCGAGGCGATGCAGGACGAAGAGCCAGCAGACCAGCACCGGGGTGCCGATGTGCGTCCAGTAGGCGATCGAACGGAACATCGGGTCGCGCAGTTCGATCGCCGGCAGTCCGCGGGTGAGGGCGATGCCGGTCACCAGCAGGACGATGACGCAGCCGAAGAGGACCAGGCCAAGGCGCACCGCGAGGCGGTTGGGCCGGTGGATGGCGCGGCGCAGGTGCATGACGCCGTAGATCAGGACCGGCGCGATGATGGCGACGCCGAGGACGAGGTGGCCGAGGAACATGGCCTGGTAGACGCGGTCCTCCAGGTTCAGGCCGGAAAGCCATTGGCGGAACGTGACGGCGCCCAGGTACGCCGAGTTCACCACCAAGAGCGCGAAGAGCGCGAGCACCGCAAGCAGTAGCTTGCGCATGCCGGGTCCGACCACCGGCATCGGGCGGGGGCGCTGGCCTGGATGTGGATCGTCACTCAATTGAGCCCTGCCTCGAAGCGCACGTTGTGACGCCCGTGAAGTTTGTCGCGCCGCGCGATCTGCTGTTCGGTGGCGTTGTCGAGAGTCGGCAACGGACCCACGGTCTGGCCGTTACCGGTGTAAGGATCCATGTCCTTGGCCCAGCCGTGGAACCGGGCCGCGTAGTAGCGCTTGCCGCCGCCGGGGACAGGCGGGACGGCGGGGAACTCCAGGTGGATCTCCTCGCCGCTGCCGAAGACGGCGAGCGCGCCGTCCACGTTGCTCGCCAGTGGCATGGCGTCCCCGAGCGCGGTGTAGAAGCCCCGGGGCACTTTGGCATCCCAGTAGGTCGAGCGGTTAGCGTAGTCGTAGTGCGGCAGCCGCTGCGGGCCCGTCGTGCGCTTAGCGAAGCCGGTTCGGGCCACCGTGGCAATCTCGGGCACAAGTTCGACGACGCGAACGTCGTCGGGTAGCTCGGCGACCACGACGCGGATGCGGTCCCAGTAGATCTCCATGTTGGACGTGATGCGCAGGGCGTCCGTGCCTTCCGGCAGTTCGGGTAGCGGGAACGCCATCGTCCGGGGCATGCCGGCGGGGTAGCCGAGGGCCTCCTGCACGATGTGCCAGACGCCGTCCGCGCCGCGCGCCTCGAGGTCCGGCGGGCGGTAGCTCAAGCCGGTCTGCCAGGCGGCGAACACGGTCTGCGAATAGGGATACTCGATCCAGCCGTCGGCCACGAGCACGGCGTCGTCGGGCAGTGGCGCATCGAACTCCAGCGTCAGACGCTGGTCTTCGGCTAGGAGGCCGACGAAGCGGTGGTCAAGGTCCCCGGGGGGCGGTGCGCGGCGGTCCTTGGCGGTGGCGAGCGCCGTGACGTCCGTTCCCGGCCCGTCGACCACTCGAACGGGGTTCAGGGCGTGCCGGAAGTAGATGGGCTCCCCCGTCGCCGGGGCACCCCCGATGGCGAGACGCTCGTCCAGGACCATGTCCCAGCCGGACGGCAGGTCATAGACGACCAGGCGGGCCGCGTCCAGGTAGACGTTCTCCTCCATCGGTTCGGCAAGCTTGATCGGGTAGCGGCCGTCGCGCGCGACCAGCGCCTCCGCGCCCAGCAGGTAGCTCTCGACGGGTCGCGGTGGGGCATAGTGGCCCTGTCCGCCGCCTTCGGTCACCGACTCGAGATAACCGAGGGCGGCACCGCCGAGGACGTCGGAGACGAACGCGAACTCGGCACCGTCCCAGGCGAAAAGCACCGGGCAGCTTGCGAGTTGGCGTTGGGTTTCCTCGATGACGTGATGTGCGCCCGCCGCAAGCTCGAGTTCGGTCTGCGTCACCCCGTCGGTCCAATCGAGGGCGACGAAGTCCGCCTGGTGGTGGCCGCCGAGCCCGACCAGGAGCGGCCCTAGGCTCTGACCCGGACCAGAGTGCGTGTCCAGGGCGTCGAATACCGTCCAGCGACCGTTGGCGCGCACCTTGGCGAGGGTGCCGATCCCGGAGCCGTTGGAGCGCATCTGTTCGGCCTCGCTGCGTCCGGTGACGGTGAGTGCGAGGAACGGATAGCGGCCCGGACCGGGTGGGAGGACGGCGACGTGGTCCGACGTGGCGACGACGGCCGGCCCGGCACCCGGCTGGAGCCCGACCATGGTCGCGGCAGACAGATCGGCGATCGCGAGGCTTGCGAGCATGCCGCCCATGTCCGCGGCCACGACTGCGACCCCGTCCTCGCCGGCGACTAGGAGATCGGTCCGCTGATCGCCGTCGAAGTCCGCGCCGGCGAGGGTATTGGCGTTGCGGGGTAGGTCCAGGTCGATCACCGATGCCGACCAGGCGACGCCGTCGTAGCGCCACCGGCGCAGGCCTTGGCTGCCGAGGCCGTAGATCTCGCGGTGACCGTCAGCGTCCGCGTCGAAGACGGTGACCGCGCGCAGGGGTGTGTCGCGCAGGTCGTCGAGCCCGTCGAGGGGCCGGTAGGCCCAGGTGAGTTCGTTCTCCCAGACGTCGTGCGGCGGCTCGTCGTTGACGACGAGGATGTCGAGGTCCCGGTCGCTGTCGAGGTCGGCGACCACGAGTTGCCGACCCCCGGCGCCGGCCAAGCCGCGCTCTGCCGCCAAACGCCGGAAGGACCCGTCGCGGTTGTTGTTGAAGAGTTCGAAGCCCGCTCCGCCGGTGACGAACACATCCAGGTCGCCGTCGTGGTCCGCATCGGCCAACGCGCCCGCCGCACAGGGCTGCGCCAGGGTCTCGGTCGCGGCCCACGCGCCGGGCGCGGTCTGACGCCAGTAGTGGGCACCGTCGTCCGCGCACAGCACCGCGTCGACAAGGCCGTCGTCGTCGATGTCGCCCCAAAGGGCCGCCCGTGCGCCGCTTGCAGCCGACAGCGGGTGGTCCGGTGCCTGGACGAACGAACCAGCGCCGTCCCCGAGGAAGACAGCGGGCGCGCCACTGGCCGTCAACACCAAGTCCTGGTCCCCGTCGCGGTCGATGTCCACGCTACCGATCGTCGTCGCATCGCCCTTCCAATCCGCGATTCGCAACGGTTCGCCGAAAAGCGGCCCCTCCGGTTTGGGTAGCCGCTCGGGCGTGCTCTCCGATGCCGCCTGCGCATGCGCCTTGGGCCCCATGCGCGCATAGGAGAACCCGGCAAGGCGCGCTGCGGGATTGGCTTCGAAACGCTGATACTCGGTCAGCAGCGTCATGGCTTCGTCCGTGCGCTCGACGCGGCGCAGCGCCTGGGATCCGGCCCAATAGGCGCTGCGCAGATACGGGTCGAGTTCGATGCTCGCGAGGAACCGCTCTGCTGCACCGGCGTAGTCGCCGGTCTGGAGCAGCGACTGGCCGAGAAAGTAGGCCGCATAGGCGTCTTGGCGGTCGAGCGTGGTTACGCGCTCGAGCAACGTGGCGGCGAGTTCCGCTTCACCTAGATAAAGGTGCAGGATCGCGCTGGTGTAGAGCGCCCGCGCGTGATCAGCATCGTCGGCGAGCACCGCACCTAGGATGTCGAGGGCGAGGTGTTCGTCGCCGTCTTGCTGGCGGTTCAGCGTAGCGATGGCGAGGTTGACGCGGGCGTCGAGCCACTCGGGCTCGCGGCTCACGACATCGGCAAACACTTGCTCCGCGGCGGCGTACTCGTACTGCCCCATCAACGCCACGCCGCGGTCGTTGGCAGCGAGGGCATCGGCGGCGATCCCGTCCTGTTCCACCGTGCACGACGACAGGCCGGCGAGCAAGCCGGTGGCGAGCAGGCCGTTGCGGATTCGCGACAAGAATCCCTCCTTCTGCGTAAGCCGTTGAGGCGGGATTGTAAGCCGTGCGGTAGGTGTCAGCCGTCCTGCACCAGGGTCCATCGCACGGCGTCCGCGATTACGGAATCGCCGGTTTCGGCCTGGTTTGCGACCACCACCTGGACGTGGCGGTCGGTGATGTCGAACTCGCCGAGGCGGTTCCAACCGCCTCCGGCGACACCGCCGTCGAACTCGATCGGATGTTCCTGGTCGCCCATCACCAGCTTGAGGTCGTAGGCGCCCTGGTCGCCGATCCGCGTCCCGCCTTGGCTGATCTGGATCTGGATGCCACCGCCCGAGAAGCCGGACGAGCGGCCAGCGCCTTCCTGCGGCATGTGGTACTCCAATCGCCAGCGCCCCGTGCGCGGCAGTTCCGTGGCGAACACGGCGCGTGCGTTGGCGCGCGTGATGCCTGCGCGGGCCACGGTATGGCGGTATTTGCCCCATGCAGCGGGGTGCGGCTGGCGGGACCAGGTGCCTCCGCTGCGCGTGAACGGCGTGAACTGCGGCAGACCTTCATCCAGATCCGGACTTGCGATGGCCCCCACGGCGATGGCCAACCCGGCGCCCGCGCCACCGATGACGGGTCCCGCGCCCTCGTCGTACTCGATGCTGAAACCGGGGTCCAGATCGTCGATGACAATGCCGGCATCGGCCCGCGGCAGCCATGTGCTCGGCCGGCCACCGGTGAAGGCCTCGGTATCGACGATCTCCTCGTCGTCGATTGTCGGCACGTTGAGCAGCAGCGACTGGCGGTTCAAGGCCATGTGGAAGCCGAGGCGCAGTTGCTGCGGCTTGGCGGCGGTCACCAGGCCGACCTCCAGCGACGTCTCGGGCTCGATGCGCAGCGGGCCCGTGCTGCGGTCGCGTAGATCGCGCGCGAACGCGCCGACCAGCCAGAAAACGCCCGGTGTCGGTTCGTCGTTGCGGACGTCCACGAGCACCTGGTACTGCGGCTGCCCGTTGTCCGAGTCGGGAAGCCGGTAGCCGCGGGCGTTCGATACGAGATAGCCGGGCAGCGCCGTCTCGAAGAGCCAGTTGCCAACGACGGGTCGCAGGTCGCTGCCGATTTCGGCCGCGAGGTCCTCGAACTCGCGCGCGGTGAAGTTCGTGCCCGCATAGCGCCGGCGGAGTTCGGCCAGCAGCGCGCCGGCGCGTTCCCGTCCAAGGGCTTGCAGGACGGCCCGACCGACCGCGGTGGTCTTGAGCGCCACGGCGTTGACGGCAAGCTCCGGGTCGGTCGCCACGTCGAGATCGGCGAGGGCTTCGCCCAAGGTCCTTTCCCAAACCGCCGGCCGGTTCGTCGCCGCGTTGCGGATGTTCGCCACGATCCCGCTGGGCTGTCCGATGAATGTGCTCACCATGACGCTCCCCATGGCGGCCTGTAGTTGCGCCTGTAGACCGTGGGCAGAGAAGTACCCTTCGGTGTCGGTGATCAACCGGGTGGCCAGGTGCAGCAGCATGGCGTCGAGGGCCGCAGCGCCGTCTCCGGTCGCCCCGGTCTGGTAGGCGAAAAAGCTGCGCGTGATGCCGAGGAACGGATTGGCGCCGCCGAAGTCGTTCTGGAGGCTGCGTGTCAAGGCGTCGACCTTGGCCTTGGCAAGCCCGTCTTCCTGGATTTCGATCTCCGCCGTGTCGCGGAGGTGGAAGCCGAACTCGGCAAGCGGCAGCCCGGCTTCGGGCAGCAGCATCACGCCGGGGAGGGCCAGCGCCGTGTCCATCCGCCAACCACCCCCGAAGCTGCGCACGCCCATGGGCAACTCGACCACCGAGAAGCCGTCGTAGGGATAAGGCAGCCCAATCTCGGCGGCGCCGTCGAAAAACTCCGCGAAGCGCTTCTGCAGTTCGTCCGCAGCGTCGGCGAAGAAGCGCAGGTTGTCGGCGTGCTTGGGGCTGACAAGCAGCTCCAGCGTGACCCCGTCCACGTCCGTCGAAAACCGTTCGAACGGCGCGGCGAAGACCCCGAAGTCGGTCACCGGCGCCTCGGGATTGAAGCGCACGCGCACGGTGTCGTCCCCAGCACCGGCGTCGTGCGACCGGCCCGGGCCGGCGACCAGCCAGCCGCGTGGCACTTCGACGTCGAGGTCCATCGTGAAGAAGTCGCGACCCCGGTCCGGATCGTCCATGCCGACGTGGGCGCCGGGCATGGGCAGCCAGCGGATGCCGGGCATGAGCGCGGCGTAGTCGTCGTGGAACACGGCGGCGGCAATCCCGAGGAGGATCGCCGCGCCGCCCTCGACCGGTGGCATTGTCAGCGGGTCGAAAGCACCGTCGAGGTAGGCGAAGCGGGCATCGGGCAGGCCAGCCGCGCGCAGCGTCAGCGCGAACGTCTCCGTGCCTGGTCTTGGTCGCGGGATCGTCAGCAGGCCGGCTTCGTGGGTGAACTCGACCGGTGCGCCGTCGATCTGGATTTCCGCGATCGCAAGGCCCGGGTTGAACGAGAACACCAGCGGCCCGGATCCGGTCGCAGGCATCGCCAGCGTCGCTTCGATGTCGACCGCGAGCTTCTCGCCAGGATCGATCGTCACGCGGCCGCCGATGGCCTGCAAGTCGGCGCGGGGCACGTCGTGCGCCTCCTCGTGGAGGGCCGCCCACGCGTTGCGCTCCTGGCGGTCAGCGATGGCGGAAAGCGTCAGCGAGGCGATCCCAGCGGCACCGAGCGCCGTCAACGCAGTGCCTGCCACCAACCGGCGCGCGCGGCTTGCCGAGTCGGGCCGGGGATGGAACACGGCAGCGAGTGCCAACAGTCCGAGCGCGATGGCGACGTAGCACAGCCGGTGCAGGATGCTCGGCCAAGACAGGAAGACCGGGGCGAGGTCGGAAGGCAGGCCCACCCAGTCGCCGACAGCCGCCAAGCTTCCCGTGAGGTAAATCGGTGTGCGAAAAAACGCGAAGACGTAGATGCCGACCAGGGCGAGGGCGACGAGCGCCACCGCGAGCCGATTGCGCACCAGGATCGCGAGAAGCATCACGAAGGCACCCCACAGGGCGAGGTTGACGGGGCCGTCGATGAACAGCAACGTGGCCATCGACCGCGGCTCGACCCCGGGGTTGATCCACCAGCCCAACCCGTTGGCGAGGGCGGTCAAGCCCAGGATGAACGCCGCCAGCACCGCGAGCGGTAACCAGCCGATGACGATGAGGCCCAGCAACCGCCCGAGCAGTGCGGCGAAGTTGTCGACGGGTCGGGTATCGAGCACTTCGTGCATGCGTTCGCGGCGGTCCCGCGCGCGGACGTCGAACGCGAGGAAGATCAGCGCGACCATGAGCACCCACAGCATCTGGGCGCCCAGCTGGACGACCACGAAGCGCGGCGACATCATGGCGCCCACGGTCGTCGAGACGCCGCTGCCGATGGCGTGGAAGAACACCTGCTGGCCGTAGCCGACAACGGCGATCAGGATCGCGACGACGGTGAACATCCAGGTCCGGACAAGGCGGCGCGCGGAGCGCACTTCGGCGCGGGCGGAGGCGAGGATCTGGTCAATCATGGCGGCGATTATAGGCATTGCCCCTTACGGCAGTTGGGTAGCGCGTCTCCGGGCAAGTTAGACGTGCACGGCGGTGTTCCCGTTAACGGTTCGGAGCCCAAGCGCGTCTATTCACCGGCACGAATGTGTCGCGCCCGGTTACGACCACACCATGGTAAGGGTTAGTATCCATGCCCCGCCGCTCGACAGTCAGATTCGTGCCCATGCCACGCTTTGGACGTACGCGAAGCATCGCGGTCGCCACGCTCGTACTCCTCGCGGCCTGCGGGCCGCCGAACACCGGCCCCGATGTCGAGTTCCGCATACCCGTGGAGGCGGCGGAAGTCGCCACCGGGACCGTCGAGGACTTGGTGCAGGCCACCGGCACGTTGCGGACGCGCGAGATCGTCAGTCTCACCATCGAGACTCCCGGCCACCTCCAGGTCGGGCGGGACGCGGATGGCCGCCGGTTGGCGGAAGGTTCGGTGGTCGAGGCGGGCCAGGTCGTGTTCCGCGTCACCGGCGAGGATGCGCGGCTGCACGCGCGCATTGAGTCCACCAAGCGCTCGCTCGACGTGGCCGAGGCGCAGCTCAAGCGCCAGCGCGATCTCTTCGACGCCCAACTGGTGGCCGAGGAAGCCGTGCAGCAGGCCGAACGCGACTACGAGAATGCGCTCTACGAGTACGAGCGCAGTTCCCTGAATGCCGCCAAGGCGACCAAGACGACGCCGATCAGCGGCACGATCCTGCGCCTCGCGCGCGACGCCAACAACCTGCCGGTGGCCGACGGCCAATTGGTGGCGGCGGGCTTCCAAGTGGCGGAAATCGCTCCGCTCGACACGCTTATCGCCGACGTCGACCTGATGGGCCCGGAACTTGCCCGGGTCCAGCCGGGCTTGCCGGCCCGCATCGGCCACTACGCGTTTCCGGACGCTTCGTTGACCGGCGAGGTGGTGCGCCTGTCGCCAGTGCTCGACCCGGTCAAGCACACGTTCCGCGCCGAGGTGGCGGTCGCCAACGATTCCGGCTTGCTGCGGCCAGGGATGTTCGTCGAGGTCACCGTGGTCGTCGAGCAGCGCGCCGACGTCAGCGTGGTGCCGCGCGAGGCCGTCACCGACCGCAGCGGCAGGAGCGTCGTGTTCATCCTCGACGGCCAGCGCGTGAGCCGCCGCGACGTGCGCCTAGGGCTCGGTGACGACGACAAGGTCGAGGTGCTCGACGGACTCGCGCTCGGCGACCGCATCGTGGTGCGCGGCCTCGAGACCTTGACCGACGGCACGCGGGTGCGCGTCATAGGCGCCTAGCCCATGACCGGCTTCGAGCGCATGGCCGCCCTGGCCGCCCGTCGCCCGGTGGCGGTCAGCGTCGTGGCGCTCGCCGTCGCGCTGGTCGGCTGGCTGTCTTGGCGGGAGCTTCCCGTCGACCTGCTGCCGGATCTGCAAAGTCCCACGGTGGTGGTCTCCGTGCGTTCCGGCAGCCGCCCGCCCACGGAGATGGAACGGCTCTACGGCGAGACCGTCGAGCGCATGCTGTTCACCGTGCGCGGCGTGCGCGAAGTCTCCCAGGTCGCGCGCTCCGGGCGCCTCGTGGCCACGGTCATCTTCGACTGGGACGTCGATCTCGACGTCGCCCTGGTGGACGTGCAGAAGGCCGTCGGCGGCATCGAGGGCGACCCCGACGTGGACGAAGTGCTCGTGCGCCGCTTCGATCCGCGCCAGTCGCCGATCCTCAGCTTGGGACTTGTCGCTCCGACGGGCACGCCCGACCTCGCCGAACTCAGACGCCTAGCACGTCGCCAGGTGGCACCGGCGCTGGAACAGTTGCCGGGTGTCGCGGAAGTACGCGTCACGGGCGGCCGCGACAAGGAGGTGCGCGTCGCTGTCGACCGTTACCGCCTCGATGCCTTCGGCGTCACGCTGGCCATGCTTGAGAGCCGCCTCGCGGCAGAGAACGTCGATGTCGCCGCTGGCACGCTGGAGGAGGACGAACGCATCTTCCAAGTCCGCGGCTTGTCGCGCTTCCGCACAGCAGACGATGTCGCCGCGGTGGTGGTGCGCTACATCGACGACCCGAGCGGCGAGCGCAACGCCCGCCAAGCGGTGCGCGTCGAGGATCTCGGCACGGTCGAGATGGTCGATGCCGAGATCGACCACCTGGTGCTAGTCAACGGCGTCGAGGGCGTTGGCCTCGCTATCTTCAAGGAGGCGGGTGCCAACACGGTGGGTGTCGCCGAGGAGGTGGCCGAGGCACTGGCCGGCCTGCACGAGGACCTGCCGGGCGTGGACACCCACGAGATCGCCAACGACGCCGGCCTCGTCACCGATGCCCTGGACGATTTGAAGATCGCAGCCGGCGCGGGCGTCGTGCTCGCCGTCTGCGTGCTGGCGCTGTTCCTGCGCTCGGCTGGCGCGACGTTGATCGTGGCCGCCGCCGTCCCGGTGTCCGTGTTCACCGCCCTGTTCCTCATGACCTTCGCCGAGTACAGCATCAACATCGTCACCTTGGGCGGACTCGCGCTCGGTGCCGGAATGCTGGTGGACAATGCGATCGTCGTCGTGGAGTCCATGTACCGCCGCGTCGGTCTCGGCGACGACCCGGTGACCGCGGCGGCCAAGGGCACCGGCCAGGTGGCCGGCGCCATCGTCGCCAGCACGCTGACCACCTGCGTCGTCTTCCTGCCGGTGCTCTTCGTGCAGGGCTTGGCCGCGCGCCTGATCGACGGCATCGCCTTCACGGTCGTGGTCTCGCTGATCGCCTCGCTCGGTGTCGCCGTGTTCCTGATTCCCGCCCTGGGGCGGTGGTTCCTGCCCGCACCGTACCAGGGCGTCAGCGCCCGAGAGGCGCAGGAGGAGACCTTCGCGGCGCGCAGTCGCCGTGCCCTCGAGGCCTTGGTGTCGCGACTGTTGCGCCGGCCCGCGTCGGTGGTCCTGGTCGCGGCTGTCCTCGCTGGCGGTGCTGCGACGCTGCTCGTCGATCTCGGCACGGAACTGCTGGCCCCGTCCGATCCACGCCAGTTTTCGGTGCGCCTGGTCGGCCCTGCCGCGCAGCGTGTGGAGTCCACGGCCCGCGCGGTGGCCGGCATCGAGGAACTCATCGGCCAGGCCGCCGGCGGCGGCGTGGGCGAGGACGGCGCCTCGACGCGGGGCGATGTCGCCGCGACGCTCTCCGAAGTCGGTCGCCTGCCCGAGGAGGAGCGGGTCATCCGCAGCGAACTCACCGAGGAGAACACCGCCCGCGTCATTGTGCGCATGGCGCCCACCGGGCCGACCGGTGGCGAGGTCGCGGATCAGCTCGGCACCGAGTTGGCGGCGCTGCCGGGCACCGAGGTCAGTTGGGAAGTCACCCGCTCGGCGCTCACCGACGCCCTCGGCGCCAGCGGCCCGCCCATCGTCGTCGAGGTCTCCGGCAACGCTCTCGAAGACCTGCGCCGCGGCGCGGACCGGGTGAAGGCCGCGCTCGAGGCGCTGCCGACGGTGTGGAACGTCCGCTCGTCCTTCGAAGGTGGCCCGCCGGAGTTGCGCATCACCCTCGATCACGCCATGGCCGACGCCATGGGCGTGGATTTGAGAACCGTGGCGCGCGCGCTCGAGGCGAGCCTCGACGGGCTTGTCGTGACGCAGTTGTCGACCGGCGACGAAGAACGCGCCGTGAACGTGCGCCTGCCGGAGCCCCGGCGGGAGCAGTTGGCGGACATCGAGTTCCGCACCCCCGCCGGGCGCCGCGTCGCGCTCGGCGAAGTCGCCCGTTTCGTCGAGGCCGAGGGGGCCCGCGAAGTGTTCCGACGCGACCAGCGGCGCACGGCGCAAGTCACCGCTCAGGTGCAAGGTGACAACCAGGCCGAGGCCGTCGCGTCGGTGGCCGCGGCGCTCGCCGATCTGCCGCTGCCCCCGGGTCTGCGCGCGGAACTGCGCGGCCAGGAGGAGGAGCGCGCCCGCACGTTCGGCGAACTGCAACTCGCGGGGCTCCTCGCCTTGGCGCTGGTGCTGATGGTCCTCGCCGGCACCTTCGAGTCGCTGCTGCAGCCGGTGACCGTGCTCGCGGCCATACCGCTGGCGCTCATCGGCGTCGCTGTGGCCCTGGTGCCCAGCGGCCAGCCCATCGGCGTCATGGCCATGCTCGGCTTCATCGTGCTCGCCGGGGTTGCCGTCAACGATGCCGTGCTGCTGATCACCACCGCGCGGCAGTTGATGGCGGAGGGTCGGCCCCGCGAGGAAGCCCTCGCCGCCGCCGCCGGCATCCGCCTGCGACCGATCGTCATGACCACGCTGACCACGGCGCTGGCGCTGACCCCGCTGGTCTTCGGGACCGGCGAGGGTGCGCAACTGCGTGCGCCCATGGCCCTCACCATCATCGGCGGCATCGTCGCCTCCACGCTGGGCTCGCTCCTGGTCCTGCCCTGCCTCTACCTTGTGCTCGATCGCCTGTCGCCGCGATCCAGGCGTGCGGCGGAGCCGGTCGTGGCCGGGACGGCTTAAGTGAGCCTCCTCGACTTGCCCGTGCGGCGGCCCGTGGCCGTCGCCATGCTGTTCCTCGGCCTGTCCGTGCTCGGCCTCGTCGCCTGGCAGCGGCTGCCGATGGAACTGATGCCGGCGCTGCAGGGCGATACCTTGTTCGTGCAGTTCTTCCGCCGCGGCGCCGAGCCGGAGGTGGTCGAGCGCGAGATTCTGCTGCCGCTGCATGCCAAGGCCTCGGCGCTGCCGCTGGTCGCCGAGAGTGGAGGCCAGGTGCGCGGCTCCGGGGGCAACTACTGGATGCGCTTCGAGTCCGGCGGCGACATGAAGGTGCGCGAACTGGAGATGCGCCGCATCGCCTCCATCGTGCAGCGCCAGCAGCCCCGCAATTCCACCAACATCCGGGTGATGTCCACGGAGTCGCAGACCGCCGGCGCCGGCAGCTTCGTGATGATGGTGCATGTGCTCGGCGATGCCGACCGCAATACGCTCTTCGACCTTGCTGACGAGTTGCTGGTGCCGCGCTTCGCCGCCGTGCCGGGCGTCAGCCAGGCGGATGCGACCGGCGCCGGCCGGCGCCAGCTCACGGTGACCGTGGACCTGGCGCGCACGACGGCGTCCGCCGTGTCGCCGGAGAGCCTGATCGGTGGCGTCAACCGGCACGTCCAGCAACTGCACTACGCGGGGCAGCTCGAAGGGGAGGGCGGGCGCACGGATGTCTTGGTGGACGGCCGGCTCGCCGGTCTGCACGCCCTGCGCCAGGCGCGGCTCGACGCGGCAAGTCCCGCGGAACTGCGCCATGTCGCCGACGTCGAGTACGGCTACCCGCCCAAGCAGTCGGCGTTCCGGGTCAACGGCGAGCCCGCCGTCGGCATCGTGATCTTCCAGGAACAGGGTGCCAATCTCATCCGCTTGGGGCGCGAACTGCGCGCCAAGGTCGCAGAGATGCGGGCCGAAGTCGCACCGATTGGCCTGGACCTCGTCATCACCACCGACGCGGCGGAACTCGTGGAGGAGCAGATCGGCTACGTCGCCAAGCTGGGGCTCTCCGGCTACCTGATCGCGTTGGGGGTGCTGTTCCTGTTCCTGCGCCAGTGGCGGGCCGTCGCAGTGGTGGGCATCGCGGTGCCGACCAGCGTGCTGGTGGCACTGGCGTTGCTCTACCTCTCCGGACAGACGCTGAACCTGATTTCGATGATCGGCCTGTCGCTGTCGGTGGGTCTGCTGATCGACAACAGCATCGTGGTCTACGAGGCGGTGCTGCGGCGCCTCGAGCGGGGCGCCGACGCCGCGGAAGCCGCCCGCCTCGGCGTGCGCCGCACCGTGCGCGCGATCGCCGCGGGCAGCCTGACCACGGCGATCCTGTTCCTGCCCACCACGCTTGTCGATCTTGGCACGACCGGCGCCTTGATCAAGATCCTGGCGCTGTCCTTCCTGGCGCCGTTGGCGGCGTCGCTACTGGTCGCCGTCGGCTTGGTGCCCGTGCTCGCCCATCGCCTGGCCGCTCCGGCTGCGCGCCGTCGCGTGGCCCGGCAGCGTGCGCTGCGGGATGCGTTTGCGGGGCGCGTGGCACCCGACCCTGCGCGGATCCTGTTCGGTGGTCTGGTGGCCAGCGCCCTGCGGCGGCCGTCGGCACTGCTCGCGGGGACGTTGTTCGCGGTCCTCTTCACCCTGTTCCCGATATTGCCGCTCGCGATCTCCAACAACGCCGGCCCCGACGCCGAAAACGCTGACGAGGTGCAGTTCGAGACGCGCTTCGGCGAAGGCATCGCCTCGGTCGAAGCGCTCGGCGAGGCCGTGGGCCACGTAGAGCGCGCCTTGCTCGCCCTCGACGGCGTGGACAAGGTGATGTCCGAGATCGGCGAGGAAGGCGCATCGATCACCGTGGCCTTGGTGGACCGGGACATCCGGCCGCCCGAACTCACGACCGCGCGGGTCCGCGGCGCCGCGCAGGACGCCGCCAAGCGGGTACCGGACTTCGAACTGCTGCGTCCGGGCGAGGACCAGCAGCGCGGCAAGGGCGGCGGCGGTGAGCGGGCGGCGCGCGTCGACCCGGGCGTCTTCGGCGGCGCGCAGCCGGAGATCGTCATCTCTGGCCCGGAGACCGGACCCCTCGACCGGCTGGCGCGCGACTTGGTGGCGCGCCTGGAAGCCGTGCCGATGGTCCAGGACGCGTGGCAGGTGACGCCGCCGGGCATGGACGAACTGTGGGTACAGCCCGTTCGCCAAGGCTTCGAGGCGTTCGGACTCACCGTGGCCGAGGTGCTGCCGCTGTTGCAATTGGCGGGCCGTGAGGGCGTACCCATCAACGAGCGGCACACCTTGCCGTCGGGACGCGAGATTCCCGTGGTGATCGAGCGCGAGGGCGCGCGCCAAGCCGATGGCATCCGCGACCTGCGTCGGCTGCGCGTGCACACGGACTCGGGAACGGCGCCGCTGGCGGCGTTGGCTTCGGTGCGCCAGATGCCCCCGCCGCCGATGATCGTGCACCACAACGGCCGCCGCGAGATGAGCGTCCGTTTCCGGCTGACTCGCGATGCGCCCACGTCCGGCCCTGCTGCGGACGCTCTCGACACCGAGATCGCCACCGTGGTCCACGCCGCGCCGCGCCAGCCCGGCTACACGGTCGAGATCAAGGAGGACGAAGAGCAGGCCGAGCTTGTTCGCAAGCTGTTGATTCCCATGCTTCTTCTCGTCCTCCTAGTACTGGCCATGACGTTCGAGTCGCTGACTTTGCCGTTGTTGGTGGTGCTTGCCTGGCCGCTCGCCGTGCTCGGCGCCACGTGGATGCTGGTGCTCACCAACACCCCGGTCGGCATGATGGCGATCGCTGGCATCGCCGTGCTCATCGGCCTGTCCGTCAATCCCGCCATTCTGCTGGTGGACCGCATCCAGCAGCGCATCCGCAACGGCTCCTCGGCGGGCGCCGCAGCCATGGCCGCGGTCCGCGAACGGACGCGGCCGGTGCTCATGACGTCCGCCACCACGATCGCGGCGCTGTGGCCGCTGGCGCTGGTCTCGGGGCGCGAGAATGAACTGTGGCCGCCGTTCGCCACGGTGGTCATCGGCGGCATAGTCACCTCGACCTTGTTGACCCTCCTGGTGATCCCGGTGTCGTTCATCCTGGTGCGTCGCCTCGACACGCTGTTCGGCCGGATCGGGCCGTGGCTGGTGGTTCTGTGGCTTGTCGTGACGTTGGCGCTTTGGCTGCCGCTCACGCTGACCGGAATCGTGACCTCCCTGCTCTGGCAGGTGATCACCTTCCTGCTCATCGGGAGCGCTGTACTTGCGGTGATCGTGCTGCTGTTCCGCAGGACGTCGGTGCCCGTGCCCGACATGGGGGCGGGCCCGCCACGGCTCGACGTGCGCAACCTGCGCAAGGACTACGGCCTTCCCGGGCCGATCCGGCGCGCCATCCTCGCGCGGCGCGAATTCGTCGGCCGCGTGCTCGCCGAGGGCGGCTCCCTGGCTGCGGCGGGGCGCTTCGATCGGCGCGACGCGGTGGCGCGGTTCGGTCCGGCGGTGCTCCTGGTCGCGGCACCGCTGTTCCTCGCCTACTACGTGCAGGCTGGCGGTTGGACGCTCATCCTGTGGCTGGTCGGAACCGCGTTCGCGGCGCGCCTCCTGACCGATATTCGCCGCGCGCGGGGCTTGTCCAATGCCGCGGGAGATGTCGCGCCCGGCGGCATCGAAGGCGCCCTGCGCGTGGTGTTGCCGTGGCTCGCGGTGGCGGGCTTCGCAGCGTGGATGGTCGTCCTGCCCCGACTTGCCGGCGAGTCGGCCAAGGCGGCGTGGCTGTGGCCGGTCCTGGCGACGGCATTGCTCGCCGTGGGGCAGATGGCCCGGTTCAGCGCGGTCCGCCAGCAGCGCGGAACCCTCGACGCCCGGGTGCGTTCCGGCTGGCTGCGCTATCCGCGCACAGTGCTGCGCCGGCTCGCGCTGCGCGTGGCCGGCTTCGACCTGCCGGCGTCGCCCGTCGTCGCCCTGCAGGGCGTCAACTTCGCCGTCGAGCGCGGCATGGTCGGCATCCTTGGGCCCAACGGCGCCGGCAAGACGACCTTGCTGCGCCAGCTTGCCGGCATCCTCGACCCCACGCGGGGGGCGATCTGGCTCGGCGGGGTTCCGCTCAACCCCATCCGCCGCGTGCTCGCGCGTTGGGTCGGCTACCTGCCCCAGGACGCCGGCATGCCCGGTGGCCTGTCGGCGCGGGAATACCTGTCGTACTTCGCGGCCCTCTACGAACTCCCCGCCGAGGTCCGCGGCGAACGCGTGGCCAGCCTCCTCGACGAGGTGGGCTTGGGCGAAAAGGCCGACGACAAGATCCGTGCGCTGTCCGGCGGCATGCGCCAGCGCGTCGCCGTCGCCCGAACGCTGTTGCGCCTGCCGCCGGTGATCATCGTCGACGAGCCGACCGTGGGCCTCGACCCGCGCGAGCGTATCCGCTTCCGCAACCTGCTCGGGCGCCTCGCCGAAGACCGCATCGTGCTGTTCTCCACCCATGTCGTCGAAGACGTCGCAGTGGCGTGCGAGCGGGTCCTCGTGCTCGCCGGGGGCCGACTGGTATTCGACGGCAAGCCGTCCGCGCTCGCCGACGCGGCGGTCGGACGAGTCTGGCAGACGCGCTCCGCCATCACCGACGAGTTCGCCGTGGCGGAAGGGGCGATCCTCGCCGAGG
Source organism: Gammaproteobacteria bacterium (assembly GCA_026708185.1). Taxonomy (GTDB): domain Bacteria; phylum Pseudomonadota; class Gammaproteobacteria; order Pseudomonadales; family Azotimanducaceae; genus VXYL01. The sequence continues at coordinate 47,606 of JAPOVK010000019.1, read as the reverse complement.
AGGCGCCCGGCGCGGACGGCACCGTGCTGCGGCGGATCATCGCCGACGAGCCGCCGACGGCGGATGCAACGGCGCTCACGGCGAGCCTCGAGGACGGCTACCTGGTGCTGATTTCCAATCCTGCAATCGGGAACGGCGGCCCATGACCTCCCGCATCCAACGCGCCCGCGGGGCGCTCTCGCTGTTCCGGCTGGCGGCGCTGTCCATCGTCGGCCACCGCTTCTGGCTGCTGCCGCTGTTGCCGTTGCTCTGGCTGGGGGTGCTCGCCGGGATGACGGCCATCGGCATGCGCGCCGGCAGCTTCGACCCGATGGACGCCCAAGGCGGGCTGATCGGCCTGCCGCTCACCGTGCTCGGCGTCTTCCTGGGCCTGCGCATCATCGCCGGCGAAATCGACGGCCGCAGCCTGGAGATCGCCTACACCGTGCCCGGCGGCTGCGAGCGCGTCTGGTGGGCGAAAATCGCCGGCGCAGTCATGATGCTCTTGGTGGCCGAGGCGCTGCTCGCCGTGCCGACCTGGATCTTCTTCACCGGGCCTTTCCCGCTGCACGTGCTCTACGGCGCGCTGCAACCCGCCGTCTTCTACATGGTGCTGGCGATGGCCATGGCGACCCTGTTCAGGAGCGAAGTGGCGGGGGCGATGGCGACGGCTGCCGTGCTCGGCTTCAACGGCCTCGTCACGGGGTTGGGCGAGCAGCAGGTGCGCGTCTCGCCGTTCTTCAATCCGCTTGCCGCGACGAGTTCCGACCCGACCGACATCCTCGCCTGGACGGTGCAGAACCGCATCGGCGTGGCGCTCGTCACCACCGGCATCCTGGCGTTGGCGTTCATGCGGGCCAACCGGCGGGAACGCATGCTCGCTGGCTGAGTTCGGGCGGGCGCGTCCTCTCGTGATACGTTGTGCCCATCGTCGACATCGACGATGACTAGCGTTAAAGGCTCACGGCAGGTTTCGAACCCTGAAGCTGGGCGGTAAGTCCTACGGGTTCATCCATGTCCCCTTGGACTTCACCCACGACCAGATTGAGGACGTGTTCTCCGGGAAAAACAACAAGACTCTTCGCGAGACAATCACCCATCGTCGCTACAAGGCCTTGGCCCAGGTCTGCGAGGCCAGCTACGAGCAGCACCTAGATTCGCCATTGGGCGAAGTGCTCCGTCAGCTCAAATCCTCTGGAGGTCCTTTCTACAAGCAGTTCTTGAATCCGTACGGAGATTTGGCCTATTCGACGTTCTCCATTGCAGATCCGTCGGCGCTTGCCGCGCGCGGCGTCTACACCTACTACGTTGGCGACGTTCTGAAGTACGTCGGGCGATGCAAGGACTCTATGAAGAAACGGGTGAACCAAGGCTACGGAAAGATCCACCCCAAGAACTGCTTCCGCGACGGCCAGGCCACCAACTGCCACTTGAATGCGCTGATCACTGCGGCGACTTCGGACGTGACCCTATGGCTCTGCCGGATGGACAGCGACGGCGAGATCGAAGCCGTGGAGAGCCAATTCATTCAGCGTTATCTGCCGCCCTGGAACATCCAGCGTCGCTGACCTTACCAAGCCCAACTAGAGCTGAGATCACCAGCGACCGTCGAGGCAGAGCCGGCTGGTCACGCCGCCGTGACCTCATCCGGTGGGCCGACCTGCTAACCGCCCAGTCGATGCATGGGTTAGTTCCGTACTGTCGGACGAGGCCGCCGACCAGAGGGTGAGGGCATGACACGCCACGTTCCGGCATGGCGTCTCGGATCGGGTACCCCGCAAATCATGTCGCAGAGGTCATGGCGCGAAGCTCGATCTGGACGCGGCAGCCCAACGAATCGGATGGTTGCCGCGTCGAATCGCACTTCCCGTACGATCCCGGAGCCGTGCTTCCAATCGACCCTCGCCGCGTGCATAGTGGCGCACCTTTCGACCAAGACGACCGTTGCGTCCTCTCCACCACTACTGCCTGGCGACCGGCACCTGGTTCGCCGCCCACGGCGTCCAAGGCGTCATGTTCGCCTGGCTCGTGACCATGGTCCTTCACGAGACGCCGCAAATGGTCGGCGTCGCGCAGATGGCGATGCTGGTCCCGGTCATGCTCCTGATGCTCTTCGGCGGCGGCGTCGCGGACGCCCTGGGGGGCCGCCGGATCGCCATCCTGGCGCAGAGCTTTGCTGTGGTGCCGAGCATCGGCCTGCTGCTGGTGCTCGCCTTCGACGCGTTGGACTTCCGGCTCATGATCATCTACGCCGTGGCGATGGGCTGTGCGACGGCGTTCGTGACGCCCGCTCGTGACGGACTGCTCAACCTCGTCGCTGAAGGGCGCATCCAGCGCACCGTGACGCTGGTGAGCCTGATCCAATTCGGCGTGCAGATGATCGGCTTCACGGTGGCTGGCCTGGCCGGCAGGATCGGCCCGTTGGCGGTGATCGGTTTCCAGACCGCGGTGCTGATCGTTGGTGCCGTGGCCTATACGCGCCTGCCTGCACCACCTGTTCGGTCCGTCGTCATGCCGTCGCTCCGCGACCTCGTCGGCTCCGTGTTGGAAGGAAGCCAGACCGTGCTGCGCTCCGACGCCATGCGCCCCGTGGTGGTTCAGAACATCGCCATGGGCATCTGCTTCATGGGCTCCTACATCGTCGCGATGCCGCTCCTCGTCCGCGAGGTCTACCAGGGCGACGCCGCGGACCTGTCGATGGTGATGATCGCCAACGCCCTCGGCCTCGTGACGTCGATCCTGCTCCTGCTCCTTGGCGGTGGTCTGCGCCGGCAGGGCAGGGCGCTACTGCTCGCGCACTTCCTGGGCTGCATATTCCTCGCCGCTGCCGGCCTCGACTTCGGCTTCTGGGCCGCGATCGGCTGCATCTATCTATGGGGTGCCTGCGGCGGCGTGGCGATGAGCATGTCCCGCACCATCATGCAGGAAGCGGCCCCGGACGGGCAGCGCGGTCGCGTCATGGCGTTCTTCTCGTTCTCGTTCATGGGCGCCGGCCCGCTGGGCGCGCTGATCGCCGGCTACCTCGTTGGTTGGGTCGGCCCGCCCATCGCGCTGTTCATCTCCTCGGCGACCCTGATGGTCGTCATCGTCGCGGTGGCGTTGACCTCCTCGCTGTGGAATATGACGGCCGACGCATTCCTCGCCACGTCCCGGTCGGAGCCGCGACAAGCGGATGAAACTCGGCAGGCGGCCGGATGACGGACCTGCCACTCGGCAAGCCGGTCGATGCACCGCGCCGCGTCGACCCATCCGTGCTGCGGCCTCTCGACCGGGCAGCGGCGCGCGAGCGTCTCGGGATCGTGGGGTCGTTGCCCTTCAACGGCGAAGACGTCTGGCGATGCTACGAGCTGTCCTGGCTGCGCCCCGGCGGGCTGCCGCGGATCGGTGTGTTGACGCTTCGGATACCGTGCGCATCGCCCGCGACTGTTGAGAGCAAGTCCTTGAAGCTCTATCTGAACGGCTTCGCACACACCGAGTTCGCGAGTGGCGGCGACGTGGTAGCGCAGATCGCGACCGATCTCGAAGGGATCGTCGGCACAGAGGTTTCGGCCGTCATCACCGACACTCCGGCTGACCCTGCTCCGCGCGATTTCACGAGCTTCTGTCTCGACGGACTTCCGGTCGACGTCGATCGCTACGCCCCGGATGCCGCGTTGCTTGCGCCGTCGGGTTCGATGGGCACCGACGCCGTTCACACCCACCTGTTCCGTTCCGTCTGCCCGATCACCGGCCAACCGGACTGGGGCTCGGTCGCCGTGTCGTGGCGCGGCAAGCTGCTCGATCGCGCCAGCCTGCTCCGCTACCTGGTGTCCTACCGCGATGCCGCCGGCTTCCACGAGGACGTGGTCGAGGGCATCTTTGTCGATATGCGCGCCGCAACGGACGCCACCGAACTCACCGTGGACGGCCGCTTCCTCCGGCGGGGCGGCATCGACCTGAATCCGTTCCGATCTACCCACCGCGATCGCGCGCCTGCGTTCAGGCTTTGGCGGCAGTGAAGTACTGACGGGCCAATCTCCTACACGAAGCCGAGAGAACGCCCAAAGACAGGTCTTTCCCGCGCCACTACGGTGGGGCCATGGACGACCCCGAACACGGTGCGCCTTCGCGTTTCCCTTTCGACCCGATCTACAAGGCCCTTTGCTGCCACGTACAGACCGTGCGCGACCTCATGCGCGCCTACCTGACCGAACCGCACGGTCCACTGCGGCGCGAGCTTTTGGCGGCGCTCGATCTCGACACATTGCGCAAGGTGCAATTCGGGAAGGCGATCCCTGCCCGGTGCTCTGCGTAGTGCTGCACAACGGTCGCACCCGATGGACGGCGGCCAAATCCGCTGCGGAGCTCGTCACCCTACCGACCGCTCTGGGCCGCTCACCGAGTGTCCCGAAGGAGGTCTCTTCTTTCTTCCCGTGGGGCTATTGGCCGATCGACTTCGTCGCGCATCGGGATAGGGCGCACATCCCAGGCAATGTGATATCGATGATGATCGGTGTCGAGTTCGCGCGGAAGCGCACAGACTTCGTCGCGCCGCTATGGGAGACCGCCCGGAATCTACGTGACGACGAGTTGCGCGATACCATGGCTCGCTGGTTGAGGCGGCTCAGCGACCACTATAAGCTTCAACTGCCCGGCATGAAGGAGTTGCTGGCGATGCAAGACGTAACCGTACTGACTTCAAGGCTCGACGAGACGATCGAGCGCTGGCACCGGGAGGCCGTCGCTGAGGGCCGCACCGAGGGCCGCATTGAGGGACAACGTGCCGTGCTGAGTCGTCTTCTGGCGCGCCGATTCGGCGAGCAAACCGCGGACGAGGTGCGCGCCACGCTCGAAGGCGTCGACGTTCTGGAGCACCTGGACAGCATTGCTGAGTGGATCATCGATGCGGAAACCGCCGATGAGTTGAAGAGCCGGCTCGCGTCGCTGCTGCGCGACTGACAACAGTTCGGCGCCTGCGCTTCTCCTACCCTGGTGCCCCGATCGGACAGTCGTTCTATAGCCCGACCGCCCCCAACACATCCGCCATGTTCACCCGATAGACCACGCCCACGCGGATCTCGTTCACGCGCGGCTCCACGTCGACCGCGATGGGGAACCCTTCGGCCGTATAGGCACGGTTTCGATACCCCGCGTACGACGCCCGCGCGATCACGGAGACGTTCGAGCCGAGATCCACTTCGACCCCCGCACCGTACTTCCAGCCGATGTGCGTCGCCTCGTCGGTGAGCGTCGTGCCCGCGAAGGCGATCGCGCCCTCGCCGCTGGCGAGGGTCGGACCGACGCCCGCATAGGCGGAAACCATGCCGAAGTCGTAGCCGCCGAACCAAAGCAGGTCCACGCTGTTGACGATCTCGCCCGTGACGTCGGCGGAGAACAACGGCGGGAGCGTCACGGTGGTCGTGTCGGATGCGTCCTGCTGCGTGATCGCGCCCTCGAACCCGATGAAGAACCCGGTGTCGGCGTCGGACTTCACCACGTACTGGGCCACCACGCCGACCCCACCGCCATCGGCGCTGAGCGTCTGGTCCTCGATGCCTGGAACCGCCGTGCTGAGGTCCTCATCCCAGCTACCCGCGGCGGCTTGAAGGCCGACGCGGAGTTCCTGGGCGGCGCCCGCAGCGGGCGCGATCAGAACGGCACCGATTGCCGCGAGTAGGGCACAAGCGGGAGAAAGGAGGTTCTTGTCTGACATGCCTTGTCCTCGTTCGCGTGGGAGGGCTCAAACAAAGAGCGCCGGTGAGGCGCCCGTCCGCGGCGAAGCATAACCGATTGCCGCTGGGCCCACAGGCGCCGCGTTTGCTCCTCGGCTCCGATGGGTGCGCGTCCACCGCCCCGCTATGTCAATCCACCCCCAAACCGATTAGGATGCGAAGCGGCTAGAGTCGATGGCGACCGTACCGGTCCCCTCGCGACGAGACGTTGTCAACCCCGCCAGGCCCGGAAGGGAGCAACGGTCGCAGCGCCTTCGTGCGCCGGGGTGTGATGGGTACGGTCACCTCCAATGCCCTGCGCTCGATTGGAGCGCACCCGGAGAGGTGTCCGAGCGGTCGAAGGAGCACGCCTGGAAAGTGTGTATGGGCGAGAGTCCATCGAGGGTTCGAATCCCTCCCTCTCCGCCAATAAATCATTAAAAACATATAGTTACTAGACTCGTACCACAATTCGTACCACAAAACTGCAAGGCTTGAATTCGCCGTTCTACAGCGTTTCAAGCCGCGCCACAGAGCTCGTTGCACGGACCTTCTCTCCCTTCCGCTAGGTCAATCTCAGTGCCAACACAGACATCAACTTGCCGTCTCTGCGGTTCGGACGATCGCCCGCTGCGCAATTCGCACATCGTGCCTGAGTTCCTCTATCGACCTCTGTACAACGACAAGGGACACATGCTGGCCATTCGTCGGCCCAACGGAACGCGACGTGCCCGCGGGCTGCTGCAGAAGGGCGTTCGACAGCACTTGTTCTGCGAGCCGTGCGAGCAACACTTCAACGAGCACTTCGAGAAGCCGTTCCTGAGGCAATGGACCCCGAGCCCGCTGCCTGATCCGTGGGACGTCGACGGTGTCCAAGCGCTCACGGTCGACTACGCACCCTTTAAGCTCTTTCACCTCAGCGTGCTGTTTCGGGCCGCCGTGAGTTCTCTAGCCGCCTACGCCGATGTCGACATCGGGTCCCACGAGCCGGTACTCCGTCAACGCCTGCTCGAACGGAATCCGGGCGCCCGACTGGAATATCCGATCGCCGGGCGGGCCGTCATCCATCACCGAACACGGCACATCGTTCCGATCATCACGCAGGCAAGCGTTTGCACGATCGAGTCCCATCGCTATTTCTCCATGGTGTACGGCGGAGTCGAGTGGTGGATCAAGCTCTCGTCCCACCGCCACAGGCGCTTCGAAGAGACCTTCCTCCACACCGACGGGCGCATGTCCATTGGAGCCGTACCCTGGACTAACGTCCCTGCGATTCAGCGCGCTTCCGCCGCCCTTCGAAAACGACCCCGGTAGCCGCCGGCATGCGCCGCCGGCTGACGCGCGAGCCGGGCGCCTCCCGTCACTCCACCAACACGAAAACCCTGCCGCTTCTCGCCACGCACTCATTGGTGCGACGATTGACGAGGAACGCTTCCACCCAGTGCACGCCGCGATACGCGGTCCTCTCCCACCGCGTGGCGGAGCCCGTTGTGCCTTCGGCGAAGCCACCACGCAGGTCTCCTTCGGCGTGGGCCTCTCGGCCCGAGTTCACCACCTGCCAGACCACTCTGAATGTCGGTGGCACCCCATACGCATAGCGCGCCTCGAATCTGAGGTGTCGCCCCTTCGGGAGCACCCGGCCATCCAGCCCGTGCAGCTGGTTCCCATCGCGGCTCTCGTGCACCGACGCGACAAGGTGGAACCCACGGCCACCGCGCATGTGCCATATCGGCCTTTGGACGTGTGGCCAAACGGGGACTGCGGACAAGCCGAGCCGCCCGGCTGTCACTGCGGGCACCAGATCGGCCAGAACGCCGGATCCATCCTGGGACTTGGCGGCGGTTTCGCGCAGCGCCTTCGCCGGTTTCCCGAACTCGTCGCCGAACACTCTACGCCACTTGCGCAGGCTCTCGTCGCGGTCTTCTTCCGCATAGGCCTCGTCAATCCAGCCACGGTACTTGTGGATCATCGAGCGGAAGTTCGCGTACTGCCGTTGGTCCCAGTGGCGATTCAGGTCCTCGGCTGCTAGGACGGGGTTTGGCACCGACGGCATCTGGGGCCGTGCCTGCAACCAGTTGTCGAGGCGGCCGAAAAGCGTTCGCAGGGCCGTTGGCACGTCCACGAACGGCGACCGGTAGTGCTCGTCGGCGTCCGTTACCCGCTCGCCGACCAGCGTCGTCAAGAGGATGGACTTGACGCTGAAGTTCGTCTTGATGTCACGCTGGTACTTCGCCAGCCGGATTACCTTGCGCAGCATATTGCCGCCAGTCTTCGCGTTGCGTTGCCGCAACCACCTCGTGTAGGCGTCCGGCGCGGTCCGCTCCTCTCGGTTGGTATCCCGGTTCAGTACCCAGTAAGTCGTCGACACAGGCCCCTTGCGTTCGATGCACGGGACCACGTCCAAGTGGAAATCCCCGGCGTAGTCGATCCTGACGCACCGAGTCCGGTGTTTGACCTTGTCCTCGTATCGACTTGAGGCGCTGAAAGCCCGGTACAGCGCGTTCACATACTCCTTCGGCTCCCAGTCCTCGACCTCCTCGACGATCATCAGGAAGTCGGCGTCAAACTCGTTGCGGTCGCGCGGCGGTCGGATGACCGTCCCGTGCGCCCACGATCCCTGCGGGCTGAATCGCCTGATCCGAGCACCGTAGTTCGCATTTCGCAGGAAGGACTGCACCGCCTGAACACGCTCCTCGAGCGTCGTGATTCGGGTCGGGTTGAGATCCACAACGTCCCGAAGGAACGCACCGAACAGGTTGGCGTGCTTCACGAGTCCTCCGCCGCCGCCCAATGGCAAGGCGCGAACGCTGTTCTTGGGCTCGCGAGGAACTCCCGCCGTATCCGGGGGAGTGCTTGGCGCGCCAGGTCGCGACCGAGTTCCGCAAGTTGCGCCAGACGTTCGGCTCCGTCGAGCTTGGCGTAACCCCTGTCAACCGTCGCATCCACGCGCAGCACTGGGTCCCGCTCGCCGCCACCACCACCCAACAGCACCCGCGCTGCGGCGTCCGATGCGAATGACTGCCCCTGGAACATCATTCCCACCCCAATACGCGCACCAGTTACAAGGCCCATTCTCTTCGGCACGACCAGACGTTCGTCGGTGCAACCTAGGCTCAGCAGGAACACAGTCTCCGGCGACCATCCGAGTACTGCCGTCGCTTCAACGGCCGCGACGGTCGCCGGGTTGTTTGCCCATAGGCCGCCGTCAACCAGTTCTAGCCCGCCGCCGAGGCGGTGGGCTGGCAGATACGTTGGTGCCGCTGCCGTAGCCATCGCCACATCGACCACCGACACGCGGTAGTCCATCTCGAAACGCTGCCGATGCGCTGTCTTGAACAGGTAGGGACGTCGTTGTACGGAGTCCCACGCTGGGATCACCAGGCGCGTCCGGCTCTCCCCGAGGCGCCGGTCGCCGAACACCTCCGCCAACTCCCGGCGAAGCGGTCCGGCGGGATGCTTGTTGGCAATCCATCGCTTGGCTCGGCGCCATGCGCGAATGGGCGCCGACCGCAACCGACCGCCCGACTGCCCGAAAACCGTCGGGCCCTTCTCCAAGTAGAAATCCAGTATCTGGCTGCACGGAAGGCCGAGCCCTATCCCCAAGGCAATGATGCCGCCGGTCGACGTGCCCACAATCAAGTCAAAGTGGTCCACGAAGCGTTCGCCGGTCGCGTCCTCGATCTGCGACAGGAATGCCGCCGGCATAATGCCCTTCAGGCCGCCGCCGTCGATCGACAACACGCGGCGCGGGGCTGCCTCGTCCGTCGGCAGGCAGTTGGCCATCAGTCCACAACCCCGACAGTCGGACACCTTCCGGGCTGTGGGCGTGCCAAAGCCAGAGGATGTGCGACCGGCGTGCTGTGAACGGCTGTGCACTGGCTTGTCCGGGGTCGGGCATGACCGTGCGTAGGGGCAGGATGGAACGACGCAACCCCCGTCGGCATCCGTCGCATGGGCGACTTCCTTGTTCTCGTTGTTCGTCTACCAGAGCGATATGGGGGCAGTCGGCGAGTCCTTCAACCCAGGTGATGGTCGCTACCGCTACGGCTTCCAACGCAACGGTGTTAACGCGTCCAAGCTTGAGTACGTCACCGACCATCACGCTCCGGGTTCCCGCCTTGTGGAGACTTCGCGCTGGCGAGAAATCCGACTAGCGATTGACGCTGCGGGAGCCGTCGCCTTCCTGGCTTACCGAAGCTCCAAGGTTGGCGGCGTGCGAACGGGACTGGCACCGAACGGTGTCGGTCTGTGTTCCTAGAGTTACATGGACGATGCCTTCGGCCCGCGCTCTACCGCCTGCGGCGACCAAGCCCGCACGCGGTCTTGGCCCTAGCGGTAACGATCGCTATCGCTTCCGCCTTCCGGGCGGTGAAACCGCGTCGTCTGCACTGACAGGCGTTTCGGCAGTCAGGCTGTCTGGCGCAACCCGGTGGAACGTAACCGCCAGTTTGCCGGGGAGCCCTTTTCGGCCCCGCATTCATCAAGCCACGTGCTATTCCCACTCTGCGCGTGACTGCAGCGTCGGCATCAATCACAACGCACCGTCCGTCGATACCGGGCCAGCGTGCCACGCGTGCTCGCCCGGTCAACCCTGGCGGGTTCTCCGCGTGCTCCGACCTCGCTGGCGCAAGGTGACCGGGCTGCGCGCGCGTGCCGCCCGTTCGGGACCGACGCACATCGCGTAGCAACCCCGAAACGGAGAACGACATGGAACCGGATACCCTCATCGCCCAGTGGAGTGGCAAGCTGCGGCCCGGGCTTCGTTCCGCAGGCCGTCCTGCGCGACGAGCCCGAGGAGTGCTCGCAGCCGCGCTGTAGGGGGAAGCGGGCCCGCAAGCCCGACGGAGGCTGGTACGCCTCGTGCCGATCCTGCCTTGACCGCCGGGCCGCCAGTTGCCGCAGAAGGCGCGCCGCGCTCGTCGCCGAAGGCGGATGCCGCCGGTGCTCGTACCGCAAGAGGCTCGAAGGCGATTTCCTCTGTGCGCGGTGCCGCGAGGATCGCGACGCCGAGCGCACGCAGAAGCGTCAGGACGCCCTCGACGCGGCCGTGATCGACGAGTTCGCCGCCCGGCCCGACAGGGTCCACAAGGCCAGCAATCTCGACTGCGGGATCTCGCCTTGGAACGCGAGGCCGGCGAAGGAACCGAGCGCCGGGTACTGGTCGCCGCTTCCCGATCCCGAGCCGAAGTCCGAGCAGTTGTGGTGTCACTCGCTCGACGACGACGGCTGGCGACTGAGCCGTCACTGACACCCCACGCCGCCGGGGAGCGCGACGCCGCGTCCCGGTTTCGGCGTCCCTTCAGCTGCCTACGTAAACCGAGACTACGCTGGCTCTGTCATGGCCGAGTTCGCGCGCGATGGTCCTCCTGGCCTCCCTGTCGATCCGCCGCTGCGCCCCGGTCAGAGAACGCTGCCGAGGCCCGCCCGCGGCAGGCGACTTCCACCCGGCGATCTCCTCGTAGCGCGTCTGCGCGTAGTGGTGCCGCAGCCCGTGCATGCGGTACAGGCCCGCCTCCCGCGTCCGGTTCTCGTAGACCTTCATCTGCTGCCTGTAGTTGCGATGCGGAAGGATCAGCGCGCCGCCGCCCACCAGGCGGCGCGCCTCCTCGAGCAGCTTCCGCTGGCTGTCGTTGCGCACCGGTACCTCGCGAGGGCGGCCGCCCTTGGTGGTCGAGCCCTTCAGCCGGATGCGGTCGCCCCGGTCGTCCCTCGACGGCGTGAACTTGATCGCCTCCTCGCGCCGCAGGCCGAACTCCGCCTCCATCCGCAGCGCCATGACGACGTGTTCGTCCTTCACCAGCGCCAGCTTGTCCGGGTCGAGCACGACGCTCCTGTCGTCGTTGGTCACGTACTCGCGGTTGGCGATGCCCAGGTCGCCGTTCGAGGGCACCACTGCCGGGTGGCCGATCCGCTCCGCCCACCAGCGCAGATGCGCCGTGCGGTTCTTCATCGTGCCGATCGAGCGCCCCTGGCGCCGCCACTCGCGCACCAACGCCACCGCGTGCTTGCGCCTCAGCCCCGTCGCCCGCAGACCCTTGAAGCCGAGATCGTGCAGGGCATTGGCCATCTGCGCCAGCGCATAGGAGCGCGCCTTGCGCGTGCCGTGCGAGCCGTCGCCGTGCGCCTTCTCCAGGCGCTTCAGGTCGAAGTTCAGGTCGCGCATCGTCCACCTCCGACCGACGCTATACGCCTGTCCGGGAACCCGGTCTACGACCGCGCTTGTAGCAATCTGCTAAGCGGAGACCGCGCGGAACGCCGCGCGCCGAAGCGGCGCCGACTGCGCCTCTGGACTTTTTTGGAGGGGAAACGAGGGAAGCTGCCGCGCCCGGCGCCGCATCAGCGGGCCGGGCCGGCGCACGGATTAGTTTTGCTGGGCGATCCGCCGTCCCTCGACGAGGACGATGCGGACCCGCATTGCTGCGCAAGGCCCTTCGATGCAGTTGCCGTGCCGTCGCATGCGGCGACCGTGGCGTGTCTTACGACAGTGGCCGGCGGCCTCTTGTTCGGCGACGATGGCTTCGCGGCTTGCGGCGTCTTCAACCGCCCACGCCAAGGATGCCTCCCCGGCCGCCGCGACCGCCTCGGTCGCCGCGACCGCGTCGGCCTCGATCAAGGACAGCAACCTGTCCCGTCGTGCCCCGCAAGTCGTCAGATCGTCTCGCGAGGCCGCCGCGCTGCCGCGTTCGGGATGCTGGTCTATGCCGCCCGTCAAAGCAGCGGCGCATCCCGCGACCCGCCCCCGACGCCCCGCAGAGCGGCATGGCGGATCCGTGCCCGAATGCCGGTGCATCTCCCCGGCGAACTCCGGAATGCGCTAGCATCCCGGAAGCGGCACCTGGACGCCGGTGGCCATGCCTGGCCGCCGCGCCCTCACGCAGGATTTCCGCCTGCCGTCCGGTCTCCCGGTCTGTCGGCGCTCCCACCGACTATGCCGCGCAAGGCGGCTCGAAAGTGGCTCCACCCTACCATGCGGCACCAAGCCGGCACCACCGCCGCGTGTTTAGCATTCCGCACCGCCGCTGCGCTCCAGCGCCGTCTCGCGCGCTGTCACTACCTACTACCCGCCACAGCCGCTCTCGCCACGACCGGACACCGAGACTTTCTGCGACGAATCCTAGAGGTAGTGACAGCGCGAACGTTGCGTCAGACGCCGGCTACGCTACAACGCGACGGCACCGAGCCGCGTTTTCGTTCGTTTCCAGAACCACCTCGGACAGGCCGCGGTCCAGGGGATCACACCACGCCCGCTGCCGTCTTCGACGGAATTAGGCAACCAAGCGCCTCACAGCAACTACCTACGTTGCTAAGCCTTGAGACCCAGATGCTCTACTTCAAGGTCTCCCCAACGGGCTGCGAGATACTCCGCCACCAACCTTCGGTGACAGTGGTGCGGCTGGTCTTCGCTGCACAGTAGACACCCGTCCTCGATTACCTCCCTCGGCACATTCGCTTCGATCCGGCGCTCCCGCATGAGGTTGAGAAACCTAGTCTCGTATTCGGGCCAATCAATGCCCCCGGTTCGATAGGCCTGCAGCAACTCCTTGGTTGGCGCTAGGTCCGGTATATGCACGTAGTCCATATCGCACAACTCGCGCAGGAACCAGGCCAGATCATCGCGCTTCGCGAACGCAGCGAGCTGAGACGTATTGTTCACCCTCACGTCGACGATCCTTCGTGCGCCTGACTCCCGCAGCAGATTGAAGAAACGATGAGCGCTCTTTCGGGTGAAACCTATCGTCAACGTCCGTTTCATGGCTTGGATTCCTTACCCCGTGTGGGCGGCGCATACGCGATGCGACTGGCTTGCAGTGCGATAACGGCGGCGATCGAGTCGGTGCGTGGCGTAACAAGGTCGCCTTCAAGGGCCAGTCCATGGCGACTCAACAGTCGATCCATGGTCTCTCGGTGAGTCTCCACCGTTCCATCGACCAAAATGTGCTCCACTTCAAGTCCCTCGTCGTCTAGTGCTTGACCAACCAACAAGGTCCGGTGGCAATCCAGCGGTTCTCTCTCCGCACACATCAGCGCGACTCGATAGCGACTCGCGCCTTCGACGACTCGGGCCAGCCCTCCTCGGAAGTGATCGGTGGCGGCGACGCGGTCGTATCGTACGCGGCCGTTCTCGTAACAGGAGGGATCTCTAGGACGTCCCCCCAGCGCATCTCCGAGATACACGTACTTCACCCCCTCGTCGGACAACGCGCGCCTAAGCTGATCCTGATTGAACTGAGGATGCAGGCGGCTGTACGGCGATGTCCGGACGTCCGCTAGAGCGCCGATCTCATGTTGCGATAACAGACCCAAAAAAGTCGCGAGGGAGTGATCCGAGTGGCCGATGGTCAGCACAGGCCCACTCGGCGTTTCAACCATCATGGCGCTACCGCCGGGATTATCGCCGCGATGAACTTGTAGCAGAACCCATCGTCGTAACTCTCACCAAGGCTGATCGTCAAGTGGCACGCACCCATCTGATACAAGCCGAACGACTTCGCCTTGAAGATCGGCTCATAGTGACCGTCGGTCATCCACATTGCATGCTGGCAACCTGCCCAACTGAATCGCCCCTGCACTCGTTTACGTGGGTTTCCGAACGCTTCCCCCGGAGCGCAGACCCAAAGGCTCAACCGCTCTACCTCAATGAGTCGCAGTGAGTCTGACATGGAATGTGCGAGAGCCTGTGGAATCCTGTCGTTCATTCCGATCTTCGAGCTATGCCCATTCTCCCACAACGCATCAGCCGCATCCTCGAGGATCGATAGGTTCCCAGCGAACCTACCTGCCCTGCGCCACCGGCGCGCGGGATCAAGCAGCCAGTTCTCCGCCTGGTGGTGTTTTGGTCGAGCCCTAAGCACTGGAATCTCTACGATGTCGAGTAGATGCGGCTCACCCCCATCCTCATACTGGCGCTCTAGGAACGCTACTTCTTCGCCTACGCGGGCGCTCACGGGCCGAATCCAATCGCCGGGACCCCGTTCTTCGGACCACTCCCTGCCTGCCACGCGTCGCCCTGACGACTTGCGCGAACTCGCGAGGCACACGATCTGCTTGGTCCCATTCATCCTCGATAACATCGTTCGGGCCTTGCGACACCGTACACCCTTCGACTGTAGCTGCCTATCGGCCTCCTCCACGTCGTCGCGCCGCAAGACCAATTGGCGCGGGGCGCCTCACCGTCTCGGAGAGAGCCGTTTCCAGGGCACGCGCTTCAATCGAACCTCGCGTTATTCAGCCTCCAGTACAGTTCCGTCTCCCTAAGCGCTGCGTGTTTTTGCGCCAGATCCCAAGGCGTCAGCCCCTTCTTGTCAGTCAAGCTCGCGTCCGCGCCTCCGTCCAGCAGAGCCCCGACAACGGCGGGGTTCACGACATCCTGGATGAGGGCGGCAATCAACGGCGTTCTTCCTGCCATGTCGCGGGCGTTCGGATCCGCACCAGCATCGATCATTCGGCGTACGACTGCGTCATCGCTGTCTCCAAGCGAAGGCGCGGCCGCAATGAATAGCGCTGTCCGCCCCTCAGAGTTTCGCGCATTTGGGTCCGCCCCGCCTCGGAGCAGCGCGTCGACCACTCCCCAGTCGCTATTGCTGTCAGCGACCGAGTGTAGTGGCGTGTCCCCTGCTATGTGAAACAGCAGAAACTTCGTGTTCCTCGCATTCGGGTCAGCGCCGCGAGCCAGCAGCAGATTGGTCAACTCCACGCTCGGACGGGTTGCGGCGTTATGAAGCGGCGATCGCCCTCCGGCATTGGGGTCCGCGCCACCGTCCAAAAGCACGGTGGCGGCTTCGACGAGCCCGAAGTTCGCAGCGGCGTGCAAGGGGGTCTGATCAATCTCGCTCCGCGCGTTCGGGTCGGCACCCGCCTCTAGGAGTTGTCCAACGACCCCGAGGTCGATGTCGTCCCCCAAGAGACCCGCCATCGCTTTGAAGAGCGGCGTCTCTCCTTCCACGTCCCGAGAGTTCCGGTCCGCACCACCATCCAGCAGTGCGCCAACCACTGAGAGGTCGCGCGCGTGACCCGCGGCCACGTGCAACGTCGTACTTCGGCCGTTGATCATCTCCAACGCCCCGTCCAAGGTCAGGAGATACGGCGCGTCCATCAGCGACTCTTCGTTTGGGAAGTGGATCTTGCCGTCCCAACTGTCGGCAAGCGTCGAGTCGGGATTCGCCCCGGCGTCCAGCAACGCCTCCACAATCTCCGGGTTCGGGTTCCCATACGCGGCGGCATGAAGTGGCGTCCATCCTATCGTCGTTCTCGCGCTTGGATCGGCCCCGCCTGCCACAAGCGCTTCCACGACCTCGGGATTCCGGTTCGCGAACGCGGCACAGTGCAATGGTGTCCTCCCGTTCCCAAATCGTGCGTCGGGGTCCGCGCCGCCGTCGAGCAACGCTGCAATAGCGCGAGGGCTTTCGTTGACGAGCGCAGCGACATGCAAGGCCGTCCAGCCGCTCGACGTCTGCCCGTTCGGGTCGTGCCCCTGCTCGACAAGGTCGGCAATGGCACGATAGTCGCTGCCAATCAAAGTGGCGCTATGCAGCTCCCCCCACCCGTGATCAGCGAGTGTCCTCGCCTCGGCCCCCTCCCGAAGTAACTCGCGAATGACGATAATCGCGTTCGCGTGGTACCCGAGCCGACCCCACCTTCCCCCGAGGGTCGCGGCCGCGCGATCGAATGGAGTTCGGCCTTGGCTGTCCAATGCGGTCGCGTCCGCACCGTGCTCCAACAAAGCCGAGACACCTTCAACGTTTCCGTTCCGAGCTGCTCGGTGCAGCGCGGTTTCCCCGTCCATCGGATATGAACGGTCATCATCTGCGCGGTAGGCGAGGTTCGGGTCGGCTCCCCCGTCCAGCAGAATGACCAGCGCCGCCCCATCAGTTCGCCAGAACGCCGCCGTGAGCAGGGCAGTCGAACCATCGTCGGCACTTGCGTTCGGGTCAGCACCTGCCTCCAGCAGGATCGCCAGCGTCTCTACATCCTTGCTACGCCTAGCCGCCCGCATCAACGGTGTGCTGCCCCAGCGGGTTCTCGCGCTAGGATCGGCACCCGCACGCAGACATTGGGCAACGACACTAGCGGCGGACACCTCGAAAAAATCGAGCGGAATGGGCGAAGAAGAAATGGGACTGCCGCCCCAACCTTGACAGTCCGGCGGATCGACCGAAGGGACCCAATACGACGTTGCGCCCTGATCTTGGTTCATCGACAACCAACCGCGAACACCCCAAATGATGGTCCCAAGGATCACGACGGACGCTAGCGACACGATCAACCAACGCCGCCCCGCTCCCAGCCCCTTGGGACCGACCATCGCTTGCCTACCTCGGACTGGCTCAGGCCGCCTGCCGCCGTCGTTCCTGCGCAAGTTCGTAGGCGGCCTGCAGTCGCATCCAAAAGCTCGCGTTGCTCCAGCCGATGCGCTCCAGCGCCAGCGCCATCGCCGGCGAGATGCCCGCCTTTCCGTTGAGCAGACGCGACAGCGCCTGCCGGGTGCAGCCCAGCTGCGCCGCTGCCTCGGTCACCGACAGTTCCGCCGCCTCCACGTTGTCACGCAGAATCTCGCCCGGGTGGCAGGGGTTTAGCATCGCCATGATTCACTCGACTCCTTCGCTCAGTGGTAGTCCACCAGATCCACGTCAACGGCCTCGCGGTCCTTGAAACGGAACACAACGCGCCAGTTACCCGAGACGCGCACACTCCACAGACCAGCCATGTCGCCCTTCAGCGGATGCAGGCGGTAGCCAGGTTGCGCGATGTCGCGGGGGTGCTGCGCCTCATCAAGCAGGGTCAGAACGCGCCTCAACTTCGGCACCAAGTCGCTCGGCACCTGACTCGCGCGATCCTCCTCGGCCAAGGCGCGAAGGCCCTTGTGCCTGATCCGCATGGCGCTATCGTCCCCCGTAACGTGACGCGTTGCAACATCTGGCCTTCACGTCGGTCCTCGGCGCGCCACCAAGACATGCCAAAGCGAACGAGGGTGTCCACCTCAGTTCCTGAGGTAAGTTGCCCACGCCTCCATCAGCGACCGACGCTTCTCGAAGAGGTCGCTGCGCGCATAGGCGGCCTCCGCCTTGTTCCTTATCGTGTGCGCCAGCGCCGCTTCCATCACGGCATGGGGCGTATGCGTCTGCTCGGCGGCCCAATCGCGGAAGCTCGACCGGAAGCCATGCGTCACGGCGTCGAAGCCGAGTTCCCGAAGCAGCTTCGCGTGCGTGTTCTCGCTCAACGGTCGTCCCGACCGCGAGCCCGGGAACACCAGCCCCGATTCCTCCGAAAGCTCCGCCGCGTCGTTCAGTACTTCGAGCGAGCGCCCCGACAACGGTACCCTGTGCTCCCGATTCGCCTTCATCCGGTCTGCCGGCAGCGTCCAGACCGCGCCCTCGACGTCGATCTCGTCCCAGGTCGCCTTGCGCACCTCCGACGAACGAGCCGCAGTGAGGACCAGAAACTCCAGCGCCAGCTTGGACGACGCACTCGCGCGTTTGCTGGCCTTCACCTTCGCCACGCAGTCCGCGACCTCGTCGTAGGGGAGCGCTGGCATGTGCCTTCGCTCGACTCCGTTGCGCGGCAAGGCCGCGTCGATCACGATCCCCGCCGGGTCGTCCGTCCGGTGACCCTGCGCAACGGCCCATCGGCAGATGGCCGAGATGCGCTGCTTCACCCGCCGCGCGGTCTCTCGCTTCTCGTTCCAGATCGGTTCCAGGACGGCCATGACATGGCCGGGAGTGATGTCCGACACCGGCAGCCCACCCATGGTGGGGTAGGCGTACGTTTCCAGGCTCGCCCGCCACTGCGGTCCCGACTTCGGACTGCGCCACGTCGGCTCGTGCATGGCGATCACCGCCTCTGCCGCCTCGGCGAACGTCGGTCCAATGACCGCCTTCCCGTCCGCCTTGCGGGGGTCGCCGCCCGACTTCGCGATCTTCCACCGCTCGAACGCCGTAGCGCGCGCCTCCGCCAAACTCAATGCCGGATAGTGGCCGATGGCGTTGTCGGTCCGCAGCCCCTGGATGTTGAGCCGCTGGATCCACGACTTCGCGCCTCTCGGCGACACCCGCAGGTACAGTCCGTGTTCGTCCGTCAGCTTGGCCGGTCCCTTCGCCGTCTCGATCCTCCGCACCGTCAGTTTCGCCAAGTCGTACCCCAATTCGTACCCCGAATGGAGCAAGTATGGGTGAGATGGCAGGAGTGGTCAAGACGCCCGATGAGACTGATAAACACTTATTTATCAGTTAGTTAAAGTGACTTAGGAGAACGAACAGATGAGCTCTGAAAAGTTCTGGTGACGGTCTCCCTCTCCGCCATACGTTACCGGTAGGAACCTCGCCAGACCATGGACTTGGTCCTGTCGTCCGCGACCCGGCATCATCTGGAGGCGAACCGGCCAGACCTTGCGCTCAAGCTGTGTCGTCACCTACTCGCCGAGGGCTTTCAGACGGGGCCCGTCGAACACAGGATTCGACGAAGGAGGGGAAATCAATGATTCTCAGCGACAACTCGCCGCCGGCGACGCCATCGTGCTCGATGGCGCGATCGGCTCGGAAATCGACCGCATCGGCGGGAAGATGGATGAAGCCGCGTGGTGCGGGTTGGCGAACCTGACGGATCCCGACACCGTTCGGCGCGTACACGAGTCCTATCTCGAAGCGGGCGCTGGCGTGATCACCGCCAACACATTCGCGAGCTGCCGACATGTGATGGAGGCCGTTGGCTACGGTGACCAGACCGTGTCCAACATCCGTCGCGCGGTCGAACTCGCACGCGAAGCCTTGGATCGAGTGGCGCCCGACCGGCCGGTGGCGGTCGCGGGCTCGATGTCGAACCACGTCGCGTGGCTGCCCGGAACCGTTGGACCCGATCCCGCATACGAGCCCTCTCCGCAACAGCAGGCCGCGAACTACCGGGAAATGGCGGACGTCCTCGCCGAAGCGGGCTGCGACCTCCTCGTGATGGAAATGATGACGGACATCGAGAATGCGAGCCGGACGATGGAGGCCGCAGTGGCCACTGGTCTGCCGGTGTGGACGGGCATCAGTACCAGTCGGGGTCCCGACGACAAGATGGTCGGCTGGAACATCGTATGGGAGGAGGCGGATGGCCGAGTCTCGGAAGACTACGAGCAAGCCGCCACCAAGCCGCTGGAGACGATCATCGACGCGCTGTGCGCACTCGGCCCCCAGGCCGTCGGCATCATGCACAGTTCAATGCCATCCACGACCCTCGGGCTCGAGGTCCTCTTCGACCGCTGGAGCGGCCCGGTCATGGCCTATCCGGAAGCGACCGGTTTCGATGCCGAGACCCGTCAGAACCGGGGCACCGTGCCACCGGATGAGTACGCCGGCTACTGCCGGGGCTGGGTCGACGGTGGTGTTCAGATCATCGGTGGCTGCTGCGGCACCACCGTCCACCACATTCGCGCGATGGTGGACCGGCTCCCGGCACGGCCCGGATCTCGCTCCGGTCCATCCTCGTAGCGCGAGCACTGCTAACCCGGATATTGCACCAGGCCGCTTGCGCGTTGGGCGCAGGTCATTAAAGCAGCGCTTTCCGCAGGTAGCCGCGTGCTGGGACGTTCGCCCCAAGCGAGCCGATGCTCTCTCCGTGGTCACCACGCACCGCCGACCAATTGGAGCGATTCAGGGCAACTTGGTAACCGGGAATCGAGCATGCGACGATTCATGGAGGCGCTGGATAGGAGATCATCGTGTCGGTGCTGATTGTCGGAGGCGGCATTGGGGGCTTGGCGGCGGCGGTGGCGCTGCGCCGCGTGGGAATCCCGGTCAAGGTCTTCGAGCGCGCACCCGACATCCACGAGATTGGTGCTTCGATCTCGGTGTTTTCGAACGCTGTGAAGGCCTTGCGTGCCATGGGGCTAGAGGATCAGGTGCTGTCGCTCGCGCCGGAACTGACGAGGGTCAGCTTTCTCTCACCTTCCGGGCAAACACTTGCTTCAACCGACGTGCATGCCATCTCGCAAGCCTGTGGTGCCGCATCGATCATGGTTCATCGCGCCGATCTTCAGCGGACGCTATTGGAAGCGCTCGACCCAGACCAGGTCAACACTGGCAAGGAATGCGTTGGTGTCACCCAAGATGCGACGGGTGTAACCGTCCACTTCGTCGACCAGACACAGGTTCGTGGCGAGGTGGCAATCGGCGCCGACGGTATCCGTTCGACCGTAGCCTCGTCGTTGTTTGGCGAAGGAAAACTGCGTTACGCGGGCTATTACTGCTACCGCGCGATAGCCGAGACGCCGAGCATCCCTATGAACGAGGGTATCTGGATCCTGCTGCCCGGTATTCAGTTCGCTCTCCTCCCGGAGGTCCGGCCTGGCGAGACCTACTGGGGCTTCTGCCGAAACTCGCCGGCTGGGCGAGCTGCTGCCTACACGGAACGTGATCACTCTGCACACCTCCGGTCGATTGCGGGGCAACTTCCCGGCAACCTCGGCGAGATGGTGGCGGGAACGGACATGGACAGTGTTTTCGTCGACGACGTGTACGACCGACGGCCCCGCAGGCGTTGGGGGCGAGGGCGGGTCAGCCTGCTCGGCGACGCTGCTCATCCGACCACGCCGACATTCGGCCAGGGCGCTTGCACGGCCATCGAGGATGCGGTCGTTCTGGCTGATAGCCTGCGCCACGCGAAGGATCCCGTGACTGGACTGCGATCCTACGAGACTGCGCGGCGGCGGCGAACGGCGAGGATGACACGGCTTTCGTGGCGTGCCGGCAAGATCCTGCAGTACGAGCATCCCGCGCTGGTGTGGTGGCGGACGGTGTCGATGTCGATGAGAGCCAGCCAATGGAATGCGGACAGAATCCTACGGTGGTTCCTACGGCACAACGTGCCGACATTGGATCACGCGACGTCAGTCCTCAACTCCACATCGGAACTTTAGGTGCCGTGTCCGCCAGTGATGCAGCAGACCGTCGACGGGAACGACTCCCCAACCTATGATCCTGAGCATCGCCGGCCGGTCAGACAAGGTGAATGACATGGACACGAACAACAAAGCACAGCTCCTCAAACGCTTGGGCGCGGCCATCGCCGCGGCTGCATTCGCCACTTCCGGCGTGGCTGAGGCAGCAGCCGCGGAGTCAGCGGAGGACGATCTGATCGAGGAGATCGTCGTCACCGCCAACAAGCGTTCGCAGTCGGTCCAGGATGTCGCAGGCTCCCTCAGCGCGCTCGTCGCGGCGGACCTCGAGGCGAGAGGCATCAAGGACATGTACGACATCCAGCTCGCGGTCCCGAGCCTTCACTTCGGGCCGCAGCTCGGCAACCAGAAGATCACCATCCGCAGCATTAGCGAGTTCAACAGGCAGCCGGGCGTGGCGGTCAGCCTCGACGGCATCTACCAGTCCAGGAGTTCCACGGCGCATCTCTATCAACTGGATCTCGAGCGCATAGAGGTGCTGCGCGGGCCCCAGGGGACTCTCTACGGGCGTAACTCGAACGGCGGCGCGGTTAACTTCATTTCGGCCGCGCCAACCCGAGAGGCCGAAGGGATGCTGCGCGTCGGTTACGCGCAGTACGACCAAACCAAGATCCAGGGGATCTACAGCGGGCCGATCGGCGACCGGGTGGCATTCCGGATCTCCGCGGATCGCATAGACCAAGGCGAGGGCTGGGTCGAGAATCTGGTGCCCGGTGCGAAAAACCTGATGCGGGGCGAGTCCGGTAACGTTCGCCTGAAGCTCGCTGCCGAACCCACGGAGACGCTCTCCGTGGACCTCATGTACGTCAAGAGCACGATTAAGGGTCCGCATGAGCACCTGAGCTGGGTCACGTTCGATCCGGCACTCGCCGTGGCGGGGGGGACTCCTCAACTCGTCAACGCGGCCAAAACCTTCGAGCCGTTCAAAACCCACGTCAACCCCAAGAATGATTCGGACCGCGAGTTTGAGTTGGTTGGTCTGACCCTCGAGTGGGACATGGGATGGGCAACGCTCAAGTCCATCACTGCGCAGCAGAACTTCGACGACTTCGTAGAGGCCGACCGGGACCTCACGGATGAGCCCCTCTTCGACATCTGGGACGACTCGACCATCGACACGTTCACCCAGGAGATCAACCTCCTCGGCAGCAGCGACCGGCTGGATTGGGTTCTGGGCGCGTTCTACTTGACCGAAGAGTGGGACCGTCACATCGTCTTCAACAACCAGCAGCCCGTGTTTGGTTTCCCCGTGCCGAGCCAGTTCATTTTCACGCAACCGATCATGGACACGGACTCCTTGTCCTGGTTCCTCGACGCGACCTGGGAGTTCACCGACCGTGCGCGTGTCAGTGCAGGCGTGCGCCACACGGTCGACGACATTGACGAGTATCACTTCAACCAGGGTGTCTTACCGGCATTCGGGGTCTCGATCCCGTTCTGCGACAAGGCCGAGCAACTGGACTGGAGTGCGACGACGATTAGGCTGGTGGGCCAGTACGACGTCAACGACAACGGTAACGTCTATGCCTCCTATGCAGAAGGCTACAAGGCGGGCGGTGTCGCCCCGGTCGAATGCAACGTCCCCTACGAACCGGAAACAGTCGATGCCTACGAGGTGGGTTACAAGGCGACGTTCCGCGGGAGCACCTCGCTGAGTGCGGCCGCCTTCTACTACGACTACTCAGACTTCCAAGTGTCTCAGATCATCGGCATCAGCCCGGTCACGCGCAACGCGGGCGATGCGGAGGTACGCGGCCTCGAACTGGAACTGTCGTCCACCCTCACCGAGAACTGGATGGTGTCAGGGGCTGTCGCGCTCCTGGACACCGAGTACGGTGACTTCATCAATCTCGATGGCCTGCAGGCCGAGTTGGGCTTTCAGAACAACAAGGGGAACCCGCTCAACAATGCGCCGAAAACCAGCATCAACCTGGGGCTCGCGTATACGACCCCGGTGCAGTGGGGCGGGCGCCTGACGCTGCGTGCCGACACGGCGTACCGGTCTCGCACCTACTTCCGGGAGTTCAAGAACAAGCTGGACTCGCAGGGCGCCTACACGGTGGTCAACCTGAACGCCAACTGGGAGAGCGAGGATGGGGCGTGGGCAGGGCGCCTATTCGCCCGGAACGCGACCAACGAGGCGTACATCCTCTACATCCTGGGATCGTCCGGAGTCGGCGCGAGATACGGCAGCTGGGGCCCGGCCCGCCAGGTGGGCCTGGAAGTGACGCGGCGATTCGGTGCGCGCTAACCCGCCCTACTGACACGCAAAGCTCGCTTCGTCGTCCGGGTCTCCCTCGCCCCTATACGACGCGACCTGCGGATAGGGGCAGATCGGCCGCGTTCTGGACACCGTGCCGCTTTCGTCGAGTTGCAGCGATACGAGTCGTTCAGGCGCCTTGCCGTCCTCGACCCACGCGCGAATGGCTTCGAGCCAATCTGCCCGGTCCGGTGCGGGTCCGCCGGCACAGTGGAACATACCCGGCAACATGTAGAGCCGCGAGTATTCGTCGGCGTCGGGATCCGCGGCAGTCAGCTTGTCGTAATAGTCAACGGTTCCGAGCGCAGTGATCAGATGATCGGACCATCCGGTCCAGAAGATGATCCTTCCATCGCGCTTCTTGAACTCCGACAGATCGATGCTGGTGGCATCGAGCATCGCGCTGACCTTCGCAACGTCTTGCTTCCAATCCGCGAAATCGTAATGCGTGTAGTCCCAATGCGGATCGCTGAAGACGAAGTTCTGGTAGAAGTCGATGGCGAACGCAAAGCTGGGGCTCAACCCGACCATCCATGCTGCCCACCCACGAGGATGGTGCTCGCCACCGTAGGGAAAGCCCGCAAAGAGCCGTCGGCCGTCGATGCTCGGCGCATCGTAGATCGCCTTGATCGCGGCGAGTTGCCCGGTCGTCACGCAATCGGCGCGGGCATCCCCTTCGCATTTCTTGAGGTCGTCCGGCTCGAACGGACAATCGCGCGGATCGGTCAGAATGCCATCGGCAACCCCGTCGCGCGCATCGCACGCAGCAATGATCGTCGTACCCAGAAGTTCCAGGTTCGCATCAGTCAAAACGGGGCCTTTCGCGTGTCCATCGGGAAACATCGTTTGCAAGGTCCGGATTTGCCCGCCCCTGAATCCAGTCCAGTCGTAAGCGGGTGCGCCGGCGACGAGCCCGTCGAAGTCTTCCGGATAGCGCTGGGTTTCCATCATCGCCTGCCCGCCGCCGCGCGAGCAGCCCACGAAATATGAGTATTCCGGCGCACGCGCGTAGTAACGCTCGATGATCGCTTTGGCGGTTACGGCGGTGAGATGGACGGCGCGATGGCCGAAGTTCTCTTGCCGCTCGACGTTGTTCAATGCCCAACTGCCGTCGACCATCGAGCTGACGTGGCCCGTGTCGGTACCGACCGTTGCATAGCCGCGTTCGAGCGCTCCGGGTCCGGAGCCGTAGGCGAGCGCCTGATTCTGAATCGAGCCGACGTAAGCGCCGCCCCCGCCCATCATGAAGCGGCCATTCCAATCGTTGGGCAGCAGCAGCTCGAAGTTGATCTCCTTTTCTATCACGCCCGCGATCTTGCAGTGCGGAGTGCCGGCGTCGACCTTTTCGGTCGTTTTGATGCGCACATCTTGCAGCATGAACGAGGCGAGGTCGGCGCATGCTTCGTTGGCATTCGACTGGCCGGCCACAAGTGCTACGGCACTTACGGTGATTCCTGCGGTCACGCAACTGATCGAGCTCATAGGCCCTCCGGCTTGTTAGCCCATGATCGGCGGTCGAATTCGTCATCGAAGTGCTACTACTTGGGATTGGGCTAGTCAAGTAGCGTATTGATGCGTTGCCGCTCGCTGTACATGCCCGCTCGAGCGACGACCATGCCCCGCCGCGCGAGCGACGAGACAGGGTACGTGCCGAGGCCGACGTTGGGGGCCTTGCCGTCGAGGCGTATCCTATGCGCACCCCGTAGCGGTCGAGAACGTTAACGGTGTTGACGAAGGTGGCGGAGAAAACAGTCTCAGTGAGATGATTGGTTTTGAAGGTACGCCAATTCGTGCCACGGAACTGAAACGCATGGGACGCCCAAACCGCCTGAAACCCAGCGGATTTTCGCGCGCTGCGCACAGCGGTTTCGGGGCGGTGGTTTCGATTGCCACGGCGTGCTTGGCCGCCGGGGATGTGTACGCGCAGTGGTACGCTGGAGTCGCCCTGGGCGGCAACGCTTCGCGCGATGTGATCGTGGAGAGCCGCAGCAACGACCGCGCCAGCATCTGCGACGAGTACGTCAACCCGAGGGCGCTCACGGTGCCTGGCTGCACGGCCCAGGACCGCGGTGCGGGCGACGGATGGCTCGCGCCGTTCGACCCGGGTGCGGGGTTCTCCGCCGAAGCAGAGCTGGGATTCCGCATGTCGTCGCGGTTTCGCCTCGCCGTCGTCTACGGCCGCAACGCAACGGACTTCGACCAGACCGTCTCGTCCACCGACGCCACCGGCGCGGACTTCGACAAGATCAGCAACGAGTTGTCGATCGGCGAGGAGACCCTCGGCGATGTGACTTCGGACGAGGTCCAGATCGTCGCCTATCGCGACTGGCCGAACGGAAGCCCGTGGACACCCTACGTGGGCTTCGGCGTGACGGCCTCGCGCACGCGCATGGACTTCTCGTGGGTCTGGGCGAGGAGCGCTGATCCCGCAGACATCGCGACCGGCCTGGACCAGCCGAACGCGGACGAGATCCGGCGTAACCTAGCCGGCACCGTCAGCGTGGGCCGCAGGACACTCCGCGACGCCATGGTTGGCTACGCTCTTGTTGCCGGGATCGACCGCGAGCTGTCGGAGAACGTCTCGGTCGGACTCAAGGCGCAGTGGAAGCGCTTCGATGCGTTCGAGTCCGGCGCATACGAGGGCGACCTGTTGCGCAGCCACCCGCCCAACCTGCGCCTCGACGGCAGCGAAGCGGTCAGCGCATGGTCGCGAACAGGCGACACCGGGCGGTTCTCCGCACTAGTCACCATCCGCTACGCGATGCCGTAGCGAGCATCGCAACGGTGCCAGCCGACTTTGTCCTTCTAGTACTCGATGCGTTCGCGGTGTTCGCCATGGCGCTCATCGGCATTCAGTACCTCTGCCTTCTGCCCAAGAGCACGAACGCACAGCTTTTGGCCCTGCTCTGCGTAGCCGGGGTTGCTCATGTCGTGCTCGGCAGATACCAGTACGGCTACTGGATTGCGGAGCCGTACCAGATCGCTCTGTCGCCGGCGTCCGAGTCGATCCTCAATCTACTGCGCAACGTCGCGCCTGGGGTGTTCCTCTTCCTGAGCCACTCGATGCTGCGGGATGGCAAGCGACTGCCGAGGACGCTGCTTGTCTTGTTTTTCGTGCAGTTGCTCTTGGAGGAGCCAATCCATCTTGTAATCGGACCGGGGTTCCCTGCGGAGCGGCTGCTGACGGAAGTCGTGCCGACGCTGCTGCAGTCGGTGTTTGCCGGATGGGCGATTTTCTGGATCGTCGCCGAGTGGTCGTCCGACTTGGTCGAAGCTCGACGTGGCGTCAGGTTCCTCTTCCTGCTCGTCGTTGGCGTGATCATGCTTCTGGCTGGGTTGCTTCAACGCGTTCTCGTACCTGTGAGCGAGATAGAGAACTACTTCGTGCACATGGCTCTGATTGCCGTCCACACGATGGTCGTGTGCGTGGTGATCGTTCGCACGCTCTCAGGCGATAGCGCGCACCTACTACAGCCACCTGTAGAGGCCCCGAGGATAGGCGAAAGGGGCGCGGCGACAAGCACCGCGAGGGGTGGCGAGTCGGAGCGGCTGGTGAATACGCTGCTGCGGCTTTTGGAAGTCGAGCACATCTATCGACGCCCCAAGATCTCGATCCGTATGCTCGCAGACGAACTTGCGCTTCCCGAGTATCGGCTGAGGAGGCTCATCCACGAAGAGTTGGGCTTCCGCAACTTCAATGCCTTTCTGCATCACTACCGCCTCGCCGAGGCTTGCGAGGCCCTGGCTGATCCAGGCCAGGCTCGCACACCGATCCTGACGATCGCGCTCACGGTGGGCTACCAGTCGATCAGCACGTTCAATCGAGCGTTCCGAGAGGTGGTCGGCGAGACACCGTCGGCATTTCGGGCCAGGGCGCTCGACGGCCCCGAAGACGAGGCCGAGCTTCCGCTGGCGCCGTAGCCGACCCGTCTACTGTGCAGTCCTCGAAACGCACCCGCGAAGGGCGTCGTGCGGCCTTGCTGACTCCCGAAGAGCTTCGCAGATTCTCAAAAACCTACCGATTCTCTGAAATCGCCCATCCCTGACCAGTTTTCGCGGAGATTTGCCCCTGCGCCTTGCATGACCCTCGACTGCGGCGGTGTGCCAACAGTGCCGAGAACTACCAGATCCACACGAGGAGCGTGCCATGAGTGAGCTGATCCGGTGTACGAACGTCTGCAAGGACTACCACCGGGGCGCACAGAGCGTCAGGGTATTGGACAACGTCGACTTTTCGGTCGAAGACGGCGCGTTCGTTGCGTTGATGGGGCCGTCCGGTTCAGGGGAAACGACCCTGCTCAACCTGATTGGCGGTCTCGATGCGCCCACCTCCGGTGAGATCGAGGTCGATGGGCTGCGGCTCGATTCCGCGGGCGCCAAGTCCCTGGCCCTTTGGCGGGCGCGGTCCGTCGGCTTCGTGTTCCAGTTCTACAACTTGCTGCCGGTGTTGAACGCCCAGCGCAACGTAGAACTGCCGCTGCTGCTCACCAGGTTGTCCCGTTCGGAGCGCCGCGAGAACGCCGACCTGGCATTGAACATCGTCGGTCTGGGCGATCGCGGAGGACACAGGCCAGGCCAACTCTCCGGTGGCCAGCAACAGAGGGTCGCCATCGCGCGGGCGTTGGTTTCCGATCCGTGCTTGCTGGTCTGCGATGAGCCGACCGGCGATCTCGACCGAACGACGGCCGATGAGATCCTGGCGCTGCTTCAGACGCTGCATCGAGAGCTCGGCAAGACCATCGTCATGGTGACCCATGATCCGAAGGCCGCCCACCATGCGGAATACACGCTGCACATGGACAAGGGGAAGCTTGTCGCGAAGCCCGGATCCGCGAGGCCAGGAGCATGACCTCGCTACTGTGGGCAAACCTGTGCCGCAAGCGGATGCGAACGTCGTTGACGTTTGCATCGCTCGCCATCGCGTTCCTGTTGTTCATGCTCCTGCAAGCGATCTCGGACGCCTTCTCGGGCGGGGTATCGCTGGAAGGCATGGACAGGATCGTCATCGACTCCAAGTACTCCATGACGGACAACCTGCCCCTTGCCTACGTGCAACGGATCCGCTCGCTCGGTGAAGTGAACCAGGTCACGAACATGAGCTGGTTTGGCGGCTACTACAAGGAACCGCGCAATTCCTTCGCAACCTATCCGGTCGATCCGGAGAGCTACTTCGACATATTCAAGGAGCAGAGCATCTCGGCGGGCACGCTCGATCGATTCAGGAGCATCCGGATCTCTGCAGTCGCTTCGGAGGCCCTCGCGGAACGGTACGGGTGGAGACCCGGAGACGCCATCCCGATCATGCAGGACATCTTCCCCCAGGACGACGGATCCTGGACCTGGCAGTTCGAGCTTGCCGGCACGTTCAAGTATCCGGGCGGCGAGCTTCTGCTCATCAACTACGACTTTTTCAACGAGGCCGTTGCCGGCTGGGGAAAGGACCAAGTCGGGTGGCTTGTTGCCCGAGTGACGGACGCGGCCGAGGTGGACGCAACAATCCGGATGATTGACGGCCTGTTCGAGAACTCGTCGGATCCCACGAGGAGTACCACGGAGGACGAGTACCGTCGGCAATTCGCGAGTCAACTCGGCGACATCGGAACGATCAGCAGCACGATCCTGGTAGCCGTCTTCTTCACGATCATCCTTTTGACGGGCAATACGGCGGCGCAGGCCTTCGCCGAGCGGATTCCGGAGTTGGCTGCCATGAAAACTCTGGGCTTTTCCGACCTTTGGGTGGCAACGCTGGTACTCGCCGAAGCGACGGCGCTCTGCGTATGCGGGGCGGCTGCCGGAGTCGGCATCGCCTTTCTCCTGGAGCCCGGCCTCAATGCGAGCTTAAGCGGGATGATCGGCAGCTTCGAGTTGAGCGGGCAGAGCGTTCTGCACGCCCTCGGTCTTTCAGTTTTGCTGGGCCTGATCGTAGGCGCCTATCCCGCGGTTTCCGCAAGGCGTCTCTCGATCGTCGATGCCCTGAGGGAGCGCTAGTCATGCTTCGACAGACACTCAACATCACCGCGATGAACCTGCGCAATGTCCTCTCCCGCAAAGGCTCATCCTCCATCATCGTCGTTGGGGTCGCTGGCGTCGTCGCGGTGGTCGTCGCGCTGCTTTCGATGTCCGAAGGGATCAAGTCGGCATTGACGGACGCGAGCCACCCAGACCGTGTTGTAGTGATGCGCACCGGTACACAAGACGAGGTCACCGGGTGGTTGTCCGGCGCCGAGGTCAATGTGCTCAAAGGCATCGAAGGGATCGGGACGGCCAGCGGCGAACTGGTGGTCGTGGTCGACCTTGTGACCACGCAGACGGGCAAACCCGGTGTCGCCGTGGCTCGCGGCGTGGGCGCTTCGGCGTTCGAGGTCCGGCCGGACTTGAAGGTGGTTGCAGGCCGGCCCTTTCAGCCCGGGAAGAACGAACTGCTGGTGGGCGTGAACGCGAGTGAAACGTACGCAGGCCTCGGTCTGGGGAGCACAGTCGCCTTTCGCAACCAATCGTGGGACGTCGTGGGCTACTTCGACGCGGGCGGCAAAGCCCACGATTCCGAAGTGTGGATGGACTTGCCTATCGCCCAGGCGGCGTTCAGGCGCGACGGTGTCGTCAGCACGGCCCGTGCGCTGCTCGACAGCGGCCGTGACGCCGCACTCGTTAGGGAGCGCATCAGGCAGGAACCCCGGTTGCGTGCGGATCTCGTTGGCGAGCAGGACTTCTACGCCCAGCAGTCGGCAGCCAAAACGGGCCTGGTGGAGTCCTTCGCCTACTTGATTGGCGCGATCATGGGCCTTGGCGCAGTGATCGCGGCGATCAACACCATGTATGCGTCGGTGAGCACCCGTTCGGTGGAAATCGGCACGCTACGATCGCTTGGTTTCTCGAACGTCCCGGTTGTGGTTTCGGTGATGGTCGAGGCGATGCTGCTTGCGCTTGTTGGCGGTCTGCTTGGGAGCGCGATCGTGTATCTGCTGTACGACGGGTTCGCGAGTTCCACCTTGAATGTCGGGAGCCTGTCGCAGGTGGCGTTCGAGTTCTCGGTCACGCCACGGCTACTGCTTGTCGGACTGACCAGTGCGTTGCTGCTCGGTGCGGTTGGGGGGCTGCTGCCGGCGCTGCGTGCGGCACGATTGCCGGTGATCGCGGCGCTGCGTTCTGGCTAGTCCGTCTTGGCTGTGGTTCGTAGCTGGCTCCCTTCCGGTGACCTCAGATGCGCCTACCGCAAACGCGACACGGTCATCGACCTTCCGCCGAGCGCCAGCGTTTCATCCCCGTTCGCAAGCGGTGCTCCGCTGCCGGCTGGTAGATGGAAATCTCGGCGTCAGGGAACGGGCACGGTGCGCCGCCTCGGCCTTTGCCCGCCAGCGCTCCCACACGTCGGGCGGCTCTGCCAGTGCGCGTACCATCGGATTCGAGTGCTTCAGTAGAGGCGATGGTTTGCCGCGCCAAACCTCGCCGTTGCGGCGCCATCCTGCCGTGAAGGTGACGTCATTTCGCCACAGCGAGCGCCCCACGGCTGGGGCATGCGCTGCGCCATGCGTACATGCCACAATCTACCATCGTGGTCGTCAGGTAGGGATGGTCGACGACGGGCCGATGCGGCCACGGAATGTCCTGAACGGCGACTGCGCGGTCGCTATGTACTACCCGGCGGCAACGCCGATCCAGGCGGAGCCGTAGTCGTTCCTAGGGTTCCTGTAGATGCTGTGGGCGTGCCCTGGGCCGTCCGCACCGTTCTGAGGCGAGTATTCGAGCACCAGCGACGGCCCGGTCACGCGGAAGTAGGCAGCACCGAGAGCATCCTGCGGTCCCCACCAGCCAAAGTACGTATCGTCTATACCGGCCGCGACGGTTTCCATTTTCACGGCGAAGTCGTCATCGTTGATGAAGCCCAGCCGGGCGGTAATCACGCCGAGGAGCCGCGCCTTCTGCACGTCCGTGAGATTGCTGCCCTTGATGCCTTCCGGTTCAACGACCCTTCCATATCCTCCGGGCCCGAGCAGCAGTCCGATGGTCCGGTCGGCGCGTATGGCAACTTTTTTCTGGTCCTCCGTGAGGCTGTCCATGAAGGCCTGCGCGGCGACGACCTCTTTTCGGGCGATGTAGATGTCCTCCCCCTCATGGCTCATGTGGAGTGGCTGTCCGCCCGTGAGCATCGGCGAAAAGGACACGTCTGGGCCGAACACGGTGACGTTGATGGCGAGGTGGTGACCGCCGAACTGGAACATCCAGGGTTCGCTTGTCGAAGGCGTTCCGAGGAACGCGACGCAGTAGAACTCACTCCCGTATTTCATGACACCTAGCCGATCGCCTGAGATCAGCGTGTCTTCGGCCGCCAGTTGATGATCGATGTTCCTGACGCCGTCCTCGCTCAGGAGCTCGGCGAGCAGCGTTTGCAGATTCGCGCGCTGCGAATCGGACAGCGCGCGAAGCTGCAAACCACCCCGCGGAACCATGCCCTCGGGGAAGTTCGACCAGTTCGAACGCTGTACGTTGTCGTCAAACGCATACGTTGCAGCCTGTCTCTGGTTGTCGTCCAGCGAGCCTAGGAAATGCGTGGCGGCCGCCACCACGGCCTTGGTCTTCGGGTCCGCAGCGGGCACGCGGTACGAGCGACTGAGCCTGAGATCCACGGGGCCGGAGTCGGTGCCAAAGAACATCCGCGCCGCGAGCTGCGGGTTCAGCACCAAGACGGAAACGGATGCTGCAACGACGCCCACCACGCCTAGGAAGAAGACCAGCACGCGTCTCACGGGTCGGAAGTCTAGAGGGGGTGATCCTGGATGAACTCGCGTAGCTCATGGCTCACGCGGTCCGGCGCTTCGAGTTGGATCATGTGGGCCACGCCGGCGAACTCGACGCACCGGCTGTCCGACACGGAGGCGACCAGATGGGCCGCCGTGGCGCGACTCCGCGCTTCATCCAAGGCCCCAATCATGACGAGGACCGGAACGGTCAGCTCGCCAAGACGATCCGCCGCCCGAGGCTCAAGCGGTTGCGGCAGTCCCTCCTCGTTCTCCGCTGCGTAAGTCGAAAACACATCCCCCTTGACGCGGTCCCGGAGTGCCTGGCCCACCCGCGTTGTCGGCTGGCCCCAACCGTCGACCCAGACCTGCGTCTCTAGCTCGGCCAGTTCAGCCCATTTCTTCTCGTCCCAGAGCCGGTCCATGTCCGTCCACGGCACGCTGTCTTCGGGACCGAGGTCGGGGCGGTAGCCGGCGATACCGCCGGCAACGCTCGTGAGCGTGGCGACACGGCCGGGCCGAGCCAACGCGAGATCCAAGGCAATCGAGCCGCCGAACGACTGGCCGACGACGTGCGCTCGATCGACTCCCAGGTGGTCGAGGAGTGCGGCGACGTCCGCCCAATAGGCGAACTCCACGTGCTTGGTCGTGCTGCGACCGAATCCGCGCATGTCGCAGCGGATGACGCGGTGGCTGCTGGCGAGCGCCTGCGCCTGGAAATCCCACATGCGCAGGTTCCCGAGAAACCCGTGGATGAGTACCAGGGCTTCTCCCGCCCCTTCGACCTCGTAGTAGAGATTGCCGCCGTCGACGGCGAGGAATTCTGTGGCGCGACGGCGTCCGCGTTGGTCCATGGGTCCAATCTAGCCCGGCAACAGGACAATCGCCAGCGGGATGGCATTGGACGCACGTGTTTTTGGCGCGGCTCACAATGCGATACTCCGGTCGACGCGCGAGGGCTGGCCTTGCCGCCGCCCGCAGAGAGTTAACAACCAACCTGACTGGGACAATCGATGGCATCCGAACGCGAGCGACTGCACAACCTGTTCCCCGATCTCGATTTCGATCCGGGAGCCCTGCGCGAGAAGTACCGCATCGAGCGGGACAAGCGGATCCGCGCCGACGGCGAGGACCAGTACATCGAGGCGGCTTCCGAGTTCGCCCACTACGCCACGGACGATCCGTACGCGGACCCCGCCTTCGAACGCGAACCGCTGGACCTCGAGATCGACGTGGCCGTCATCGGCGCGGGGTTCAGCGGCCTGATGGCCGGGGCGCGCCTGAAGGAGCGGGGCATCACCAACTTCCGCATCATCGAGTCGGGCGGCGACTTTGGGGGCACCTGGTACTGGAACCGGTACCCCGGTGCGCAGTGCGACATCGAGTCCTACTGCTACCTGCCGCTCCTCGAGGAAACCGGCTTCATGCCGAAGGAGAAGTATTCCTACGCCCCCGAGATTTTCGACCATAGCAAGCGGGTGGCGGAGTACTTCGGCTTGTACGACCGGGCGGTCTTCCAGACCCGCGTCACCGAGGTGCGCTGGAACGAGGACGACAGGCGCTGGCACGTCTCGACGCATCGCAACGACGCCATTCGCGCGCGGTTCGTGGTGCAGGCGACGGGACCGGCGAACCGCCCGAAGCTCCCCGGCATCCCCGGGATCGGCGATTTCAAGGGGCACACCTTCCATACCGCGCGATGGGACTACGAGTACACCGGGGGCGACCACAACGGGGGCCTCACGAGGCTCGCCGACAAGCGTGTCGCGGTCATCGGGACCGGGTGTACGGCGATCCAGTCCGTGCCGTTTCTCGGCGAGCATGCCGAGCGGCTGTACGTCTTCCAGAGGACGCCCTCGTCGGTCGACCTGCGCGGCAACAGGCCGACGGACGAGGACTGGTACAGGGGCCTCGAGCCCGGCTGGCAGCGGGCTCGGCGCGAGAACTTCGCGGCGGTGCTCTTCGGCCAGAACGTGACGGAGGACCTTGTCGCAGACGGGTGGACCGATATCGCCCGGCGGATCGGCATCTCGCTGATGACGCGGAAGTCGGACGAAGCGCTCGACATGGAGGAGGTGGCCCTGCGCGCCGAGGTCGCCGACTTCGAGAAGATGAACGAGATCCGGGCGCGGGTGGACGACACGGTCGCGGACGGGAAAGCGGCGGAAGCTCTCAAGCCATGGTATCGGCAGTTCTGCAAGCGGCCGACCTTCAACGACGAGTATCTCGACACGTTCAACCTTGACAACGTGGAACTGATCGACGTCTCAGACTCCAAGGGCGTGGAGCGCATTACCGAGACGGGCGTGGTCGCGAACGGCATCGAGTACGAAGTGGACTGCATCGTCTACGCCACCGGGTTCGAGATCACGACCTCCGCCCATCGCAGGGTCGACTTCGACACCATCGGACGCGACGGCCAGTCGTTGTATGACCATTGGGCCGACGGTTTCCGAACGTTGCATGGCTTGAGCAGCCACGGGTTTCCGAACTGGTTCACGATCGGCATCAACCAGAACGGGCTGTCGCCGAACATGACCGCCATGTTCGACGACCAGGCGATGCACGTGGCCTATATCGTCGACGAGGTGAAGCGGCGCGGGAAGGACGTGGCCGAAGTCACCGCGGAAGCGGAGAGCCGATGGGTCGCGGAGATCGTGGCCCTGGCCGGCATGGGTGCCGCGGAGTTCCTCGAGCAGTGCACTCCGGGGTATTACAACCGCGAAGGCAAGGGAACGCAGGGCAACAGGCAGAACTCCCCGTACGCGCCGGGGATCAACGCCTTCAACGCCCTGCTGAAGAAGTGGCGGGACCGCGGCGACCTGGAGGGGATGGAACTGCGCTGACCGGCACGGCGCAAACCAACCCAAGGCAAACAACAGCCGGGCACACAACGGCGACGGCCGCTTCTACCGTGACCCGTGAGTCGCCTCGAACGTCAGCGAGGTGGTTCGCGGCGCACCTAGCCACGCCCCGTTGCCCGCGGTGCCGGCGAGGTGCGCCACGTCGAAGAGGTTGTTGACCGTCAAACGGGCGTGCAGAGCCCAGGTGCCCGTCAGAGCCCAAGCCGTCTCCGCGTACGCGTCGGTCGTCGCGTAGCGCGGCAGCCGCCATCGGTTGGCGAGATCGACGTGGCGCGTCCCGGTGACCTTGTGACTCGCTCCCAAGCCGTGTTCGCCGTTCTGCCAGCCGACGGACGCGACCAGCATGTCGCCGGGCACGCCGGTCACGCGGTTGCCGGCGATGTCGCCGACGCGAGCGACGTCGCCGCCGACCCCGGCGTAGCGCGAGTCGTTGCCCGTGTAGGCGAGGTAGACCTCCCACGAGTCCGCGAGCCGCACCCGCCCGGCGAGTTCCAGGCCATCCGAGGCAACCCCGCCGGCGTTGCGGTACACCCCCTCCGTGTCTTCCAGGAAGTCGGGTCCCGTGACATCGCGGCTGTCCACGAAGACGATCCTGTTCTCGAACGCGATGTCGTACCACGTGGCGGCAAGCGAGACGCGTCCGCGAGCGTAACGCAGGCCCAGTTCCACGTTCCTCGCGCGCTCGGGCTGGAGCCGCGCCAGCGCGGAGGCGGGGCGTTCCAGCAACAGGTCGGAGAATGCCTTCACGTTCTCGGCGTAGCCTGCGAACGCCTCGAGGCCTGGCAACGTCTCTACCGTGAGGCCGCCGGAGAAGAGTACGCGGGGATCCGAGTCGGCCGAGGCGTCCGGCGTCTCGCCGAAGCGGTCGTCGCGCTGGATGCGGACGCGGTGGCCCTTCGCGCCCACGTTGACGCGCAGTCTGCCGACCGTGACAGTCTCCTCCACGTACCACTTGCGTGTCTCGGCGGGGTAGCGGTACGCGTACTGTTCCCAGTAGGGGACGTGCTCGAATGCCGGGCCGATGCGGGTGTCGGCGATCTCGTGCCAATCGCGCGATTCCTCGCGGGTGGCGCGCTCCAACCACAACCCGGCGCGCAGAAGGCTCTCCATGCCGTTGGGCAGGCGTGTACGCCACTCGACGTCGACCACGGCCCCCCTGCGCGTCTTGCCGTAGTGCGTGTGGCGGTAGGACTGCACGGCGCGCGCATTCGCGTCGTGACAGGCGGGGTCGGCCTCGGGCCCCGCACCGCCGTACGGGAACGTCAGCGAGGATACGCACCCCGGCGCGGGACCCAGCGCGACGCCCCTCGGATCGACGAAGTAGATGAAACCGCGGGGCACGCCACCGCGTACCGTCCGTCCGCCCACGTGCTCGGTCTCGGCGCGGTCGTCGTCCACCACGTCGACCAGATAGGGCGGCGGCCAGTCGCCGCGGCCGGTGTTGCCATGGTAGTAGGCGCCAACCTCGACCCGCCACGTGTCCATCTCGCGCATGCCCTTCAGGTAGGCGAAGGCGTTCTCGCGCAAAGTGGACCAAGCGGGACGGTAGGCTTGGTCGAGATGCGGCACGCCCGTCCAGCGCCCGGCCAGGCGGTCCCAGCCGGGGTCTGCTTCGAAGTCCTGGGCGCTGAAGAGCCGCTGGTAGTTGTCCTCGTGCGTGTCGTCCCAGGACGCGTAGGCGGTCAGCGCCAGGCCGCGCACCGACGCCTGGAACTTCGTTGCGACGTGGGTGCGCTCGTTTCTCCCCGAACCGTCGATCCAGTCGGTAGCCGACTGACGCGATGCCGACAGCCACCCGTGCGTGTCGCCGGGCAGCCGTCCGGTGTCGTACCGCAGGTAGTGCTTTGCCCCGTCGAACGCTGCGCGGGTCGCCAGCAGCGACAGGCTCCGGTTTGGGCGGGGATCGTCCGTGTGGAAGTTGAGCGTCCCGCCCAGCGCCTCGTTGGACCGCGAGCCGATGTCGGCGGTCCCCTGCGTCACGAGAACGCCGCCGAGGTTCGGGGCGTCTATGTAGCGGTTCGCCTTCGCGCCGCCGCCGTAGTTCGAGTCGCCGTTCGGCATGCCGTCCACCGTGATGCCGAGCTGCTGCTCGTCGAGGTCCACCTTGAATCCGCGCATCGAGATCGTCGTGGACCAGTCGTCGAAGCCGAACGTATCCCCCTCCTGCACCGAGACCCCCGGTAGGCTGTCGACCACCGCCAGAACGCTGGTGAGCGGCGCTTGCGCGCGCTCCATGGCCTCGGTCGTCATCGCGTTCGAGAAGACCACGTCGCGGTGGGCCACGACCGTGACCTCCTCGAGAGTTGCTGTTTGGGAGTCCTCCTCGTCGTCCGCTGCGGCGGTTGGGACGGCGGAGCAAACGGCTGCAAACCCAAGGACGCGCCGCACGTGGCGGTTGATTGGCTTCCAACGGCGTCTCACGCCATCATTCTGACAGAGTCGCTGACTCCCGGTGCGGCAGCGGCTCTGATCCACCGGCCAAGGGAAACGGAGGCCACGCTGTGACGCACGTACTCATCGCCGGTGGCGGCATCGGCGGCCTCTCCGCGGCGTTGTCCCTCGCGCAGTCGGGACTCGAAGTCGAGGTCTTCGAGCAGGCACCGGATTTCGGCGAGGTCGGCGCGGGCATCCAGTTGAGCCCGAACGCCACGCGGGTGCTGCACCACCTCGGTCTCGCGGAGGCGCTCGAGGCGTGCGCGTTCCTGCCGGAGCGGACGGAGTTCCGATCCTGGAGGACGGGTCGTTTGATCAGCAACAGCCCTCTAGGTGAATCCGCGCGGGCAAGCTACGGTTTCCCTTACTACCACATCCACCGGGGCGACCTGCTCGCTGTACTCGTGGCTGCAGCCAGGAGCGTCCCGCGTATCAGCCTGCACACGTCCGCGCGCGTTGACGGCTTCGAGCAGGATGCGAACGGTGTGCACGTCACTGTCGCCGGTGTTCAACACAGGGGCGATGCGCTCATCGGGGCCGACGGCATCCACTCCGTCGTGCGGGCCGGACTCTTCGGCCCCGAAGCCGCAGCCTTCACGGGCAACGTGGCATGGCGGGCGCTGGTGCCCGTGGCGAGGCTGCCGGAAGGTCTCATTCCGCCGGCCGCGACCGTCTGGTGGGGACCGCAGGGCCACTTTGTCTGCTACTACGTGCGCAGCGGCACATTGGTCAACTGCGTCTGCATACGCGAGAAACAGGGGTGGGAGGTGGAATCCTGGACCGAGCGCGGGGACCACAAGGAGCTGAAGGCCGACTTCGCCGGCTGGAACGACACCGTGCAGACACTGATCGACAACGCGAACCCCGAAGCCCTATACAAGTGGGCGCTGCACGACCGGTCGCCTATGCCACGATGGGGGCGCGGTGTCGTGACCCTGCTCGGGGACGCCTGCCACCCGACGCTGCCTTTCATGGCCCAGGGTGCGGCCATGGCGATCGAGGACGGGGCGGTGCTTGCGTCGTGCCTGCGCGGTAGTTCCGATGTCTCCGCCGCGCTCGTCCGCTACGAGAATCTGCGCAGAGGGCGCACGGCCGGCATCCAGCGCGGTTCACGCCGCAACGCTAAGGTCTTCCACCTCCGCGGGGTCCAGGCCTGGGTACGCAACCGCGCCGTGCGCCGGGCCGGTGCACGATCCATGGCGTCCCTGTTCGAGTACGACGCGCTGACGGCAGCGGATCAGGCGGACGGATAGCGAAGAGGCCGTCCGTCTACTTCGCCGGTTCGGGAAGCCTGACCCTGGTGGACTGGCCTCGCGCCTTGCCGCTGGCGACCTCCGCCTCCAGGGCATCGAGTTTCGGTTCCCAGAAACGACGGAACGGCTCGAGCCACGCGTCGATTTCCTGCAGGGGGTCCACCTCGATGGCGTAGATCCGGCGAGCCCCGTCGACGCGCACCCGGGCAAACCCGTGATCGCGCAGCACCTTCAGGTGCTGGGAGACCGCCGCCTGGGTGATGGCGAACTCGTCCCGGACGACTTCGACGATCTCGCCGGCCGCATGCTCGCCGCCGCCGAGGATTTCGAGGGTGCGCCGCCGCACCGGGTCGCGGAGTACGTCGAAGGCGTGCATCAGTCGGACGCGGCCGGGTCGCCCGTGTAGAAGGCCGTCGTACGACGCGCCGCGGCGAGCGCAACCTCCGGATCCGTCCCCGCTGCGATGGCTGCCCTGCCCCAGGCCTCGCTGCTGCCGATATGGAGCGCCTTGCCCTCGGCGGTGGTGTGGAACGTCTCCTCGTCGATCTTCGGCTCGTTCGGCCGCGTCAGGTACAATTCCATGCCGAGCAGGCCCATCTCCCACCCGACCCCGACGGCACCGGGACCAAACTCGTGCCAATGATCCGTCAACAGCGCGGTGTGCGTGAGCGCGAGGCGCGCCCCGGGTCCATCCTCGGCAAGCCGCACCTCCACCCAGCTTACGTCGCCGCCGAACTCCCACGTCAGCGCAAGAAACGAGGGACGCTCGCAGTGCGTGATCGTGCCCCCGGCGTTCCCCTCGAGCTGGTAGCGGCCGCCGACCTCGAGGTCGCCGCTGATCGGCAGAAACCAGCGCGCGATGCGCTCGGCGTTCGTGACGGCGTCCCAAAGGTCCTCGACCGTGGTCGCATAGCTCCGCGCAAGCGTCACCGCACGGGCCGGTTGTCCGTCGCGTTCGAGGGGGGACACCGTACGCTCTACGGTGCCGAGTTGGCCTGCAACATCCAGGTGCATGACGTCTCCGTCAATTCAACGAGACACTTATATAAGCAGTTTCTAATGCGATGTCAACCGTTGGTGCGTGACATGTTTCCCCCTATCGGCCGATCTCGATCTGCGCCGCCCTGGCATCGTCGTACCACCACCCATCGGGGAACGGTGACTTGTAGACCGCCATGTGTTCCCGTTCCGGGCGACCGAGCTTGTTCCAATAGACGATGCGAAAGGGCGCAATCGCATCGAGGGGAATCTGGTAGAACCCCCAAAGCAGGACGCGATCCAGGGCACGGCACGCGGCTGCCATCTCCTCCAGTGTCGTCACCTTGACCGCCTGGGCAATCAACGCGTCGACGACCGGATCCGCGATCCCCGATGCGTTGTAACTCTGCGCCTGGGACGCCGATTGAGAGTGGAAGAAGCCTGCGAGGAAGACGATCGGCGGGGCGAGGATGTCGTTTTGGGTGACGATCGCGTCGTAGTCGAATTTCTGCCGGAGATTGACGAACTGCGCGGCGTCCACGAGCCGTATGCCGCCGGTGATTCCAAGCAGCTTCAGCGTGCTGAGGTAAGGCAAAAGGGTGCGCTGATCGGCGCCATCCGCCGATAGGAATTCGATCTCGAAGGGCTCGCCCAGGCTGTTGACCAGCACGCCATCCTCGATACGCCACCCGCTCTGGGCCAGCAAAGCTCGGGCTTGCTCTAGGGGTGCGCGACTGCGGCCCACCCCTGTGGACCGTGGAAACTCGAAAACCTCTGTGAAGAGCCTCTTCGGCAGTTGATCGCGGAAGGGCGCTAGCAACGCCAGCTCGTCCTCGCCGGGGAGTCCTCGGGCTTCGAGCGATGGCTCCCCCGAGAAATTGCTCAACGCTCGTTCGAGTAGGCCGAAGCGAAGCACGCGGTTTTCCCATTCGAAGTCCACGGCGAGCGTCAACGCTTCCCGAACACGCCGGTCTTTGAACCGTTCCCGACGGTTGTTCAAGGCTATGACCCGATTGACGCCGATCTCCTCGCGGTGGTCGAGGTGGTCCATCACCAGCCAGCCCTTCTCCCGGGCGGGGATGTCGTAACCTGTTGCCCAGTAGCGGATGTCTGGCTCCATCCAGGTGTCGAACAATCCCTTGCGAAACGCCTCCCGCGCGACGGTCGCGTCCCGATAGACGTCGTAGTGGATCTGATCGAAGTTGAAGCGGCCCTTGTTGACGGCGATGTCTCGTCCCCAGTAGTCGGGAACCCGCTCGTAGTGGATGTACCGTCCCTGCCGGACGTCGGCAACCCGGTAGGGACCGCTGCCCAGCGGCGGCTCCAGAGAGGCCCGGCCCGGGTCTCGTTCTTCCCAGTAGTGGGCGGGGAGGATCGGAAACCAACTCAAGGGAAAGATGTTGGATACGGTGAGCTCGCTGTCGAGCCGGAGCGCTAGTTCACGCTCGCCCAGGATCTCAATGGATCGCACCCACGAGAGGAAGCCCCGAAACCGTAGGCTGGATTGAATGAGCTCGACGGTGAACTTCACATCCCGGGCGGTGATCGGTACACCGTCGTGCCACCGCGCCCGAGGATGCAAGCGTATGAAGAGCGTGCGTCTGTCGTCGGCAACGCTCAACCCATCGGCCAGCCAGCCGTAGAAGCTGCTCATCTCTTCGGAGCGGTACGACACCAGGGAGTCATGGGTCCAGTTGAAGCCCGGTGCGGTCACATGTCGGTCGGTGATCAAGGACAATGTGTTGAAATCGGCCTGCGTCGACTGGACCAACACGCCCCCTTTGGGCGCGTCGGGGTTGATGTAGTCGAAGTGCGAGAAATCAGCGGGGTACTTCAGGTCGTGGAAGAACGAGATGCCGTGTTCGTAGGTCGGTTCGGCGGCACGAGAAGGTGCTGCAGCGAAAAGCGCGACGACGAGGGCGACGGATTGCAGCAGCCCCAACGTGACCGCTCGCGGCTCCACATGCCTTAGCCGATGATGGCGTCGAAAACCTTGGTCAGCGCAACGGCGAGGGCGACGATGCCGAGCGCGTAGCGCAACATGGTCGCGTTCTGTTTGGCTAGGTCCTCCTTGGTGGCGAACTTGGCACCCCAGAGTTCGAGATAGTCCTTGGTGACGAAGCGCTCGAGGTCCTCTTTGGTGGCGAAGCGCTCGAGGTCCTCTTTGGTCGCAAACCGATCCAGATCTGTCTTGGTCGCGACGTTGTCGTTGACCGCGTCGCTGATCTGCTCGACCACGGCTTCCGCCTGGGCATCGTCGAAACCGGCGTGACACAGCGCTTTGACGGCCTTGTGTGTGTCGAATACTGGCATTGGGCGTACAGCGGGCATCGCCTTGCATGCCTAGTCAGTGAATCCTATTCCCACGATGGTGTGGTGTCCACGCGGGCTTCTCGGATGCAACCATCCCGATGTTCAGGAGAGCTTCAATCGTCGGATGGACCTGGTCTTCCCAATCGTGAACCTGTTCAGTCCAATCGGGATGATGCTGCTGCTGAAAGCCGTGTATCGACGGAGATTCGCGCAGGAGCACCTGCCGTTCTCATGCCACTGCACGACGTTCCTAGCCATCCTCACCACCCCTGCGCTGCTGGTGGGAGGGATTGGGCAGCAGGTCGTGTTCGTTGTGGCGACGGTCACATCCTTGGTGTACCTCCTTGTGGCCATGCGCCGTGTCTATGGGGGCGGCTGGTTCGGGCTAGTCGCCCGCTTCGCATTGGTGAGTCTTGGATTCTTGACGCTGGTTGCCGTGCTGGCGAATATCTCCTTCTTCATCGTCGTCCGGTCGATCTGACTCATGTCATATGTTTGACGGGCCTGTAGGCGATGTGCCTAATGCCCTTTTTCGGGGCAGCCCTTAATGAACGGGAGCGAAGTGGTGGGTGTGCACCATGGCTTTTGACCATCCGGAACTCATGCCGCAAATGCTGGCTGAACGGGCCGCGCAGCAGGGCGGCGGCACGGCGTTGAAGCATGTGGACGGATCGACCCTGCGGTGGGACGAAGCGTATTCGGACGCTCTGCGCTGGGCCGACGCCTTGGAGCGCTTGGGCACGCCGCGCGGACAACCGGTGGTGACGATCTTCTCCAACTCGTTCGCGGCCTATCGATCGTGGCTGGGCTGTGCCTGGTTGGGGGCGATCGAAGCTCCGGTCAATACGAACTACAAGGGCGACTGGTTGCGTCACGTCGTCAACAACACCGAGGCCGAAGTGGTGCTGACCGAAGCGCGATTCAGCCAGCCGCTGTTCGACATCGCCGATCAGCTCACGCATGTGAAGCACTGCGTGGTCTTCGGCAGCTTGGATTCGCCACCGCGGTCATTGCCGTTCAACGTTCTTTCCGAAGCGGATTTCCTTGAGGGTGTTACGGTCCGTGAGCGGGCCGAGCCGAAGCCCTGGGATATCTCGTCGCTCATCTACACGTCCGGTACCACGGGTCGC
This sequence comes from Gammaproteobacteria bacterium, assembly GCA_026708185.1. GTDB lineage: Bacteria > Pseudomonadota > Gammaproteobacteria > Pseudomonadales > Azotimanducaceae > VXYL01. The sequence goes on along the minus strand of JAPOVK010000019.1, from coordinate 4,040 downwards.
TCGAAGGCCGTGATGGTGCCTTGGCTGCAGCTCAAATCCTCCTTGGAAAGCGGGCTGATCCCGCGAGACAGGCTTGCCGAACTCAGTCTGTATTCGCCTTATCCGGTGTTCCACGTCACCGGCAAAGCCGGGTTCTACTACGCGACGGTGCTCGGCAATTCCAGCGTCATCCGTGAAGCGTTCTCGCCGAGCGAGTTCTGGGCAGACATACGACGACACGAGCCCAATGGCTTGGTCCTCCTCGGGCCGTTGGCGCAGATGATCCTGGATCAGCCACAGCGGGCGGACGATGCCGACAACCCGATTCATACAGTTGTAATGGCGCCCGTCATTCCGGACGTTGACGCATTCAGCGCGCGGTTCGATCTCGAGGTCTTCACCACCTACAACATGACCGAAATCAACTGCCCGATCATCCGTGAGGACGAACCTTGTACCGGCGCCAACCACAAGAGTTGCGGGAGACCGCGCCCAGGCGTAGAGGTGCGGATTGTCGATGAGCACGACATGCAAGTGCCTCCGAATACCACGGGCGAGATGATCGTTCGGGGCGAGCCCTGGGAGCTGAATGCAGGCTATTGGAACATGCCCGACAAGACCAGCGAAGCCTGGCGTAACGGATGGTTCCACACCGGTGATGCGTCCACCTACGACGAAGACGGCAACTACTATTTCGTCGACCGAGCCAAGGACTACATTCGCCGACGGGGCGAGAACATATCCAGTTTCGAGGTCGAGTCCATCGTCAACGAACACCCGGCGATTGCCGAGTCCGGTGCTGCAGCCGTCCCGGCGGAGCAGGGCGAGGACGAGGTCAAGATTGCGGTCGTGCTTCAGCCCGGGGCGTACTTCGATCCGGCGGAGCTAATCGCGTTCCTGGTGCCCCGGATGCCACGGTTCGCCATTCCGCGGTATGTGGAAGTCTGGGACGCGTTGCCCAAAACGGAAGCGACGGCGCGCATCCAGAAGGGCAAGATCCGAGAAGCTGGGGTGTCCGCGGATACGTGGGACCGTGTCGAGGCAGGCATTAAGCTGCCGCGCTGACAGGTGCGCCGGCCTCCCGGGTAAGCAATTGACCTTACCGGACCGGAATGCGGACGTGGACGTCCCCGCACCACCATGCCGCCGCGTTCGGCGGAACGCGGCGGCACGTTGACCCTAGAACTGTGGCCGCCAGCGAACCTGCACGCCAAGCTGACGTGGCTCGGTGAGCCGGCCCATCCCCGGCTGACCGCCGAACGTCGACCGCGGGATGTACTCCTGCAGTCCAATCTTGTCGAGCACGTTCTGCACGTAACCGGTGACCGCCCATTGCTCGTCCGCCGAGTTCCAGTTGGCGCGCAGATCCCACCGCGAATACGCCGGGATTTCCTGGATAGGAATGTTGCCGAGATTCGGCCACCGTTTGCCGGTAAACGTGTAGATGCTCAAGAGCTGCAGCGTGCCCCTCTCTCCCAGCGGCCTGGTGTTGGCCACCGTGAACGACCACTTGTGGTGCGGCTGCTGCGGCAACTGATTGCCGGTCACGTCGCGCTGTTGCGGGAGCGTGACGGTGACCATCTCCAAGGTTGAGAAGTCCTGGTACGTCCACTCTCTCAACGGCGAGTCGGGATCCCCACCGATGAACGTGCCGAATTTTCCGATTTCCGAGCCGAGGTAGTTGTAGAACCCGGCAATCCGCCAACTCTCGTTGACGAAGAACGTCGCTTCCGCCTCGGCACCCCAGATCTTGGTGTCGGGTATATTGGCGGTGCTTTCCACATACGGGGTCTCCGAGGTGGGCAATAGCAGATCCGCCTCCGGCTCAAAGGTCCCGGTGAATTGGAAGCCTTCGTAGGTGTTGTAGAAGACGCCTGCCGTGAGCACCAGTCGGTCCTCGGCGAACAAGCCCTTGACGCCGAACTCGTAGTTCACGAGCGTCTCTTCGCCGATCACCCGCAACAGGGCGACCTCCGGTTCCGTATTGAGCGTGCCGGAGCGATAGCCGGTGGCGATGCGCCCGTAGATGAGCGCATCGTCGCGGGGCGAATACTCGACGCTGATGTGGCCGATCGGTTTATCCCACGTGTACGCATCGAGCTTCTCGCCAGAGCCCCTCAAGCCCAACGGCACACCGATGACATTCAGAATGAACTCGAAGATGCTCGCGTCCAGGATCTTCTCGTCTTCGGTGTAGCGCAAACCGCCCGACACGCGCCACTGCTCATTGATCTCGTACTCGGCATTGGCAAAGTACGCGAAGGTCTCGGACTGCGCGGCCGTCTCGAAGGTGAAGAATTTGCGGAAGCCGGGCTCCATGTTCCCAATGGGATCGACTCCTGGCCTCGGGCAGAACCATGTCTCCACCGCATTGGGATCGGTCTCGAAGCCAAGGGCCTCCAGCATGGCCTGGCAGCTTTCGAAACCTACACCTTGGGCGGCCAGATCGGGGTCGACGTTGTCGAAAGGAGGCTGGAATCCTTGGCCGAATACGCCGGTGCCGAAGAGCGTTCGGTTCTCGTAGGTGAACACGCCAGTGACAAAGTTGAACGGACCGTCGAAGTTCGAGATGAGCTGCAGTTCATGGGAGCGCTCATCGTTCTCGAAAGGGAAGTCGAACTCCATGTCCACCAAGGGTGCCGGGGCGTCGGCCGCGGTGTAAGGATCGGTCGCACTGGCAACCCTGGGCGCAAGATCGAAGTCGCGGGTCGAGAGCTGACGCGTCCTCGTGTCGCCAAACGTATAGCGCAGCGTCAACTGATCGGTGACGTCGAAGTCGGCGTGCATCGCGATTCGGTCGGTCTCGTTGTCCAAGATCCCGTCCCGATTGGACAGGATCTCGTTCTTTGGATCATCGCAAGGCACCGGGCTCGGGCTCCCGCGTGCGCCCAAGTCCCCGGAGCTCGGCCGGACGTCGCAGTTTGCGATCGAGGGAATCTCTCCCTCGTACAAGTAGAAAGCGCCAAAGTAGAAGTCCGCGTCGGTCCTGTCCGGCTCCATCAGCGACACTTGCACGCTCGGCGCGCCCTTGTCCTCCGTGCGTTCGTAGCGGAAGTTCACGTCGAGGCGATCCGTCTTGAAGCGCAGTTGCGGCGCGATGCTGAGTTGGTCGGGCGCATCGTAGTCGCGTGCCGGTCCGCGGTTCTTCTGCGCGCCGTCGCCCTCGAAGTAGCCACCGCTGATGCGGAAGCTCAATTGGTCCGAGATGGGTCCCCCGAACGCCACGTTGTAGCGTTGCGTGAACTGATCGGTGAATTCGGTGAGGATTTCGGCATCCCATTCGTCGGTCGGTCTCTTGTGGAAGTAGCTGATCGACCCCGCGATGGAGTTGCGCCCGTTGAGCGTGCCTTGCGGTCCGCGGGCGACCTCGACCCGTTCCATGTCGAAAAGATTGGGCGCGATCCCGTAGGAGTCGACCGTATAGACGCCGTTGACGTAGACGGCGACCGCGAGGTCGGCGTGCCCTTCCCGGTGCAGTTGCGAGATCATCCCCCGCATGGCGGTGCCGTGGTCGTCGCCGAATTGCAGACCGGGCACCAGTTGTTCGAGGTCGGCGTTGTTGGTCATGCCGAGTTCCTCGATCATCTGACCGCTGAACGCCGACATGGTGAGCGGCACCTCGAGGATGTTCTCTTCCCGCTTCTCGGCGGTGACGATGATTTCTTCGATGAAGGTCCCCGCTTCATCGGTTGCTTCGTCTGCCGCAAGACAGGGCGATGCAATGAGGGCCGCAGCGAGCGTCGCGGCAAAGCGATTGAGTAGTCTGAAGGACATGGCTTCCCCCGTATCCCGTGGTGAGGACGGAGGTACGACGTGATCAGAGAGCCTCCGTCTACGCCGTAGCTTGTGCCGGGGGTTCAGCGGACTAGGTAGTCTGCGTCTCAGGCATGCACCACCGTTCGCCAGCCGCTTCTCCCAGCGGCAGTGTTCAAACTGCGGTAGTCGGCAATATATCCCCGCGTCATAGGTGATTCAACCTAGCCGGAGTGTCGGTGTGTCGGATGGTTCCCGATCCCCGGTTAAGGCGGGGAGGTGGGCGGATTCAACGCTGAGCGTGTCCC
>JAPOVK010000040.1 GCA_026708185.1 Gammaproteobacteria bacterium | reverse complement strand
TCGATCACCGCCTTGGACTTGGCGTCGGTGCCCATCAACGGCGGCTCGGGGTGCAGTTCCTCGAAGTAGCGGCAGATCGCCACGGACTCGTCGATCACCGTGCCGTCGTCCAGGACCAGCGTCGGCAACAGGGCGCGCGGGTTGATGGCGCGAAAGGCGGGGGCGATGTTCTCGCCGGATGGGATGTCCACCTGTTCGGTTTCCACCTCGACGCCTTTCTCGGCGAGGAAAATCCGCACGCGCCGTGGGTTCGGCGCCATGCTGAAATCGTAGAGCTTCATTCGCGTATGCCAGTTGCGGTGAGGGCGCGTAGCATAACGCGCATGGGCTTGAAGGAACCCCAGCCTGGGAGGTGTGCGATGCGCAGAAGAGTCTGCAAGCCGTCTCGGTTGGTCCTATGACGATCAACATCGGTGCCGTGGCGATCACGTTCATCGGCCTCGTCGTCGGTCTTTGCGGCTTGGGCCTCGCATGGCGTTTGGTACGCGGACTGCCGATGGACGAACATCCCAAGGCGACGGATGCGTCGGACGCCGCCGACACGGCGGACACGTCGGAGGACGACGATTGAGCGCCGTCGATCGCCAGAAGTGGAATCGTCGCTACCGCGACGGCGCATACCACGGACGGACACATCCGAGCGCTTTCCTCGAGGAGTGCGCCGCCGCGCTGCCGGCGCCGGGGCGTGCCCTGGACCTCGCCTGCGGAACAGGGCGCAACGCGGTCTATCTTGCGGATCTCGGCTTCGCGGTGGATGCCGTCGACATCTCCGCCGAGGCGCTTGCCATCGGTCGAGCGCGCAGACCGGCGTTGACCATCCGCTGGCTCGAGCACGACTTGGACTCGGGCTTTGTGCCCGAGGCCGGCTACGATGTCATCGTCAACATCCGCTTCGTGAACCTGCCGCTGCTCGAATCCTTGGTCCCCTGGTTGCGCCCGAACGGCGTGATGATCGTCGAGCAGCACTTGGCCACGGCGCGCGAGGACGTCATCGGTCCAACGAACCCGGCATTCCGCGTGGCGCCTGGCGAACTCGCCCGGCGGCTGGCTTCGACCCTCGCCGTTGAGCGCATCCAAGAGGACGTCTTGGCGGATCCGGATGGACGCAAGGCGGCCCTTTCCCGCCTCCTTGCGCGTCGGTCGCCGCTGGTTGACGGACGCCACGCTTCTGCCGCTTAATACGCGCCGCCCGCGCGTAGGGCGTCCCTTTCGGCCAGGTAGCTCAGTCGGTAGAGCAGTGGACTGAAAATCCACGTGTCGGCAGTTCGATTCTGCCCCTGGCCACCATTCCACCTCTCGACCGGTCTCTCCGTCGCTTCGCTAGAGGCATAACTGGCTGATTTGACTGGCTGTTCCGCCGCCGGGCACCCGGTGGTGGGCTCGGGCGGCAAGACCGCCACCGCCGAGCCGAGGGCATCCGCCGAGCCCAACGCATACCACGCTGCTTGCAGAATCTATCGCTAGTACAATCTTCGCCATGACCGCTGTTGACGAACCGGGTTCAATACACTTCCCCGGGCCCCGGCTGTAGGTCCCGTCGATGTACAGCCTGCTGATCACGTTCTTTCTGCTTGCGCTGGTTTTCTCGTTCTTCTGCTCGTTGTGGGAGGCGGTGCTGCTCAGCATTACGCCGAGCCATGCGCGCCTGGAATTCCAGCAGGGCACCCGCGTGGGCCGCTATCTCGAGGACTTCAAGGCCAACGTGGACCGACCCCTGGCCGCGATCCTGACGCTCAACACCATTGCGCACACCGTCGGGGCCATAGGCGTAGGTGACCAGGCGGCGGCTATCTGGGCACAGGCGAATCCCTGGATCACCAGGATCGTGGTCCCGGCAAGCATGACCATCGCGATACTGGTCTTCTCGGAGATCGTGCCCAAGACGATCGGCGCGCTGTACTGGCAGTATTTCGTCACGTTCACCGCGCACTCGCTTCGACTGCTGACGGTGGGCCTGGGCCCCTTCGTCTGGCTGAGCCAATACATCACCCGCCAGCTCAAACGCGGCACGACCCAGCCGGTGCTGACGCGGACCGACTTCGTGGCGATGGCCGAACTCGGCGCCCAGGAGGGCGTATTCGAGGAAGAGGAAAGCGAGATGATCGGCCATCTGATCCGCTTCAAGGCGATTCAGGCCGGGGACGTGATGACCCCCCGCACGGTCGTCGAGGTGGCCGCGGAAGACGACAGCATTGCCGAGTACTACAAGGAGGCGACAAGCCTGCCGTTCTCCCGGATACCGGTCTACGGCGAATCCAAGGACCACATCACGGGCTACGTCTTGCGGACGGAACTGCTCCTTGCCCTGCTGGAGGGACGTGCCGACCAGAAGATCGCCACGCTGCGCCGCGAGATCGTGGCCGTGGACGAGTCGTACGCCATCACGGACCTGTTGACCGCCCTACGCGCGCGCCAGGAGCACTTGGCGGTGGTGCTCGACGAGTTTGGCGGCATGGCGGGAATCGTGTCCATGGAGGACGTCATCGAGACCCTGGTGGGCTTCGAGATCGTCGATGAAACGGACGCGACGACGGATATGCGCGAGTTGGCCCGGCGCCACCGCGTTCAGCGCGCGAAAGCACTCGGTGCGCTGGAAGGACCGGTCGACCCGGTCGGCGAAGACCCGTAGCGGAAGGGACCGTCCTGTGCTCAAACGAACTGTCGGAATCTAAGTTCCTCGTGATCGGCGCGACCGTGGCGTTGCACACGATCATCGAGCCGCTCTACCACACGTCCACCGACGCCCAGCCCTACAGCCCGGCGTGGGACGTCCTGAATCCGTTGATGGCGCTCGCGCTCGTGTTCGGGATTGCCTATGCCGCGTTGCGCAAGCGGGTGGTCGACACGGACACCGAGCAGGGCGTGACGCGTGCCTACCTCGCCGCCAATACGCTGTTCTACGGCTTTCTGTTTGTCGGCATCCTGTTCTTCTGGAGCTGGGCCAACTACAGGAGCCCGGGTTTCACGGCAGTGGGGCCCGACGCGGCGTCGGTGGTCTGGGGCATCGTGGACGCCCTGCTGCCGCTCCTTTGCGGCGCGATGGGCGTGGCGCTGATCGGGGCACGCGGAACTTAGGCGGGTTCGTCACGCCACTTGGAACGCATCCTGCTTGACGCGGATGTCGCGGGCGACCGGCCCGCTCATGACGTGCCGGCGAGCACGTTCAAGGTCCACGCCTTTTCCTCCTCGGAGTAGTAGGGGATTTCGATTTTTCCGGACCCCGGGCTGCCGGTCTTCGCCTTGACGATGACGACCACGCCGTTGGACAGCTCACGCTCCTCCCGGATGGGCTTGTCCCCCCTTGCCGGGCGTGTCGGATTCGGTGTTCTGTCGGCGCGCGCCGAGAGTTGGCTCGCGCGTTGTTCGAGTTCGCGGACCGAGAGGGCGTCCCGGACGCATTCGTCGGCGAGTTCTGCGGCGTCCTCGGGTGCAAGTGCTGCCAGGATCTTGCCGTGCCCCATGGAGAGCTGGCCTTGCTCGATCATCGCGGCCACCTCCGCGGGCAGTGACAGGAGTCGCAGGTGGTGCGCGACCGAGGACTGCGCCATGCCGAGGGTCGCGCCGATGTCCTCCTGGCTTCGACCGTACCCAACCAGGCGATGGATCCCTCGCGCCCGGTCCATAGGGTTCAGTTCGGAACGCTGCAGATTCTCCACGATCCCGATTACGAGGGCTTCCTCGTCCGAGCATTCCCGCACCATGCATGGCACGGTCGCCATCTCGAGCGACCGGGCCGCCAGCGCACGTCGCTCTCCGGCGACGACCTCGTAGCGGTCCTGCCCGGAGGGCCGCACGACGATCGGCTCGATGATCCCGGACGTCCTAATCGACTGGGCCAGTTCAGCCACGTCGTCCGCGCCGCCGCGTGTGCGGACCGGATCGTCGGCCAACACCAGGCTTTCAAGCCCGATATTGCGCACGTCGACCACTCGTTCGGCATCGGGTGCGGGCGGGCGTTGCCCATGCGGCATCGGGGTTGCTCCTTGCGGGCGCGTTTTGCGCTACCACATTTGCTGGCACGCGCAATGGACGCGGGGGCGAACCGGGGCGGCGCGAAGACTCGTACGCAGTCGACGAAGGCGGCTCCGTGAAGAGCCGCCTCCGGTTCCGGATCAGTCGAGCAAGTCCTGCTGTTGCGGCCAACGGGTCCGCCGAGGTCGAAGAGCAGGTTTCGCCAATCAGTCCTCGTCCTGCGCGCTGTCGTCGGAGTCGTCGCCGGAGTGCTGTACGACGGCTGCGGCGATTCTCCAAGAGTGGTTCGATGGTTCTCAAGCCTCCGTTCGGCACGCAGGCTCGTACAAACGTGTCGCGTATCGGCGACGCGATCAATGGAAAACCGCGTCAAGTCCTGTCGCGGTTTTTCGGCAGGAGTTCGTCGCCGGCCACGAACCGGCGGCCCGCGCCTTCGTGCAAGCAGGGGGTTGCGCTGCATCTATGTATTACGGTACTAATACAGATGATGAGCATTTTCGCGCTTAACGCCGCGTCGGGGACACCGATCTACAGGCAGCTAATCGACCAGACGACGCAACTGATCGCCAGCGGCCGGCTGGCGCCCGGGGACCTGCTTCCGTCGGTTCGAGCGGTGGCCGCCCAGCTGGGCGTCAACCCGATGACGGTTTCGAAGGCCTACTCCTTGCTCGAAAGGGACGGCGTCGTGGTGCGACGTCGGGGAATGGGGATGGTCGTGTCGGACTTGAAGATCGACGTCGCCGAAGCGATCCGTCTGCAGGCCGATGCGCTGGTGGAGGCCGCGGTTCGACTGCGCATGTCGCCGGAGTCCGTGGCGGACGCCGTGCGTTTGGCATGGCGGCGACAGGAGGAGGAATCATGACCGTACCGCTGTCCCTGAGGCACATGGGTGGCGGTTACAGCCGCAGGCTCCCGGTGCTTCGGGACGTGACGCTCGCCGCGCAACGCGGGTCCATCACGGGCCTTCTGGGGCGCAACGGGGCTGGCAAGACGACGCTCCTGCATACGGCGCTCGGGCTGCGCAAGGCCTGGCACGGGAGCGCTGAGCTGTTCGGGCACGACGCTTGGGATGCGCCGACGGAAATCCGGAAGCGCGTCGGATTCGTGCCGCAGGATCTGCGCGACTTTCACTGGATGACGGTATCGCAGTGCGTTCGCCTGGTTGCGAGCTTCTACCGCGAATGGGACGAGGGCCTAGTGTCGGGGCTTCAGCGGCAGTGGGGGCTGCGGGACGAGCGGATCGGCTCGCTGTCCCCCGGGCTGAGGCAGCGCGTGGCGGTGTTGCTCGCGGTCGGACACCGGCCGGAGCTGTTGGTGCTGGACGAGCCAGTGGCGAGCCTCGATCCGGGTGCGAGGCGGGACTTCCTGAGGCTGGTCGGGGATCTGAACGCGGAGACCGAACAGACCGTTCTGTTGTCCAGCCACGTCTGCACCGACATCGAGCGAATCTGCTCGGACGTCGCCATTCTGCACCACGGTCGCATAGCGGTGTGTGGGCGGGTGGACGACCTGAAGGAGGGGGTCAGGCGCGTGGTCGGCATTCCGGACGACGTGCACGGGACCGATGTCCTAGCGCGCTCGGGGAACCAGGTTTGGCTGCGCAACTGGCGGCGGTACGACCTGTCCGACGCGGTCCGTGTAGAGGAGCTCAGCCTCGAGGAGCTCTTTCTGGACGTCACCGCGTGAACGTCCGGGTCCGTCAAATGGGAACGATGTCCGCGGCGTGTTTTCGACCGGCGGGAGCGTCCACCCTGTTTGGCGCAGCCGCCTACGCGGCGTATCTCGCATGGCTGGCTACCGGCCTCGCCGCAGAACTCGGGACGACCGCACTCGTGCATCTGCTGCTCGCCGTGACGACGCTGGGAGCGTGGGTGGGCGCGTGCGTCGCCAGGATTCGCGCATGGCCGAACGTCGTGCTGGTCCCGGGATTCGGGGCGGCGGCGACTGTTCCAGCGGTCGGCGTGGCGTTTGCCGGCCTCGGATGCAACGTGGCCGTCGCGTGGCTCGCCGGCTTGGATCCGTGGTCTTTCGGGGCGGTCGGGCTCTTCGCCCTCTCGGCTTCGATGGTGGGCGGGACGCTGTTGCCGGGCGCCGCGGTGTATCTGCATCTGGGCATGTGGCTGGCGCTGATCCCGGCGAACTACTGGGAGCGGAACGCGTTGGCCGCCGCAGATGTCGTGCCGGCTGGCGTTTGGGCCGTTGTGGCGGTCTGCGGCTTCGGGCTGCTGGCCGCGTTCGCGTTCCCCGGGCGACCGGGAGGTCGCGCCGCCCTCGGGACGGCGTGGTTGCGGCTGGGCTTGCCCAGGATCCGCACGGTGTGGGAGCCGGCGGTCGTCCGGGTGACGTGCGTGTTCGGCGCCTTTGCGGTCGGTGCCGCTTTGGTGCAGAGGGCGCTCGAAGCCGGTCTGAAGGACCAGGTATGGATGATTCTCATCGTAACTCTGTGCGCGAACACGGCCCTGGGAGGCACTTCGGTGGCGTCGCCTCGGGGCCTGCTCCCCGGCGCCTCGCGGCTTCTGCTCCTCGGCGTGGCCCGTCGAACCGGTGTGGGCCGGCGGGTGCAGCGCAAGATCGCGACGGACTCGTTGGCGGCGATCACGGTTTTCTCCGTAGCGACGGCTGTGCTCGGTGCGGACCTGCGGCTGGTGGAAATGGTACTGCTGGGGTTCGCCGCGAGCAGCGTCTACGCGTCGGTGGCCGCGCCTTCCCGCTGGCTGATGGCCGGCCGGTTGAGCGGGCTTGTCGGCACGCCTGTTGTCGTGGTCCTGGCATTGGCAGCGTGGGAGTGGGGATTGCGCGGGCTCCCCGCGACCGCGGGCGCTTGGATCGCCGCTACGGCTGTGGCGATTCTCGTTGGAGGCATCGGCATCGGACGCCTGGACCTGGACGGGGCCCAGGCGGGCGAGATCCCGACCAAATGAACAAGGCGGGCGATTTCGTGCTGGCACTGGTGCTTTACGCCATGCGGTGCATAGAGGACGGGGAGACGGAAAAGCTCCTGCGTATGGGCTTCGGGCCCGCGGAGGTGGAGGAACTGGCCAGCTTGCGCTTGGCCGACATTCGGCGGCTGGCGAGACTCGAGTCGCATTGCCTGGACATCAAGGTGGACCGCTCGGCGTTCGCCGACATGGTCCGGTGCATTCGGTCGGACAGTCGCTCGGAGGAGTGGGAGCATCGGATGGTCCGGGCGGACGCCTCCCGGGACATGATGAGGAGCCTGTTCGGCACCAGCGAGCGCGAGTACACGAAGCTACGCGAGCTGTATGAAGTTTCGTCGGCCGGACGACCGCGAGAGCCGACACGCGAGGAGGAGGAGTGCCTTTGGCGTGTGCTGTCGCGTCGTCTCGCGGCGACCGGGGACGGCGTCCTGCCGGCCGGGGAATACGTGGCGATCAGCGAGGAACTCGGAATCCCGCTGCGGATCGTTTGGCGCGAGTCGAAGCGCATGGTCGAACTGTTGGACTGACGAGCGACGATGGAACCACTGTTCAGACCCGAGGCGGTCGCGCACGCGACGCGGCGACTCGACGGGGAGGTCCTGCTGCCGGCGCGGCTGTCAGTATGGGCGGTCCTGGGCGTGGTGGCGGCGATTCTGGCGCTCGGCACCTGGTTCGCTGCGACGGCGACCTATGCCAGAAGGGAGACCGTCGTAGGCGTCCTGTCGCCGGAGGCCGGCGTCGTGCGCGCGGTTGCGCCGCGGGCCGGGGTGGTGTCGGAACTGCTGGTCTCCACGGGCGATGTCGTCGACCGCAACACGCCCCTGGCCCGGATCGCGATGTCGGAATCGTCCAACGACGACGGCGAGGCGGCGGTGTTGTCGAGGACGCTGGCCGCACAGCGGCGTGCGCATGTCGACAGCCTGGCGGCGACGATCAGGCTGTCGGCTCTGGACGCGGCGCGGCTGGAGGAGCGCGGGGCCTCGCTCCGACGCGAGGCGGAGAGCGTTCGGGGGCAGATTCGCCGCCAAGCCTACCGCGTGTTGGGCGCAATGCGGGATCTACGCAGGACAGCCGAACTCGTCGGCAACGGGCACCTGTCGCGATCCGATGGGGACGCGGCTGCGGCGGTGGTGGTCGACGCCCGCCATGTGCTGTCCGTGCTGAAGCGGGATGCGGAGGACCTCGAGCGCGAGATGTCGGACATCGCTGGCCAGATCCATGCGATTCCGGCGGCGGTCGCGGCGGCACAGGCGGAGATGGAGGGGGCGGTGGCCGCGCTCGACGAGCGCATTGCGCGGCTTTCGATGGAGATGGAGCAGGTTGTCGCGTCGCCGATCGCTGGACGCATCGACGCGCTGGTCGTGCGCGTTGGACAGGCAGTGACGTCGGGCTCCGCAATCGCAGTGGTGGTGCCGGTCGGTGAGGATCTCGTCGCGGACCTCTACGTGCCGTCGCGGGCGGTCGCCTTTGTCGCGCCCGGACAGCCGCTGAGGCTCAAGTACGAGGCGTTTCCGTTCCAGCGGTACGGTGCGCAGGACGGTGTCGTCGCGGATGTGTCCGGTGCGGTCCTGTCCCCCGAGGAGGCGGGGTTGGCCGGTATCGGGTTTGCGGAGCCGGTATTCCGGGTACGCGGCCGGCTGGGGGCGCAGAGCTTGAGCGCCTATGGGACTGGTGTGCCGCTGCGGGCGGGCATGCGGCTCACGGCGGACATCGTGGTCGACCGCAGGACGCTGTTGGAGTGGCTACTCGATCCGCTTTACGCGGTGGGTCGCCGCTGACCGGATCGCCGAACCGCGGGCAACGAATGCTCAACCTGATGAAGCGGGTCCTGCCCGTCGTGCGCGGCGCCGAGGCGTCGGAGTGCGCACTCGCGTGCATGGCGATGGTCGCGCGCTACCACGGCCACGACGTGGACCTGAACGGGATGCGCCAGCGGTTCTCGCTGTCGTTGGCCGGAGCCACTCTTCGCTCCGTCATGGAGCTCGCCGGCCAGATGTGCTTCACGACGAGAGCCCTTCGGCTCGACGTCGACTCGCTCCGAAGCGTGCGTACGCCCGCGATCCTGCACTGGGACATGAACCACTTCGTGGTGCTGAAGGCTGTGCGCCGCGACGGTGTGGTGATCCACGACCCGGCACTCGGCAAGCGCGTCGTCGGGTTGGAGGAGGTGGACAAGCGCTTCACGGGAGTGGCGCTCGAGCTTGTACCGGCACCGGATTTTAAGCCGCAGCGTTCGCGCATGCCTCCCCGACTACGCGACCTCTGGTCGCGGATCGACGGGTTGTGGCCGGCGTTGGCCCAGATCCTGGGGCTGTCCGTGCTACTGCAAGTGGCGGTGTTCGCCGCGCCGTTCTATCTGCAGCTCACGGTCGACGAGGCGATCCAGAGTGGCGACGTCGACCTCATGGTGGTTTTGGCGCTGGGTTTCGGGGGGCTGGTGACGGTCCAGGTGGGGATCACCGCGCTACGGTCCTGGGCTCTGCAGTCGATGGGATTCCTGATGAGCTTCCAGATGATCGGCAACCTGGTTCACCATCTGCTGCGGCTCAAGACGGAGTTCTTCGAGAAGCGCCATGTGGGCGACATCCTCTCCCGGATGGAGTCCGTGCGTCCGATCCAAAATGCGATCACGCAGGGCGTGGTGTCGACGGTGATCGACGGGGTGATGGCGGCAACCGCCGCAGTGGTGCTATTCGTGTATTCGCCCGTCCTCGCATCGCTGGTGGTGGGGACGGTGGCCTTGGGCCTCGCGGCCACGTTCGCGTTCTACCCGGCGCAGCGGTTGCGGACAGAGGACCAGATCGTCGCCTCGGCGAAGGAGCGGACGCACCTGATCGAGAGCGTCAAGGCGTCAACGGTAGTCAAGTTGATGGGGCGCGAGGCGGAGCGGGAAGGACAGTGGCGGAATCTCTACGCGGACGTCACGAACGCCTCGTTCGCCGTTGGCAAGCTGTCCATCGGCATGACTGCGTGCCAGGGGCTCCTTTCCGGTCTGCAGACGATCTTGGTGGTCTATTTCGCGGCTCGGCTCATAGTGGCTGGCGATGGGTTCTCGGTCGGCATGCTATTCGCTTTTCTGAGCTACCGGCAGACGTTCACGGATCGGAGCGTCGCGCTCATCAACCAGATCGTCCAATTCTCGTACTTGCGCCTGCATCTCGAGCGCACGGCGGACGTGGTCCAGGCGGAGCGCGAGTGCCCGGGCGCGATGATTGAGCCTGCTGAGCCTGTTCGCGGCGGCATTGCGGTGAAGGGGTTGTCGTTCCGCTACGGTTCGGTTGGCCCGCTGATCCTCGACGGCGTGGATCTGGACGTTGAACCAGGTTCGTTTGTCGCGTTAACGGGGCCGTCCGGGGGTGGTAAAACGACTCTGCTCAAGGTGATGCTGGGCCTGTATGCGCCGGAAGCCGGTGAAGTCCTGATCGACGGTCGGGTAGCCACGCCGAGTACGTGGCCGGCATGGCGCAGGCATGTCGGTGTCGTCTCGCAGGACGATCAGCTTCTGTCCGGGACGATTGCCGACAACATCGCGTTTTTCGACCCGGATCTCGACATGCGGAAGGTTCAGCAGGCCGCACTGGCGGCGAGCGTGCACGAAGATATTGTCCGGATGCCGATGCAGTACTTGTCGATCGTGGGCGACATGGGGAACGGGCTATCCGGCGGTCAGAGGCAGCGCGTGCTGCTTGCCAGGGCTCTCTACAGGGAGCCGAAGGTGTTGTTCTTGGACGAAGGGACCGCCAACCTCGATGAGGAGACGGAGCAGGGGATCGTGGAACTGATCGAGCGCATGACGATCACGAGAGTCGTGATCGCGCATCGCCCGTCACTGATCGATGCGGCGGAGGAAGTCTACCGCGTCGCGGACGGCAGGTTGGAGAGTGTCCGGTCTCGGGCGACGACTTGGGCCGCAGCTTAGCAGCAAGGCCGTAGTCGATGTGGGGATCTCCGGGCCACTGTTACGCTTCATGTTCGAGTATTGCGAGAACGTCCATCTCGAACCTGCCTGGTGGGAAGTACTGGCAGTGCAGGCGCGGAGAGCGCTAGTTGGGCACATGGGCATGGCCGCGGAGTTCGATCCGTTGAGGACCCGGGGGGCTTCTATTCGGATGACGGGTTTGGCTATACGGCGTGGAAGCCAGGACTCGATACCTGGTTCGTCCTTAGAAGGGAGTCCGGCAGGGGCGAAACCGGTTCGGGCCCGCCCTATCGCCCGGCTCGATCAGGGGCCGTGGCCAAGTGAATCGGCTTCGCAGTCTTCCTGACACGGATGTCCATTTGGTTGCGCACCGGGGATCCCAGCCCAGCCTCAACGCCCACAGGTCGTGGGGCAAATCGAGATACGTAGATCTAGCTATATGTTGGTTACTGCGGCAGGCCGGATTTTTCCTATAAGACACTGTTTTATATAACATAATTCACCTTGTGCGCTGTCAGATAGGTGCATTCGGCGACGGCAAGGGCCGGACAAGGCCGAGGCAGCTGTCGCGGTCGGGAAGTTGCGACGACACGCGTGCGACGCCGGATCTCCTCGTTGAGGCGGTTCGAGACTGTTGGTGCTCAACGTGTTTCGTGGTGCTACGGTGGCAGGCGGGAGAACGTCCAAGATGAACTCGACATTGCTCCCGACCGAGTCGGTGAGGCTGGTAGAAGCCGCGATCGAAGGGGCGCAGCCTCAAGTGACAGCGGATACGTTATAGATCCTCGGAGGCCGCCAAGCGTCTCGGCGCACGGCAGGACGTCCGCAAGTCGTGCTCAGGTGAAAGGCGGCGGACTGCGGCACCTCCTCGTCGATGACCGCTCGTCTTCGCGAGGGCGGGCCTTTGTCGCCTCGTTTCGTCCGCGTAAACCCTGCGAGGCACCACAGAGGCCGTATGGAAGGCGATTGACGGCGAATGACGCTCTATAGATCACCGCTTGGAGAGCGTCTGGCACACCGACTTGCGTTCGATCAGGCGGAACCGCTGCGCCTTCGACCAACCTTTGCTCGAGGATGGCGTCGCCGTCGCGCCCTGCGCGGGAGACGTAAGCGCTATTGGGTCTGCTGCTGCGTCTGCGCCTGAAGGGCGAGCGCGCTACTGACAAGCTGCGCGTTACGTGCGGTAGCTCCCTCGACAGTGCCTGCGACGCCGTAGCGCCGGAGGTCTGCAAGGGCTGTATCGAGGGGGTATTCGTCGAGGCTCGTGCGGTCCGTCGGCCTGATGTTCTGCTTGATGTCGCGTGCAATGGCGAGCCGCTCGGACTCCATGACGTTTACGAGGACGGTCGCATTTCGCGGGCGATCGTCGACGTCGCCGTCGCCGAAGAACACCGACTTGAGCCCGGCGAGGAAAGCGCCTAGTGCGGACATGTCGGCGAGCTTGGAGGGTTGACTTTCTCGGGAGCTTGCCGCCGCGATCACTAGGTCGCCGACGAGGAATGAGCTGTCGGCAGCCCGACTCTCGTCGCCTACGCCAAGGAGGTGTTCCTTGAGGTCCATGAAGGCGTTGTCGTAGTGGGCCATGCCGGTCTGGAGGGTATTGTCGCGGCATTCTTCGGCGGGGTCACGCCGACAGTCGCGGATCATGGACTGCAAGTGATCGAGGGAAGGAGCGAGGCCATCCGGGTGCAGGGTCTTCCCGTTTCCGCCTATGCCGAACAGGGCGCAGCCGGAAAGCAGCGAGGTGCACAGGATGACGACCGCCGAGTAAGTTGGGGGAGAGCTCATCCTTGGCCACCTTGTGGTCCGCGTGGGAGGGACGCACCCTACTATGGCGAGGCCGGCAGTCAAGCGGCGGAGAGGGGAGGGAGCCCCTGCTACGCTGGTTGCCGCCGTTGAAGCCCGGCAGGACCAGACCTGACGGCGAATCAGCCGAGCGAGAGCGGCGAGGGCGAGGAGCAAGGAGGTTGCGGACGCTCCCGAGCAGACGCCCTGAGGGCAGCTTCTGAGTCGCCGCGAGATCATGGTTGTTTGCCGCGACACTTCTCACGGCATCACTAGGGGAGTCGCGGCAGTAGTCACGCAGGGTCGCGTTGATGAACACGCTGTCGGCGCGTCTCTGCGCGACGCGTTGTCCGTGTCGAAGCCGAGCAGGTCGAACGGCGTCAGCCGCCGGACCTCGCCCAGAACCTCGCGCAGGAGCGTCTGCTCGCGGTAGAGCTCCGGCGCGCACTCGGTCCAGCCGGTGGCGACGTCGGCACCGCCCCGGGCAATTCGGACCGCAGGACGCGCATCGCGCTTCCGATGGAAGCCCGTGACGGCCTCGGACTCGTCCAGGATCCGGCTCTTCTCGGCGCGCGTGCCAACCGCGTATCTCGGGGCGAGCGCGTCGACCAGTTCCGTCCGCGCGGCCGTGCTCATCCTTCCCATCCCAATACTCCTCCAAGACGATGGTGTTCGGGGAGCATTTCAGATGAGGCAACGGCCTAGGCCAAGGGAGCATTTCCCGTGAGGCAATGCGACTTCTCATCCTGGTTGACGCGCTACAGCTTGGGCCCGTCGCCGACCGACTGCACGGTCGCTCACTGCCGGGCTTTCACGCTTCCTCGGCAAGTGTGACTCGGCTGGACCAACGTGGACACCGGACGCTCGCGTATCAGTTCCGCCTGGACGGACGCAACGGCGAAGCAGCCCCAAGGCATCGTCCGGTCGACGTCGGCACGGACGCCCGCCGCGGCGACTTCCTGAACTGGGAGTCCACCGCGCCCATCTCCGTGCCCGGCCGCTCGTCGGTTGAAGTTGGGATTCTCAGTTCCAAGCCCCCTCGACCTTTGCGCAGCTTCCTCGACCCGTGTTTGTCCGGCCCGCCGCGGTTGAAGGCGGTCGGGTCCTCTCGGGTTCGCAGGACGTGGTGGCGCGCGGTCGGCGCGTGCCGCGCGCTTCCCGCCTGACGCGACGAGGCGCCGTCGACGAAGCAAGTACGGATTCCGGCCGTCGGCTTCGCACCGCCTGTCGTGCGCGCACTACAGGGGTCGTGGCCAAGCGGCTGGGACGCGCCACGGAAGCGCGACGCCCAAACGCCCGTATGCCACGTGGCATGCTCCGGCGGCACGAGCGTTCTCCGGACCCCTGGTCACGGCGGGTGCCAGTCGCACACTCGACAACGCATCGAGCCGCCGATCGAACACCGCAGGCGCGGACCCACGACAGGTTGGCAGGCGGAGGGGTGAGCGTAGCGCGCCGCCGCGCTGGTTCGCGCATCGCGGTTCTGAAACACCTCTACGACGAACACGTCCGGTTCGGCAGCGACTGCACGTCCTCGTCGGACCTCCGTCGGACGATGCCGGCAGTGTTCGAGTCCCTGGTTGCCGGTGGGACACTCGTGCAACGATGCCGCTCTTCGACCTTCTGGAAGGGCTTTGCCAACGGTCGCGGGTCTGCGCGGGTGGTGCGGTAGCGTCGCGATGGATGTTGAGCCGGACGGCCGAAACCGTCGGCCGGAAGGCCGTCGTCGAGGAATGGTCGCGCCGGCTGGGGTCGCTCAGGTGAAGCGGCGCCGGAGGAGCCGTCGTCGGGCCGCGCCGGTGCTCTGCGTGGGCGCGCGCGGGCGTGAAGCGGATCCAGCGGCATCCACCTGGTGGGCTCCTTTCCGATCTGCTGAGTGCGCATTCGATTGCAGCCGCTTGACGTGGTCAGGTATTGTCGGTGCCAACTGGTTCGGTGGAGTGTGAAACCAATGCAGAGGTACGTTCGTTGTCCGGTGGTCGGCGTTCTTCTCGCGACCGTGTCGACCGTAGCTTATGGTGCGGCGGAACCTACTGCCGCGGTGCGTGTCGACTCCGGCACGGTATCAACCGTCGATGCGACATGGCTCGACGAGTTGTCTCTGGAGGTACGGTCGCAAATGCAGGAGCACCTGCGCGTGAAGGGGTCGATTCGTTCGAAACCGGAGATGACCAACACGGTCCTTGGGGTTTCGTACGAAGCGACGCGGGGCTTGCCGTTAGCTGTATTCGACCATGTTCTCAAGACCGGCGTGGGAGAGCGGCGGCGGGTCATGTTCGAGGCGTTCAACGTTCAGGTTCTTTCCCCTGAGCACCCCGTCACGCTGCCTTTTGGAGCAACCCTAAGAAGCACCTTGAGTCTGCATGACCACAGCCAGGTTCTTGAGACGGAGATGGAGCTCGGTGACAGCAACGCGTATTACGTGGCGGACGTGGACAGTTACGTCAGGGATGTTGTAGATGCGGTGCGAGAGCTTCATGCGGCGACGCGGCGCCCGGGGATTCCGATTTGGGACGTCGAGGCCGTGACCGGCCTCGTGTTCGACCAGGAAACTGTCCAAGACCTGCCGCCGCTTGGCGCGGCGGTGACTTACAACATCCGCTTCGGCGACGTGAGAGTTCAGACGGGATTCCAATGGGTCGGTCGTCCGAAGGCGATACCGTTCAACGACGGTGTGGAGTTTCTGCAATGAGCGGTCGCAGGCGTCACTCGAAAGCGCGATGGATCGTTCCGGGACTCTTGGCGATCTGCGTCCTGGCCGGTTGCTTCGTCGACGAAAGCAGTTCGTTCACCTGCTACGGAACTGGTTGTTGGGTGGGCTGTTCGATCGACTGGGAGGAAGGCGGGACGGAGCATTACGCCGGGGGTTCCTCAACGTGCAACGCCATAGCGAACACTCAGTGTCCGGTCGACGCGCCAATGATCGCTAGGAAATCGGACACCGGGGCGGTATCCATAGGCTGCGACTACCCCCCGATCTGAGACTGAGGGACGACGACCGGCACACCATTGGACGAGGCTCGTGGGGCTAGGTAGCCGCTGCGCAAACGTCGGTTTCGAGGTAGGTGTCGCCAGGGGCATCCCCATGCCGTCGTGCGCGCACGACAGCCGTCGTCGGCCAAGCGGACGCGGTAAGCGAACCCGGGAGCCGGGGTGGTCCGATGTCGGGTATGCCACGTGGCATTGGCCTGGCGGCACCATGGTTCCCGGTAAATGTCTGGGCCGTGCTCGATGTGCTTACGGACGTTGACCGCACGCATTGCCTGAGCGGGCATGGCGTCGTCGCCATGCTGAACGAGGCGGCGGGCGCGGCGGCGGGCGCGGCGCCGGCACGCGTGCTCTCCTGTGGCGCGCGCCACGGCTCGGGCCGCTGCGGGCGGGCGCATCGCGTGTCGCCGTAGGACGTGGTTGGCGGCACCGGCGCGAAAGGTACCGGTTGATCGCCGCCGGGCCGGACCAGCCTTTCGTTCGTGTGGTGTTCCGGCCGGCGAGCGCGGACCCCGCTCGCGAAGCAGGGCGCCGACGCCGGCCATGCCCGTCCTGTCGCCTGTTCGAGCTGGGCGGCCATGGGCGGTCCCCGGTTCCTTCGTTCGGCACCCCTTTTTCGCGTCATGGTGTCCGCCTGGTGTGCCGTCGATCGGCGGGCGGCATTGACGCGACTCAAGCTGGGCGCGCCGATACCTGCCCAGGTCTGCGACAGTCCCGTGGCGGAGCAGTATGCGCTTGCGAAGCAGCTCGGACTGACCGGAACGCCGGGAATAATCACGGAGTCCGGAAAACTCGCCATCGGATTCGAATCCGCCGAGCTGCTTCTCGCAGCGGTCCGGATGAGAGAGGGCCGGGCGGACTAGACTCCCCTGTTGCTCGAGCCCGGCGGCGATGTCCGAAGGACCCGCCGCCCCCACGCTCTGTTCGTTGGGAAGGTCAGCGCTATGTGGAGGTTGGCTGCCGCATGCCTAGCTGACCGACGGTCGGCGATTGTGCTGCGAAACGGCACGGCGCGGTGCTAGTGTTCGCAGTGGTTCAGCTAGCGTGCTCTCGGGCACGGTTGGCGGGGTGCTGGTCGGGTTCGGGGGCTTGAACACATGGGTTACGGGCGGGAAAACTGGACGGAGAAGATCGCGGCACGCACCGATCTGTCGTCGCAGCTCGTCCACCTGACAAGGTCGGCCATGGTCGACGGGGAAAAGCGCGGTCCGGTAGACGTGCTGATCAGGATTCTGCTGGCGCGGCGCATTGCCGGGTCGACGACGGCGAGCGGCTTCATCGTCGGCGATGTTCCAGCCACGTGCTTCCAGGATGCGCCGGTCTACTCGATCGCTCAGAACGTCTATGCGGAAGAGCAGTACCGCAAGGCGGTCCCTGAGGCCAAGGTCCGCTACGTTGGCGTGGGGCTTATGTTCGGGAAGCCTTACGTGTATCAACGAGGCGGGCGACCCGTCGTGTACGAAGACACCGAACGGGCCAAGCGGATGCTGCCAGAGGAGGAATGGTGGCGGATCGTCCGTTTCGATCTATCGGACGAAGAGGACATGGTCGACTGGAGCCACGAACGCGAGTGGCGCGTGCCGGGAGGGTTCGAGTTCGAACTTGGCGAAGTCACCGTCCTCCTGCCCGGCGAATATGGCTATCGCCGGTTCATCGAGGGCTGCGAGGGATGCCGGGATGACGTGGACATCCTGGGTGAGATCAAGGGCATCGTCAGCTTGGGGTCCGTTTCTATTGGCCGGGTCCCGTGCGTGCGTCAGGCGTACGCGCGCTCGCGGGTTCCATTGTCGGTCTGGTCGCGACCAAGGCCCCGGTCGTAAGTCGCTCGGAGAGACCGCGGAAGAGGGAGGATCGGATGGGCGACCAAGGTGGGCCGGGTCGGGTCGGTCGTGCGGTGCGGGCGCCACCGGGTTTTCTGGTTGGGGCGGGCACCTTGGTGGCGGTCGTGGGTGTCGGGGCTCTGGCCTTCGGTCGCCACCCGCTTTGGTCGATGGCGGCCATCGTGCCGGCGTTTGTGGCGTCCGTCGCAATCGTGACCGAAGGGGCGACGGACAAGCGCCGTGCGTTGGCAGCGGCGGCGGGGCTCGGCGTTGCGATAGTGACGAGCCCTCTCTGGTGGTGGTGGTTCGACGCGAACCTGATGTACTGGACCATCGCCGTGGCCGCAGGCATGTGGCTGTCGATGTCGCTGTTCGTCGGCAAGATGCTGCCGGAGGGATCCGGCACAGCTCCCAAGGAAGGCTTCGTGTCCTGGCTGACCAGCCACAAGGCCGTCGCCGGATCGGTCGCGGTGGCGTACCTGTCGGCGACCGGCCTCGTCTACGAGACGACCTTCTACGCCAAGCTCGCACTGTCGGCCCTGCGCTACGTTGACCCCACCAGCCTGGTCTACGCGATCTTCTCCCAGTGGGTGCTTGCGGGGGCGGCCCTCGGCAGTGCGGTCGTGCTGCTGTTCGTCCCCTGGCTCCTCCATCGGCTCGGGACCCTCCCCAAGTGGGGTGGGAGGCTCCTGCGGCACGCGGTGGCCCGCGACTGGACCGCCCTAGCGGTCTGGGTTCTCGCCGTTCCCGCCAGGTATTTCGTGGTGGTCCGGGCACTCCTGATCGTTGCGGCGGCCGCGGTGTTCATTGTGGTGCCGCTCGGGGTGGCCGACTATGTCGCAGAACTCGCATACAAGAGGATCGGCGACGAGCGGACGGGTACCGTCCGGCTGTCGCGGCCGACGGTGTCCGCCGCCGGCGTGCGGCATGTGGCCTCGACGTCGACGCACATGATCCTGGTCCACCGGTGCGGCGCTGCGGATTCCAGCGACGGGGACGGCGCCCGCCAGGACGGATTGGACGCGCTGTTGATCGGCGCGGCCGAGCACATCGACGGGATGTTCCGGCGCGTCGTCCTGCGGCGGCCCGACAAGAACGAGGATAGGAACAAGGACACCGAAATGTGGCTGCCGATCGTCGTGCCGTGGACCGTCGTCGCGTCGTTCGACCTCGAGGATGCTGCGCGCGATCCGACCCGGGCGGCGCAGGCCGCGACGCCGGCGGCCGGTCGGGCCGCCCCGGGAACGGACGGCGGGGACCAGGACGGCTGCAGCGTGCCCTGGGATCCGGCGCAGTCGGCGACCGGAAGCCCGGGGCCCAAAGGACCGAAGGGCGACTCCGTGAGCGCCCAGTACAGCCGCGACGGCGCTGCCGAGGGCGAGTGGCTGGATAGCCCGACGCCGGACGTTCGCTACATCCGCTTCAAGGTTGGCGGCGGGAAATGGGAGCCGCCGGGAGGCATCCGCATCGCGGGATCGAGGGAGCTGTGGTACGGGGTTCCCTTCGAACGCTTCTCGCTCACCGTCGACGTGGCGTCGCAGCTGGCAGTCGCGTCGGCGGTGCCGCGCCTGCCCGAGGTGAGTACCGGGGGTGTCTGTCGTGTCGAGGTGACGGGCTGCGCCAGCGACACGCGGTTCTTCCGTTGGTGCAGGGAACGCGCCGGGTCGACCCGATGTACGCGATGTGAGGCGGACGAGGCGGCTTGTCGTCCGATGATGGCGCGCCTGGACGAGGACACGGGCGTGTCGACGTATTACGCGGCCGGGAGGCTGCTGGACGAGTTGGCCGCTGCCGCCGAGGGCCAGACCGGGTGTCGCGGATTCGACTGCCTCGGGCGCGTCAACGACGTCCTGAACTGCGGTGTGGCCAACCTCCGGTCCTTGGCCGCCGCGGCGACGCTGCCGTCCACGCCAAGCCTCGATGCGATGCTCGGCCAGGTCGGCCTGCGACTGCCGACCGGCGTGGGCGACGCCACCTATGTCCGGCGAGTCGGTGAACTGCTCGTCGACGCGTGCTCGAAGGTGGCGGACAGGCGCGCGTCCGCGACCGTGATGCTGAGGGCGGCCAGCGCGGCACCTGGGGGCAGCCAGTGCGTGGCTCCGCCGGAGGCCCGGCTGAACCACGCGGCGATCATCCGGTTGGACGGCGAGCGCGCCTACACGTTCGGTGGCTGCCTGCAGACGGTCGGTTCGCGCGTGTAGCGGATCCGTCCAAATTGCGCCCCGTCGGCGGCGCTCCGCAACGCGGTTGGCATCCGCGACCTCGACAGTTCGCCTCCTCCCGTAAGCTCATTTCATGGTGCCGCGGAGGCGGCAACACCGAACGTCAACCGTCCTGACGATGACGAGGACAACGGGACTGGCAACGGGGATCAGGCCAACGGCTAGGCTCTTTTCGGCAATGCAGCGATATCTCTGCCTAGCGTGCCGGCCATGCCACGTGGCATGACCGCCGCATCGTTACGTGCGGACGTGCATCCGCCGAAAGGTACGGTGCGCTCGGGATACGGTATGAGCCGATTCGCGATCTGCCTCTGCTGTCCGCTCCTTCCCGGGTCCACCGCAACACAACGTTGTGTTTTGCAGACATCGTTGACTTCGGAATCCGAACCAATAGAGTCGAATGCTCCGTGGCGATGCCACTCCGAATACGTTGGAAAAGATGAAGAAATCAGGGAACCCCCTCGCCTCCGTCGGGAAGTTGACCGCTGTCCTTGCTTTGTTCGTCGCGGCTGCGACGACTGGTGCTGCCGTGACGGGTGCAAGCCCGCTGGGGTCGGGCATCGGCGAAGGGGCGGCAGGCATGGCGCTTCCGTTCGATGGTCTTGCCGATCGAAGCCACCAAGTCGTGGCTGGCGGTGGGCTCGTGGCGGAGCCGGCCCGGTTCTTCTGCTTCACGGGCTGCCTGACGCAGAACGACTGTTCCGATGGGTGCTTGTGTGTGCATCCAATTGGTTGGCCAAATGAGGAGCCGACGTCGATGCCAGGCGTTTGTCTTTAAAGCGATCTTGCCGCAACCGGATCCGCCGGAGTTTCTAGGCTGCGGCGGATCCTGCTGCGGTGTGGGTCGACTGTAGAGAGGAGGCGTGGAAGATCATGTTGGATTCGCGAATGACCATCGCGCCGATCAGCCGCGCACGACTGTCCGTACTGGCACTGCTTGCCTGCGGTGTCGCAACGGCTGCCACCGGCGGTTTGGCGGCGGAATCGGAGGTCGGGGCAGACTATGTCGAGGAAGTGGTGGTCACTGCGGAGCGACTCGAAAAAGGGGAATGGCCGACAGGGACGATCATCACCCAGACATACAACGTACGTCAGCGCGGCATGCTGCTGTACGAGCTCGGCAGGTACCAGGAGGCGCTACCGTTGCTTCTTGTGGCCGCCGAGCGCGGCTTCAAGTGGCCCCAGGCGATGGCCGGGGACATCTACCTGCATGGTCGGGGCGGTGTTCGGCGAGATCTCTGGGCCGGCTTCGGATGGCTGGGAGTCGCTGCGTCCCCGAGGACGTCGTCACAGATCGACGGCTACTACCGCCAGGCGATGGCGGAGCTGCCGGATCAGATGCGCAAGGTCGCGCAGGCCACCGTGGACGAGTACCGCGAGCGGTGGGACAGTCGTGGATGGCGCGTCTCGTGCCGACGCGTGGTATCCGAGTCGGCGAACTCCGTGGTGACGAGCTTGCGGCTGAACAGACGTCTGCGGTGCGCCTTCATGGACGAGGTGCCTGTCTGTCGCCAGCCGTTCCTCGACCCCATGTTCGGGCCGCCGGTCGGCGGGGTGCAGCTTGCGTGGGAATGCGATCCGATTGGCAAGGCACGCGTGGAGGTCTCGAGGATCGAGTCGACTGTCGGGTTACGCTCCCCCGACTAGCCTTGCTGGGCACGAATGCGAATCAGCCGCCAAGGCGCGTCGTTTGAGAGTTGCCAGACGTCGGGTTTGACGAGAGGCTCCGACATTGAAAGAGGCAGTCCGCAACGCGAACTGCCTGCGCAGAAGGAGAGCACGTGCGAAGCGCGTACACCTGCAAACGACAAAGGTTCGCGACGGCTTCGAAAGCGCGAGTCGCCGCGTCAAGAATGCATCCCGGCGCGATGCTCGGGCGGCGATAGCGGTCGTTGAATGAGCCGGCTCGTGCGGGCCCCATCTGGCAATAGGTTTCACCCCGACTGGTTCGCGGTGCCGATCCTTGTCGGCTTGCACGCGTGTTCCGGACCGGACGCTACATCGCCAAGGATCACCGCCGGCGACCTTGTGGGAAATCTCAGGGCGCAGGATCCGACCGTCGAAGTCGCGCAGGTCTTCCAGTCCGAGATTCCAGGGCTGTACGGTGTGGAACTGGCGGGTGGCAACTTCGTCTACGGGACGGCGGACGGGCGACACCTCGTCGCGGGCGACCTCTATGCGCTGGGTGGCGGCTTGGAGAATCTGACCGAAGGCCGTCGGGAGGCGTGGCGACGGCGGCTTCTCGCTGAAGTGGACCCGGGGGTGGCGATCCCTTATCCGGCTCGCGAGCCTCGGTGGGCAATTACCGTTTTCACGGACGTCGATTGCGTGCACTGTCAACGACTGCACTCCGAGGTCCACGAACTCAACAAGGCCGGCGTTTCTGTTCGCTACATGGCGTATCCGCGAGCCGGTCTGGAATCCTCTTCGTACAGTGACATGGTGTCCGCCTGGTGTGCCGCTGATCGGCGGACAGCATTGACCCGGCTCAAGCGGGGCAAGCCGATACCCGTCCAAGTCTGCAACAATGCCGTGGCAGAGCAGTATGACCTTGCCAAACAGCTCGGATTGACCGGCACACCCGGAATAGTCACCGAGTCCGGAAAACTCATCATCGGGTTCGAGTCTGTCGAGCTACTTCTCGCAGCCGTCCAGATCAGGGAGGGGTAAGACGGACTAGGTTCCGTCTTCTTCCGAGCTTGTCGGTATGCCGGGAGGACTCGCTGGGACGTTCCTGCCCGCAAAAGCCGATACCGCGCCCAGGGGATCGAAGGCATGGCACCATGGACAGGGCGTGGGCGGCTGTGCGGGCGGCTTACCGTCCGCAGACCTAGGCCGCGGTGCGGTCGGTGCCGGGAGGGAGGTTGACAAGGTCGGCGATGACGCCGTAGGTAGCGGAACAGCGCCACGGCCTGCCGGATGTCGTCGTCGGGGGTCTTCGCCATGTGGTCGGTGCTCGTTCGCCGCCGCGGCGGTCGATGAGGCGAACGTTAGGCGGGAGTCGGCGGGGGGGTCATGGCCCACCCGTTGTTGGACTGCCGCGGGCGGGTTCCCCGCGTCGACGGCGCGTTGGGCGAAGCCGAGCGGCGTCGGCAGCGCTGGGAGCCGGGGCGCGGCGATCTCGCGCAGCCAGGCCAGCGCCGCGTCGGTGCCGAGGCGGGCGCGGAAGGCGGGCACGGTGGCGGCGCAGCCGAGGAAGCGGTCCGGAAGCAGACCGCGCACGGCGGTCAGGGCGCATCCCCCGCGGTCGCCACCGCGTCCTCGAGTTCGGCGCGTGTGCCCGGCAGCCGCGCCGCCAGGCAGTCGGGCAGCAGGCTGAAGGTGGTATGGCTCTCGGACAGTACCAGCGCGCGATCCGCGTGCCCGGCGGTGTCTTGCGGACGTAGGAGCCGCGCGAGGTCCGGGTCCAAAAAGCGCTAATCACGGAGGCCCAATGCGGCCGCCAACTCCTCGGCCGAGGCGTATCCGCGCAACAATCGACCTTCGGCTGTGATGAGCCCCGGGGTCCCTGGAAGCCCCATTTCCTTGGCCAGCTGGTAATGATCGTCGACCGGGTTGGCGCATGTCCGGTCGGGGACCTCCCGGCCCTGCTTGAGGGCCGTCAGCGCGGCGTGGCGGTCATCGGCGCACCACGCAGACACCATGCGCGAGTACGAAGACGATTCGAGGCCACCCCGAGGGTAGGCTAGGTATCGGACCTCAATCCCGGCCTCATTCAGCGTGAAGATGTCGCCGTGCAGTCTTCGGCAATGCGTGCAGTCAACGTCTGTGAAGACGTTGAGCACCGCCTGACCGCCCGCCGCGCCAAAGACTATCAGGCCTGCCATGTCCACACCTTCTAGCAGATCTGCTCGCCGACCTTCCCGACGCTCCTCGGTCAAGTTCACGAGATTGGACTCGATCGCGTACAGGTCACCCGCGAAGAGGTGGCTGCCGTCGGCGGTGCCATAGACGACGTTTCCGCCCCCCACGTCGAGACCAAGCACCCCCGGCACAGGCGTCTCATGCGGAACCCCTAGGTCCGCATCCGGTCGGATACGCTTCAACTCGGCCACCAACGCGGTGGCGTCGGCGGGTTGAACCGCGGTTTGCTTGCCGCAACCCGTGAGCGTCGGTGAGCTCATGCATGCCACCATACCTGCGACCGACGCGATACTCGTCCACCAGGTGGGTCTGCCAATCGATCTGTGCATTGGTTGATCTCCAGAGACAAGAGACGTCGGGTGGTCGAACCCTATCCGGTGACCGGCGGGCATACCCACTGGAAAGGTAATGGTCTGTCCGGGGCGAGCACGTCGCCGAGTGTGTAGAGGGGCTCCCGGCAGACCGGCACCTCGTCGACGAAAGTACAGGTCATCCGTTTGTTCAGGCGCAGGCTCATCAGACCCAAACCCAATGGCGAGCCGGAGACCGAGCGTCGGCAGGTCACGCGCCAGTCGCGGCTGCTCCATTGCTCGCGGTATCGCTTGACCACTTCCTCGACATGCGGGCGAGCGCGTGCGGGTATCTCGGCCATCGCCAGGCGAAAATAGCTTTGTATGGCCGGTGCCGTCTGCGGTCGTGCGGCTACGCCCAACCATCCCATACCGGCCTCAATGTTCCGCTGCACGCCGCCCCTGCCATGCAGGTAGATGTCGGCCGCCATCGCTTGGGCCCACTTGAAGCCTCGCTTCGCGCCAACGAGGAGGTGTGGCAGAGCCTCCTTGTACCGCCTCAGGTTATAGAGACGCTTTCCGCGCTGGAGCGCGTTGTACGTCTGGACGATGACCGTTTGCGTAGGCATGGCGCCCTTTTTCAGGCGTTCCGCCGTAACGACCACTTCTTCGACATAGCCCACGGAGTCTTGACGCGGATCCTCCGATGTCTTTGTTTGGCCCTCGACGAGGGCCGTGGTCGAGGTCTGTCCGTAGCATAACTGGCCAGCGGTCAGGGCGACCCACAGCAGAACCGGGGGCGCCACTGCTCGGAGTCGTAAATGACACGCGCCACATCGCGGTTGCACGATGGACACTTGTGCTACACGTTGTCACTGAGGAACTTCGCTTCGGGCACGATGGGGAAGTCAAGGTCCATGGCGCCAGCAGAAGCCCCACCACCCATCGAAGCTGAGGCAGACGCAGTTTTGACCACATTCCGCGTCATACCAGCAGAGGTAGTTGGCGCACCAGCCGCCGATCGCCTGATCCGCCAGCCCGGCGCTGACCAGTACATCCTCGCTGCGCACAGCCAAGTTGGAGAACTCCGGGTAGCCCTTGCTCGGCGCCAAGCGTGCCGCAGTCCCAAGGCCCGACGACGCGCGTTCCAAGTCGCCAACAGCGCCGGTCCCGTGCGCGCTCGCGCTGGTTGCGACGGAACTGGCCAACGTCGTCGCCGCGAACAACGCCGCAACTGCCATGGACCGCCGGGTGGCGGCAAAGAAGCTCTTCGGTTTCGTCATGTTTCCATAGATCGAGGGCGCGCAATCGCGCGGAAGCATTGACCCTAGGATGCGCTACGCTTGCCGTCAACAGCAAGGGGAGACAGGGTGTCGCTCAGATGGGGTCGAGTCCGGCAAGGGGCGAAATCCCACGCTGACGACTCCGCGGATTGGCCGTTTCAGGGTGCTGGCCGCTGTGGTTGTGGCGCATCCGGGAGGCCGCCTGCGTACGGGCAGCGGTCGAGATCCTTGGTCGGCGGAGCGAGTCTCGCAGACTGCGTGACCAACCCTGCGGAGTAGCTGGGGGCGGCGTTTTGCGGTTGGGGCGAGGCGGGTGCCTGCCTTGCTGCCGGGCTGCCGCCGGAGGTTTTCCGGCCGGTGGTGTCGCTAGGACATCCCCGTGCCCGTCGTGCGCGCACGACAGGCGTCGTAGGCCAAGCGGATGCGGCAAGCGAACTTCGCGAGCCGGGGGTGGGTCCGATGTCGGGTATGCCACGTGGCATTGTCCTCGCGGCACCCTGGTCTCGGGGAAGATGTCCGGGCTGCGCTCGACGTGTTTACGGCGTCGACCGCACGCATTGCCGGAGAGTGCAGGGAGGGGCGCCTAGTCCTCAGTGCCCAAAGTGTTGAGCCGGTTCACGGCCTTGAGCCGCTAACGTTCGTGCACGACAATCAATCTCGTACAGGTTCTTACGCATTCGGCGGTCCGGCAGGAATCCGTCTGCGGGAACCGAGGACCATTGATTGGGGGCGTCGATTCAACGGTTGAATGGCAACCAAGTGGGATGCTCGTGGTCGCATCCCAAGCGCTTGGCGAAGTCGCTAAGTCGCACTCCGATCTGCAGGACTGGCCCTCGCACCTATGCGACAGGACACGCCACCATCGACCGAACTTGGAGTTGCTGATGCAAGAACATGATCTAGGGCAGTTCGTGGCTTCGCTAGGTGCGAAGCTGTCTTCTCGATCCCGACATGTGTGCATGCTGCTCGGTGCCGGCGTTGGGAAGGCCTGTGGACTGCCGGACGTGACGGGCTTGCAGACGGAGGTGGTGCAGGGGCTCTGCGATCATCGCCGCGAGGCGCTGGAACGTGTCCTAAAGGATCGCACGCTCGAGCAAGCCTTGAGCAGACTTCGACGGATTGCTGCGTTGGTTGAAGGCGACGACACGGTAGATGGCTTGACCGCCTCGGCAGCGAAAGACTTGGACGGGTTGGTGTGCCGGGCAATCGTCAACGCATTGCAGATCGGCGGGGTCGCTCCGTCGGGTGCCAGGTGCCTTGCCGCCTGGGCTGCTCGCGCCAACTACTCCATGCCCTTGGAGCTCTTTACGGTCAACTACGACCTGCTCCTTGAAACCGCTCTCGAACAGGCTCGGGCGACCTATTTTGACGGCTTCGTCGGGAACATTGAGGCCCGCTTCCAGACGGAACTCGTCGAAGCCGCGCCAGGTGCGGATCGTGAGACCATGCCCCCGTTTCTCATCCGGCTGTGGAAGCTACATGGGTCGCTGAACTGGAAATGGAATGATGACGACGAGCTAGTCAGGATCGGGAGCCCGGTGCCGGAGGGCCTCGTGGCAGCCATCTACCCTTCAGACGCCAAGTACGAGGAGTCTCGGCGGATACCGTTCGTCGTCCTCCAAGACAGGTTGAGGCGATCCCTGAATGAGCCCGAAACTCTCGTGTTGATCAGCGGCTACTCGTTTGGCGACGATCACCTCAATGAGATGCTCTTCGACTCGGCTCTCCGGCGAGAGCGTTCGGAATACGTGGCGTTCTGTTTCAGCGAGATTCCAGACAGGTTGGCCGAACGGGCGTCTGTGTCACCGAACCTGCAGGTAGTGACTCAACGAGAGGCGATACTCGGTGGGATAAGGGGAAAGTGGCAGGCTCCGGGAGAGGAAACACCGTTCATGTGGGACGCGGACGGATTCAAGCTCTGTGACTTCAACGAATTGGCCGGATATCTCGCAAGAAGTCCCGCGCGCGACTATGGCCATGGGAGTACGCCGTTGGGTGTCACGGGCGGGGCAACCGGAGCCGATACGTCTGATGGCATGGAACCAGCATGAAGTCTACCGATCCGACGATCATTGGGAGGGTGCAGCATGTGCTCGGAGCGACAGTGACCGTTGCCCTTAACGAGGATCTAGCGGGGATCACGCCCATCTACCGGGGAGAGATTCATCGCGTTGGACAGGTCGGTTCACTGGTACGCATCCCGCAGGGGCTCGTGGACCTGATCGCGACGGTGGAACTGGTCGGCATCGCAGAGCTTGCGGGGCGAATGGAGCCGAGTGACACTGTTCAAAGGGATCAACGGTGGCTGCAGGTGCAACTGCTTGGGGAGATTGACTGCGGTAGTGGTCGTTTCCAGCGAGGCGTAGGCTCGTTTCCGGGGCTGGACGATCCAGTGCATTTCGCGACGCCAGAGCAACTGACCGCGATCTTCCCGGGGTCGGACACCGAACATCTCCGCCTCGGGTGCTTGGCTGCGGCGGAAAACGTGCCCTTGTGCATCGACGCATCCCGGTTCGTCGTTCGACACAGTGCCGTTGTGGGGTCTACCGGTTCGGGGAAAACGAGTGCTGTTTCTTCGCTACTACAGGGGTTTGTAAGGGGCGGGTGGCAGGCAGCGAACATTGTCGTTATCGACTCCCACGGCGAATATGGTCAGGCTCTCGCGGATGTGGCGAGCGTCAAGAGCGTCTTGGCTCCTGGCGAGAGTGGATTGCGCGTACCGTTTTGGGCGCTGTCGGCGAACGAGATCTTGCAGGTGTTCGGGGTTACGGCCGGCAACACGTTCCATCAACGCTACACGGAGTTGGTAACGGCAGCCCGGCGCCAATTCGTCACCGAAGCAACCTGGCTTGATGTGGGCGAAGCTGCGGTAACCGTGGATACGCCCGTGCCTTTCGACCTGCGAAAGGTGTGGCATCAGTTGGATCGGGAAAACCACGAGACCATTGAGTCGGGCACCCCTTGCATCGAGGACGAAGGTTCGCCGGAGGAACTCCGGTCGACACGATACAGGCCATATGGTGCTGGCAGCACACCGCCGAACAAAGGCCCCTATCACGGGATGCACGGAACGGCACCCGACCAACTGCGTCGCGGCCTGCTAGATCCACGGCTTCGGTTCTTCAGGGGGCCGGAGGGTTGTCCGGAAGGAGATGATCCGCTGGTGGGACTCGTCCAGGATTGGCTCGGCGGCGCTAGGCCCGTTTCCGTGCTGAACTTCAGCGGCGTGCCGAACGTCGCCGCGGACTTGGCCGTCGGGGTTGTGCTGAACCTAGTGTTCGAAGTCGCCCTTCGAACCGAAAAGGACGATGACGGTATCGGTCGGCCGAGGCCTGTGCTCATCGTCCTTGAGGAGGCGCACAGGTATCTAGGAGTCGACGCCAGCGCCTTGGCGCGCAGCTCGGCCAACCGCATTGCTAGGGAGGGCGAAAGTACGGAGTGGGGCTTCTGCTGGTGACGCAACGCCCGTCAGAACTGCCGGACACGGCCTTGGCTCAGTGCGGGACGATTCTCGCGTTGAGGCTCTCGAACGCCGAGGACCAAGGCACGATCAGGGCTGCGCTCCCGGACATGATTTCCGGCTTGGCCACGATTCTGCCGAGTCTTCGGACCGGGGAGGCGCTCGTAAGTGGAGAGTCGGTGGTCTTGCCCGCTCGCGTGATGCTCGACCTGCCGAACCCGCAGCCGGGCGCGGCGGACCCGTCTTTGACAGCGTGGCGCAAGAAACCTAGCAAGCCGGACGTCAGCTCTGCGTTGGCCGCATGGCGTGGCACATTTGGAGAAGCGACTGATGATTGAGTGGAAACCCGTGAC
The DNA here is from genome assembly GCA_026708185.1 of Gammaproteobacteria bacterium. GTDB lineage: Bacteria > Pseudomonadota > Gammaproteobacteria > Pseudomonadales > Azotimanducaceae > VXYL01. Next base: position 43,233 of record JAPOVK010000040.1, on the reverse strand, counting down.
GGGCTCTAGTCGTATCGTGGCGGAGGCATACGATGCGGAAGCAGAGCGAATCTACGTGAGGTTCCCGGGCGGCGTCGAGTGGTGGTATGGAGCGTGCTCGGCGGCGGTTTGGGCCGAGTTCACGGCTCCGGGACAGTCTAGGGGCTCGTACATTCACCGAGTTCTTGACCACAAACCCAAAGGACGGTGGGGCGGCTGACATGCTCCGCGTGATGGTCGGGAACGAGCTGCAACCTCGTGTCGAGGGATGGGATGGCACTGGCTCATTGAACGCTAGGCCTGGCATCCTCGTCCGCCATTGCAAACCATCATCCTGAGGTTGTTTCTTACGAAGGCATCGCCTAGCTCCTCGTGCGTCCGTACGCTGTTGAGAATCCGGCATTGGGATGGAATGTCCTTTGGTGGAACCGCGCGAGCCTATCGACTCGGATCTTTCCATGTCAAACGACACCCTTCAATTCAACGCCGCACTCGGCATCGGCGGAGTGGCTGAGCAGACCTTGCGACGCTTGCGAGAAGATTCTGGACCCGGTCAAGGGTTCCGAAAAAGGGCGGAAGCCACCTACTGGCCAGTCAAGGCGTAACACTGTCCATCGTCTGCGACCCGCACAAATACTGTACGGGCAACGGCTTCTCTCAATTGCCATCGAAACTCGTGCGAATCGAGGAAGTCTGGACGACCAAATGAGTCGTATGCCGGCCAAACACAACGCCGCACTGACACCTCGCACTCGAGCCCAATCTCCTCCACTAGGCTCTTCAACTTCATGGCGACGTTCCTCGCCCGAAGATTGGCCGCGCTCAAGTTCAGCTGATTCGATTCTGCAGCAGCCTCGTTCAGAAACGGCACCTCGCTGGAATAGCCCAAGACCTCAAGGGTCATCGGCATGCGATATGTCCCACAGTGTTCTGCCAGTTCACCCATGAGGGACTCGAGTCGATCATGATGTCCCTTGGTCAGCCTCACTCCGGGAAGGTCTTCGATCCTCCTGTCAGCATAGCTACCGCGCACTCTCCTGAACATCAGTGGATAGACCAACGCGTCCCGCAGCTTCACGCTCCCCAGTTCCTTCCGTAGGAGGGCAAGTTCCTCCGCGATTTCTTTGAACCGGTCGGCATCGGCGATGATGTAAGACAGTTCGTCCATGGCGCGAGTGGCATCGGCCATAGCCAAGACAAGTGCAGCGTTGGTTCGAGGGCCATACGGATGGGGCCGACGGTTGGCGTCGTACATCAAGGTCATCGAGAAAACGAGCGCGATGGCAACGACCGCGAGACAACAGATTCGTAGCCTGCCTTCGGATGGCCCCATCAAGAACGCCTCCGCCAGAGCGCTGGCCGGTGAGTCGAGAGATACTCCTCCACCTCCCTTGGGAGTTGCTCCCCGACCAGCCTTGGGAGTGTGTCGTCGACCAGACGGCTGACTTCCTGCTTGAGTTCATCCAACGCTGATTCGACAATCTGTCGAACCGCTTCGTCGGTCAAACGCTCCGCGACAGCGTCTGGAAGCCTAGCATCCACGAGCGGGGGCAGTGATCCGTCAAGTTGGCTAGGGAGCTGGGAACGCACCGCTTCTGCCAGCCGCTCGGCGACGGCGTCGCGGACTGCGGTCGCCACATGCGCTAGACCGTCTTCGCTTTGCAGTGCGTCCCGGATCTCCTCGCCGAGGTGTTGGTCCATATATTCAGTTGCAGAGTTGTCCACCAAGGTGGGCAAGAGACCCCCAACGGCTTGGCTAACCTCGTTGCGAAGCGTCTCAAGATTACTTAGCAACACACGACTCACGATTTCGCTTAGTCGGTTTTGGACCGCCGTGTGAGCAGTATTCTCGGCTTGCGACCTTGCTGCATCGATGGCATCGCGCGTTGCCCCCTCAACGGCTGCAAGTACTGTCGTACGCGCCTCGTTTGTGGCGTTTCGATCCACTCGGAAGGTCATGAAGAGGAACGTGCCGCTGATCAGCACTGCGGTCATTGCGACGTATGCTGTGATCGACTCCGGCTTGGCCGTGCCGGAAATCGAGGGTGGCACCAGGAAGATCAACACGATCGCCAACAATAGCAGGGCGAAGCCTTAGCCGTAGCTTAGCTAGTTCTCGTCCGAAAATCCTTAACCGTCTGAAATTGCAGTCGAAAGTAGCCTGAAAGGGTGCTTCGAACCGGCGTTTCGGCTACGCTTGTCGTTGCGAGCGATACAAGACGAAGCCGATCCGCCGGAGGTGCAATGCGCACGACACGCACTACGCAGACCAGCCTATTCGATCCGGACCCCGTTGACCACCCGGTCGCGAACGAGGAACGTCCGGTCGTCTTTTGGACGGGCTGGCGGAGTACGGAGGCGGACGTCGCGAACGAGGCCCGTGCCGTTGTCGAGCCGGAGCACCCTGCCGCCGAGCGGGACGTCAAGCACTGGGCGCGGTTTTGGGCGGAGATCTCGGTGGAAATACTGTGGACAGGGGCCACTTTCAAGCAAGGTGCGGGAGTGGCTGCGGCGGCGTCCGGGCCGGGGATCCGGAGATTGGCGGACAGGATCGTACGCGGCGCGGCGTCCGGGTTTGCCGGGGGCCTTACCAGCGTCGGGGCGTGACCCGGAATCGCGCATGGCCGGTCTTGTCGCAGGACGAGTCGCGAGTCCGCGGCTGCGGGCATCTCGAAGCCAGCGGCGGCGAGCGCGCGGTCGAGGCGCTGTTCGAGGCGGTCGGAAGTGCCTCTTTGCCGGGGGACAGTTCGTTGTCGACACCGCCCCTCCGCAAGGCCGCGTTGACCATGCTGGCCGTGGCACGGGTTCGGGCTTCGCGCCAAGGGCGCGGTGGATCAGACCGCCCCGCCTTGCGACGGCAGGGCTTTCGCCGCGTAGGACTTCGCCGAGCGCGCGGCGTGACGTCGAGAGACGTGTCCATGGCGGGACCGTGGCGGTTCGCCCGGCTGGCCGAACATCTATGTCGATGTGGTCCTCCCGATTCGCGATGCGGAAGGCGGCGGGATTCGGGAGCGGCAAGCGCGGTATGCCACGTGGCATGCGCGGGTCCGGCATGGACGATGGAAGGGCCCCGGGCGCGTCGTGCGACGAGCGGTCGGGAAGTTGGTTGACGCGCCGCGGTCTCGAATTACGGTCGCAGGCATCTCCGTGGTGGGGTGCCGATCGGCGCCCGGGCGCGGAGCGAACGTGTGACTTGCAAAGGAGACAACACCATGAACGATTCCATGAAGCTGATCGCCGCCGTCCTTCTGACTTTCGGCGTCATGTCCGCCCACGCGGACTCGGAGACGGACCGCTATATGGCCGGCGCCGGGACTGCGGAAGAGGAAGCCCGGGAAAGTCAGTCGGACGAGCGTATCGCGATGTCGGCCGAGCGCCGAAGCGGGCAGGTGCTGGCAGCGTATTTCAACCCTTCTCCCGCCGGGCGCAGCTGCCGCTTATATGCCTGGTGCAGCAGCAGCTCGCCTTGCGGGGCTTCGAGCACCGAGTGTCCGTGCATGCCGAAAGACCTCGGCGACCCGAACGCGGGCGGTGAGTGTCTGTAGAAGGCGGACCGTCGGCGGGCGTCGACGGCCCGCGGCGGGGACTGGCACGCTTGGGCACCGGCCCGCTTGCGCAACGGCACCTGCTGAGGGGCGTCGGCCTGGCCGTTGGCATGCCGGTCCCGCGCGGTTGCGCGGGCCGGCTCGGCGGCATGGTTGGTTCCGCAAGGGTGTCGGCCGGTAGGCGTAGGACCGGCGTCGTCTTCGCTTCGGGCCGTGCGCGGCGACGGGCGGAGTTGTCGCCGAGGCTATGAAGCGGACGTTCGCCGTCGCCGCCGCGGAGTTCCGCTCGCTGCGGCGCGCGGTGCAGACATGGGTCGTCGTTGCGGTCGCGGCGGGTCTCGCGCCCTACCTCTACTACGCTGCGGCCCACGGTGTCCGCTCGGGGTACGGGGCCACCGCGGGTTCCGTCTCGCCGCGTTTCCTGGTCCACGGCTTCGGCGGCCTGACGCTGTTGGCTGCGATGGCGGGCCTGGTGCTGCTCGCGGTGGCGAAGGACCGCGGCGAAAGCATCGCCGCCGTCGCCGCCTCGCGCCCGCCGTCCAATCTTTCGTTGGCCGCCGGCCGGACCGTGGCGCTGGCATTCGCGGCATGGCTAGCGCCGGCGCTACTGGCGCTCGCGACCCTCGTCGTCGGCGGCGCCGCGACGGCGACCGGATTCTGGGCCGGCGATGTCGTGGAACCGTGGTCGCTGGCGGCATTCCTTCTCCTCGATGCGCCGGTGGCGCTCGTGGCGTGGACGGCGCTGATCGTCCTGCTGCGCGCAGCGCTCGGTTGCGCCTGGGCAGCAGCAGCCGCCGCGTTCGTCCTGCTGGGGTTGCAGGCCTGGGCGCTGTTCGCGCTGCCGGCATGGCTGCTGCCTGCGGTCTCGTTGCTGCCGCGTTTCGGGGCGATCGCATCGGACGTGCTGCCGGAGTTCGCGGACCTCGACGCCGTGGCGCAGCAGCTCGCGCTGCTGCTGCTGGCCGGCGGCGCGCTGTGCCTTGCGGCCGCAGCGCTCGCCCACCGGGCGCGCCGCGACGACCGTGGCGCGGCGCGGGTCGCGGCGGCAGTCGTCCTCGGGTCGCTGGGCGCCGCCGTCCTGTTGGTGCCGCTGGCCCAGGCGGTGCAGGAGCGGGGCGAGCGTGCTGCGTGGATCGCGGCCCATCGGGAGCGGCCCGGACCGGGCTTCGACATCGAGCGGGTGGCGGCCCAGGTCGCCATCGACCCGGGACGCGACCTCCGCGTCGCGGCGACGCTCCACGTGCGCACCGAGGCGAGGCGGGACGCCTTGGCGTTCCGCCTCAATCCGGGCATGACGGTCGCGCACGTCCGCGCCGATGCGGAGGCGCTGGAGCACCGCCACGAGGACGGCCTGCTCGACGTCCGGCTGGCGCGGTCGCTGGGAGCGGGAGAGGCGCTGGAGGTGTCGCTGCTGGCGACCGGCGTCCCCGACCCGCGGTTCGCCTATCTCGACGAGGCGCTTGATCCGTCATCGATGGGCCTCGCCGACGGCCTGCTGCACGCGCTGGGCACGCAAGCGTCGGTCTCCGAGGACGACTACGTCGCGCTGCTGCCGGGCGTCGGGTGGCTTCCGGCGGCGGGACCGGGGTTCGACGCCCGTGCGGACTTGTACGAACTCTCGTTGGACGTGGACCTGCCGCCGGGCTGGGTGGCGGCAGGCCCCGGGCGTCGGACGGAGTCGCCCGCGCCCGGCGGCGGGAGCCGCTTCGGTTTCCGGCCGCATGCGCCGGTGGCCGCGGTTGCCGTCCTCGCCTCGAACCGTTTCGAGCGCCGGTCGACGTCGGTGGCGGGAGTGGATGTCGAGCTGCTCCTGCATCGGCGGCACATGCGCAACGCGCGGTTCTTCGAGGACGCGGCGGCGTTGTTGCGCGACGACCTTGCGTGGCGGTTCGCGTCCGCGGCCGATAGGGGCCTGCCCTATCCGTACGGCGGGCTGAGCGTGGTCGAAGTTCCCGCGGGCCTGCGGGCGTTCGGCGGCGGTCGGCGCATGGACTCCGCGTTGGCGGCGCTAGGCGTCGTCATGGTCCGCGAACACGGCTTCCCCACCGCCCGCTTCGACTTCGCGAGCGCGGCCCCGCGGTACGCGTCCGCGCGGCAGGAGGGCGGCCAGGTCTTCGCGCAGCCGGCGGGAACTGCTCGGCGCGCTCGACCCGGCGGACGCCATCGTGTTCCCCGCGACGGGAGCGCGGCGGAGCGTGCTGCACGTGTTCACGGACGTCGGCTGCCCGTACTGCCGGGACTTCCACGCCGACGTTCCGGCGCTGAACGCGCTCGGGATCGAGGTCCGCTACCTCGCATACGCACGCGCCGGTCCCGACTCGGCGGCTGCCGAGCGCATGGCGTCGGCCTGGTGCGCGGCGGAGCCCGGCGCGGCGCTCACGGCGCTGAAGCGCGACGAGGAGATCCCGGCATCGTCCTGCGACGACCCGGTGGCGGCACAGTTCGAACTGGGCCGGCAAGTCGGCGTCGAAGGCACGCCGACCTCGGTCACGGAATCCGGGCGGCTGATCCACGGCCACATGCCGCCCGCAGCAATGGCCGCGCAGCTGGGTCTCGAGGCGCGCGGCGAGACGCCCTAGCTGGCGCGGGACAGATCGGCGCCCGCTTCCGGCGGGTACCGACAGTGCCAGCGAAGGAGGCGTCCAAGGCTGTGCGCCAGGCCCGTCTCCGCGTCCACCCCGATGTGCGCCTTCATCCCGAAGTACCACTGGTTGCCCTTCCTCGTCTGGTGCATCTCCGGATCCCGCCCGCCCTTCGCGTTCTTCGTCGAACTCGGCGCGTCGACGATGCTCGCGTCCACGATCGCCCCTTGCGCACCCCGTAGCCCAGCGAAGCCAGGTGCGCGTTGATCTCCGCGAACAGGCCCTCGCCCAGACCGTGGCGCTCCAGCAGGTGGCGGAACTTCAGGATCGTCGTCTCGTCCGGCCGCGGACCGGTCAGGCGCAGACCCGCGAACCGGCGGACCGACTCCACCTCGTAGAGCAGGTCCTCCATGCCCGGGTCGCTCAGGTTGTAGAACAACTGCACGGCAGTGCACGCGCAGCATCGTCCGCAGCGGGTACGGCCGGCGGCCTCGTCCTAGCTTCGGATAGAACGGCTCGATCCGTTTCTCCAGACGTTCCCACGGAACCAGACGGTCCAGCCATGTACCCCCTTCTGGAATCTTGCGCAGATTCTCGACAAGCGTCGTGCGCGTTATGTCCGATTTGAGGTTGAGAACAGTTGACACGTTCGTGAATTGTATACACAATGCCGATGCATGCCCCCGACGAAGAGTGGCCATGGGCGGTGAAGCGGACGACGAACTGATCGGAATCGCGGAGATTGCGGAGATGGCGTCAGTGTCGCCGCAGGCAGTTGCCAACTGGCGCGCGCGGCTGCCTGAGTTCCCGGTACCAGCCGCGACTCTGAGATCAGGACCCGTATTCTGGGCGGGCGATGTGCGTAAGTGGATCAACAGCAGGAGAGCAGGTATGGGCGCGAAACCAGGTTTCGCGGAGGGAGCATCAAGAGCGATCAACAAGTTCATCAACGAGCTCTGGGAGACATTTCCGCTCGCGGAGAGGTTTGATGTTGATGGCCCCGAAGGGGAGAGGCCGACGGATCGCAAGCAGGACACGATCGAGTGGCTCGAGGAGCTGATGGATGAAGTGGCTCGCTACTACTACAAGGCGGGCGCGTGGCGCGGAACTCGTGAACTCTTGAAGATGCAAAAAGAGGCTGGCGTGAGGAACCGCACGAAAGGCATTCCGCGACGCGAGTGGAAGGGCGCGGTGCAGCGAAAGTTCGGGGCGGCGGAGGCGGAATACACCGTCCAAGACCCGCCTTGGTAGCCTCTGAGCGCGCTCGACCGGCGGCTATCGCGGGTCTGGAGGTCGATCCCGGATTCGGAGTTTGAGACTCGGGCTGATCAGCCCGTGCGACCTAGCCGAGTTCGTCACGCCACTTGGAACCCGTGCTGCTTGACGTGGTAGGGCCCGTCCATCCGCTGCGTCGTCTTGTATAGCTCGTAGCGCCCGTCGCCCGCGACATCCTTAACGCTTGCGAGCAATGCCGCTTGGTCGGCCCCGGGCATTGGCGCGAAATCGCGCGCGCTCGCCGCGTTCTGCCGCAACTCGTCCATCGTGGTGATTCCGACCACGATGGACGACACGGGTTGGCTGAGCGCGTAGCGGATGCAGGTGTCGGCGCTGATGCCCGCTTGGCCGGTGATCACGCCGCCACCCAAGGTCTTCATGCCGATGACGCCGGCACCCCGGTCGACGCACTGCGGCACGATCTCGGTCAGGAAGCTCCGGAACTGGGCGTCCATCATGTTGATGGGTAGCTGGACGGTCTCCCAGTCGAAGGGTTTGTCGAGCATGGCCTGGTGGATGCGGGGATCGCGGTGGCCGGTGAAGCCGATGTGACGGATCTTGCCGGCGGCCTTGGCGTCGATGGCCGCCTGGATGCCGTTTTGATCGAAGACCCAGTCCGGGTCGTTGTCGTAGACGATCTCGTGGAACTGCCACAGGTCGATGTGGTCGGTCTGCAGCCGCTTGAGGCTCTCGTCGATGCAGCGCATGGCGCCGTCGTAGTCGCGGTCGCAGCCCTTGGTCATGAGGAAGACCTTGTCGCGCTTGGCGGGCGAGGCGAGCGCCTTGCCCATGACGATCTCGCTGCCGCCGTCGTGGTAGTCCCAGGCGTTGTCGAAGAAGGTCATGCCCTCGTCGATGGCGGCATGCATGATGCGGATCGCCTCGGCCTCGTCCTGCTGGGCCGCGAAACCGATGTGCCAGCCGCCGAGGCAGAGCACCGAAACATCCGCCCCCGTCTTGCCGAGCGCCCGCACGGGCAGTCCGCCGCCTTGGGCGTGGGCCGGTTGGTTAAGGATCGGTGCCGCGAGTGCTACTGCGGCGGCTCCCTTGACCGAGTTGCCGACAAAGTCGCGGCGGGACAGTTCGCCTTCGCCGCTGCTCGCGTCTCGTTGTGCCATCGTTTCCCTCCTCGTCGCCATGTCGCCGTCATGGCCTGCGTCTACTATAGCCCCATCGAGACCTTGAGGAACGACCATGCAGGATCCGCGGCCGAGCAATGCGGACACCATCATCCCTATGGACGGCCTGCACAACCTGCGCGCCGTCGAAGGCTATGCGACCGCGCGCGGCGGTCGGATGCGCCCGGGTAGGCTCTACCGGTCCGGTGCCTGGGAGCGGATCTCGCCGCGCGACAGGGACTGGTTCCGCGCGCACGTGAAAACCGTGCTCGACCTGCGTCACCCGGACGAGGTTGCTGGCGCGGCGTCAGCCCGGTCAGGAGAGCCGCCGGAGATCGTGGTGCACCGGTCGGTGTTTCGACCCGATGTCCCCATGGCGGAGTTCATCGCCGAACTCAACGCGGTGCGCGGCGCGGGAATCACGTCGGAACGCTACCTCGACTACCTCAAGGTCGGTGCCGCGGACCGGTTTGCGCGCTGCGTGGAACTGTTGGCGGAGGAGGCGCACTACCCCGTGCTCGTCAACTGCACGGCGGGCAAGGACCGCACCGGGATTCTCGTGGCGATCGTCATGGATCTGCTCGGCGTGGACGATGCGTGCATCGGCGAGGAATACGACCGTAGCAATGCGGCCATCGACGGACTGATCGCCTATCTCAACGCCATCGGTCGAACGCTCGAAGGTGACCTCGACGAGATTCGAGCCCGGATGGCGACGCCGGCGGATCGCATTCTCGGGTTCCTCGAGGGCGTGCGCGCGGAATACGGTTCGGTTCGCGGCATGCTGTCGCGGGAGGGCGTCGCCGACGGGACGTTCGACGCCTTGGAGCAACGTCTCGTCGCCTAGGTTCGTTGCCCCATGGATTTGAGCCAAGTGATGTAGCCCCAGACCGCCATCGGGATGTAGAGCGTGTAAAGGAACGCGTACCCGTAGAGATCCTGGGAGAAGTACAAGCTCACCGAGATCACGTTCACCACGAACCAGACCAGCCAGTTCTCGATGTACTTGCGCGCGGTGAGCCACATCGCCGCGAGGCTCATGGCGAACACGGCGTTGTCCCAGTACGGGAACGCGGCGTCGGTGTTCGTGGTGAAGTACCAGCCCAAGGCGAGGGCGGCCACCATGCACAGGGCGGCCAGCAGGATCGCCGTGCCGCTGCCGACGCGGGTGACGGGCAGGTCGTCGCGCTCTTCGCCGCCGAACAGCCAGTGGTACCAGCCGTACAGGTTCAAGGGCAGGAAGCCGACGAGGTGCAATGCGAGGTTGGCATACAGCCTCGCCTCTAGGAGCGGGGTGATGGACACCAGCACGTAGGCGACACCGAGCGGCCAGGCGTAGAGCTTCTCGCGAATCAGGCACAGCACCACCAGGACGCCGAGCGCGGCACCGATCCACTCGTCCACGAGGAGCCATGAGGTGATGATCGAATCCATCGGGCAAGTGTAAGCGCCGTTGGCGGTGTGGCGTAACATGCCGCCATGGACCACGCGGACACCCGACGGAGCAGGCTGCAGCCGGTGATCCTGGCGGGCGGGTCGGGCACGCGGCTGTGGCCGTTGTCGCGGGAACTGTATCCGAAGCAGTTCCTGAAGCTGATCGGCGACAGGACCATGCTGCAGCACACGCTCGCGCGTCTAGACGGGCTGCCGCACGAGGCGCCGGTGATCGTGTGCAACGAGGAGCATCGGTTCGTGGTCGCGGAGCAATGCCGCCTGGAAGGGATCGAACCCGGCGCCATCGTACTCGAACCCGCGCGCCGCAGTACCGCCCCGGCCGTCGCTCTGGCGGCGTTGCGAGGGATGCGAGGCGGCGCGGACCCGCTCCTCTTGGTGTTGGCCGCGGATGCCCATGTCGGCAACGAGGACGCGTTCCGAGCGTCGGTCCGTCGTGCCATGCCGTTTGCGGATGACGGGCGGCTCATGGTCTTCGGCGCACTCCCGACGTACGCGGAGCCGGGCTACGGCTACATTCGACGAGGGCAGGCGAGCGCGGATCCCTGCGTTGCCGAGGTTGCGGCGTTCACGGAGAAACCGTCGAAGACGGTTGCCGAGCGGTACGTGGCCGAAGGTGGCTACACGTGGAACTGCGGCATGTTCCTGTTTCGCGCGAGCACGTATCTCGACGAGATGCAGACGTTCCGCCCCGACATCCTGAAGGCGTGCACCGAAGCCGTGGCGGATGAAACCCGCGATCTTGGATTCGTTCGGCCGGGGAAGGCCTTCCTCGACTGTCCGGCGGACTCGGTGGACTACGCGGTCATGGAGCGGACCGACAAGGCCATGGTGGTCGCCACCGACATGGGCTGGGCCGATATCGGGTCTTGGGATGCCCTCGCGGCGGTCGCGCCCCGAGACGATGCGGGAAACGTCGTGCGCGGCGACGTGATCGCCCTTGATACGCACAACTCGATCCTCCTGTCGAGCGACCGCCTGGTTGCCGCCTTGGGGTTGAGAGACGTCGTGCTGGTGGAGACGCCGGACGCGGTCCTGGCTGCCGATCGAAGCCGGGCGCAGGACGTGAAGGCGCTCGTCGATGCCATGGAGGCCGACTCCCGTACCGAACACCGGCTACACACCACGGCGTATCGCCCGTGGGGCCACGCGGAGACCATCAAGGGCGGTACTGGCTTCCTGGTCAAGCGAATCACGGTGTCGCCGGGCGAGTCGCTGTCGTTGCAGTTGCACCGGCACCGGGCGGAACACTGGGTGGTGGTCCGCGGGCAGGCTGAGGTGACGCGCGGCGACGAGCAGTTCACTTTGCGCCCGGACGAGTCGACCTATATTCCCGTCGGAACCCGGCATCGGCTCGGCAACCCGGGGCCGGAACCGCTGGTGGTCATCGAAGTGCAAGTGGGCGAGACGCTGTCGGAGGACGACATCGAGCGTTTCGACGACCGTTACGGCCGCGCAAAGCCGGACGGGCGTGGCGGAGCCGAGTAGCCGCTGTGATAGGGTGGTTTCCCAGCAAGGGGCAGCCATGACAGATCATTTCCCAAGACCGACCACGGACCTCGCACACGCCAAGCGGGATATCGACGCTTGGGGCTACTGCATGCTCAAGGATGCGCTTGACCCGGGACAGCTCGCCGCGTTGCGGGCGCGCCTCAGCGAGCAGCTCGAGGCGGAACGGCAGCGTGGGCTCACCCGTCGATTCCCGGATGGCAAGCAGCTTGTCGTGTTCCTGCTCAACAAGGGACAGGTGTTCCGCGACATGATCTTCCATCCGGGCCTGCATGCCGTGGTCGAGCATGTCCTCGGCGAGGAATACCTCTTGAGTTCGTACCACGCGCATTTCGCGCACTCGGGCAGTAGAACGGCTTTCCACACCGACCAGTTCTGGATGCCGCCGCCGACGAACGAAGCCAAGGAAACGCTGATGAAGCCGGGCTCGGTGACGCGCGCCGGCAACCGAGGCCACCACGTCGGCGGGGATGCCACGATGCAGCCGAAGACCATCGCGCCGGCGGTGGTCTGCAACGCGATGTGGATGCTCACCGACTTCACCGCAGAGAACGGTGCCACCTTGCTCGTCCCTGGCAGTCATCTGAGTGGACGCCAGCCCGACCACGACCTCGACGGCGACGCGCCTTGGATCCCGGCGATCGGCACCGCCGGCACCGTGGCGATCTTCGAGGGACGGACGTGGCATTCGACGGGGGAGAACCGGACCGGAGAGCCGCGCATCGGGCTCACGACCAATTTCTGCGCGCCGCAGTTCCGCCAGCAGGAGAACTACCTGCTCGGCACCCGCCCGGAAGTGCTGGCGGCGGCGTCGCCCGAGCTGCTGAAGCTCATCGGCTTCAAGCCCTGGCAAGGCTACGGGGGCTACGAGAACGGCGCCGAATGGAACAAGCGGGGCGTCTACGCGCTTGGCGAACTAGTGCCGGATGAGGGAGTGGGCCATGAATGAACTGAACGGCAGGATCGCCGTGGTGACCGGTGCCAGCCGAGGCATCGGCGAGGCCAGCGCCCGCGCCTTGGACGCGGCCGGTGCACGGGTCGTGCTGACCGGCCGCACCGTCTCGGACCTCGAGCGCGTGGCGGCGGAACTGACGCACGTACCGATTGTCCTGGAGGCGGACCTGGCACCGCCGGGCGCGGGTACCGAGTTGGCGAATCGCGTTCTTGCAGCGGTCGGCGGCGTCGACATCCTGGTCAACAACGCGGGCATCCCGATGCGCCGCAAGCCGGACGAACTCTCCGAAGAGGACTTCGATCTCGTCTTCTCGATCAACGTGCGCTCGCCCCTGATGCTGACCCTCGGTCTCGGCCCAAGCATGGCCGAACGCGGTGGCGGTTCGGTGATCAACATCTCCTCCATTGCGAGCCTGCGCGGCCCGTTAGGACGCGTGGCCTACGCAGGCACCAAGGGTGCCGTCGACGCGATGACGCGGGCACTGGCGGCCGACTGGGGCGCACACGGGATTCGCGTCAACGCGATCTGCCCGGGACTCATCGCGACGGCGATCTGGGAGGGTGACCGGCAGAGCATCCCGGGTTTGATCGAGCGACTCGAGGACGGGATCGCCCTCAAGCGCTGGGGATACGGCGACGACGTCGCCGACGTGGTGCTGTTCTTCGCGAGCGATGCTTCGCGCTACGTCACCGGCGAAGTCGTGGCCGTGGACGGCGGCATGGCGCGGGTAGGCGCAGCGCCGCGGCGCAGGGACTGAAACGGTCCGACGCCCCGGGCGCTCGACTCGGGTAATCCGAAGGTCAATTCGCGCTTGGCGCCGGCACGGTGCGCGGTGCCGAGTATCCGATCCCAGATCGCCAAGTAGGAACCCAGGTTGACGTTCCCATGGTCCCGGCTGTGGTGCAGTTGGTGCTGTGCCGGGCTAACGAACCACCGTTCGAGCGGACCGAAGGAAAGCCACACGTGGGAATGCCGCAGGTTCGCGGCCGCCATGTTGAACAGAAAGCCCAGGAGGTCGACGCCGAGGATGTCGAACGTCGTCAAATGGCGGCCGAAGAGCCAGATGAAGAAGCCGCTCACAACGCCGAAGACCACGGTACCGCGGGCGAAATAGAGCGCCTGCTCCACGGGATGCTGCCGGAACAGGGTCAGCGGCGTCAGTGTTCGAGCGCTGTGGTGGACGCGATGGAACCGCCATAGCAGCGGGCAACGGTGCATGGCGAGGTGCAGGAAGAAGCGGCTTGCGTCTTCGGCGACGAAAAACGTCAGCCCGTAGATCGTGGCGATGGCGAACCACGGCAGTTCGAGCGATGGCGCATCGCCCAGGTTCGCCTGCAGGAACCGACCGGTGGCGAGGGTCAAGGCGAGATGGCTGCCGACAATGGGCACGAGTACCAGCAGGCGGATCGCGTTGTTGAGAAACAAGAGACCGACGTCCTGCAACGTCGACCGATTCAGCCAATAGTGCCGGTCGAAGAGGGCGCGCAACTGCGCGCGCAGGTCGAATCGGCCAGCATGGATGGTTACCGCCACCGATGCGACCACCAGCGAACTCAGCAGGCAACCCCAGAACAGGCGCTTGGAAGGATCCAGCGGCACCGAAAGAGGCGCGAGGAGCAGATCCCACATGGTCTCGGACGCCTAAGTCAGAATGCGTACTTGATGCGCGCAACCAGGGACCGCGGCCTGTTAGGCCGGGCGCCGAACGGGCGATGCGACACGATGGCCGCTTCATCGGTCGCGTTGCCGACAAGGAACTGCACGAGCATCGCATCCCCGAAACGCCGGGAGAGCGCCAGGTCGAGGACGAGGAACCCGTCGGCGTGCAGACCGTCCTCGAGATTCTCGTAGCCGGGCTCCTCGCGCATCTGCGCTTGACCACGGACCGCCGCAGAGGCCTCCCAACGACCTGTCATCAGTTTGGCGCTGGCTCGTCCGATGTGCTCGGGCAGATAGGGCAATTCGTCGCCCCGGCGGACCAGCCCCCACTGCGGGAACTGCGACAGGAAACTGGTTTGGAATGCCGACTCGGAGTACGTGTAGGTGACGTCGAACTCGAGCGCGACAGCTTGCGTCAACAGCAACCGCGCCCAGCCGACGATCTCAGCGCCGGCGATTTCCACGCGGCCGCCGTTGAACTCTTCGCCGGCTTGGCAGCCGCTGTCGCTCACCCGACACCGACCGAGCAGGTTCTCGTAGTCGCTGAAGAAGCCGATGGCCTCGAAGCGCAGCGACGGCGTCGCGAAGCGCACGCCGTACTCGAGGTTCACGCTCTGCTCCGGGTCGACGTCGCGAGATCCTGGACCGGCGGGCGAAAAGCCACGGTAGACACCGGCGAGGAAGCTCAAGCGTGGCGTCGTCTGCCAGTGCACGCCGAGTCCGGGCGAGACCACCGACTGCGCGCTGTCGCGGCGAACTCCCGCGCGCAGATCCTCGAATGCGCCGGCGATGTCCTCGTAGCGGACGCCCATGGTGACGCGCCAGTCGCCGCGAGTGATCTCGTCGGCGACGAACACCGCGTAGGCGTCGGTGTCGGCGTGGTTGCGCGCCTTCGAGCCGCGCTCGATGCCGTCGGAGATCATGTTCCCGGAGGCCATCCGGTAGCCGCGCCTGCGATGGTCGCGATCGACCTGGTCGCGGTGCAGGCGTACGCCGGCGGTTGCCCTGTGCGCGGACCCACCGAGGATGCCCGTGGCCGTTGCGGTGAGCTGAACACCGCTGACGTCGAACGAGCGATCGTTGTTGGTGACGTCGATGATGTCGGCGTCGATCGCCGTCGAGTCGATTTCGCCGCGCAGGAGCTGGATCTGGCGGGCGTAGTTGCCGGGTCGAATCAGGACGGACTGCAGTGCGGGCCCCGACATGAAGCCGTCCACCTTGTTCCACTGCCGGTCGAACCGGTTCCAGTACCCCTTCGCGTTGAGACGTAGGCTGTCGTTGACAGCGATCCCGTAGTTGACGTGGGCGAGCGCGTGCGAGGACTGGAATCGTGCCAGTTGCGAGGCGCGATAGCGGCGCAAGGGGGTGCGGTCGAAGTCACGATCGGCCAAGCCAAGGTAGGTCTCGTCCGCGTCCTCGTCGGCGTAGCCGAGCTTCACGGTGAGTTGCTGGTCGCGTTCACCACCGGGCTCCCAGCGCCACTTCATGTCGAGCGCGTGGCGGACGAAGCCGGTGTCTCCGCCGCCGTCGAGGTCCTTGAAGCCTGTGCTGCCGTAGCGCATCGCCTCGACCAGGTAGGCGGTCGTCTCAAGCGGCCTCGCGAACGCGGCCTGGACCTTGTGGAAGCCGTGGTTGCCGGCGCTCAGGTCGATCTCGGCGAGCCGCGCCTCCGGCACCGGACGCGTGACGAAATTCACCGCGCCGCCGACAGTATGCGGCCCATGGCGAACGGCGGCGGGGCCTTTCAAGACCTCGACGGCATGAATGCGGCTGATGTTGGGGACGTAGTAGGCGGCCGGTGCCGAGTAGGGGGCCGGCGTGATCAGCACGCCGTCCTCCATGATGGCGATCTTCTGGCTGCGTTCGGCCGATGCACCGCGGATGCCGATGTTGGGGCGCAGTCCGAAGCCGTCCTCTTCGCGCATGTACACGCCCGGCACGGCGGACAGGACCTGGTTGAGGTCGACGTAGTCGAATTGCTCGAGTGCCTCTTGATCGACGAGCGTTCCGGACCCGGCAACCGTGTCGGCGTCCTGCCGTGAGCCGATCACCACGACTTCCTCGATTTGCGGTGCGGCGGCGGTGTCTTCCTGGGCACCACCTGGTAAGGCGATGGCGGCCGTGGCTGTGACGAGAGCGAGGAGTGGGACGCGGGCCATCGTCAGTCGTTGTCCGTCTGGGCGCCGCCGGGCAAGGCCACGCCGACGATAGTCACGAAGTCGATCTTCAGGTCGTCCGTTACCCGCTTGACTAGGCCAACGAGCGTGCAAGCGGACAGTTCCGCTCGCAGGTCCGGACCGGCGAACGCGTTCAGGCACTCCGTGCCCCGGTCGTCGTCCTCGATGGCGATGACCTGGTCGTAGAGGGATGCATCGATGTCTTCGAGGTAGTCGATGATGTCCTGGGTGTTCGCCGCGAATCGGTCGGCGACCTCCGCGAACTCCTCGTTGACGATGAAGTCGTCGAATCCAAGGCCCTCGCCGCCCTCGAACAGGGTCTTGAACGAGGCCGCGTTGGTGCCGATGTTGGCGAACGAGTTGCGTGCGTACGGGGACTCCACGAGTTCCGGGCAGGCGGTGTTGGAGCAGTCGTCGTGGATGCCGGTCGGGATGCCGAGCTTGCGATCCTTGACGAGCAGGTCCATGGCGAATATGCCGTCCGTAAGGTGCTGCAGCGCCTCCCCGGTCGTCTCCGGATCCAGGAAGGTGGCGCGGTAGTCACCGCCGTCCGGCTCCCAGCGGTCCGCGACCGTGGCTGCGGCATCGGCGGCGTCGGTTGCGATCACGCGGGCGAGGTCGCAACGCTTGAGACGCCGCTCGATTTCCTCGAGCTCGTTCCAGTCCGCCGTGGCGGGGACTTGGGGTGCGCATGTGTGCGTGAGATCGTCGTTGAACAGCAGGTATTCGATGGCCCCGTAGCCGCGCTGGTTGAGCGACCGCGACTGGATGTCGAAGCCTTCGTCGCCGGCCAGCACCACCGAGATGTCGACGCCGCATGTACTCAGCGGCGCATCGGCGTAGGACAGGATGCGCTTGCGCAGTGCTTCGCCATTGTCGGCAACCGGGCCGAAGACGTGCATTTCCGTGGTCTGCACGGCGGTCATCGCATCGCGCCACGCATCCTGGACCTCCGTGCGCGCCGCGTCTTCCGTGTCTGTCCCGATCGCCTCGCAGTAGCCCGCGAGCCGACCGTCGTCGTCGGCGAACGCGCTCGTTGCGTCTGCCAGCGCGACGTAGTTCGGCACGATGACGGCGTCGACAAGGTTCGTGAGCATGTTGAGGCTCGTGAATTCCTCTTCCTCCTCGACCTCCTCCTCTTCCTCGTCGTCGCTGCCGGCGGCTGGCGGCGGTGGTGGCGCTGGGCGCGGCTGTTCCGGCTCGCGGGAGCTATCGACACATCCCGCGAGTGCGAGGCCGAAGAGGGCGCCCAGCAGGATCCGGAAGCCGGATCCGCTGTGGGCGCCCATTGTCCCCGACAGGGCTACCAACCTTCCACCACGGCGGGATCGAAGCCGTAGGCCGTCTGCAGGATGTCACGGGCGTCCATGAGGCCTTCGATGTGGGCGTCGATCGCGGCTTGAGCGCCGTCGGCGGGCATTACTCCGCCCTGCGAGCCATCGGCCAGCACGGGGGCGTCGCCCATCAGCGACAGGACGGTCTTCAGGCTGTCGACGGTGATGCCGTCCACCGAACCGTCCCGGAACGGCGAGAACGGACTGAACTGCAGGCCGAGCGCGAAGCCCTTCATTTCGCCCCAGTGCTTGGCGACGTTCTTGAAGTTGTCTAGGTCCGCGAAATTCCCCGCCTCGTATTTGCCCATATCGCCGACGGTGTCGTTGATGTAGTGGACGACCGTCGCGGCGATGCACTTCTCCCAGGTCTTGGCGGCGATCGCGATCTGGTCGTGCAGCGCGACCAACTGGTCATCGCTCAAACCGTTCCCCGATGCCGCGGCGTTGCCGAGGATCTGGCGGCCGAGCAGGAAGGCGTCCGCGGCTTCCTTGGAGTAGTCGGTGGCGCCGTTGGAGCCGCGGTCGCGCTTGGCGCAGTTCTGGGCGTGGCCGAAGACGAACTCCGCGCGCAGGTCGATGCTGCCGTCCTCGTTGGTGTCGTGATAGCCCATGCCCCAGCCTTCGCGCCCACCCTTCGCGGCGGCCTCGTCGTCCGTGTACTCGTTGATGTCGCGCGTGGCGCCGTAGTAGCCGAACGCTTCGTCGAACTTGTGCTCCGCGCCGGTGTAGTCCTTGCCTTCGACGGTGGTCAGATAGTCGCCCCACTTGGTCGAGAGGTAGTCGGCGGTGCCTTGGGAGAACGCCACCGCGCCGCCAAGGAACTTCTGCACCAGTTGCTGGTAGTCGCGGCCGTGTTCGTCAATGTAGACACCGTCGACGGCAACCTGACCATCGACGGTCGAGATCAACGGCGTATTGCCGTCCGTGGCCTCCACAACTAGGCGGTCGATGTAGTGGTTGACGAGGTCGATCGGCATCGATCCCTCATCGAGGGCGTCCCAGCCGAAGAACTCGCCACCGAGGACATGCTCGGGCTTGTCCTGCCCTGCGGTCTTGCTGCCGAGGTTCTTGCCGGTGCTGACGTCGCCGTAGGTCGGCCCGGGGATGACCGGCTCGCCACCCGCTACCGTGAAGCCGTGCGGCGTGTCGTCGACCCCGTCGCCGGTAATATAGAAGTTCAGCGTTGCACGCACTGTGTCTTCCATCCCGATGGCTTCTTCGAGGCCACCGATTTCCGCCTTCATCGCCGAGATCAGCATCTGGCGCGCGGTTTGACCGGAGTAGCTGACGGACGAGCCGTCGTCGGCGGCACCCATGTAGTTGTAGGTCAGCGCGATCGGTTGGGCGTTGTCGCCAATGCCGTTGGCGTCGGCGTCCGTGGTCTCCGTCGGGTCGTCCGGGAAGGCGTCGAGATGGTTGGGTACGCCGTCGCCGTCCCGGTCGTCGTCGCCGCTCCCGGGCGTGCCGCCCGCATCGGGGCCGGGTGTGCCGGAGTACTGTGCGAGCACGCGGTAGGCGCCACGATCAGCGGCGCTGACCTTCAAGTAGTAGATGCCGGTGTCCAGCGTCGCCGACATCCGGAAGTTTCCGTCGCCGGCGTCCGCCATGAGTTCCATGTCGGCGCTGTCGACCAGGCTGCCGTTCGCGTTGGCGGTGCCCACTGCCCTGAGCGTGAGGTCCGTCCCGTCATGGGGCACATCGAGTCGGAAAACGTCGACGTCGTCGCCGGTTGGGAATATGCGTCCCGCGGTGTACAGAAGGGCCGACGGCGAGACCGCGGCCACCTCGGCATCGCTCAAGAGTCGCAGCAACGTGGCGGACGCCAACGTATCGCCATGCAGGTCGTCCCGTTCGCCGACCGTCCTGATGTCGATCGCGTAGTCGCCGGTCCCGCTCACGTGCACGTAGTAGATGCCTAGGCCCAGGTCCTGGCTGATGCTGAAGTTGTCGCCAGAACCGCTGTTCTCGTCGGTCGCGAGGCTCATGCCGGCGCTGTCGGTGAGTTCGCCAGTCGTATCGGTTTGGCCGGTGGTGCGGATGTCGACCTGGGTCTGACCGAGCAGGTCGAAGCGGAAGACATCGACGTCCCCGTCGCCGCCTAGGGTTCCGGCCACCGGTGCGCCGAGGGCGATCACCGTCGAGGTCGTTGGCCCGTCGCCGTGGTCGTCGTGGCCGTCGGCGATCGCCGGGAAGGTGAGAACGGCCGCGAGTGCTGCGGCACACGCCGTTCGCCGACGGTGTTGGCTGCTGGTCATGGTCTATGCTCCTGGGTTCGGTGGGTGACCAGTCGCCGGAACCTAAAGCAAATGCAAATGGTTTGCAAATACGTTTCCGTTGTTGTTTTCTTCACGCGGTCGCGGATGCCCGGGGTGCGGCAAGGCCGATTTTGAGTGGAACGGAGGTCTATTACAAATGTTAAGGATTACGATTTCCGAACGCGTGCGTAGGAATGGGGCCGTACCGGCTCGGCCACGCGGCTTGTCGTCGATTGCGGGTCGGTTGACGGTGACCTTCGTCGCATGCGCCATGGCGGCGCTTGGGGCGATGGCATCCTCCGCCGCCGACACGGGATTCGGCGAGCCCTTGTCGGACGCGACAGCGGTAAGCCTCTCGGAACTCAGCGCGAACCCGAACGCCTATGTCGGGCAAACCGTCAAGGTGGTGGGGCTGGTGGAGGACGTCTGTCCGATGAAGGGGTGCTGGGTTGACATCCTGGATCGCCAGTCGAGCGCGACGATTCGCCTCAAGGTGCAGGACGACGTCATCGTCTTTCCCGCCGAGGCCAAGGGGCAGGAGATCGTCGCGGAGGGGACGTTGCGGCGGCTCGACCTGTCGCCTCGCCAAGCCGTGGCCTGGTTGCGCCACGCGGCCGAGGAGCGCGGCGAGACCTTCGTGGAGCCCGCGGATCCTGCGCCGCTCACCGTCTACCAGATCGAGGGCCGAGGCGCGGTCGTGTCCGGATTGGCAGCGGGGTCGTCGCGGAGTGACTGAAGCCGAACGCTAGCGGCGGGCCACCATCGGCCACGGAATCGAGCCGCAGCGCCGCTATTAAACTAAATGCAAATAGGTTGTATTTGCGTTATCGTATGGCGACCTGGGGTTGAACGGGGCATGTCCCATGTGCAATCGACTCGGACTCGCCGCGGTCGGCATCGCATTCTGCGCGCTGGCTGTCGCGGGCAACGCTGCGGACGACAATACGGGCAACGAGGACGGTGACAGCCTAGAGACGGTAACCGTCGTAGGAAGCCGGACCGCACGCGACGCTGCCGACGTGGCTGCCACCATCACCGTCATCGACACCGCGCGGATTGAGCGCGAGCTCGCGCGCAACATCGCCGACCTCGTGCGCTTCGAACCTGGCGTGTCGGTTGGCGGCACGGGGAGCCGGTTCGGGCTCACGGGCTTCAACATCCGCGGCATGGACGGCAACCGCGTGCTCACGCTCGTCGACGGCATACGCGTGCCGGACGAATTCAGCTTCGGGCCGTTCTTGAGCGCGCGCCGCGATTTCGTTGACGTCGACAGCCTGAGCCGGGCCGAGATCGCTCGCGGGCCCATCTCCGCGCTCTGGGGCAGCGATGCCATCGGCGGTGTCGTGGCGTTCACGACCCTTCAGCCGCAACAGTATCTCCCGGAACGCGACCTCTACGCCGGATTCAAGGTTGGCTACTCGAGCGCAGACGAGGGCGCGAACGGCGCGTTCACCTTTGCGGCCGGCGACGACTCGCTTGCGGGACTGCTCCGTCACACGCGTAGGGAGGCGAGCGAACAGGCCAATGCGGGCGCCGTCGGCGGGTTCGGTCCGATGCGCGAGAAGCCCGATCCGCAAGCCGTCGTCTCGAACAGCACGGTCGCGAAAATCAGCATTGCCGCGGCGGACCGGCATCGTGTCACGCTGAACTTGGATCGCTTCGCGGGCACCACTGACACCCGCATCCTGTCGGACTACGGGACGATGGTTTTCGGCACGACCGTCGACACCCGCGATGCGACCGACGAGCGCGCCCGCGAACGCTTCTCGGTGGACTACCGCTATGTTGGGGAGTCCGCGCTTGCCGACCGGTTGCGCGCGGGCGTCTACCGCCAGGCCAGCGATACGGCGCAGTACACCCGGGAGCAGCGCACGCCGCCGGCGCGTCAAGCGCAGACACGCCGCCGGGACTCGTTCTTCGACCAACGCATCGTGGGGGCCTTCGCGCAGGCCGAGAAGGCCGTCGCAGTGGGTGACGTCGCGCATTTGCTGAGCTACGGTTTCGAGTACAGCGGCACCGACAACACCAGCCTTCGCGACGGCGGCACGTTCGCGGCGGAGGGCGCGCCCGTGCGTGAGTTCTCGCCCCTGCCGACGCGCGACTTTCCGCGCACTGAGGTGACCCAGGCCGGCGTCTACCTGCAGGACGAGCTTTCGTTGCTCGATGGACGGCTCACAGTCACGCCGAGCATCCGGTACGACGTCTTCGACGCCGATGCGCGTGCCGACGACGTCTACCTGAATGGCAATCCGGGCGCGCCGACACCCGCCGACTACGAGCAATCCGAAACGACCGGCAAACTCGGCGCGGTCTGGGCGGTCACGCAGACCGTGGCCGCCTATGCGCGGCTGAGCCAAGGGTTCCGCGCGCCGCCGTACGACGACGTGAACGTCGGGTTCTCCAACTTCCTCGGCGGCTACAAGACGATTGCCAACGCCGATCTGAAGTCGGAGCGCAGCGTCGGCGTCGAGTTCGGGCTGCGCGCGAGCGGCGACGCCGGGCAATTCGCCGTCGCGGTTTTCCGCACCGACTACGAGGACTTCATCGAGTCGTTCGCCGTCGCGCCCGCGTTCGTGGCCTCCCGCGGCATCGACCCAGCGGACGGATTGCTCACGTTCCAGTCCGTAAATCGCGACGAGGTGCGCATCGATGGCGCGGAAATGTCCGCCAGCTTGGCCCTGGCTAGCCTCCACAGCGCGCTCGACGCATTCTCTGTGCGCGTCGCCCTTGCCCATGCGCAAGGCGAGGACCCGGCCACGGAACAGCCGCTCAACAGCGTCGACCCGTTAACGGCCGTCTTGGGGCTGGCCTTCGCACCCGACCATGGCCGCCTGCGCGTCGAGGCGATCTTCACCGGTGCCCGGGGCAAGGCCGAGGCCGACATCGACGAGAACGCGCCGCGCTTGGCGAGTGCCGGATACGGCACGCTGGACCTGCTGGCGAACGTTCGATTGGCGCAGCGCGTGCGTTTCAGCCTGGGTCTGTTCAACCTGACCGACAAGGCCTACATCCGTTGGATCGACACCGCGGGCATCGGGTCCGACGCCCCGATGCGTTTCAGCCAGCCCGGTTTCAACGGTGCGGTGACGATGCACGTGGAGTTCTAGCGTGCTCCCGCGTGCGCTCCTTGTGGCCTCGGTGGCAGCCTTGGGCATCCCCGCCCTCGCTTGCGCGCCAGCGCGCGACGCCACTCGCATCGCGGTGGCCGGTGGCTCGCTCACGGAAATCGTCTATCTGCTTGGTGCGCAGGACCGCATCGTGGCGGTGGACACGACGTCGAACTACCCCGAGGCTGCGACGGCGCTTCCATCCGTGGGCTACGTCCGCAACCTGTCCGTCGAGGGCCTGCTGTCGTTGAGTCCCAGCTTGATCCTCGGCGAGGACGACATGGGCCCGCCGGCCGTGCTGGACCAGTTGGCGCAAGCGGGCGTCGAGACGGTTCGCGTGGCCGAGCAGCACGACCCCGAAGGCATTTTTGGGAAGATCGCCTGCATCGGCGAGGTCCTAGGCATGGGTGACGAGGCGGACGCGCGCGTCGAAGACTTGCGTGCTGTCGCCGACCGACTGGCTGCGTACAGGGAAGTTAGTGAACGGTCTCCGCGCGTGGCCATGCTGCTGAACCTGCGCGACGGGGCGCCGGTCGCGGCCGGCGACAACACCTCCGGCGGTGGGTTCCTGCGCATGGCTGGCGCACGCAACGTGTTCCCGTCGATCGATGGCTGGAAGCCTGTCAGCCCGGAAGCGTTCGCTGCGGCCAACCCGGACGTCATCGTGATTCCCGAGCGGGGCGTCCGGGCCCTCGGCGGCGTCGCCGATGTCGCCTCGCACCCTTCGTTGCGCCTGACGTCCGCTGCTAGGAACGGCCGCATCGTTGTCATGGACGGCATGGCCATGCTCGGCTTCGGACCACGCACACTCGAGGCCGCCTTGGATTTCGCCACGCGGCTGCATGGCCCCGTCGTCGGCGAGAGCGAGTGAAGGTGTTCACGGCGACGGCAGCAGGCGCGCGGCGATGGCCGGTGTTCGGGCGCCGTGCGGGTTCGTCGGCCGAGGCTGGTCTCGTGGTCCGGCGGATCCGCATCATCGTCCTTCTCGGCGCCGCGCTGATCGCGGCACTTTGGTATGCGTTGGTGACGGGCGCGGTGCCGATCTCTCTTGCGACGCTCTTCGAGGATTCCGACGCGGGCGCCTTTCAGCGCATGGTGTTCGCCGAGATCCGCAGTCCACGCGTCGTCCTGGCGGCATTCGTGGGCTCGTCTTTGGCGCTTGCGGGCGCATCACTCCAAGGCCTCTTCCGCAACCCCTTGGCGGATCCCGGCGTGATCGGCGTGTCCTCGGGCGCCGCGTTGGGCGCGATCGCCATGATCGTGCTCGGCGGCGCGCTCGACATTCCGAACTGGCTCGAACCCTACGTCTTGCCGTTGGCTGCGGTCGCGGGTGGCGGTCTGGTGACGGCGTTCATCTACCTCTTCGCACGGCGCTTCGGCCAGTTCAGCATCGTCACGATCCTGCTCCTCGGCATTGCCGTGAACGCCTTGGCGGGCGTTGGCATCGGCGCGTTCCAGTACCTGAGCGACGACGCGCAGTTGCGCACGCTGACGTTCTGGATGATGGGCAGTTTCGGCCGCGCGACCTGGCTCGCGGTGTTGCCGGCTGTCGCCCTGATGGCGCTCGCGGGCATCTTCCTCTTCGGCCAGCAGCGGGCGTTGGATCGACTGCAGCTCGGCGAAGCGGAGGCGCGCCATGTGGGCGTGGATGTAAAGCGCGTAAAACGGCTAACCGTCATGATGTCCGCCGTGGCTGCGGGCGCGGGCGTCGCCGTCGCCGGTGTCATAGGCTTCGTCGGCCTCGTCGTGCCGCACTTGGCGCGCTTGATTGGCGGCGCGGCGCACGGCTTCGTGCTGCCGGCGTCGGTCTTTCTCGGCGGTGCCCTGATGGTTTGCGCCGATCTGGTCGCGCGCACCGTGGTGGTGCCGGCCGAGTTGCCGGTCGGCCTGGTTACCAGTGCAATCGGCGCGCCGTTCTTCCTCTGGCTGATCGCTCGGGCGCGCCCGAGGTGAGCCTATACGCCGACGGCATCACCGTGCGGCTCGGCGACAGCGTCGTCCTTGCCGACGTTTCGATCGCCTTGCAGCCGGGCCAGGTCACGGCACTCATCGGACCGAACGGTGCCGGTAAATCCACCCTCTTGCGCGTCGCGAGCGGCGACGTGGAGCCGCAAGTCGGTTCGGTAACGGTCGGTGGCCGACTGATTGGCGACTATAGCGTGCAGCAGTTGGCCGAGGTCCGCGCCGTCATGGGGCAGACCCCCGCCGTGATGTTCGACTTCACTGTGGAGGAGGTTGTCCGCATGGGGTGGGTGCAGGACGGCATCTACCTGCACGATGCCGCCGAAAAAAGGGCCTTTGCCGACGTGACCGAAGCGTGCGAGACCGAGGAGTTGCTCGGCCGAACCTACCGGACGCTTTCCGGCGGCGAACAGCGACGCGTGCAGTTCGCGCGCGCTCTCTTGCAGATCTGGCGCGACGCCGGTGGCGTCGCGCTGCCGCGCTACCTGCTGCTGGACGAGCCCACGGCATACCTGGATCTCGCCCATGAACTGGCTGTGCTGCGTCTGGCGAAACGTGCTGCCCGCGGCGGGGTCGGCGTGTTGGCCGTGCTCCACGATCTGAATCTCGCGGCCCGGTTCGCCGACGACCTGACGCTGCTGCACAATGGTCGCGTCGTATCGTCGGGCGGACCTGGGCGGGTTCTCGATGCCGACACGCTGGCGTCGGTCTACGGCACGACGATCACCGTGGAGCAGCACGCGACGCTAGACCGCCTTGTCGTTTATTCCTGATATGGAGGAGCCATGTACATAGCGATGAACCGATTCAAGATTGCGCCGGGGTTCACGGACGGTTTCGAACGGGTGTGGCGTGAGCGCGAGTCCTACCTCGACGACGTTCCGGGGTTCCGATCGTTCCACTTGTTGCGCGGACCGGAGACCGAGGACCACGTGCTCTATGCTTCGCACACGGTATGGGAGTCGCGCGAAGCCTTCGAGGCCTGGACCGAGTCGGAGAGCTTTCGTCGCGCACACCGACAAGCGAGTGCCCCGAAGGGGACGTACCTCGCACACCCGCAACCGGAGCTATTCGAGGCGGTGTTGTAGACCGCGTGGAAATCCGGCGCGGCGGCGAAGGTGGTCCCTCTTCGACTCCCTACTACCGCCTTCGTCGCCGCGACCCGGATCCGCTCTACCGCCGAGCATAGCCCTTTGGCAGACTGCGTGCGTCGCCAGTAGGGGCCGAAGACCGAATGATCCGCCCAGGGCCAGAGCATTTCGTGGGCGCCCTCATCGGGTGCGCGGTGGGCGACGCGCTGGGCGCGCCGATCGAGGGCTGGTCCCGCGAGGAGATAGCAATGCTCGAGGGCCTAACCGACCACTATCGGCCGCTGCCTCGGAGGAAGGCGGGGAGCCAGGCTCACTACCCGCTAGGCCAGTACACCGACGACACTCAACTCACCGTCGCTATTGCACGGAGCCTCGTTGCGCGGGGCGCCGTGGACGGTGCGGAGATCGCCCGCGAATTCGCCGCCCTCTGGCGCTCGGGCGAAATCGTCGGTGCAGGTCCTGTCGCGGATCGAGCCGTCAAGCGACTGATCGAAGGTGTCCGCTGGCAGGATGCGGCCGTGGCCGACGACCTGCCACTCAACGGCGCCGCGATGCGTATCGCACCCGTCGCGATGTGGGACTGTGACCGCCCGGACCGACTCGCCGACGACGTCGCCACGGCAAGCGTCGTCACGCATCGCCATCCGGTTGCGATTGACGCCGCGATGGCGGTGGCGACCGCGGTCGCGCATGCCGCCACCTCGAGCGCAATCGAGACGCCGGTCTTCCTGGACGCGGTAGTCGCCTCGGTGCAAAGCAACGGCTTCGCCGGTCACATCCAGGGACTCGGCGATTGGCTTCAATCAGCCGAGCAGACGGCGCTGGAAGCGATCGCTGACACTGGTCAACGTCCGGGGGATCGCGGCTTCGGTATCCCCGCACTGGCCGAACCCACCGTGTTGGCCTCGCTGTATGCTTTCCTGCGTTCGCCGAACGACTACGTGGCGACCGTCGACTGCGCGCTGCGTATCGGCGGTGACGTCGATACGATCGCCGCGATCGCCGGTGCGATGAGTGGGGCACACAACGGTGTGGGCGCGATTCCGGGACACCTTGTGAACGGTGTCAAGGACGGCGCCGAGATCATGGACCTTGGACGCCGGTTGTACGCAAGCCGCGTCGCCTAGGTGGTACGCGGACGTCCCGGGCCTCGGCATCTGCGGATCCGCAGACCTCGACGACCCGCTCACGGTGCCTCGGCCCCCGACGAAGACCATCTTGCGTAGTAAAGTGCCGCTAGCGAGAGCCAAAAGGGGGCTGCATGGAGACCATCAAGACCGAGCAGGAGTTACGCGCCGTGATCGGCGAGGAAATCCCGGGACTCAGCGAGAAGGTGGAGGCGCGACTCAATGACTTCGCCGTGGACTTCATTGCCCGGGCTCCGTTCCTCGTGCTGTCGACGGCGGACGGAGCAGGTCGTCTGGATGCCTCGCCCAAAGGTGACGGGCCAGGCTTCGTGGCGGTCGAGGACGACAGAACGCTGCTGATCCCCGATCGACTCGGCAACCGTCTCGCCTACGGGCACCGCAACATCCTCGCCAACCCGCACGTCGGCGTGCTGTTCATGATCCCCGGAACGTCCGAGACGCTCCGCGTCAACGGTCGTGCGACGCTCACCGCCGACGACAGCCTTGTTGAACGGCTGGCCGCCCGAGGCCGCCCGGCGGTGCTGGTGATCCGCGTCGAGGTGGAGGAGGTGTTCTTCCACTGCGCGAAGGCATTCCTGCGCTCGCGACTCTGGCAGCCGGCCGCCTGGGGCGAGCCGTACAAGGTGTCTTTCGGCAAGATGTACGCCAGAAGGAAGAACGCGCCTGCCGAGACCGCCGCCGCCGTGGACCAGGCGATCGAACGGGACTATCGCGAGAACCTGTAATCCCTGCGTTCAACAACTGCTTCAGGAGATCCGTGGGAGAATCCGCGCAGGCGAGTTCCCTTGCGCGACCGCAGCGGTCGCGTCGCGTATGTCCACCATCATCTGCCGGCACCTGACCTTCGGCTACCCGGGTGCCGAAGGCAACATCTTCGAAGACCTCGATCTCGTCATCGACACGCAATGGCGGTCGGCCCTTACTGGCCGCAACGGTCGCGGCAAGACGACGCTTCTTCGCTTGATCCAGGGCGAACTTGCACCCGACCGCGGCGCCATCGAGCGGAGCCAGCGGACGGCGTACTTCCCACGCGCGGTGGTTGACCCCGACGCGGAGGTCCGCGACGTCGTCAAGGACGCCGTCGGTCCGTTTCGCCAATGGGAGGCCGAGATGGACGACTTGCTCGCCGATGGCAGCGAAGACGCGCTGGTCGCATACGGGGAGCTTCTCGACGCCTACCAGGAGGTCGGCGGCTATGCGGTCGAGTCCGGGATCGAAGCGGAACTTGCAGCCCTCGGAATCGGCGAAACGTACTGGGAGCGGCCGTTCTCGAGTCTCTCCGGCGGCGAACAGACGCGGTGTCTCCTCGCGAGCTTGTTCGTGCCAGGCACTTCGAGTGGGCCCGACACGACCACGTTTGCGTTGATCGACGAGCCGACCAATCACTTGGACCGTGACGGGCGGCGTTTCCTGGCGGATTACCTGGGCGCCAAGACCGGCTTCCTCTTGGTCTCCCACGACCGGGCCTTCCTCGATGCCTGCTGCGATCACGTCGTTGCGCTGAACCGGGATACGGTGGAGGTCGAGCGCACGTCGTTCTCCGCGTGGCGCGAACGCTTCCGGCAGCGCTTGGCGAGGCAGCGAGCCGACAACGCGGCTTTGAAGCAGGAGATCGCGAGGCTCGGGCAAGTGGCGACGGAACGCCGCGCCGGTGCGCTCAAGCGCGAGAGCGAGAAGGGCGCGCACGTCGACAAGGGATTCATCTCCGCCCGCGCCAAGCGTCAGATGAGGAAAGCTGTCAGCGCGGAACGGCGCGCCGAAAGCGCCGCCGAAGAACGGCGCCTGACGCTTGTGGACGTGGAGAAGGACAGGCGCCTGGCCCTGCCGGACTCCGGGCGCAAGGCCGGCTCGTTGGTGGTCGCGAACGACTTGAGCCTTTGGCGTGGCGACAAGGCGGTGTTCGCGAGGGTGTCCTTCACGGTCGCGCCGGGCGATCGTGTTGCCGTCGTCGGACCCAATGGCTGCGGCAAGACGAGCCTGCTCGACCAGATCGAGGGGCAGAATCACCGGCACACCGGTACGCTCCTTAAGCCCCGCCACGTAGCCGTGGCCAGGACGTTTCAGCACCCGCAGTGGACCGACGGACTGCTCCGCCAGCACCTCCAGGATGCGGGCATCGAGGAGTCCCGATTCCGTCAGGTGATGGCCGCGCTCGGGGTACGCGGCGGCGTGCTGGACGGACGCATCGAGGATTTGAGCCACGGACAGCAGAAGAAGATCGATCTGGCGCGGTCGTTTCTCGCAAGCGCCGACCTCCTGCTCTGGGACGAGCCCCTGAACTTCATCGACATCGACGCGCGGGAACAGATCGAAGACGTGCTGCTCGCCGACCAGCCGACGGTGGTGTTCGTCGAGCACGACGCGGCGTTCGTGGAACGGGTGGCGACCGAGGTCATCGACCTTTCCCGTTGATTGGCCGTCGCGCGTGCCGGAACCGTGACCAGGCTGTTACATTAGGAACAGCGGGATGTGCGGAGGAACGACGTGGGCATTCTGAGTTGGATCGTGCTCGGATTGGTTGCCGGTGCCATCGCGCGCTGGGTGATGCCGGGCAAGGGACCCAGGGGCATCCTGGTGACGATGGTCATCGGCATCATCGGCGCGTTTCTCGGCGGGTTCATCGGTACGGCGTTAGGGATGGGTTCGGTGGATGGATTCGATCTGCGCAGCCTGTTTCTTTCGGTGATCGGCGCGGTGGGGTTGCTGCTCGGCTACCGGGCCTTGGCGTCGCGCGACCCAGGCTAGGCCGGCCGCGCACCCAAGGTCAGCCCCAGAGTTTCGTATACCGAGTGCCGCTGCGATCGACCGTGCGGGCATCCATGTAACAGACGCTGAACGCTCGACGGGGTTTGTCAGTTTCGTTCACCCCTGAGCGATGCAGCAGCCAATTGTGGAGCAACCAGACCTCACCGCCCGGGATGTCGAGCGCGGCACGGCCGATGTCCTGGTCGCATTGGGCCTGTTGTCGATCGTCCAGGAATGCACTTGGGTGCGACCGGTTGAGTACGCCGCGGCGATGGCTCCCGGGAATCACCTCCAAGCCGCCGCTCTCCGCGTTGGCGTCGTCGAGCGACGTCCAGATCGTCACTAGCGGGTCTCGATCCAGCGCGCGCCACCGGTCCTGGTGCCAGGGTAGCTTGGTCCCGGCGCCAGCCGGCTTGATCATGGCCATGGCGCGGAAGCAGGCGATGGGGATGTCGCCGTAGACGTGTCGGCAGATGGTCCGGAAAGGCGGATCCTCCAGGTAGGTCCGGAAGGTGTGGACGAGTTCCAGATCCTGGATCTTCCGGTAGTTCAGCGTGGCGCCCTTGAAGCCCTTGGTTTGGCGTCCGAGGTCGTCGTAGTTGCCGCTCGACGAGTCAAGCTGCATGAGCAGTCGGTCGTAGGGAGCGTCCGCGCGGCCGAGCATGATGTCGTCGAGTCCGGCGCGCAGCCGGGAGAGTGTCGCTGCGTCGAGTCGACCGATCCGGACCAGGCCCACGGCTTCGAACCTGCGCCAGTCGGCACCACCTAGGGTGGCGGGCAGCCCGTCGTCAGCCCGAACTGGCGCCATCGGCAGCCCGACGCCGCGCATTGAGCGCCTCGAGAATCTCGGCGTGCCGTTCCTTGGTCAGGTCGTAGCGCGTATAGCACCACAGGGCGATCACCGAGAACCCCGCGACGATGGGTCCGTAGAGTAGGCCGAGGTTGAACAGGGTCTCCGGAGGAACGTCGGCCGCTGTCTGGATGTCAGTCCCGGTAGGCCACGAGATGAGATCGAGTCCGATGCCTCCGATGAAATTGCCGAAACCCGCGGTGGCCTTGCTTGAGAACGCAATCGCGCCGAAGAAGATGCCTTCCTGTCGCGCGCTGGATTGGAGTTCGTGCTCGTCCGCTATGTCCGCCATCATCGACCCGAACGCGATGAACGCCTGCTGCAGGATCAGGCCCTGGAAGAAGCGGAAGCCGAGCAAGGTGTAGAACAGGGCGTCGGTGCCGTTTTCGGGGAACGTCTCGTTGAGGCGTAGCACGACCGGGATCACTTGGCAGACTGCCCAAGCCGCCGTCCCGAGTATCACGCCGAAGATCTTGCTGGTGCGACGCAGCAGGGGCGTGGTGATGAACACGCCAAGTATCAACCCGGCGATGGATGCCATCAACAGGGCGAACATCTCCTCGCTGGTCAACTCCCAGAAATACTGGAACATGTAAAGGTCGAGGGCGCCGTTGACACCGGCCATGATGAAAACGATCAGCACGCCCGAGAATAGCCATCGGAAGGACCGGTTCGTGAACCCCTCGCGCAGGTCGAGGAACACTTGGATGATCGGGTTGCGTTTCGGCTTCGCGGGCGGCTCCGAGAGGTACGGAATTTCCTTTTGCGTGCCGAAGGCCGAATACCAGATGGTCACCAGCATCAGCACGCCCATGGTGAGCGCAAAGGGGGTGTAGTTGTCGATCGCGAGGCGGCCACCGCGGTCGTCGGCAAAGAAGTACCCGAGGCCAATGGCATAGACCCCCGCACTGCCGAGCGTCCCGAAGAACTGTCGGTACGCGACGATGCGCGTGCGCTCGTCGAAGTGCTCCGTGAGTTCCGCGCCAAGGGCGAGGTGCGGGACGTGGTACAGCGTCATCGCGCCC
This sequence comes from Gammaproteobacteria bacterium, assembly GCA_026708185.1. Lineage (GTDB taxonomy): Bacteria > Pseudomonadota > Gammaproteobacteria > Pseudomonadales > Azotimanducaceae > VXYL01. Next base: position 11,465 of record JAPOVK010000040.1, on the reverse strand, counting down.
CGGGTCAGGATGGCGAACACGGTGAGCCATGCGAACAGCCCCCACTCACCCAATCCTGCTGGGGGCGAGAAGAGTCCGATGAAAGCGAGCGCCAAAGGCAGTGCCGAGGCGTACATGAACGGGTGACGACGGCCGAGTCTGGACTTGGTGTTGTCGGACAACGAGCCCGCCAACGGGTCCGTCACGGCGTCGAACATCAGGGCGATGAAGAGCGCAAGCCCGGCTAGCGTGCCTGGGAGTTCGAGTACCTGGTTGTAGTAGAAGAGGATGAAGAAGCCGAAGCCCGTGTTCTTGAGCCCCTCCGCGAACTGGCCGACGCCGAACGCCAGCTTGCTGGAGAACGGGACGAGCCGGTTCCGGGGGTTCGCTTCGGCCATGGCGGGCGAGCATAGCAAGCCGGCGGGCTTTACATCGCGCCGCTTTTCGCCGCAGTCTCTTCGCTCGTTACAACGGTTCGGGAGGGACCATGAACGTCCGTCACTTCGCAATTGTTGCACTTGCCGTTGTCGCGGCTAGTTGCGCAGCAGAGCAAACCGACACTCTCGAGGAGGTCTCCGCCGAGCAGTTCGAGGCCTGGATGGACGAGATCTCCAACTGGGGCCGCTGGGGCGCGGACGACGAACTCGGCACGCTCAATCTCGTCACGCCGGAAAGGAGCAAGGCGGCGGCCGCACTGGTCCAGGAGGGCGTCACCGTGTCGATGGCCCATGATCTCAACACCGTGCAGGATGAATTCAACGCCAACCCGTTCCAGCACGTCGTGACCACGGGCGAGTTCGGGGGGCACCAGGTGGCTGGCGATGCTTACAGCGTCCAGTACCACGGCTTCGCCCATTCGCACATCGACGGCCTGCCGCACTTCGCCCACAAGGGCAAGCTGTACAACGGCTACGGCTTCGACACGATCCAGCCAACCGGTGCCACCAAGCTCGGCATTCACAACCTCAAGGACGGCATCATCACGCGTGGCGTCCTAGTGGACATGGCGTGGTTGAAGGGCGTCGACTACCTCGAGCCGGGCACGGTGATCACGGTGGACGACTTCAAAGCCTGGGAGGAGAAGACGGGTGTCACCGTCGGTAGCGGCGATGTGCTGCTTGTTCGAACGGGACGCTGGGTTCGCGTGAAGGAGAAGGGCGTGTGGAACTTCGTCATGGCCGCGGCCGGGATGCATGCCTCCGTGGCACTGTGGCTGAAGGAGCGCGACGTCGCCCTGATCGGCTGCGACGGCGTCAGCGACGTGATGCCGTCCGGCGTCGAGGGCCTCGCCAATCCGCTGCACGAACTGGTGCTCGTGGGGTTGGGCATGCGCATTCTCGACAACCTGAACCTGGACGATGTCGCAGCCGCTGCGAAGAACCGCGACCGCTGGGAGTTCATGTTCGTGGGTGCGCCGCTGCGCGTGGTGGGCGGAACCGGTTCGCCGCTGAACCCGTTGGCGGTCTTCTAGCGCAGCGGCGCCGGCGCCAGTGTCCTCGGCTACGAGACGCCGGGCGAGAAACTGACAAGAAGCGTGGGCGTTTTGCTCTTGCTTCCGGCGGACGGGAGCTTAACGTCGTCGCGATCCGTTGCCGTGGCGAATCTGCGATCCGTAGCGGCGGTATAGTGATCAGCGCGAAGGGACGAAGAGACGATGGGCATGACACACGTCGACGTGACGGTGATGAATCCGCAGGACTTGACGCGGAATTGGGTGGGACGCTTCCTTGTTGACACGGGCGCCCCACATGAACAAACGCCAGAGAGAGCGTAGCGACCGGCGGCGGTTGTTTCATGTGGGGTCGGCGTGGCCTTGGGCCGGAGGCGCAGCCGGTGCCGAGCGAATGCGAGGTACCGGACACGGCTTTGGGGCGTTTCCATACGCTGGTGCCGAGGCGGCATCTTGAGGCGATCGGCATCAAGCCGGACGATGAGCGAACCTTCGAGATGGCCGACGGAACCCCCGTCACCCTTCGCGGTGGATAGTTCGGGCGCTTGCCAATGCCACCGCGTTGAATCACAGTAGCCGGCTTTGCGAATGACGGAGCGACCTTCATGAGGCTTGGAGTTCTGGCGGGCGGCGGCGCCGATTGGCGCGCGGCGCTCGAGAAGGTCCGCATTGCGGAATCGCTCGGCTATGAACTGGTGGCCACCGGCGAGGCTTGGGGACCGTCCACGGTGCCGTGGATGACGCTCTTGGCGGCGCATACCGAGAAGATCCAGATCGGCACCTCCATCCTCAACGTCTACTCGCGCTCGCCGGGAGCGATCGCCCAGGAGTTCGCCGCCCTGGAGACGATCTCCGGCGGCCGCATGGTGTGCGGCTTGGGATCGTCCGGCCATCGCGTCATCGAGCATTTCCACGGCGTGCCGTTCAGGAAGCCGTTGCGGCGCATCCGGGAATACGTCGAGATCATCAATACGCTCATCAAGGGCGAGCGCCTCGAGTACGAGGGCGAGCTCTTCTCGCTGCAGCGGGGGTTCCGCCTGGACTACGACCGCCCGCGCGACCACGTGCCGATCTACATCGCGGCCATAACGCCGAAGTCCATCGTCCAGACCGGCGAGATCGCCGACGGGATCTTCCCGATCCACTGGCCGAAAGGCCGTTTCGCCTCGTTGCGCCAAGCCCTGAGCGACGCCTCAAGCGCAGCGGGGCGGCCGGGGGATTCGGTCACCATCGCCCCGTTCACCAACGTCTACGTCCTCGACGGCACAAACGACGAGGCGCTCTGGCAAGCCGCGCGGCAGCCGCTCTTCCACTACGTCAACCGCATGGGCGACTTCTACTGGAACATGCTCGCCGACAACGGCTTCGAACCGGAAGTCTCGGCCTCCAGGGAGGCGTGGCGCGCTCGCGACCGGGACGGTGCGATGGCGGCCATCTCCACGGACATGGTGCGCGAAATCCAGGTCATCGGCCCCATGGCGTCGGTTGCCGAGCAGCTCGCCGAACGGGCGGATGCCGGTGCTGAATTGCAGATGGTGCAGATGCCGGGCGGCTCGGCATCGGACGCTGGCAAGCGCCTCGAGGCGTTGCTCGGCGGCTAGCTTGGGCTAGATTCGCGCGTTGCCTTCGGGGTGTGCGATGGGGACGTGGGTCGGGCACGCACGGCCGCGCGTCTTGAGCGCTTGTTCAGCGTCGTTCGGGGCCATATGGGCGCAGAGACGACACGATGGTGCTAGCGCGTCCCTGCCGGAGTACGCCCGCGCTGTGCCGCCACAGTTGTGGCCATGGATTAGGCGCTTTTCCGCCCCGGCGAGGGGTCGTCCTCAAACAGGTCGCGCTTGACGATCCGGCCTTCCCGGTGCTGCTTGATGGACTCCGCCAAATGCGCCGCATTGGCGGGCACTCCCAGCAGGTGGACGGTCTCCATCAAGCTAGAGTAATGATCGAGAGACATCACGACGGCATCGTCCGCACCTCGGCGCGTGATGATCGTCACGTCCGAGTCACTGGCGACGCGGTCGATGATCGACTTGAGCCGACGACGAGCTTCGGTGAAAGGAACGACTTGCATGTGTGCGTGACACCCCTTCGAGACTTCGAGAGCTTAAGTGGGGTCATGTACAGCTGATTGTGCATCATAGTGCGCAGCTGCAGCTCAAGTCTCCTTGCGCGGATCGAACGCATCGCGGACGGCCTCGCCCGTGAAGATCAGCAGTGTCAGCATCACGGCCAGCGTGAAGAAGGTGGTCAGACCGAGCCAGGGTGCGTGGATGTTAGTTCGGCCCTGGGCGAGCAGTCGGCCGAGGGACGGCGAGTCCGTTGGCAGACCGAAGCCGAGGAAGTCCAGCGACGTGAGCAGCGTGATCGATCCCGTCAGGATGAACGGCAGGAAGGTGATCGTCGCGACCATGGCGTTCGGCAGGACGTGGCGGACCATGATGGCTGCATTCGGCACGCCCAACGCCCGCGCCGCGGTGACGAAGGGCAGGGTCCGGGCGCGCAGGAACTCCGCGCGCACCACGCCCACCAGCGACATCCAACTGAACGCCACGAGGATGCCGAGTAGCCAGAAGACATTGGACTCGACCACGCTTGCCAGGATGATGAGGATGAACAGCATCGGCAGCCCGGCCCAGATCTCGACCAGGCGCTGGCCGAAGAGGTCGATCTTGCCGCCGAAGTAGCCCTGCAGGCCGCCGACGAGCACGCCGATGACGGAACTCGCCAGCGTGAGCACGATGGCGAACAGGAACGACAGCCGCGTGCCATAAAGGAGCGCCGCGAGGACGTCCTTGCCGTAGTTGTCGGTACCGAAGAGGTGCTCGCGGGAAGGCGCGTGGGGTGTCGGTCCGGGGATGTCGTAGTCGATGGTGTCGTGGCTGAACGGGATCGGCGGCCAGATCATCCAGCCGCCGGCAGCCTCGATCAGTTGCTCCACCTCGGCCTCGCGATAGTCGGCCTCGACCTCGAAAACGCCACCGAACTCGACCTCGGCGTAGCGCTTGAAGATTGGGAAATACAGTTGTCCCTCGTAGGACATCACGAGCGGCTTGTCGTTGGCGATGAACTCCGCGAACAGGCTCACCGTGAACAGGGCGGTGAACAGGACCAGGGAATAGAACCCGCGCCGGTTGCGGCGGAAGTTCATCAAGCGGCGGCGGGTGACGGGGGTCATGCGGTCCGGCTTTCGAAGTCGATCCGGGGATCGACCAGGGTGTAGACGATGTCGGTGATCAACTGCGCGACTAGCCCTAAGAGCGTGAACACGAAAAGCGTGCCGAATACGACCGGGTAGTCGCGCGTCAGCACGGCCTCGAAGCCGAGCAGGCCGATGCCGTGCAGCGAGAAGATCACCTCGATCAGGACCGCGCCCGTGAACAGGATGCCCAAGAGCGCCGCGGGGAATCCGCTGATGATGATCAGCATGGCGTTGCGGAAGACGTGGCCGTAGAGCACGCGCACCGGACGCAAGCCCTTGGCCCGGGCCGTCATCACGTACTGCTTGTTTATCTCGTCGAGGAACGAGTTCTTGGCGAGCAGAGTCAGCGTCGCGAAGCTCCCCACCGCCATGGCGGTGACCGGCATGGCGAGATGCTCGATCCGATCGAGGATCTGCCCGCCGGGTCCGAGTTCCGCGTGGTTCTCCGAGACCAGCCCGCGCAACGGGAACCAGTCGAAGTATTCGCCGCCGCAGAAGAGGACGACCAGGAGCATGGCGAGCACGAACGCGGGGATGGCGTAGCCGACCAGGATGACGAGGCTCGTCAGGACGTCGAAGCGGCTGCCGTCGCGAACCGCCTTGCCGATTCCCAAGGGAAGCGAGACCAGGTAGACGATGAGCAGCGTCGCACCGCCGAGCGACAGCGACACAGGGAGCCGGTCGATCACCAGGTCGACTACAGGGACGTCCTGGTAGAAGCTCTCGCCGAAATCGAACGTGAAGTAGTCGCCGAGCATCTTGAGGAAGCGCTCGTGGGCGGGCTTGTCGAAGCCGAATTGCCGCTCGATCTCCGCCAGGAGATCGGGGTCGATGCCGCGGGAGAACTCGTAGCTGCTGCGAGCGCCCGGGTCCGTATCGACGGGGCCGCCGGCGCCGCCGATGGTTTGGGTGACGGCGACGCCTTCGCCGGTGACGCGGGCGATAGCCTGGTCCACGGGGCCGCCCGGGGCGACCTGCACGATGGCGAAGTTGATCAGCATGATGCCGATCAAGGTCGGGAAGATGAGCAGGATGCGGCGGGCGATGTAGGAACCGGTCAGCCAGCCGAAAAGGCTCCGAAGCGCGTTCACGCTAGCCTACCTCGCGGTACGCGGACCGCGTCCGCAAGTCGTTCTCGTACGAGGTACCGCAAGTCCAGTCCTAACCGTCCTTCAGCGCCGCGATTCCCGCATCGACGCGGGCGCTCTTGGCCTCGTCGATCCACCAGAGCCTGGGGAAGCCGGTCCAGTTCATGTGCGGCAGACCCAGCGGCGGGTGCCCGAACCGGTCCCAGTAGACCAGGTGGCGGCCGCGAGGATGGCCGTCGGGAATCATGTAGAAGTTCCACAGCAGCACGCGATCCAGGGCACGTCCCGCCATGTTCATCTGCGCTTCGGTCCTTGCCTGGGTGACCTTCTCGACCAGGGCGTCGACCACCGGGTTCTTGATCCCGGCGTAGTTCGTCATGTTCGGCAGGTCCGCGTAGCGGGATGTGAACTGGCTGCGCATGCGCGCCGGGAACGGAATCCTGAACGTGTAGAACTTGCGCACCGTCACGTCGTAGTCGTAGTTGCGCAGCCGGTTGACCATCAGGTTGTTCTCGATCTTGCGCAACGGCGCATGGATGCCCAGCCGCTTGAGGTTATCGACGAACGGCACCAGCATGCGTTCATGGTCGCCGTAGGTGACCACGAACTCGAAGCGCAGCGGCTCGCCTGTGGCCTTGTTGACGCGCTCGAAGTCGTTGACGACCCAGCCCGCTTCCCGAAGCAGCCTGTCCGCCTCCTGCAAGGTTTCGCGGTTGCGCCCGTACGCCGGGTTGCGCGGCAGGGGCACGGGATGGGTGAACACGCGTGCGGGGAGTTGATCTCGATAGGGCGCGAGGACCTCTGTTTCGGCCTCGGACGGCTTACCGGTTGCCTGCAGTCCGGAGCGCACGAAGAACGAGTTGTTCCGTTCCATGCCGTCGTGCCAGTAGACCCGGTTCGCCCACTCGAAGTTGTACGCGAGCGTCAGGGCTTCCCGGACGCGGATATCCTGGAACAACGGCTTGCGCGTATTGAAGACGACGGCCCAGTGCATGCCGTAGGACTGGCCCATGGTGTACGTCTCCTTCTTGAACAGGCCCTCGTGGAAGGCGTCGAAGTCGTAGGCGGTGGCGAAGAAGCTTTCGTTCTGGTCCCGGTAGTAGTCGAGCACGCCGGCTCGAAGCGCCTGCAACATGACGCTCGTGTCGAAGAAATAGAGCGCCTCGATGCGGTCGAAGTTGAAATGGCCGACGTTGACGTTGAGGTCGCGGCCCCAGTAGTCGACCACCCGCTCGAGGGCGACCTTGTGTCCCGGGTCGGCCTGCGCGATCCGGTACGGACCGTTTCCGAGGGGCGGTTCGAGGGTTGTGGCCTCGAAATCGCGCTCCGCCCAGTAGTGTTTCGGCAGCGGCGTGAACCCGCCGGTTTGGATGACGAGGTGCGGCGTCTTCTCGATGGACTCGCGGAAATGGAAGGTGAACGACCGCGGCCCGTTGAGTTCCAGGCGCACGATGTCGCTGTAGCTGCTCTTCCAACTCGCGCCGCCATGCGTCTTGATCGTGTCGAATGTCCATAGCACGTCGGCGACCGTCACGGGCGTACCGTCGTGCCAATGCGCGTTGTCTCGCAACGTGTACGTAACGGAGCTCAAGTCGTCGGCGACCTCCACGGTTTCGGCGAGCTTGCCGTAGTAGGACGCCAGCTCGTCCTCCGACTGCGCGAGGAGCGGGTCGTAGAGCAGTCCGCCCAATCTCGGGTCGAGGTACACGGCGAGGATGCCCTTGTCGATGAAGGCATGCAGGTTGTTGAAGGTGCCGATCATGGGCATCCGCGCCACGCCCCCCTTCGGTGCGTCGGGGTTCGCGTAGTCGAAATGAGCCATGTCCCTTGGATACTTCAGGTCGCCGAAATAGGAGAAGCCGTGCCGGGGTTCGCCCGCGGGCACGACGAGGGCGACGACAGTCGCGGCGAGTGCCGCCGGGAAACGGGTCATCTATAGTACGTCTGACGTTGCAGGAGTCCCCGGAACTGTAGCGCAAGACCGGAGTTAGACGGTGAGCCAGAAGCCGACCTATCAAGTGGATCTGACGCGAGAACAGATCGCTTTCTTTCGAGACAACGGGTTTCTCCGCATCGAACGCATAACAGCCGACGAGGAAGTCGCGTGGCTCAAGGGCATCTACGACCAGCTCTTCATCGAACGGGCCGGCGAGGGAAGGGTCTCTACTACGACTTAGCCGCCCCACGGGCACACAAGGGCCGTGAGCTGCTCCCGCAGGTGCTTGGCCCGGACTTTCGGTTCCCGGAGCTCCGCGAAAGCCAGTACTACCAAAACGCGATCAGGCTTGGCACGCAGCTGCTTGGGATTGACGAAAAGGTAACTGCGGGCGGACACATGATCTTCAAGCCTGCGCTGTACGGCGCCGAAACACCTTGGCATCAGGACGAGGCGTACTGGAATCCCGACGTTCATCTGAACAGCTTGAGCGTCTGGATGACCTTGGACCCGGCGACCTTGGAAAGTGGCTGCATGCAGTTCATCCCGGGGTCGCACAAGGAGGACGTCCGCTGGCATCGCCACATCAACAACGATCCGTTGATTCACGGATTAGTGGCCGATGACGTCGATCCGACCAAGGCCGTTGCCTGTCCGCTTCCGCCGGGTGGCGCGACCTTCCACCACAGTCGAACCTTGCACTACACCGCGCCGAACACGACCGCGAATCCGCGCCGGGCGTACATTCTTGTGTGCTCCGGGCCAACGACGAAGCGGGACAAGCCTGCCCACCGTCCTTGGCAAGCCGACGAGCGGGAAGCGCTGGCGAACGCGAATATCGACGTGGAAGTCTTCTGATCCACTTCAGTTTCGGGTGATCTTCGTGCGTGTCCCGCGTGCCGTTCGTTGATCGGCCGTTGAGGGGTTCCCTATGATCGGGCGTCCTCAAGAGAGTCGAGTAGCCATGTACGTCACGGTCCTTAACGCAGCCCCGGAACACGCCGGCCTCGAAGTCGTCGGTGGGAAAGGCCAGTCGCTCGCGAAAATGGCAAACGCCGGCTTCAACGTTCCCGGCGGGTTCGTGGTGACAGCCGCGGCGTACCGTTCTTTCGTTGCGACGCACCACATGCAGCAGGAGATCGTGTCGCTCGCCAAGCCCGCCGTGGACAACGGCCGGGTGTCCTTCGAGCAGGCGTCCAAGGCCATACAGGCCCTGTTCGCCGACCACGATCCATCCGCGGAAATCACCGCGGAGATCGCCGAAGCCTATGGCTCGCTCACCGACGCAGCCGTGGCCGTGCGCTCATCCGCCAATGCCGAGGACTTACCCGGTCTGTCCTTCGCCGGCCAGCAGGAGACCTATCTGAACGTCCGGGGTGCGGAAGAGGTCATCGCCGCGGTGCGCAAATGCTGGGCTTCCCTTTGGACGCCGCAAGCCATCAGCTACCGGCATCAGAACGGCATCGACCAGGCCTCGGTGGCGATGGCGGTGGTCGTCCAGGTCATGGTGCCTTCCCAAGTGTCGGGCATTCTGTTCACCGCCAACCCCGCGACCGGGGAGCGGTCGGAAATCGTCGTCAACGCGAGCTTCGGCCTTGGCGAAGCCGTTGTCAGCGGGCAGGTGACGCCGGACACCTACATCGTCGACAAGGACACGTTGCGCGCCACGGACACCGTCATCGGCCCGAAGGCGCAGCAAATCGTCGCGGATGGCAGCCAGGGCACCCGGCTCGCCGATGTCGACGCGGCAAGTCGCGGACAGTCGTCGTTGACCGACGACATGCTGCGGCAATTGTCGAAGACCGCAATCGACATCGAGGAGCTTTACGACGGCGTCCCGCAAGACATCGAGTGGGCGGTCGTCGACAACGATCTCTACCTGCTGCAATCACGCCCCGTTACCAACCTGCCCGTTCAACCCATCGAGGTGGCCTGGGAACCCACGCCTCCCGCCAAGATCCTGTGCCGACGCCAGATCGTCGAGAACATGCCGGACCCGATCTGTCCGCTGTTCGAGGAACTCTACCTAACGGAAGGGCTCGAGGCCCCGCGCAAGGGCCAGCCCAGCTTCCTGGTCGGCGGCGGCCCGCTCTTCGTGACCTGCAATGGCTATGCCTATTGCCGGGCGGATCACCCCGACAACCACATCGATCCGAACAGTCCCGAGGAGGAGTTGAAGGCCGTTCACAAGCGGATGATCGATCAGATCTGGGAAAGCCGCGGGGATCAGTCCGTCGAAGAACGCTACGACATGGCGCTCTTTCGTTCGGGGTTGTCGGCAGGAGAGCAGGCCGAGTTCGATGCTGTCGCCGCAGCCTACGAGGGCGACAGCCTGGCCCATGATCTGACCTTGCCCCCTTCGGACAACCCGACGTACGTGGCGAACAACAAGACGCAGGACAACGACGCCCGCTGGCGGGCTTGGCAGGAAGAGGCCTTGCCGCGCCTAGTCGGTACGGCCGATAAGTGGCGCAAGGTGGATCCGCAAACGGCCACCGACGAGGAACTGCTCGCCGGCATCCGCGACATGGGCATCGCGGAGGGCTACTACTGGACGAGCAACACCAGCCACACTTTCGGAATCGCCAAGTCCACCGACGATCAGCTGCAGTGCTTCCTGCACGAGAACCTGCCGGACGATCGCTACATCAGCGGCCAGTTCCTCACCGGGTTCGAGTCCAAGACCTTGCAGGCGAACGCAATCCTGTTCGAGACCGCGAAGCTCATCCGCACGAGCGAAGCGCTGACCTACCTGGTGATCGCAACGCCCATCAGGTTCCTCTGGCACGCCTTGGAGGAACACGCTGAAGGTGCCCCGGTCGTCAAGGCGCTCCAAGACTACTTCGACGTCTACGGGCACCAGGGGTACAGCCTCGACTTCATCGAGCCGACCCAGGCCGAGGACCCATCGGCGACGTTCGCAACCCTGAAGTCGATGGTGCAGGACGAGAACTACGATCCCAAGGATCAGGAGGCTCGCGCTACGGCGGTTCGGAACCAGAAGTCCGAGGAAGTCTCGAAGAAGCTCTCGGGGCTCACCTATTGGCAGTTCCGATACCGCCTGTGGTTTGCACGCAGGTACAACCACATCCGGGAAGAGACGTCGTTCTACTTCGGCTACACCTGGCCCGTGCTGCGACCGATGGCGTTTGAACTGGGGCGCCGCTTGGTAGGCACCGGGACCTTTCTCGACCCGGAGGACACGTTCTTCATGGTCACCGAGGAGCTCGAGAGAGCCATCGAGGCGCGCAAGTCGGGGGTCAGCCTTCCTGAACTGGGCAAGCTCGCCGCAGAACGGCGCGAGCTCCGGGAAGCGCGGAAGCTCTTGCACCCGCCCGGGACGATCCCCAAGGAGGCCAGCAAGATCCCGGCCGTCAGGTTCAAGGAAACCCAGGTCAGCAACGACGAGTCCGGCGACGCGCTCAACGGTTTTGCCGTGAGCTCGGGTCGGGTTACCGCCCGGGCCAGCGTCATCCTGTCGCCGAACGACTTCGACAAGATGGAGCCCGGTTCGATCCTGGTCGCCCCGAACACCACGCCGGCTTGGACGCAGCTCTTTGCGCACGCGGTCGGGCTGGTAACCGACATGGGCAGCATCCTCGCGCACGGCTCCATCGTGGCGCGGGAGTACGGCATCCCGGCCGTACTTGGCGTGGGCAACGGCACCGTCCGTATCGAGCATGGTCAGTCCATCACCATCGACGGCGACGCCGGATTGGTGACGCTTAACGAGGAGGGAGCGACCGCAGGCTTTTAGTTAGTTCTCGTCCGGAAGGTCCTAACCGTCTGAAATTGCAGTCGAAAGTAGCCTGA
>JAPOVK010000052.1 GCA_026708185.1 Gammaproteobacteria bacterium | reverse complement strand
CGGCGCGCCACTGGAAGCCGATCGTCGACGCGGTGTTCGCGGGCCGAGCGGACATGGTTCGCATGTTGCTCGAGGCGGACGCAGACCCGAATGTGGTCTCGGGCACCGGAAGCCGGCACACGCCGCTGACCCGCGTGACCCAGCACCATGTGACGATTCCCCGCCACGCAGGTCACGTCGACGTGGTCAATGCGTTGCTTGAGGGCGGCGCGGACCCGGATCTTCGTGCCGGTCCTTTCGAAATCGAGCCCATGGCCTACGCGGCGATGGCGCCGAACCACGAGTTCGTGTCCGTACTCCGCCGAGCGGGTGCCACGATCGGCATCCACATGGCGGGCATATTGCTCGACCAAGGTCGCCTCGAGGACTTTCTCCGTGACGACGGCCTAGTCCAGGCCGGCGACGCACGAGGGCGCAAGGCGCTCGACTACGTCGCTTGGTCCGGATTCTGGAGGACACCCGGGCGGGACGCGCTGGCTTGCGCGACGATGCTCCTCGAGGCCGGAGCCGGCGTCGATGACGGCGAGGAAATCGTCGAAGGCGACGAGGTGTTCACCGCAACGCCGTTGTGGCGGACGCTGTCCTGGCCCCGCAACTACCCGCTTGCCGAATTGCTGCTGGAACGTGGCGCGAATCCCGACAACGCGGTCTTCACCGTCACCTACCAAGGCGCAGTGGAAGGCTGCGAACTGCTGGACCGCTTTGGGGCGAACTGGGAGCACACCGCCGAAGGCCGCACACCGTTGATGGACCTGATGCACTTCAAGAAGCCGGGCGGCAGCATCTGGCTCATCGAGCGGGGGGTCGACGTCCGGGCCACGGACACCAGCGGCAAGACGGCACTGCACTACGCGGCTGTGCAGGGCGTGCGCGCCGACTATGTCGAGCGACTGCTCGTGGCGGGTGCGGATCCAGGCGCCAAAGACGCCGACGGCAAAACGCCGTTCGACTACGCTAAGGAGAGAAACCGCGGCAAGTTGATCGACTTGCTGCGCTGACGTTGCGCGGATTCCTTGAGCGTCCGGCTAGGCGGCCTTGGACTTGCGCACGTAGAGCACCAACTCGTGATGTACGAGGTCGTAACCGGCCTCCTCTGCGATCTCGCGTTGCAGGCTCTCGATGCGCTCGTTGACGAACTCCGTCACCTGGCCGGTATCGACGTCCACCATGTGGTCGTGGTGAACGTCGCTGGCAAGCTCGTAGACCGCGTGGCCGTCGTCGAAGTTGTGCCGCTCGACGATCCCGGCGGCGTCGAACTGCGTGAGCACGCGGTAGATGGTCGTGATCCCGACGGACTCGTCGTCCTTGAGCAGCTCGCGGTAAACGTCCTCCGCGGAAAGGTGGTGCGGGTCGGCACGGGTTAGCACCTCGAGGACCTTGAGCCGCGGCAAGGTCACCTTGAGGCCGACTTTCCTCAGTTCCTTTTGGGGCAGGTCTTGTGGCAACGTGCGCCTAGGCGGTCGATCAGAAGTATTGGCTCCACGTTAACCACCGCCGATAGGCACGTCAATGGACTTCGAACGGGCAGGGGCGGGCGCACTGGCCACCGTCTTCGAGGAACTCGCCTCTCGTCGGGTCGCGTCCATCGCGGGGCTCGATCGGACATCTCTCGATCAGCTGCAAGCGCTCGGAGTGCTCGTCCGCGACCAGGCGGTCCTAGACGAAGACGTGGACCTCTTGTCGGCTACGACGATCCGGGAGGCGCTCACACCCGCGTCCGTCGACTGGCTGCGTGAACTCGCCGTGCACCCCCACATCGGGAGCACGAACACGGCGCTCTTGGGTCGCCTCGACACGGATGGCGTGGCGGGGCGCGTAGTGACCGCCGAGGTCCAGACTGCGGGGCGCGGGCGCCGCGGCCGAGCGTGGCTGAGTCCCTTCGGACGCAACTTGGCCGTCTCCATCGGCGTCGCCATCGACCGCCCATCCAGCGAGCTCGGCGCCCTGAGCCTAGTCGTCGGACTGGCTGTTCGCGACGCGCTCCTCGAGTACGGCCTCAAGGACATCGACCTGAAGTGGCCCAACGACGTTCTGATGTACGGTGCTAAGCTCGCCGGAATTCTGATCGAGCTGGCGCAGCCGAACCGACCTGCGGAGCTGGTGATCGGCATCGGGGTCAACGTCGGCTGCCGGCAAGCGATCGCGGACCGGGTTGGCCAAGCCGTTGCCGACGTCGCCGAGCAGGTCGAACATCCGTCCAGGAATCGCCTCCTTGCCGCCTTGGTCAACCACGTTGTGGCGGCTTGCGGGCGCTTTGCGGCGGAGGGCTTCGTACCTTTCCGTGCCCCATGGGACGCTGCCCACCATTACCATGGTCGGACGGTGACGCTGACGTTGCCGGGCACAGGCAGCCCGGGCGACACGGTCTCCGGCACAGTATTGGGCGTGGCGGGGAACGGCGCCCTGCGGATCGCCAGTGCTGCGGGCGTGCGCGAATACATAGCCGGCGAAGTCTCGTTGCGAGCGGCGGGCGAGACGGCCGGCTAAGCCGGCGGCGACGGGATGGCAATTCTCGACATCGATATGGGCAATACACGCACGAAGTGGCGTTGCGGAGACGAGGCCGGGGCACTGCCTGCTCCGGAACTGCCGCGCCTGGTGGCTGGGCCAGAGCGCGTCCGGGTGGCGAGCGTTCTCGGCAACCGGGACGGCATCGCGGCCGAGATCAGGAGACGGTTCGGCGTGGAGGCGGAGTTCGCCGCCACGTCGGCCAGCCTCGCGGGTGTCCGCTGCGGCTATCGCGAACCGAGTCGGCTCGGTGTGGACCGCTGGCTGGCCGTGGTCGCGGCTTGGCAACGCACCCACCATGCACTCGCGGTGATAAGCGTCGGCACGGCGGCCTGCGCCGATTTCGTCGATGCCGACGGTCGTCATGCGGGTGGGTACATCGCTCCCGGACTGCGGTTGCTCGCGGACACCCTGGATCGACGAACGGCCGACGTCCGACCGGATCCGCGCCGAGCGCCGCGTCTGGAACCCGGAACGGACACGCAGCAGGCCGTTGCGGCGGGGACGTTCCTGATGCTGTCGGCCTTCGTCGACGCGGCGATTGCCCGCCTCCACACCCGGAGTACAGTGCCGGTCGCGGTCTTTCTCACTGGCGGTGATGCCGCGCTGTTGGCGCCGCGCCTCGGCGCGGAGGTGCGTTGCGAGCCGGAACTGGTTCTCGACGGCTTGGCGATCGCGGTGCCGTGACCGTTCGCGGCTGGCTTTGGGTTGGCTTGGCGGTTCTCGGCGCCGCGAACTTGGTCGTCGGTGCCGCTTGGCTGGGTCGGGATGGCTTGGTGGCGGCCGGATGGCTGCCGAAGCCGGCCGCCGAGCGCATCGACTTGCCCGCACAGACGTTGCCCCCGGTGGTGGACGCGGACAGCCCCGTCGCTCAATCGACAACTCCCGCGGCGCCGCCCGAGCCGCGGCCGCAACCGCCGACCGCGCTGCGCAGGACTTGCGTTGCGCTCGGCCCGTTCGACACCCTCGAAGAGGCCACGGCGATCGGCGAACGGATTGTCGCCGCGGGTGGCGAGACGACCGTTGTCGAGGAGGCCGAGGTCGGCGAGCCCGACTTTTTCGTTTATGTCGAACCCGCCGCGTCCCGCGCGCTAGCCCATCGCACGTGGCGAGAGCTGGTTGCGCAAGGCATCGATGCCTTCGTGATTCCGCGTGGCGAGCGGGAGAACGGCGTGTCCGTGGGGGTTTTCTCGCGCCGCGAGCTGGCCGAGGCGCAGCACGACCGCGTGTCGGAACTTGGCTTCTCGGTCATCACGAGAACGGTCCTGCGCAGCCATGTGAGGTATCGGCTCCAAGCCTGGGATGCTCCGGACGACGCCGTGGCGGAAATAGCCAGCAGACCTTGTGCGCCTCGGGAACCGTCGGCCGATTCGCAAGCATCCAATGGCCGGTCGGGGTCCACGGCGACGGCGGCGGATATTGCCGCCGACCAGCTCGGCCCCTAAACTGCCCATCCGCGCCGCGGTAGCGGCGTCCACGCCGCCATAGCTCAGATCCGGCAGAGCAGCTCACTTGTAATGAGAAGGTCAGAGGTTCGATCCCTCTTGGCGGCACCACCTCGGAGTGGCCTTGGGCCGGAGGCGTACCCGGCGCGCAGCGTC
This sequence comes from Gammaproteobacteria bacterium, assembly GCA_026708185.1. Taxonomy (GTDB): domain Bacteria; phylum Pseudomonadota; class Gammaproteobacteria; order Pseudomonadales; family Azotimanducaceae; genus VXYL01. The sequence continues at coordinate 2,123 of JAPOVK010000052.1, read as the reverse complement.
AGCGAAGCGCCGGACACGGCTATGGGGCGCTCGGCGCGCGGTCGGTCTGCTGATGGCTCGTTCGCGGCGTCGGGGAAGCCCGGAAATCGGTCCAATTTCGCGTTGACAGGCGGCAACACCATCGGCATAGTTCCGCGTCCTTTAATTTGCGTGGCCTGGAGGGGTTCCCGAGCGGCCAAAGGGATCAGACTGTAAATCTGACGGCTCAGCCTTCGTAGGTTCGAATCCTACCCCCTCCACCAGGTGGTTGGACGTGGCTGCGGGGTGCTTCAGCCCTGTGGTGGCGGATCCCGCGCGTGGTGCAGCCTTGGCGATTTCGCGGCGCGGCAGTCGGCCCGCGCAGCGGCGGCGCGGTTGCAAAGTACACGTTTGCGGGTATAGTTCAGTGGTAGAACCTCAGCCTTCCAAGCTGATGGCGCGGGTTCGATTCCCGCTACCCGCTCCAAGCGTCAGGAGCCGTCAGCCGGGGAGCGCGAGGGGCGTGCCCTTCGCTAAGGAAGAGCCCTCATCCGGGGAGCGCGGGGGGCGTGCCCTCGCAAGGAAACAAGATCCTTGGGGGCGCTCGACCGCGAGGGCATGAGCAATTGGAACCGGAACCGCTCACATAGCTCAGTCGGTAGAGCACTTCCTTGGTAAGGAAGAGGTCATCGGTTCGAATCCGATTGTGAGCACCATCTCTTGACCGCGCTTTGAGACTTGAAGCTTAAGGTAGTAATGGCAACCGGCCCGGATAGGGGCCGAACGGCAAGGCTTGACAACCGCGGCGCGACGAGAAGCGCGGACGTTGGCAGGCAGTTAAGGAGAAGGTCCAGAAATGGCCAAAGAGAAGTTTGAACGCACCAAGCCGCACATCAACGTCGGCACGATCGGACACGTGGATCATGGCAAGACCACCTTGACGGCGGCGATGACCAAGATCTGCGCGGCCCGCCAGGGCGGCGAGGTGAAGGAGTTCGACGAGATCGACAACGCGCCCGAGGAGCGCGAGCGCGGCATCACGATTGCCACCACGCACGTCGAGTACGAAAGCGCCAACCGCCACTATGCGCACGTCGACTGCCCGGGCCACGCGGACTACGTGAAGAACATGATCACCGGTGCCGCGCAGATGGACGGCGCGATCCTCGTCGTGTCGGCTGTCGACGGCCCCATGCCGCAAACGCGCGAGCACGTGCTGCTCGCCCGCCAAGTCGGCGTGCCGCGGATCGTGGTCTACATGAACAAGGTTGACCAGCTCGACGAAGACGAGCGCGAGGAGTTTGTGGAACTCGTCACCTTGGACGTCCAAGAAATCCTCAGCCAGAACGAGTTCGACGAGGACACTCCGATCATCGTCGGGAGCGCTTTGCAGGCCCTCGAAGGTGACTCTTCCGAAATCGCCGAGGGCAGCGTGCTCAAGCTCTTGGAGACCCTTGACGAGTACATTCCCGAACCAGAGCGTCCTGTGGATCAGCCATTCCTGATGCCGATCGAGGACGTCTTCACCATCCAGGGACGCGGCACCGTGGTGACTGGTCGCGTTGACCGTGGCGTCATCAAGGTCGGCGAAGAGGTGGAGATCGTCGGCATTCGGGACATCCAGCGAACCACCTGCACCGGCGTCGAGATGTTCCGCAAGCTGCTCGACGAAGGCCGGGCCGGCGAGAACATCGGCGTGCTGCTGCGCGGGATCAAGCGCGAGGACGTCGAACGCGGCCAGGTGCTGGCCGCCCCTGGCAGCATCACCCCGCATACGCAGTTCGAGGCGGAGGTCTACGTGCTGTCGAAGGACGAGGGCGGGCGCCACACGCCGTTCTTCAAGGGCTACCGTCCGCAGTTCTACCTGCGCACGACCGACGTCACGGGCAGTGTCGACCTGCCCGAGGACGTGCAGATGGTCATGCCGGGCGACAACATCAACATGGACGTGGCACTGATCAGCCCCATTGCCATGGACGAAGGGCTCCGGTTCGCGATCCGGGAAGGTGGGCGTACGGTCGGCGCCGGCGTCGTCACCAAGATCAACCAGTGATCGGGGCCGCCGGACTGAAGAGGCACAGGACGTTTGGAATAGGCCAGTAGCTCAATCGGCAGAGCAGCGGTCTCCAAAACCGCAGGTTGGGGGTTCGATTCCCTCCTGGCCT
>JAPOVK010000002.1 GCA_026708185.1 Gammaproteobacteria bacterium | reverse complement strand
TCCCGTTTGCGGGCCAGCAGGCCCGCGTACCCCGTCACAACATCTCGACAAGCTTGTCGACGATACGCTCCGCGCTCTTGCCATCCCAGAGCGGCGGAATGGCGCCACCCGGCGGATTCGCAAGCACGTCGCGGAACGCGGCGACGATCCGCCCCGGGTCGCTGCCCACCAACTGGTTCGTGCCCATCTCGACGGTCACCGGCCGTTCGGTGTTGTCTCGCAAGGTCAGGCACGGCACGCCCAGGATCGTAGTCTCCTCCTGGATGCCCCCGGAGTCGGTGAGGACCACCTTGGCATTGGCCATCAGTTTCAAGAAGTCGAGATAGCCGAGCGGCGAAGTGGACCTCACGCCCGTCATCGCCGGGAGCCGGTCGTGCAGGCCGGCGAGCATCAAGCCGGCCTCCAGGCGTGGGTGAATCGGAATCACCAGCGGCAATGTCATTTGTACGGCATCCACCGCGTCGACTATGCGCGTCAACACCGCCGGTTCGTCGACGTTCGATGGCCGATGCAGCGTCAATACCCCGTAGCTCCCGGCAGTGAGCTTAAGCCGGTCGAGCACCGCCGAATCCTCGGCCCGTTCCCTGTGCGCCAACAGCGTGTCGGCCATGACATTGCCCACCAGGAACACCTTCCCCGGGTCAATGCCTTCCCGCGCGAGGTTGTCTACGCCCGCCTGCTCCGTGCAAAACAGCAGGTCGCTCAACGCGTCCGTCAACACCCGGTTGATCTCCTCCGGCATGCTCCGGTCCCGGCTGCGCAGCCCTGCCTCCACGTGAACGACGGGAATGCCGAGCTTGGCCGCCACCAGGCCGCAGGCGATCGTGCTGTTGACGTCGCCGACAACCAGCACGGCGTCCGGTCGGCGGCGCCCGATCACCACCTCCTCGAACACCGTCATGACCTGAGCCGTCTGCACCGCATGGCTGCCGGACCCGACGCCTAAGTGGACGTCCGGCTTCGGGATCGCCAAGTCGTGAAAGAACACGTCGCTCAACGCCCGGTCGTAGTGCTGACCCGTGTGCACCAGGGTCGGTTCGATCGCATCGGTTGCAGCGTAGGCCTTCATCAGCGAGGCGATCTTCACGAAGTTCGGCCGGGCACCGACCACGTTCAAAATCCGCAAAGGCGCATCGCTGGTCGGCATCATCGCGCCCCGTCGCGCCGCTCGGCCAGCACATGCCGCACGGTTGCGGCCAGTCCTTCGCGCAGCGGCACGGGCGGGACGAACCCGGTCTCCCCGATGGCCGTCCCAAACTGCGAACTCGCTCCGAACTTCCGCACCCGTTGCGCACTGATCGCGAAAGGCCGCTTGCTCACAAACCGCGCGACGTCGAAAAGCCCGCCGACGAGATAGGCCGCGGCGTAAGGAACCCGCATCCTGACCCGGGGCGTTCGGCCGGCTTCGGCGCGGACGAACGCGATCAGTTCATGAACGGGCAGATCCGGTTTGTCGACGTAGTTGTAGACGTGGACACCCGACGTGAACGACAGCGCGAACTCGATGAACGCAGCGACATTCTCGACATAGGCCAACGACTTCACGTTGCGGCCATCGCCCACCATCACGAAGCGCGAGGCGGCCACCTGCGAGAGCAGGAGGTTCACGTTACCGCGCCCGCCCTCACCGAACACCGCCGCCGGCCTCACGACCACCAGCGTGCGCTTAGAGGGATCCTCGGCCTGCCACCGTCGATACACCTGCTCCGCCGCCAACTTGCTCCGGCCATACGGACTGGCGGGCCTCGGTACCGCGCGTTCATCCGCGTCCACGGCGACATCCCCGTATACAGCGACGGAACTCGAAAACACGATCAACCGCACATCGTTTCGGCTGGCGACCGCGCATACATCGCGAGCACCGCCGACGTTGACCTCCTCGTAGCGGCTCGTGGGTCGGACATCGTCACGGTGTTCTGCGGCGAGGTTGACGATCGCGGTACTCGGCGGCACGGCCGCGGCAAAGGCGGGCGAAGCCGCCTCCGCGACGGAACTCTCGTTCGGGTAGGCCGCACTCACGCGACGGTCGATGATCGCAAAAGTACGCCCAGCCGCCTGCAGCCGCGCGCACAGCCGCGTCCCGATGAACCCGCTTCCGCCGACAACGACGACTTCCACGGACATCAAGCCGTCGCCGTCCGTTCGATCACGTCGAGATAGTCCCGCGCCAACTCGTCCCGGCTGTAGTGCCGGACGACATGGTCGCGCCCTGCGCGGCCGAGTCGCTCGCACAAGGACCGGTCCGCCGAGAGCCGAAGCACCGCATCGACAAGCGCACGCTCGTTCTCCGGTTCTATGCATAGCCCGCAGCCAGCCGTGCGGACGAACTCGGCCGCGAATCCGCGCACGCCAAGGATCACGGGTTTGGCCATCGCCGCCGCCTCGAAGATCTTCGAGGGCATGACGGTGGTGAAGGTGTCCGAAGCGCGCAAGTGGACCAGGCAGACGTCAGACAGGGCAATCAGGCCCGGCACGCAGGCCTTCGCCACATTTCCCGTGAACACCACGTTGTCGAGACCGTCGCGCTCGGCCATCGCCTTCAAGTCGTCCAGTCGTGCGCCATCGCCGACCAGGAGAAAAACGACCTGGCGACCATCGGGCCTTTCGCGAAGGTGCGACGCTGCGCGCAGCACCACCTCCAAGCCGTGCGCCATGCCGATAACGCCGCAATAGGCCACCACGAAGCGACCGGCGACGCCAACGCCCTCCGCAAGATGTTCGTCCTGGTCTCGCGGCGAAAACAGTTCACCGTCGACGCCGTTCATCACCACCGCCAGCCGCGTCCCATCCGCGCCACGTTCCAGCAGCCGTTGCCGGTAGCCTTCGCCCACGGTGACGATCTGACGGGCCGACCGGTACATCGCAAGTTCCAGCTTCGCGAGCAGGCCGATGGCCATGCGGGACCGGATGGCGCCGACGGCCGCAATGGACTCCGGCCAGAGGTCCCGAATCTCCAGGACGAACGGAATCCGCCGGATCCTCGAGACGAGGACGCCGGCCCAGCCGCAGAAGAACTGCGGCGACGTCGCCAGAACAACGTCGGGGCGGCGCTCGAGGGAACCGAGAATCGCCGCCGAGACCATGTAGGACAGGTAGTTCAGCGAGCGCCGCCACGTGCCCGCGTTGGCCGCGAGAAAGGTCACGACCCGGACAACGCGTACACCGTCCCAATCCTCGACCTGCCGGATGCGATTGCGGTAGCCCGGGTAGAGGACGCCGCGAGGATGGTTCGGGGCCGACGTCACCACCGTAACCTCGTGCCCCGCGGCCACCCAACGGCGACAGTGCGCGAATGTCCGCGAGGCCGGTGCATTTCCTTCGGGCGGGAAATAGTGGGAGAAGAACAGGATTCGCACTTCAGTGCTTTTGGAGCCTGATACGCGCTTCAAGCATAGCAACGCGGCTAGACAGCACCAAACAGCGGTTGGCTGTCTCGACGCCGAAGCGGGGGCAATAGGTGGAATCCGTCAACTCGGCGTCCTGCCAGCCGTCCCAGGAGATGTCCGCGCCCCCACCAGGGAATCCGAGCGTGCAGCCGCCGTCCGCAAGCCCTTCGACTTGGCAGTCGGGATGCAGGTGCAACCGGGCCACCGCGTCCACCGCGCGCGTTGCGGACACCTGATCCGTAATCGTCAGCACACCCAATCCCTGCCATGCAAAGCAGCGGCGGTGGCGCGGCGACCCGGGAAGGTGGCCATAGCCGCCGTGCTCGGCGGCCAACGTGAAATGGGACTGCGACTGACGCCAGTCGACCGCGCTCGGCACCGCACGGCGGCCGACGCGGAAGGCGCCCCAGAGCTCGGCCTGGTCCGCCCCGCCGATCTCAACGGTGTTGTGCGCACGGGTGGAGCGACAGTAGTCGCGCATCGTGCCCGGCTCGTACGTGGAGACGCCGCTGTCGACGACCACCCGACTGCCGCCGAACGACAACTCGAACGAGAAAAGGTCCGCATGACCGTGGCCCGGCTGGTAGTCCGGGCCCATCGGACCGGCGTCGCAGATGACGTAGTCGCCCGCGGAGGTCCGCGCGCCGTAGTACCCGGTCTCGTGGAGGGCGAACGGTCCGGGATCGTGCGGCACCGGGTCCGGCATCGGATAGACGCCCAGCGCACTGTCATTGAGAAGCGCGATGTCGCCGTCCGGGTGAGTCATGGCCCGCAGCGCACCGGTGGCCGCGGTGACGTAAGGCGCTGCCAACGCCGTGAGACTCGGCTCTCGCGTGGCCATCAACACGCGAAGATCGTGGAGCACGCGACATTGGTACATCGGCGAGCGTTCGTAGTGGCCGCCATCCGCCAGGATCTGCTCCGGAAGCTCGCGTTCCAGCAACGTGCTGCCCTTGTCCAGCCACCGGTCGGCATCGCGGTGTCTGAAGCAACTACCGACCACGGCCAGCGCCACGGCATTCTCGAGCAGGTGATTGGCCATCAGGTGCCACTCGAGGTTCCGCTCCAAATGCCGCGCCTGATCGCGGATGCTCGTCCACAGCGCCCGGCAAAACGCCCCGTCCGCTTGCGTTCGAGCCCCATGACGACCGAAGAACAGCGTGCACCAGTTCACCAGGCGCAGCGAGATCGGGTAGGCCTCCCAGCCCGGCTTGCCGGCACCGGGCGGATACCGCGCGATCCAATCTTCGACCGCCGTACGCGCGCCGTCGTAGCCCAGATGCCAGAGGAACTCGTGATAGTGCAGGTTGTAGAGCCACAGCCTCGGTAGGTCGCGTCGGTTCCACGAGGGCGGGAACCCAATGGCCTCCTTGCGTCCGACGAACGACAGCCGGCCGGCCAAGGTCTCGCCCTCGGAGTCGTCCGCCTCGGCCGTCGGCGCCGGGAAGTCCTGCGGACGCCAGCGGACCTCCGGCGTGGGCTCCAACTCACCAACTGGTCCGGGGTAGCGCTTCGGCAACCTGCGCCTGACCTGGGCAACGAGTTGGGCCGTGCGCAGAGGCCGAATCGTCCTCAGCAGCCGAAGGGTCGCGTCGAACATCTATCGTGCGGGTTTCACGCGTCCAGCCGAACGGGCTTGCCGCCGGTCAGGCTTCGCAGCGCAGCGAAGCAGACGCGATGCGTGCTGACGATCTGTCCCCACGGAATGGGCCACGGGCCGCCGCCTCGGCATGCCGCAACGAAGCGTGCCAACTCCGCGCCAAACCCCTTGTCCTGTCGGCCACGGATGGTTCGACCGCCACCGTAGAACCGCGTGACCGCGAAATCCTCCATGACGGCACTCCGGCCGTCCGCAAAGACCTCGCACCGTTCCTTGGCAAGATCCCGATTGCCACTGGCGACGTATTGAATCGTCGCCAGCGAACCATCGACGTACTCAACGGTAACCACGACCGAGTCGTCCTCGACCCCATCCTTCGCGACGCCGCTGGCCGAGACGCTCACCGGCTCCCGGTCCACCAGCGCCGTGCAGAAGTCGACGAAGTGGCAGACCTCGCCGATGACGCGGCCCCCGCCCTCGTCCGGATCGTGAGTCCAGTGGTCGCGGCCGACCGTCCCGGCGTTCACGCGATAGCTCACCACCATCGGGCCTCGCCGATCCTCAAACGCCGCCTTCAACGCTTGCGTGTGCCGCGAGAAACGCCGGTTGAAGCCGACCATCAGGCACGGCGTCTCGGCTCCGGCTTCGGCGACCACCACCTGCAGCTCGTCCAAGTCCCGCTCCACGATGCACAGCGGCTTCTCCACGAAAACGTGCTTGCCGGCGCGCAAGGCCGCCGTCACCAAGTTGGCGTGGTCGCCGTGACGCGTGGCGACAACCACCGCATCGACATCCGCCCTCTCGAGCAGTTGGCGGTTGTCCGTGGTCGCGGAGGCGATCTTGAAACGCGCGGCCGCCTGTTGCGCACTCTGTCCCGTCCGGGCGGACACGGCGACCAGCCGAACGTTCGAGTCCTTGACCAGGTGCGGCAACAACACACCGCGCGCGAACGCCCCCGCACCGATCGCCGCGATGCGCACCACGTCACTGTCGTCCGCTGCCACGACCGGTGCCGGCACGGCGGCGCGCATCGGCGCATCGCTCGGATACTCAAGCAAGATGCCGAGGTGGTCTCGCTCGGCGCTTTCCACCAGCGCGTAGGCGGCAAGCGCATCGGCGAAGGCGAACCGGTGGCTGACCAGTCTCGCGGGCGTCACCGTTCCCTGGCGCACCAAGTCCAGGAAACTCTCCATGTTGCGCTGCTCGGTGAAACGCACGTACGCGAGCGGATAGTCGTGACCACGCTCCTCGTACTCGGCGTCGTAACGCCCCGGGCCGTAGGACATCGACAGGCGCAGATCAAGCTCCTTGCGATAGTAGGTTTCCCGCGGCACCTCCATTCCGACGAGGCCGACGACAACGACGCGGCCCTTCAGCCGGGAGATCTCACCGGCCGCAACGACCGGCTCGTTGCTCGCCGTCGCCGCCGTCACGATCACCGCGTCCGCGCCCCGGCCACCCGTGAACGCTTCGCTGGCCGCTTCGGTCTCCGAGGCGAGCACGGCTTCGAATCCCATCCCGCCTGCGAAGTCGACGCGTTCCTGCGCCACGTCGATCCCCAGCACCGAACAGCCGTTGGCGCGCAGCAACTGCAGGGTCAGCACGCCGATGAGGCCCAAGCCGATCACGGCGACGCGCTCGCCCAGTTGCGGCTGCGCCTGGCGGATGCCTTGCAGCGCGATCGCACCGACCGTCGCGAACGCCGCATCCGCGGAGGCCACGCCGTCCGGAACCTTCACGCACAGGTTGCGGGGGACGAAGTTGAACTCCGCGTGGTTCGCATAGCCTGCGCCAGCAATCGCGACCCGGTCGCCGGGCCGGAAACCCTCGCTCTCGGCACCTGCCTCGACAACCTCCCCTGCCGCCGAGTAGCCGAGGCTCACCGGTTCATCCAGCCGTGCGAGCGCCTTGCGCAACGTCGGTGCAATGCCCTCGACCCGCGCTCGCTTCAAGACTTGCTTCACGAGGTCCGGCCGCGCCCGCGCCTTGCCCAGCAAGCCCTTCTTCGCCAGCGCCAGCATCGCCCGTTCCGTACCGGCGGAGACGACGCTGTGGCGTGTCCGGACGAGAACGCCACGGTCCCCGCAGCTTGGCGGCGAAACCTCGGCCAACACCAACTCGCCGGTACGGTAGTTTTGGAGAAGCTGTTTCACGTGGTCGCCTTTGACAAGCTGGCTGCGCCTCGACAGAGCCTTCCGAACGGTCCTTCAGCGGTCAGCGTACCGAATCCTGTCTGCTGTTTCCCCTCACGACCCTGCTTTGCGGTCGCTTCCCACCCGGACAACTGTCCCGTACGCGTTCCAGAAGAGACGCCAGTGGCGAAAGCGGTACTGTCTTGTTTCCCAAACGCTCGGCCGTGCTACTGCGACATGCCGTCCGGCTCGATATCCCCGACTTGGCCGTTGGAGTACATGAAGAGGTCGTCGCCAGCGATGTCGAACTCGGCCCCGGGATGCACGAAGGTCTCGCGTGTGATCGGGCCCACCCGCCACGACTCGGGTCCAGCATGCGGCGCCCGGATGGCATTCCGCGTGGTCGCCGGCAGCCGTAGCGTTGTCGAGAGGTTGGTAAGGTGATCGGTCGGACTCTCCAGGAGGCTCATCACCCGCACGTCCCGCGGCGAAGCGACCCTTAGCTGCCATTTGCCGTTGCCTTCACCCAGCGCGCCTTGCAGTCCCATGCCGCTTTCGAGGTCGCTGGCCGACAAGGTCCGGCTCGCCAGCGGCGGGATCCCGACCTCAACCGCAGGTGAACTCCACCCGGTGTCGTCGACTCCTCGAACCGACACGCTCATCCCACTCGCGTGAGGATTGACGAGCCGCAGACGACTCACCTGTTTTTCGTTACTTCCCGGATTCAGGAAGGGAGCGCGATAGACGCCACCGTAGCCGGCTACCAAGTCGTGAGCGCTGGTCAGAAAGCCATCGGCGTGGCGTATGTAGCTCAGCGTCTCGATGTCCAAGTCGCTGCTCAACTCAAGCCGCCACATGCCCACACCGACGCCCACCCCGGGAGCAAGCCCTTTCTCCGGGTTGCCCCGTTCAAGATCGTCGGAGTTGAAGTGCAGCGTCTCCCGCGCACCGACAGCTAGCCTCAAGGGGCCGTAACGCGTGCCCTCGTCATCGATCGGCTCCACCTCTACCAAGCCGGCCCGGCCACTGTGATTGATGATTCGCACGAACCCCTGCTGTTCCTGATGCGCGGATGGCGGGAACGCGCTGACGAACTGCCTGGCCCCCCGATTCCAGGCGTCCGCCGAGAGGTTCGTCAAGTGACCGCTGGGGCTCTCCATGAGGCTCATCACACGAATGTAGCGGCTCGAGGTCACGTGCAGTTGCCACTTTCCGCGGCCGTCCCCGAGCGCGCCCTGCACACCCGTACCGCTTTCCAGATCGCTCGCCGCGAGGGTACGCGCCGTCCGCGCTGGCATCGTTATCTCGACCGGGGTCGACAACCACCCCGAATCGTCCACGCCCCGGATCGAAACCGATGCGACATCCTCCCCCGGATTGACCAGGCGCAACAGACTCACCTGCTCCAAGTTGCTCCCCGGGTTGAAGAATGGAACCCGATACACGCCCGCCCGATCGATCACGAGGTCGTGCATGCTGGTTACGAAGCCGTCTGCGGTGCGGATGTAACTCAGCACTTCGATGTCAAGGTCGGAGCGCAGTTCCAGCCGCCAAGTCCCGACGCCGGCACCTACCCCGCCCGACAGGCCCTTGTCCCTATTGCCTTTCTCGATGTCATCGGAGTTGAAGTGCGCAGTCTGCCCTGCCCCAATCATCAGCGTGACCGGTCTATACATTGCGCCCTTGTCATCGACGGCCTCGATCTCGATCAGGCCTCCGTGGTCGCCGTGATTGATCACCCGCACGAAGCCCTGCCGCGTGGGGTGCGACGCGGGCGGGAACGTGGACACGAAGTGCGTGACAGGGCGCAACTCCACCTTGTGGCCCGACGTGGCCACGTTCACGCGGACGGCCTGCCCGTCGAGCTGGATCGTGTCCCCCGTCCTGAAGAGCTCGCTAGCGTCGCCGTCGCGGCACGCCAACCGCCTGTCCCGATCCGTGTCGACGCACACGTAGTCCTCCACCCCATCGAAGAGCCCGTCGATGTCGTAGTCAACTGTAAGCACGGCCACCGGCGACCCACCGACTTCCACATCGCCGATCCATGCACCCCCGAAGCCGATCACGGGATCTCTAAGGTGCCCGTAGTGCACGCCATAGGGCAGGACCAAGCCAGAAGAGTAGGCCACCTCCACGTAGGACCAGTCGTTGCCGTACTTCAACTCCTCGGGCGGCCCGTCATCGGTGAGGTCCCCGTTGTCGTTCCGGTCGAGGTAGACCAGGGGAACGTCGTCAAGATAGTCGATCATGAAATGAATCCGCGGATCCGGTCCATCGCCGAGCGTCAGGTGCCCGTACTCCTGTCTCGCGCCGAGCGGCTGGGGATACCTGACGCCTACCCAGCCGACCCTCCCCACAGGCACGGATCGCTCCTGCCAAGGGAAGCGGTGGTCCCACAGGACCGACGAATCTGCAGGTTCCAGCGTAGCCCTCGAAGCCAACTCGCTCACCAGCGGATCCTCCGCATCCGCAATCCCGTCGTTGTCGTCGTCAGGGTCGATGTTGTCCCCCACCCCGTCGCCGTCGGCGTCCGACCACTCCTGGGGATAGAGCGGGAACGCATCCTCCGCGTCCGCCACGCCGTCGCCGTCGTCGTCATCGTCGGCCCAGTCGCCGACGCCATCGCCGTCCGAGTCCGCCTGTTCCCGCCGGTCCAGAGGAAATGCGTCCCTCAAGTCCCAGACGCCATCGCCGTCGTCGTCCTGATCCTGGCCATCGCCGACCCCGTCGGCGTCGGTATCCACAGACTCCGACGCGTCCAACGCAACGCCATCTTCAAGATCCGGCACGCCATCCCCATCGTCGTCGCGGTCCCTGGCATTGCCTATGCCATCGCCATCGGTGTCCAGAAACTCCCCGGGATCGTGTGGGAACGCGTCAAGCCGATCCGGAATCCCGTCGCCATCGGCATCCGCACTCGGCACAAACGGATCACTTCCCCGAACGTCACCGCCAAGCCGCAAAATGCCACGGCCGTCCGTAACGAACACGTCACCCCTAAGGTGGTCCACGGCGAGACGGCGCGCCGGGTAGCGGCCGTCCCAGATCGTCGCGCCGCGGTACGCGATGGCGGCACCACCGAGGACGTGGCGCCACTCACGACTCCCAGCATCCAGGAGGAACCCCTCGTAGCCGCCCCCGATGAGCAGCAGCTCGCCGTCGCCAAGGGCCGTGATTCCCGGTAAATAACAGCTCCCGAACGTGATCGTCGCGGCCTTCGGCATCGACATCTCTTCCCAAGTGCTGCCGTGATCCACGGATGCATACACTCGGGGGCACCTACCGGCCACACCCCAGATCGTCGCGCCGTCCCAAGTCGCCTGCTCCGGCGGACCGGCTGGAGTTTCTCCGACCCGTCGCCAGTCATTGCCGCTCGTGGACCCGACCCACTCCACCGATCCGGCCCACCGCTTCAGAAACAGGTAGCCCTCTTGTTCTTCAGTCGCTAGCGGATCCACGATCAGTTCGCTGTAGCGCGTCCCCGCGGGAGCCAACGTCGTCCAGCTCTCGCCGAGGTCACTGCTTCGGAGGATCTCCGGGTGACCTTCCTGTGAACTTTCGACGAGCACGTAGATCCGCTGGTGCCGGTCCGTCGTCGTGCCCGCGGAGCTCACTTCGCCCCCCTTGAGGTCCAGAAGGCTGAACTCCGTTCCCCCGTCAGTCGAGCGATGGAAGGAAACCTCCGGAAGCCAGGCGTACTCCCTGCTTTTCGCCGTCAGGATAAGCGCACCGTCGACCGCGTCGAGGTCCGCGACCAACAAGCGCGTTCGGGACACGGGTTCATAGGTGTTGCCACGGTCCACACTGCGCCAGAGACTCGCCGGATGCGATTGGCTAGGCTGTCGCGCCACCCACAGCGTGCCATCGCTGTCCGCCGTGATGGCCACGATGCGATCCATCACGGCCACGCGCTCGAAGTGCGCTTCGTCGGACTCCTCCGCCGCCTCCGGCAGACCCGTCCCGTGCAGCAGCCACTCGATCGCGGCCTCGTCGGAAACATCCCCCCGCCGACAGTGACCGCCTGCCCTGCCGAGGTCGCCACGCGTCTCCAGGCCCACGACGTACCTGTAGTAACCGTATGCCTGCAGCGAGTGCGTGTGCAGGAAGTCGCCGGTGGCGGCCCGTACGAACACCCGAAAACCGTCCCTGAAGCCCTGGCCCGGTCGCCAGAGCGGGTCGCGGCCCTCGAAGCACCCGCAGTTGGCAAGGAAGCCACCGCCATAGTCGTCGCCGTAGCGCTGGACGAAGTCGTTTAGAAAGCAGGTTCCCTGCGACCCGCCCCAGAACACCACGCGGTCGAAGTCCACCCGGAACGCACCCTCGAACTCCCCTTGCAGCAGTTCCTGGATCAGGCTCTGGTCCTCGTTGCCCCAGAACCGAGTTCCGTATCCGGTGTGGGGTGCGACCTTATAACGTTGAAGCCGCGCATCGACCCCGGGAACCCGTGCTTCGGGCGACGCAACGACCACAGGGACGAGATCCTGCAGGTAGGCCTGCCTTTGCCTGCTGGCAAAGAACCCCCGCAACACCGCGCGCTGCGTGGCGGTGTTGTTCCCATGAAAATAGATGAGGACGCCTCGCGGAACGTTGGGATCCCACTCAGGCTTGAGCGAGTATTGATAGAGCACAGTTCGTCCGTTGGAACCGGTGAACGAAGCAATCTCCGCCCCGACAGAGAGGGCGGACAGAGAAAAGCACACGGCACCGACGAGGCAGCGCCCACGAGTTCCCGCGCCCCTCATGGCAGACATCGCTCGGGACGCATCGCAATGCACCTCGGCCCCCTTCTCGTCGCTCCCACAGCAAAGTCCCTGGGCCTCACGCGATCTCAGAGATCGCGAGCGCAGCTTTCCGCCAGGGCCTCGCTCTAGTTGGTCAACCTAGCGTATCCCGACGAGGGTTTCCTCTCCTCCGCGCTTGACCATCTCCCCTGCACTAGCTCGCCGGGCTCCCATTGGGTTCGCGGATCGCTTCGACTCCATCCGCCCGAACCTGGCTGAAACGACGGCGGTCCAGCGGCTGGACCGTTGCGCAGCACGGGTGCACGGCACATGTTTGGTGAGTAGGTGCCAACCGGGTCAGCGACGTTGATTGCCACAGGCGGTGCTCGGGCGTCCTCGCCCGCATCCGACCGGTGCAGTTTGCGGTGCGGACCAGAGGCCTGCGTACCCCGGTCGACCGACATCGGTGTCACCCACCAAGCACCTGTCGTGCATCCGCCAGCACTCGACGCTTGACTCCGGCCGGTGGATGACGGAAATCCGGGGCGTTGGGCCGAGGTTTGGCCGACTTCGACCGCAACTGCGGGATTGGTGCCTCAGCCGGGACTCGAACCCGGACGGCATGCACGTTTGGACTGCATTGGCCCGAGGAGTGCGAATCCTTAAGCGTCTCCCAGTTCCGCCACTGAGGCTGGGCTCGCGCACCGTGAGGTGCGCGAGCTTCCTCCCAAAGTAGGGGAATTATGCCGTTTACTCCAATCTTGGTTCAATCTCCCCTCTCGTTCCCCTCGGACCCTCGAAACCGCCCCGCCGCGGGAACGAGGCTCCGCGAGCCGAATCGGGCGAAATCGGGGTGCCTATACCGTTGAGTCCAAGCGGGGGTGACGTCCTATTTCTTCAGCAATCCGTTCAATGTCTCGAAGAGTTTCTCGAACCGGCTGATGGTGCCTTCGGACAGGGAGTCCGCGAACTCGTCCAAGTTGACGGCGAAGTACCGCGCCGGTCGTAGGTGCGAGAACTTCCTTCTGCCTTGCCAGACGCCTTCGACAGCCTTCACCGTCCTCGGCTCGTTTGACTGGAGACTGCCCGGCGCTATTTCAGGCGCATCCTTGCCATACGCGCGGTTCACCAAGTCGACGTAGAAGTCCCGTTCGAACATGTCCTCGATATCCGCGATGGTGCCGGGTGTGAACCGCGACACGCGGACGACGTTGCTCTTCTTGAGGAGCTTTTTCTTGTACAAGTCGTCAATCTTGCCCTCATTCTCGGTTCCGACGTCCAGCAGCACGGCGACATTCAATCCCTTCTGCGCGTCGAACATCGAGACGATAGGAGACACCTTCGTCTTGCCGCCCGCCTGCAGGACGAGCCAGCGCCTGGACAAGCCGCTTTTGCCTTTCCGCTCCAGCACCGAGGACATTGCGTCCAAGTAGTCCTTGTCCGACGAGCCTTCCACTATCAGCCGGTTCTTGCTGACGATGTCCATCTGCCACAGTTCGATGCCCATCGCGGTGAGCAGGGGGAACAGCGTATCGCCGTTCGCCGTGGTCCAGACTTCGTCAAGGTCGTTGACGACCTTCGTGCCGCCTTCCCCTTCCGGGAGTCTGGTCGTTTCGTCGATGCTGCGGTCCTGTACAACTCGGATGGACTCCGGATGGTCAATCGAGAACATGAAGGGCGAGTGCGTGGTGTAGACGACTTGATGCTCCGCCAGTTCGTTGTCGAAGTACCGGAGAAGGTCGTGCTGCGCCTTCCCATGGAGCGACAGTCCGGGTTCGTCGAGCAGAAGGATGACTCCCTCCCCGAATTCCTTGCGGATGTGGCTGTACCACGCGACGAACGAGAAGAACCACACGAAGCCGCGTGAGCGCCTGTCTATCGGGGTTTGCCCGCCGTGAACCGTGTCTTCAATCATGACTAAGAGGTTCGAGGTGGAATCCCGCATTTCCTCGGGGTCGTCGGGATTCCCTTCGCGCACGTCGAAGACGACCTTCAAGTGCTTGTTCTGGGACCAGTACTGCATGACCTTGTCGGTTATCTGATGGCTCGCCCCGGTCAGACGGTTGATGAGGTCCGTCGTGCTCGTGCGTTGCCGCAAGCGAGTGGTGTTGACACCGGACAGACGTATGAATCCGAGCAACGGGTAGTCCGAGTCCTTGAGGTTCCCCGACTCCTCCCGTTCCATGAGCGCATCGAGGTTCTCTGCGCCCGTCATCTGGTAGTACTCGTTGAAGTACATGAACTTCGGCGCGTCATCCCAGAACATCCTATAGAAGTACAGTGACAAACCTCCAGCACCGGCAATTTCCTTCACGGTATCCAACACGTCGACGTCTCCCTCTCCGTCGAACTCCGCCATGCTGTCCGCCAGGGCTTTCCACGTCGATTTGTTCAATTGGCTGGGATTCGCCCCGAAGCGGCGGATAAGATGGTTCATGGCATCGGCAGTGGAAAGTTCGAGCCGAAAAACGTGATGCAGGTCGTCGCCGGACCCCGGCGTGCCGTAGCGCGTCCAACGAGTCATCTGGTCGTTGAGCAGCGCCCTTTTGCCGCACAATGCCGCGATTTCGTCCTTCTCGGACTTGTCGAGTTCGTATACGACCTCAACGACCTCTTCCGCCTTGCGTCTACCCGCTTCGACGTCTTCGATGTACGTGAAGTCGCTCTTCGGGTAGTCGACCACCGGGTCGAACACGGCGTGCTCCGGCACGACCGGGTTGGTCCGGTACAGCGCTTCAAGGAGAGCGGTCTTCCCCGATTCGTTCTTGCCTACGAGGCAGGTCTGACCCTTTTCGACCTCGACGTGACCGGAGTCCCGGATGCTTCTGAAGTTGATGACGCGAAATGACTTGAGCTTCATTGGTGGAGACCTGTTGTTGTTCGACCAGTGCGCGAGCATGGAGTATCGAACGGGGCAGAACTTCGTTTCAACCCTCGTCGGGCGGGCTAAATACGCGCATGCCCGCAATGTTGGACCACATGTCGGTCAAGGTCAGGCAACAACGTCTCTACGACTATTTGAAGTCGTTGGGGCTATACGTCTGGGGCGTGCCGGTATGCGGTCAGCCGGACGACGACGATGTCGAAATCGACTACATCTGCGTGTCGGTGACGGACCCGCGCCCGGTGGGAGAAGACCGGCCCTACCTCCGGGTGGTCAACCCTCCTGTCGAGCAGCGTTCGTCTTCGCGTGCAACGGGCGTAGATTCGACATGACGTCCTTACCACCGTCCTTCACGAGCTTGATGTGATCGATCTCCCAGCCGGTGTCGGAGTCGCGGTTGCCGTATTCGTCACGCTTGATGAGATTGCCAAAGTCGTCCTGTCGCCAAAGCCCGCCGTCTCGGTTGCGAACGGTCTTGCCCTTCTCCCATACAGCTTGAATCGTCTTTTTGTCGGTTGTGTCGACTTCCTTCTCTAGGACGGCATCCACGACGTCCTTGATGGTTTCGAGCCGTCGTTTGGGACGGATGGGTATCTTCCTCGCCATGGGGTCAACAATCTTCGAGATTGTCGAGGTTATTCTTCGATGTCTCGTCCGCGTAGGTCTTCAAGTGCTTCACCCCGCCGACCTCGACGACGTAGATGGTCGACTTGTACCCGGCTTCCTCGACGTGGTACGAGTGGGTCTTGTCCTCGATGTCCAAGATCGCGCCCGCCTTGGACCGAGGCGACCAGTCCTCGCCGGGGTTGCATAGCCTCGTGATGTCGCCGTCGTCGTCCTTGCCCGTTTGGGTTACGCGCCTGTCCGCCATGTCGTCTCTCCAGATGGTTGGTGCTGCTAGTCGTCCAGGCAACGCCTGTCGTATTCCCGGATCATGGCCTGCATCTCCCCTTTCGCTTGCGCCAGAGGCTTCGACGAGTCCTTCACCACGCTGGCGACTCCGGGGAGCAGAACGACGTTCGATACCCCGTCCACCCACCTTTTCGTGCTTTGCGACTTGTAGAGCTTGTCTATGTCCGCCTGCTTCGCAACCTTCATTTCCGCCAGCGTCGTGCATTTTAGATCCCGGTAGGGTTCGGCGGAGACCAGAGCGGGAGCGACGGCTGCGGGGGACGCGGCGCATCCGGCAACAACGAGCGACAACGCGACCAGCGTGGGAGTGGCTTTCATGGGTGGTTCCTTCTTCGTTGGTCTGCGCCGCCAAGACCCCCCGCCCCGACGGCGGCGCGTACCCTAAACCATCCGCCCCGGCGTGGTCAACGCTTTGCATCGTCCCGCACCCGTCTGCTTGAATTTGCGCCATTGCGCCGCTTCTGCTGGCGCATTCGAGGCGAGAGGACATGGCTGCTAGGAAACACCGGATGCGACCGCGCATCGTCGTGGAGAATGGTGTTGAGATACGCGTCTTCAACCATGTCGGCAACCCGATAGTCGGATTCGACAGTGCGAACCCCAACAAGGTCTGGTTGACGGTGGAGACCTCTGAGGGGACGTTCCGTTACCGCTTCACGCCCACTCAGGGCGACATGCTCCACAACCGTCTGGGGGTGGCGCTATACCCGGCGGAGACGCGCTACAAAACCGACGACGAGTTGCTTTAGCAGGTATCGCGTCCAGGAGACACATCATGTAGTAGACTGCGCGCCCGTCGACCACCAACCCGAGTAGGACCACGCTATATGGCGGACGCCAATCACGAGGACAAGAAGCCAATCGAGCCGGGAAAGGGCAAGATCACCATTTGGGTGAACGGAGACCCTAGACCAGAGGAGGATGGCAGAGTATTCACCTACGATGAAGCCGTACGGCTCAGGTTCGAGCCGAAACCGAACCACGAGTATTCGGTCTTCGTGGAAAACGCAGTTAGACGCGAGGACGGTGATTTCGTGGAAACGGACCCCCCAGTCAAGGTGCAGGACGGAACTCGGTTCAACATCGATGAAACAGACAACACCTGAGTCCGTCGTGGGTACTCTACGCGACATGGGATACCGTGTCCGACTGGACCCGCCGTGGATGACAGAGCCAGTCAGACAATTGGTGCAAGGCTTCATCAATCCGATTTACTGGTCCCATCCGAAGCAATGGCTGGCCGTGAGCCGTGTCCCGTACGTTAGGCGGCGCGGGAAGTCAGTGGATGTTTGCGAAACCGGAGTGCTGGTGATGCCCATCGACCTGCATCCTCCAGGAGGTGGGGTACGTCCCGATCCGTTCCACTGGGCATTGTGGAAAGGGGGATTCCCGCATTGTAAATCGGGGCAACCACTGATCCACATCGAAGTTCCCGAGCCAAGGAACGAACAGATTCGGCAACAGTTGAAGTCTCGCCAGATTCACGCGTTCTCCGTCAAGCCACCCGGCGGCCACTACGTGAGCTACTTGGCAAAGGCCCGCAAGTACATTTCGTT
The DNA here is from genome assembly GCA_026708185.1 of Gammaproteobacteria bacterium. Taxonomy (GTDB): domain Bacteria; phylum Pseudomonadota; class Gammaproteobacteria; order Pseudomonadales; family Azotimanducaceae; genus VXYL01. The sequence continues at coordinate 59,514 of JAPOVK010000002.1, read as the reverse complement.
CGTCATGGCGAAAGCGCGGGAAATCGACCCCACTGTGTCGGAGCTACGACAGTGAGCGACCCGCACGCGAAGCTTGCGCGGGAGAAGGTAGCGATTGTCGGAGTGGGAGGCACGGGCTCGCACATCTTGGACTTCGTGTGCAAGACACCTGTGCAGTTCATAGGGTTGTTCGATGGTGACGAGTACGACGAACGGACGCCTCTCCGCTCTCCGGGACCGCTAGCACCCGGTGGAGCCAAACACAAGGTGGAACGTCATGCCAACCGATACCGTGGACTCCAACGCGGACAGGAGGTTCGCCCGTATCCCGTGTTCATTGACGAAGAAAACGCAGACCAGTTGGGTGACTTCGACACCGTGTTCGTGTGCATCGGGTCAGGACGTGTCAAGCGCCGCGTAGTGGAGGTATGCTTGGAAGACCCTAACCACCTGCTCATCGACGTCGGCATGGCGGTCCATCGAACAGGCTCGTCGGTCCTCGGCGGGCTGGTCCGTGTGACCACGTTGTTACCGTCTCGCCAGGACCATGTGAAGCGCATCGGGCTTGATGCACCGGCAACCGACCCGAAAGACCGGAATCACCAGACGGTCGAATTGAACGCGCTGAATGCTGCCTTAGCCGTGATCAAGTGGAAGAAGGTCAGAGGGGTCTTCTCCGACTCCAAGGACGAGCTTCACTCCTTGTACAACATAGAAGGGAACGGTCTATCCAGTCGATACGCGTCCGGTGGGCTGGCACGGTGTTAGCCACTCCACCTTGTTGCGTGTGATGTAGTAGTGCGACTTGCAGGGCAAGTGGTTGTTGCCAATCGACTCTCGAATCGTGACGGTGGGGCCATCCCATACCATGTATCGGTAGCCAGGAGAGAAGCCGACGTCTATTTCCGCGCCGCAACCGCATGCACATAGGTGCCCGGACCAACTACCCTCCCCCACGATGTAGAGCTTGCCCGGCTCAAATCTCTTGGGTCGGCGTTCTACGAACACAGGTTGCAGGCTGTTGACACGGCGCTTTGCCCGTGTCGGAGGGCGCGGCTCAAGGGGCATGTCGTCACCGGATTTCGTGTCTTGGGGCAGGTCTCCATACACCCGGCACCCAGCCTTGTCAATGATCTTGGAAGTCATTCCTGTTCGTATGCTCGCGGTAGTCCTACCCCGCCCAATTGGTATTTAGGTCGCGGTCGCACGAACGCTATCCACGATTTCATGCCGCCTGACCCACGCGGAAGTATGTCCACTAGGCCGCTTCTTTGTCTCCTTCGACAAGCTCTCGATATGTGATGCGGCACCGGAAGGCCAGTTCCACGAACGCCTCAAGACGCTGCATGGTAGGTATCTCGACGTTGCCTTCGTTCAATCGGAACGTGGCTTCGTTCACGTACCGTTGAAGGTGTTTGACCGAGACTTGATGCCATACGCCGTAGATGCCGCGCTTCAACACCGCCCACATGCTTTCCACGCTGTTCACGGTAACGTCACCCGCACCAACGTATTCGCCCGCACCATGCTTGACATGGCTGCGGATGTAGCCGGGTAGGTTGTTGTAGCCCTTGTGTTCGTCCGTTTGGATGTGCGTTCCTGGCTCCACGAGCCGGTGGATTTCACGGTGGAAGACCTTTTGGCTTTGGCCCTCGACATGGACGCCGATGGTCCTCCCGCCGCGTTCGCGGAATCCCATGACGACCTCCTTCCCGGCGTAGCCCGTGCCCACGTGCTTCCGCTTCCACGCGTGCTTCGTGCCTTCGATGCCGCCGACGCCGGTCTCGTCTATCTCCACGACCCCCTTGAGCTTCGTCGGCGGATGGTGCCCCAACGCCTCGCGTAGACGGCTCAACACGAACCAAGCGCTCTTCTGCGTAATGCTCAACTCCTTGCTCAACTGCATGGAGCTAATCCCCTTCCGCGCCGTGACGACGTAGTACATGGCAAGAAGCCAGCGATCCAGACTGACGTGGGAGCGCTCGAAGATGGACTTCGTGCGCACGGTGAACTCCTTGGTGCAGTCGCGGCAAACGTAGTAGCCCGCGCGCTTGCCCTGGCGGGCGGTGATGCGTTCGAAGCACCCGCAATGCGGGCATACAGGCGTTCCGCGCCAGCGCCGCTGTTCGAGGTACACCCGCGCAGCTTCCTCGTCCGGGAACATCCGGAGGAACTGGTACACGCTGATGGTGACGTGGTCGTCCACGGCTCACCCCCGTCCGCGCCGGAGGGTCTTGAACAGCCGGACCGCCTTCTCCGCGCCCCGTGCCAGCTTCTCCATGCGGTCGATGGCATCCCACTTGGCTTCCATGCGCGCGAACTCGGCTTCGATCCGCTCGCGTCGCGGGGAACCGGGGGGATACTCCTCGTCGAAAGCCGCCTTGGCTTCGCGGAACATCGCCATGAACTTCTCGTCTGTCGTCATGCTCATGGCGCACCTCCCCGAAGGTGAAGGGGCGGATGGCACCCGTAGGCACCCTCCGCCCCGCCTTCGAGTCCCCACCCACCCTTACGCCGCCTCGGCTTGTTCGCGCATCCGTTCCGCCTCGCGGGCGGTCGGAACACGAACAGTCAAATGACGGACGCGACCTTCCTCAATCGCATCCCGAAGCGAACGTTCCCGCTTGGTGAGTTGGCTCCTGCCGGACTTCACCTCGACGAAGACGACTTCATCGACATCGTCGCTCTCGCGCAGCCCGGCGAACACGATGTAGTCAATCGGGTTGCCGAGGAACCGCGAGTCGCGGGGGTTGAACGGATAGTCGGTCATCCAAGGGACGAACTGCTCAATCGCCTGTCCGAGATTCACCGACTTCGCACGTTGGCGGCTGTCCGCACGACCTTCGGCACGTGCGGCTTCAACCTCCAGGTCGTGGGTGCTGCGTTCGTCAGCCAACGTCCCCCGAATGCGCCAGACCATGTAGCCCAGCACGAGGACCGCGAGTGCGAACATCCCGAGTAGCACAGTTTCAATAGTCATGCTTCCTCCTCCCATAGTGGTTACTGACTAAGTGGGCACAAGTTTACACCACTTGAAGCAAAAGTCAATACCTTTACAGAAAAAGTTTGTAAAGGCGGGTAATGAGGGAATCTGGTATTGACTTAGGTGGGCGTCCCGCCTATAGTTTCCGCTCACACCCACCCCACTCACCTACGGGAGCAACTGACGCCATGGAAGACATGTTCGCCACGAAGCGAGTCGAACTGAACGAACAACGCGACACCATCCTTCACGAGATGGAAGGCTTGCAGGAGAGACTCGCAGCGGTCGAATTGGAGCTAGGCGCTATCGCCGCCTACGACGACTTCAAGAGGCAGGCTGGTGTCCGACCGCCCCGAACTCCCAGCGCCCCGGTTGGCGACGAACGGGAACAGGTCATGCGACCCGCACGGACCATCTCTCGGGATGCCGTGGCGCGGGTGATCGCGGGCGCGGGCGAAGGCGGCATCGGTCGAGCCGACATCATTAGGGCGCTTGCGGTCAAGGGCGACAAGGCTGGCGAAGCCGCTATCGACAACCGGCTCCGCGACTTGAAGATGGCGGAGCGGGTGACGCATGAAGGACGGAAGTACCGGACGGCGATCAACATCGAGTGAGTCGCCGGGCGTTCAAAATGCGGCGGAGGCTAAATACGCCGCATGAACGAACAACGCAAGCAATTCATCCGGGAGTACGTCGAGCAGCGCGGTGGCGTGAAGGAACTGTCCGAAGACGAGAAGAAGGCGCTGGCCGAACTCGCCAAGAAAGGCGAAAAGGACGCCGAGTAGGCTCGCCCTTCGCCTAAATACGGGTCATGGACGATATGCCGAACGCTCTTCCTGTGCAGCCCACGAAAGGCGATTCAGACATTGAGCTAGTCTACTCAACGATTCGCGCCATGCAGCTTCAACTGCATGGGCTTCTGGACTGGTGCTTTCAAACGGAACGGCTACTCGAAAAGCACCTTGCCCCGGAAACACGTGCCGATCCAATTCCGCCGCTGGCTTTGTTGTCTTCAGGCCGAACGTCAGAATAGCGCTCGCTTCCCCTTCCCAAACGGCTTCCTTGAGCGTGATGGCCGCACCCCTGTCGGCAAGGTACTTGAGGAACGCGTCGCCGTCTCCGTTGCCTAGCCTTCCGTCCTGCGCCGCTTTCGCGACCAGAAACGCGGTCGTCAGTTCCTCGTTCGTCATTCCTCCTCCTCGTCCTTCCGGTCCTTCAACACGTAGCCGCACTTGCCCAATGTCCATGCCGCTGCTTCCCGGAACCCGTCCAGCGAGAGGACGAACGTATGCTGTTCCTCGCCGTGCTGGGTGCGTATCCGCGCCACCTCGCCGTCGGTCAGTTCGGCAATGAGCTTCCGCACATCCGCCTCCCTCGATGCGATGGTGTTCGGATACTTGCCCTTCACCTCCACGACAGGGTAGTCGTCCACCTTGACGCGAACGACTATGGGCTGCCTTTGCTGCCACGCCAGCCCGATGCTGTTGATGAACATGTTGTCGGCGTAGGCATCGAACGATAGCACGTCGCCCACGCGGCAAGTGAGCGCGAAGCCTCCATCGTCGCCTTGCCGGTGGAACGCGTACCACGCGACCTCGCGTTCCTCGAACGTGTCCACGGTCGCCCTCGCCGTCCATGCCCCATGGCTGGACACGTAGACGTCGCGGGTGTTCTCGTCGTCTCCGGCGGCGAACACGGGCGCGCCCGCCGCCAGGACGGCTGCGACTGCCAACGTCCTCATGTCGCCGAGACGGGCTCTTTGCCCGCCTTCCCCGCGCCGATGGTTGCGAGGATGCCGCCGATCAATGCCAGCACCATGAAGATCGCGACGATGGTTCCCCCCAAGATCGCGCCGCCGATGGCGCAGACGATGAGTAGGATGCCGGGAACCTTGCCCTTGGCACCCATGGCGACTGCGCCGAGAACGATGGTGGCGAACGAGAACAGCATCCCGCCCCATCCGAGCCCCACGACGGTGCTTGCGCCTTCGGCGTCGACCGCGCTCGCGATGCCGCCGAAGAACAAGGTGATGATGGCTGCGCCAGTCCCGAAGACTCCCGCGATCAGTGCGATGATTCCGCCTGCCTTCTGCATGGTCTGTTTCTCCCAACGACCTTTGTGTTCCCGGCACTCGGGTGCCGGGTCGTGCTTCAACCGCACGTAGGTGTGGAGTCCTGCCTATTCGCCTAGCGCCGGTAGCTACTCCGGTGCCTGGGTCGGCTGTTGTATTCGACAAGTGACCCGGCAGAGCGCGGGCTTACGTGTCGGTTGAAGCGGGGACGGATGTTGCTGCGGGGCGGTGAGGGAAGTCAAGCCGGGGCTAGAGGAAGTCGCTTTGCCGTTCGAACGCCCGGTCTAGCGCTTCCGCACAGGGAGGGCAGACCATTCGACCGTTGAACGTGCAGACCATCGTTTCGGGGAACCACCCGAACTCGCGGCACCGGGGACAACGAATGGGCTTGATGATGCCCGCCTCGTCTCGAACGGGATTGGCAGGTGGTCTCTTCTCGGGAGTATCCATGCCCCGTATTTAGGCGGGCTCGCGCTCCTCCAAGCGTCTTAGCCTCTCGTCAAGACGGCGCTCCACGCCATCGATGTGTTCGTAAAGCAAGACGCGCAAGGCTTCCATTTCTTCGGTCGCGAGATGAAGTCGTTCCTTGAGTTCTGCCGCCAGTTGTTCGATGTCCATGGCGTCCATTGGTCCGCGGACTCCGCTGGAAGTCAAGGTCCGTCCCTATGCTACGCTCGCACACTTTGCTCCGAGAGATGAAGCCGGGCGGCGGGGGCATGGGACATGATGGCTGCAACGCGCTCGGCTTTGGCGACGGGCGCAAGGGCGTCACGGGATGGGCGAGGAGAGTCGGGAGCGGGCGATGAGAAACTGGTTGCGGGAGCGGAAGGCGGAAAGGGACGCCAAGAGGGAAGCCGACCGAGCCCGGCGTGCCGCGGCGGCGAAGGCCGAACGGGACAGGGTCGCGGCGGAGAAGGAAGCCGAACGGAAGCGCGAAGCCGACATGCGCCAACTCAAGACGAACGTGCTGGCGATACTGGACGACGGCAAGTATCCCCACATCAACTTCACCTTCAGCGGGGGCACGTTTCCCTTCAAGCTCCTGAAGTCCGAACGATTGGTTTGGGTGTTCCAAGAGGTCGAGTACCTTGAACGCAAGATTCGGCGCGAGGTCGTCGGCAGGTCGTCCGGGATGAGCGTCAGGGTGATGAAGGGCGTCTCCGTCCGCGTGGGACAGTCGCGCGGAACGCCGGTGGAGACGGAGCATCTCGTATCCCACGGGAAGGGCTTGCTTGCCGTCGCGACCAAGAACATATACTTCCGAGCGACCACGGGCAAGTCGGTGCGCATGCCCTTCGCCAAGATCGTCTCGGTGGCCGGATACTCGGATGCCGTCGAGGTCACGCGGGACCGTGCAAGCGGACTCCCGGAATACTTCGAACCGCCCCGCCAGGACGTGGAGTTCCTGCACGACCTCCTGCATTCCATCCCCGCGTCGGAAGTCACCACCAAGAGCGAAGTGGTGTCGGAACCAAGCGACTACCACCTCTTGGACTCGGGCCACGACGACGTGCTGGAACACGATGGCGAATGAGCCCGGCGGGGCGTTGCGGCACCGTGGCGAGCCACGTATGGTGCGCGCCTTCAATCCACTTCCGATTAAGGAGCCCAAAATGGCTAGGGGAAAGAAGGTCACCAGCAAGAAAGTAGCAAGCGACGCGTCGAAGGCACTGAGGGACAAGCGCTCGTCAGACCGCACGAAACGCGTAGCCGGTTCCGCCCTCGCTCAACGAGAAAAGCCGAAGCCTAAAAAGAAGTGAGGGGCTCGCGCCGCCTGACCGAGCACGTCGGAATCACCGTGATCCCGCTGACGTGGCGACGGCCGCCAACCTCGTACATCGACAGCGCCAGCCGGACGTAGCGGTCGTCCTCGTCGACAAGGAATCCCGCGGATGAAACCATTGCGGGCATCAGGTCCGCCACGTCCTCTTGGTCGTGCCAGCCTGCCTCCGCGATGAAAGAGTCGACCCATTCGAGCCGCATGACGGGTGGCAGTACCGGTGCCTCGTCCTTCTCCATGCAACGTATTTAGGCTCGCGCCAGCCGTTTCACGGCGAGGAAAATCAACCTTGCGAGCGCACATCGCCCCGTTGGAGTCATCGAAGTAGGCACCCCGTCACGGAACAGAATCGGGGAGGTGTCCCACTTGGGCTGGAATCCCACGTCGCAGCGCCGTTGGAGTCAACGGCATAATTCCCCAAAGTAGCGACTTTCAGACTGAAAGTAGGTAGGACAAAGCCACCACGCTTTGTAAGACATTCGCCACTCGTGCCCGAAGCGTTTCCGCACCCCGGGACGGCCTGCCCGACACCGATGCATGCCTCGCTCGGGAGCGCACGTACCCGCTCGGCGACGCTTGACGGCTCGAAGTCGAGTCATCGCCGCTATTTTTCGCCAAGGAACCGTTCCATCAGTCCTGCGGCGCAGGCATCGTCGAACTGTGGTTCGCCGCTTCAGTAGGCGCCGGCGCGCTTTCAACTGCGCCAGAGCACTTGGACCGGCATGGCGAAGGGCCGCGGAGCAAAGGGCTGGACGCGGCGTCGTCAGTCCGGTTCCCGTCACACTCCCGGCGAGTTGGCGAATGCCATGCCGATTCCCTGAAGCACATCCTCGATGGCCCTTTCGCTGGCGTCCTCGACGGCGTTGATGGCCAGGTCAGTACTCGCGCGCCAACCCCGCGCGGCGACCTTCCACCGCCTCAACACTAAGCACTCCCTCGCACGTAGCTCAGCGGCCTCGGCGCGTCCCGACTCCTGTGCAAAGGCGGAATGCCGGCGGGGACGTCCGCGCACCCCGCTCCCACGGATGCGCGGTCCGCTAGCGAGTGGTGCCGAAGACCTCGTCGAGCGTGCCCGCGTCCAGCACGTTGTCGGCCCACGCCGCCAGGTCCGCCTCGGTAGCCCGCCGCAGCCGCTCGGTCGTTTCGCCCCGCAGCGGCGCGTCGAGCGCCCGGTAGCCGCCGCCGAGGTGCTCCTTGAGCTGCTTCTGGCGCACGGGCACGATGCGCACGTCGTCCGTCGGCCGCGGCGCCTCCCCAGGCGCGAAGAACTCCAGCGAGGTCGCGCGGATAGGTCGACGCGTCCGGCATGCGTGGAGTCGCAGCATCGGACAGGCCGGCCGGAGCCGCTACGGGCAACGGCTGCAAGTCCTGTAGGAGATCCGCTCGACGATGTTCGCAGACACCCGCCCCCATCGAGTCTGGTGGCGAAGCCGAGAATGCGGACGGGACCTTCGCGCACCCCGCGCTTCTCATCGTCCGACTTCCGCCTCGCTCCAGAGGCACCGCCGCGCTGACGGCCAAGACATACCCGAAGCGGGAAGCCCCTCAGCCCTCCAGCGGGTTCGGCATCCGGTAGCCGACGCCGCGCACGTTGAAGATGTAGGCAGGTCGCCCGGCATCGTCGCCGAGTTTCGCGCGCAGCTTGCGCACGAACGACCGCACCGGTTGAGCGTCTCCGGGGTCACGCCCGCCCCACGCTTGGCGAAGCAGCGCGTCGGACGTGACCACGCGCCCTGCATTCAGCGACAGCAACCGCAAGAGCTCGTACTCAGTCGGGGTGAGCGCCACTTCGCGGTTCGCCACCGTCACGCGGCGGCGCGCGTAGTCCATGCTGAGGTCGCCGAGTACGAACGACTCCGGCTCCGCGCGCAGGCGCAGCGCCGCCGCCACCCGCGCCTCGAGCTCGGTCGGCGAGAACGGCTTGACGATGTAGTCGGCGGCGCCGCTGTCGAGCGCCAGTGCGACCGTCTCGTCCCGCCCGTAGCCGGAAATGAAGATCACCGGCAGGTCCGCCAGTTCGGGCACGGTGCGCATCAGTTCGATGCCGTCCGTGCCGGGCAGCGCGAGATCGAGCAGAACGAGTCGCGGCCGCTGGCTTCGCACCAGCGCGCCGACCTCGCTCGGATCCGCCGTGACCACCGGTGCGTAGCCGGCGTCGGCCAGCGCACTGCGCACGTAGCGCAGGGTGTTCGGATCGTCGTCGACGACCAGCACGCGCGTGCGCTCGTCCGGCCGCGCACCATGCAGTACCGGCGCGGAAGCAAGCTGGGCGTCCGCTCCCGGCGCCACCGGGAGGGTGAAGGCGAAGCGAGCGCCCTGGCCGGGTCCCGCGCTCTCCGCCCGGATGCGGCCCCCGTGCGCCTCCACCAGTCCTTTGCAGATCGCAAGGCCGAGCCCGGTCGCGGCGCCCGGCTCGCCGCCGGCAAGCGTGACGTGCTTGCGGAACAGCAGCGGCAGCATTTCCGCGCTCACGCCCTTTCCCCGGTCCACCACGGACACCTCGACGTTGGCGGCGCCGTCGCGCTCCGCCTCGACGACGATGGGCGACGTCGCTGGCCCGTTCCGGGCCGCGTTCGCCAGGAGGTTCACGAGCACCTGGGCGATGCGCTCGGGGTCCGCCATCACCCGTGGCAGGTCCGGCGGCAGGTCGACGCGCACCGCGTGCCGCGCACCGCCTCCCGTGAACGTGCTCCGCGCCGCCTCAACGAGCGCCGCCAGGTCGGAAGGCTCGGGGTCCACGGAAAGCGTGCCGGCCTCCATGCGGCCCGCGTCAAGCAGGTCCCCGATCAGCCCCTGCATGTGGTCCGCCTGGGCGTCGACGATTCGGAAGAACTGCCGCATCTCCGTCCGCGACACGGCACGGGCGCTGCCGAGCACGGCCGCGGCCGAGCCCTTGATCGCCGCCAGCGGCGCACGCAGCTCGTGGCTGACCATGCTCACGAACTCGCTGCGCAGCCGCTCCAGCTCCTCCAGCGGCGCAAGGTCCTGCATCGTCGCCACCACGGACGCGACCTCCCCGTCCGCGCCGCGGTTCGGAGACACGTTGATCAGCATCCGGACACTCCGTCCGTCGGGGACGGACACCACGACCTCCTCGGCCCGCATCTCCTCCGCGGCAGCAAGCACGCCCCCGATCGGCAACTCCGCCAGGTCCAGCTCGCGACCGTCGGCGAACCGGCAGGTGAGCGTCTCCAGCACCGCCGCCAAGTCCTCGTCGCCAGTTCGGAGCGCCTCCACGAGACGTCGCGCCTCGTGGTTGAAAGTCGCCAACCGGCCGGTCTTGGCATCGAGTACGGCCACGCCAACCGGCGACGTCTCGATCAGCAGCTCGAGGTCTGCCCGCGCGCGTTCCTCACCGGTGAACGCACGCGCGTTGGCGATCGCCGTGGCCGCCTGCGCGGCGAAAAGCCCGAGCGTCTCTTCGTCCTCGGCCGTGAACACCGCCGCGTCCTCCTTCTCCGCCAGGAAGAAGTTGCCGACCGGCACCCCACGATGGCTCATGGGCATCGACTGCAGCGTCTTCGAGCGCATCAGTTCCGGCGAGAACCCGCGCTCGTGCACGTAGTCCGGGAGGTCCGCGATCCTCAAGGGTCCGGGTTGGTCGCGCAAATGCGCAAACAGGCGCGGACCGTCCGGCCACTCGGCAAAGCGACGCTTCTCCTCGGCGGTGAACCCGGACGTGACGAAGTCGCGCACGTCCCCCGCCGCGTCGACCGTGCAAATGACGCCGTAGCGTGCCGCCGTAAGCGCGCGGGCGCTGTCGACGACCTCCTGCAGAACCGTCGCGAGGTCGAGGCTGTCGCTGACGCGAAGCACGGCGGCGGTCAGTGCCGCAACGCGGTCCCTGAGCGCCCGCACCTCGCGCTGCAGGTCGCCGGACTCTCCCATCGGCACACCCCCTACCGTTGGCGGGATCGCCGCGATTCTCGCTCGAAAGCCGCGCGAAGGGAATGCAAGCTCCTTGCCGGGCACGTAAAAAGAACGTCTTTCCACCGCTTCCCACGGCCCACGCGCCACACAGAACGCTGCGGAGGCACAGCAAGCGCACCCGCTCCGGCACCACGGTGATGAACATGGAGGCACTGAAATAGAACGGAATCGCCGCATTCGAGCACACAAAGGAAACTATTCATCGGTTAAGGTACGTCTCGTTCGGGGTTCCTAGGGTCAGCCGTCCGGCCCGGCGGCGGTTCGCGGGGGGAGGAGGAGATCACTCCACACAGCATACGCAGAGTGGCCTCTGCGGCAGCCGGCGCGGGGGTGTCCTGCCTTGGGGCGGGCTTGCCCGCGGTGGCGACCAGGCGCGCACCGTCCGGGAGAGTGTGACCGGAATGGCCCGAAAGCGGCCTGTGCAGCTCGGATCCGGCGCCGACCAGCTTGAGAGGCGCAGGCGGAGCCTGCTCCTGCTTGCCGCGCCGCTCATTCTCGTGGCCCTCGCACTCATCGTCGTGGGGGCGGTGTTCGCCGAAATCGTGGCCAACCCGGCGGGTTTGACGGTGCAAGTCCCGGAGTGGGTCGCCATCGAGTTCATCGTGTGGATTGCCGCGCTGGTCGTCGTCGGCTTCGTGCTGGTCCTGGTACAGCGCAGGTATGGCACGGTTTGGGCACTGTTGGCATTGGCCGTGCTGATGGGGGTCGCGTTGCTCGCGTTGACCGTAGAGGAAGCGGTGGCCCTCCTCAGGAGTTACGGATGGTAGAAAGTCGGTAGCCTGGCGGCACACCGACGTCATCCGCCTACGGCACGGCGACAGCCGGACCAGTCGACCGACTTCAGGACCTCCGCCGCCATCCGCGTTCCGCCGCTCTCGAACTCCTCCCGCCTGCACCGGACAGCCGGTAGGGAACCGGTCTGTTCCTGGCAATGGCGCCGTTGACCGGCGCAACGGCGTCGGCACCGGTTTCAGCGGCGGAACCGCACCGTTGTGGACCAGCCGGTGCCGGAGGGGGTCCACGTGAACGTCCAGTCGAGCCGCGCGCAGATGCGCTCCACCAGCTCCAGGCCGAGCCCGAAACCGTAGTCCCCGGCAGAGCCGGGCATCCAGTCGTCGACGCGCGACACGTTCTTGTTCTGGATGGTGATATTCGCGGTGCCGACCCGTATGCCGATCCGGCCCGTGTCGGTGTACTGGAAGGCGTTGCGGACAACGTTGGCGACCACGATCCGGCAGGGCGTGGCTGGAGCCTCGATACGCGAAGCGTCGCCGCCGACCTCCACCTCCACCGCCTTGCCGCGCAGCAGATAGCGGTTCTCCTCGACGAGCCTGTGGACAAGCGCGTTCAGGTCGACAGTTTCCGGTGTCAGCGGGCGTTCGGAGGACCGATGCAGCCAGAGGAGCGTCTCGGTCAACTGCCGCATGTCGAGCGTCGCCGCGCTCAACCTGGCAAGAGCCTCCCCCTGGGGCTCGTCGCGTCCCTCCGGCCGGCTGATCTTCTCCAGGATTTCGAGATTGCCCGAGATCACGGCCAGCGGCGCGCGCAACTCGTGGCTCGCGTGGCGCAGGAAGCGCTGCTCCTCCGCGACGTGCTCCGACAGTCGCACGAACGCGCTGCGGAGTCGCGCTGCCACCGCATTGAGTTCCCGGAACCGGAAGTCGGGCGGATTCCGCAGCCCCTCCGGGTCGAGGTCATCGGCCCAGCGCGCAAGCGCCTCCACCGGCTGGCGTGTGCGGTTGACGAGCAGGAAGGTGAACACCGCCAGCGCGGCGGCCAGCAACGCGCCCAGCGCCCGCGCGGCGTTCTCGACGCGGTCGTGTTCCGCATGCTGCGCCGGACTGACGGCGAGGCCCCGCACGAGATACAGCCATTCCCGCTCGTCGAGCCGATGGCTGTAGAGGAAGACCGTTTCGCACGGCGCCATCCGGCAGGCGGGCAGGATGGCGCCCAAGGCCGGCTCCCACCCGGTGCCGTCGGGGTGGGCCGTGGCGACCTCGCCGTGCCGGTACGCGTCGGCGGGAAAGATCCCGCGGACCGCTTCGGGCACGTCGGCGGCCACCCGATAGGCTGCGACGTCCGGGCCCGTCGGCAGCGCTGCGGCCGGATCGGCCGCGTAACGCGCGGCATAGTCGGCCCCCATCCGCGCGAGGTCGTTACCGGCGCGTAGCCTCACGCCGACGTCCAGGTACAGCTCCAGCAGCACCGTGTAGCAGAGCACCAGCATCACGCCGCTGCCGCAGATCCACCAGAGCAGGTGGCGACGCATGCTGCGTGACGCGGTGTCCCCGCTACCCATCGGGACCCCGGATCGCCACGCCGTGGTTGGCGACCGTTCGGATCATCGCGAACGCGAACGGCCTGTCGACCTTCTGGCGGAGCCGGTAGAGGTGGACCTTGAGCGCGTCGCTGTCCGGCAGGTCGGCGCCGCCCCAGAGCGCTTCCTCGAGCTCGGCCCGGCTGACGACGTGGGGCGAGTTGCGCATGAGGACCTCGAGCAGGGTCCATCCGGCGGGGGCAAGCTCGATCACGCGGCCGGCGCGGACCACGGTCCGCGCGGAGAGGTCAAGCTCAAGTTCGCCGACCTGCAGCCGCTTCGCCCGGCCACTGCGCCGATGGGCCAAGGCCCGGATGCGGGCGACGAGCTCCTCGAGCTGGAACGGCTTGACGAGGTAGTCATCGGTGCCGGCGTCGAACCCGGCCAGCTTGTCGGCCAAGGTGTCGCGGGCGGTGAGCATGAGGACCGGCACATCGACGCCTTCGCGGCGCAAGGCTGCGCAAACGTCGAGGCCATTCATTCCGGGCAGACTGATGTCGAGCAGAATCGCGTGGTAGGTGTTGCTCTGCGCCAGCCGCAGACCGGCGGGACCGCTCGCCGCGTGGTCGCAATCGATTGCTTCGAGCGCAAGGTAGGCGACCACGGTGTCGGCCAGCGAAAGGCTGTCTTCGACCAGCAAGGTCTGGATCCTCATGCGGATTCAGGCCGTGTATCCGACCGTGTCATTGTGCGCCCGCATGCCCCGTGGGGGAATCGCGATGGCCGTTACCAAGTCTTCTCAAACCGGATGCCGATCAGCGGGAAGACGTCGCCGTCGTCTGCCGCGATCGTTCCGGTGGCCGGATTGAACTCCAGCTCGTCCGTCGCCGAGCCGCCGTAGACGTTCAGGATGTCGAGGAACGCGACCAGGTCCACCGGGCCTACCGGACGTCGGTAGTCCAAACGCACGTTGAGCGTGTGGAAGTCGTCCCAGCGCGCCGTGTTGTTGGACACGAACTCCTGCGAGTACCGGAGAGGCCCCCCGATGCCGGCCAGCACGTCCTCGTGCACGACGTACTCGTCGCGCGGACGTCCGGTCGCGTACTTCCACCGGAACCCCGCCTGCCAGCGCTGCGTTATTTCCCAGCGCGCGCCGACGCTGACGATGTGCCGGTGGTTGTAGTCGGGTGGGTAGTCGCCGAGACCGTCCCGGTCGTCGCGCGTCGAGTCGTTGAAGGAGTAGACGGCGTTCGCCGACCAGCCGTTGCCGAAGCGCCGGTTGGCGACGACGTCCACGCCGAAGGACCTGCCTTCGCCGGCGTTGGTCGCGACGCCGGTGACCGCGTCGCCCTCGGTGACCAGGTCGGCGAGCCGCTGGCGGTACGCCTCGACGAGGACGTTCCAGTTGTCGCCGAGCCGCCGCTCGACGCCGAGGCTCAGATGGTCCACGCGCTCGCTGCGCAGGCCGAAGTTGTCCGGATCCGCCGCGCGCTCGAGAAAGCGTGGCGACTGGTAGGAGGTGCCCGCGGTGGCCGCGAGCCTCGTGCTCGGCGAGAGCCGGTAGTTCGCCGACAGGCGGGGCGAGACGTGGCCCCGGCCGGAGAATCCATCGTGCTCGTAGCGGACGCCGGCGCGGAAGTCCCAGCGGTCCCCGCCGAACACCTGCTCGGCGTAGGCAGCATACTGGCGCTCGCGCCGCTTGAACGCGGAGTCGGTGTCATCGGGCGTCAGCACGACGAAGCGGTCGGCGGGATCGCTGTGGAAGTCGCGGGCGTCGTGGACGTAGCGGATCCAGGGGCCGTCGAGGACGGTGGCGAACGCGAGGTCGAGGTCCGCGACGCGCAGCCCCGTGCCGAACTGTCCCCACCGGTTGCCCATCGACAGGTCGCTTCGGAAGCCGGTCTCCGCTTCGACCTCGGTGAGCTTGAGGATGTCCTCGCGCACAGGCACCTCGCTCGCCGGCAGTGGCACCGGATTCGAGAACGGGTACGCCTCGCCCTCGCGGCTCGTCTTGTCGGTGTCCCGGAAGTAGAGGCGGTTCTCAAGCGTCCCGTCCTCGCCGAACATCCGGGTCCACGTGACGCCGAGGAGCACGCTGTCCTGCGACGTGTGCAGGAGTTCCCGGTCCTCCAGGTTCTCGGAGTGGACCACGTGGCCAACGGTTCGGTCCGACCGCTCCGGCGTGTACAGCAGCAGGACGTCGAGCGCATTGGCGGGATCGATCCGCGTGTGCGTCTTGAGGATCAGGTCGGTCATCACCGGGCTGCCGATGTCCCTCTCGCCGACGATCTCGAACAGTCGACCGAAGTCGAAGCGCCGCGCGGATGCGATGACCGACGTGTCCTCGTGGAAGCCGCTAGGGCCGTCGTAGACCAGTTCCAGTCCGGCCATGTCGAGCCTGACACTGGCTGTCGGGCTTGGATTGCCCTTGGCAACGCCAAGCTTCAGGAGCGAGCCGTTGCGCCCCCCGTACGCTGCGCTCCAGCCCCCGGGCGAGAACTCCACACCCTCGACTAGGTTGGGCGCGAAGATCGAGAACCGCCCGCCGCCCTCGATGTCCTCCTGTTCGCCGAGGGACTCGTCGAAGTGCACGACCTTGTCGTACGGGAAGCCGTCGACGAGGATCAGGTTGTCGCGGGGGCCGCGTCCGCGAACGGTGAAGCTCGCGAACTCGCCCGTGGAGTGGAGCCCGGGCAGGCCGTCGAGGGCGCGCAGGACGTCGGCGCCGCTGCCGGTCGCCGTGCGCAGGTGCTCACGGTCCAGGTAGGACGAGCCGACGCCGCCGTGGGCGTCACGTCGGACCGCGTCGGCCACGACCACCACCTCTTCGACGGCCTCGTCTTGGCTGCGGGGCAGTACGAGATAGACCGGGACGGTCTTGCCGCGGACGACGCGGACGGCCGGGTCCGCCGCCGGGCTGAAGCCCTGCATTTCGGCCGCGACGCGGTACAGGCCCGTCGGGAGGTCGCGGACCACGACGCGTCCCGCGGCGTCGGCGGCGGCCTTCCGCTTCTCCCCTGTTCGGGGCTCGACCGTGACCGTGCTACCCGCCAGCGGCCGGTTCTCCACGCTGGCAACCGTCACCAGCAACTCGCCGGTGTCCGCGTGCGCCTGACCGGTCCACGCGGCCACCGCGCATAGCGCCAGACAACCGAAGGCATGCGGTGCGAGCTTCATGTGGGGGTCCGAGAGCCGAAGTTCAGGGAACACTATTGTCGGCGAGGTAACCGACCGGTGACGGCGTCACGGCTACCTTGGACTCGGCCGCAATGGCCTACCGGGGCCTCGCCTGCGTCTGCGCCACGAAATCCTCTCTCGCCCCCGGCACGGCGTAGTCGTACGCCCACCGGCGCACCACGGGCAGTCGCTCGCGCCAGTTCCCGTGTCGGGGCGGTACATCCGGCACCTGCCACTCCAGGCTCGCCGCCCGCCATGGGTTGTGCTCGCAGCGACGACCCCGGCGCCAGCTCCAGGCGAGGTTCCAGAGGAAGACCACCTGCGCCAGCGCAACGGCGATGGCCAGGACCGAGATCCACTGGTTCAGCGTCGCAACGCTGTCTGGAATGAACGCGTAGTCCGGGTAGGCGTAGTACCGACGCGGCACGCCCATCAACCCCAGGTAATGCATCGGGAAGAAGATCGCGTAGGTGCCGAGGAAGGTCACCCAGAAGTGCACATGCCCCAGGCGGTCATCGAGAAGCCTCCCGGTCATCAGCGGAAACCAGTGGTAGATCCCGCCCATGATCGCCAGCACAGGCGCCACGCCCATCACCATGTGGAAGTGGGCCACCACGAAGTAGGTGTCGGACAGCGGCACGTCCACGATCACATTCCCCAGGAACAGTCCCGACAGGCCGCCAACCACGAACGTGATCACGAACGCCAGACTGAACAGCATGGGCAGCGTGAAGCGGATGTCCGCCCGCCAGAGCGTCAGCGTCCAGTTGTACACCTTGATCGCCGTCGGGACGGCGATGATCAGCGTGGACACCGCGAAGAAGAAGCCGAAGTAGGGGTGCATGCCGCTCACGTACATGTGGTGCGCCCAGACCAGGAAGCTGAGCACCGCGATCGCCACCGTCGCCCACACCATCATCCGGTAGCCGAAGATGGCTCGCCGCGCGTGAACGGAGAGGACGTCGGAGACGATCCCGAAGGTCGGAAGCGCGACGATGTAGACCTCTGGATGGCCGAAGAACCAGAACAGGTGCTGGAACAACAGCGGGCTCCCTCCGCCGCCGTGGGCCACCGTGGCCGGCATGAAGAAGCTCGTCCCGATGCTGGCGTCGAGCGCCATCATGACCCCCGCCACGAGCAGCGCAGGGAATGCGAACAGCCCGAGAACGGTCGCAAGCAGAATCCCCCACACGGTGAGCGGCATCCGCATCAGCGTCATGCCGCGCGTCCGCGCCTGCAGGACGGTCGTCACGTAGTTCAGTCCGCCCATCGTGAACGCGACCACGAACACGGCCAGCGAGGCCAGCATCATGAGGATGCCGGCTCCCGAGCCCGGCGTACCGGGCGTGACGGCCGCCGGCGGGTACATCGTCCACCCGGCCCCCGTCGGCCCGCCCGGAACCAGGTAGCTCGCGAACAACAGGACGACCGAGAGCAGGTAGGTGTGGTAGCTCAGCATGTTCAGAGACGGGAACACCATGTCGCGGGCGCCAAGCATGAGCGGCACGAGGTAGTTGCCGAAGCCCCCGAGAAGGAGTGCCGTCAGCAGGTAGACGATCATGATCATCCCGTGCACCGTGACGAACTGGTAGTAGTTCTCGGGCACGATGAAGTCGAATGCCCCGGGAAACCCAAGCTGCAACCGCATGAGCCCCGACAGGACAACCGCGAACAGTCCCACCGCGATGGCGGTCACGCCGTACTGAATCGCGATCACCTTGTGGTCCTGGCTGAACCAGTAGCGCGACAGCCAGCCCCGGGGCTCGGCGACGTGGAGCCGCTCCTGGTAGGGAGCCTGTGCAACTTCGACCATGGCCAGCCGTCCTCTGTCGTTCCGATCTGCCATGCCCAAGGCACATCCCGTGCCACTACCTCAGTTTCTTTTACTTTCAATTGCTTACTACCACAGTAGCCGCCATTCAACAGACTCGCGGACTGACACTTTCGGCAGCGCCATCCGCGCGTTCATGCCATAATCGGCATACATGACCCAATTGCCGGATATCGCTGCCGTCCTGCAGGCGCTGCCCCACCCGGCGATCCTGCTCGACGACGACTACCGCATCGTCGTCGCCAACGACCTGTACCGCACGGTCTACGGGCTAGCCGACCGCACCCCGCTGCAACGCCGCTGCCACGAGGTTTCGCACGGCAACAGCGTGCCGTGCGACCTCGTTGGGGAAACCTGCCCGCTGCGGGCGTGCCGGGAGACCGGCCAGCGTTCCGTGGCGCTGCACATCCACCACACGCCCCGCGGCGAGGAGTACGTCAACGTCGAAATGTGGCCCGTCAAGGACGCGGCCGGCGAGGTGCGCTTCTACATCGAACAGATGCACCCATCCGACATCGCCGCGACCGTGCCGGCCCACGACCGCATGGTTGGCACGTCGCCGTCGTTCCAGGCCATGCTCAACCTGGCCGAACGTGCTGCCGGCAGCGACGTCCACCTCATGCTCTACGGCGAGACCGGCACCGGCAAGGACGCCGTCGCGCAGAGCGTTCACGAGCTGAGTTCCCGGCGGGACAAGCCGTTCGTGCCGGTCGAGTGCACCGGGCTGCCCGAGTCGCTGCTCGAGGCCGAGCTCTTCGGCCACACGAGGGGCGCCTTCACGGGTGCGCTCGCCGCCCGGGACGGGCTCGTCGCCGCCGCCGAGGGCGGCACCCTGTTCCTCGACGAGATCGGCGACATGCCGCCCGCCGGTCAGGTCAAACTCCTGCGCCTCCTCGAAACACGTCGCTACCGGCCGGTTGGGAGCACGGAATGGCGCGAAGCCGACTTCCGCCTGATCTGCGCCACCAACAAGGACCTCGCCCGGATGATCGCCGACGGCCTATTCCGCGAAGACCTCTACTACCGCCTCTCGGTGTTCGAGATCGAACTCCCGCCGCTGCGCGACCGTCGCGAGGACATCCCCCTGCTCGTCAACGCCATGCTCGGTCGGCTGAACTACCGGAACAAATCCTTCGCACCGGCCGCTCTCGACTGCCTGCAGCGCTACGCCTTCCCCGGAAACGTCCGCGAACTGCGCAACATCGTCGAACGCGCCGTCCTACTCGCCGACGGCGACCGTATCGACGCGAACCATCTGCCCGAACGGTGCCAGGACGACTCCGCCGGCGGTCCGGCCGATGAAGGCAACTCCCTCACACTCGCACAAGCCGAACAGGCCTTCCTTCGCGATGCGCTCGCCAGACACGCCGGCAGCCGCCGCGACCTGGCACGCAAACTCGGCATCAGCGAACGAGTTCTGTACCGCAAGCTCGCGAGCCTTCGCAGGTAGCGACTCCGCTCCCGAGGTCCGGATCGCCACTACGGCTGGCTTGCACCGAACCGGCTCCGGGCGCCCGTCGTCGACCACCCGCGCGACGCCTCACGTTCTTCGCCCCAGAGGAGGCGCCAGGCCGGCGACCCAGCGCGGATCGTCCCGTGCCCAAGGAGTAGCTGAGGAGCGCCTCGGCGATTCGGGAGGCCGTCGACTTCGATGTCCGGGACCGAGACGTCTGCCTTCGTCCGCGACACGCTGGAGCGCTTCGGCTACCGACCGCTCGCTAGGCACGACAAAGGCGTGGTACACCGGTTCTCGCACCGCGGAGGGTCAGGTCATCCCGCCCAAAAACTGATCCTTACCGTTCCACCAGTGGGCAGAAGTGACCGTCACCCCCGCGCCACATCGCTACACACGTAGCTCAGCGTTCTCCGGCGCGTCCCGACTCCTGTGCAACGGTGGAATGCGGACGGGGACGTCCGCGCACCCCGCTCCCCCGTATGCGGTCTGCTAGCGAGCGGTGCCGAAGACCTCGTCGAGGGTGCCCGCGTCCAGCACGTTGTCGGCCCACGCCTCCAAATCCGCCTCGGTGGCCCGCCGCAGCCGCTCGGCCGTTTCGCCTCGCAGCGGCCCGAAGCGCCGCCGGAGCAGGCGTGCCAGCACCGCGCGCTCGCCCTCGGCGCGCCCTTCGCGCATGCCCTGCTCGATGCCCTCGTCGCGGGCCCGCTGTAGGAATCCTGTCACGATGTCGGCCTCCTCGGGGTACCACCGCCGGTAGCGATGCTCTTCATTCTCCGTCAGCCGGGCGTAGATGTCGATGAAGTCCAGGTACTTCGCCTGCCTGGCGCCGTCCGCCTCCAGCTCGAGCAGGCCGCGCACCGCGCTGGCGTAGACGTCGACCCGGTCGACCGCCCCGCCGTCCATGTTCGGCAGATTGAGGCGCGCCACCAGGTTGCCGCTGTCCAGCCACTGCGCCGCCGGCATCTCGGCGAGCTGCAGGCGACGTACTCGAAGACCAGGTAGCGGTGCCGTTCGGTGCCGAGGACCAGCGACCTCGGCGCGCGCCCGGCGGCGCGCAGGAAGATCGTCACGGGCACCACGCGGTCGGTCCCGAGCATCTCGGAGAGCCTTCAGCCGGGGAGCGCGCGGGGGAACCCCTCGCATCAACAGGTCAAGGCAGTAGCGGGGCAGGCCGCGCGGCGAGAACCGCCGCCAGTCCGACTCCTCCTCCAGCGCGAACACGACGGCTTCGCGGCGGCCGTCGGCCCATTCCACGAGCAGGTGCGTCGAGCGCCCGGTAGCGGCCGCCGAGATTGTCCTTGAGCTGCTCCTGGCGAACCGGCACGATTCGCACGTCGTCCGCCGGCCGCGGCGCCTCGACGGGCGCGAAGAGCGCCAGCGAGTCGCGCGGATAGGTCGACGCGTCTCGCGGGACGAGACGATCAGGTACTTGAAGCTCTGGTCGTGGCTGACGGCCTCCGCCATCGTGCTGCGTCCGGCATGCGTGGAGTCGCAGCATCGGGCAGGCCCGGCCCGAGCCGCTACGGGCAACGGCTGAAAGTTCTGTAGGAGATCCGCCCGATCGGAGGTAGCGGCTTCGGGGGTGTTGCCGATGTTGTCGGCAAAGGCCGGTGCACCAAGAATCGATGCGAGCGCCGTCACAGCTCCATAGCGAGCCCAATGTGGAACTACCAAGGCAAACAGAACCAGCCATGGGTGCCGCCCCACTCGGCAGGATGCCGCCAGTCGTCCGTGAGTTCTCATTTCGTAGTGTTCTCCTCTTCGGCGCGATCAGTATCCCCAAGCCGCGCTTGCCGCGGCACGAACACCAGCCAACGTAGGTGTGTTCCGGGTAGTTGACTCTTGTCGCTCGCCTCGGCCGGGTGGTGCAAGAACCATTCATGGTTCGAGCAGCGCGTTGATGCGCCGCCACGACCAACGGTGGATGACGTCAGAGCGGCGGGCGCTTCGAGGTCTCGAGCAGGTGCGGTGCCGTCGCCCCTTAAGCAGGAAATAGGACTTCTGGAGTTGCTGTGCGAGGGTCATCTCGACCTCTACGCCGTTGGCGGTGTGTGTGTTCTCGCCGCAGATGAAGACGACGATCTCGGCTTGCGCGATCCGCCTGCGCGCTTCTCGCGTCCACCGGCCGTCGACGGCGGCCGGCAGCGAGCAGTCGACTATTTCATGTGGCGAGTGGCAACGAGCCTGCGCCAGGAAGCTGCCGCGCAACTCATCGTCGTGGTCGAAATCGAAGCTCAGATAGACGCGTCTGCTTGCCATGCCGGCATGGCGGGACAGTTGATGCCGGTCGACCGGGAACTCGTGGCGGATCTACAGCGATCAGCTCGGACGCCCGCACGATGCACTCCGTAAGCCTCCCACAATCACGAATAGGACGCGGCGATCCACCCCACCGTGAACAACGCGGCCAAGCCGTAGAGCACGATGAAGATCACGGAGACCAGCTGTTCCGTGGCTGTGAACGGTTTGTACACCTTCGGGTCCTTGCCCTTGCCGAGAGCCACCCACTCCGCGGAGAAGAGTGCGGCGGGCAGACGGCGCTCGAGACGCTCGATGACGGCGCATTTGCCGCCGTTGAGCTGGGCGTAGGAGCGCACCAGTCTCTTCCAGGCTACGCAGAGCAGGAGTGCGGCCGCCGATACTGCGACGATGCCTATGGCCGCTAGCGGACTGTGCGATACCTCCTTGGCGATCAGGCCGAGCGCGGACAACGCTAGGGCGTTCGCCGAGAGAAAGAACGTGTTGACGACCTGGCGTCTCGCGACGAGTCGCTCCGAAGTCTCGACGAAGAGCCTGTATTGCTCCATGAGGACCTCGACGCCCGGCTGGTCACCCGAGGACCGGCCTCCGAATATGATCCCATCGAGTTCCTCGTCACTCGGCGCGGCCATTCGCCCCCCGTTCGGGTGCCGCAGGCGCGGACAATGCAATGCCGCCGATGCCCTGCTGCGGTTCAATCGCGTTGCGCGCCAGGATCTGCGGAACCGGGCCCGCGTGGGCGCTCAGGTTGACAGCCACGATGCGCTTGCCGAGCGACAGACCGCGGTCGATCTCCCAAGCGACCGCCCGACTGCGGTGGGTCGTATGCCCAATGAGGCAGATGAGCCACTCCGACCGATCGATCTTCCTCGCGCACTCCTCCTGCCAGTCCTCCTCGTAGCCGTCTTTGACGGCGTGATCGAGAAGCTCGACTCCCGGGTACTGTTTGCCGATGCGGTTCCTGAACACCTCGACAAGCGCTGCGTCCTTCGTGGCGAAACTCAGGAAGGCGCAGAGCGACCGGGGAGACGTGCCGGATCCAAGGAGTCGGGGTTGCATCGTCGGAGTGGGATTGGGACTGTACCTACACTGGCACGCAGTCAAGCGCACGTCAAACGCGAGCAATGTCACGGCGGTGGGGAAATGCGCTGACACTGCGCGGTGCCTCGCGCATCGTCGTTGAGCAGCATGCGAGGGCGCGTAGCAGACGCGAATCCGCCGTGTCGCAGCTTGCTCGTTTCTTCTCAGCCGCGAACGCCCACTCCCGCACGGCGCAGCCCGTTTGTCCGTTGTGCGAACGTCCTCAGTCGTCGGGGCCTCTTGGCGCAGGCGATGGCGTGCTCGCCCGTCCACCGAAATAGAACCCCGTGACGGAACCGCTTAGTGTGCCGAACGCCACGAGAACCTTGTCGACGATGGTGGCGTCGGCGGCACTGCCCAGAAACGGTGCGAACACCAGAAAGACCACGAACGACCCGACGATAGCCAGTGCCAGTACGCCGCGCACGGATCCTCTCGGCAGATTGAACGCCCGCAACTCCGTCCGTTCGCTGTTTCGGAGGATGGCGACCGCGGGCCAGCCTACGCCGACAAGGAACAGCCACACCAAGGTGACCCAGATCAGTTCACTCATTACCTTCCCCCATCGCGTAATCCTACGACCCGGGCTGCTTGACTATCGGGCAGCGAACCAAATGCAGCAATCCCGGTTTGCACTAGTGTGCCGTCCCGGAAACAGACAAGGCAATGCGTTCGACCTCGACGAGGATGCGCGCCTCCAGCCTGTTCGATTGCAGTCTGTTCGAGCCCCTACTCATCAGATCGCGAGGCGATTTGAAGCGCGTCGACGATGTGGTTCGCTAACTCTGCGGGCGAGGGCGTGTACAAAAGTGCAGTACCGCCGAGGATGACGCTCGCCACGCCAATGACGTACGCCGCAATGACGTGCGCCGCTTGCCGCCTTTTTTGTTTCTCTAGCCCTGCGTAGTTGGTCAGCGTACTCACGATCGGCGTCAGCACCTGCCGGTCTTCCTCATCCCGGGTTTCGGCACGAACGAGCTTGTTCAGCCGTACAAGGGACTGCCGGACCTCCGCAGGCAGGGTCTCGTACGGCTGCTGCATCTCGAGCTCGCCGAGTAGGCTTCCAACCGTTTGGAGCACTTCGGCAGTGATGACGTCCGACAACTCTTCGCTGTACAAGCGCTCAACGGCATCGTGCGCCTCCGAGCTAGAGAGCCCGCGCGCACTGGCGAATCGGGAAACATCGCTCCTAGAGACCGGTACGCCGTGGACAATCCGATTAAGGATCAGGTCTCTGAGCTGCCGGGATTCATCACTCTTGTCTTTGCCGCGGTCACGCAGAAGGTAACTGCCAACGGTAAAAAGGGCCGCCACGACAGCTGCGCCACCGGTCGCCGTCACTAGCGGGGGTAGTAAGACGTCAAGCATGGTTTCCCCGTGGACCAAAGCTGGAACAATCGTCAGGTTGCCGATATCCGCGATGGTGGATCAAGCCGCGATCCGCGAGATGAGACGGAGCCAGTGGTCCTCGGCGTTCACCCTATAAGCCCACCCGCACAAGACATCAGTGCGTGTTAGGACGGCGCTGCCAAATCCGGTATCGCTGCCCCGGTGTCGGGTTGCAGCGTATTCGACCTCCGACTGAAAGTGGCGCAACCAGGCCAGTTCTTTTGCCATCTCCATACCAGTAACTACGTACTTGGCCCCCGCCAAGTGGACATGACAATATGTTAAATCGACTTGGACGAGCCGAAGCTGTCTCGCAAAAGAGGCACCCGAGACCGCGCTCACTCCCATGCTAGGTCGTCCCTGTTCGAACGTTCGGTTGGTTCCTCCGAAAACAGTGAACCGCTATCGAGGATCAAGGGGGAGCAGGAATGGGACAATCAACCTCTGACGACGAAGTGGAGGGCCTGTTGCGGAACAGCCTGATAGAGGCAGGTGTCGATCAACCCGACGTGGTCATTGAGAAATGGCGATTGGATCGGGAGCGGGAGATTCTCGACGCGGCGCGGGCAATCAGGCAAGTCAAGCCGACGCTCGATGCGCTGAAAGACCGAACGCCAGAAGGTCCCTCACAAGGGGACCGACCCGAGCCCGCCGTTTCGATGCCCGATCAGCAACGAGTTCGGAATCTACTCGCGGAAATGGAGGGGCGGCTAGCGGCGACGGCTGGAAGAGTGCAGCGGCTTGTCAAAGCGATGGACGAGGCGATGGATCAGTCGTCGGCGATTTCAGATCGAGCGGCGGAAAACCTGGCGGATGTGCAAAGCGCTGTCGCGGACTTGAACGCCTCGGTAGTGTCCAAGGGAAAGACGTTGGTGACTTTGCTATTAGTGGCACTAGCGATCAGCTTGTCAACGGCCCTCGTTGGGACCGTGTTCATGTTGGCTGCTCGCCCGTAGTGGCACTTCGGAATAGGCCGGGCCAGATCGTGTGGTTGTGTATGGGAGGATCGTGTGGCTGACGACGGAAGCGAATCCAATGCGGAGCTTCGAGAAAGGATCCGATCGCTAACAGAGGAACTGGGAGCGTCGCGCAAAAACCAAGCGGACTTGGAGCAGGAACTGGCCGCGGCTGAGACGGACAGAACGGCCTTGCGAGAAGAGGTGGCGTCACACCAAGAGGACGCGGCGACCGCCCGAACGCTGGCGAGCGAGGCCATCGACACGGCCACCGTCGCCCAACAGCGCAGCCGCGACGCGGTCGACACCGCCGCGGAGGCCGTAAGGCGACGGGACGTCGCCGAGAAAAAGCTGGGCGACGCCACAGAGCAACTGAGGCAGAAGTCGGAAACCGAGAAGCTGTCTGAGATGGAGAGGGCCGCTCGCGCCGGTTTGCGAGACTTCGTTCGAGATTCATTGTCCGACATCATGGTGGGAGTGGACGAGGCCGCCACGCTTGGCCGTGCTCGCGACGTAGGCGGAGGGCTAGGACGAAGCGGATTCGTCTCATTGAGCCGGATAGGGGACGTCGTCGGGGAAGGCAAGACCGAAGTGCAGTTCGATCTCGCTCTCATTGCAAACGCTGAGGAAGTGGAAAAGCGTAGTAAGGAACGACGTGCAGGGGGCGAGATCAGTACCGGATCCATCCTGCAGGTGCTCGGACTTACGGCGAAAGTCAGTGCCGGCGGAAGCAGCGAATCCGGGGCAGAGACCAAGGACAGCACGTCGCAGCACAACCGTATACGGTTTTCGGTGCCGGTCGTCTTTGCGTCGCAGACCGACAAGTTGGAATAGCGCACGTTGTCTAGCGACGTCGGTCATTTGGTGGGAACTTTCCTCGCCGCGTTTCTAGTCTGCTCGACGGTGCTGTGTGCGGTCATCGTAGCTACAACGCCGCGCCCGGAACCAAGCCCACCCAGGCAGGCGGCGACCGGTCATGGGACCTACCAGTTCACGTTCAGGGACTCGAGCTCTCCCGCACGTACAGGGCCATGCGAGTATCGTCGTGTTGGCAGGATTTTCGGATTCCCTCCCGCCGGACATACTCCAACGAAGGAGGATCTGAAGACAGAGGAGTGGAAGAACGTCAGGGCGTCCCTGACCGAGGTCGCCATAGAGTTCACGAACATTCCATCTGGGTACAGTTTGGAGGGTCTCCTGCTGATCGGCGGGACCGACTTCCTGCGATACCGCGATGGCGGATCCAACAAAGAGCTAGGACGCCGGCGAGCGGAGTGGTTCCGGACGTGGGCGGGCGAGCACCTCGGGAGTGTGCCGGGGGCCCGGGAGCTGTTCAACGCACATCGCACGGTTGTGATCACCACGACCGGGCCTCCAGACGTTCCGCAGGAAGAGGATTGCGGTGATGCGGGCCCAGCCTGCCACGAAGGCGATGAGAAAGACCGCAAGGTGGAGGTGTGGGCTTGCTGGAATGAGATCGAATAGCGGCGCGACGAGCCCGGCGCGTCACTGTGCCCTGCGATCCAGAGTGTCAGCCCTCCCTGAATCACACCCGACCGACTATCTCCCCCAGCCCGCAACTCGAGTGACGGTAGCGAAACGCGTCCTGGCGGCCGTGCTCTCGTATGTCGCACCAAGGGCCGGTACTTCCGCCTTCCGCCTACATACCTGGAGAGGGAGAGGATGGCCAAGGGTATGCTGTTGCCGCACTAAGGAGGCAACATGAAGAAGCTGATTGTATGCGTCGACGGCACGTGGAATACGCCAACCATGGAGGACAACGGGGAGCCAGCACCGACCAACGTGTTCAAGTTCTACCGTGCACTGGACGACGAATGCAACGACCAGTGTGCGTACTACCACACGGGCATAGGTACAGAGGGAGGACGGCTAGCCAATATCTTAGACGGCGCCTTCGGCGGCAGCTTGGAGGACCACATCCGCGACGTCTACCTTTGGCTTGCGGAGCGCTACGAAGCAGGAGACGACGTGTACCTGCTGGGATTTAGCCGGGGCGCGTTCACCGTGCGGTGCGTCGCGGGCATGTTGAAGAGACCAGGGCTGGTGACGCTCAGCAGCGTCGCGAGCCTGCAGGCGAGACGGGAGGCGGTGGGGCGAGCCTATGAGGCGTACGCGGACAAGGACCAGAGAGTTGAGGTCCATCTGCCAGATGACGAGCTCCACAATGAAGGCAAGGCAGTTCCGGTGCGGTTCCTGGGTGTGTGGGATACGGTCGGCGCGCTCGGCATACCCGACGAGCTTGAATTCACCAATCTAATGCTCGACAGGAAGGACCGCTGGGAATTCCATGACACCGCCCTCGGGGAAAACGTGAAGACGGCGCGCCATGCAATGGCCCTCGATGAGATTCGCGCTAGCTTCACCGTGAGCCGCTGGGATCCGGCATCGTTTGCCGAGAGTGACAGGGACGTAGGGGAGAAGTGGTTTCCGGGGGTCCACGGCGACATTGGTGGCGGGTACGAGGACTCGTCGCTGTCGGATCTAGCGCTCGAGTGGATGATCGATGAAGCCAAGCAGGCCGGCCTACAGTTTCACAACGGCGTGAGTGGGCAGATAAAGGGCAACCCGTTGGGGGTGATGCACCAGTCGTACAAGGGCGTGTTCGCGGCGCTTCGATCCAGGCCTCGCAGAGCACCGATGATCGCGGCCAGTGAACCATCGCTGGACAAAAGCGTGATCGCGAGGCAGCAGGCACGGCTAATCAACGCATTCGACTACTGGCCCACCAAGCGGCTTCCGCCAGCCGAGCAAACGACGGTCGAGATCCATGCGCGCGAGCGTTGGAACCGGACGGGGCTGTACGTCAAGAACGGTGAGGCCTACTCCTTCGACGCGGAGGGAGAGTGGATGGACAAAGGGGACATTTGCGATTGGCGTGGAACCGAGAAGGATGACGACCTAACGCGCGGAGACTTGGTTCGGGGTGCCCTTTCCCTCGTGGGGAAGCTGGAACGGTGGTTGCCGAAAGAGACAATGGCGGATCTCCCCAATACGAAACGTCTCGAGGGCGCCAAGTGGTTCGAGCTAGTCGGCGTAGTGGCGAACGACGGGGGGAAGTCGAAGGCGGTGAAAAACGACGGTAGTCCGTTGCCTCATACCTACTTCCAGCCCTGTAATCACAGCAACCCCAAACGCCCGTTTGTCGTCAAAGCGGATGGCTATCTCTACGCGTTCGCCAACGATGCATGGGCGCGATACGACAACAATCAAGGGAGCGTGAGGCTGGTGATTACTCGCGTGAGTTGAGTTGCACGAGGTTGCAGCCGGAAACGGCCGCAACCGCACGTCCGTGCTGACGGACTGCGGCGCGACGGATCTGGATGTGCCGTGGGATCGACGGGGAAGTTCGAGCGGCAGTTCGTCGAGAAGCACACGCGGCCGCTGCCGGGCTTCGACGACAAGGCAGCTAAGCGCGCCATCGACTAGTAGCCCCTCGCGAGGCTCCCCGCCAACGCATCGGCGATCGTGGCTGTCGAGGTAACGACCCCCGCATTCGCGGTGAGCTGCGCGCCATCCCCGTAGAAATACATGGTCTTGAAGCTGGCGCCGACGCGGACATGGGTGCCCCAGGTGAACTGCCACAAGGCGCGTGAGTTGTCGAACTCCGTCGTTCTCAGCGCGGTGAATCGACACTTGCCTTTGTTGAGCCAGGCGAGGACGTTGGGCCGGAGCATCGCGGGGGTCGGTGATCCGAAGCCGTAGTGCTGTGGGACGATGTCTACTGTGCCGTCGAGGTTGAAGTCGAAAAAGCGGTGACCCTCATGCCACGCCTCCGTCGGAGACCACGCCGTGTCGCCGAGGGCTGCCTCGGTCATGTCCGCGAACGTACGCCCGCCCCGATTCACCAGCAGCTGTGCCCCGCGACGGCTCAGTGTCTCGGCGTCGTATCCCCCAAGCAGAAGGTCGGGCCGACCATCGCCGTTGCAGTCACTGACGCCGATGGAGATCACCTCCGCGGCTCCGTGGGCCACGAAGAAGGCGGCTTCGGGGAGCCGGGTCGTGCTGGCGTCGCGGTACGTCCCGCGCGCCGACCCCCAGTAGACGGTCGATGCGCCGCCCATGTCCGCGGTCGTTCCGGCGACGAGATCGTCGCGGCCGTCGCTGTCAAGGTCCACAAGCTCCACGGCCCATGGTTTGAAGGCGTTCGTGGCCAGTGCCTCGGGAAGCCGGAACGTGTCGATGACGAAGTTGGCGGTGCCGTCGTTAAGCAGGAAGTAGGGCCCGTTAGTGGGGCCGCCAAACGCGTTGGCGACGAGCACGTCCGTGTCTCCATCACCGTCCACATCGCCGGCGGCGGCACCGTGGGAGAAGCCCGTTCCGTCCTCGGGCAAGCGGTCGGTGGCGTCCTGGTAGCCGTCCGGCGTTCGCAACAGGAGCTGGTTGTACCAGCCCGGGAACGGAGGGGCATCGTGACCGTGGTCGGCAATGAAGATGTCGTTCTTGCCGTCGCCGTTGAAGTCGGCGAGTAGCACTTTCCGCGGATGCACGCCGGTCGGCCGGTCTCCCGCCGCCACGCGGAACGAGAAATCACCGTCGTTGAGCAGTATCGCTCCCGACCCCGGCTGCCCGCCTTCGGGTTCGCCCCCGGCCAGAACGAGGTCGTCGTCACCGTCGTCGTCGAAGTCTTCGGCGAAGCGAAGGGAGATGTAGTCGTAGCTAACGTTGGCGGCCCAGACGTCCCCCTCGAAACCAATGGCCCCCGGCGAGATCAGCCGAGGTCGCAGCCCCGCGTCGGCCGTTTGGTCGAGCGACTTGGTCGCGAGGATCCGGTAGGCGCCGGTTTCGTGCCCGCCCAGGCGCACGTAGTAGATGCCGGCGTCCAGGTGCCGCTCGAAGCGGACTCCGGCGTCGCCGTCGTGAAACGCGAGC
The DNA here is from genome assembly GCA_026708185.1 of Gammaproteobacteria bacterium. Taxonomy (GTDB): domain Bacteria; phylum Pseudomonadota; class Gammaproteobacteria; order Pseudomonadales; family Azotimanducaceae; genus VXYL01. The sequence continues at coordinate 29,476 of JAPOVK010000002.1, read as the reverse complement.
TCGTCGCCGGCGCTGTCCAGGAGCCAGGCGTAGGTGTCGAACGCAGCCGGCGAGGTCCGCACCGCTACGACTGTGCCGTCTTCAGTCACGTCGATGCGGAACACGTCGACGTCATCGGTGGTGGGGTAGATGCGGCCCGGGGTGGCGAGCAGGACGGCGGGGGATACGCCCGCGAGTTCCGCCATCGAGTAGAGCCGCAACAGCGTCGACGACTCCCGCGTATCGCCGTGGTCCAGAGCCTCGCGCACCCGCGCGTGCACAGCGTAGTTGCCCGCGCTCCCGTCAACGGCGACGTAGTAGACGCCGGGCGAGAGCTCTGCCGCGATGCGGAAGTTGTCGCCGGGACCCGCGTCGTCGTCCGCTCCGAGACGCGCGCCCGAGCTGTCGAGGAGTTCCCCGTCAGTGTCGGTGGGACCGGTCGCGCGGACTTCGATGGCGGTACGGCCGATGAGATCGAGCCTGAAGACGTCGACGTCTTCAGGACCATGGAGTACGCCAGCGACCGGTCGCCCGACATCAAGGACGGTGGACGACCCTGCCGTGTCGCCGTGATCGTCCTCCTGCGCGGAGGCCCAACCGGCCGCAAGGGTCAACGTGACCGCGGCCAGCTGACGGGACGCGGACCTGCGTTCCGCCCGGTGTGGCGAAACGCGCGCCAATAGGAGTGGCTCTAGCATGACTCGCATCGTTTGTAGCAACTCCTTCATTGTCGGCCTGCGATCCTCGTGGTCGCAAGTTCGCGCGACCGCAAGTCTCGGGCAAACAAGAGCGCGGGGCGGTGCCGCGCTCGCCAGCGAGGTGTCGACGTCTGGCATCCCCACATCTGACGTCTTGAGGACGCCGGCACCAAGTCGGACCCAGATCGCCCTCGCCCTTGACGACTGCCGCCGCCTAGCCGGACCATTGCCGTCGTTTCTTTGTTGAAGGAAGACCTTACCAATGCGAATCGAGCCCGAATCCAAAAGCGTGCGGGTGGCCATCGGCGGAAACGGCTTCGTTCCGCGCGCGGCCTCCCCGGCTGCCCTGGCCCAACGAGGGATCCTCGCCGATCATGAGGCTAAGGGCGCAAATATCTGGCATGTCAGCGACGAACTCTCGTCCTTCAGCGCCGGGCATCTGAGCGTGAGCGTCAATCCTGGACATTTCGACGTCGAGTCCCGGCGACCGCCGTACCGCCCGCTCCGCGATCTCGCGCTCGGCACGCTTAACGAGATGCCCGACCGGCTTATGTCTGGCATCCACATCAACCGTACCTTCCACTTGCCCATGCGCAACCCCGGCCGCTTCCTGAAGTCCCTCATCGCGCAGGGCTGGATCTCCGGATTCGGCAGCTTCCTCTGCGCGGTCGACTTCCAGCCGGAGAAGCCCGAGGGCGGCTGCCTGTGGGTCTTCGTCGGGCACTCCGGCCTTCTCGCAGACGCCGGACGGCCCGGCATCCGCATCGAGGTCAGCGACAGATACCTTGGCGGCCGCGATCGGGACCGGGCGAATGCGCTGATCTCCGCGATCCTGACGGACCTGTTCCACGAGTCGGTTCGCCAGGCGGACGCCCTCGTCGACCGGATTCTCGCCGGCCCGCGCTGAGTTCTTCCGCTCGCCCAACCGTGTCGCCGAGTCACATCGGCCCGCTCGAGCGCGCACCCGATGTCTGTTGAAGGGAGTCACATTCGGATCCCGCGTGACTGACTAAGAGTGCTACGGGCTGAAGACGGAGCGCCCGTCCTGCGCCGCGGCGAAAGCGGACGCATCCGGCGTCGTCAGTGCGGCACCAAGCGCTGCGGCAGGATGGCCGGTCGTGCCGATTGTCGCCACTGCCTCAAAGGCCCCGGCGCGGATCGCACAAGCTCAGAGCTTCCTCTATCAAGCCCTCTCGCACGATGTGCTTGAGCTTGCTCACCCGCGTTCGCTGCGCACTGGGGGTTGTGCCTCGTAGCTGCGGATCGCATTCCAGCAGGTCATCGACGGTGAACTCGTCTCGTTTCGCTTGTGCCCGCTCATGGCATCGAAGGAACGTCCTTTGACCGATGGATTGCAGCAGTCGCTGGGTATCGGTCATTGTCCGACCGCCGCTGCCTATACCGCTGTTTGGATCATCTTGCTGACGCACTCGCGGTTTTCTAAACAGAACCATCGCCCAACGTATGAGCACAACGATCACGGCCAGCCAGAAGGCCAATATGAGCAAGTCCCACATCATTTTCCGCCTACTTGGTTTCGCTGCCCGTTTCCTTCAACCCGGTCGGGCGGTTCCGCGAGCGCGTGCTCGATGTTCACTTGCCCTTGGTGGTAATACGGCAGGCTCATTCTCGTCAGTGTACTCGGCGTCGCCGGTCTCGATCGGGATGCACCAGACCTTCTCGTAGCAGTTCTGTCGCAAACCGTGAGATTGAGGTACCGGCACCGGCACAGTCGGCTTTGAGAACCGCGACGACTCGGGCGGCATGCTCCGCCCTTGATCTGGGCGGGGATGACCAATGAACAGCCCTCGGCGATCGGGATCTGTGGCGCCCGTGCACTCCTCGGTTACAGGTCACTGCGCCCAGACTCCTACGTACCGATTTTACACCAAGAGCACCTTGCTCGGCTCCGTGATCCGCCGCGCGGCGTCGTCGTATCTCCTAGGCACGGGCTACAGATCTGGTTCGGCGCCGCTCGCGTAGCGGGTCTGTCGAGCTCTCGCCGCTCACCGTCGCCGTTCCCGCACAATGTCGCGCAGGATGTCGAACGGTTGATCGTGGAACGGCGGCTCAAGCGGCCATGTCACGGCCACGCTTGTAGCCAGCAAGTGCTTGCGCTGGCTTGTCCTGTAGGCGTTGTAGCGCGAGCGGGGAAGGTCGCAGCTGCGGATGAAGCCGAAGCGCCAACGCTGGCCGACCTCGAACAGGTTCACGGTAAGCAGGTCGAACTCGCGCACCGCGTAGCAAGACGTCTGAAGCTCGTTGCCGCCCGGCAACCTCACCATCCGGGCGCTCGGGCGCACGCACGGCGCAACGCTCGGTGAAGCGACCGTTGTCGACCCGTACCGACGAGCCAGCGAACAGTCATGTCCGGACCAATATGCACACCGTCGTCACCGAAAAGTGGTCATGCCGATCGAGTCGGGCATTCGAGGAATACCATGCAGTCGGTCATCCTGGCCCGGAATCCGACCCCCGTGGTGCCCTCGTTTCCGATCGCGAGGGGCGAGGACCGCGCGAGGCCGCTGTGGCGAGCGTCACGCAGCCAACAAGACCTCGCCGGAGGGGACATCTCTGAATTGGAGAGAAGGGGACATCTCTGAATTGCTTTGACAAGGTCAGCCACAGAGTTGCCATGGCCAGCTACAGCCCATAAGCTCGCAGGAAGGTCGCCCACCCACACGTTCCGCATGCGCTTGGCCCTGACACTGGCGGTGTTCTCGATCTGTGCCCCGATGCCGGCCCTGGCGGCCACCGACCGCGAAGGCGCGGACCTTTCCTGCGATCTTTGGGGAACCGAGGCCTTCTTCAGTGCGGCCGACCCGGCCGCTACGTCGCGATGCCTGGAGACCCGCGACCCGAACATGGTGGGCGAAGGCGACGATCCGGCGTGGTTCGCAGCGGCGTCGCACAGCAATAGCCCCGAGGTGCTCCGCCTGCTGATCGAGGCGGGCGCGGACCTGAACGCGCCCTGCGTTCACGGCAACACGACAGGCCTCGTGGCGGCGGCACGCGACAACGACAACCCGGCCGTCCTCGATCTGCTGATCGAAGCCGGTGCGGACCCGACCTGGCGAAACGACGGGCTCGGCCTCGTGCACTGGGCGGCGACCAACGCCAACGTCGCCGTTCTGCGGGTCCTGCACGCGCGCGGCGTCGACCTGGTCGGCCGCGGCGACCGTCTGACCCCGTTGCACGTCGCCGCGCGGTACAACGAAAATGCGGAGGCGGTGCGCTTCCTGCTCGCCAGCGGGAGCGACCCGGAGGCCGTCGACGCGGGCGGGAGCACGCCCCTGCACCTCGCTGCCTCGTTCAACGCCAACGCGGCCGTGGTCGAGACGCTGATCGACGCCTCGGCCGACGTTTCAGCGCCCAACGATCGGGGCGTCACGCCCCTGCACCTCGCGGCGGAATCCGGGAACGCGGCCGTGGTCGCGGCGCTGATAGCCGCCGACGCCGACGTCTCGGCGCGCAACCGCTGGGGCGGCACGCCGCTGGCCGCAGCCGCCAAGGGTAGCGACGACCCGGCGGTGCTCGAGGCGCTTGTGGCCGCCGACGCCGATCCCGGCGCACGCTCAAACGGCGGTAGGACGCTTCTGCACTTCGCGGCGGGGAACCCCAACATCGACGTCCTGCGATTCCTCCTCGCCAGCGGGGCCGACCCGAAGGCGCGTGACGACGATGGCCACGGACCCCTGTTCTATGCCATCGGGAACACCGAGACCGAGGTCTTCGAGACGCTCGTTGCCTCGGGTGCCGACGTGGACGCGGTGGACAAGCGCGGCACTCCCGTACTGTTTTACGCTTTGGTCGCCGCCGACCCCGATGCGGTCGGGATCCTCCTCGCTGCGGGCGCAGATGCCGGAATCCGCGACCCCAGAAACCGCACGGCGCTCCACAATGCGATGTACCACTTCGAGGGCGCGGTGCCGCTCCTGCTGCGCCACGGCGCAGACCCCAATGCACGGACGGACCATGACACCATCTTGCACGAGGCGGCGCTCTACGCCGAGGATCCGGTCACCGTCGAAACCCTGGTTGCTGCGGGAGCGGACGTCAACGCTCGCGGCAGGGACGGGATCACTCCCCTCCACCTGGCTCAAAACGTTGCGATCGCCGCCGCGCTGTTGTCGGGCGGCGCAACGGTCGACGCGCGCACATCAAGCGGAGCGACCCCGCTGCACTGGGCCGCCAGGCGAGACGCCAGACCGGTCATTGTGGAATACCTTGCGGCGACGGGAGCTCGTCTGGAGGCCCGGGATGAAGACGGACAGACCCCGCTGCACTGGGCGGCCACAGAACCGCGCAGCGGAACAACCGCCGCGCTGATCGCACTGGGAGCGAACATCGACGCTCGCGACGAGGCTGGAAACACGCCTCTGCTCCTAGCCGTGCAGTGGAAGAGTCACGATTTCGACGCTTGGACAAGGGCCGTGGCCGATGGCCGGATGACCCGGGAGGAGTACCAGGAGCGGATCGCAGACAACCCCATGCATGCGGGCGAAGCCGTCACGGCGTTGCTGGCGGCCGGCGCCGACGCGACTGCGCGGAACGCCGAGGGGCGAACCGCGTGGGACCTGACACAGGAGAACGAGGCGCTGCGCACCGCGGACGCGTACTGGCTCGTCAACGAGGCGCGCTTCTCCGAACGGGAGGCGCCGCCGACCGCGAGCCGGCCCTCAGCCGCGCCGGCCACTGCCCCGCGCGCGCCGACGCGTGCATGCGAGATTCCCGGATACCCCGCGCTCGACGACGCCGACGGCCTAGGGTTGCCCTGGTGCCCCGCCAGCGTCGGCTTCCAGCGGCGCGCGTTCGCGCTCCAGGCCGCAGCCGCCTGGTGTGCCATCGCGGTCGGAAGCTCGGCGTCCCCGGACCAGGTGCAGGCGCGCCAGCGCGAGATCGGGGCCGCCTGCGACATGCTCGACGCGACGCAGTCGCCCGGCGCGCCGACCTGCAGATGCCCAACGGGATACCGCCCCTGACAGCCTCGCCCAATCGACCGCGCTTGCCCGGACCCCAGATGAATCTCGGCCCGCGGCGCACGCTGGCGCTTCTGCAGTCTTGTTCGACGTCGCCGCGATCCCGCCGGTCGCGAAGCACATCGTCATGCCGCCATCTCGCCTTGGGCTGACGCTGAGGGTGTGCACGGTCGGGCGAGTCATCGACCGCGCGCTCAGGGCTGGCGCGATCCGCCCGGCGTCCTTCTGCGAAGGCCGCGTGAAGCCCAAGTGGCGGCGCGTTCGTGGCGGGCGTTGATCAGCTGGAAGAACAGCACGGCGCCGTCGCGGCTCACCGGCAGGTAGCCGAGCTCGTCGACTTATGTTGAGCGCAACATAAGTCGACTTATGTGAAGCGCGTCGTTGTGTGGAGTTGGCGGCGCCCGGCAAGCGTTTTGCCTAGGACGTCGCCCCTCGAACTCCACATAACTGGGGCTACAGCGCACGCAGCCATCCGGCCATGTCGGCGCCGTCGACGACCGCACTTCCGCCGGCCGGCGGACCAAGCGTCTCGGGGAACACCTGCGACAGGGCTGCGCGTTTCGTGTCGACGTCGGCGCGCGCGTAGCGCATCTTGGTGGTGACGCTCTGCCGTCCAGCCCGGTCAGCTCGGTCGATCGCGGGCCCCGCGGCGTGCGGTACGGCGCGCTGGCGGGGCTGTCCGCCGCGAAGCCGCGCCTCGTTGCGTTCGCGTCGCGTCAAGCGATTGCGCGAAGGCGCGCTCATTTCCCTAGAACCATCGGCGACAGCGCGCGAACAGCGAAACAAAGGAGGGGAGAACACGGACGCTGATCAGCGGTCACGCTGTTGTGGTGGGTCTTTGAATTAATTCAATAAAATCAATATGTTGATGTTGTCTGTGGGCCGATCGCTGTGGTGATCCGCAGTAGAACACCATGACCACCTCCTTTTCCACACAACTCCCAGGAAGGCGAGACTGGCGGGGGTCCAATTGCCGACCTACCTTCGGTGAGTGACGGCAAAGCGTTGGTTGGGCCACGGGCGGACGATCCGCACCTTGGGCCACGCCCACGCACGGGGCTTCGAGACGCGTGTCGTTACCGAAGGCCCGGGTCGGTCACAGCTTGCAGATTCGTTCGCCAATCGCGCCCGGACTCCGTGCCACGGAACGATCAGTACGCGTTCCGGGCCGTATGCGACGTAACCCTTGCGTGTCGACATCCCAGCCTCTGGCGACCTCGAAGGCCTCGGCATCCTCGAACTGCCAAGCCGCGGCCTGCGCCTCGCTGGCCCGACGTCTAACGCGCCGTCGCCTTCGGCGCAGCCAGACGGCTCGTCAGGGCGAAGAACAGGGCGTCGGTAACTGTAGCCCCGACCGCGTAGTCAGGTCTAGATCATCGCAGCTGGCCATCTGCGCGCTCGTGTTCGGAATGCGTCATTCCGACTTCCTTGAGTCTGCTCTAGCCCGGCCCGATGGGTCGCTCAGTTTCGGAAGGTTCGGGAGTCGCGTTCATTCGAGGGCAGGTGGCACGCAACTGGTCCTCCCGAGTTCCGGTGTGCACCACGTCCAGTCGAAGGAGCAGACGCCCGGCGTGTCGCGCTCGATCTTCATGTCGACGTCGAAGAAGTTGCGATCGCCGTCGGACCGCGCGCAGGTCGCGGCGCATTGGGACTTGAACTCGTCGGCCAGCCTGTCGAGTTCATCCAATGCCAACGTGTCTCCGGGCATGCGACCGGAGTTGCAGTCCCGAAGGGCTCGGGCCCAGAAGCCGCACTCCTGTTCGCATTGCGGAGGAGTCTGCGGCCGGGGAGATGGGGGTGCCGCACGAGGCGCAGGCTCAGGCAACGCGACGATGGTTTGGACGGTGGGGACGGTTGGGCAGTCCCATCGGACTGTGCAGTACCTGGTCGGAAGCGACTGGTTCGGACGGATGCGAGAGCCGCACTCGCAGCCGCACATTGAGCGCTCATATCGGAAGTTATTGCGTGCGAACGGCAGGGAGAAACTACAGCCTTCGACCTGGAACCACTGCCAGGGGTAGCTGTGGTCGAGGTGGTTCTCCCAAGTTGCGGGGCAGTTCCGCAGCATGTCGCGATGCGCGACGCTCTTTGCCCAGCTGCAAGGGTTGCTGCTTTTGCCTGAGACCCACCCAGTGGACTCGTACTGGGCCGCAAGGCCGTCCAAGGGGAATGCGGGCAGCAGCAAGAGGAACCCGATCCGAATGGCTCGGGTGGTACCGTGACTGCGTCGCCTACGGCCCACTGGTCCGTCCGATCCGCATGTCAACCGTGGCGCCGTGGGCTGCCGTGCGACCTCGTTGGGGAAACCTGCCCGCTGCGGGCGTGCCGGGAGACCGGCCAGCGTTCCGTGGCGCTGCACATCCACCACACGCCCCGCGGCGAGGAGTACGTCAACGTCGAAATGTGGCCCGTCAAGGACGCGGCCGGCGAGGTGCGCTTCTACATCGAACAGATGCACCCATCCGACATCGCCGCGACCGTGCCGGCCCACGACCGCATGGTTGGCACGTCGCCGTCGTTCCAGGCCATGCTCAACCTGGCCGAACGTGCTGCCGGCAGCGACGTCCACCTCATGCTCTACGGCGAGACCGGCACCGGCAAGGACGCCGTCGCGCAGAGCGTTCACGAGCTGAGTTCCCGGCGGGACAAGCCGTTCGTGCCGGTCGAGTGCACCGGGCTGCCCGAGTCGCTGCTCGAGGCCGAGCTCTTCGGCCACACGAGGGGCGCCTTCACGGGTGCGCTCGCCGCCCGGGACGGGCTCGTCGCCGCCGCCGAGGGCGGCACCCTGTTCCTCGACGAGATCGGCGACATGCCGCCCGCCGGTCAGGTCAAACTCCTGCGCCTCCTCGAAACACGTCGCTACCGGCCGGTTGGGAGCACGGAATGGCGCGAAGCCGACTTCCGCCTGATCTGCGCCACCAACAAGGACCTCGCCCGGATGATCGCCGACGGCCTATTCCGCGAAGACCTCTACTACCGCCTCTCGGTGTTCGAGATCGAACTCCCGCCGCTGCGCGACCGTCGCGAGGACATCCCCCTGCTCGTCAACGCCATGCTCGGTCGGCTGAACTACCGGAACAAATCCTTCGCACCGGCCGCTCTCGACTGCCTGCAGCGCTACGCCTTCCCCGGAAACGTCCGCGAACTGCGCAACATCGTCGAACGCGCCGTCCTACTCGCCGACGGCGACCGTATCGACGCGAACCATCTGCCCGAACGGTGCCAGGACGACTCCGCCGGCGGTCCGGCCGATGAAGGCAACTCCCTCACACTCGCACAAGCCGAACAGGCCTTCCTTCGCGATGCGCTCGCCAGACACGCCGGCAGCCGCCGCGACCTGGCACGCAAACTCGGCATCAGCGAACGAGTTCTGTACCGCAAGCTCGCGAGCCTTCGGCCGTAGCGACCCCCTTCCGCCATCCTGATCGCCACCAGGGCTTGCTTGGGCCGACCTCGCGGGTGGCATGGTCACCACCTTGGCAAGGCCTCAGGCAATCTCGGAGACCACGAACCGCAGCTTTCCGCCCGGGCCTCGTTCCAGGTGGTCGACATAGCGAATCCTCACGCCCGTTTCCTCCCCGACGCGCTTGACCATCTCCCGCAGCAGCTCACGCTCGTCCGACTCCGAATAGCCACTGCCCCGAACGACACGGATCTCCAGTTCTCCCGCCCGCTTCTGCACAACCTGCGCCTCGCGGATGTTCGTCATGTCCTTGAAGACATGGTCCATGCGCCCGACGCGGGCACCGTTACCGAGCTCGACATAGTCCTCCTGGCGACCGTCAATCGCCGCGACGACGCGCCCGGGTCGGCCGCAGTCGCAGCCTTGCTCGTCAATCGTCACGACATCACCCGTGTCGTAGCGCAGGAGCGGTGTTGCCGGGTTGGTGAAGTTGCTGCCAACGATACGATGGCCTTGACCAGTGTCTTCCGGCAGGAACTCGACGGCCGCGAAGTCCTCGTCGACATGCAGCCGGCCACGTTCGCATTCCGAGATGTTGGCAACGGCCTCCGCCAGTCCGTAGTGCTGCACCGGTCGTACGCCAAAGGCGCGTGCGATCACTTCAGCCTGCGCCGCAAGGAGATTCTCGCCGCCGACCGTGACCCAGCGGACGTCGTAGCCGAGGTCGACGCCGTGCTCCACGACATGAGCCGCCAGCAACGCCAGCGTCGATGGAAAGCCGTGCAGCCAAGGCAGGCGACGTTTGCGCAACTCTTCGATGTACGCGCCGAGGCGAGACTCGCTCATGTGGTAGCCGCTGAACATGACACGACGGCCGGGGCGGTCGTAGCGCCAATACGGGGGCGTCTTCTGCGACGCCGGGACCACCGACCGTGCGCCGAAATGCCCGCACCAGACCCCGTGCTCGAGACCGTGCCAGCCTCGGTAGCGCCACCAGACCGCGTACTGTTCCCGAATGGCCGAGACCGTCGTGGAGAACCGCAATCCAGCACCCGTGCTGCCACTCGTGTGCGTCGCGACCCGCTCCCTCCGAAGCGTCGAGTCCGACTGGAAGTCATCGATGTTCGCCTGCACGTCGGCCTTCGTCAGCACGGGCAGGGCCGGCAAGTCAGCCAGCGTCCGAATGTCCGCAGCATCCACCCCGCAGTCGCGGAACCAGTCCCGGTAGTAGGGCACCGTGCGGGCACAGTGGCCGACGAACGCCTGCAGTCTCGCGTCACGGTAGGCCGTCGCCACAGCCTGAGGGGACCGAGCGCGCTGCTCCGCGTCCGCAAGGACACTCTGGTACCCCTTCCCGTAGCGTTGCCGCTCAAGGCGGCGTCCCTCCGCACTGCAGATCCTGTTCTGCAGGACGATCGGCAGCCTCCCGTAGAGGGCTTCTAGATCGATCCGTCTAGCAATCGGCACGGGCAGGCCTTTTAGACATGGCGGCGATCACATCGACCAGCAGAGTCGAACCCCGATCTGCGTCCGCAAACGGGGCAACTGCGTGGCGCGGTTCCTTTGGGTGCGCGGGCCGCCAAGCCGAATGAATCTTGCAGGGTCCGAACGCGGACGGAACGTCCGCACCGCCGGGTACGCTAGGACTGCCGAACGCGGCGGGCGATGCCGTCGACGAGCGCCGTTCCGGTGTTGGCCCGTACGATCATCTCCGCCGCCGCTGCAAGCTGGTCCCAGTCTTCGGTTGCGCGAAGCAGGTCTTCGACCTGCCCGGCGACCGTGTCGCCGAATCGTACGCCCGCCAGGCGACGCAGCAAGGCGCGTTCCTGCGCCAGACCCTCGCGGCGGCCCTCGGCCACGCCTTCCTTGCGCCACTGCTCGGGCCATTGCGCTACCCTTTCGGCCAAGGTCGTCATCGTCGCATCCTCCAAGGTCTTGCCGGGTGCCCACTCGATATGCCCCGGTCTCATGCGTCCCGCCAGATGATCCAGCCATGCTCGGAACGCCCGGCTGAGGTCCTCGTGTTCCGGCGACCGCAGCCGACCGACCAGTCCACGGGCCACGCCGAGAAGGTCCCCCGGCGTCCCGCTCTGCTCGAAGCCGGTCACGGCCCGCATCAGATTTCCGGATGGCAGATCGTCCACCGGGACGTGCCGCTCGTCAAGGCGCGTCGCCTACGGCGACGCGTCCAGAGTGCGCTGCGACGGTTGGCAGGACGAGAGCACTGCCGGCACGTCGGCGATCAGGTCGCGCATCTCCAGCGCCGCCGTCCAGGGCGTGTCGCCGTTGTATAGCACCACGGGCAGGACCGGCGGCCAGCGCCCGGGCCGACCCAGCTCCTTGCGGCGGTCGAGTTCCCGGTACAGCAGCGCCGTGTACTCCAGGTTGCGCAGCGCCATGCGCGGATCGTTCGTCGACTGGAACTCCAGCACCACCAGGAGGTAGAGCCAGCCGTTGCGGAAGCGCACGCGCCACGCCGCATCACCCCGCCGCGTCTGGCCACTGTCGCCGACGTGGTCGGCGGGCAACTTCTCCAGCGTGTCCAGGTCGACGTCCGCGATCCAGTCGTCGTCGCCGACGGCGCGCAGCAGGTCGCAGCACCATGTCGGGAAAGGCGAATAGTTTCCTGTAGATCGGATCGTGCATGGCGGCCACGTTAGAGGACGCCGGATGGCGTGTCTTTGGCGGATGTCTGCACATGCCGTAGGACATCGGCCCGCCGTGCTGTAGGACAGCCTTCGCGTGTGTCGCGCCCGGGCATCCACCCGCGCCAGCTCTTCCTCGCCAAGATGCAACGTGATCCTGAGGCAACGATCACACTCGCTCGATGTGTCCCTTCCACCCGAAGTGCGGTTCGAAGTGGAACGTCGCCTCGTCGGCAACCTCGGGCAACGGCCCATTCCACTCGGGTCGGTCACTCACCAGTCGTACATCCCGCCAGTCCCATTCCGCCAACGGGTAGTGGCGGCACCGGAACGCCTGGCGGACGATCGGAATCCGTTCCGGGTCGAAGCCCATCAAGTACGCACACGCTGCGTCGACACTCGGGCCGTGCGACCCGAAGACCAAAATGCCCGCCGCCACCGGATCGGGGTTCATCGGCCCACGGCCTTCCCCGGCGACGATGCCGTCTACCAGCACGAAATGACGCTTGCGCGCCTCCGGTATCGGCTCGCGGAGCGTCCCATCCCGGTTGCCGTAGAGCAGGGCCTTGTTGAGGTCCAGGCACATCCGCCACACGGTGTCGTTGCCCCACCAGTTGCCGCTGCGGATGACGTCCTCGGTGTCCCCGAAGACGTGCTTGCCGAGCCGCCGCGCCGCGCGATGCGTCAGCGTGCCCAGGCCCGGCATCTGCCGTGAGAACCGCCGCAGGTACGGTGCCGCCGCGCGTTCGATACGGTGCAGCACATCGGGGTCGGGATGCTCGTCGCCGCCGTTGGCAAGGGAGCCTTCCGTGTGGTGCGGCAGCCAGTTCTTGTCGCCGTTGATGCCGACCAGGTTCTTCAGGCTGACCGTGATCCCCGCCTTCTTGTGGGTTTTCAGCTTCGGCAGGCTGAATACGACGTCAGCGTCGATGGCCGTTCCCGAGATCAAGTACTCATGGTGACCGTTGCGGTGCCGGTCGTTCACAGCGACCTCGTCGTAGTCGGCGCCGTAGTACCGGCCCGCGCCACCGTGCCCGACGAACTCGCTGCGCTCACCCAAGTCGAAGGCGACGTAGCCCGCCGGGTCGCCGGGCAGACTTCGCCGGCGCACGATCACGCCACCGCGGTTGTCGTGTTCCTCCGGGCGAAGGTCCACAACCTGGAAATCCAAGCCGTGGCCGACGTAGAAGTCGCGGATCCGGTCCAGGCCGAGGACACGCACCACCTGCGCGAACGACGAGTCGGTCTGCGGTGCATCCGCCACCACGACCTTACCGTCGACGCCGACCGCCTTCCAAACGTAGTCCGCAACCGCCCGGATGACACTGCCGTGTGTCAGCACGTAGCGCCAACCCGAGGAATCGCGCGGATGGTCTTGCTTGACGAAGTTCGGCTTCAGCAGCACGGTCTCGCCGGGCCGGATCAGATCGGCGAGGGGATTCCAAGCAGGCGTGCCGAAGCGCTCGCCATCAAGGTTCGCCTGCGCGAAGCAGCCGCGCACGGCATCGTAGGCGGGGTTGCAGCCAGCGGCCGTCGCACCGAATGCGTATTCCGGCACGATGCCTAGCGGGTCGAACGGTGGCTCCTCGGCGTATTCCGCTGCGGACGCTTGGGCAACAACGACGCGCTGTTCAGTCGCCGGCGGCATCGCCTACCACCCCCGGATCGCCTTGCGGATTCCGCTCCTGCAAGTCAGTGATCCCGCGACGGAGATCGAGGTTCCCTAGCAGCCCTTCGACCTCCCGCGGAAGCCGTGGCGGTTGGCCCGTGTAGTGCCATGCGAGCCTAAGGTCCAGGAGGCCCAGCAGCAAGCGATAGAGTTCGTCGAGGAGCGGGATCAGCGCACGCCAGACCGCACTGCGCTGAAATGTCCCATAGGCCGCGACGTGCGCACTCCGCCGCGCCAACTCGTCGGCTTCGTGCAGGCCGATCTCCACCCGCGCATCGCCGCTGCGCGCGAGCGCACTCGCAACGCAAGGCAGCAAGGACAGTTCATAGCGCCGGTCCGCGGCGGCGAAGAACGCCGTTCGGCATGCCTGTCCGACCATGACCCTTGACCCCAAACTGGAGCCGCCAAGCGTACGCCGCTCTAGTCCGGGGCGGAAGCAAATGGTGACCCCTTGGAAGGTGGACACGGACGGGGGATCAAGAGAAGAACGCGAAGTCCTCGGTGCTGTTGAACGGGAAGCGCCGCGCGCCCGGCGAGTCCTCGATGCCCAGGTAGCGCCGCAGCGCCTTGTGCACGTGCTTCGGGTAGATGATCGTGCCGCTCGGGCCTTCGTCCCTCTTCAAAGTCCGCGGGTTGATCCTCTGCGCGAAGTGCAGGCCGTCGGTCTCGCCCACCGCTCGGTTCGTCCACGGCTGGTTCTTCTCCATGACCACGAAACTACCGATCGGCCAGTGGTCCTTGCCGTCGTCCGCGTTGTAGAAGTTCGTACGCCCGAAGTCAGAGCCGATCACGACGAACAAGCGATCCGCGATTCCGTGCTGCTCCGCGTAGTCCCACAGGTAGTCCACGCCGTCCGTCAGGTTGGCCAGCAACCAGCTCTGGCCGGGGTCGTTCCGCGCGTGCGTGTCGAAGCCGCTGAGGAACAGGTCCGCGCTGACCGACACGCCCGTCTTGAACGCCAGCACCGTCAACTGCGCCTGCCTGCGCAACTGGCTGTGGTAGCCGTCGTTGCCTATGGTCGCGTCCACCGGCTGCTCCAGCTCGTCCTCCGGCGGAATCGCGTCCGCGAACGCCTGCAGTGCGTCACCGCTTGTCATTGCCGCCCGGTAGTGCCCAAGGCGCAGCGAGTCTCCGGGTAGCAGTCTCCCCGCAGCTTCCAGTCGACGCGCCGTTGCCGCACGGTAGTGGTCGATGGCCAGCCAATCCGTCGCCGAGACGAACGCAGAGTCCTCGGGGTCGCCCGAGTCCCATTCGCCTTCGCCACGCGGGTAGGCGATCGAGCGCAGCAGGCTCGGGTTGTCCAGGCGCGTGTAGCGCGTCAGCCCGCCCGTCTCCGCGTAGCCGCCGAAGTTGACGTAGGACACGGGAAGGTTCGGTGCCCCGCTCGCCGCCATGAGGGCCGTCGTGGCCGGATAGCCTTCCGAGTTCCGCCCGCTCCAGTTGTGCACGACGCCCACCGTGTGCGAGTTGGTCTGGGCGTCCACCCCGTTGATGACCAGCATGCGGTCGTGGTACTTCTCGAAGAACGCCTCGTTGCCCGCGAACGGCGCGTAGGGGATGTTTCCCGCCTGTCGAATCTCGTCCCGCTCGGCCCAGCGGTTGATGATCAGCTCTCCGGGGGTGTTCGCCTTCGGGTCGCAGAAACTCGTCGGGTCCCAACCACCGTCGGCTTGAATGAACACCGCGAGCCGGCCACCGTAGTCTGCGCCGTGCGCGAGCGGCAGCCGGAAACCGGAGACCGCGACCGCGGCCAGCCCGGCCGAGCCCTTGAGGAACGCGCGTCGTTTCATCGGTGCCTCACAAGTGCAGGTAGCGCGGGTCGGTGAGCAGGTACATGAGAACGACCACCCAAGTGCGAGCGACGTGGTGCGGATCCGGCATGTCGGTCTCTTGGAAGAACTCGCCCATGCGTTCCCAATCCCAGCCCAGCGCATTGCCGTATTGGTCAAGTTCCTCGCGCCACAATCCGTCGGCGATGTCGTCAAAGTAGTGCGGGTCTGCCTCATGATCGCAGCGTACGCCAACGAAATGCCCGCCATCGTCTGACGCGCGCCGACTCCAGATATCGATGTACAGGTCGTACGCCGCCTGAACGTCCGGAGACGATGTGCCAACCCCCACCCCGAGCAGTCGTTCGTGGAGTTCCGCAAGCTTCGCCCTGATGGCGCGACCGCCCGCCGAACGACGCGTGTCCGTGCCAACGGACACCTCCAGCCACGGAAGCTCGTCGCCGTACTGGTCCGCCCAGACGACGACGTCGACTTCGTACCGACCGTCGGCAGGGATGGTGAGCGCGACCTCTACCGACCCGCCACAATGCAGTGCGAAGTGGTCTTCTACCGGGTGGTTGCATTCGTCGACCGCCGGCAGCGTTTCCAGCTCGCGTGTCTCGACGACGCGACCGCTTTCCGCGCGCACCACCAGCCGGTCGAGGCGGAGGTTCCGGTCTCCGCCATCGTCGCCGTGGTCGTTCGTGAACGCGAGCGTCACAGTCGCTTCGCCCCCGGTCAGGGCTAAGGGAACCGAAACGGTCTCAGCCGTTGATCGAGACGAGGCCCTGATAGCCTGGCCTAAACCGACCTCGGATATCGGGGTTGTCCGCAGGTCGATCCCGCGGAAGAGCCTGCGGTCCTCCTCTGCCAAGAGGTAGAAGTCCTTCATCACGACAGGACATGCCGTCACCGCGGCGTGCCGCTTGGCCACGCCGCCCATGACGGACGTGAGATCCCGGCCCCGCCTCGTGATGCCGTCGGAGTCGATACCCCCGTAGAGCAGCCCGTAGCCGTAGTCGATGTCGGTCAGATCGCTCCGCCCGCGGCTGTCCGGATCCGAAAACCCCCGGCGCCGGCCCCATTGAAACCCGGTGACCGCGAGGGTCTTGCTCGCCAGCTCCTCCGGCGTCAGCAGGCGTCTAGCGCCGGCGTCTCGGAGCGCGACGGCGCGGATCGGATCGTCGTCCTCAAGGGTACGCGCCCGGAACCAGCGGGAGAGGACGATCTCGCCGAGCAAGTCCTTCAGGTTGTAAGGAGCCCCTCCGCGGAAGCCGCGCCTGAACTTCCGCCCCAGTAGTGCGACCTCGGCGGACTGCGCGTTCGACGCGAGCAGGCGCCCCTCGAAGTCCGGGTCACCTTCCGCCGGCGGGCCCGCCACATCCGTGCCCATGACCGCCGGCCACCAGAAACGCACCGTCGCTTCGGCAAAGCGCTCGTCTGCCACGATCCTCCCCGCGAGCCACGGAAGGCTGCGGTCGGCTTCCGCAACGAGCTCACCGTTGAAACCCGGCTCGCGCATGTCTCGGTACCAGGTGTCGCCAGCCCGATACGGGTTCTTCTCGACCGCGATCCGAGCCATCCGATCGGGACCGAACTGATCGAATCGCTCCGCCCAGGCAACGATTTCAACGTCATATGCCCCATCGTGCGGCACTTCGAGATCCAGGTAGTACGCGCAATCGGGTCCGCCGTTCCAAAGATCGATGTGATCGTGCTCTCCCGTCTCGGCGTTGTAGCCGATTCCGCCGCAATAGTGCCCGCCCGGCTCGTTGTAGGGTGGTTCGAGGTCTTCGAACTGCAGCTCTAGAACCGGCTTGCCGGCGCTGTCGACCACGGCCAGTCGGTCCAGGTAGACGCGGCCTTCCTCCTCGGTTGCATCGTCGTAGAAGTCGTTTGTGTAGATGACCCGCACGGTTGTCGGGCCGGCCACGAACGTAATCGGCCACGACAAGGTTCGGCGATCTACCCAACTGTCGCCCTCCACTGCTACCTCATCGCCTTGGCCCGACTTGTAGAGATCGTCCAACGAGTCCAAGCCTCCCCACTGGTCGCGGTAGAACCCCACGTCACCGTAGTTCTGGAAAGCGCCGGCGACCGGGTCGAGCACGCTGTGGCACACCGTGCAGGCCGGGTTGTGCATCGTCGGGTTGTTGGTATCCGCCAGCGCCACCGGATCAGTCGTCCGCGAGGCCGACTTCTCCACGTCAAGACCCAGGAAGTGGTAGTACGTCCAGCGCGACCGCGCCCGGTTGCGGTTCGTGGCGGTCGTCGGATAGCGCAACAGGAAAACCGTGGTGTTGAGGATTCCGGCGTGCGGGTAGTCGGTAAGCAGATCGCCCGGATCCCTGACTAGCATCGCCTGCGAGCCCAACTGGGTGGCAGTAAAGAACTCCGAATCCTTGGTGGGCCCGTCCCTGTAGTAGCTGGCGATTTCCGACGGCCTGAACTCGTGGTCGTCGTCGGCATTTCGGAACACGGTCGACGCCCCGTAGGCCGCGGACGCGACCGGATTGGCCATGATGTAGTCCGCAGTCAGGATTTCCGTGTAGGGCAGGTCGTTCTCGACCACGTGCGCGATCAGTTCGAGCGGCGCACGACGGACGCCGTACTGCGCCCGGGAGTACCACTGCCAATGATCGGGGCCTCCGGACTCGTAGTGATCCCTGACCTTGGCGTAGTAGAGATTCGCGAAGTCCACGAAGTCGTCCGATGCCGTCGCGTCGATGACGCTGTGGTCCCGGTCCGTCAGCAGCCGGTCGTTGCTCGCCCGGATGAGGAACTCGTGGAACTCGGATCCCGTCATCAAGCCACGTATCGCCGCTCGCAGGCTCGTCCAGCCGCCGGTGCGGATCGACTCGTACTCGGCCTCCGTGGGGATGCGCCCCGCGAGCGCGATCGCCGCCCGCCGTAGCGTGCTCCGCCACGGCTCCATCTCCACGCCGTCGAACAGGTTCGCCACCGTCACCGCCGAGCCTTCGTCCACCTCCCCGCCCAGCAGGCCCAGGAACCGCTCCATCGCCGCGTACTCGTCCGTGCCGCTCGCCACCTGGATGCCGCCGCCGTGCGCCGCCCCCTGGATCTTGTTCAGCACGTAGTCGGCGCCGTCCTCCACCTCCGCCAGCAGGCTCTCGAACGCCCCCAGGTTCCTCGCCAGGTGGTCGGCGTCGTCGTCCGTCGCGAACACCAGCCGCGTGTTCCCCGACGCCCCGCCCTCGACGTGGCAGTTCACGCACTTCGACTGCACGATCGGCGAGATCAGCGTCCGGAACACCTCCTCCGCCGTCTCCGCTCCGCCCCCCGGCGCCGTCGACAGGTTCGTCAGGTGCCCCGTCGGGCTCGACAGCAGGCTCATCACCGCCACCGGCGCGTCCGACTCCACGGCGAGCGACCACTTGCCCGCGCCGTCGCCCAGCGATCCCTCGAACCCCGCGCCGCCCGTCTCCAGCTCCTGCGCCGCCAGCGTCCGCGACGAGCCCGCCGGCACCGCGACCGCCACTCCGCTCCCCGGCGACGCCCCCGCGTCGTCCGTCCCCGAGATCGCCACTTGCGCGGCCTCGCCGCCCGCATTCACGATCCGCAGCAGGCTCCGCTGGTTGGCGTTGCTCCCCGGGTTGAACACCGCCACCCGGTGACGCGTGCCCTGCCGCGGCGCCACGTCGTGCATCGCCGTCAGGAACCCGTCCGCCGTGCGGATGTACGACAGCACCTCGATGTCCAGACCGCTCGCGAGCTCCAGACGCCAGTCGCCCTCGCCCGCGCCCGTGCTCCCCGACAGCCCCTTGCCCGCATTGCCCGCCTCCAGGTCGTCAGAGTTGAAGTGCCTCGTCTCGTTGGCGCCGATCGACAGCGTCACCGCCGGATAGCTCCGGTCGGTGTCGTCGTGCGCCGCGACCGACACCTCCCCGGCGCGGTCCGAACGGTTGACCACGCGCACGAACCCCTGCCGGCCGTGCGCGTCCGAAGCCGACGGGAACAGCGGCACCGCGTGCGCCCCGTCCGCCTCGTCGTCCGGCGCCGTCGACAGGTTCGTCAGATGACCGGTCGGGCTCGACAGCAGGCTCATCACGGCCAGCGGCGCGTCCGACTCCACCGCCAGACGCCACTTGCCCGCGCCGTCCCCCAGCGACCCCGACAGGCCCGGCGCCGCGCCCGTCTCCAGCTCCGACGCCGTGTACGTCCGCGACGCCCCCGCCGCGACCTCCACCGTCGCCTCGCCCGATCCCGCGCCCCGGTCGTCAGTGCCCTCGATCCGCGCGGTCGCCGTCTCCGCGCCACGGTTCACGATCCGCAGCAGGCTCTCCTGGCTGCGGTTGCTGCCCGGGTTGAACACCGCCACCCGGTGCGCGCCGTCCGCCACCGGCACCGCGTCGTGCATCGCCGTCAGGAACCCGTCCGCCGTGCGCACGTACGACAGCGCCTCGACGTCCAGCGCGCTCGAAAGCTCCAGCCGCCAACCGCCCTGGCCCGCGCCCGCGCTTCCCGACAGGCCCTTGCCCGCGTTGCCCCGCTCCAGGTCGTCCGAGTTGAAGTGCACCGTCCGCCCCGCCCCGATCGACAGCGTCAGCGGCGACGACCGCGTCCCCGCGTCGTCCACCGCGACGATCTCCACCGTCCCGGAACGCGGCGAGCGGTTGACGATCCGCGCGAACCCCTGCCGGCCGTGCGCGTCCGACGCCGACGGGAAGTAGGGGATGCGGCGGACGCCGTCGGCGGAGGCCGCGAACGCGCCGGACAGCGCGTGGCGGCCCAGCGGACCCGTGCCGGCCGCGGCGGCGCGCGCGTCCCTGCCGGCACCGCCGCGCGACAGGACGCGCACGGTCGATTGGGCCTCCCTGCCGCGCGCGACGTCACGCAGCGGGTCGCGCCGCCCGCGCACCCAGGCCTCGTAGGCCAGCCGCGCATCCGGGTCCGCCAGCGCCGGGCACGAGACGTCCGCGTGAGTCGGCGTCGGCGTCGACGCGTACATCGTGTCCGGCATCCCGGCGTGGGCGCGCAGCCGCGACAGCGCCAGTCGTTCCCGGCGAAGGCGCTCGCGCATCGCCTCGGCCCGCGCCGCATCGCGCGCCTGCTGCGCCGCAAGCTGCCGCTCCCAGGGGCGCTCGCCCCGCTCCTGCGCGAACGCGCCGGCAGCGAGTTCTAGGCAGATCGCCAGCGCGCATGCGTGCACGCGCTTCCGCCCCCTCACTCGTGCCACGAACCACCTCCTACGCGGACTTCGCCTACACGCCATCGTGGCCAGCCCGACGTAAGCGACCAAACTAGGACGCAGGCCATTTTTCGGCGACCGGCGCTTACGAGCCGGATGCAGCATCGGGTGTGCCGACGGCGGACGTGGCGAGGAGTCACGACCGCCGTCGAGGTCGGAACTCAGGGGATTCTCGGCCAGCAGCATCTTCCACATCCGCGGCGTGCTGTCTTTGGCAGAACCCTAGCAGACGGTGCTTGAATGCGACCGTAGAGTCGGTGAAGCGATCGGTAGTGTTGGCGCGATGTCGGTCTACCGATGGGGCGCTGCTGGACTCAGAAGGTCGTTAGGTGTCCCTTGACGGCAGCGGCCCACCTCGTCAAGGCGTCGATGCGGATCGTCGATCAAGACCCGGGCGCGGCATCGCTTGGCATGATTCCCGTGGCCCGTGCCTTGAGTACGGCTTCGAACCGATTCCGGACACCCAGTTTGGCGAAAGCGGTACGCAGCCGGTAGCGCACGCCGTCAACACTCAGGTGCAGGCGCGAGGCGATGCGCTTGTCCGGTTCGCCCCGGGCGACGAGTTCCAGCACCTCGATCTGCGCTGCCGTCAATACACGCGCCGTAGCGGCCCCACGCATCGCTCGGCGCCGCAGCACGTCGGCCAGGCGCCCTGCTGCTTCCTGGGTCTGCCCTTCGGCGAGCCGATCGAGCAGTGTCACTGTCACGTCGTGGTCCGTCGCTAGGCCGGCCGCGTAGCCGGTCTCGGCGTAGTGCCGCACGAACGCAGCGAGGTGTCCCATGGCGGCGGGCTCGTCTCCCACCCGCAGCGCCACGACCATCGATAGCGCCTCTGCTCGCATCACCGTCCGCGTCAGGTGGCGCGATTCGGCCAACCGGAGCATCCCCGCCGCGGTTTCCTTCGCGGCTTGGATGTGCCCTCGCGCGATGCACAGCCGCACCCTCGTGGTGGCGAGCATCTCCGTTTGCCGCCAGCCGCGTCGCTGAATGTCCAGGCAGTCCGCTCCCGATTCGGGCAGCCCGTCGAACTGCCAGGCTCGCGTGGCCTCCTCCACCTGTTCATCCGCCAGAAGTACCGTGACCTCTAGCGCCGCAACATGCTTTGCGAGCGCCGGGCGTCTGGTGCGCAGGGCGTATTCCCGAGCGTCTTCGACAATTAGCGCAGCTTTCTCCGTGTCTCCACGTGAAAGTGCCTGCTGAACGAGTACGCCCAGACTCGCGGCATAGACCGACGACACGGCGGCTGATTCGCCCAGAAGCCTCAGCGAGGCGCCTCGGCCGAGAGGCGTGGCGTCCCCGGTTTGCTCGAGCGCAAGCTCGTCCCTCCGTACGCGGCCAATCGCCACCGCACCGGAGTCGCGCAGATAGGAGCTTCGCGCGATCGCAAGCCCGTCCCCATAGTAGCTGGCGGCCGCTTCCGTGCGACCTGCGGCCATCGCCATCTGTCCCAGCTCGTAAAGTACGCGCGGCGCAAGGTGCGAGCGTTCGCCGAGCTGTGCCAAGGCGCGCTTGCCCCAGTCCTGCGCTTGGCCGAATTCAGCCACGTTGGCAGAGGCAACGCAGATGCCGTAGGCGAAGACGGATCGGATACGCAGATCGATGCCCGCTGCGACGAGGTCCGCCACTTCCTCGATGCCCGCCACTTCCGCCATCCCGTGGGGTCGGCAGCCGCACACGTGCATCAAGCCGAGTAGCAGCTTGTGTTCGATGCCTAGCGCAAGGTCGTCGCCGTCGGGTCGATCGCGCGTGAAACCGGCAGTCCGGATGGAGATGCCTCGGTAGTCCCTCTCCGCCGCCTCGATGTCTCCGGCTTGGGTTCGTGTTTGACACCGGGCAAGCGCCAGCCTTGGGTACTCGGAGAAGATCTCGTCGTTCAGCATTCCGATGATCTTGCGAGTCACATCAGGGCCATCATGGACTGCGGCGGTGAGGCACGCCGAACGCTCGGCGATACGCCCTATGAGTTCCGTGTCCTTGGCCGCGTTGGCGTGGCGCAGCGCCTCGACGGTCTGGCGGCGTCGAACCAAGGAACGGGCGATCGCCGCATGGATGCTGCGAAACCGGTCCGGGGTTTCCTGTTGCCGCCGCGACGCCCCGTAGTCGCCAATCAACGGGTGCAGGCGCATTGTCGTTCCGTTAGCCGTCGTCTGGAGCAACCCGTTGAGCGAGTGCATGCCTGCAATTCGCGCGCTCGCGTCGGTCCCATCGAGTACTTCGTCCATCAACTCCGCGTCGAACCAGTCGAACAGCGCCATGTCCAGAACAAGCTCCCGATCCTTTTCCGCCAATCCGCGCCACAGCCGTGATTCGATCCAGGAGGCCAGCGTGTCGGCACCTGCTTCCGGCGTGTGGCCGTCCTCTTGCGCGTTTCGGAAGATCCGCAGCGCCAGGGGCCAGCCGACCGACTGTTTCACGATCGCCCGTCGTGCCCCGCCGGAAAGCGGGGTACGGAAGAACCGCGCGATCTCCGCATCCGAGAGCCGGAGTTGCTCCGCCGATACGCGCACGCTGCTGGCGTCGAGCAGCGGCGTCGCGATGTTGAGGCCGGTCGGGCGCTGCCGGTACGCCATGGCAAAGCGAAGGTTCGCCGGCGCGCGCTCCAGAACCACGTTGAGGACTCGTACGTCAGCCATGTCCCGCAGGCACTCCACGTCGTCGAGCGCGAGCAGACAGGGGGCCGCGAGCCGTTCCACGGCCGCGATCAGGACACTCAAGCGATAGGCTACCTCGCTGCTCATTCCCTGATCCGGCCCACTGCCTAACTCGGCGACGGCTTCCGTTCCCTGCGGGTTGAAGATCTCCACGCCAGCTTGCTGGAACGCCGCCAGGAGGTATGTCGCCAGCGCCTCGGGACCGTCGCTCTGGTCGAGTGACAGCCACGCGACACGAATGCCCTGCTCCCGAAGATCCCGACAGCGATGCGCAAGGAGAGCCGTCTTGCCGAAACCGGCCGGCGCGGAAAGAAGGGTCAGGCGGTGTCCCATGAGACCGCAGCGGCGTTCTAGTTCCGGCCGGTCCAAGTAGCCGTCGACCGGATCCGGCAGCAACACGCGCTGGCGCTGCAACCACGGCACCCGGTCCCACGGCGCGTCCGTCTCAATGCCAGTCCCTCGGGTGACCGCAGCGTCTGCCTTCGGCCCCGTGTTGCCACTGCCCTTTCGCACCGACTTGCCTTTCCGCCCCCAAGCGTTCTCGGTCTTACACCTGTCGCCGCTCTCTTGACAATGGTCGGCGCAACGATTGTGCACACCAGAAAGCGTAGTCGGAGCCGGTAGTTTGATCTACATGTGGACTACCGCGAACGTCTCGCTGCCCACCGTTTTTCAACGACCGTCGGTCGCCCGAGGCGCGACGAGCCGTCCGAGGTCGTCGACGTCGCGCCCGCCTAGCTCGTCAGGCGTCGCCGTCGTTCTCTTCGCGGGCTGTTGGGCTCGCACCTTGAGCTTCGGGGTGGCTGACAGCGAGCCGGCCCTGTATGGCCGCCATGGCTTGCTCGACAACGCGCAGACGCGCGTCGAGCCCCTGGATGTCGGTACGCGACTCCGCTCGTGCGGCTTTGATCTCGCCGCGGATGCTCGAAGTGGACGCGAACACCATCGCGCCGATGCCCACACCCACAGTAAGCACTGTGCCGACGATGGCCACCGTCTGGCCATTCAGCCACGCGGGCAGGGCCAAGGCATTACGGTCCTTCATCTTCTACGCCACGCTGATCGGCTGGGAACACTTCCTCGAGCACCGGCGTCAGGCTGCTGTCGGCGATCGGCGGATCTTCGGGTGGCTCGGCGGCGTTCGTTCGCTCCAAGGCATACCGCACGGCAACCATGAGCTGCCGGAACAAAGATTCGTCGCTTGGCACGTTCCTGATCCTCAGGACACCGCCGTACAGGTCAAACGCCTGGACGCTGACACTGCGCTCGCCCTTGTGCCGCCATCCATTCGGCACGCGGTCGTGGAAATCGGTACCAAAGACCACCTCGGCGAACTTGCTGTACCAAGCTGCCGAGTGCTCACGGCTCAAGGTCAGCATGGCGTGTCCGTTGTCCATGCGCACCGCGGTCACGTCGATACGTACCGGATCGGCCAACACAGTCGACGCAACTACGCAAGCGACCGAAGCCGCCACGCGCGCGCCGTAGCATCCCGAACTCCTGCTCGCATCCTCCGACGCTGTCTCCGGTCGCACCGAGTCGCGTCTGCCTCCGCCTCGTCCCTTCTCCACGGCCTGCATCCACGGTTCGAGAAGTCGAGTCAGAATAGCGTGTCCCGAAGGCGATGTGAAGAGAACAGGAACGATTTTATGTTATAAAACAATCTCTTAGTACAAAGATGTACGAACCCCGACGGTCGCGTCTACCACCCCTCGATCGCCTTGCGGAATCCGTACAGCATCATGTCGAGCGTTCGTTTGCTCGCGTAGAACTGGTACGCGTTGCGACCAAGTGCCGCCGCCCGCTCGGGGTGCGTGCAGACATCGACCAAGGCATCGGCGAAGTCACCGCGGTCGCAGATGAGCGCGTTGCTCCCATGGGCCAAGTCCGAAAACTCCGGCGCATGCGGTTCGCCCCTTCGGGTAATCACCGGCACACCGTAGGCGAAGCTGTGCAGCACGACCAAGCCAACGTAGCCGGGAACCACACAGGCGTAGGCGCGCGCGAACAGGTCCGACAGCACCTCGTCGTCATGGACAGCACCATAGAATGTCACGGCGTCCGATAGACCCATGCGCAGCACACGGCGTTCGAGGGCGGCTCGCTCGTGGCCGTCGCCGACGACCTCCACGCGAACGTGATCGGGGATGCGGTCCCTGATCCGCGCGAAGGCATCGATCAGGACGTCCACCCTCTTCCCCTTGGTGAGTCGGCCGACGTAGATCAGGCTGGTCTTCGGGGCATCGCTCAAGTCCCGATGGTTGCCCACGTGGACGGTATTCGGGGCGATGAAGATCTTGTGCGGGCGCACACCGCTTTGCTGCATGTCCGTGGCCGCGCCGTCGTCGTAGAGCAATACCCCGTCAGCGCGCGCGGCAAGCCAATCCCGCGCGGGTCTCGCCAACCGGCTTCGACCGTAACCATGGCCCCAAAGAATCCAGCGGCCATACGCGGACCGGTCACGCAACGGCGGCAGGATGCAGTCCGGCCAGCGCAGGTCGAACATCGAAACAGTGACGTCGTACGGCTCACCGGGGGCCTCCGTGGTCCGGTCGCGAATCCACAACGGACCACGGTGACGGACCGGGTGGACGACCTCTCGAAACTGATCGGACGCTGTCGTCCTCGGCTCTCCGGAATGAACGACCGTGACGTCGTAGTACTCAGCGAGACCGTTGTAGACGGGCTTGCGGAACGGGGGAAGCCCATCCTGCAGCAGCAATAGTCGTTTCCGCTCCATGCCCTTCGTACCCCGCTGCCTTACGCGCCATCCAGCGCGTCGCGGCACCACAGCTCAAGGGTGAGCCAGCGGAAAATCTGATTGCTCAAGTCCACCCGGCCCGATATGTGCCGTCGAAGCGCTCGTTCCAGCGCCTTCGGATTGAACAATCCCCGCTCGCGGCACCGCCTACTCAGGAGCACCGGCAGCACCGTCGCGTCCGGTTCGGAACGGAACCAATCTCGAATCGGCACCACGAAGCCTAGCTTGGGCCGGTCGCGGAGAATCGAATCGGGCACATCGCCACGCACCGCCTCCCGCAGCAGCGCTTTGCCACGGCCGTCGCGGAGCTTGTATTCCCCGGGCAGGCCGAACACGAACTCGACCAGCCGGTGATCCAGAAACGGCAGTCGGGATTCGATCGAGTGCGCCATGGAGATGGCATCCCCGTAATGCAGCAGCGTCGCCAGTCCGCGTTCGTGGCTGCGCCGCAAGTGGTTCGACAACGCCTCTCGGTAGTGTGGAGCGTTGTCTCGTTCAGGTTGCGCATCGGGACCACCGGCCAAGACGCCCGAATAGACCGGTTCATCGCCACGGATCCGGCGGAATGCTCGATGAGCGGACGGCACTGCGGCTCTCGCGAACTCCAAGCCACCGCGGATCCCCCCGCGCCTGCCCTCGTCCCTCGGCAAGAGCGCCGCGCGGAGCGCAACACCGGCCTGACGCCACTGCCCGAGGCGGACGGCATCGACGACCGCTGCCGGCGCTACCGTCTGGTAGTAGCCGGCCAGCAACTCATCGGCGCCCTGTCCCTCCAGGCAGACCACGATCCGTTCCCGCATCGCGCGCATGATGTTCCAAAGCGGAAGCGTCGCCGGGCACTCGGTCGGACCGTCCATGTGGTGAACAACGCGCTCGAGCGTCGGCAGGAAGTCCACGGACGTCGGAATGCTGAAGTGCGACATGCCAAGCTCGCGCGCCAGTCGACCGGCGGCAACCGACTCGTCGTCCTCACTGTCTGCGAACTTGGCCGTGAACGCCTGGTGCTCGCCATCGTAGAAAGTTCGCAATAGGCATACGAGGCTGGACGAATCCATCCCGCTCGAGAGCGTCGTCCCGACCGGCACGTCGCTGCGCATGCGAAGCCGCACGGCGTCAACGAGGAGGGCGCGGAACTGTTCGCAAGCGGCCTCGAAAGTCACACCGCGATCGATGCTCGCGGGGTAGTCCCAATAACGCGTGAACACGGGCTCCCCGCCCGGCTTCGCGACCATGTTGTGCGCCGCAGGAAGCCGTCGTACACCACGACAGAAGTGTTCCGGAACATGGCCGGAGAGGCTCGCTCGCATCAGCTTGGAGACGGCACTCGGCTCCAGTTGCGCCAGCGTCGGCTCTGCCGCGAGCAGCGCCTTGACCTCGGAGGCCAGCAACAGCCGCTCGCCGACCGAGGCGTAGTACAACGGCTTGATGCCGAACCGGTCCCTCGAGCAGAAGAGTTCTCGCTTGCGGACGTCGTAGATCGCGAACGCCCACATGCCGTTCAAGTGCGAGCAGACGTCATGTCCCCACTCGGCATATGCCGCCAGCAACACTTCCGTGTCGGAACGCGTCCGGAACGTGTGACCCAACCCAGCGAGTTCCGTCCGCAGTTCCAGATAGTTGAAGATCTCGCCGTTGTACGTGATCACCAGGGAGCCGTCGTTCGAGACGAACGGCTGATCGCTGTCCCGGCTCAGGTCGATGACCGCAAGCCGAACGTGACCCAGACCGACACCGTCCACCTCGCACCAGGTTCCCGTGCCGTCCGGACCACGATGACGGATGGTTTCGAGGACTCGGCCGATTTCGACCGGGGACGCCGGCTTGCCGCGGGAGTCCAGAATCGCAACTACGCCGCACACGTCTGCGCCCCTGCCGCCTGTTTCGGCCCTCGCGCCGGTTGTTTCTCGCCAAGCAGCCAGCGTCGCCATCGACCACCGAGTTCCGGGCGCTGGGAAGCCATGCCGACGATCAAGCCGGCTGCTGCCCACCACAGCGCGTTGTTCTGAAACTCGCCGAAGGGCGTACCGGGCTCCAGCATCGACAGTACCAACCCCGCCACGATCACCAGGCCGGACGCCACCGCGACCGAGCGGTAGCCGTCGACTACGCGGGCCAGCCGACGAGCCTGCGCCAGAAGCACGATCACCAAGCCCAGGAACAGCAGCGGCGCAAGAACGCCGCAGTAGGCCGCCCACTTGAGCCACAGATTGTGGATCTCGGGTCGGCCACCCCGGAATTCCGCCCTGACGGCCCCGATGCCGTGGCCGGCGAGTGGACGCTCCGCGATGAACGCCGCAGCTTGAAGCGCACCGCCGATCCGGCCGGAACTCACGTAGTTCCAATCCATCAGGGACGTGGGGTTTTTCGGAATCTCGTCCAACCGCAGTTGCTCCGACAGCGTCGTCGGGATGGTAACGGCGGTGGCTGCCAGCAAGGCGACGGCCGACCCGAGCACCTTCCAGCGGCGCGGCATGAAGTAGTAGACGAAGACGGCAACCACGACGAAGGACGCGACCAAGCCAGCCCGGCCGCCAACGCCGGCCTGGGCCGCCAACCCACCCGCCGCCAAAGCCAGGTAAAGCCATCGCCTCAGAACGCCGATGTCCCGGCGGAAGGCGAACACCACAAGGACGGGCAAGTAGAGCGCCAGTCCGCCGGACCAAGCCGTCCGCGAGCACCCGAAGGCCGTATCGCGAAACGACGCCGTCGAGCACGACGACTGCAAGCCCAAGCCCGCAAACGCAAGGATCAGGGCGAGTACACCAAACGCCGCCAGGATCATCGCGCTTCGGTCCACGATGACCCTGGCCGCGTCGGGGTCCAGCCGCGCCACGTTGTAGAAGCACCACAGCATCGCCGCCCCGGATACCACATCGACGACGTAGCCCGCAGACAGAACCAGGCTCGATTGTGCCAGT
Organism: Gammaproteobacteria bacterium; assembly: GCA_026708185.1. Taxonomy (GTDB): domain Bacteria; phylum Pseudomonadota; class Gammaproteobacteria; order Pseudomonadales; family Azotimanducaceae; genus VXYL01. Next base: position 795 of record JAPOVK010000002.1, on the reverse strand, counting down.
CCCGGCACCGCCAACGCCGCCAGCGCCGCGAAACCCAAGGGCCCAGCCAGACCGCCCGGGAGGCGAAGTCGCGTCCGCGAAGTTCCAACGAAGACCATCCCGACCGCGACGACAAACAAGAGAACTTTGAACGGCGCCAACCAGTCGTAGTGGACACCCGGCAACCATTGAACCGGCGCCGTACCCAAGTACAGCGTCAGCAGCCAAGATGTCGCACGCGGCAGCGGCCCCATCGGGTGCCTCGGCGTCACGGTCCGCTCAGACGCCGGCGGCGACCTGCCTGGGCCGAAGCGCGCCGCCGACGATCACCACGGCCGTCGCCACCGCGAACAACAGCAAGACGTACACGTAGACATCGCGCGGTCGCAGAGTCGGCGGTCGGCCGACCGTCAGCCCGCCGTCCGCAACGTGGTAGAGCCCGCCCTCCACGGCGAAGTTTTCTCGATTCAGCAGGCCATGGATCCGCTGCACCACCGCCGCCTGTTCCTGCAGCGCCGTCACGACCTGTGCGAGACGCAAGTCCATCGGCGGAGAGGGCTCCTCGACTTCCACAGCGCCTTGCCGCTTCAACGCCTCCAGCATCGCGCGGTCTTGAATGAGTTCCAACTTGAACTGCGCAACATCCCCCTCACGTTCGAGGAGTGCGTCGACCAGGGCGCCGACCGGGCCTGGCTGCTGCAACGCAACGCTCGCTGACTCGCCAGCCGGACCACTGTCGGTGGTGTCCCGGCTCGATCCAACGAGTTCCACCAATGCAGCCTGCAGGGTCGAGACACGATCCGACGCGACGGCCGC
>JAPOVK010000056.1 GCA_026708185.1 Gammaproteobacteria bacterium | reverse complement strand
GCGCGCCTCGGTAATCCGCCCGCGGTAGCGCAGCACCGCGAACCGACCTCCCGGGACTTCGGCGATCGCAACGCTGTCGTCGTTCGGCACGGGCAGCGAGTCGCGATCGTAGGCCCGCTCCATGACGAACCGGTACACCGTGGACCCGGTGTCCGAGGCACCGTCGCGCTGGCGGGTGACGGGCACGGTCATGTTCATGCGCACCGGCTCGGCGCTGCTTGCGTCGCGAGCCGTGTTGCCGCCGAAGATGTACCCGGCGAGGCGCCGGAACGCGACGTTGCCGGTGCGGTCGAAGCCGCCGGCGACGGTGGTCTCCGCCACGAGGTAAGGCGCATAGTCGCGGATCTCGTAGCTCTCGGTCTCCCGAACGACTTGGTAGGCAGGTTCTTCGTAGCCAAGTGCGACGTTGGCCATGAAGAGCAACGGTATCAGACGCAGGTTCTTCATCGGTTTCAGTCCAACAACAAACCATTGGACTGACCGGCGGAGATTACGTTCCGCAGCCGGATGCTCGAAAGTGTCAGACGGTGGCCAACGCCTCGGCGATGGGCGTCGGCCCTTCGAGCAAGCTGAAGCACTTGCCGATCGTATTGTCCTGATCGAGGCACGCCACCAGCACTTCGGCCAAGTTTTCGCGCGACGTCAACCCGCGACCGTTGCAGTCGGCGCTCACTTGGACCGTGCCGGTTCCGGCTTCGTCGGTTAGACCGCCGGGACACACGATGGTGTAGTCGAGATCTGTCTCGCGCAGGTGGTTGTCGGCGTGCGCCTTGGCCTTGTGGTAGTGGGCGATGGGCGACGTGCTCCGGATGTCGTTGTTGATGGAACTCAGCATGATGTAGCGCCTAGCCCCGTTGACCTGCGCTGCGACCATGGACCTGATCGCCCCGATGTGATCGACGAGCACAGTCTTGTCCTTGCCGGTGTGGCCGCCGGACCCGGCCGCGAAGATGACGGCATCACAGCCGGAAACGGCGTGGTCGATCGGATATTCGAGGTCGGCGAGGACCGTGGGCACGCCCAACGCGTCGAACTTCGTGCGCTGGTCGGGATTGCGGATCATGGCGACGGGGTCGTGCGAACTGGCCGCCAGGCGTCGTAGCACGCGCGTCGCCGTGTTGCCGTTGGCGCCGATGACGAGGACCCGCATCAGATGGCTTCCGCGAACTTCGCCTCTGTGCGGTGGTAGTTCTCCTGGCCCGGGTTGTCTGACATGATCTCCCGCCACGCGTCGCTGCCGAAGACTTCGCCCATGACCCGGTGGCGTGTCTCGACGTCCGGCCACCGGATGATCCAGGTCACGGTGGCGGAACCCAACTCGTCGAGCGGCTTGCCGCCGATCTGCGCGGGTTCGTCGACGTTGACCCAGAAGCCGACGAGATCGAGGTGCTCCTTGATGTAGGGCACGGCGCGATCCGTCGCCCAGGCGCGGTACTCGTTGATCAGGCTCGGTTCGTAGTGGTAGTTGCGGATCTCAAAGACCATGGGGTGCTCGTCGACGGGACGGTCGGACTCTATCACATGCGCCAGTAGTCCCATTGTTGGCCGGATCCGCCAGAGTTCCTTGAAAATCCGATCTTGAACAAAGGATTTTCAAGGATTACGGTCGCAATGTGCTGATTCCTCGCCCCAAAGCGATCGACCGGATCGCGCGTTCCTTCCGGCAGAGCTTGACCTCATGGTCAGCCTCGGCGGGCGTCGGTACGGGTTCGAGTTCAGGTACAGCGATGCGCCGGGAACGACGAAGTCGATGCGCACGGCGTTGCGGGATCTTGGCCTCGAGCACCTTTGGGTGGTCTACCCCGGTGACGAGAGCTATGCCCTTGATGCGCAGATTACGGTGTTGCCGATCCGTGACGTCCCGGGCTTGAGCTTCTCTTGAGCTCGGGCGTCAGAACGCCTTCACGCGGCCCATGAGCGTGTCGTCCCATCGGCGTTCCGAGAGGAACCGGATGGCGCTTGCGTTCGCGCTCGGCGTGCCGATCCGGGTCAAGGCCTCGGTCGCGATCGCGGACACGTAGCCGTTCTTGTCGCCGAGAGCGGCGCTCACGATGCGCTCGATGTCACCGAGGTTCTCGCCGGCGTTGACGGCGTTCAAGAGTGCGGCGGCGGCGTTCATGCGGATCTGGTCCTCCGCCGTCCAACCGCGCATGACCTGGGCCTCCAGCCAATCGAGGTTGGTCGTGGTCAGGAGCCGTTCGATCTTCGGTAGAGCCGGGGCGAGGTCGCAGCCGATGGCGCCCAGCGTGTCGAGGGTCTGGCGCACGACTTGGCTCACCGGACTGTCGAGAAGCGCCGCGATCTTGGGCACGGAAGCGCGGGCAAGCGGTCCCATCTCGCCGAGCGCGAACACGGCGTTGATCTGGATCCAAGGATCGTCGTGGTCGAGCAGGTCCTCGAGGGCGGGGATGGCACGCTCGCCGCAGGCCGAGAGAGCGTAGGCCGCGTCCTCCATGACCACGGCGCGCTCGTTCCAGCGCCGCGGGTAGCCGGCGACGTGGTCGCGCGGGATCGGCTGCCCCTTGTCGTCCCGGGCAAGGGTCCGCTCGTGCTTGTCGCCACCGGCGCAAGCGGTCAAGGCGTCGACGAGGCGCGGGACCTCGGCGTCGGCGGCCAGCGCATAGATGCTGCGCAGCCGGGCCGGCTGGTCCTGGCCGTTGAGGTTCTGAAGGTGCTCCGCGGTCGACTGCCCGTTGGCGACGGCCGCCGGCGAGCCGCGCATCCAGTTCCAGATGTAGGTCCACGTCTCGGGCAGGTCGTATTCCGGGATGCAGCCGTCGGGGCGTCGCCAACCGGGATCGAGGTTGTCCCAACTCGGTGCGGTCGGGTGGCGGGTCCGCGCGAACACGAACTTGACCACGTAGCGCGTATCGTCCGTGCGGTTCGGGAAGCCCGCATGCACCATGTCGAAGTGCACCAGCAGGAACGTGCCCGCGGGCACGTTGTCGAGGACCACGCTGTCTGGCTCGACGGGGTTGGCGTACAGGTGGCTGCCGGCCTGGATGCGCGTAGGCCCCATCTCGAGCGGCGTCTCGTGGGGGAAGTAGAACCCGATCAGGTAGCGCGGCAGGTGATGGCGTGCGCGTGACAGGGGGCTCTGCGCGTCCTGGTGCCAGCCCGACCCCGAGATGGACCCCTTGCCCATCCGCGGGGCGTTGACCTCGGGCGTCAGCTCGACATTGCGGTCTTCCACGGGCCTGTTGACGTGCACGGCGCGGTGCGGATGCACGCTGTAGTCCGGACCGGCGATCGATGTCAGTGCGCCGCTGACCACCGGGCAGTCGAGGACCCGGTACATCTTCGGAACCCGCGACAGGATGTTGTTGCCGTACCAGCTCTCCTTCTCGATCGCGAACTTCAAGAGCGCTGAGACCTCGACGTGGGTGCTCGCCTCGACGTCCGGTGTCAGGTGGAGGAAGCCGTTGGTGATGAATTGGCGAACCTGATCGTCGGTCAAGAGCTTTAGGTCTGTCATGGCGAAACTGCTAGTGCTTGTTGAAAGGGGAGGTCCACGGACGCGAGTATGCGCGCCTTGGTCTCGGCGTAGGCGGCGGTGTCGATCGTTGCAAGCTGCTGGAGAAACCCGCGCGCCGCCACGCGCAGGTCGGCGCCCGCCGGGTAGACGCGATGGACGAGGCCCCGCGCATAGGCGGTTGCGCCGTCCATGGTCTGGCCGAGGTAGGCGATCGGGGTGACCAGCGACTGGTTGGTCAGCTTCGGCAGCTTGTACGACCAGCCCTCGGCGGCCCACAAGGCACGATGGATGCGCGGATCGCCGTAGTTGACGTCCTCGGTGGCGAGGCGGAAGTCGCAGGAGAGGCTGTAGTCGTAGCCGGACCCCAGGGCGTGGCCATGGAGCAAGACGACGGTGGGCTTCGGGCAGGCGCGCAGAACGCCGGCGGACTCGAGCAGGAAAGCGGGGCCTGTTCCGAGATCGAGGTCCACGCGACGGCCCGTCAGCGGATCGTCGCCGACGGGAGCGTCGGCGCGGAGGTCGTCGCCGGCGCAGAACGCCCGGCCCTTGCCGGACAGGACGAGAACGCGCACCGTGGCGTCGTCCTGGGCGGTCTCGACGGCGTGCTTTATGCGCACGTGCTGATCGAGGTCGAGGGCGTTCAGCTTATCCGGCCGATTGAGGACCAGGTGCCGGACCGGGCCGTCGTCCTCCAATACGAAGGCGTCGGCTTCGCTCACCGGCCTTTGAAATCCGGATCGCGGCGTTCCCGCCACGCCTTCATGCCTTCGGCCCGGTCCTCGATGACGTGGGTCTGGCGCACGCCCAGCGAGTGGACCATGGCGGCGTCGAAAGGCAGGTCGAGTTGCGGCAGGACTTGGAGTTTGTGCACCTCCCAAGCCCGCGTCGGCATCGCGGCCAGTTCGGCGGCCAGCGCGTCTGCCCGGGACTCGAAGCCGGCAGCGTCGACCACTTCGTGGACGAGGTGGATGCGCTCGGCCTCCAGGGCGTCGACGGTCTCGCCGAGAAGGAGCAGGCGCATCGCCTGGGACTGGCCGATCAGCTTGGGAAGTAGGTAAGTGATCCCGGTAGCGGCTGCTCGACCCTGATGGATGCGCGGATCGCCGATCAACGCGTCGGACGACGCTAGGCGGATGTCGCAGACGCAAGCCAAGTCGAGGGCGAGGCCCAAGACCTCGCCGCGAAGGATCGCAAGGGACGGCTTCATGAAGCCGCGCAGCGCCTTGATGGCGTCCTGCTCCGGCAAGGGTCCGGGGCCGTGCGAACCCCCGGGCCGGCGATGCGCGAGCCGCGCGGGCCACCCGCCCATGTTCGGGTTGTCGCCGCCACTCTCGCAGTCGAGCACGAGGGCGCGCACCGACGGATCGGTCGTTGCCGCGGTCACCGTGGTCCGTACCGCCTCGAGGGCGGGATAGTCGATCAATCCCCCACGGAAGCCGATGTGGACGATGCCGCCTTGCGTGCGGGTTTCGATCATGGAATCCAGGTTGGCATGTGGTCGGAGCATCTTAACCGACGGGGGATCCCGTCTCGGCGGGCGGTGGACGGCGACCGCGAAGCGGACGCGTCTTGACTTGGCCGAGGTGGGCCGCTCCAATGCCCCCATGGGTGCCGTGGATCGCCAATCCGTTGCAGTCGTCGGCACAGGCGCTGTCGGCTGCTACTACGGTGCGCGGCTGGCCGAGGCGGGCCACGATGTGCGCTTCCTGATGACCCGGGACTACGACGTTGTTCGCGCCAACGGCCTGCGCGTGGCGAGCCACCTCGGCGACGTCCACCTGCCGACGCCTACGCTGGCTAGGTCCGCGGAGGGGTTGGCGGAGCTCGGGACACCGGACTGGCTGCTTGTCGCCCTGAAATCGTGTGACCTCGACCAGCTTGCGCCGCTCGCGGGTCCGCTGATCGGCGGCGAGACGCGGATACTCGCGATCGTCGACGGCATCGGCATCGAGGACGACATCGCCGACATCCTGCGCCGCTACAGCGTATTCGGGGGCTTGGGCTTCATCGGCGTCGGCCTGCCGACGCCGGGCAACGTGCTGCACCGGGAGTTCGGGGCGCTGGAGATCGGCCACCGGGATGACGACGGCGAGGCCATCGAAGACGCGCTCGCGCTGTGGGAACCCACGGTTGTCGGTGTGCGTCCCGCGAACTGCCTGGTGCGCGCACGCTGGGTCAAGATGCTCTGGGATGTGCCCTTCAACGGCCTGAGCGTGGTGGCGGGCGGTGCCAACGCGGAGACCATCCTGGAGACGCCGGCTCTCAAGGCATTTGCGCGCAACCTCATGGCCGAGATCGCGGTGATCGCCAACGCCGACCTCGCCGCGCGGGGCCTACCGCCCATCGAGGATCCGGACGCCGCCTGCGAGCGCGCCATGCGGCTGATGGGGACGACCGAGCGCCACATCCCGCCCGTGGGCGTGGATTTCGTGCGCCGCCGCCCGTTGGAGGCGGAAGCGATGTTCGAACGTCCCGCGGAACGTGCGGCACAGCTCGGCATCGATGCGCCACTGACGGCCTTCCTGGCGGCGCTCATCCACCGGCTGAATCCGGTGTCGATGATCTGAGCCTAGGCGCGTTTCTACCGCGACCGCTCCGCGTTCTCCCGTCAGCGTTGGGGACGCAACTTGGATGCAGATTTCCGACGATCTCAAGGTACGTAGCCCGGGTGCAACATGCCGGTGGCAACGCTCGGCATGTTCGTGCTCTGGTTCGGCTAGCGGGTTCACCGCCGGTGTAGGGTTGCGCTCGGCTCGCGCCCAACCGCGTTCAACATCGCCCATTTCAACCCCTTCGGCGGCGTCGTCGCCGTTCAGCGGGCAAGGGCTGGGGAGGGCTCGCCGGAGGCTGGCACCGCGGGACGTTGGGCGATAGTGGGGGGCTCCTGCTGCGCATCACAGCGGAACATCGCCCTTTTCGAAACCGACGGCGGGACCGCGGGAGTAGGGCCACCGTGAGACATTGGCCGGCTGGTCGGCATGGCCTTGGGCCGGAGTCGGCGCGCCGCAAGCGGCGCGCGCCGGTGCCGAGCGAACGCGAGGTACCGGACACGGCTATGGGGCGCT
>JAPOVK010000032.1 GCA_026708185.1 Gammaproteobacteria bacterium | reverse complement strand
CCCGGGAGGTCGGTTCGCGGTGCTGCGCTACCGCGGGCGGATTACCGAGGCGCGCTTCCGGGAGCACGTGGAACTGTTGCGTGGCGCGCTCGAGAGCGACGGGATCGAGACGGTCGGCGAACCCGTAGCCGCCGTCTACAACGGGCCCTGGACGCCGCCCTTCCTGCGGCGCAACGAGGTGATGATCCGACTCGGTCCGGAGCCCCGCTAGCTCGTTGAGTTCCTAAAGAAGGCCGCACAAAACACTCCCTGGACCTTGCGAACGATCCACGACGGTCGTCTCCTGCAGGAAAGATGCTGGCCCCAAGATCCCGATTTACACTCGATTATCCCTCTACAGCGGAGGGGTCCTCCGCCAGCGACTTGATGACGCCGAGGGTCATCAGCACCATAACGAAACTCACCGGCAGCGCGGCCGCGATCGACGCCGCCTGCAGTGCTTCCAATCCGCCCGCGACAAGGAGCACGGCGGCCACGAACCCTTGAGCCGCCCCCCACACGACGCGGAACCGCTGCGGCGGGTGATCGTCACCGAGGCTCAAAAGGGTCGCGATCACCAGGGTGCCGGAGTCCGACGATGTGATGAACCAGGTCGCAAGCAGGAGTGTCGCCAGCGCCGACATGGTGATGGTCAGCCAGCCCAAGTCGCTCATCCGCTCGATGGTGCCGTAGAGCACGGCCTCGAGTTGCCAGTCGTTCGCGAGTTGCAGGAGCCCCGCCGTCCCCGGCCCGCCCTCGGCGTAGAGTTCCATGTACAGCGCGTTGCCGCCGAATAGGCAGATCCAGCCCATGCCGACGAACGTCGGCACGCCCATCGCGCACAGGATGAACTCGCGAATCGTCCGCCCACGGGAGATGCGCGCGATGAACAGGCCCACGAACGGCGCCCAGGCGATCCACCAGCCCCAGTAGAAGATGGTCCAGTTGCCCTGCCACGACGCCCCGCCGCCTTCGCCCGCCGTCCACAGCCCCATCGGCACCAGGTCCCACAAGTACGCGCCTACCGACGTCACGAACAACCCCATCAGCCATTCGAACGGACCGAAGAACAGGAAGAAGCCGAGCAGGACGATGCTGATGTAGATGTTCCACTCGGAGATGATGCGGATGCCGCGTCCCACGCCGGACACCGCAGACAACGTCGCGACCGCGGAGATCACCACGATCAGGATGATCTGCGTGACGACTCCGGGGTCGAGGCCGAATAGCACGTTGAGCCCGGTCGCCATCTGTTTGACGCCAAGTCCAAGGGACGTCGCAACGCCGAAGACCGCGCCGAAGACGGCCAGCAGGTCGGCGGCATGGCCCGCCGGGCCGTAGATGCGATCCCCGATCACCGGGTACAGGGCGGAGCGCAACGTGAACGGCAGCCCCTTGCGGAACCCGAAGTAGGCGAGGCATAGGCCCACGATCACGTAGACGGCCCAGGCGTGGAAGCCCCAATGGAAATAGGTCACGCTCAAGGCGTGGACCGCGCGATGCTCGTCGAGAGCCAGTGCCCCGGCGCGGTCCGCGTGGGGATTGTTGGGATAGCCGACGACGCCGGAGTTGTCGAAATAGACCATCGGCTCGGCAATGGAGAAGAACAGCAGGCCGATGCCCACGCCCGCCGAGAACAGCATCGCGAGCCACGAAAACGTGCCGAACTCCGGGCGCGACGAGTCGGCACCCAGGCGCACCCGGCCGTGCCGCGAGCAGACGAGGTAGATGCAGGCGAACAGCATGCTGCAGACCACGAGCACGTAGTACCAGCTCAAAGTCGCCTCGATCCAACGCCGCACCGTGCCGTAGACGTCGCCGGCGAGATCGACGTTGAGGACGGTGAACACGACGAAGGCCAGGACCATGCCCTTGGCGGCCAGCGCCATGCCGGGATGCAATCCCCGCCATAGGCCGGAGGTGGCGACGGAGATTTTCCTGCGGGTGGAGGCCAACCTTATGGCCAGCGCAGGTTCAGGTTCAGCTCCTCGCTGGCCCCGTTGAACCAGTCGACGACCTCGCGATGGTAGGGGATGCCGTCCGCAGCCCGGCGCTCGGCCTCCTCGTGCTCGATCAGCCCCGCGTAGTAGACGCGCTCATGGCCCGGCGCCGGCTTCATGCCGGAGAGTTTCTTGAGCAACGCATCCATGTCGGCCTTGAACTGCGCCAGGTCGATGAACGCATCGATCCGAAACGCCATCACGAACTGCGACGTGCTGATGCCGCCCGCCTGGAAGCCGGGCCCGTTGCCGGACAGGATGCCCGACATGATGTCGGCGATCGCCGCGAAGCCGTAGCCCTTGTGGCTGCCGTTCTCGCGCGTCCCGCCGAACGGCAGCATGTGGAACTGTCCGTAGTCCGGCGTGTCCACCGGCTCCATGACCGGGTTGCCTTCGAGGTCGCAGATCCAGCCCGGCTCCAGCTTCGAACCGATCCGTCGCGTCAGGCCGAGCTTGTTCGCGGCCACCTGCGTGGTCGCCACGTCGAAAACGAACGGCGGCATCGTCGCCGCGGGCGCCGCCCAAGCGATGGGGTGCGTTCCGAAGGCGGGCTCGGAGCCGAAGGTCGGCACCATGATCCCGCCGCCCGCCGACACCATGCACACGCCGATCATGTCGCGCTCGATGGCCATCAGCGGGTAGTAGGCGAGCATCCCCACGTGGCCGCAGTTCTGCACCCCCACGGCGCCCATGCCGAACTCGGCGGCCTTGTCCATGGCGATTTCCATGGCCTTCGGTCCGACCTGCAGGCCGATCCCGTTGTCGGCGTCGAGCGTGGCGCTGACCGGCGACTCGTAGAGCGTCTTGACGTCGGGGGTCGGGTTCAAGCGCCCCGCGGCGTACATCTCGAGGTAGCGGCGGACCATGTTGGAGATGCCGTGGGATTCGCAGCCGCGCAGATCGCTCGTGATCAGGACGTCGGCGCAGAGCGCCGCGTCGTCAACCGGCATTCCCATGGCCTCGAACAGCGCCTGGGTGCCACTGCGCGCGGCCTGTTCGGAAACCAGGACCTGGTCGGCCTCGGGAACGAGGAAGTGCTTGAGCATCGGTCGGGCTACGGGCTGGGGGAATGGCCAGCCTATCAGACTGCTGGACGCGTGCGCCGAGGCCATTCAGCCTCGGCTTTCGCGGCGGCTTCCGGTTCGCCGCACGTACAGTTGCCGCGGATGCCAGCTCGCACCACCGCACTCGGGCTGCGCTCCGGTGGGGTCGTAGCCGCACCAAGGCTCTGTGTTTTTGCCGACAAGAAGGTAGGTCGGGCGTTGACCAGCCTGTGTTGCGTGTTGAGCCAGCACGCTTGCTCTCCCAACATCGAACGACCGTCCGTGATGATTCTGTGCGACGACTAGATAGGGCGCTGCGGCGCCGTCCCCTCCGCAATAAAGCGCACGGAACGCGTTGTGGCCATCCGCGCCGATGAAAAGCACTGCTAATCTCTCGGGTCCGTGTGCGTCGCCGTAGCGGTCCTCGCGCTTGAGCACGGCTAGCCAAGCAAAAGGGAAGTTGGCGCCAAGAGGTAGGTCGTCATTTCCAACGGACCTCGCGCGGAGGAGGGCATACCCTAGAAATGGCGCCTCGTATCCTGGGAAGCGCGACTGTGTATCGCCAACCCGCTCCGCGACTTCCGGCTGGCTATACGCGCAGTCGACATAGATGAACGCGTGGGCCGCGTGGGCCGGAGCGGATAGCTTGACCGGGTGTCCGTCGTACCAGGAACCTGGGTAGTACACGGTTCGACCACGCGAAAACTCGCGCCAAGTGAACGTCGGCTCCGCATCGCGGAGCCATGCTGGCAGTTCCTCGGGACAACGCGCCAAGACGTCAACGATGGACATTAACCCTCCTCGAGCTGCGGTCTCCAGTGCGGCCATCGAATATTATTCACGCGACCCCCTCGCTGCCAGAGTCGAATGCCTCCACCCAACGCCTGCCGGACGTCGCCAAAGTGCATTGATCGTTTCATCGGCGAGTACGCATTCCTGTCGAACTTCCACCGTGCGTCGTTTGCGTGGGCGGGGGTCGAATGGACCACAGCGGAACATGCGTTCCAAGCATCCAAGACCCTCGACGACGAACAACGAGAGCGCGTCCGCATCGCCCGCTCACCCGGCGCCGCCAAGCGACTCGGACGTCGCGTCGATTTGCGCCCGGACTGGGAGGATGTGAAGGACGACCTCATGCTTGAGGTCCTAGAGGCGAAATACGCCGTGCCAGAACTCCGCGCCGGCTTGCTGGCGACCGGCGATGCCGTACTGATCGAAGGCAATACCTGGGGCGACAGGTACTGGGGCGTCTGCGACGGCAGAGGGCGCAACCAACTCGGCGTAACACTCATGCGCATCCGAGAGTACATCCGGCGAGACCACACCTGACGGGCGACCGGCATTGCCTCGCCTGTGCGCTGACGCCTTCGAACATCGGCTAAGATCGGCGGTTTCCTGCCATCGGCGCCCCAATGCCAAGCCAGCCCTCCACCATCACCAAGTCCGTCGTCTGCCATAGCTGCGACTGCTTCTGTCCCGTCGCCGCCAAGGTGGACACCGCCACCGGGCGGGTTACCAAGGTGACCACGCGCGACCATCCTTTCTTCAAGGACGTGATCTGCATGAAGGGCGCCTACGCGCCCAAGTCCTTCGCGCACCCGGACCGGCTCATGCAGCCACAAAAGCGGATGGGCGAACGTGGCGAGGGGAAGTGGCGCCCGGTGTCCTGGGACGAAGCGCTCGACGACATCGCCGAACGCTTGAGCACGGTCATCGACCGCTACGGGCCCGAGGCGCTCGCGATCGCCGGCAGCAACGCCAACATCGGGCTCGACAACGGCCTGACGCGGCGCTTCATGAACCTCGTCGGCACGCCGAACTTCATCAGCGGCATCGCCTACTGCATGGGCAATACGGCGGCCGTCAGCCGGATGGTCTACGGCTGGTATCCGCGGGGCGACCTCATGAACACCCAGTGCATCGTGCTCTTCGGCCACGATCCCAGGCGACACAGTTGGACCATCGAGTACAAGACGATCCGCACGGCGCAGGCGCGCGGCGCCAAGCTCATCGTGCTCGACCCGCGCAAGAGCGAGAACGCCGAGGCGGCGGACATCTGGCTGCCTTTGCGGGCGGGCACCGACGCCGCGATGACCTTCGGCTGGCTGAACGTGATCCTCGAGGAGGAGTTGTACGACAAGGACTTCGTGCGCGATTGGACCGTGGGCTTCGACGCCTTCGCGGAGCGCGTTCGCGAATACCCCCTCGACCGCGTGGCCGACATCACGGGCGTCGACGCGGAGTTGATCCAGCGCGCGGCACGGATGTACGCCACCGCTGAACCGGCCGCGATCCCGTGGTCGCCGATCACCGATCAGCAGGTCTCTAGCACCTCGGCGATCCGGCTGCAGTGCGCCTTGCGGGCGATCACCGGCAACCTCGACATCAAGGGCGGCGAGATGTTCGCGGGCTTCAACCCGGGCGTGCGCTCGGACACCGAGGTGGAGATGCACCATCGGTTGCCGCTAGGGCAACAGGCCAAGCAGCTTGGGGCCGACGAGTTTCCGGTGTTCACCTACCGCGGCATGGAACCGCTCGGCGACGCGACCGAGCGCGTCTGGGGGCATCGCTACGCCAACCTCGTCGGCGGCTGCTACATGGCCAACCCGGGGGCCGTGTTCAAGGCCATGGCAGACGGCAAGCCCTACCCCGTGAAGGCGTTCTTCGCGCTGGCCAACAACACGCTGATGTCGTTCGCCAACACCGACCGCATCTACAAGGCGCTCCTGAACCAGGACCTGATCGTCGCCTACGAGCACATGCTGACGCCGACGGCGCAACTGGCCGACTACGTCCTGCCTGGCGATGCATGGCTGGAGCGTCCGGGCATGATGGCCGGGATCAGCGACCGCGCCATGGACGCGCCCGGCGAATGCAAGAGCATCGTCTACTTCTGGTGCGAACTGGCACGGCGCTTGGGCTTGGGCGAGCATTTCCCGTGGCATACCGAGGAGGAACTCCTCGACTTCCGGCTGGAGCCCGCGGGCACGACATGGGCCGAGGTTGTCGCCAAGGGCTCGCTGCCAAGGGCCGACAACCCCGAGCGGAAGTACGAGAAGGTCGGCTTCGCTACGCCGTCGGGCAAGGTGGAGCTGCACTCCTCCGTACTCGAAGGCTTCGGCTTCGACGCCCTGCCCTATTACCGCGAGCCGCCAAGGCCCGACGGACGCTTCCCGCTGACGATGTTCATCGGTCTGCCGGACGACGAGTACTACAGGACCGGCCATCGCCACATCCCGGAGATGCGCAAGCGCGCCCAGGATCCCACCTTCTATATAAGCGAAGCGGATCGCGAGGCCTTGGACCTCGAGGAAGGCGACTGGGCCCGCGTCGCTACGGCGACCGGGGCCATGGTCGGGCGGGCCTTCGTCCGTACCGGCATGCCCGCAGGCCTAGTGCGCGTACCCCACGGCTGGTGGAAGCCCGAGTCGAAGCGGGGAATACCGCACCTGTCGGGGGCGTGGGCGTTCTCGGACGCACAGATCACGCCCGATGACGACCCCGACTTCATCGACCGCGAGCAGGGCATTCCGCACATGAAAGGCGTGCCGTGCTCTCTCATGAAGCTGACTGCCGCCGAAGTGCAGGAGATGGAAGCAGTCTACGGTCCGACGATGCCCATGCCCAATGCGCTCGAGAAGCACGCAAAGAAGCGCGCCGCGCGCCATCCCGACTTCATGCGCGACGTGGAGTTCGGAGAGGACGTGGAGTTCGAGGCGGTGGAACTCTCGTTGTACGGGCGGAGTTCGGCCTGACGGCTAAGCCAGCCGCGGGGGGAGCTCGTTCCTGGTCGGCCGCGGATGGTCGGCCCAGTGGCCACTGCCGTCGATGCCCCGGCAGACAACCGAGTGCGCGTTCCAGCCGTTGAACGCGCGCACGTCCGACGACAGGTAGCGGAGCGCCAGGCCGCACCGGCGCGTGTCGGAGTCGTTGGGCTCGGAGCCGTGCAGGATCCAGTCGCTGTGCAACGAGATCTGACCGGCCCTCAGTTCAAGCGACACCGGCGCGTCCCCGTGAGCGGTCGGGTCGCGCACTGTCTGGTTCAGCACGTTGTTCTCAGTCGCCACCGAGTCGGCGAACGGCACTTGGGCTCGCCGATGCGAGCGCGGGATGACGCGCATCGCCCCGTTCGCTGGGGTCGAGTCGTCGATGGCAAGCCAGATCGACACCACCTTGCTCGGCGACAAGGGCCAGTACGACGCATCCTGGTGCCAACTCACGCGCTTGCCGTCGCCGGGTAGCTTGCAGAAGAAATGGCTGTGCCGGCAGATCACGGTGTCACCCAAGAGGTCGCTCGCGAAGGCGACGAGCCCGGGATGGGTTACCAGGTCCCAGACCACCCGGCACGTCTTGTGCCAATTGGTCATCTCGTAGCTGTCCCAACCGGCGTCCAGCGCCCGCGCCAGGAGATCGTCGAAGTCCGCACGGATCGCGGCGATCTCGTCGCCGTCGAACACGTCGAAGGGAAACAGGAAGCCTTGCGCGTTGTAGCGGTCGATGTCGGCCCGCGTGAGCACTTTCGGCTCCTCCACGCCGAGCGGGAAGAACCGAAGGTCCCGATCGAGATCGGGATAGGCGTCCGTGCGGGCGGTCGAGGTCAACCTTTGAGCGCAGCCAGCCGAGCCAGCGCGTCGTCCGGATCCGGCAACGCCGACGTGTACATTTCGCTGCGCCGCACCACGCCGTCCGGATCGATGATGAACACGGTCCGCATCGCCATGCCCATCTGATCGTTGAAGATGCCCAGGGACTGGGACACCGCGCCATGAGGCCAGAAGTCGCCCAGCAGCGGATGGCGAATCCCGCCCATGGCGGCCGCCCAGGACTTCAGCGAGAAGGTGGAGTCGCAGCTCAAGCCGAGGAGCTTGGCACCAGCATCGTCAAACTGCTTCAACGCACGGTTGAAGGTCGAGGTCTGGTTGCTTCAGCCGCCGGTGAATGCGAACGGGAAGGAGTGCAGAACGACCCAGTTGCCCTTGAGCTCGTCGAGGGAGATCGACTCGCCGTCGTGGCTTCTGAGCGTGAACGGAGGAACGGAATCGCCGGCGCCCAACATGCGAACCTCGGATTGGCTACTAGTCGCTTCGTAGACTAGCAGATGAGCCTGCGTGGGTGAGCGCCGGCCCAATGCCACTGGTTGCGCAGGCAGCGTTAGACCTGCGAGCCAGTGCATTCGTCAGTCCGGGCTGCTGGCCCTGTCCTCGATCGCCTGGCAGACACCCATCAACACGTCGAAAGGTTCCGGGGGGGGCGGAGCAGCCACCCGCTCTGCACCATCCGCGCATAGTCGTCCGCCAACGCCAACCGCGCCTCTCCGTCTGGTAAGCCGCATACCACCCGCCACGGCCACAGAGTAGTCAACCCCGTTTTCCGATGCGCCCTTCTCACGAAAGAACGCGGCCTTGTGCGCCGCAACGCTCGCCGCGATGTCGCGATCAGCAAGAGCTTTTGCCGCCACGCCAGCTTCTTCGAGTCGAGCCAGATCATGCCAGTGCCGGGCAAAACCCTCGCCGCGCAGGCGCCGCTGCGCGCAGAACACGTGTGCCGCCGTCGGCCTTCTCCCAGAACGTCCGTTCCGCCTGCAGGACCCGATTTTATAGAAGACACTCTTCACACATATCCACGTACCGCTCAGCCATAGGCCACCACGCTTACTGGTCCGGCCAGCCAGCCCGGCATCTGCGCGCTCACGCTACCGAGTTTCCGGCGCTCGTACTCGCTCAAACGCCGCCGCACATCCGCCGCCGCCGCTCCGGCCTTGTCCCGCCCCAACCAGGCGAGCGCGCGGACGGCATCACCCGCACGTGGAACGGGCAGCACCAACTGCCACGCCGGCGCGTGGCGCAATTCGACACGCTCGCGACCGAGCGTCAGCACCCGGTTCGACCCTGAAGTCAGGAAGACCCGCTTGACGGGCACCTGCGTAGTCAGGCCGAGCGCGTTCGCCGCCATCGCGCCGCTGTTCGCGATGCGCTCCCCAAGTGCGGCCGCCACGCGCTGGACGGTGTTCTCGACAGATGGGGCCCGCCGACCGAAACGGGTTTCTACCGGCAAGACATACACACCTCGCCCTGCCCGCAGTAGCGCACCGCGCCGCACAAGGCGGGATAGAGCCTGGTCGACGGCAGCGCGATTACCGAGACGCAATAGCCCCTTCGCCAGCACCGGTTCCCCCTCCGGCTGTCTTTGGGCGTGCTGCAGAACAGTGTTCGTCAGTCGTTCCATCGGAATACCTCGATGCTGGTCGTCGTCGGGCGGACGGACGACGCACGGTCGCGAGCGCATCCAGCAAGCTTTGACGTGTCACCCGGTGTGACGAAGGCGCAGCCCGCGGGCAATGGCACGCCGCCATGCCTTCAGCGTGACGGATTCGTGCGGGCCCGCGGGCCCGCGCACCCTACAGCGCCGCGAGCGCCTCCCGTTGACGACTGAGCCGCGACTCCCGCTCCACCGCGAAACGCTCCACCCCGGCGCGGATCGACGCTTCGTCGAGGTGCGCCTCGGCGATCACGTCCGGCTCCAAGCCGCCGGTCAGCCAGCGGTCGTGCCAGTCGGAGACCATCGAGTACTCGGTGGTCAACGGACCCACGTCGCGCACCGGCCACATGCGTCGCGTGCCCGTGGTGACGATCATCATGTCCTGCTTCGCCTCCGGCGGAAGCACGCTGTCGCGATAGGCCTGCGGTTGCCGGTCGAACAGCTCCTCGCTGATGGCGGCGACCACCTTGACGTTGATGCCCGCGGCTTCGAGGTCCGGCAGTGCGCTCAACAGGTTGACCGTCGAGCTCGACCCCTGGGCGACGACGTAGCCGTGCCTCGGCTGGTCGGGCGCGAAGTCGCGAATGACGTAGAAGCCCTTGGCGGCGGCCTTGAGGTCGTCGTCGGCGAACGTCGAGCGGTCGGCCACCGGGAAGTCCGGCCGTGCGACCTCGATCACGATGACGCCCACCAGCGGGTCTCGCGCCGCGATTTCGGCGGCGGCGAAGTAACCCGGGGCGACGTCGTTGTAGTCCCAGAAGTTCAGCACGATCGCCTGGCCGCGCGGGAACAGCTTCCACACCTGCGGCGCGAAGATGCCGAAGTGCGTGCGGGCATCGGCCGCTGTCTCCGGGCCGGAGTGCCCGGCCAGGATGTTGAGCACGCCGAGGCGGAACGGACTGTCCTGGTTCTGCTGGCTCCAGACGCGCGCCGGCAGGTACATGAAGGGCGTGAAGGCGCCGTAGCTGCCTGACATCGCCCACACGCCGCTGTGCACGCTCGGGTCGAGGGACGCGCTCTGCCCGACGAGACCCACGGCCGAGGACGCGTTGCCGGCTTCCTGGATCGCCGCCTTGAAGCGCGTCCCGGACTGGTTGTCGCGCGGGTCGTAGTGGCCCGTCAGGGAGCCCTTCTCGACATTGATCGAACCGGAGAGGTCCGCCGACAGGGTGATGAACCGGTTGTCGGTGACGTGGTTCATCCACTTGACCACTTCGGAGATGGCCCGCCGCGTGCCGGCGACTTCGCCGGGTTCCTTGAAGAGTTCGATGCCGACGTCTTGCTGCGTGCCGTTCATGCGCGTGCTCACCGTCTGCGGCAGCACGGGAAGCGCATCGACGCGCAGCCGGTCGTCCTGGAACGGATCCCGGCTGTTGTCCACGCGCAGCGTCGCGTCGTCGCGGACACCGTCACCGATGGCCACCAGGCGGTCCGACAGCCACGTCCCGAGACCGTCCTGGTCGAGCACCGACATGACCACGTCGATGTTGGTCTTGAACTGCCGCAGGCGTTCGGCCTCGTCGCCGACGGCGCCATCGCGAATACCCTCGAACTTCACGCCGAAGCGGTTCTCGAAGGTCTCGGCCAGGGCAACGAAGTACGGCACGTTCATCTTCATGTCGTACGGGTGGCTGTGGTAGCTCACCACCTGCTCGCCGAAGCCCGGAATGATCCCGTCCTCCGCGGCCGGCCACCAGCCCTTCACCGTCCGACCGACCACGATCATGGGGCGCCGGTCGTCGGGATCCCAGTCCTCCATGGTCTTAAGCGCGCCGAGGACCTGGTCGTAGTCGTTGCCGTTGTCGAGCGACAGCACGTTCCAGCCGTACGATGCCCATTGGTCCGCGATCCGGTAGCCGTCCACGGTGTCGGGGACCACCCCGCCGATCAACGCGTCGTCGATCCCGGCGTTGTTGAACGACAGCATGATGCGCAGCCTCTTGCCGACGCGTTGCGCCACGGCCTGGGTCTTGAACTCTTGGGAATGCCCGGAGGTCATGGCGAACTCGCCTTCGAGCGCCACGATCTTCGGCGAGTCGCCGGCGCCCATGAAGTCCCAGAAGGCGGCCTTGCCCGCGGCGGTGGCGATGCCGATCCCCGAAGGTCCCCCGTTGACGTCGTTGATCAGGTCGGTGGTCTCCGAGTGTCCCGCCAGCGAACGGATGCCGCGCAACCGGGCCTGTGCGAAGAGCGGGTCGTTCGCCAAGCCGTTGTCCTCGAGCAACGACTCCAGGACACCCGCGCCGCGGCGAAAACCGAGGCAGTCGATGGGCAGCATCGCGATCTTTGGATCGACCTCGAAGCGCGCGTCGCCAGTGGTGGCATGCCTGCGCGCCATGGCCTCGCCCATGATCATCCACAGCGCGTAGAGCGTTGGAATGTTGTGGCCGCCGGCGAGCAGGAGCTTGTCGCCGAAGGGGTGCTTGGGACGGCGGTAGTCGTAGTTCAGTCCGCCGTTCTCGGGGCCCGCCAGGTGCAGCGCGATGTTGTAGGGCGTGTACGCCAGCGGTCCGCCGAAGTGGCCGGTCTGCTGGTAGTTGCCGAGCAACGTCAGGGTCATGGCGGTCAAAAAGCCCACGTCCTCGAAGCGTTGGCGGTCGTAGTCCGGGACTTCGACACGCGTTTCGATAGCTTCGCCGCGCTTGCCGGCGGTGCGAACTAGGACTGATCCGTTGGCGCCCATGGAATTGCTCTCTCCTAACGGCACCGGAGCGAGACGCCTCTCGCCGCGGCACATCTGCGATGAAGGAAACGCCGTTGATGCAACGGCGGACAAGCCAGCCTACCGCACGGCCGCGTGTCTGTCATCCGCACACACGCGGACGTTTATAGTACGCGCTCGCCAAAAGACGGGAGGCCGCGATGGCCCGCCTTGACAAGCCCCGAGTCGATCCGGTCGCCATCGACGACTTCGACGAAGCCCAACGCGAGATCATGAAGCCCTTCGTCGCGCAGGGGCGGACGTTCAACGTGTTCACGACGATGGTGAACCACCCGGACCTGTTCCGGCGCTGGCTGGTGTTCGCCAACCACATCCTGTTCAAGTCCACGCTCGGCATGCGCGACCGCGAGATCCTGATCCTGCGCATCGGACACCTCGCCGACTGCGAGTATGAATGGCGCCAGCACGTGCAGATCGCCCGCGACGCCGACATGACCGACGCGGAGATCGGCGCTGTTCGCGAAGGCGCCGGCGCGTCCTGCTGGTCCGAGAACGAACGCGCACTCATCAACGCCACCGACGAACTCAAGCACGATACGCACCTGTCAGACGCCGCTTGGGCCGCGCTGGCCGCACACTACGATACGCGGCAGATCATGGACATCGTGTTCACGGTCGGTCAGTACAACATGCTGGCGATGGCCTTGAACTCTCTGGGCGTACAGGCCGACGACGGCCTCCCCGCCACGCCGTAAGCAAGAAGGAATCAACCCGTGCCGACTGTCGAAACGCCGCTGGGACCGGTTCAAGGCAACCAAGGCGCAGCGTGCCTCGAGTTCCTCGGTATCCGTTACGCCAAGGCCCCGGTCGGGCCGCTGCGCTTCCAGCCACCGGAACCGGTTCCGCCCTGGACCGACCCTTACGATGCAACCGCCCTGGGTCCTTCGGCGCCGCAACCCCAGATGACGAGCGACGACGCGGCCCTGCAGATGCCTGTGGAGCCCACCGACGAGGACTGCCTCTTCCTCAACATCTACACGCCGGCCACCGACGACGGCAAGCGGCCGGTGATGTTCTGGATCCACGGCGGCGGCTATGTCGCCGGTTCCGGCCGCGCCTACCACGGCGGCCTGCTGGCCAGGTACCACGACGTCGTCGTGGTCACCATCAACTACCGCATGGGCGCTCTCGGCTTCATGCATGTCGGCCATCTCGACCCCGGGCTCGGCGAGTCCGTCAACAACGGCATCCTCGACCAGATCGCGGCCCTCGAGTGGACCCGGGACAACATCCGCGCCTTCGGCGGCGACCCGGAGAACGTGATGATCTTCGGCGAGTCCGCCGGCGGCACGTCGACGGCGATGCTGCTCGGCTGTCCCCGCGCCGAAGGGTTGTTCCACAAGGCCTGCGTGCACAGTCCGCATGTCGACCTGATTCCCGTCGGCGACGGCCACGTCGCCTTCACCAACCGGTGCATCGAGCGCTTGGGTGGCGATCCGGAGAGCAACGGCCTCGCGACGCTCATGGGCGCGAGCACGGCCGAACTCGTCGCGCTGTCGGACCCGGATCCCGCCGTGGCCCCGGAACCCAACCTGGCCTTCCGTCGCCCGAGCAACGTGTCGTTCTCGCCGGCCATCGACGGCACGCTGATTCCGAGGCCCGTGGCCGACACCGTCCGCCAGCGCGGCGCGGCCAACGTCCCGTTCCTCGGTGGCGGCTGCCGCCATGAGGGCACGCTGTTCGCCGCCATCGTAGGCGGCGAGTGCTCCGAAGACGAGGCGAAGGCCCTGTTCGATCGCGAGGGCGTCAACGGTACTCGTGCCATGGCAGTCTACGAGCGGTTCGCCCCTGGCTCCACACCGCGCGAGAAACTGGTCTACGCGCTGACCGACACCATGTTCCGCAACTCCATGGTGCGCATCCTAGATGCCGCCGCCGAGTCGGGCGCGACATGCTGGTCGTGGATGTGCACCTACGAGAGCGACGCCTTTGGCGGTGCGCTGCGCGCCACACATGCCATCGAGCTGCCGTTCTTCTGGGAGTTCGCGGCCCAGGGCCTGCGCGCCTTCGCGGGCTCCAAGGCGCCGGATGACCTAGGTCCTGCGATGCGCGCGTACTGGGCGAACTTCGCCCGCACGGGCACGCCGTTCGCCGAGGGCGAGCCGGATTGGCCGGCCTACACGGTGCCCGAGCGGCCTGTATTGACGCTCGATGCCGAGCGGCGCATCGCGTACGACCTCGATTCCGAGGTCCGGCGGTTCTGGTTCGCGTAGTCCGGCGCGGGAAGCGGACTGTCGAAGCTCAACACGCCATCTTCGAGCGGCGCGCTGGCAATGGACTTGCGCTCGCGCGCGTAGTCTTGCGGGTTGATCCATGGCGGCCGGTCGCCCTGTTTCGGGAAACGATCCAAGGCGCGCAGGAAGTAGCCCGGCGAGAAGTCATGGACCCAGGGCAGTGCGGGCATGTCGCTATCCTCCGGACGGAGCCGCGGCGTGCACTGGCGCATGCCCTTCGCGTCCATCCGCTTGAGGAGTCGGCACACGTAGTGCGCTATGAGATCGGCGCGTAGGGTCCACGAGGCGTTGATGTAGCCGAAGGTCTGCACGAGGTTCGGAACGCCGGAGAGCATCATGCCCTTGTAGGTGAAGCAATCCGCCGGGTCGACGGCCTTCCCGTCAACGTCGAGGCGCACCCCGCTCAGGCTCACGAGTTCGAGGCCCGTGGCCGTCACCACGGTATCCGCCTTCACCTCGTGGCCGGACGCGAGGCGCACGCCAGCCGCTGTGAAGCGTTCGATCTGTTCGGTCACCACGATCAACGCCCCGGAGCGGATCGCGCGGAACAGGTCGGCGTTCGGCACCAGGCACAGGCGTTGGTCCCAGGGGGCATACGACGGCGTGAAGTGGCGGACGGTGTCGTCCATGCCGAGCTGGCGGCATACGCGCTTCTGCAGGAACTTCCTGACTCGCTGCGGTCGCCGCCGCGCCCAGCGGTAGAACAGGCCCTGCAAGGCGATGTTCCGGCGGCGCGTCAGCGCATGAGCCCACGTGCCGGGCAACCAGCGTCGCAAGGCTTCGGTCAACGGATCCGGGTCCGGAGCCGAGACCACGTAGGTCGGTGAGCGTTGCACGATCGTCACCCGCGCGCCCCGCTCGACAAGGGCCGGGGCCAGGGTCATCGCCGTCGCGCCGCTGCCGATGACCACGACCTGCTTGTCCGTGCAGTCCAGTGCCTCAGGCCAGTGCTGCGGGTGAACGATGTCGCCGGAAAACTCGGCCATGCCAGGGAAGTCGGGCTGGTAGCCCCGGTCGTAGCGGTAGTAGCCCCCGCACAGGTGAAGAAAGCCAGCGGTCAGCCGCGTCCTTCCCTGCGCGGACTCGACGTCGAGGGTCCAGCGCGCCGCCGACGTATCCCAGCTTGCGCCGAGGGCCCGATGGCCAAACCGAATGTGTGGCTCGATGTCGTGTTCGCGCACCGTCTCGCCGAGGTATTCACGGATCGCCGCGCCTTCCGCGATGGCCTTCGCGCCCCGCCACGGCTTGAAGTCGAACGCCAGGGTGTACATGTCGCTGTCCGAGCGGACACCGGGGTAGCGGAACAGGTCCCAGGTGCCGCCGATCGCCTGGCGGGCCTCGAGCAGAAGGAACGATACGTCAGGGCACTCTCGGCGCAGATGGCAGGCAGCGCCGATGCCGGACAGCCCGGCGCCGACAATGATCACATCGAAGTGATCGCTCACATCAGGCGTGATACGCGGCAAGCGGACCGCCGTCGACCGTCACCCTGTGCATCAGCCGACGTTCACCCGGATAGTCGTTCAACGCGTAGTGCCAGGTGGCCCGGTTGTCCCAGAACGCCACGCTGCCGACCTCCCAGTGGAATCGGCAGGTGTGCTCCGGTCGCGCCGCGACCCGGTACAGGTAGTCCAACAGCGGGCGCGACTCCAGGTCCGTCCAGCCGTCGATGCGCACGGTGAACCCCGGGTTGACGTAGAGCGCCGGGCGACCCGAGCGCGGGTGCCGGATCACCATCGGGTGGACGGCGTCTTGAGTTGCCGCCTCCGGGTTGTGGTAGCGGTCGTCCTTGCGACCCGCGTGGTAGCCGGCCCGACCGAAGACATGGCGGCTCGAATGCACGGCACGCAACCCCTCGAGCGTTTTCCTTAGGCCCGGCGACAGCGCGGCGTAGGCGCTGTACATGTTGGCGAACATGGTGTCGCCGCCCCCGCTTGGGACCTCCAGGGCGTAGAGCAACGAACCGAGTGCGGGCGCCTCGTCGTACGAGTGGTCGGTGTGCCACCCGCCCCCGACGTTGGTTTCATGCTGCGGCTCCTTGAGCACCATCGCGACGCTCGGCTGCTCCCGGACGGGCGTGAAGAAGCGGTTGACGTTGATCGCGCCGAACCGGCCGGCAGCCGCCAACTGGCCGTCCGGCGTCAACTCCTGGTCGCGGAAGAACACCACGCCATGCTCGGCCTGCGCCGTAGCCACCGCATCCACCTCGGCCTCGGAAAGCGCGTTGAGGTCGACGTCGACCACCAAAGCGCCGCAACCGCCGTTGACCGGTTCGACTTTCACCTCGAGACCTCCGCCGCAACTTGAGTGGCGAACAAGGATGCCACAACGCCGGCGCCGACTATAATCCGGCGCAACGCCGACCACCCGCTTGCCCATGCCCACTCCGCCCGCGCTGTTAGAGCCGGTGACCGTACGCAAACCCTGGGGTCGGGAGGTCTGGTACAGCGGGGTCGAGGAGCGGGGCGAGAGCCGGGTCCACCACGGCGGCGAGCGCATCCCGCTCAGCCGTTTCCTAGCGACGCAAGGCCGCGACAGGCCAGTCACTCTCTTGAAGACGCTCCATCCCGACGCGGGAAACCTCTACGTGGAAGTGCACGAGCGCAAGTACGAGGTGTACATCGTCGACCAGGTGGATGCGGAGTGCTGGCCGACAGCCGGCCGAATGTTGCTGGGCGCAAGCGTCGAGCGCAGCGGCCTCGGCGATGACGAGTTCCGCGAACATCTCCTCGCCGCCGCCCGCGCCGCCGAGGTGTCCTGCCGAGTCGACGGCGTGGCCGCCTTGATGCGGGCCGTGCCTCTCGCGGTCGGCGACGCCGTCGCCATTGCTCCCCGCGTCCCGCACAGCCTGTTGCGCGGCGTCAGCGTCGTCGAGTTCCAGACGCCCGTGTTCGAGCGCAAGATTCTCGCGGCCAGCCAACGTGTCGCAACGCAGGCGGGCTGGGACAGCGCCGAGGCGGTGGACCTGATCGATCTCGAAGCCGAGCCGCGCGTGACGCCCCGCACCTGCGAAGCACGGCAAACGCTCGGCGCGGGCGATACGTTCACCGTCATGCGGCACCGGCTAGGCGCAGGCGACACGCTCGCCGTGGCGCCCTGGTCGGTCGGCTGGGTCGTGGACGGGGTACTGCGCAACGACGACGTCTCGTTCGGCGCACGCAGCGCGTGGCTCACGTCCGAGGCGGTCGAACTGCGTGCGGATGCCGATTGCGAAACGCTGATTGCCCACGACCGCTGATCGGTAGGCAACCGTTCGTGTTCAAATAGCGGCACGCCCCGAGGAGCGACCATGGCAACGGACAACGAGCTGATCGTCGAGCAGATCCAGATCGGCCCCATGCTCAATTTCACCTACCTGGTCGGTTCCCGATCCACGCGCGAAGTCGTCGTCGTCGACCCCGCGTGGGACATCGACGGACTCTTGAATCACATCGCCGATCGCGACTACACGCTAACCGCTGCGCTGGCCACGCACTACCACCCCGACCACATCGGCGGCGGCATGGGCACCCGCAACATCGCGGGCATCACCGAACTGCTCGAACGCAACCCCGTCAAGGTCTACGCGCACCGCGACGAGGCCGATGGCGTGCGCAAGGTCACGACCATCTCCGAGTCGGACATGGTCAAGGTCGATTCCGGCGACACCTTGAGCGTCGGACCGATCGAGATCGAGTTCCTGCACACCCCGGGACATACGCCCGGGTCGCAGTGCTTCCGGATCAAGAACACCCTGGTCTCGGGCGACACCCTGTTCATCGACGGCTGCGGCCGGGTCGACCTACCCGGCTCCGACACCGAGCAGATGTACCACAGTTTGCAGAAGCTCAAGGCGCTCCCCGACGACACGTTGCTGCTGCCGGGGCACAACTACAGCGCAGTGCCGAATGCCACGATGGGCGAGACCAAGCGCATGAACGCCTACCTCGCCGTCAAGGACCTGCCAACCTGGAAGCAGGTAATGGGCGGCTCGTAACACATTCACGAAGGAACACAATGGACACCGGCGAATTCAGAGGTTTCAACGTCACGCTGCGCGATCCGGGCATCGCGTGGTTCCAGTTCTCGACGCCCGAGCGGCTGAACGGCATGACCGCCACCATCAAGCGCGACCTCGTCGAGGCGGTGACGCAGGCGCAGATGGACAACGGCGTGCGCGTGGTGGTGTTCACCGGCTCGGGTCGCGCCTTCTGTGCCGGCGACGACCTCAAGGGCTACGGCGCCAAGATTCCCGGCGAAGCCCTGGTCCCGGAGATCAGCCACGGGCACGACAGCGGGATCGGGACCTACAACGGCCTACGCACGATCTCGCAACGGGTCAACACGGCCATTCGCGGGCTCGACAAACTGACCATCGCCGCCATCAACGGGGTGGCCATCCAGACCGGGTTCTCGTTGGCGCTCTCCTGCGACTTCCGCATCGCCGCGGAGGGTGCGCGGATGGGCAGCGCGACGCTGCGCTTCGGGCTGCTGCCAGACGAGGGCGGGCAATACCTGCTCGTGCAGTTGATGGGCGTGGCGCGGACGATGGACTTCCTGATGAAGAAGAGGATCGTCGACGCCGACGAGGCGCTGGCCCTCGGGCTCGTCAACGAGGTGGCGGCCGCCGACGAACTCGAGGCGAGGGCCATGGAACTCGCCACGGAGTTCGCCAACGGGCCGCAGGTGTCCATGCGGCTACTGAAACGCTCGGTCTACAACGCCGCCGAGATGAACTGGGAACAGAGCCTGGACGAGATCGCCGCCAAGACCGGTATTTCGGATCACCATCCCGACGCCCGCGAAGGCGTGCGCGCATTCCACGAGAAACGCCAGGCCAAGTTCAACGACTGGTTGAATTAGCAGCCGAGGCGGCGGCTACCCGAGAAGTCCCGCCACCTCGTCACGTTCCTCGACGAGTTCCGCCTCCGTGATGTCGAGCTTGCTGCGGCTGAAGTCGTCGATCGCGAGGCCGTCGACGATGCGCCAGTCGCCGTTCGCGCACGTCACCGGGTAGGAGAAGATCAGGCCCTCCGCGATGCCGTAGCGGCCGTCGGATACGACTCCCATGCTGACGATGCCCTCCGTGCCGCCGACCCAGTCGCGAACGTGGTCGACGGCCGCGTTGGCCGCGGATGCCGCGCTCGATGCGCCTCGGGCTTCGATGATCGCCGCGCCACGCTTCTGAATCGTCGGCATGAAATCGTTCTCGACCCAGTCCATGTCCACGTGCTCGAGTGCCGGTCGTCCGCCGACCGTCGCGTGGGTCAGGTCGGGGTACATGGTGGGCGAGTGATTGCCCCAAACCGCGAGACCAGCGATGTCATCCACCGCCGTACCCGTCTTGGCGGCAAGCTGTCCGAGCGCGCGGTTGTGGTCGAGACGCGTCATGGCGGTGAAGTTGCGCGGATCGAGATCCGGCGCGTTGCTCCGGGCGATCAGGCAGTTCGTATTCGCCGGGTTGCCGACGACAAGCACCTTGACGTCGCGCGACGCGTGGTCGTTGAGCGCCTTGCCCTGTACCGAAAAGATGGCTGCGTTGGCTTCTAGCAGGTCGCTGCGCTCCATGCCCGCCGTCCGCGGCCTCGAGCCGACCAGGAGCGCCATGTCGGCGTCCTTGAACGCCACGTCCGGTTCGTCCGTCGGCACCATGCCGCGCAACAGCGGAAACGCACAGTCGTCCAGTTCCATGGTGACGCCGCGCAGCGCGTCCATCGCCGGCGGGATTTCAAGGAGTTGCAGGATGACCGGCTGGTCCGGCCCGAGCATCGCGCCGGAGGCAATCCTGAACACCAGCGCGTAGCCGATCTGTCCGGCCGCACCGGTCACCGTGACGCGCACGGGGTCGGTCATGGGTAGCTCCTCATCCTCCACAAACGGCGGCGCATCTTACTCGAACTCGCGATACCAGACCCCGTTGCCGCGGCATTCGAGGGCGGCCTTCACAAACCGGGTGGTCGGTTCCGGCAATGCATCGAGCGCCGCGAACGTCAGCGCGTCGCACTTGTCCGGCTCGCCGATCGACGGCGTGCCCGACCACCGCGTGGCCTCGAAGATGAAGTCCACGCCCCCTGCGTAGGGCATCACCACCACCGGCTCGATCTGCTCCACGGTCACGCAGGCCTCTTCGATGCACTCGCGCCGGGCGGCGTCCACGACGCTCTCGCCGGCATCGCGATGGCCACCCGGCAGCGAGTACCAGCCGTCCATGAACCCGGTGTTGCTGCGCCGCAGCAGTAGCAGCCGGCCAGCGTCGTCGAAGACCAGCGTCTGGACGATGATGAGGAAGCGCGCCCTTTGGGCGCGTTCGAGAACGCTTTGCGTTCTCGCACCGTCATCGGGGACGTGCGACTCAGGCGTCAACGTGAGCCCCGAACATCGGCGGATAGCCGCGCAGACTGATGCGGTGGATCAGCCGCGTGTCGTCGGCGCCAGTCGCTTGGCCGATCGGCGAGGCGCTGTGCATGGTGGTCGGGTTGTCCCACATCAGCAAATCGTGGACGCGGTGCGCATGGGCCGCCAAGAAGCGCGCTTGGAAAGCGTGGTCGCCGAGTTCAGTCAGGAGTTCCCGGGCCGCTTCGCGTTCCATCCCGCGGATGCCCTGGCTCGTGCCGGTGACCGCGTACAAGGTCTTCGCACCGGTGACCGGATGACTGCGCACCAGCGGGTGGTAGACCGTGCGATAGTCCCAGCCCCGCGGCGGGATCGGCGTGTGGTCCTCGCGCCGCGCGGCGATGGAGACGCCGTGGCGGTGCTCGACCATGAGGTCGGCGATCTCCCTTTTCCGGCCTTCCGGCAGCGCGCGATACGCCCCAGCCATGTCGCAGAACCGGGTCTCGCCACCGCGCTTCGGCGCTTGCACGGAGTACAGCATCGTGACGGAGGACAACTCCTCCCGAAAGGACTGGTCAGTGTGCCAATGGGCCGCGCCTTTGCGGGTCGAGCGCGTGTCCGTACCCATATTGGTGATGCGCGCAATCTCCGGGAACTCCTCGTGCCCGCTCAGCCTGATCGGCTCGCCGACGCGGCGCGCGAACGCGACGAAATCGCAGGGCTCAAGCCCGCCGGTCTCGACGACCACGAAACGGTTCTCGTAGAGCGCGAGCAGAAGGGTCTTGAGCCCGGCGTCCGACAGGACCGGCAGGTCGATGTCCCGGGCGAGAAGCCCAAAGTTGCCGTCGAGCGGCGCGAGCGTGAACTCCGAACCCATGGCATCGAGCATACCGCAGCCGGGTTGGGACGACGCTCGAAAAGGTTCGTAACGGTTCGAAGGAATCCGCAATGCGCTGTTCATGGAGCGTGTGGCACACTCTGCCGCCCTTCGAAATGCGGCCGACAGTGGCGGAAGTTCTACGAGACCTGCGCGAGACGACGCCGGACGGCGCCTTGGCGCGGCGCGTCGAGGAGGCGTCGCTGAATGCCTGGCCCGCCTTGCAGCAAGTGCTGCTGGACGGCTGGGTTTTGCGCTTCTCCAAGGGCTTCACGCGGCGCGCGAACTCGGTGACCGCGGTCTATCCGTCGACGCAACCGCCACTCGAGAAGGTCCGCTATTGCGAGAATCTCTACGCGCGCGAGGGTCTGCCGACGTACTTCCGGCTGACGACGCTGCAGGACTCGAACGGGCTCGACGAAGCCCTCGCTGAGCGCGGCTATGAGCAACAGGAAAGCGCCCGCGTCCTGCATCGAAACCTCGCCACCGGGACGCTGGCACCCGGCCCCGGTTTCGCCCTGGCACCGCTCGGCTCGTTCCTCACGACCTATACCGAGCTGACCGGGCTCAAGGGGCACCTGGAGAACAGCGGACTCGACGGCCAAGCGGCGGCGAACCTGCACGGCAGCGTGCTGCGCGCCATCCGCGGCGACACGGTATTCGGCTTGCTCGCCGACGGCGGCCAGCCCGTGGCGTGCGGCATGGCCGTGGTCGAAGGCGAACTCGCCGGCTTGTTCGACATCGTCACCCACCCGGACTGTCGCCGTCGCGGCTACGGGCGCATCCTCGTGCAGAGCCTGCTCGCCCATGCCACCGCGATGGGCGCAAGCCATGCCTACCTCCAGGTGTTGGCGGACAACGCCCCCGCGTTGGCGCTCTACGACGGACTCGGCTTCAACACCCTGTACGAGTACTGGTACCGCTTCTCCCGACGACCCTTGCCGTGACGGTGCGCGAAGGCCCACGTCCGCATAGCCACTTGATAGACCGGGGCATTTCTGCCATTTTTGCGGGCTTGCACTGAGAAGTGGATCGGGACCGCGCGCCGCGCCGCATGGCCGCGCTGGCCTTACGCGGTGCGCCCCCGACGAAACAGGCCATTGCCTAGTCTCGAGAAACAACTGACCTACGGCCTGCCCCAACGCCAGGGGCTGTACGACCCCGCGCTGGAGAAGGACTCGTGCGGCGTCGGGTTCATCTGCGACATCAAGGGGCGCGCGAGCCGCGAGATCGTCGACACCGCAGGCCACATGAACTGCTGCATGGTGCACCGCGGGGGCCTCGGCTACGAGAAGAACACCGGCGACGGCGCCGGGATTCTCACCGCGCTGCCGCACCGCTTCCTCGCGAAGGTCGCCAAGGCGGACCTCGGCATCGATCTGCCAGGACCCGGGCGATACGGTGCGGGCATCGTCTTCCTGCCCCGCGACGCGGAGGAACGGGCCCACTGCAAGGCCGTGATCGCCGAGGAGGTCGCTGCGGCCGGCCAGGAATTGCTCGGTTGGCGCACCGTGCCGCACCGCCCGGACGAGGCCGACATCGGCAACGCGGCACGCGCATCCATGCCCGCCATGGAGCAACTGTTCATCGGCACGCGCGGGGTCGAGGGCGACGCCCTGGAGCGCAGGCTCTACCTGATCCGCAAGGCCGCCACGCACCGCCTGCGCAACGACCCCGCGCTCACCGAGCGGCTATTGCTGTTCTTCGTCAGCTTGTCCGCCAAGGTCATCATCTACAAGGGCATGCTGACGCCGCACCAGTTGTTCCCCTTCTACCCGGACCTCGAGGACGCCGACTACGAGTCGCACCTCGCCATGGTGCACTCCCGGTTCTCCACCAACACGTTCCCGTCCTGGGACCGGGCGCAGCCGAACCGGTTCATGAGCCACAACGGCGAGATCAATACGCTGCTCGGCAACAAGAACTGGATGAATGCCCGGCAAGGCGTCGTCGAGAGCGACCTGTTCGGCGACGACCTCCAGAAACTCTTCCCGGTCGTGGAGCCGGACTGTTCGGACTCCGGGACCTTCGACAACGTGCTCGAGTTCCTGCGCATGACGGGGCGTACGCTGCAGGAAGCGGTGCTGATGATGATCCCGGAGGCGTGGCAGCAGGACGCCGGCATGGACCCCGCCAAGAAGGCGTTCTACGAGTACCACTCCTGCCTGATGGAGCCGTGGGACGGCCCCGCGTCCATCGCATTCACCGACGGTACGTACATCGGCGCGGTGCTCGACCGCAACGGGCTTCGGCCATCGCGGTACTACGTCACGGACGACGACAAGTGCATCATGGCCTCCGAGGTCGGCGTCGTCGACGTCGACCCGGCCCGCGTGGTCGCCAAGGGCCGCCTGCAGCCGGGCAAGATCTTCCTGATCGACTTCGAGGCCGGGCGCATGATCCCGGACGAGGAGATCAAGTCCGAGTGGGCCCGTCGGCGACCCTACGGCGAGTGGCTAGATCGGCAGCGCATGGATCTCGACGAGCTACCGCGAACGGAGGCACCGGGTCTCGACAAGGCAACGCTTCTGCCGCGCATGCAGGCATTCGGCTACACGGCGGAGACCATGCAGTTCATGCTCCTGCCGCTGGTGACGGAGCTGCGCGACCCGCTCGGCTCGATGGGCAACGACAGCGCGCTAGCCGTGATGTCCGACAAGCCGCGCATGCTCTACGACTATTTCAAGCAGCTCTTCGCGCAGGTCACCAACCCCGCCATCGACTCGATCCGCGAAGAAGTCATCATGGCCTTGGAGTGCTACATCGGCCCGGAGCGCAACCTGCTCGAGGTCACCGAGGCGCACGCGCAACGCCTCAAGGTTCCGCACCCGATCCTGTCCAACGCGGAACTCGCGGCAATCGCCGCGATCGACCACAACGGCTGGCGCGCGCGCACCATCGACATCACCTTTCCCCGCGGGTCCGGCCGCGACGGCCTTCTCGCGGCCTTCGACCGAATCTGCTCCGAAGCCACCGACGCCATCGCGGACGGCATCGAGATCATCGTCTTGAGCGATCGCGCCACGGACGCAGACCGCGTGGCGATCAGCGCCCTGGCCGCCACGGGCGCCGTTCACCACCACCTGGTGCGGACGTTCAGCCGCACCCGCGTCGGCCTAGTCGTTTCGACGGGCGAAGCCCGCGAGGTCCATCACCACTGCCTGCTGATCGGCTTCGGCGCCGACGCGATCAATCCCTACGTTGCCTTCGAGGCGTTGTGGGATGCGCGCCGCAACGGGTATCTCGCCGATGCGGGCCACGTAGCCAGCGACGACGACGTGGTCGATGCCTACAAGAAGGGCGTCGGCAAAGGCATGCTGAAAGTGATGGCCAAGATGGGCATCTCGACGCTGCAGTCGTACAAGGGCGCGCAGATCTTCGAAGCGGTGGGCTTGGCCGACGACGTCGTTGAACGCTGTTTCGCCGGCACCGCGAGCCGGGTGCAGGGCGTCGGCTTCGACGTCCTCGCCGACGAGATGCAGCGCCGCCACGCGATCGGCTTCCCCGCCCCCGCGACGGACGCCGCGAAGACCGTGGCGCTACCCGTGCTGCCGAACCCCGGCGACTTCCACTGGCGACGCCACGGCGACACCCACATGTGGGATCCGGAGTCCATCGCCAACCTGCAGGTGGCAGCGCGCGGCGACGACGAGGAAGCGTACTGGCGCTTCGCCCGCCAGGCCAACGAGACCAGCACGCGCAATGCTACGCTGCGCGGCTTGCTGGAGTTCAACGAGGACGCCAATGGCGGTCCGGTCCCGCTCGACGAAGTGGAACCGGTAGAGGAGATCGTCAAGCGGTTCGCTACTGGCGCCATGAGCTTCGGTTCGATCTCCAAGGAGGCCCACGAGGGCCTCGCCATCGCCATGAACCGGATCGGCGGCAAGTCGAACACAGGCGAAGGCGGCGAGGATCCCGAGCGCTTCATTCCGCTCGCCAACGGCGACTCCAAGCGCTCCGCCATCAAGCAGGTGGCAAGCGGCCGGTTCGGCGTAACCGTGAACTACCTGACGAACGCCGACGAGTTGCAGATCAAGATCGTCCAAGGCGCCAAGCCCGGCGAAGGCGGCGAACTCCCCGGCCGGAAGGTGGACGACTACATCGCCTGGATCCGCCATTCCACGCCCGGCGTCGGGTTGATCAGCCCGCCGCCGCACCACGACATCTACTCGATCGAGGACATCGCGCAGCTCATCCACGACTTGAAGAACGGCAACCCCGAGGCACGCATCAGCGTGAAGCTCGGCGCCGCCATCGGCGTCGGTACGGTCGCGGCGGGCGTCGTGAAAGCGCGTACCGACCATCTCGTCATCGCAGGCGACACCGGCG
The DNA here is from genome assembly GCA_026708185.1 of Gammaproteobacteria bacterium. GTDB lineage: Bacteria > Pseudomonadota > Gammaproteobacteria > Pseudomonadales > Azotimanducaceae > VXYL01. Next base: position 56,275 of record JAPOVK010000032.1, on the reverse strand, counting down.
GCACCGGCGCCTCGCCGCTGACGTCCATCAAGCACGCCGGTGTGCCTTGGGAACTGGGCATCGCGGAGACCCATCAGACGCTTGTGATGAACAACCTGCGCTCGCGCGTCGTCCTGCAAACCGACGGGCAGTTGAAGACCGGGAGGGACGTGGCCATCGCCGCGCTGCTCGGCGCCGAGGAATACGGCTTCGCGACCGCACCGCTGGTGGCGCTCGGCTGCATCATGATGCGCAAATGCCACCTGAACACCTGCCCGGTGGGTATCGCGACCCAGGATCCCGAGCTCCGCCGCAAGTTCACGGGCGCGCCCGAGCATGTCGTGAATTACTTCTTCATGATCGCCAAGGAACTGCGCCTGATCATGGCGCGACTCGGTTTCCGCACCGTCAACGACATGATCGGCCGCGCCGATGCGCTGATTCCCGACGCGGCCGTCGAGCACTGGAAGGCGAAGGGGCTCGACTTCTCGGCGATCCTCGAACCCGCCACCGAGCCCGAGAACTGCCTCGGCGTGTACCGCATCCACGACCAGGACCACGGCCTGGCGCACGCCCTGGACAATCGCCTGATCGAGTTGGCCGAGCCCGCGCTCGCGAACGGTGCCAAGGTGTACCACGAACTGCCCATCGTCAACGTCAACCGCGTGGTCGGCGGCATGCTCTCGAACCAGATCATCCGGCGGGCCGGGCCGGACATGCTTAGGGACGGGACGATCCACTTCAAGTTCACCGGCAGCGCCGGACAGAGTTTCGGCGCCTGGCTCGCCAAGGGCGTCACCCTCGAGGTCGAGGGCGATGCCAACGACTACGTCGGCAAGGGGCTCTCGGGCGGGCGCGTCATCATCTACCCGCCGAAGGCCTCGCCGTTCCGACCCGAAGAGCAGGTCCTCGTAGGCAACGTGGTCCTCTACGGCGCCACCTCCGGCGAGTGCTTTTTCCGCGGCGTCGCAGCCGAGCGCTTCTGCGTGCGCAACAGCGGCGCGCACGCGGTCATCGAGGGGGTCGGCGACCACGGCTGCGAGTACATGACCGGCGGTCGCGTCGTGATCCTCGGCCCCACCGGGCGCAACTTCGCGGCCGGGATGAGCGGCGGCATCGCCTACGTGCTCGACGAGGACGGCATGTTCGCCGACCGCTGCAACGACGGCCTCGTCGATCTCGAGCCCCTGATCGCTCCCGCCGACGTCGCCGAGGCGCACGCGCTCATCGAGAAGCACCAGCGCTACACGGAGTCCACGGTCGCGAAACGGGTCCTCGACAATTGGGACACGATGCTGGAGCGATTCATCAAGGTGATGCCCCGCGACTACAAGCGCGTGCTCGAAGAGCGCGAACGTGGCGCGCAAGGTGCGGCCGCGGAAATCGACGGCGTCGCCCAGGCGGCCAGCGGTGGGTAAGCCGACCGGTTTCAAGGAGTACGCGCGCCAAGCCGCACCCTACCGCAACGCGGTCGAGCGGATCGTCGACTTCAAGGAGATCTACACCGAGCACGACGAGGCGCGGCTCACCACCCAGGCATCGCGTTGCATGGACTGCGGCGTGCCTTTCTGCCAATCGCCGGACATGGTCCACGGCCGCAGCGGCTGCCCGATCCACAACCTGATTCCGGAGTGGAACGACCTCGTCTACCGCGGTCATTGGCGCGACGCCCTCGACCGGCTGCACAAGACCAACAACTTCCCCGAGTTTACCGGCCGCGTCTGTCCCGCACCCTGCGAGGGTTCCTGCGTCCTCGGCATCACCGACCCGGCGGTCACCATCAAGAACATCGAGATGGCGATCGTCGACCGCGGCTTCGCCGAAGGCTGGGTCGTCCCCATGCCGCCGTCCGTCCGATCCGGCAAATCGGTGGCGGTAGTCGGCTCGGGACCGGCCGGACTGGCCGCGGCGGCGCAACTCAACAAGGCGGGCCACCAGGTCACCGTGTACGAACGGGCGGACCGCATCGGTGGCCTCCTGATGTACGGCATCCCGAACATGAAGCTCGACAAGGACATCGTTCTGCGTCGGGTCGACCTGATGGCCCAGGAAGGCGTCACCTTCGTGACGAATGTCGACGTGGGCGACGGCACCAACGGCACGTTGCCGGTTACCGACCTGATCGACGACGTCGATGCGTTGCTGCTGACCACGGGCGCAACCGTTCCCAACAACCTGCCCATTCCCGGCCGGGAACTCGACGGCGTGCACTTCGCGATGGAGTTCCTGACCCAGAACACCAAGAGCCTGCTCGACAGCAACCACGCCGACGGCAGCTACATCTCCGCCCGCGACAAGAACGTCATCGTGATCGGCGGCGGCGACACCGGCACCGACTGCATCGGCACCGCCATGCGCCACGGCTGCAAGACGCTGACCAATTTCGAGATCGTCCCCGAGCCTTTCCCCGACCGCGCGGAGAACAACCCCTGGCCGACATGGCCGTTCATCTACCGCGTGGACTACGGCCACGAGGAAGCGGCCGCCAAGTTCAACCGCGACCCCCGCCAGTACCGGACCTCCGCGGTGGAGTTCCACGACGACGGCAACGGCAAGGTGTCATCGCTCACCGCCGCCGAGTACGAGAACTTCCAGAAGATCGACGGCACTGAACAGACGTTCGAGGCGGACCTCGTGCTCCTCGCCATGGGCTTCCGCGGTCCGGAGCCGTACGTCAGCGAGCCCTTGGGCTTGGAACTCGACCAGCGCTCCAACTATCTCGCCGAGAAAGGCGACTACCGGACCAGCAACCCCAAGGTGTTCGCGGCCGGCGACTGCCGCAGCGGGCAGTCGCTGGTCGTCCGGGCGATCAACGAAGGCCGCGAGGCGGCGCGCGAGGTGGATCGATTCCTGACCGGGTCGACGGAGCTGCCGTGACGCCAGCGGACGCGTGAGGCGCGTCCAGGATCTCCATCGCCTCGCAATCAAGCCGGACGTCGATCAGTGCCGAACAGGCGCTCCACGCCTCCGCCGCCGTCCGCCGGCGAGTGGCCACGAGTTGCATCACCCGCGTCGGTCACGATGAGCGACGGCACGACGAAGTCCTTCAGCATCTCGCGCAGGCGGAACTCGTTCGCGGCGAACGGGAAATTCACCGTGTGCAAGGACATCACGATGAACATGCACCATTCGACGTACTTGTGCAGGGTGACCCCCTCCCGCAGCCGCCCCTGTCGCCGCGCACGCTCGTAGGTCGGCCGCGAACAGGCTAGCGCCGCGCGGAAGGCGCCGGCGAGCGCATCGTCGATGCGCTCGTAGAGTTGGCGGCTGTTGTTGGCGAACAAGAGCTTCAAGGCCGGTCGCCGGCGAAACTGCCGGATGAACCAGATCGTGTCCTCGATGAGTTGCTCGTCGAGGCCAGGGTGCTCGTAGCGTTGCGTTTCGAAATCGGTCATGAGCGACGCGAAATCGCGCATCACGGCATGGTTCAGGACGTCGTCCGCGTCCTTGAAGTAGCGATAGAAGGTCGTGCGTCCGACGTGGGCGCCGCGGATGATCGCGCTGACAGTGGTGTTCTCGGCACCCCGGCTCAGGTAGAGCGCGACGGCCGAGTCGAGAATGGTCTGGCGCGTGTCTTCCGCACGCGCCTGCAAGGGAGCTGGCGTACGTGGGACGTCCATGGGCCGAAACTAGCAGAAACCGTCCTGCGGGCAAAGTTCGGTTACGCTAGCTCCGATGGGCCGATTCATGCCACCGAAGAAACCGGACGGGGCCTTTGACGTCCGCGAGCACATCCGTCGCGTCGAGGAAGCGGCCATCCGCCGCCTGCGCCGAAGGCGCTCCGCACCCCCGCCGCCACCGCCGCCGAGGTCACCCAAGGGCAACGGCGACCGTTGAGCCGCGACAGGGGTCATTGCGGAACAAAAAAAGATCAAATACCCCTTTACTTCCCGATTTAGGGAACAAATAATCTTCTTATGTTCCGTAACGGTGGCCGTTGAGTCGGCTGGCGGATCGTTGGAACGCTGTTCAAGTTCGTCGTGGCGATGAAGGAGTGCGACATGTCGACTGATCCGTGCGCGGGGCCACGCTACGCTTCGGTTCAAGGAGAGGCGATGGACCTCCCGATCCCCTTTGGCTGGTTCGCCCTGGCCTTCAGTTCGGACCTCGAACCGGGAGACGTGCAACCGCTGTACGTCTTCGACGAGCACCTCGTTCTGTTCCGCACCCACGACGGCGTGGCGCATGCCACGGCCGCGTTCTGTCCGCACCTGGGTGCCCATCTCGGGCACGGCGGTCGGGTCGAGGGCGATCACCTGGTTTGCCCGTTCCACGGCTGGCGCTTCGACGGCAGCGGGGTCTGTGTCGACATTCCCTATGCCTCCGTGATGCCGCGCCGTGCGGCGGACGGCGCGTGCCTGTTCAGCTACCCGGTCCAGGAGCGAAGCGGCATGGTCTGGGCTTGGCACCATCCCAGACGACGGTCGCCGCTGTTCGACCTCGACGAGGTTCCGGAGCTCTCGGATCCCGAATGGGGTGAGCCGGACCGGTACGAGTGGGAGGTCTCCGCCCCCATCCAGGAAACCGGAGAGAATGCCGTCGACATCGCGCATTTCGTGACCGTCCACGGGGTACCCGAAATGCCCCGCGCCACGATCACCCTCGACGGCCATCGCCGCGCCACGCATCTGACCTGCACGGCCCCAGCCATAGACGATCGCGGCAACGTCGATCTCACCCGGATGGCCCCGTTGGAACTGATCACCAGAAGTTGCGGCCCAGGCATGAGCACGCAGACCTTCCGCCTCGGCGCCAAGACCGTGATGCTCGGTACGGTGACGCCGATCACGGCCACGCGGATGAAGCTGCGCTTTGCCTTCACCAAGCCGAAGGCGATCAGTGGCCAGTTCGCGATGCTGATCGACGCATTGATCGCCGAGATCGTCCGCCAAGTGCAGCAGGACATCCCCATCTGGGAACACAAGATCTGCCGATCGTCGCCGATCCTCTGCGATGGCGACGGCCCGATCGCCAAGTACCGGCGCTGGTTCAGCCAGTTCTACGACGACGAACAGCAACCCGGCGTCCGACCGGTAGCCGCCAAGTACAGTAGGACCGGGGTTGACTCGCTGCCGCGATACGAGTAAGAGTCAATCCCCGCTGCGCTCGACGGTTAGGAGTCGTTATACCGCTTCTGCGGCCTCTTACTCCTTCAGTTCGCCATCGCCCCCACGGTGGCTCGGGCCCACGGCGACTCGAAAGAGACGCTGGCGATCCCCGACGACAGGATAGAAGCGGAGCCGGGCTCCGTCCTCGTCTTCTGGCGCGATCCGAGATTCGACGACGGCGCGGCGACTTCGACACGGCCATCCACGACCCGCTCCCAGCGATGATCGCGCTGCGGGAGACCGTCTCAGCATACCTAGACAAGGACACACCACGATGAACCAAGCCGTCGGTAATCCCGAGCTTGCACGCAATCCTTCACTCCGGGCGATCCTGCTGGTGGCCGCCGCGCTCGCATTCGCGTTGCCCAGTGCAAACGCCGAAGAACTGATCGCGCGCGGAGCCAACTGGCAGTACCTGGACGATGGCAGCGACCAGGGATCCGCGTGGCGCGCAACGGACTTCGACGACTCCGCGTGGGAGTCCGGGGCGGCCCAACTCGGGTTCGGCGACGGCGACGAAGTGACCGAACTCCAAAGCGGCCACGTCACCTATTACTTCCGGCACGCGATAACCATCGACAGCCCGGACGACGTCGCTGGCCTCGCGCTCGAGATCCTGCGCGACGACGGGGCTGTCGTGTACGTCAACGGCACCGAGGTCTACCGAACCAACATGCCCCAAGGGCCGATCTCGTACGACACTTTAGCTGCTTCGCCTGTCGAGACCGACGAGTACTTCGAGCATGAATTCGAGGCGGGAAGCCTAGTGGCCGGCAAGAACGTCATCGCCGTCGAGGTGCACCAGAGCAGCCTCTCAAGCTCGGACGTCAGTTTCGACCTGGCGCTAGAGACCACCGATTTCGCGCCTGGTGCCCACGAGGTCGTCTCGCTGGGATCGACTTGGTCCTACCTCGATGACGGGACCGATCAGGGCACGGCGTGGCGCGAACCGGACTTCGACGACGCCGGCTGGGCATCCGGACCCGCGCAACTGGGATTCGGCGAAGGCGACGAGGCGACCACGATCCAACGCGGGGCCATCACGTTCTACTTTCGGCACGACTTCAGCGCCGACAGCGCGGGAGTCGCTGGCCTTGCAATCAAGCTTCAGCGCGACGACGGCGCAATCGTCTACCTCAACGGCACGGAGATCGTCCGGTCGAACATGCCCGCGGGCGAGGTTGCCTACGACACGTTCGCGATGAACGCCTCGGACGACGGACAGAACCTCCACACCTACAGCGTGTCCGCCGACGCGCTCGCCGACGGCAGCAACGTGCTGGCGGTCGAAGTCCACCAGGTGAATCTCACCAGTTCCGATCTGAGCTTCGACCTGAGCCTAGCGGCCCCGCCCGGTCCGGCGCCCGCCGCCGCGGCACACCTTGCGCCGATGTTCCCTTCCGCCATGGACGCCAACCGGCAGGGCTTCGTACGGGTCATCAACCACTCGGCGGAGTCGGGAACGGTCGAGGTCGAGGCCATCGACGACATGGGCATGGTGGTTGGGCCGCTATCGCTGGAGATCGATGCCAATGAGACGGTGCACTTCAATTCGCAGGACCTGGAAGAGGGCAACGCGGACAAGGGTCTGCCGACGGGTACGGGTGTGGGCAGCGGCGACTGGCGGCTCGAGCTGTCGAGCGCTCTCGACATCGAGGTGCTTGCCTACATCCGCACCGTTGACGGATTCCTGACCTCGATGCACGACCTCGTTCCGGTGGGAGCAGACGGCGGTCACCGTGTAGCGATCTTCAACCCCGGCAGCAACGTCAACCAGGTGAGCCAACTGCGGATGACCAACCCCGGCGACGAGACCGCCGAGGTCACGATCACGGGGACGGACGATGAGGGCGTCCAAGGGGGTGAGGCCACGGTTTCCATCCTTCCCGGGGCCTCGGCGACACTCGACGCGGACGAGCTGGAAACCACGGCCAGGGTCGACGGGCTGGGCGACGGCACAGGGAAATGGCAGCTGACCGTGAGTTCCGACGAGCCGATCCGGGTCATGAGTCTCATGGCGTTGCCGCTGACGGGGCACCTGACCAACCTGTCGACCGTGCCCGCGAATGCAAGCGCTGCAGGCCACACCGTGCCGATGTTCCCGGCGGCTTCGGACCCCTTGGGCCAACAGGGATTCGTCCGCGTCATCAACCACTCTACAGAGGCTGGCGAGGTGTCAATCAACGCCTTCGACGACACGGACCGGGACTATCCGACGTTGACCCTGTCGCTGAACGCCAACCAGACGGCACACTTCAACTCAGACGACCTCGAAATCGGCAACGAGGACAAGGGGCTGTCCGGCGGCACCGGCGCCGGCGAGGGAGCTTGGAGGCTAGTGCTCTCGAGCGATCTCGACATCGAGGTGTTGGCATACATCCGCACCCCGGACGGCTTCCTGACGGCGATGCATGACGTCGTGCCGCGCGAGAACGACCGCTACCGGGTCGCCATCTTCAACCCTGGCTCCAACATCAGGCAGGTGAGCCAGCTGCGGCTCGTCAACGCGGGCGACGCGACCGCCCAAGCCACGATTCGCGGCATCGACGACCATGGGGACCAGTCGAGTGGCACCGTATCCGTGTCCATTGCGCCGGGGACATCGCTCACCCTGAGCGCCGCGGACCTGGAGAACGGCGGCGCCGGTATCGAGGGCACTCTCGGAGACGGAGCAGGCAAGTGGCAACTCGTGGTCGAGTCCGCCCAGCCGCTCACCGTGATGAGTCTGCTGGCAAGCCCGAAGCACCTCACGAACCTCTCCACAGCGCCGGCAATGGAGTAGTTCGCCGCCGAACGGGGAGGCATACGACGACCGCGTAGTTGGCAGACGGGTGGTCCGCCGGAACGGAGCTAGCCACCGACTCCGTAGCCGACGGACGTTTTGCGGGAGCCTGACGCGTCCTTGCGGGCGCGGCGCGGCTTACTACGGTTCCGCTTGCCGCAAAAACGTGCCCGAGCCCGCGACAGGCGCCTCGCCGAACCGATCCGGCTGCCAGTGCAGGGCCACGCCGCTCGAGCCGCGCGCATCCCAGGGAATCTGGTTCGTGATCTCGCCCTCGTCCCAGTCGACGGCCGTCACCGCGATGCGCAGGACGTCCCAGCGGCCGTTGGCCTCGGCGTCCAAGAACGAACCCGGGATCCTGGCCTCGACGCTGTAGCCGCGTTCGGTGCGCCTTGTCCGCCAGCGCACATCCGCCTGCGATTGCCGCAGGTAGTCGTCGGGCGGCTCCGGGCGCGCCTCCACGACCGTCAGGTGGGCGCGCGCCATGCGCGCGACATGGCCGTCGCGGGTCGCCGGGTAGAGCGGCACATTGGCGGACCGCTGGGGTTCGGGCCGTGAATCCACGTTGACGACCAGAGCGTCTTGGACTCGCGGCCCCAGCGTCCCGGATGCGACGACGCTGTCGTCCACCACGCTCGCCGCGAGGTACAGGTCGCCATCGGCCTCGCGCAAGGCGAACGCGAACGAGACGTCCGTGGCCGCCGTGGCCGGCGAAGCCACGTCTCCTTGCGCGTCTGCGCGGAAGGGGAGTTCGTCCCAGTCGTCGAGGAGACCGTCGAGGGTCGGCGCGACGGTCCGAGGAATCTCCGGCGTGCCGACCGGCAGGAGGCCCGTCACCGTCTTGATCGCGACCGGATCCTCGCCCGTGGACAGCGACCAGATCACGCGCCCGGGCGCGATCGCCGTATAGGCGACGGGCGCGTCGGTTGCCACGCGAAGCTCGATGCGTTCCCGGGCGCCCGGCGCCACGGTCATCAGCCGCGGCCGGCCCTGGTAGACCAGGTCGGGGCCGGGCGCGATGGCATAAGACGCCTGCAGGTCCATGGGGCCGCGGTTGACGATTTCGAACGCGACCGTGCCAGCTTCAAAGATGTCGCCGTCCCCGGTCACGGGAAGCGAACGCACCGCTCCGGAGAGCGTGCGGATGGCATCGCGGCGCGACCGGGTGACGACGTCCTCGCCGTGGATTCCGTCGAGCAGGAGGTTGGCGATGCGTGGACCCGACGCCGTCATCGTCACCCAGGCCACGTGGTCGAACTCGCCGTAAGGCGTGCCGCGCAGACTGCTGCCGCCACCGGTGGTCGCCAAGGTGATGTAGCGGCGGTCGTTGCGCACGAGCCTGACGTAGCGGTGGAAGTGGCCGGCGAACACCGTGTAGTCCCTTGACCCGAGCATGCGCTCGACTTCGGGCCAGTCCCCGCGCGGGCCGCTCGCGTAGTCCCACAGCGGCTGATGGACGAGCACGATCGTCCACCGGGGATCGGGATAACGCTCGAGCGTTCGTTCGACGAAGGCAAGCTGCTCGGCCTGTGTCCATGGTCCCGGCACCGGCGTGTCGGGCTTGCTCACCATGCCGAACAACTCTGAATTGAGGACGAGAAAGAGCACGTCCTTGTAGACGAAGTGGTAGTACGAGGGTCCGAAACGCTCGCGCCAGGCCTCGGCCATCACGGCGTTGTCCATGTCGTGGTTGCCGGCCACGTAGAAGAAGGGGACGGTCAACTGATCGACGAAGCCCTCGAACTCGACCCACTCGGCATCGATCTGGGCCTGATCCTCGGTGTAGCCCTCGATGAGATCGCCGACGCTCACGACGAACGCGGGCTCGAGGAGATTCGCCTTCGGCAAGGCGGACTCGAATACGCCCGGGCGCTCACCGCCGGTGCGGTCGCTGACGATGACGAAATGAAAGTCCTCGGCGGCGTCGTTGGCGGCCAAGGAAGTCCACGGCGTCCGGGCCTCCGTCGTCTCGGCGTCGATCTGTCCGCCGACTGCGGATGCGGCCACCAAGCTCAACGTGCCAAGTAAGAGGGAATTACGCATGAGCAGCCCGGTTCTTAACGCAAGCGTCTCATTCTAGCCGGGCTGACCCCGCAAACGGTTACGAAACCGGCCGGATAGTGGCACACTGACCTTGAGCGATCCGCGCCGGACTCGAGGGAGAACATCATGAAGGCAGCCGTATTCCGCGCCGTCAACACGCCGATGGACGTCGAGGAGATCGAGATCGACAAGCCGGGGCCTCGCGAAGTGCTCGTACGGACGGCCGCCGCCGGCGTCTGCCACTCGGACATGCATTTCTTCAACGGCACGTACCCCGGTGCCGTGCCCTGCGTACTCGGCCACGAATCGGCGGGCATCGTCGAGCAAGTGGGCGAACTCGTGACCTACGTCAAGCCCGGCGACCACGTCATCACCTGCCTATCCGTGTTCTGCGGCCACTGCGAGTACTGCCTGACGGGGCACATGTCGCTATGCCAGGAGCCCGAAGTCCGGCGCGGCCGGGACGATGCGCCGCGGCTCTCCAAGGGCGGCGACAGCCTGACGCAGTTCGCGAACCTCGGCTCCTTCGCCGAACAGATGCTGGTCCATGAACACGCCGTGGTGAAGGTGCGCAAGGACATGCCACTCGACCGCGCGGCGCTGATCGGCTGCGGGGTAACCACCGGCGTCGGCGCCGTGATCCATACCGCGGCCGTGGAGCCGGGTTCAACCGTCGCCGTGATCGGCTGCGGCGGCGTCGGCCTCTCGGCCGTCAACGGCGCCGCGATCGCCGGCGCATCCAAGGTCATCGCCGTGGACATGGTCGCCTCCAAGCTCGATCTCGCCCGGAAGTTCGGTGCCACCGACACGGTGGACGCCAGCGCGGGCGATGCGGTCGAGCAAGTCCGCGAGTTGACGGACGGCGGCGTGCACTACTCGTTCGAGGCCATCGGGCTCAAGGTCACCGCCGAGCAGGCGTTCCGGATGATCCGACGCGGCGGTACGGCGACCATCATCGGCATGATCCCGCCGGGTCAGATGGTGCAATTGCACGGGCCCGATTTCCTGTCGGAGAAGAAGATCCAAGGCTCGATGATGGGCTCCAACCGGTTCCGGGTTGACATGCCCCGCTTCGTGGACTTCTACCTGCAGGGCAAGCTGCATCTCGACGACATGATCTCGAGCCGCATCAAGCTCGCCGATGTCACCGACGCCCTGCTCGCACTCGACAAGGGCGAGGTCGCCCGTAGCGTCATCGTCTTCGACTAAGACCGCCGTGCGCTGGATGTCCTTCGAGGTCGACGGTCGGGCCACGTTCGGCCCAGTGATCGACGACGGCGTGGCGGACGCTGGTGGAGCCGGCTACGCCGACCTCAAGGCGGCGATCGCGGACTCGGCGCTGATCGACCTGGCAGCGGCGTTCGACACCCCCGACCACCCTCTCGACGAGGTCACCTACCTGCCGCCCATCACCAACCCCGACAAGATCCTCTGCGTCGGGCTCAACTATCGGGAACACCAGGAGGAAACAGGGCGCGGTGGCGAGGACAACCCGACAATCTTCGTGCGTTTCGCCGCGGCGCAAGTGGGCCACGAAGGGACCATGCTGCGCCCGCTCGAGTCCAACTCGCTGGACTACGAGGGCGAGATCGCGCTGATCATCGGCCGGCCGGGCCGGCGCATCGGCAAGGACGACTGGCTCGACCACGTCGCTGGCTTCAGTTGCTACAACGACGGGAGCGTGCGCGAGTACCAACGCCACACCAGCCAGTTCACGCCCGGGAAGAACTTCGCGGCGACCGGCGGCTTCGGCCCCTGGATGGTCAGCCCGGCCGAGATTCCCGATCTCGACGCCATCGAGATCACCACCCGCCTCAATGGCGAAGTGATGCAGAATGCGAAGTCGGCGCAAATGGTCTTCGGATTCGCCGACCTGGTCGCCTACTGCTCGACTTTCACTGAACTGGCGGCGGGCGACGTCATCGTGACGGGAACGCCGGGCGGCGTCGGCGCGGCGCGCAACCCGCCGGTCTTCATGGACGCCGGCGACGTCGTGGAGGTCGAGATCGACCCCATCGGCACGTTGCGCCACCGCATCGCACGCGGCTAGGACGGCGCCACGCAAACCCCGTTGTTTCCTCACTCTTTTCTCAACCGGCTGGCCGGCACCATCGCTCCCATGGGCAACAAGAACTCGGCGCTACCGCTCCTCGCCGCGTCGGTGCTAACCGACGAGACGCTGGTACTGCGCAACGTCCCCGACATCGGCGATGGCCCGCCCCGGCGGCGACCGCATCGGACGCTGTGTGCGTCCGGCGAGAGCACAATCCACAATATCGGCCAAATCGACCGCGGCTACGAACGGCTCGATGCCCGCTTGGCGACCCTAGGCGCGGCGATCGAGCGGGTAGAAGACTGACCCCTTGGAGTGATTACGATGGAAGAACTGTTCGCTGGCGTGTACCGCATCGAGCCAACCAAGGTCACACCGTCGAAATACGTCAGCCTCTTCGCCGAGCGCGCCGAGGGCAACCTGCTGTTCTCCTGCTTCGGCGGGCACAGCAGCATCGAAGGCAGCTTCGATGCCATCGACGCCCTCGGCGGGGTCGCGATGCACCTCCTGGGCGACATGCACTTCGCGGCGCGCTACAGCGACGACGTGTTCGACCGTTTCGGGGTGCCGACCCGGTGCAGCGAGGTGGAAGGGCCCGACGTGAAGCGCAAGGTGAAGAACGTGGCGACGTTCCCCTTCGAACGCCATGAACTGGCCGCCGGGGTCGAGGTCATCCCGACGCCCGGCCACCGACCGGGGGCGGTGAGCTACCTGGTGCCGATGGGCGAGCGCCGCTGCCTATTCGCCGGCGACTCGATCTACCACGACGGGGCGGATTGGCGGGCGCTGGCGTCAAAGCGGAACCGGCCGATCATGCTCGCGACGCTAGACCTGCTCGGCGGTATCGAGTTCGACGTGCTGCTCGCGAACACCAGCGTCACGAACCCGGTCTGCCACGTCGAGTTCGGCGGCGACGACAAGGACGCCTTTCTGGCCCAGCTTCGCGCAGCGCTCCAGTAACCGTCAGCGACGGTGAGTCGCGAGCCACGTCAGCGCGAAGTCGACGATCTCGCGAACCCGCATCAGGCGTCCTTCGCCCCAGCCAAGCGGCCCACGTCGCTCGCGCCCGGTGAGTGCGAAGTCGTCGCCGAGGTCGCCGAAATCGTCGTCGACGGGCCGCAGTTCCTCGAACGTGACCCAGCGCCGCTTGCCGTCGACGATCATCGGTGCACCCTCCTCGACCCGCTCCTTGGTAGGGAACTCGGCGCGGGTCTCGCCGAGGTGGATGCACGTGTTGTTGGCATGGGTGACGCCGGCGAGCAGCACGTGGGCGTCGAGGTCGTAGAGGCGGGCCAACGGGGAGCGTTCGCCAAACATGTGCCCTAGCGGATGCTCGCCAACGACCCGCTCGGCGTTCGGACCGATTGCCGCGAACGACACGTGCGGGTGGGCGCTGCGGCGAGCGTTCGGGTGCTTGCGGAACGTCTCGGCGACGACGCCCATCTGCCGGCTGGGCGTCAGCGCCCGGTCGTAAGGCGGCATTTCCCGGCGGATGGTCTTCCACCACGCCTTGGGCACCGGCGGCGCCACCCAACTCGACGGATCGGTGAGATGGCCCGTGTGCGTCGGCATCACCAACGTCCCGTCGTCGGTAAGCACGGACAGCAGCGCCTCGATCACGCCCTGCGCCCCGCCCGGTACCCAGCCCAGGCGGCTAAGGGACGTGTGCACGATCACCGTCAGGCCGGGACGCAGGCCGAGCTTGCGCAGATCCCTCGCCAGCGCCGACGGCGTCACCGGCTTGCGGCCGGCGACGTTCGACTCGTCGAGGACCTCACCCTCCGACACGGGGATTCAAGCGTCCAATAGGCGGAAGCGCACCCCGCAGATGTCGACCTGCTCGTCCGAGACGTAGGCATTGCGCTCCTTGGCCTTGGCCAAGATCCGGTCGCGGTCGGCCACCTTCAGGTCGAGCCCGCCGAGGCCGTAGCCCCGGCCGTCCGTCGCTTCGACGAAGCGGATGTCGACGTTGTTGAGCGCCATGGTGAGCACGGCGCCGTCGCGCCGGACCGGGAGGCCCGCCACCTTGCCCCAGAGTTCCGCGAGGCCAACCGGATCCGGTCCCTGGAGTTCAACTGCCGCGTAGTCCACCGTCACGGACTGGTCCACCTTGTCCTCCCACTGCAGGCCGCCGGCCGGCTCCCAGTTGCCGTTGAAATCGTTGACCTCGTCCCAGTCGATCTCGAAGAACGCGGCGCGCATGTCGCCGGGATGGATCTGGCAGATGTTCCAGTTGCCGCGGTCCACCTCCCAGGCGATGCGTACGCCGTTGTCCAACGCACGCTGCCGGACGGCACGCTGGTTCTCCTTCGAGTCGGCCTGGCAGATCACCATGTAGCCGCCGTCGCCACGGCGCCGGTCGAGATAGCGCCCCGCAGCGGTGTTGTCCTCCACGGGCACGACGACTTCCAGCATGTTGCGGCCTATGGGCAGCAGCGTGTTGACGAGCCCGAATCGGCCGACGCCTGGGTCGACGAAACAGCGTTTGATGCCGAGGATCTCTTCCAAGTCGTCGATGGTGCCGTCGAGTTCTCGGGCGACCAGGCAGATCTGGCGGAGTTGGATGGTCATATGCGTTCGGTGCCTTCCCAAGCTGGATTCGGTGGTTATGATCGATGCAATGGGACGACAAAGCCAGATGCTGCTGCTGTCGGTGCTCGCCGGCGCATGGGCGGGGGCGGAAGAGCTTCCCGACCGACGCTTCGGTTTCGAAGCGGGCATGGGCTTGCTCTCGCACGACGGCTTCCTGCAGACCCCGGCCGGAGGCGAGCCCGGAACAGCCACCGCGGGGAGGCCAACCGTGGACGAACTGGCGGTCGGCGACGGCAGCTACCGCTGGGTGGCCGGTACGGTTGGTCTCGGACGGTATGCGCTTGACGTCCGCTACACGACGATCGGCGACTCCGGCCACGCGACACTGGACACCGCGCTCGTCAGCCAGGGCAACGCCTTCGACGCGGGCAGCGCCGTGCGCACCACGCTGGGCCTGGACGGGCTGTCCCTGGCGTTCACCCGCTCCTTCGCATTCGGCGAGGACACGAGGTTGAGGGTCGGGCCGTGGGTCGGCTGGACAGCCTTCGACTTGGACGTGGACGGGGCGGGCGCGGCCGTCGACCGCAGCTACCGGGTGTACGCCCTAGGCGTCAACGCCGTGCTCGACAGAACCATCGGTGGAGGTTGGCGCGTGGCTGCCGAGGCCATCGTAGCGCCCGCCTTCGAGGGGGCCGCGACGCGCTTCACAGTTGAACCGTCGCTCAGCTACGGCTTAAGCGATCGTGTGGAGGTCCGCCTCGCCACGCGGCTTGCGGCTTTCCGCTACGACGACGGCCACAAGCAGGTCTGGCCGAACCGGTTGCGCATCGACCGTCGGGTGATGCCGGCGGTCTCCGTCCGCTGGCTTCCGTAAGCGCTCAACGCAGTTGGCTGACATCCAGCATCGCGTATACGCGGGTGTCCGATAGGCGGCCCTGGTTGTCCCTGCGGTCGCACCGGTGCACGGCTTCCAGCTCGAAGCCCGTGCGTTCCGCGACGGCCCAACTGCGACGGTTGCGGTCGTCCATGGTGATTTCCACGCGCTTCGCACCGAGTTGCTCGAACGCGAACCGTGTCAGGCCACGCACGGCCTCCGAGCAATAGCCCTGACCGACATAGTGCGTATGCACCCAGTAGCCGATCTCGAACCGCGGCACGTCCCACTTGGCGTCGAGCAGACCCATGCCGCCGATGATCCGGCCGTCGTCCCGATGGACCAGCACGGTGGAGTACTCCCGCTCCGCAGCCAACGCCTCGAGCGAGGCGTCGCAGAATGCCCGCGCATTGTCGGCACCGTACGGCCCGTTCGCCCAGGCCATCCACTCGTTGAGTTCCGTAAAGGATGCGTTAACGGCCGCCACGATCCCCGGGACGTCCGCCGCGGTAGGCGGACGCAGGATCAACCTGGCGGTCTCGATCCGATCCGGGAACCGGGTGCTCGTCACCCCGCCTACCGGCGGGCACCCGCCTACCGGCGGGCGTTGCCGTAGATGTCGACTTCCTCGTAGTTGAGCCAGGAAGGATCGTAGTCGGGACGGCGGTCGAAGTGCTGCGGGGTTGCCCATTCGTCTCTGATGCTCTCGTCGAAATCCGCCGGCAACTCGCCGGACGTGCGCTTGGACAGTTCGTCGTGCAAGGGTAGGAAGACACGGCCCAAGTCACCGGGCATGGGCCCTCGACCCGAAGGCGACGTCTGCTGCACGGGGAACTCGCCCGACGCCGCGTCACGCCGGAAGGCGGCTTTGCTGTAGGTCGCTTGTTCGGCCTTGTCGGCATCCGTCATGGCGGCGTTCACGGTTCGCCCCACGGGCACCACGGGCGTGTAGAGGCCCTTCGTGAGATGGTCGGCCGGCTCCAGGTCAGTCGGTAGCGGTCCCGCGCCGACCGTGATCTGGCCGCGGTTGACGTGTACCCAAAAGCCACCGTGGCTGCCGTCGGGAAACGCATAGGCAGGCGTGTCTGTGAACTCCTCGGAGAAGGTGTACACCACGTCCTTGAGGCTGTCCGCGTACTTGGCCGAGGTGGCGCGCGCGGTCAGGATCGCCCGCGCCGAGCTGACCCACTCCGGCGTCATGAACACGAAACGCGGCATAGTCCGGGGCGCCAAGGCGTCGTGCAAGCCGCGCAGCACGACGCCGAGCACGGGGTGGCTCGGCAACGCGCCGTGCATCTCGACCCGGGTCAACTTCATCAGGCGCTCCCGGGCCGCTGCGACGACCACGGGGTCGCGCCCCTGGTACTCGAGGCGGGCGAGGTTGCTCATGATCGAATGGTCGGCTTCGACCTTGAGATCGCAGGCGTCCGCCTCGAGCTCCCCGCTCGCGACCGTCACCTTGCCGCCGTCGAACTGCGCGTGCCACGCAAGCGGTCCGCCTGCGGCGAGATAGGCGGGCGGATTGTGCGCCACCTCACAGAAGGCAAATGTCCCTAGGTCGGCAAGACCCGCCCCGTGCTTCGCGACAGCAGCCGTCATAGTGTCCGCCGCAACGCGCACCCATTCCTCCGATGCGAAGGTGAGATCCCCAACACCATCGGCCATTGCGGCCAAGACGACCGAATGATGACCCTCGCCAATCGACACGGCTTCTACTCCGTTGTGGTTGCGCGCCTCTAGGCGGCCAAGTGCTCTTTGCAGCCGGTCGCGGTGAGAACCGCGTCAAGGTCCGCGTCGGCGGCGACCTCGGCGTATTTCGCGCGCAAAACGCCTAACGATCGGGCGTGGTATTTCTGCGGCTTCTGCGTCCAGCGCTTGTCCTTGAGCGTGACGTCGAACTCGTCATCCGCCTCCGCGATCGCTTGTGCATTGGCGGCGCTCCAAGGCAGGAACATCGCCCCCACCTGATCGGTCAGCAGCGGAGTCAATGTCGGCTCCAAGGCCGGCCATTCCTCGAAATCGCCGTCGTTAGTCGGCTGCAGCATCCGCTCCGTCCAAGCAACGACGTTCGGGTGGCCTTGGAGAACCGCCCCGGCGGTCGGATCGCGTCCGGCCTCGTAGATCTGGCCCCAAAGGCCGAAGTCGGCGAACGCCGGGCGGGCACCGAAGAGGTATGGGTGGTTCGAAAGATGCGTCTCTAGGATGTCCACCACGTCCGCATAGCTCTGCTCGATCTGCGGGGCCGTCAAGTCGTTGGATCCGACGAACCACACCCGCGGCACCATGCGCTCGCGGATCGCCTCGGCCCTGGCCTCGCGCTCCTCGGCCGGCGCGCTGGCCGCGAACCGGCGGGACACCGCCAGTTGATCGACTTCGCGCCACCAACGCATGTGGAACATCCACTTGTTGCCCCACTCGTCGCCGAACTCCTCGAGGAGGGCCGACACGAAACGCGCCACCCGGCCGGGTGGATGGATGCCGGGTTCGGGGAACGTCGTCTCCATCGCCTCGATGATCGGCGTCGAGTCCTGGATGCCCGTGTCCTCCGGCGTCACAACCAAGGGGACCAGCGGCAGCCGGGCGTGCTTGGCGAAGAGTTCCGCCGCCTGCGAGCGGTCCTGCCATTCATGGGGAATGCCCTTGTACCGGAAGTACGAGCGCACCTTCACGGAATACGGCGACTCCGCCGAACCGATGACCACATAGTTGTCCGCCATCAGCTATCCGGCACGCGTGCCCTTGAAGGTCGCGGTGCCGAAAGCGCCGAGCTGGACGCTGCCGCTCATCTCATCCCCGTCCACGTTGGCGGAAAACTCTAGCGTAAGCGGCATCGGTTGGGTGATGTCCAACTTCCACGATACGGCGTTGCCGTCCACCTTGCCGTCCTGGATCTCGACGGTGCCTTGCGCACCGGACAACGTGCCGGTCAGCGTGTCGCCGTCGGCCTTGAGTGTCGCCGTGCCCTTCTGCTGTCCCATGGGGGTATCGGTGACCGTGTCCCAGACGCCGTCCACATCGCTCATAGGGGGTTCCTTGTGTTGGGGGGTGCGAAGAAAAAAAGAGTATGACAGAGCGTCTGCACAAGGAACAACGGCCAAGGGGAGCGCATAGTTGGTTACCGGTTAGTATCGGCAGCCCATCGGCATGGCCGCATTCACGTGGACGCACCACGGAGAAGACGTCGACCGGACCCTCGAACGGAAGGCAAGGGCTTGCGCTGGTTGCTCGTTGCCGGCCTGGTCGCGTTCGTCGCGGCGGCCGACTGGTTCGCCGGGGGAATCGGTCCCCGGATGGTCCTGGGCTCGGCGACAATCCGCGTCACGTCCACGCCCCCGGGCGCCGACGTGCTGCTCGACGGCGAGCGGGTCGGGGCGACGCCGCTCCGCTACGACGATACGCGCCCGGGCGAAGTCGTCGTTCGCGTCGAACACCGCTACCACGAGGCCGTCGCCCAACGAGTTCACCTCGCGCGCGACGAGAGCCGCGAGATCCACGTCGACCTGGCCGCAGCAAACGGCACTTTGGAGATCGTGAGCAACCCCCGGGGAGCGGCCATCGCGATCGACGAGCGGCCACTCGACGACGCGGCACCGGTATTCCTCGCGCCCTACCCCGCCGGCGTCTACGAGGTCTCCGCGTCGATCGAAGGCTGGCATCCGCAGACGCGGAACGTCGAGGTGCTGCCCAACGCACGCACCGAGGTCGCGTTCGAACTTGAACGTTTGCCGGTCGGCGAGGTGTTTCTCGACCTCAACCCATCGGATGCCCGGGTCGACATCGTCGACTTGGACGAGCCCTATCACCGCGGGATCCGGCTGCCCCGCGGCACCTACGTGTTCCGCGTGGAGCGAGACGGCTATGCCAGCCAGACCTTTGAACTGCCGGTGTTGCGCGGACGCAACGAGCGGACCGTGAGGCTCACACGACTCAAGGCCAGGCTGACCATCGCGTCGAACCCACCCGATGCGGTCGTCGAAGTGTCCTACCGGACCGGACAGGCGTGGCGCGACCTCCGCTACACGGAACCCCTGACACTACCCGCGGGTGAGGTCACCATCGAGGCCCGCGCCGTGGGTTACCGCAACTACGTTCGGCGACTAGTCCTTCCCGGCAGACCGCACGTGCACAACATCCACATGCAGGCCTTCGACGTTGAGCCCGGACGCCGATTCCGCGACGCCTTGGCGTCGGGGGGCCATGGCCCCCACCTCGTCGTCATACCGGCCGGTGTCTTCCGAATGGGGTCAGCGGACGGCTCGCACGACGAGCGCCCGGCCCACGAAGTCGCGATCACGCAGCCCTTTGCGGTCGGCGTCTTCGAGGTGACCCACGCCGAATTCGATCAGCATCGTGGCAAGGTGCCAACATTGAAGCAGCCGGTCCGCGGCGAGCCCGCGTTGCCCGTTCCCGCCGAGACCCTCGCCGACCACCCGGTGACCGGCGTGACCTGGTCAGCGGCCAAGGCGTACGCGGCCTGGCTAGGCCGCGAGACCGGCTATCCATACCGCCTGCCAAGCGAGGCCGAATGGGAGTACGTGGCCCGGGCCGGCAGCCAGACCCGGTATCCGTTCGGCGACGATCCCAGCGAGCTGTGCCGGCACGCCAATGTCGCCGACCGGACCCTCGCCGCGCGATTTCGCAAGTACAGCACCGCCGAGTGCGACGACGGCGTCCTTGGCGTGGGTCCCGTCGGTCGCCTCGCGGCCAACGCATTCGGCGTCTACGACATGCTCGGCAACGCCGAGGAGTGGGTCGCCGACTGCTGGCGCCGCAACTACAGCAGCGCCGACGGTACCGCGCGACCCTATGCCGGCAATTGCGGCGCGTACGCCGTTCGCGGGGGCGCCTGGGACTCCGCGCCCGAGGAGGCGACAGTGAGTTTCCGGTCGTTCAGCACGGGCACCAATCAGGCGCGCGGATTCCGCGTCGTGCGCGACCTCTAGCGCTTCAAGAGCAGCGTGGCCGGTCCAGGCCCGCGCACGCCTAAGCGGGTGGTTTCAGGCCCGGAATCGCCACCTTCACCGCGTCCTCCAGGCAATCCACCAACGTCAACTCCATGTCGTCGCGCACGGCCTGCGGCAACTTGGCGAAATCCGATTCGTTGTCGCGGGGAAGGATGACGTGGCGGATGCCGGTACGATGCGCCGCGAGGACCTTCTCGCGGATGCCGCCCACCGGCAGCACCAAGCCGGACAGCGTCAGCTCCCCGGTCATGGCGACGTCGTCGCGCACGCGCTTGTTGCTGTACAGGGACGCCAGCGCCGTGGCCATGGTGATCCCGGCTGAGGGCCCGTCCTTCGGCACCGCGCCGGCCGGAACGTGGACGTGGATGCCGTTCTCCTCGATCGTGCTGCGGTCGATGTTGAGCCGATCCGCCACCGACCAGATGTACGAGCGCGCGGCCTGGATGGACTCCTGCATCACCTTGCCCAGGTGACCCGTGGTGATGGTCTTGTCGTCCTTGTGCGTGAGCGTCGCTTCGACGTAGAGCACATCCCCGCCCACCTCGGTGTACGCCAGGCCGGGCGCGACCCCGGGGGCCATGTTCTCCCGCTGGCGGTCGGTCTTGAACTTGTCCGGGCCGAGCAGTACCGGCAGGTCGTCCACGGTCACGGTCGCCGAGGGCACCTCGGCCTGGACGATCTGCCGCGCGCGCTTGCTGGCGACCCGGCCGATGACGCGGTCGAGTTCGCGCACGCCCGCCTCGCGGGTGTGCCGGCGGACGGCCCACGACAGGGCCTCGTCGGTGAAGCCGAGCTGGTCGTCGGCGAGACCGGCATTCTCGCGCTGCCGCGGGACCAGGTAGCGACGAGCGATCTCGAGCTTCTCCATCTCGCTGTAGCCCGTCAGTTCCAGCACCTCCATGCGATCGAGCAGCGGTCTCGGGATGCCGTCCAGGTGGTTGGCCGTGGTGATGAAGATCACCTTGGAGAGGTCGAACGGCAGGTTCAGGTAGTTGTCGCGATACTCGCGGTTCTGCGCCGGATCCAGGATCTCCATCAACGCCGCCGCGGGGTCGCCCCGGAAATCGCGGCCGAGCTTGTCGACTTCGTCGAGCATGAGCACCGGGTTGCGCACGCCGGCACGCCTGACGGCCTGCAGGATGCGTCCCGGCATGGCGCCGATGTAGGTCCGTCGATGGCCACGCAGTTCCGACTCGTCGTGCAGTCCGCCCAAGCTCATGCGTTCGAATTTCCGCCCCATGGCGCGAGCGATGGACTGGCCCAGGGAGGTCTTGCCGACCCCGGGCGGACCCACGAAACACAGGATCGACGCCTTCGCGTCGGGGTTGAGCCGTAGCACGGCCAGGGACTCGAGGATGCGTTCCTTGACCTCCTCCAGACCGTAGTGGTCCTCATCGAGGACCGTCTGGGCGTTGGCGAGGTCCAGGGTGTCTTCCGTGATCACGTTCCAAGGCAGTTCCGCCACGAGTTCAAGATAGCCCCGCGAGACCTGGTAGTCGGCGGCGTTGGCGGACATCCGCGACAGCCGCTTCAGTTCGCGGTCCACCTCCTTGCGCACGTCGTCGGGCAGATTGACATTGCGCAGTTGCTTGCGCAGTTCCGCGATGTCCTCGTCGTCGCCGTCCTCGCCGAGCGCTTCTTCGATCACCCGCTTCTGCTGGCGAAGCAGGTGCTCGCGCTGGCCGTGCTCGGCCTCCTCGCGTGCCTGGGACTGCAGGTCGCGCTGCATCTCAACGACCGCCAGCTCCTGCCGTAGCAGCCGATGGATCGCTTCCAGGAACTCCTGGATCTCGTCGATCTCGAGGACGCGCTGCTTGTCGTTCTGCTCGATGTTCCGGGCCAGCTCGACGAGCCGGTACATCTGCGTCACAGGATCCTCGATCGACCCGACCATTTGTTGGAATAGCTGGTCCGGGTTCTGCGACATCATGTGCGCGACTTGGCGCGCAATGTCCAGGTTCTCCCGGATCAGTGCCGTGGCCTTGGCACGCTGCTCCCCGGCTTCCGGGAGAACGGGCGTCGGCAGTTCCACCACGTCGACTTCGGCGGGCGCGTCTTCGGCCGTCGGCGCGCTCAAGGCCTCGACCCGGACGCGCCGGACACCACGCACGATGACTTGCGCGCCGCCATCACGCTGCTCGACACGGGTCACGGTCGCCAGGGTGCCGATGTCGAACAACCCTTCGCGGTCCGGATTCTCCTGATCCCGGTCTTTCTGCAGGACCGTCACCAGCTTGCGGTCGTGATCCATGGCAGCCTTCACCGCCGCCAGGGATGCGGGCCGACCGACGATCAACGCCTGGATCAACTCCGGGAAGATCGCGACGTTCTTCAGCGGTAAGAGGGGCAGCGTCTGCGTTGTCAAGGCTCGGACTCCTTGAGCGCGGATTGGTTGACGACGAGTGTAGGTCTTTTCACACGAAACCGTGCGACGACCGTCCTCGGCAGTCGCGCTCGATAAAGCAATGTGGTTCCCGACGCGGCGTTTTCAAGGGGCTGCACGAGGGGCTCTCCCCTCGCGAACAGGCCAACCCGCGCGCGGGTGGCGCACCGCTATCGCGCGTTACGTGGTCGGGATGGTCGCGGCGAGGAGCAGCTAGGCACGCCGCCGCTTGCTGCGCTGACGCTCAGCGTGCCTCAGCGCCAGCCACGATCGCGGCCTGGACGGCCACGGCCACCATCGCGTCCGGCGCCTCGGTCGGCCCTCGGTCGAGCTTCGCTGACACGCAACGTGCGCCCCTGCATCTGGCTCGAGTTCAAGGCATCCACCGCTTCCGACGCTTCGGTCTGGTTGGGCATGTCCACGAAGCCGAAACCCTTGGAGCGGCCAGTCTCTCTGTCCATGATGACGTTGGCCTCTGCGACATGCCCGTACTGTCTGAACAATTCGGACAGATCTTCGGACGTCGCGCCATAGGGCATGTTCCCAACGTAAATCTTCAATGCGTTCTCCTAGCGCTGGCCGGACCGCGGGGGCCGATCCTGCTCGCCGCGCGAATACCGCGACGATACGCCCTTGCCGCCGTCTTCACCATCGTTTTTTTGGGAATTGTGCGGCAGAGTCCGCGAATCACGCGGCCATCCTGCCACCGATTTGACGGTTCACCGGGTCGGCCAGCGCCGAACGCCCTCCCCGTCCAGCAGCGCCTATCCCTGACGCCATAATGTTCCGCGCCGCGTTCACGTCGGCGTTGGCCTTGTGGCCGCACGATGCGCACTCGAACTCCGACTGCGATGGCCGGTTGGCTCTAGCCGCGTGTCCGCACTCGGCGCACGTCTGCGACGTGTAGGCCGGATTCACGGCGACGACCGTTGCGCACTTGTACTTGAGCTTAGCCCTCATTGCGCCCCACCCGGTGGCTAGTATCTCGCGGTTAAGTCCGCTGTGGCCCTGCGCCATGGCCTTGACGCGCAGGTCCTCGATACAAACGACTTCGGCATCTTCGGCGATGCGGCGGCTGGCCTGATGCTGCCAGTTGCCGCGCACCGCCGCGATCTCCGCCGCGGTCCTCGAGAGCAGGGCCTTAGCCCTCGCCCGACGATTGCTCCCGTTCCGCCGTCTCGACACCATCCGCTGGTAGCGACGCGCCCGCGCTTCGAGCCTGGACAGGTCGGGCAACCGGTCGATCACCCCGTCGCTGGTTGCGATCTGCCGGACATTCATGTCGACTCCGATGGTCTGCCCGTTGCACCCGTCCGCGCCGGCGTAACGGGACTTGAAGCGAGGCCTTCCGGCCCGACCAGCCAAGAACGCCGCCCACGCGTCCGCTTGGCGTTTGAGGCTATACCGGACGACGTGGAACGAGTAATCCCTCAGCCAAGGCGTGGCGTTGCGGAGTTCCGTAAATGCCTTGCCGAGCGAGAAGAACGAGACACCGGGCGGCTTCGCGCCGTTCATGCGGGCGATGCGGTACAGATCGTCCGTGTCCGCCAACGTCTGATTCCAGACGAACCGGCAGGCTCCCGCGATGTTGTTCAATGCGCGGGCCGTTGCGGGCGATCCGGGCAGGACGCGGAAGCGGACCGTGCGGATGGCTGTAGGATCGGACACTGCGGTCGGCTCTCCTGAAGCCGTTTGGCATCGGGGTTGTTCGTAGCAACCCCGATGCACGCATCGTACCGCGAGTGCGCGGATTCCGCCACACGACCCCGTCTTTTCATTAATGTCGCATGACACCGGAACAGCGGCTCGCGTACGCTGCCCACTCGTAGACCACGGCTACAAGGAGCTCCGATGGATGTGGCCAGGATCTGGCGGCAACTTGCGGTCATGGCCGAGATGCAGGACGACCACAACCGCCTGGTGCATCCTCTCTGGCGCCAACAAGGCCACGACTACTACCGCGCCGTTTGGGTCGAGTGCGCCGAACTCCTCGACCACTACGGTTGGAAGTGGTGGAAGCAGCAGCGGGCCGACCTCGAGCAGGTCAGGCTGGAGATCATCGACATCTGGCACTTCGGCCTGTCCGAACTGCTGCGCGCGAACCAATTCGACGAGGAGCTGGCCGAACGGCTCGCCAAAGCCCTGGCGCGCGACGACACCGTCGGCTTCCGTGCAGGCGTCGAGAACCTCGCGCTCAAGAGCCTTGCGACGAGGCGGTTCGATCTCGAGGCGTTCGTCGCCGTCATGCGGGCGCTGCCAATGACCTTCGACGAGTTGTACCGCGGCTACGTCGCCAAGAACATCCTGAACGCGTTTCGCCAAGAGCATGGCTACCAGGACGGCAGCTACCGCAAACGCTGGCACGATGGCCGGGAGGACAACGAGCACTTGGTCGAGATCGTCGCGTACCTCGATGCCGATGCCGACTCGTTCATCGCCGACCTCGGCGCGGCCCTCGCGGCTCGCTACGCGCTAATGACACCGGCCGCTGGAGTCTGACGCGGCCGTGCCCCCGGCGACCACCACGCCACAGGACTCGCCGCCGGTTACGCTCGTCGGCGTCGCGGCCGCTTGCTGGGCCGCGGTCGGCCTTTGCGGGCTGTTGCTGTTCGCCATAGTCCGGCTATCCATGGTGGTCGCCGAGGGCGCGGAATTTTCATGGGAATGGCGGCATTGGGCCGTCGCTGCCGCCAACGCGGCGTTCATGGCCTGGTCGGAAGGCTACCGGGGCTTCCAGTTGAAGTTCTCGCCGCGCTCTGCCGCCCGCGTGAAGTGGCTCGTGCACCACGCCTCGGGGCTGTCAACGCTACTCGCCCCGGTCTTCGCCATGGGTTATTTCAACGCCACGCCGCGGCGGATGGCGGGCGTCTATGGGTTGACCGTGTTCGTGGTCGGGGCCATCGTCGTCGTTCACGCGCTCCCGCAACCGTGGCGCGCGGCACTAGACATCGGCGTGGTCATCGGCCTCGCCTGGGGTGTCGCGAGCTTCCTGTGGTCGCTCAAGCGGACGTTCGCGACCCCGGGCTTCCCGGTGTCCCCGGAGTTGGCCGATGCCGCCGCGCCTCTCCGCGCTACCCGCATCAAGGCGGCGCCATAGCAGCGCACCGCCGCAAACCGCGGCCGGGATCACCACGAGCGCAGCGAACGGGATCGCGAGCAACGCACCGGCGACGGCACCGAACCCGAGCGCGGCGGCGCGGTTGGCGCGCAGCACGGCCAAAGTCTCGGCGAAGTCCAGACCCCGGTTTTCCGCAGCGTAGTCGACGAACTGCACCGCGAGCATCCACGCCCCGAACACGAACCAGACGAACGGTGCCCCGACATTCACCACGGGAATCAGCGTGAGCAGGAGTAGGCCCGCAAGCCGCGGCAGGTGATAGCGCAACTTGCGCGTTTCGCGGCGCAACGCTTCCGAGACGGCGGCCGCCACGCTCGGCGCGTAGCTCGGCGACGTGCCGAACTGCTCCCGCTCCGCGCCAGCGGACAGGGCACCGAGAAAGGGGCTGGCAACCAGCACGGCGATCAGGCCGACGAGCCAACCCGCAACGATGAGCCCCAGGACGTAGAGCAACGCCGCAACGACGTGGCCGAGCCAACTAAGCCAAGCCGGCGTGGCCGCCACCACCCAGCTGGAAGCGTCGGCAACCCAGGTGTAGCCGACGCCGAGCAGGAGTGCGACGCACACCAGGCTCGCCAGCAGCGGCGCCCACACGAACCGCCGCAACGGCTTGCTCCGGGCGAGCCTCGCGCCATCGATGAAACAGGACGCGCCGAGGCCGACGGTCGACTGCCGGGCGACGGTCAACGATTGGTCGCCGCGACGGCCGCGTCCACGGCCGCCACGAGGGTCGTGACGATGCGGTCCGCATCGACGTCCGTGATCGTGAACGGCGGACCCATGACCACGACGTCGCGGATCTCGCCGTTGCCGCCGGGGTAGAACGACACGCCGCGCGCGAAGGCTTCGCCGAGCACGCGTCCGGAGAGTCGCGCGGAGGCTGGAAAACGCGCGAGCGTCGCGCGGTCGGCGACAATCTCGATGGCGAGCAGGAGTCCCTCGCCGCGCACCTCGGCGACGTGGGGATGTTGACCGAACGCCTCCTCGAGGTCGGCCTTCAGCCGGCTTCCCGTCACCGCCGCGCGGCGTACCAGGTCCTCGTCGGTCAGGATGGTCAACACCTCGTCCGCCGCCGCGCAAGCCGCCGGTTGGGCGGCGAAGGTGTGGAACATGACGTCCAGGCCGGCGGTCGCGATGGCGCTGCCGATCACCTCGGTCGCGAACACACCCGTGATCGGCGCGTAGCCGCCGGCCATGCCCTTGCCCGCGACCATCACGTCGGCGGTCGTGCCGGGGAAGTGATCGAGGGCGAACGTCGCGCCGGTTCGCCCGAAGCCCGTCATCACCTCGTCCGTGACCAGCAGGATGTCGTGACGGTCGCAGAGCGCGCGCACTTGGGGCCAATAGTCGGGCGGCGGGACGAGCGCGCCGCCGCTCGAGCCGACGATGGGTTCCGCGAGCAGGGCCGCCACGGTTTCGGGCCCCTCGCGGGTGATCGTCTCCTCGATGGCCGCGACGTACGCCGCGACGCCGTCACCCCCGGGGTCGCGTAACGGGTAAGGCGCCGGGACGCGCGGCGCATCCACAAGAACGTGACGAAGACCGGCCTTGCGGGACTCGTGGCCACCGATCCCCAGCGTGGCGAGAGTGACGCCGTGGTACGACGGGGTGCGAGCGATGACCTTCGTCTTGGACGGCAGACCACGAGCCGCCTGGTAGGCGGCGACGATCTTGAGCGCCGCCTCAACGCCTTCGGAGCCACTGCAGGTCAGGTGAACGCGGGTCAGGTTCGCGGGCAGCCAGTCGGTGGCTAGGCGATCGAGAAGCCGCTCGCGCTCCGGGGTCAGCCAAGGTGGCACCGCGTACGAGCAACGCAAGAGCGCATCGCGCATGGCGTCGGCGACCTGGCGCCGGCCGTGGCCAACGTTCGCGACGATCGCGCCGCCAGCGGCATCGAGGATGCGCCGACCGTCCTCGAGCACGAGTTCGACACCGTCCGCCGCGGCTATGCGTGTCGGCTGCATGGCCTTGAAAGCGAACGGCCACTTCATGTTCGTTTCTGCACGTGCTGACCTCGAAGGGCGCACCCGCTAGTTTGCGTGACCGCGGTCTGGCTTCACAGTGGTTGCATTTGTTTCGGAGGCCGGTGTTGACGCCACGCCGCCCAAACGGGTATCAAAACACAAGGCGCGTCGCCTGAGCGACGTGGGACGACATCCGCGTCGGACGGGCGCATCGGATAAGGAGTTGCCAATGGCAGCGGCAGACGCAGTGGAAGGCATCGACGCGCCCAAGGTCACCGCGTGGGTGGCGGACCGTATCGACGGGTTGCAGCCCCCGCTCACGTTCACCCTGATCGCAGGCGGCCACTCCAACCTCACTTACAAGTTCACGGACGCGGCGGGCGAGGCCTATGTGCTCCGGCGACCTCCACTCGGACACGTTCTCGAAAGCGCGCACGACATGGGCCGGGAGCACCGCATCATCTCCGCTTTGGCGGACACCGACGTGCCCGTACCGCGTACCTACGGCCTATGCGAAGATCCCGAGGTGAACGGCGCTCCGTTCTTTCTCATGAAGTTCGTGGAAGGCACCGTGCCCCACGAACCCGAGGTCTCCGCGACAATCCCGATCGCCGAACGCGCCTCCGCCGGTGAGCACATCATCGACGTGCTGGCCACGTTGCACCTCATCGACCCGGACGACGTCGGTCTTGGCACGCTCGCGCGCAAGGAGGGCTACATCGCCCGGCAACTGAAACGCTGGACCGCCCAGTGGAAGGCGACGAAGACCCACGAGATTCCCGAGATGGAGGAAAGCGAGCGGCTGCTCCACGAGGACATGCCGGAGCAGATCGGTGCCGGCATCGTCCACGGCGACTACCGCATCGGCAACATGATGATCCGAGACGGCCGCATGGTGGCGCTCTTAGACTGGGAACTGTGCACCCTGGGCGATCCGCTGGCCGACGTCGGCTACCTGCTCAACAACTGGGTGCTGCCGGGCGAAAGCGGTGCCGTTGGCAGCCCAGTGGGCGTCGGCGGCTTTCCCGACCGCGATCACATCGCGGAAGTCTACGAACGCCGAACCGGACGGAGCTTGAGCCGCATCAACTACTACCGCGCCTTCTCGCATTGGCGCCTCGGCGCCATCACGCAGGGTGTCTACAAGCGCTACCTGGTGGGCGCGATGGGCAAGAACCGGGACTTCGACCTCGAGAAGTACAAGCTCGGCATCCACCAACGGGCGGAGTCCGCGCTGCGGTTGCTCACGGAGTAGGCGCGTAGGCTTACCGGCATCGCACCCGTTCGATGACGCCCCGTGCCGTCGAGGATCGCTGTGCGGTCGGAAGAAAAATGGGCGTGCCAGCGGTCAGACAACCGCTGGCAGCAACTCAACCCCGTAGGGGGAAGGGTCGATGGGAGGAGAAAGTTGCTGTGGTCACGCCCGAATACCGGTTCGGCGACGCTTCCTTACGTCGCCCTTTGCTGTTTGTAGAGATACTGTACAGGACAATTCGGGGTTGTCAACAACTTTTTGTCTAATATTTGTTCAATTCGCGGTCACGAGGAGGCCGTGCTCCTCGATCTGATCCTCTAGGGCTCGCTCGAGGTGCGCACGCGCCACCTCGACCTCGCGCCCAATCACATCGTGACGGTCGTCGCCGCGGCAACGGGCGGCATGAGAGGCGTAGTCGTTCAATTCGCCAATGAGCACTGCCAGGTGACGCGGACAATCACACGCGGCTCTCGAAGCGGCCTGCGAAACATGCAGCAACTCCTCGTCGCTGAAGCGTCGCGCCGTGTCGTCGATCTCGCGGACTCCACCGGCCACCACCAGCGCCTCGAGCCGGTCCCAGTCCGCGGGCCAGCGGAGCATCGGGTAGCCACCGTCCCGGCACGCCGCCAGATCCGCTGCCGTGGCGTACTTGAAGGCGACGACGATGTGCGGTCCCTGTAGAAAATATCTAACTTTTTCAATCTGTTCCGCGTCAAGGGAAGGCAGGTAGACCACGACGCAGTCCAATTGCGAGGGGACGGCATCGCGGTACAGGTCGGCAACGCCCGCCCACTCGGCAACCACGTCGAACCGCGCGCGGTCGCGTCGCGCATGCTCGGCATCTCGGTGGGCCCGGACCAGCGCCGCGCCGACCAAGGCCACCTTCGGCGTTGCCGATGTCGCCAGCGTCGATGCCCGTCCGGGAGACAGCCGGCGCGACAACGCTTCGCCCGGCAAATGGATGACTTGGCTGATCGGATGGCCTTGGTCGAGCAACGCCTTGATGACCGTCAGCCGCTCGATCTGGGCGCCATCGTAGAAGCGCGTCTTGCCGGCCCGCTCCGCCGGTTCGAGGCCGTAGCGGCGCTCCCACGCGCGCAGGCACTCCGGAGAGATGCCCGTCCGCTTGGCTACGGCCCCGATCCTGTAGAGATCCTCGGTCACGTCATGTCTCACAACGCGGCCCAACACTGTACACCATTGGACGTCATTTGGACATCGCTTCGCCGTTCGTCTGTTGAACAGCGTCCGTTGGGCTGGGTAACCTCCCCATGGTCGAAACGGCCCGTTCTGCGCCGGCCAGCCATCGAGGGAAGCGCCATGATCAATTCCGTCACCGGTCCCATCTCCGAGGAGGACCTCGGCTTCACACTCATGCACGAACACGTCATGGTGAGCGCAAGCGGCATGTACCGCAGCTACCCCGATCTGCTCGGGCCGAATCGCGAACAGCGCGCCATCGAGCGGCTTAGGGAGGCCAAGGCCGCGGGGATCGACACCTTCGTCGACGCCACGACCTTCGACCTAGGCCGCGACCCCGAGTTGCTGCGCACCGTATCGGAAGCGTCCGGCGTCAACATCATCAACGTCACCGGCTGGTGGCTGGACGTGCCGCGGTTCATACGAAACGTCTCGCCCAACCAGAT
Source organism: Gammaproteobacteria bacterium (assembly GCA_026708185.1). Lineage (GTDB taxonomy): Bacteria > Pseudomonadota > Gammaproteobacteria > Pseudomonadales > Azotimanducaceae > VXYL01. The sequence continues at coordinate 25,574 of JAPOVK010000032.1, read as the reverse complement.
GGCGCGCGAGTTCGTCCGCGACATCGAAGAGGGATTCCGGGGCACGGACATCAAGGCCGGCGTGCTGAAGTGCGCCGCCGACTTCGAGGGCGTCACGCCCGACCTCGAAATCATGGCGCGCGCGGTCGCCCGGGCGCACAACGAGACCGGCGTGCCGATCATGGTGCACTCCTATCCGACGGGTCACGTGGCGCGTCGGCAGATCGCTATCTTCAAGGAAGAAGGCGTCGACCTCGAGCGTGTGAAGATCGACCACTCCAACGACACCACGGACACCGAGTACCTGAAGTGGATCCTGGACCAAGGCTGTTTCCTCGGCCTCGACCGGTATCCCGGGCACCTGGTGAGCCCGCACATGCGCACGGTCACGATGAAGGCGCTGATCGATGATGGCTACGCAGAGCGCCTATGCCCGGCGCACGACTGCATCTGCCTGCACATCCTCAACGAGCGCGCCGACGGCACCCTGCCGGAGGAGCACGCGCTGGCGCTGCGCAATCCGGACGGCTACCTCTACATGCACCGCCACGTGATTCCGGACCTCAAGTCCATGGGCGTCGACGAGGACACCATCGACACGCTGTTCGTCGACAACCCGAAGCGGTTCTTCAGTGGCGCGTAAACCCTCCCACTCAGCCGTGCACGGAGCGCTAGCGGGGCTACGCCGTACGCAAGAAGCAGGGGTGCCTCATGTCGCCCGGGCAGTCGTCATCGTCGCACGTGCTTGCAGCGGTCGATGGTCTGCCACTCGCCGGGCGAGTCGTCACATAGGCAATAGCTGAAGTCCAGAGTTTTTGTGGCGTGCTCTCTAGGGCGACGATCCCGCAGCGGCGGCGGCGTCCATGAGTGAGCCGCCGAAAAGCCGGTTGTAGTCGATCTCGCGCTCGTAGCGGCAGCGCAGGCGCTTTATGTGCGTTCCGGCGTGGGCCGCCATGTCGCACCACACGCCCAGGTCGCGGGCCGCGTAGTGCGCCACGTACCAGGCGACCACCTCCCGCGCCCTGGGCTGCGATTGGTCCGGGATCTGGCGCAACACGTCGTGATACCAGGCCCGAATCCAGGGCGCGCTAGAGCCGTGCGCCGCGACGCCGAACCAACCCACAGCGCGCTCAAGGTCTTCGGCAACTGGGTCCATGCCCGAAAGGTAGTAGTACGCGATGCGTGCTTGCGCGCCCTTGAATCCCCGTTTGGCGTTGCGCAGCAGGTACGGGAACGCCTCGGCGTAACGCTTCACGCGGTAGAGCCTCGATCCTTGCTCGCCGTCGTGGTAGGCGTTGTGCATCCTTTGGATTTCCACCGCGATCCCGGTGTTCGCGGGAGGCGCGTTGACGATGATTTCATCGTCAACCGCCGCCGTCTCCGATTGCGACCACGCCGTTGCCGCGAGCAACACGGCGCTCGCCACGCTCAACGAAAGGCGCATCGGTTTCCTCCCGCCTCGAAACCGGGATCGCATCGGCATAGCCCGGCCGGGTCCGCCGTCGAATCATCGGGGCAGTTGGTGGCGCAGGACGCGTCGCCGACCTGCAAGATGTGCGTGCACGTGTCGCCGCAGCCGGCAACGACGATGCACGCCGGCACGGCCGCGACGGCCGTTGCCCTCGATACGCTCATGTCACGGTCGCCCAGGTCGGCGGCTGGGGCGTACGCAACACGTAGCTCGCCTGCGCTAACCGCCGTCACCCAGGCTAGTTCGGCGTATGCCCCTTCAGGAACTCGACGACGGTGGCCACCGTGCCGTCTTCGTCGGCATTCTTCCACTGCTCGACCAAGCGCGCATTCGGCGCGATCTCGGCGATCTCCCGAGACGTGACTTCCGGGTGGTACGGGTCGCTGCCCATCAGCACCAGGAGCGGCGTCGCGCAGCCTGCAACGAACTCCCGCGAGACGTTGTAGACGAACTCGTGGTCGAACATGTTGCTGCGGAAACTGGCCCAGTCGGCCTCCGGCACCTCCGGCTTGGCCGCCTTCACGTCATCGGCCCACTGGTCGAACATGGCGTGGAACAGTTCCCGGTTCTCTCCGCTGTCGCCAATCGACTGCTGCAGCACGGCGGCGGCCACCCGGTCCGGCGCGTCGTGCATGACGCCGAAGCAGTAGGGACCGCCGATACAACCACCTAGGAGGTGCGTCTTCTCGATACCGAGATGGTCGAGAAGCGCGATGTGATCCGCCGTGTAGGTATGCCAGCCGTCGTCACCCGATACCGGCGCCGTGGACTGGCCGGCATTGCGCTGGTCCATGGCAATCACCTGGAAGTGCGGTGAGAGCGTTTCAATGGGATCCCATTCGGAGCCTCGCCAGAACGGGATCGCGGAGCGCATGCCGCCCGGCGCGAACAGCAGGATCGGAAATCCCTCGCCGTGGATCTCGTAATGCAGGCTGATATCCCCGCGATCGAATCGCGCCATGTGGAAGTCTCCCCTAGTTTGTGACTATCAATTCGCCGCCGCGGAGCCGTGCCGAACGGCCGCAGAACTCCTCGCTGACCATGGCCCGAACGAGGTCGGCATCCTCGGTGTTGACCCAGGTGCGCGACCCTCCCGGGGTCAGGCACGAGACGTGGCCGATGCGTGGCTCGTCGTTCTCGTACATGACGGTATACGACTCAATGGTCGCGTCGCCATCGTGCTCGGGCAGGCATTCACGGGATGGCAAAGCGGCGATTTCCGCCTTGACGTCGTCCTTCCGAAACTCCCGTTCCGGCGGCTGGCCCGAGTAGATGCCATGGGCATGCTTGTAGAGATTGCCGCCGTTGGCGGTGACCAGCGCGTAGCCCTCGGGCTTTTCGCGCAGCAGTTCGACGGTTCGCGCGATGCTGTGCATGACGTAGTTGTTGAGTGGCCCGCCGCCGAACGTGAGACCGCCGGTGACGGTCAGCGGCCGGTCCTCGCCAAGGCCAAGCTCGGCCGCAGCAACCTGCACCGCGGACGGGAAGCAACTGTAGAGATCGACGAAGTCGAGATCGTCCACATCGATCCCGGCGAGCGCCATCGCCCTCGTGCCGGTGATGCGCACGCCCGGAGAGGTGTGGAAGTTGTCGCGCACGGAGGCCGAGAAGTGATCGTAGCCCTCGACGCCCGAGTGCGGGTACACGTACTTGGATTCGGGGATGCCGAGGCGCTTTGCCGTCTCGAGCGTGCAGACGATGAGCGCGGCGGCCATGTCCACCGACATGTTGGCATTCATGAACTTGGTGTAGGGAAAGCTGATCTGCCGGTTGCGTGCCGATGGCGTGCGGATGTCCTCGGCGGTCATGTTGTCGCGCACCCAGGCGTTCGGATTGTCCTGTGCTATGTCGTTGAACCGGGACCAGAGTTCGGAGACGCGCTCGATGTGCGCCTGAAGGGACTCGCCGCGCTCGTGGCGCAGGGCGTTGTCGTACATCGGGTAGACCTGGATCGCACGCCGGATGCCTTTGGCCACCTCGTACTCGTGATGCTCGGGTCGTTGTTCCGCGCCGAACACCAGGTCCGGTTTGCCCGGCGCCGGCGTCTGCGGCAAGGTGACGTTCGCACGCCGCGCCTTGCCGCTGCTGTTGCCGTTCTCCGCCCCGGTGATCAGCACGAGGTCGAACTGCCCCGCGAGGATCTCCGCTGCGGTCTGGTTCATCAGTGCCTGGTTCTGGTTGCCACCGACCAGCGTGCCCACGGTCTGCGCGCCGATCGCGCCGATCCGCTCCGCGATCACGGCCGCCGGGTTGTCGTAGCTCCACATGCCCCGCACGACCCGAACCGACTGCACCTGGTCGAGGAAGCCGCCGGTGCCCGTGTCAGCCTCCGCCCGGCGCACGGCGTGCATCATCATCTCCAGGGGTTCGATCGCCTCGTCGAGATCAGCGATCCGATTCAGAAACTGGCCGACACCCACGATGACGGGCGTCCTTGGATTGGGCATGACATCTCGCCGTTAAGAGTTCGCCGCCGCGAAGCATGCCACGCCGCCACGCCGGACAGCCACCCTGCGGTTGCATCAGCGCGCGCAAAGCCCGCAAACTCGGCGGCTTTGCTCGCATCAACCACCCCATGACCGAGTACAACGGCGTTTACAGCGACTTTCATTGGGAGGTCGTGGGTCGCACCCTGAAGGTGTTCAGCGGCAAGCGCCGCATCGGTCTCCTGCAGGTCTTCGAGAACGTCAACGCCGTCAACTCCGAGCAGGCACAGTGGTCGGCGCAGGCGAAGATCGACCTCAATCTCGACGCCCTACGCCAAGTGGAAGCGGATAAGATTCACGCTTCCTCGAACTGACGCTACCTCCAAGAGACCCCGACATGGCCTACAAAGACATCCTCTACGACACAGATGGGCGCCTCGCCTACATCACCCTGAACCGTCCCGAGAAGCTCAACGCGCTCAGCAACAACCTGCGCGGCGAAGTCATGGACGCCATGCGCGAGGCCGAGAGCAACGACGAGGTCGGCGTGATCGTGCTGCGCGGCGCAGGGCGTTCATTCTCCGCCGGCTACGACCTGTCCCCGGCACGCGCTGCCGACAACTTCGACTTCGTCAGCCCGCGTTCCGGTTTGCCCGACACCGGGTCCACCCACCCCGGCAAGACGCAGTGGGCGCGCCACGTGGTGATGACCAACTGGGTCATCTGGGAACTGGCGAAGCCGGTTGTCGCCCAGATCCAGGGCCACTGTCTCGCTGGCGGAACGGAACTCGCCACCGTATGCGACTTCCGCATCTGCGCCGACAACGCGCAGATCGGCTATCCGCCGGTGCGGGCGATGACCACCATGGACATGATGTGGACGCCCTGGCACCTGCCGCCGTGCAAGGCCCGGGAGTTCGCCTACGTCGGCGACTCGTTCTCCGGTACCGAGATGGCCCGCCTCGGCTGGGCGAACTACGCCGTGGCGCCCGACGAACTCGGCGACTTCACCGAGAAGTTCGCCCGGCGCATGGCGCATGTCGACAACGAGATGCTGATGTACTCCAAGCGCGCCGTGAACCGCCAATACGAGACCCAGGGAATCCGCGACGGCCTGCATTCCGGCACCGAGATCCAGGCCTTGTCGGCCCAACGCGACGCGGCATCCGAGTGGGGTCGCCGGGTACGCGACGATGGCCTGAAGGCGGCTCTCGAGTGGCGCGACGGCCCGTTCCGGGACTTCCGTGGCGCCTACGCCAGCGCGCCGAAGGACCGCGCGGTCGCCGGCATGGACCCCAAGGCCGGCGACGGCAAGGGCGCCGGATACGGGGACTAACCCATGAATCGTCTCGTAGGTCGAGCCGCGCTGGTCACGGGCGCGGCAAGCGGTATCGGCAAGGCCACGGTCGTCCGCCTGGCCACCGAGGGTGCTGCCGTCATGTGTGCGGACATAAACGCATCCGGGGCCGAGGAAGTCGCCGAAGCCATCGCCGCCGACGGCGGCACAAGCGCCTCCATGGCCCTGGACGTCAGCGACGAAACCGCGGTGCAGGACGCACTCGCCGCCACGGCGGACCGCCTCGGCGGCTTGGACATCCTGTTCAACAACGCCGGAATCGGCGGCGGCGGGGACTGGGACCGGACCATCGCGGTCAACTTGAGCGGCGTCTACTACGGCCTGTTCCACGGTGCACCGTTCCTCGCCGCCCGCGGCGGCGGTGTGATCATCTCGACCGCGTCGATCGCGGGCCTTGTCGGACTCACGGGTGCCACCGACAGCGACGCCATCCCGCCCGCCAACGAGCCGTTGGCCCCGGGCGCGGGGGCTTACGTCGCCGCCAAGCACGGCGTTTCGGGCCTTACGCGCCAATACGCGATCTCGTTCGGGCGGCGCAACGTCCGGGTCAACGCCGTGGCGCCCGGGTACATCGAGACGCCGATGACCGCGGGGATTCGCGAGAACGCGGCAGGTCAGCAGTTCCTGGAGTCCCTGCACCCGTTAGGGCGCCTCGGACAGGCCGAGGAGGTCGCAGCCGCAGTGGCGTTCCTCGCCAGCGACGATGCGAGCTTCGTCTCGGGCATCGTCTTGCCCGTGGACGGCGGTTACACGGCCCGCTGAGCGTCATGCGGGTAGTCCAGGTCACCGCCACCATTCGCAATCCCGCTGATCACGACCGGTCCTGGGACGGGCTTTTCCTCGTCGACACCGGATCCACGGACTGTGTCGTGCCCGGTGACGCGTTGCGCAGCATAGGTCTCGTGCCACGGGGCACTAGGACCTACGAACTCGCCGACGGTCGCGAGGAGACCGTGGACATTGCGCCGGCCGAGGTCGAGTTCATGGGGGAGATCGTCGGCGCCACGATCTGCTTCGGCAGTCCCGGTGTTGAACCGATCCTAGGGTTGACGGCCCTCGAATCCGTCGGCATCGAGGTCGATCCGGTGTCGCAACGGTTGAAGCGCCGGCCGGCCGTGCGCATGAAACGCAGGCAAGCGGCCCCGGAGCTAACCGCCCTATAGCGGCCAGTAGCCGCCCTCGGCCAACGTCTCCTTGCTCGACGTGAGATCGGGCAAGGCCTGCTCCACAACGACGGTCCGCAGTTCCCGGTTGAGTTCGTGGATTTCCCCCACCAGACGGGGATACCAAGCGAACTCCTCTCGCAACTGGCCGTCGTCCCGGTAGCAGCAGTTCTCGGAGGCGATCTGGGCCGGGAGCAACACTGTCGCGGAAAGCTGGTTCAGCATGCGCACGAGTTCCTCAAGGGTGGTGAGCGCCGGCGTCCCGCTGATGATGGAGCGGAGATCCTGCGTGCGCAGCGACTCGAAGTTCCTTCCCTCCCACGCCGCGGCCACCACGGCGGCCGGGTAGACATAGTGAAGATCGCTGGCGGGAATGTGCGGGCGGTTCCCCTTCTCGATGTCCTCGACGACCGCCAAGTGGCGACGGAGCTTGGCTTCCTCCCCGTCCAAGTGACGGATGAGACCCCCGAACTCGAAGATCAGGCTGTCGTAGTACTTGATCCGCACGGCCCGGTCCCGGACCTCATCCTGATAGTCGGTGACCATGAACGCTAGGTAGACGCCAAGGAACACGATAAACACTTCGAAGGCATAGCCAGCGACGCTCTTCACGAGGGTCTCCAAGAACCAGACGATGCCGCCAATCCTATAAGAGATGCGGAATCGCCGACGGACGGCGCGGGTTAGACGTTGCCCCCGCTCAGGATCACGCCCACCCGGCCACGTGCCACATCGGCGTTCTCCGCCATCGCCGCCAATGTGACCACGGCGGATGGTTCGACGACGACCTTCAGGATCGCCGACAGGCGCGCCACCCACGCTTCGATGCCCGCTTCCGACGCTAATCGCACAGTCATGCCGGCCTCGCGGAGAATCGCGAAATTGAGCTTGCCGAGGGCTGTTCGCAGGCCGTCGGCCACCGTGACCGGCGGCATCGCGCCCTGCAGGACGCCGGAGTTGAGCGACTGCCAAGCATCGGCCGCAAGCTCAGGCTCCGCCAGCATCACCTGCGCCTCGTCACCGACAGCGAGCACCGTGCCGGCCGCCAAGCCGCCGCCGCCCACCGGCACCCAGATTTGGTCGAGCCCGGGGCACTGCTCGAGCAGTTCCAACGCGCTCGTCCCCGCACCGGCGATGATGTCCGCATGGTCGTACGGCGGCACGAACGTCGCGCCGGTGTCCGCGACGACCCGTTCGAGCGTCGCTTCCCGACTCGCCAACGTCGGCGCCGAGGTCACGACCTCGGCGCCGTAGCGTTCGATCGCGCGTCGTTTCGATTCTCGCGCGTCGCTCGGCACGACGATGATCGCGCGCAGCCCGGCTTCGGCGGCGGCGAGCGCCAGGGCCGCGCCGTGGTTCCCGGACGAATGCGTTGCGACCGTCTCGACGACGTCGGGCAACATCCGCACGGCGTTGGTCGCGCCACGGATCTTGAATGCGCCCATGCGCTGCAGGTTCTCGCACTTGAAGTGAAACTCGGCCCCGAGCAGGCCGTCGATCGTTCGGCTCGTCAGCACGGGCGTGCGGTGCACGTGGTGGCGAATGCGCGCGGCCGCCGCGACCACGTCGGCCCGCGTCGGCGTCATGGAACCTTTGGCTTGTAGCTGTCGCGCAGGGCCACCGTCCGGTTGAAGACCGGCCGCGCCGGTGCGTAGTCGACCGCATCCTTGACGAAATAGCCCAGCCGCTCGAACTGGAAGGCACGCTGATCGCTCGCCACGACCGCGGGTTCCACCCAGCCCTCCATGGCGCGTAGGGAGTCCGGATTGAGTACATCGAGATAGTTCGCGCTGTTCGGATTCGCCTCCGTGAACAAGCGCTCGTAGAGGTGAATGCTTGCCGGCCGCGCGGTTTCGGCGTCCACCCAGTGGATCACGCCCTTCGGCTTCAAGCCGCTCGTGTCGCTACCGCTCTTCGACTCCGGCACGTAGCGGCAACGCAGTTCCACGATCGCGCCAGACGCATCCTTGACGACCTCGTCGCAGATGATGATGTAGCCGTAGCGTAGACGCACCATCCCGCCCGGCGTCAGCCGCCGGTACTTGGGCGGCGGCGTCTCCATGAAATCGTCGCGGTCGATGTAGAGCACCTCCGAGAAGGTCATCTCCCGGACGCCGAGGTCCGGATGTTGGGGATGCCATGCGGCGGTCAGCGTCTCGGCATCGGGCTGAAAGTTGGTGAGGACCACGCGCAACGGGTCGAGCACCGCCATCCCCCGGGGCGCTCGTTCAAGATCCCGGCGTACGCAGAACTCCAGCAACTCGTACTCGATGCGGTTCTCGGACTTCGTCACGCCGATCCGGCGGCACAGTTCGCGGATCGCCGCGGGCGTGTAGCCGCGGCGGCGCATGCCGGCGAGCGTGGGCATGCGCGGATCGTCCCAGCCCGTGACGTGGCCGCCGTCAACGAGCGCGGCGAACAGGCGCTTGGACATCACCACGTACTCGACCTCGAGCCTGGAGAACTCGATCTGCGGCGGGTGGAAGTTGACCGCGATGTTGTCCAGCACCCAGTCGTAGAGCGGGCGGTGGTCTTCGAACTCCAGGGTGCACAGCGAGTGCGTGATGCCCTCGAGCGCATCGCAGATGCAGTGGGTGAAGTCGTACATCGGGTAGATGCACCAGTCGTCGCCGGTCCGGTGATGGGTGGCGTGCCGGATGCGGTAGAGGACCGGGTCGCGCATGTTCACGTTCGGCGAGGCCATGTCGATCCTCGCACGCAGGACGTGCTCGCCGTCCGCGAACTCGCCGGCGCGCATGCGGCGGAAGAGGTCCAGGTTCTCGGCAATCCCCCGGTCGCGATACGGGCTCGGCGTACCGGGCTCGGTCAGCGTGCCTCGCGTCTTGCGTATCTCGTCCGCCGTCAGGCTGCAGACGTAGGCCTTGCCGCGCTCGATGAGTTGCTCGGCAAACCCGTACAACTCGTCGAAGTAGTCGGAGGCGAAGGTGGGACCCTCCCAGTCGAAACCCAGCCACGCGACGTCGCGCTGGATCGACTCGACGAACTCCTCGCTCTCCTTTTCCGGATTCGTGTCGTCGTAGCGCAGATACGTCTTGCCGCCGAACTCCTGCGCGACACCGAAGTTTAGGCAGATCGACTTGGAGTGGCCGACGTGCAGGTAGCCGTTGGGCTCCGGTGGGAACCGCGTGACGACGCCGGCGGAACCACCGTCCAAGTCGCGGCGGATGCGGTCGCGGATGAAGTCGCGTAGATCGGCTGGCATGGGTGGGTCCTGAGGCGCGGCAAAGCGGCTTGGGCGCGCGGCGGCGAGCCTTGTAACAAGCCGTCCGCTCGCTGTCAAAGCCAGGCGCGAACCGTGCGAGAATCCCCGACCACTCATCGCGTGCGGTCCGGCCCGCGTTCATGCCAAAGATCCCCACAGACCGGCCAACGGTCCCTCACCGTCGGGTGTTCCCGTCTCGGTGGGCTGTCTATGGACTCATCTGCCTCGGTGGACTCGTCGCTCTCGTCCTGGCCGCGCTGTTTCTCGCAAAACCGCCCAGTCCAGCCTCTGCGATCGCCGACCGGCTCGCCGGCGAGCGCTGGTATGCGGTCATGTTCCGCCATCGACCGGTCGGCCACTACCGCGCAGAAACCAGACGGACCCCGGACGGCGGCTACGAATTCCAGACACAGCTGCATTTCAAGCTGGTTGGCGACGTCGTCACGCGCATGGAGGACACGCTCGTCTTCGACCGGCAACCACCGCATCTGCTGGTGCGCGCTGAGCATACGGCGGCGTCGGGAGAAACCCGGCCAACCCGCGTGCGCATCGCGGACGGTTTCGCAACCGTCAACGAGGCAACCCACGAACGACGGACGGACTTCGACGACGACCTTGCCATGGACGACTACCTCGCGATCGAGCGCTGGCTCGCCGAGGACGAACCACAGGTCGGCGCGACCCGGTCCGCGCGCGCCGTTGATTTCGACCGGCTGACGGTGGTCACCGACACCTGGCGCCTCCACGCCCGGGACGCGGACGGCGTCGAGGTAGGCAAGGACTCCGTGGCCGACTCCACCTATGTCAGGATGGACAACGACCTCGTACCGCGACGGATGCAGATCGGCGCGCTGTTCTCCCTCGAAGCCGTTGCCGATGAAAGCCTCGCCCGGCTATGGGAGCAGCGACCCGCGGTGTTTTCGACCGCGCAGAGCGTCGCCGTCGACCGACCGATTCCGCAACCTCATGCGCTGCGGCGCCTCGTGGTGGCCATCATCCATACCGGCGACGAGACTCCTCGGTGGATCCAGGCCATGCCATCCATGTTCATCAGCGACTCCGACGCCCTGTCCATCGCCGACCCCCACGACGTGACTCGCGCCTCGGCCGCAACTGTGAGCTACCCGGCCGATGACCTGAACCTGACCGCGCTCGCCGAACGGGCTGTCGCCGGGTTGGCGCACGACGCCGACCGCGCGGCGGCCCTCGCCGGGTTCGTGCACGGCCACCTTCGTTACCGCGACACCGATCACGCGGGCGGTGTCCTGGACACCATGCGCCGTCGGGTTGGCGACTGCACGGAGTTCGCCGACTTCTACACGACGCTCGCACGTGCCGTGGGACTACCGGCGCGCACGGTCGTCGGACTCGCCTACCGCGAGGAACCCGGGGAAGGCGCGGGCGCTTTCGCGCTGCACGCGTGGAACGAAGTCGCCATCGGGGGTGTTTGGCGAGGCGTAGACCCGACTTGGAACCAAGACTCGGCGGACTTGACTCACCTGCGCCTGCCCGAGGCTTTCGCGCTCGCCTTGATCGCCGAGCTGCCGAACTTGAGCTTGCGCGTCGTCGAGGCCGTGTACTGACCGGCGATGCGCTAAGATGCGCGCCGTCTCGCGCAAGGAACACAACGCATGAAATCCTCCCAGGTCGTCCTGCAAAGCCGCCCCGTAGGGCTTCCAAAGGTCGAGGACTTCACCGTCCGCGAGGCGGAGTTGCCTGAGCCCGGTCCTGGTGAAGTTCTGGTCGAGAACCTGTGCATGTCCGTCGATCCCTACATGCGCGGGCGCATGATCGACCGCAAGTCCTACACGCCGCCATTCCAGATCGGCGAAGCGCTCACCGGCGGCGCGATCGGCCGCGTCGTGCAGTCGAACGACCCCGAACTGCCCGAGGGCGAGCACGTAGAGTCGCACTTCGGCTGGCGGGACGCCTTCGTCGCCAGGGCCGCCGGCTTGCGGCGACTCGGCGAACTCAAGGCGCCGGCGTCCGCCTATCTCGGCGTTCTCGGCATGCCGGGAATGACCGCCTACGTCGGCCTGCTCGACGTCGGCGCCCTCGCCGAAGGCGACACCGTGTTCGTCTCCGGGGCGGCCGGTGCCGTGGGCAGCGCGGTCGGCCAGATCGCCAAGATCAAGGGCTGCACGGCCATCGGCAGCGCGGGCAGCGCCGAGAAGGTCCGCCACCTGGTAGACGATCTCGGCTTCGACCACGCCTTCGACTACCACGACGGCCACCTCGAACGACAGATCCGCGACGGCGCGCCAGACGGTCTCGATGTCTACTTCGACAACGTTGGCGGCGACCACCTGCAGGCCGCGCTCAATTGCATGAAGCCGAACGGTCGCATCCCGCTGTGCGGGGCGATCGCGCAATACAACGCCACCGAACCGGTACCGGGGCCGAACAACCTCACCATCGCCATCGGCATGCAACTCACCCTGCAAGGCTTCATCGTGTCGAACTTCAACCACCTCCGCGACGACTTCATGCGCGACATGACGGACTGGGTGACCAGCGGTCGGCTGAAGTACCGGGAGACGACGTTCGATGGCCTGGACAAGGCCCCGGAGGCCTTCATCGGGCTGTTCACCGGCGCGAATACCGGCAAGATGGTCGTACAGATCAGCTAGCGATGGCGCGGCAACCGCCGAGACGAAACAGCACTATCGCTCGTCAACGAATGAGCGTATAGTCCGCGCCTTCCCGAACCCGGCCCAAGGAGATTTCCGATGCACTTCTCCAACCACAACGCGTCGCGCGACGTCCCGAATAGCGGAGCCGCGCAAGCTTGAAGCCGGGTTAGGGGCCCTCACGGAGCCGCCATAGGGCGTCCCCGCCACCGACCCGCTTCAAGCGGGTTCGAGCATCTTAAGTTCTCGATTACTCGAACCGTCCAGACGGCGCGCTCGTTCGTTTTCGCGCCCTTGAGGCGCGCGTCCGAACGCGCCATCACGCAAGAACAACGAAGGAACACCGCCATGCAGGACGGCAGGACAAAGACACAAGCCAACCTTTGGCGCATTACGCGGGGTCAGCGCCTGCGCTACCTGTCCGCTACCGCCGCCACCGGTGTATCGAGCGGCTTCATGCTGCTCGCGCCGCTGGTCGGCATGTATGCCATCGACGTCATCGTCGAACGCGACTTCGACAAGGGGTCGCCGTGGCTGGTCGACATCACGCGGCTGTTCGAGCAAGGCGATGCGTTCCTCGTCTACTTGGGCGTATCGGCCCTCGCTGGACTGCTCCTCGCGTCCTTGAGCGCGCTGTTCATGTACCTGCGCGGCCGCTGGTCGGCCATGGCCACGGAAGCGATCGCCAGACGCCTGCGCGACGCCCTGTTCCACCGGCTGCACCACCTCCCGGCGCGGTTCTTCGACGAGGCCGACACCGGCGACCTCGTGCAGCGATGCAGTTCCGACGTGGAGACGGTGCGCGTCTTCCTCGCCACGAACGTCGTCGAGATCGGCCGTTCCATCCTCTTGATTACCGCGATGGCACCGATCCTGTTCTGGCGCGATGCCCGACTCGCCGCCTTGAGTCTTTGCCTGATGCCGTTCATCACCGTCGGTGCGTACCTGTTCTTCAGCCTCGTCAAGCGCCAGTTCAAGGTCGCCGACGAAGCCGAAGGCAAGCTGACCGCCGTCCTCCAGGAGAACCTCACCGGCATCCGGGTCGTGCGCGCCTTCGCCCGCGACGAGCATGAAATCGGCCGTTTCGCGACGTGCAACCGGGCGTTCCGGGACCACCTCTACCGGTTGAACCGGCTCGAGGCGATGTACTGGGGCATCAGCGACTTCGTCTCCCTGGGCCAGATCAGCGTCGTGGTCATCGCAGCGGGCATATTCCTCGCCCAGGGCACGATCAGCGTCGGCGAACTGTTCGCGTTCCTGACCCTGGTGTCCATGGCGATCTGGCCCGTGCGGCGCCTAGGCCACGTCCTGGCGGACAGCGGCAAGGCCGTGATCTCGCTCAAGCGCATCAACCACATCCTGGAGGCCGAGGTGGAGCCGGCGAGCCGCAACCCTGCTCCCGTCCACCCGCGCGAGCGCGCCGACGGCGACATCGTCTTCGACCATGTCAGTGCGGACTACCAACCGGGCAAGCCCGTGGTGGTCGACTTCTCGGTGCACGTCCCGGCCGGCCAGACCGTCGGCATCGTCGGCGCGCCCGGTTCCGGCAAGTCGACGCTGATCCGGTTGCTGATGCGGCTGTATCCGGTGAGCGACGGCCGGATCCTGATCGACGGGACCGATATCCGCGACGTCGACGGCGGCTGGCTGCGCCACCAGATCGGCGTGGTGATGCAGGATCCGTTCCTGTACTCGCGTTCCATCGCGGCGAACCTGCGCGTCGCTCGACCGGACGCCGACGAGGCGCATCTCGTCGAGGCCGCCCGCGAGGCCGCGATCCACGACGCCATCGCGGAGTTCCCGGCCGGTTACGAGGCACCCGTGGGCGAGCGCGGCATCACGCTCTCGGGTGGCCAACGCCAACGCCTGGCGCTGGCCCGGGCGCTCTTGAAGAACCCGCCGGTTCTGGTGCTGGACGACTCGCTCTCAGCAGTCGACACGAACACGGAACGACGCATCCTGAAAGCGCTGGCACAGCGGCGCGGGCGCCACACCACCATCGTCATCGCCCACCGGCTGTCGTCGGTGAAGGACGCCGACCGCATCCTGGTGCTCGCGGACGGAAAACTGGTGCAGGACGGCGCCCATGCCGTGCTTGCGGAAACACCGGGCCCGTACCAACGGCTCTGCGAAATCCAAGGTGCGCTCGACGAGAGCATCCGCGCGGACGTTGCCGGAGCCGTGAGGCTCGGGAGGGGATGACGATGCAAGACCACGACCAGGCCGACGGCTTCGACGAGCACGCGGCGGCGGACGGCATCCAGATCGAGCTCTGGAAGCGCCTGCTGCGCTACGCCTTGCCCTACAAGAAGGAGCTCGTGCTGCTCGGAGCCGGCGGCGCTTTGACTGCGCTCATGGAAATCACCCTGCCGCTCATCGCCAAGGGCGTCGTCGACGACGTCGAACAGAACGGCATCGATGCCTCGTTCGGACTGTGGGCCGCCGCCTACGCCGGTGCGAACTTCCTGCTCGCCCTCGGCGGCATGCTGTTCGTCTGGATGGCCGGCAAGATTGACGCGTTCGCCAGCCACGACATTCGCCAGGACGCATTCGCGAACCTACAGCGGCTGTCGTTCTCGTATTTCGACCACCGCCCGGTGGGCTGGTTGATGGCTCGCCTCACCGCCGACTGCCGCAAGCTCACGGACATTCTCGCCTGGGCCTTCCTCGATCTCGTCTGGGGCACGGTGATGATGGTCGGCATCGCGGCAGCCATGCTGGTGATGCACTGGCAGCTTGCCCTCGTGGCGATGGCCGTCATGCCCGCCGTCGGCTGGCTGTCCGCGAAGTTCCGCAAGCGCATCCTGTCGACCGCGCGCCTCGTGCGCAGCACCAACTCGCGCATCACCGGGTCCTACAACGAGTCGATCATGGGCATGACGACAAGCAAGGCGTTCGTGCGCGAGGAAGCCAACGCCAGCGACTTCGCGGGCCTTACCGGGACGATGTACCGCGCCTCGGTGCGCAACCTCGTGCTGGCGGCCGTGTTCCTGCCGCTCGTACTGACGCTGTCCGCAATCGCCGTGAACCTGACCCTAGGCGTCGGCGGCGCCTTGCTGTACATCGGCGCCATCAGCGCCGGGACGCTGATCGCGTTCTTCACGTTGACGCGCACCTTCTTCGAGCCTGTGCACGTGATGGGCCACTGGTTCGCGGAGATGCAGATGGCGCAGGCGTCCGCCGAGCGGGTGCTCTCGCTCATCGAAGCCGAGCCCGAGATCGAGGACTCGCCGAGCGTGAAACGCGCGCTAGCCGTCCAGCGTGGTGCGCCGCCGCGCAGCGACATCGCCCCCGACGGCGGTCCGGTGCGCATCACCGAGATCGAACTGGTGAACGTGTCCTTCGCCTACGATCCGGCCAAGCCGGTGCTGCGCGACATCAACCTCAAGGTCGGCAGGGACGAGACCGTCGCCATCGTCGGCCCGACGGGCGGCGGCAAGAGCACGTTGGTCAACGTGATCTGTCGATTCTACGAGCCGACCGCGGGGCAAGTGCTGATCGACGGCATCGACTACCGCGGCCGCAGCCTGCACTGGCTGCAGTCGAGCCTCGGCATGGTGCTGCAGAACGCCCACGTCTTCAGCGGTTCGATCATGGACAACATCCGCTACGGACGGCTGACCGCGAGCGACCAGGAAGTCGAGTGGTGCGCGCGGCTAGCCGGCGCGCACGAGTTCATCACGAAGATGGAGGACGGCTACGCCACCGAGGTCGGCGAGAACGGCAGCCGGCTGTCGGCAGGACAGAAGCAGCTCGTGTCGTTCGCGCGGGCGATTCTCGCCGAGCCGCAGATCCTCGTCATGGACGAGGCGACGTCGTCCGTGGACACGGAGACCGAGCTCAAGATCCAGCAGGGGATGAAGCACGTCTTCCAGGGCCGCATCAGCTTCGTGATCGCGCACCGGCTGTCGACGATCCGCAACGCGACCCGCATCGTCGTGGTCGAGGACGGCCGGATCACCGAGACCGGGAGCCACGTCGAATTGATGGCCGCCGACGGGCATTACGCGGAACTCTACCGGCGACAGGGCTTGGACGAGACGAAGCGACAGTGGGAGGCGGTCGGGAACGGGTAAACGTTGTCGACAGAGTGGGACTACTCCGCTAGGCGACGCAACATCTCGCCATATCGTGGTTCCAGCTCGTCGAAGACCGCGTCGATGTCCGCCCGTCCAACGCCCACGTTGACCGGCGTCACCACCAGCGAGCCGCCGGAGATCGTCAGCTGCAGCAGCGTATCGCGGCCTACCCCAAGCATCTTCAGGATGGGCTCGTCGAGTACGAGCACATGGCTGTCGCCAAAGCATTCCAGGGTCTTGATCATCGCAACCTCGCAGCGTGCCACGCCGGTATACACCGATGGCGGTCGTCAACCAACCTCCTGGCGCTGTGCGAGCCCTCGCCGTTCTGCAAACTCCCACACGCCGCATGGCGGTGCGCGGACGTCCACGTCCGCACATGGCCCTGCTACGCGTTTCGTAGCTCGTCCCCGAGAACCGTCGTACGGCGGTTGCCCGAGACCCCGCTACGCTATAGTGGCCGCTCGAAGGGGATGAGCATGAGCGACACGGGATTCAAGAGCCGCGCGTCGGCCCTCGGTGCACGGGTGTTCGTCGCCACGCTGGTATTCGTGGCGCCGATCCTCGCCATAGCCGCGTTGGTCCTCATCGCCTTGAACGATCGGCTCTGGCGTTTCTTTGCGGATTCGGTCGCCACCAACATCCTCGTTCCCTACGGGTGGGCCCTAGGGTCGGCGGCGCTGGTCCTTTCCTTCGCGGCGTTGGTTGGCTACCTGGCGATGCTGCTCGCCAGGTTGCGCGGGGGGCGAGGCGAAGGGGATTCGCACTAGCCACCGATGCCGGATCCGCGAAAGACCCCCGACGAGGAGCACGCCGAGAGGCGCGCGCTGGCACGTGCGCTGCCGATCATGGGCGACGGGCCGGTGCCGGCGGATCGGGACCTGACCGTTGCAGACGATCGCGACAACCTCGTCTCCATCGTCAAGCTGTTCCTGCGGTCGTGGCCCTACATCAAGCCGCAGTTCTTCGGTCGCTGGCTAACTACCGAGCGGACGCTGGCTTCGAGCGCGAGGGCCACCGGCGAGGCTGCTGGCGGGTTCTCCTACACCTACTTGCCGTTCCTGGTCACGGCGCTGGCCGTCGGGGGCTTGCTCTACTACGACGTTTTCCGCTTCGTGACGACCGCGCTCGACGACCGGGCCGATACCGAGCGACACGTCCTCTATCCAATCGCCGTGTGTGTCTGCGTCGCCGGCCTTGCCGTGTGGAGTTGGATCATCGCCTTCAGCGGCAACCCCCGGTTGCGCGTCGTCGGCACGGTCGCGGCGCTCCTGCTCGCCGCGTACGGCAACGTGGTCGTGGCCCCCGCCGCCATGCCGGAGTTCGCCGCCAGCAAGTGGATCGCGTGGGTGACGGGTGCCTGCGCGCTCGGCTGGCTCGTGCAGTTCCGCTACGACAACGGTCGAATCGGCATGCGCGTTCGCGCCTCGACGCACCTGGTGTACTACTTTTTCTTGGTCTACCTGCAGAAGCTGATCAGTTTGGGCGTGGGGCTCGTGCTGGCCGATCTCCTGTTCCAGTCGATCCTCCAGGCGGACCCGGTGATCCCGTTGCTGGCGGACGCCCTCGGCCGGGGCGAGTTGGCACGAGGCATCCTGGAGAGAACCCTGACAGCCGAGGAGCGGTTTTACTTCCAGTGGGTCTACGTCGGGATCAGCGTAACGTTGATCGTGGCCTTGACGCCCCTTCGCATCATGATCGGCGGCGGCGAATACAGCTGGATCATGTCCGGCACGGGGGCGGGCTGGTACAGGATCTGGATCCTGCAGCGCATCAACCAGGACTTGCGCACGGCGCTGGTCGAGCGATGGCACACGCTGTCGCTCAGCTATCACAGCGACCACCGGACCGGCGACTCGATCTTCCGCATCTACCAGGACAGCGCCCAGGTGACGTCCGTGATCGACAGCCTGCTCGGCATCTTGATGCTCATCTTCAGCTACGTCGCCGGCATCTTCCTGTTGTCGCTCTTAAGTCCCTGGATCGGACTCATCATGCTGTCCGTCGTCGTGCCGACGCTGGCCTGGGCGAAGTGGGCCATGCCGCGCATGCGCACGAAGGCGCTGGCGGCGAGGGCCGCGACGTCCGACGTGACCTCCCGCCTTCAGGAGTCGTTCAGCGCCATCCGGCTGATCAAGGCGTACGGGGCCGAGGACTCCATCCAGCGGCAACTCGAGGAAGACTCGGTGATCCTGTTCAACACCGCGTACCGGGTCCGGGTGCTGATGGCGCTGGTCGGCATCATCACGTTCAGCATCGTCGCGGGGGCCATGCTCGCCAGCGAGTACCTGGTCGCGCGGTGGGCCTACCTGGGAGTCCCGACCTTCTCCGTCGAACTGATCGCCTTCGTGGGCTTGAGTTTCGTGATCTGGAACCTCACCGCCCACCAGTGGTCGCGGGACGAGTTCCAGGGCGCGGCCGCCGGCATACGCTGGGGCATCCAGAACTGGATGGCCGCCCAGGACATCGCCATGGGCCTGAAGCGGGTTTTCGACATCCTGGATCGCGAGCCCGATGTCGTGGACGCCGCGGACGCCGTTCCTCTGACCCGGTTTCACCGGCAGGTGCGGTTCGACAACGTGACCTTCGCCTACGAGCCGGATCGCCCGGTACTCGACGGTGCCAGTTTCGCCGCCGAAAGCGGCACCATCACCGCCATCGTGGGTCCCACGGGGTCCGGCAAGAGCACGCTGATGGGGCTTCTGCTGCGCCTCTACGATCCCGCGGTCGGCGCCGTTTCTATCGACGGCGTTGACCTGCGCGCCTACACGGTGGCCTCGGTGCGCGGCAACATCGCCATCGCCCTGCAGGAGAACGTCCTGTTCGGGATGTCCGTGCGCGACAACATCCGCTACGCGGCCCCCAATGCGGACGACGGCGAGGTCGGCGAAGCCATCCGCATCGCCTGCATGGAGGACTACGTGGACGCCTTGCCGGACGGTCTGGATACCGTCCTCGGCGACCGCGGCGGCCGCATCTCGACGGGCCAGCGCCAGCGACTGTCCATCGCACGCGCCGTTGTGCGCAACACGCCCTTGCTGATTCTCGACGAACCCACGGCGGCGCTCGATGCGGCAACGGAGAACCGTGTCATGACGAACCTCTCGGAGTGGGCCGCCGGCCGGACGGGGAACGTGGCGGACAAGCGGGCAATCTTCCTCATCACCCACCGCATCTCCACGATTCGCCGTGCCGACAACATCCTCTATCTCGACGACGGCCGCATCATCGAAAACGGCGACCACGACGCCTTGATGGCTCTCGAAGACGGCCGCTACCGGGCGTTCGTCGAGGCGGAGTCGAACCTTTCCCGTGCGGCGGGGGACGCCGGCTCGTGACGGACGTCGTAGCTCGTAAGTCCACGCTGCGCGAACGCGAGGCCGAACTCGACCGACGCGCGAGCCTCATCGACACGCACACCGACTTGAGCTTCGGCGAGACGCTGGAGGTTGCGGCGCGGGGGATGTTCCTCGCCCGTCATTTCCTCGGCCGTTTCCTCCTCAAGCTCACGTTGATGTTCTTCGCGATTGCCGTGCCGGTGGTCATGCTCCCCTGGCCGATCAAGATCATCATCGATCACGTGGTGCTGGGCACGCCCATCGAGGAGGCGACCGGCTATCCGCCGATCTGGCGCCCGTTCCTCGATGCCCTCGCCGGGTCCGGACCGCTCGAAGTGCTGCTGGCGGTCATGGCCGTTCTCGCGCTGTTCGTCCTCTTGATCGGTGGCTATGCACAGGGCGACAACGCGCGGGACGAGACGGAGGGGAACCTGGCGGAGGGCCACGACACCGCCACCAAGGTCGAGAACAGCCTGCATGGCGCGCACAGCTACGTCGGTGGGATCTACGGCTACATCGACTTCATGATCAACACGCGCCTCACCCAATCGGTGAACCACTACTTCCGGGCCCGGTTGTTCGAGCGGATCAAGGCGTTGCCGATGACCACCCTGGAGGAGCAGCGCATCGGCGACAGCGTCTACCGGGTCATGTACGACGCGCCGGCCATCAACCAGGGGTTCTACGGCACCTGGTATGCCATCGTGATGGCGATGGCGGTCATGTTCATGGCCATCGGCACGTTCATGAGCGCCTACCCCGACTCGCCCGGCTTCATCCTCCTCCTCGCCTGCGTGTTCCCCTGCATCTTCCTCCTCTCGGTGGGCTTCTCGCGCATGGCGCGACGCCGGGCCCAGTCGTCCCGGGCGGCGGGCGCCATCACCACCAGCACCATCGAGGAGGGGATGGACAACATCCTCGCGGTGCAGAGCCTGGGCGGCAACCGCAAGGAGAAGCAGCGCTTCGACGACGACAGCGACGAGTCCTTCAAGCGCTACCGCGGCTATGTCTGGGTGGGCATCACGGTGGGTCAGTTGGTCGAGATCGGCTACTACCTGATCGTCATGGGCTCCGTCGTGTACGCCTCCACACAAGTGATCAACGGAGTGATGTCGCCGGGCGACTACGGGGCACTCCTGTTCTATTTCAAATGGATTCGGGGCCCGGCGCGAAGCATGGGCCTGACGTGGGTGCATCTGCAGTACCACGCGGCGGGGATGCGACGCGTATTCGCCATCATCGACATGCCCGGCGAGGAGGATCTGGGCGGAACCACCCTGCCCCGAATCGAGCGCGGCGTCGAGTTCCGCGACGTGGGCTTCGTCTACCCCGATGGCCGCCGGGCGCTTACCGGGATCAACCTCGATGCGTCCATCGGCCAGATCCTCGCCATCGCGGGTCCAACGGGGGCCGGCAAGACCACACTCGCGAGCCTCATCCCGCGCTACCGCATCGCCACGGGAGGCGAGGTGCTCCTCGACGGCATCAACGCCAACGACGCGACGCTCGAGAGCCTGCGCGGCCAGGTGACCTACGTGTTCCAGGAGACGCAGCTATTCTCGGACTCCATCGCCGACAACATCCGTTTCGGCAAACCGGACGCCAGTGCGGAAGAGGTCGAACGCGTCGCGCGGATTGCCGGCGCCCACGACTTCATCGTCGCCTTGCCCGAGGGCTACGACACCAGGCTCGGAACCAGCATGAGCAAGCTCTCCGTCGGCCAGAAGCAGCGCCTCGCGATCGCCCGGGGCCTCCTGCGCGACTCGCGTATCCTCATCCTCGACGAACCGACCTCCGCCCTCGACCCGGAAACCGAGGGATACCTCGTGCAGTCGCTCCAGGAGGCGGCCCGCGACCGGTTGGTGATCATTATCGCGCACCGTCTGTCCACCATCGCCTGCGCGGACAAGATCGTGTTCCTCGAGGACGGTCGACTGCGCGAGTCCGGTAGCCATGAAGAGCTGATGGCGTTGCCGGACGGGCACTACCGGCGCTTCGTCGACTTGCAGACCATCGCCGCGTAGCGAACCACGACAACGGCGCAGGAGCCAGCCGGTCGAGCACGATTCGTCTCCTCCCCGAACCTCCCCCTGCCGCTGCCCCTGCCGGGTTGATTGCATGGGTGGATCAGCCCACTCGCCATCGGGCGATCGCCTCGTCGTCAAACTCCATTCCGAGTCCCGGTCGGTCTGACACCGGGATGCGACCGTCCACGACTCGCAAACGCGTCTCGGGTGTCACTAGGCGCTCGAAGTTGTAGATATCCTGCTCGAGCGCGAAGTACTCCACGGTGATGCCGTTGTGTGCCGCCGCCACGAGGTGGGCATGGACGTTCGCGTGCCAGTGCGGCGCCACCGGCAGATTGAACGATGCGGCCGTGTGCGCCACCTTCATCCATTCCGTAATGCCGCCGAGGACACCGGCATCGGGTTGCAGGATGTTGGCCGCCTGCTGGGCGATGAGGTCGCGGAAGTCCCAACGGGTCGCGTGGATTTCCCCGGTCGCCACTGGCATTTCAAGGGTACGCGCGATCTCGGCGTGGCCTGCGATGTCATCGGGAGACAGCGGTTCCTCCAACCACCAGATGTCGCAGTCTTCGACCGCGCGCGCAAAGCGGATCGCATCGTGTGGCCAGCGCCAGGCGTTGTTGGCATCCAACGCCAGGCGTCCCGTTGGACCAATGGATTCCCGTGCGGTGCGTATCCGCTCGACGTCGACCTCGAAGGCGGCACCGCCGACCTTGATCTTGAAATCCGTGAAACCGAGTGTCTTGTAGGACAGGATTTCGTCGCGGACGTTGTCGAGTGGGTCGCCGGGCCGGTAGTAGCCGCCCGAGGCATAGGCCGGCACCTCGTCGGCCCAGCCTCCGAGAAGACGGTAGAGCGGTAGTCCGGCGATCTTGCCCAGGAGATCCCACAGAGCGATGTCGAGGGCCGATATTGCCCTGAGCGCAGCCCCCCGCCGACCGGACAGCAGTACTTGCTGGTACATTGCGGCCCAATGTCCCTCGATGAGTCGTGGATCCTGGCCGAGCAACAGGGGTCGGAACGCATCCTGCACGAACTCGTAGGTTGCCCCGCCTGCGACCGTGCCCGCGTAGGTATAACCGATGCCCGTATGACCCGCATCGGTGTCGATCCAGACGAGCATGTACTCCCGTGCCGCAAGCTGTCGCGTGGCGATAGCGGTGGGTTTCTCGACCGGCACGCGGGCTACAACGGTACGAATGTCCGTAATGTTCATGATGGCTCCTCGTCGGGTTCGGGCTATACCGCCCAATTGTCGAATCACGGCCGTAGGGGACGGGCTTGTCCCGTCCCGCTGCCGAATAGAACAGCCTAGCGTACAGGCTTGCCTCGTCCCGGTGTGTCCGTCGGCGCACCTAGTGTGGTTCGACAACGCGAGGAACCGATGCCACTCATAATCCGCGACATCGAATGGCCGTCGGTGCGCGGGAAATCGAGGCTGCCGTCAAGGCAATGTCGGGTGTGGTCGCGTTGACCGCCGGCGGAAAGGAGCCGTTACGAGTGCCCCGTGAGGCCAAGCAGCTCTCGGATTTCCTCGTCGCCATCGGCGATTAGCTTGCGTGTCAGACCGTCGTCGGGCGCCGGGCCGCCGTGGGGCGACTCGCGCAACCAGCAGCGTGTAGGACAAGATGAGCACGCGACGCTTCCCCGTGCGTGTGGACAGAGCCCGGTGCCAGAGGTTCGAGTGAATGATCACCATGCTGCCGGCCGGTAGCCGCAGCGTCTGCTCCCCGGGCACTGGTTCGTGGCGCAGCGGAGGCTCGCGGTCGAGCCAGTGGTGGGAGCCGGGCACCGCCGAGAGGGCGCCGGAGTCGTCGTTTCGCCAGAGCATATTCGCCTGAAGGACTTTCTTGCCAAACGTTTTGGCAGGTATTTCCAGCAGGGCACGGAGCGGAACCAGCACGGCTGAGAAGTTCGATGCCGAAGCGTGGGCCTGACTTAGGGCCGCGGCCGGTGGATGTCGTAGGGGACACTGCGGGATCCGCGCCATGCGACGCAGCGAGACTCCGCATCCACTCCTGGCGTCATCGACTCGAACGTCGTAGGACGTGTCCTCGGTCGACGAGATGCCTGTCAGATGGCGCAGAGCACCGACTCGAGGGGACACTCGGCGACCGGGTTGTCGCTGCGCCGCGCTGCACGCGCTCGTTCGCCTCTCGCCATTGATGCCTCGTGACGGTTTGCACCGAATGTCACCTCGGCGTTCATTCCCAGGATCTCGAAGGTATCTTCCCGGGCTTCCCGCGCGTCGAGCCCCAGCGTCTCCAGCCACGCGGATACCGGCGGTCCGAGTCCGAGAAAAGCAAGTGCGACGTGGAAGTGGTCGCATCGGGTGTCGCCGCGGTTGCGGGCCTCGGCCTCTGCCTTCGTGAGGAATGAGACGAGCCATGGATGGCCCTGGACCCAATCCGGCCACAGGTCTGGTTGCAGTTTGTTGGTTGCGTTGGTCATTTCGTAGTCCTCGGTATGGAAGTACCGACGGGCCGACGAATAGGACTCACCCGTCTTGCGCATGCGTGCGCGAACCAGTCGTTTGAGGGATTTGCGTGCGGTCGGTCACCCCAATCAGCCCCGGTCATGGCTCCCCCAGCGGGCCCGCCGGAACGGGTTGACGATGACGCTTCGAGGACACACGTCCCCTTTACCTCCTTGGGTCGGCCTTGCTGGGGAAGGCCGGACGAGGTCAGGCGCGAAGCGCGCTCGTACCGCACCATAACAGATGTGACAGACTGCGCGCCGTCGAATAGGGGACGATGAGGGACGATATGACGACTTCCTACAACGGCATCGCGTTCCCGGACGAGTGGCCGCCCGGTCACGTCGACATCGGCGACGACCCGTTGCCGGTTCCCTACCTGTCGAGTCCTCCTGCCGTCATTCCCGTGGATGTGGGCCGGCAGTTGTTCGTCGACGATTTCCTGATCGAGTCCACGACCTTGAAGCGCGCCTATCACGCCGCCAAGGTCCACGACGCCGCACCGGTGCTCTCGCCGGAGACCGAGTTGGAACTGAACCACGGCCAATGCCCCGTCGCGGCGCCGTTCAACGACGGTGCCTGGTACGACCCGGCGGACGGGACCTTCAAGCTCTTCTACCAAGCCGGTTGGTACGACGGTGCGGCAATGGCAACGAGCGACGACGGGATCAACTGGCGACGCCCGGAACTAGCCGCCGTCCCGGGCACGAATGCCGTGATCCCCCGCCCACCGGGGCATCTTCGAGACGGCGTCATGGTCTGGCTGGACCACGACGCCGCGCCGGAAGAACGCTTCAAGATGTTCGTCTATTGGCGCTGGATCGGTCATAGCCAGGGCGGCAAGGTCTACACCTCGCCGGACGGTATTCGCTGGACGGAACGTGGGATGGCCTCGCCATCCGGCGACAACACCACGTTTTTCCACAACCCGTTTCGGCGCAAGTTCGTGTTCAGCATCCGCCATAAATGGCAACAGCGCGCCCGGTCCTACCACGAACACGATGATTTCCTGCGCGCGGCCCGCTGGCGCGATGACGACCCCGTTCGCTGGGCTCGCACCGACCGCCTCGACCGGCCGGACCCGCTTGTCGGCATTGCGCCGCAACTCTACGACCTCAATGCCGTCGCCTACGAGAGTCTCATGCTGGGCGCGTTCGCGATCTTCCACGGGCCCGAGAACGCCCGCGCCGCGGAGTTGGGCCGACCGAAGATCAACGACCTGCAACTGGCCTACAGCCGCGACGGGTTCCATTGGCATCGACCCCACCGGGAAGCCTTTATCGGCGCTAGCCGCCGGTGGGGAAGCTGGAACTACGGCTATATCCATGCGGCGGGTGGTGTCTGCCTGGTGGTTGGCGACGAACTGTGGTTCTACTACGGCGCGTTTTCCGGTCAGGGCTCCATT
>JAPOVK010000011.1 GCA_026708185.1 Gammaproteobacteria bacterium | reverse complement strand
CTCCTTGGTGGACTCAAATGTTACGGCCCCCAAACACGTGATTTCTGACAGGCTCGCGCCATACAGAGATCCCCAACATCCTGGCCAACAAGATCTGTCGGGACCTTGATCTGCCGTTGCTCGCATGAGTTTCGGTAGAGTCGGCCGCAGTCGCCTATAGGCAGCGTGCCTCAGAGCGCTACCGCAACCGTTTCCCAACGCTCGGCATTCTACTACCGGACTTGTGAACGCCACTGTCGCGAGGGGACGATCATCCGCTGCGTTGGTAGAACACTTCAGAACCCCGCGGACGAACCGCCGTCGCTATGCCCGCCAGGTAAACAGCAGTCCGCCGCTGCGTCGTCAGGCTGCTTACATCTCCATCTTGCGACAGGAGTCGAACTACACCACTTGGCGTCTCGCCCGGATGAACCTGGCCATTCGTGGCATCGAAGGCCAGATCGCCCACGGCGACAGCTTCCACAACGATCAGCATCCTGACCTCAAGGCGAGTTTCATCCTCGCCAACCCGGCTTTCAACGTGAAGGACTGGGGCGGCGACCGCCCGTCGGACGACCAGCGCTGGCAGTACGATGTCCCGCCGAAGGGCAACGCCAATTTGGTCGAGCCACGGGCCCGGCGGCCATCTGGGCACGACCTGCTCGGCCGGACCGCGCGGTCGCGCCTCTCATCAGCCAAAACGCTCGCATGGAACGGATCGGGAGGTCGTCCGCACGAGGCTGCCACGCAGGATCGCGCCGCGCACTGTGGCAATCGCTGGCTAGGATCACTGTTCTACCGACACCCATTTTCGCACCGAGGCATCCATGAGCGCCCACCGCCGGGCCAATGGTTCGCGCAGCCAGGCGCTCAGTTCTCTTGTCGATTCCTCTAGCGAAGGAACAACTCCACCGCCGGGTTGCCCGTCTCTTCCCAATAACGGTAGCCGATGCGATCGAGATAGGTGGCGAGGCTCGTACGGTCTTGAGGTCGTGCCTCGAAGCCGGCGAGTACGCGACCCCAAGCGGCACCGTGGTTGCGGTAGTGGAACATGGTGATGTTCCAACGGCTCCCGAGACCGTTCAGGAAGCGCAGAAGCGCACCGGGCCGTTCCGGGAACTCGAAGCGATACAGCAGTTCCGGCTTCCTCCCGAACGCGCGCCCGCCGACCATGTGCCGGACATGCAGCTTGGCAGCCTCGTTGTCGGTCATGTCGGTGACCCGGTAGCCGGCGTCTGCCAGACCCGCCGCAACGCCTTGCCGGGTCTCGCCCGGACCGATCTGCAAACCCACGTAGACGTGGGCTTCCTCGTCCGACGCAAAACGGTAGTTGAACTCCGTGACGCCCCGCTTGCCCAGGGCGCGGCAGAATCGGCGAAAGCTGCCCCTGCGTTCGTCGATGGTGACGCCGAAGATCGCTTCCCGGTGTTCGCCCAGTTCGGCGCGTTCCGAGATGTGTCGTAGCCGGTCGAAGTTGACGTTGGCGCCGCTGACCACCCCCACGTACCGCTTGCCGGTCACGCGAGGATTCTCCTCGGCGTACTTCTTAAGCCCCGCGACGGCGAGCGCACCGGCCGGTTCAGCGATCGACCGGGTATCGTCGAACACGTCCTTGATCGCGGCGCAGATCTCGTCGATGGAAACTGTCACGACCTCATCGACGTGATCTCTCGCAATCCTGAACGGCGCCAATCCGATCTGCGCGACCGATACGCCGTCCGCGAAGACATCGAGCGTGTCGAGTGGCAACCGCACCCGGCGGCCCGCCCTGAGAGCCGCTGCTAGGCAGGCGGACCCCTCGGCCTCAACGCCGACGACGCGGGTTTCGGGGCGCAGGTACTTGACGTAGGCGGCGATCCCCGCGATGAGTCCCCCGCCTCCCACCGGGACGAAGACGGCGTCCGGGCCCGGATGCTGGTTCATGATCTCCATGCCAACCGTACCCTGGCCGGCGATGACATCCGCATCGTCGTAGGGATGCACGAGGATGTAGCCCCGGCTCTTGGCGAGGTTCGCCGCGTGGTCGGCGGCCTCCTGGTAGGTATCCCCTCGGAAGACGATGCGCGCACCCAATCCGCGAACTGCATCGACCTTGATGCTGGGGGTGTTGCGGCCCATCACGATGTGGGACTTGATGCCGAGTTTCCGCGCCGCGAGCGCCACGCCTTGCGCGTGATTGCCCGCTGACGCCGCCACAACACCCCGTTCCCGATCCGTCGCCGACAGCCTCGCCATCTTGTTGTAGGCACCACGCAGTTTGAAGGAGAAGACCGGCTGCAGATCCTCCCGCTTCAGGGCGACCTGGTGGTGCAGCCGCGCCGAGATATTGGGGGCATCCTGCAGCGGCGTCTCGACAGCGATGTCGTAGACGCGCGAAGCGAGGATCTTCTTGACGAGGGGTTCGAGCATGGGAACGGCGAGGTGCGGTCTGGGTCCTCGGCACGGCTTACAGGGCCGTAGCCATGAAGCCGCGCAGTATGGGACATAATGGTTGCTCGCACACTGATCCGAAGGAAGGACAGTGGTCCCCGGGTTCGCGGTGGTCCCAGGATTCGCGATCTTCGGCGCAGAAACGCTGGCGCTCTTCGTGCTTGCCGCCTGCCCCGGCTTGTCCCAGGAATGCCTCAGCTTTCAGTCCCGGTTTGCAAGCCGAGTCGAGCCGCAATCGCCCTGCTAGCATCGGGTTCTGAACAACCACAACGACGCCAACAGAGGCACGCATGGTGGCGAAGCGCCGGGACAACGGATCGCTCAGCCAGGCGCTCTACGAACGGGCGGTCAAGGTCCTACCGGGCGGCGTCAGCCGCAACACCGTCCTTCGGCGACCGCATCCGCAGTACGTCGACTTCGCGTCAGGTTGCCGGACGACCGACGTTGACGGCGTGGTCCGCCTCGACTTCGCCAACAACATGGCGTCGCTGATCCACGGCCATGCGCACCCGGCGGTCGTCCCCGCCGTGGCCGAGCAATTGGCCAGGGGAACCGCCTATGCGGCGGCGACGGAGATCGAGGTTCGCTACGCCGAGGCCTTGTGCGCGCGCAATCGAAGCTTCCAGAAACTGCGCTTCGTCAACTCCGGCACGGAGGCGGTTATGTGCGCGCTGAAGGCGGCGCGGGCCTTCACGGGGCGACCGAAGATCGCCAAGGTCGAAGGGGCATACCACGGCCAGTACGACTATGCCGAGGTCAGCGAGGCGGCAACCCCCGAACGCTGGGGCAGCACCGACAACCCGGCCAGCGTGCCGGTCGCGAGAGGTACGCCGCCAGCCGCCCTCGCCGACGTCGTCGTCATTCCCTTCAACGACACCGAACGGGCACTCGCGATCCTCGCCGACCACGGCCGCGACCTCGCCTGCGTCCTGCTGGACCTGATGCCTCACCGGGTCGGCCTGATTCCCGCCGACGCCGCGTTCGTCGAAGCGTTGCGCGCGTGGACGGAGGCGAACGGCGCGCTGCTTGTGTTCGACGAGGTGATCACGTTCCGCGCGGAAGTGGCCGGCCTGCAGGCTCACTACGGCATCGCGCCGGACCTGACGGCACTCGGCAAGATCATCGGCGGTGGCTTCCCGGTAGGGGCCGTCGCCGGTCGCGCGGACGTCATGGAGGTGATGAATCCGCTCGCCGACAAGGTGCTATTCCCGCACTCGGGGACGTTCTCCGCCAATCCCGTGACGATGACCGCCGGCTTGGCCACGATGTCCCTGTACGACGAAGCGGCGGCTGCCCGGCTGAACGAACTCGGCCGGCGCGCGGTCGCAGGCATCGAAGCCGCGATCCGCGTCACCGGCGCGACGGCTTGCACAACCGGCTACGGTTCGATTTTTCGCGTCCATCCCAAGGCAACACCGCCGCGGAACTACCGCGAGACCTACCCAACCCCGGCCGAGGAGGCCGCGAGGAGGTGGCTGGTCGACGCCCTCTACGAGCAGGGCGTGGTCGTTTTCGACCCTTGCACTGTTACGCTGTCGACGCCGATGGGCGAAGCGGAAGTCGATGCGTTGGTTGACGCCTTCGAGATCGCTTTTGGAAGACTCGCCGGCCAACGGGCACGCACAACTCGAAAAGATCAAGGAGGCAACTCAAGATGAGGATTCACCTGACCGGCGTCTTCGTAGACGACCAAGACAAGGCGCTTCGCTTCTACACGGAAACGCTTGGCTTCAAGCTCAAGCACAACGTTCCCGTAGGACGTTTTGCCTGGATCACCGTTGTATCGGAGGAAGCGCCCGAGGGGATGGAGCTGTTGCTCGAGCCTGACGAGCATCCCGCGGTCCGTCCGTACAAGGCGGCACTCGTGAAGGACGGCATCCCCTGTGCCTCCTTCGCTTCAGACGACGTTGAAGCCGAACACGAGCGACTCGTTGCCGAGGGTGTGCGATTCGTACAGCCGCCGACAGACATGGGGACCGTCATTACTGCGGTGTTCGACGACACGTGCGGCAACTTGATCCAGATCTCGCAGGAGAAGCGTCAAGGCTAACCCGCCGTCAAGCAACCTAGCCGTCAGCATGAATCAGGCCGCGCTCATCGATCGAGTAGCCGGCGTTCTTGAGCGCATCCCTGGACTCGGCGGTGCGTACCTCGGTGGCAGCCATGGGCGGGACGAAGCCGACGCGTATAGCGATGTCGACATCTACGTGGTCGTTGCCGAAGCAGACGAAATCCCCGAGCGGCTAGCCCGCTTGGAGGAGTCGCTCGACGAGATGGCGCCGATCCTGTACTCGAAGGTCCTGCCCAACGCGCGCACCATCAACTGCATCACGATGGATTGGCTGCGCTTCGATCTCACCGTGGTGAGCGGGATCGAACTGGCCTTCGTCGCTGGGGGAGCCGCGAAGCCGCTCTTCGACCGGCTCGGACTCGCCGATGCGCTGAGCGCCACGCCCCCGAGCACGCCCGGCCCTGTCGCCGACGCCCTCCTCGAGGTCGTCAACGAGTTCATCCGCGTCTTGGGACTGTCCATGGTCGTCAGGGGCCGCGAGGACCTGGTCGTCGCACAGACGGGGACGAACCTGCTGCGCGACATGCTGATCCGGACGATGGCCATGGAGAACGCTCCGCAGCCGCGTCGCGGCGTGCTCGCCCTGCAGCACGACCTCACGCCCGAGCAGATGGCCGTGCTGTTGGACCTGCCACCGCTGGACGCGACATGGGCGTCGATCTTCGCGCGGACGCGTGCGATCGCCGAGCAGTTCTTCCCGCGGGCGCGTGTGTTGGCGGAGAAGCTCGATGCGCCTTGGCCGGAGACCTTCGAGCGGGTTACGCGTAAGCTCCTTGGGGACCGGATCGGTCTGCATATCTAGGCCGCAGCTTCTTGAACCGAGGATCATGCGCATGACCGAGCAACCGAACATCCTGTTCATCCTGACGGACGACCAAGGCTATTGGGCCATGGGATGCGCCGGCAACGAGGAAATCCGCACGCCGAACCTCGACCGGCTGGCCGCCAGCGGACTGCGTTTCACAAGCTTCTTCTGCACGTCTCCAGTCTGCTCGCCCGCGCGGGCCTCGATCCTGACCGGGCGGATCCCGTCGCAGCACGGTATCCATGACTTCCTTCGCGCCGGCAACACGAACCTGGCCTTCGGTGCGGGCGCGAAACCGGGCGACGAGGCGATCGAATACCTTGCGGGCCTCACGGCCTACACCGATCTCCTGGCGGCCGCCGGCTACACGTGCGCCCTGAGCGGCAAGTGGCACATGGGCTTCTCCGAGAAGCCGCAGAAGAGCTTCGCGTTCTGGGACGTGCACGCTTACGGTGCCGGCCCCTACTTTGCCCCGTCGATGATTCGCGACGGCGCGGCCTACGAGACGAACCAGTACGCGAGCGATCTGTTTACCGACAACGCCTTGCGGTTCCTGGAGCAGCACAAGGACAGCGGACGACCGTTTTGCTTGAACGTCCACTTCACCGCGCCGCATGCGCCTTGGCAGCGCGAGCACCACCCGGCCGAGCTATGGGACGACTACTACGCGTACTGCCCGTTCGAGTCCACGCCGGACCTCCCCATGCACCCGCATCAACTGGCCAAGGAGGGGCCATCCGGTTCGCTCGGCTTCACGGTCCAGGGTCGGAAAGAAGCCTTGAGCGGCTACTTCTCCGCGGTGACGAAAATGGACGAGAACGTGGGACGCCTGCTCGACTGGCTCGAGAGGAACGGGCAACGCGAGAACACGCTCGTGGTGTTCACCAGCGACAACGGCATGAACATGGGCCACCACGGCATCTACGGCAAGGGCAACGGCACCTTCCCGCCGAACATGTTCGACACGTCGGTCAAGGTGCCGATGCTGATGTCTCGACCGGGGCACATTCCCGAGGGCGAGGTCGCGTGGACGCTCCACAGCCACTACGACCTGATGCCCACGTTGCTCGAGTATGTGGGCGTCGAGAATCCAGAAGCCGCCTCGCTGCCGGGACGCAGTTTCCGGGGCGCGCTCGAAGGCCGCGCGTTGGACGGCGACGACTTCGTCGTGGTGTTCGACGAGTACGGCCCGACGCGCATGGTCCGCACAGCGGAATGGAAGTACGTGCATCGCTATCCCTACGGCGACCACGAACTCTACGATCTCGGCAACGATCCGGATGAGGAATACAACCTCATCGATCGGGACGAATACAGGGAGATGCACAAGGCTCTGCAGGCCAACCTCGATGCGTTCTTCGCACGGTACGCCGACCCCGCGCGGGACGGTTCACGCGAGGCGGTGATCGGCCGGGGGCAGATCGACGTGGTCGGCCCAGCCGCAAGGGGCAGGAAGCGGTTCGGGGACGATCTGCTCTTCGAGGCAGACCGGCTCAAAGGGGCGGTCCGCGGTACGGTCAAGCCCTAGGCGAATCGCCTGGCGGCGACGGCGCGCAATCCGGCGTGAACGAGAACGCCAGCGAGATCAGCCGCTTGGCCATGAGCCCGCGTACAGCCGTGTGCGTTACCCTTAAGATACTGACTTCGCTATGCTTTTTACTCACCACACTTGCCCACCGGGCGAAGCCGAGGGAGTCAGGCCATGGCGGAAACTGCATTGACCGCAGCAGCGGACCGACCCACCTACGAGACCGCGGACGGTCGGTTCGACGAGGATCGTCTGCGCGAGTTCGTCGAGGCCTACGACGGCCCGGAAGACCCGGACTACCCGGGCTGCGTCCCCATCCCGATGACCCTCGAGCAGTTCGACAACTACGAGGGCGGCGTCGAGTACTGGAGCCGAGAGCGCTGCACCGCGTTGATCTGTCGCGATGGCTCGCCGGCGCACGAGGTCCCGGGCGGCCGGTTGCCGGGCCTCCTCACGCGGGTCGAGCAGGAGCGCGGCTCGCCGATCTTTTGTTGCGGTGCCTTGAGGATGGTCACCGTGGACGTGGGCGGGGAAACGGCCGAAGGGATGCACCCGGATCAATCCGTGTACTTGCGCCCTGGCGAGTGGATACCGAGCGGACGCAGGACGGTCATCCGTCGGGATCCGCGACCGGACGTGGTCCTCGAAGTCGACAACACGACGGACGTGCGTCGCCACAAGCTTGGGGTCTACGCTCGCTGGGGGTTCCCCGAGATCTGGGTGGAGACGCCCGACGGGCCGATGCCGAGCCGCCCCCGCCGGGTGGTACCCGGGCTCACGATCTACGTCCTCGACCAGGGTGAATACCGGACAAGCGCCGAGAGCGTGGCCCTCCCCTCCTGGGGGGCGCATGAGATTCACGCAGCCTTGAACGAGGCGCCCGTATCGGCGGATACCATCGAGTGCCTGGTGCGGGTCGGTCGGACCCTCGGCGACCGCGAGGGCACCGGGCCGATGGACGACGTACAGATCGCAGGCTACATGCGCCGCTCGCACGACGTTGGCCATACGGCGGGATTCGCGCGCGGTCTGGAGCAGGGTCAAGCGAAAGCACGCCGCGAGGCTCTCGCCTACGCGGCCACCGAGGCGTTGCGACTGCGGGGCATCCCGCTGTCCGAGAACTTCGGTCGGCGCGTTGCTGCGACGACGACCTCGCCGGAGGCGCTGCTCGGTGCGGCCCAACTGGCTGCGACCGAGGCCGACTTCTGGGCGGGCCTGGGTAGCGGATAGCCCGCGAACGGCGACATGGCTGCCCGAGTGGCGGTACGCACGTGCAATTGAACGTCGCGTGCTGCCGCTATGCTCGTGGACCAGCCCACCGCGAGGCCGGACTCAATGCCTCTCTACGACCTCCTGCTCAAGGGCGGAACGGTGATCGACGGTCAGCGGCCCCCCCGCTACACGAGCGACGTCGCGATCGCCGACGGGCGCATCGCCCAGATCGGACGCGTGTGCGAATCGGACGCCGCGCGTGTCGTCGACGCCGGCGACCTGATCGTCGCCCCGGGTTTCATCGACCTGCATGCCCACTTCGATTCACAGATCTTCTGGGATCCCTACTGCACGATGTCCGGTTTGGCACGGGGTGACCTCGGTGGTCATCGGCAACTGCGGCTTCGGCGTCGCCCTCACCGAGGACCTTGCAACGGTCTTCTCGCGCGACGGCACGTCGGCCGAGATGGATGCCATGCGCGAGGTCGTCAACTCGCCGTTCGTGCTGCCGGGAATCTCCGACGGCGGTGCCCACATGAAATTCCTGACCACCGGTCGCTACCCGACCGACTTCATCGCCAGGCTGGTCCGCGACAACGGCCTCATGGACTTAGAACAGGCCCATTGGCGGCTCTCGGGCTACTCCGCCATCGCCGCCGGGTTCACCGACCGCGGTTTCCTGCGCGAAGGGGCTCCCGCCGACATCGTGGTCTACGACTACGACGCGTTGCGAGCCCTGCCCGCGGAGCGACTGTACGACTTCCCCGCCGGCGACTGGCGCCTAGCCCAGAAGGCCGAGGGCTACCGGGCGACCATCGTCAACGGCGAGGTCACCTTCGAGGACAGCGAATGCACTACGGCCACCTCGGCGGCTTCACGCGCTAGGCGACGATCCGCGCTTCCCGTTGATGATCAGTTCCGCGATCAGCACTCCATGGCTGCTCTGCAGGAAGTGGTCGGCGTCCGGGATGCCGTCGAACCGGGCGCCCATCTGTTCTGCCCAAGTCCGCCCCCAGGCCTCGGTGAACACGTCGTCGACGCAGCCCCAGATGAAGTGGACACCCTTCTGCCACCCGAGGAGCGTGCGGTAGTGCAGCGCCTGGGCCGCCGCGTTGCCGTTGTCGGGGCTGCTGACCGGGATTGATAGAGGGAAACGGCGCATGCCGTTGTAGCCGGTGTCCGGCAAGCCCCGGTACGGTGCCGAGTAGCCCCGGTAGATCTCGGCGGCTTTGCCCGTGAGGCCCGCCTCCCGACCGCCGGCGATCGCACCGAACACGGTCTTGCGGTCGGCGAGGCCATCGGCGAGGACGAGGAGCATGGCGACGTCCGGCTCCGGACGGTCGAACAAGCCGCCTTCGTGCCAGTTCCGGTTCCAGTTGCGGATGGCCTCCGAGTACTCGTAGCCAGGGTGGTGCAGCCACGTGTTCATGATCACCAGGTGTTCGAAACGCTCGGGCATCATCGCCGCCTGGGCGAGCCCGATGGGGCCGCCCCAGTCCTGGCAGACGACGGTGACGCGGTCGAGATCGAGGGCGCCGATCAGCGAGGTCAGGATTTCCGTGTGCCTCGCAATCGTGTACCAATGGATGTCGGTGGGCTTGTCCGAGCGACCGAAACCCATGTGGTCGGGCGCGATGCAACGGTAGCCGGCTGCGACAAGCGGCGGGATCATGTCCCGGTACAAGTACGCCCATGTGGGCATGCCGTGCAGGAGCAGCATAACCGGCGCGTCGCGCGGGCCAATGTCCACGTAGTGCATCCGTAGATCCTGCCAAGCGTGGTAGCTCGGCTCGTAGGGGAAATCGGCCAGGTCGTGAAAGTTCTCCTCCGCCGTACGCACGAATTCGGTCATAACGATGTCTCCGGGTACTCCCGGTAGGATACGGCTCCGGCAACGGACGTGCCCAGCGACGCGCCCTGTCTAGGAGGTTCCATGGCCAATCCATCCCATGCGCGTCGGTTTTCCGTGCTCGTCGCCGGACTGCTCGCCACCCCGATCGCGGCGGCCGACTCGGAGGAGCCCCGGGCCATCGAGGAAATCGTGGTCACCGCCACCAAGCGCGAACAGGGCATCTACGACGTCCCCGCGGCCCTGAGCGTATTCGACGGTGGCACCTTGGCCGAACGCGGCATCACCGACCTGGTGGATGTCGGCAAGTTCGTGCCGAACCTGAACGTCACGACGTTTTCCGCGGGACACACCTCCTCGACCAATCCGTTCATCCGCGGCATCGGCACCCAGGACCACCTCATCACGACCGACCCGGGCGTGGGCGTCTACGTGGACGGCGTCTACCTCGGCCGCCAGGTCGGCCAGCACTGGAACCTGACGAACATCGAACGCGTGGAGGTGTTGCGCGGACCCCAGGGCACGCTATACGGGCGCAACTCCATCGGCGGTGCCGTCAACATCGTCACCGCCGCGCCCGGTTCCGATCCGGGCCGACGGTTGAGTACACGGGTCGGTTCCCGCGGGCGCACCGATGCCTCGCTACTGCTCGATGCAAACCTGTCCGACACGCTGGCGACAACGATCTCGGCCGGGCTCAGGCGACGCGGCGGACTGGGGCAGTTTCGCAATCTGCCCGATGTCGAAACCGAAGTGGGCGAAACCCGTGAACTGTCCGCGCGCGTCGCCGTGGGCTGGCGACCGACACCGACGTTCTCGCTGACGCTGGCCGCGGACGCCAACGACGGCGACAACGGCCTGAACCCGTACACCACGCTGATCGACGAGGTGCCGGGCGGAGCGGTCTTCGCCGCCGGCTACCGCAATGCCGATGTCGCGCGCGATCCCTACGACAACAACACCGGCCAGGCACGGCAGGCACGAACGACCAATGCCGCACGAGGAGTTTCAGTCACCGCAGCGTGGGACATGGGCGACCGCTTGACGGCTAGAACCATCGCCAGTACGAGATCCTCCGACTACGAGGCCGGCTTGGACGACGACGGTCTTTTCGACGACTACTTGAGCTTCCCCGAGGACGGTCGGGCCGACCAGACCTCCGTCGAGGTGCAACTCCTTGGCGATTTCGACGGCTTGGATTTCGTCGCCGGCGCTTACCGGTTCAGCGAAGACGGCTCGAACGTCCAGGACCCCACCGTGTTTCTCGGCTTCAGGGGCGCCTTCCGACTGACGCAGGCCCTCGACAGCACGGCGTTCTTCGCAAGCATGAGCCGAGCGATCGGCGATCAGTGGCGGCTGACCGCCGGCATGCGCACGACGCGCGATGAGAAACGGGCCACCACGGATGTCGGCACCGGACGCGTTCACGCCGCTCGCTCCTGGCAGGAGACGAGCTGGGACGCGGCGGTCCACCGCGCGGTCAACGACTACCTGTCCGTCTACGCCACCGTTCAGAGCGGCTACCAGTCCGGCGAGTTCCCCGCCCGCCCCTATTGCCTGTTCAGCGACCCGGACTGTTTCGCAGCCGGCGACAACGTGACGGCGGTCAACTACGAGATCGGCCTCAAGGGGCAGCCCCGTGACCGCGTAGAGCTCGGCGTCGCCGTGTTTCGCACGCGGTACGACGGCCTGCCCTACCAGGTCAGCACGACGGCGGGCGCGGGCTTCAACACGGTCAACCTGATCGTCACGCAGCACACGACGGGATTGGAGCTCGAAGGGGCGCTTTACATGACGGATGCGTTCCGGCTGCAGTTCGCGGTCGGCCGGATCGGAGTCGATGTCGACCGACAACGGGGCGTACAGCCGGCCGCGCCGTTGACGCCGGAACTCACGGCGGCGATCAGCCCCGAGTACCGGCACGTGTTGGCCTCCGGGGCCGAAGTTGCTGCACGGCTCGACTACTCCTACCGCGCCGCCATGTGGGGCGAGCCGAGCTCCGATCCCGCGAGGCTCACCCGGATCGGCAGCCGCGGCCTCGTCAATTTCCACGTCGGGCTCACTGCGGCGGACAGCGCCTGGACCGCCGCGATCTACGGCCGCAACGCGGGCGACGTCCGCTACGACAACGCGCGTCTCAACACCGGCGACTACGTGCTGCGCATCTTGAGCAACGATGCGAGCGAGTTCGGGCTGCGCCTCGAGCGCCGTTTCTAGAACTCGCGCTGCATTTCGCTAACATCGCCGGACACTTCGACGGAGGCAGGTGACATGGCAGCGAGTGGGTTCGACGAGGCGCGGCTCGGCCGCATCACCGGACACCTGGAGGAGCACTACATCGAACCGAGGAAGATCGCCGGCTGCCAGGTCGCGGTGGTGCGCCACGGCCATCTGGCGTACCACGCCTCGCTGGGCTCACGCGACCTCGAACGCGGTCTGCCGATGGCCGACGACACCATCTTCCGCATCTACTCGATGACGAAGCCGATCACGTCGGTGGCCCTCATGCAGCTCTACGAACGGGGCATGTTCCAGCTCAACGACCCGGTCCACCGGGTGATCCCGCAGTGGCGCGACCACGAGGTCTACGTTCGCGGGGAAGGAGAGCGGATCGAGACGCGCCCGCCCGAGGGGCCCATGACGTTCCGCCATGTCCTCGGGCACACCGCGGGCCTCTCCTACGGCGGCACGAACCACCCCGTGGACAAGCTCTACCAGGCCGCCGCCGTGCGCCGCGGCGACGGCGAGAACCTCGAGACCTTCGTCGAGAAGCTGGCCGCCGTGCCGCTGCACTACGACCCCGGCCAGCGCTGGATGTACTCCTATGCGACCGACGTCTGCGGGCACCTCGTCGAGGCGTTGTCCGGCATGCCGCTCGACCGCTACTTCGACGAGCACATCTTCAAGCCCCTGGGCATGGTGGACACCGCGTTCAACGTGCCGGCTCGTAAGGTCGAACGTTTCGCGGCGAACTACGAACGCACGCCGGAGAAGACGCTGAAGCTGATCGACGACCCGCGCGCGAGCGCATACCTGGCCCAGCCCACGTTCCTCTCGGGCGGCGGCGGGCTGACCGGCACGACGGCGGACTACCTGCGCTTCTGCGAGATGCTCCGCCGGGGCGGCGAACTCGACGGCGCGCGCATTCTCGGCCCCCGGACGCTCAAGCTGATGACCCGCAACCACCTCGCCGGTGGCGGCGACCTCGCCCGCATGGCGGAAGGCGCCTTCTCCGAGACGGCCTACCAAGGCGTAGGCTTCGGTCTCGGCTTCGCGATGACCCTCAGCGAAGTCGGCGCTGGCACGCTCGGAGCCGGGGACTTCTATTGGGGCGGCGCCGCATCGACCATCTTCTGGGTGGATCCGGTCGAAGACCTCTCGGTGGTGTTCATGACGCAACTCATGCCCTCGGCGACCTTCAACTTCCGCGGCCAGCTCAAGAACATCATCTACTCGGCCATCGTCGATTGACCGGGCATACGGCAACGGTTGGGGTCACCGAGCACGGCAACTCCGCCGTGCTGGTCACTGTGGGATCGGACGGCGTGCTCCTCGACCGCCGGCGGTTCGACCTCACGGACGGCTTGCCGACACACCCGCACCACCACGAAGGCTCGTGGGCCGTCGGCCGCTACCGGAACAGCCCCTGGGCGCGCGAGATCACGCTCGGCGAAGCGATCGAACTCGTGGGGCGAGTGCGCGAGGCCGCCGCATCGGGGGCCCAAGAGGGTCTCCATGCGCTGGCCGCGGACGTGACCATGCCGATCGCGACCATAGCGATCCGCACCTGTCCGGAGCTCCCCAAGACCGTCGAGGAACGCATCCGGGACAACCGTGCCCAGACCGTCGCCGACACCGTGATGTACCGCCAGGCGCTCGCAACGGCCGCCGAGGAACGCGGCTGGTCGGTGGTCTGGTACGAACGGGACCGCGCCTTCACCGATGCCGCGGCCGCGCTTGGCGTCGAGGACATCAACGCCCTGCTCGCGAGGATGGGGCGCTCGATCGGGCCGCCTTGGCAAGCCAGGCACAAACTCGCCGCGGCGGCCGCGCTCGCCGCTGGATGTCTTGAGAGCACCGAACGCTGACAGTTGGGTCAAGTTTCCTACGTCGGTGGGAGAATGCGGAGCATCGAACCGCCTGCGGTTCGCCTCGATTCGCGTCGCCGCTAGGCGACGCGCCTAGTCGATGATCGCTTGGCGCACCGCGTTCTCGAAATCGTACTGGGCCGGCCCGTAGGGCTGCTGCAGCATGATGACGCCGACGAGTTCCTCGACGGGGTCGGTCCAGGACCGGGTACCGAACGCACCGCCCCAGCCAAACGCCCCGGCGCTGCGCCGGCTGTCCGCGGCGATCGGATCGAGGATCACCGAAACCGTGTAGCCGAAACCCTGACCCTTCGCCGTCTGCGTGAAGCCGCGGTAGAGGCCGTCCAGATGGTCGCTGCCCATCATCGCGACGGAGCGCGGGCTCAGCAGGCGGTGGCCGAAGAGCTCGCCGCCATTGAGCAGCATCTGCTCGAAATGCAGATAGTCCTTCGCGGTGCTCGACAGGCCGTACGAGCCCGAGAAGTAGGTGGTTTCGCCCATCCACCGTGACAGATCGCGGCCGGCTATGGCGACGCGTCGCGACTCCTTGGCAGACGGCAGGTTGTAGTGCGTATCGGTCATCTCCAGGGGATCGAGAATCCGCGTCTGCACGAACTCGTCGTACGGCACGCCGGAGACGATCTCGATGATGCGGGCGACGACGTCGAGCCCGGTGCCGCCGCTGTAGGTCCAGCGCGAACCGGGCTGGAAGTCGAGGACCATGTCGCCGAGCGTCGGGATGTAGCCGGCGAGCGTATCGCGATCCGCCTGGAGCCCGGAGAGCAACGATCCCAAGCCGCCGCTGGCGAGCCCGGACGTGTGCGTCAAGAGGTGCTGGATCGTGATCGGCGTCTCGGCGGGCACGAGGCGATGCGCCGGTGGATTCTCGCGATCCACCCGGAACGGACTGACGTCCTCGTCGGCCGGCTCCGCCAGCACGGCCACCTGCATGTCCGCGAACTCGGGAATGTATTTCTCAACCGGATCACTCGGACGAATCAGCCCCTCTTCGATCATCATCATGGCCGCGACGCCGAGCACCGGCTTGGTCGACGACATCATGATGAAGATCGCGTCCTGCGCCATCGGTCGTTCCGCCTCGACATCCATCAACCCGTGGGCCTTGAAATGCACGACCTTCCCTCGCCGTGCCACGGCCGTCACCGCACCCTGGATGTCGCCGGCATCGATGTGCCGCTGCATCGCCGTATCGATCCGCTGCAGTCGCTCGGTCGACATGCCGACGGATTCCGCTTCTGCGGTCGGGATCTCGGCACCGTGTACTGTGATCGTCGCGAACGCGGCGGCAAGGGCCGCCAGACCTGTTCTCAAATGCATGGTGTTCTCCCTCCAAAGCAATAGCATTCTTGACGGGTCTGGCCGTTGTCAACGGCACGTCACTTAAGATCGTACATTTCTGTACTAACTACACTGTTTTTGCTAGGTATTTTCCCCATTCGGCTTGCTTCCGGCCAACAGCGCAGTATGCTCGGCCCACGACTCGACCTTGACCTGCGGAGGTCTCGAATGGCCACAAACCGGGCCGTGGTGCAATCGCCCGAACCGACCGAACTCGCGCTGAGCGGCTGCGAGCCGATCCCGCTGTCGTGCGACGAGATCGGCAA
Organism: Gammaproteobacteria bacterium; assembly: GCA_026708185.1. GTDB lineage: Bacteria > Pseudomonadota > Gammaproteobacteria > Pseudomonadales > Azotimanducaceae > VXYL01. The sequence continues at coordinate 67,057 of JAPOVK010000011.1, read as the reverse complement.
CTACGAAGGCCGCTACGAATACTGGGAGGCGGCCACCGAAACCGCCTGGGTGCTACGCGACGTCAGCCCGAGTCACGAGCATCCGTCCGTGCGCCTCGTCGCACTGGTCCAGGACATCGCAAAGATCCGCGGCACGCCGATCGCGATGTACGGCACGGCGGATTTGCAGGAACGCGATGCCCGAGGCGCCCGGGTGCGGGCCGCGCAAGCCGACCAGTTGATCTACCTCGAAACCCCGCGGTCCCTGCCCCGGGTTTTCGTGGTCGATGCCTTCCCGCTCCCGGACGTCGTGTTCGAGGTGGACCTGACCACCGACATACGGGATCGCAAGCTCGACGTGTACGCTGCGTGGGGCGTCCCCGAGCTTTGGGTCGAAGTGCCGGATGCGCCCATGCCGAGCAAGCGCAAACGGCCCGGTCTGACCATCAACGTCCTGGCGGACGGGGGATACAAGCCGTGCGCGGCGAGCGTCGCGTTCCCGACGTGGTCGCCCCGGGAGATTCACGCCGCGTTGAACGAGCCGTACACCTCGTCGATCACCGTCGGCACACTGCGCCGTGTCGGCGAAGCCATGGGGCGGCTGGTGGGCACCGGTCCGGACAACGATCCGTTCTTAGGGATGGAACGCAACATCAACCGACGAGCGGGCCGCCAGGACGGTCTTCGAGAGGGGATCGTCAGAGAACGGCTGTCCCTCGTCAAAGGCCTGCTGGCGGCTCGGAACATCGAAGTCGCCGGCGAAATTGACCATTGGGCGGATCGCATGGCCGAGATGACGCACGACGAAGTGCTCCAAGCGGCCCTGCAGAGCAACGACGTAGGCGACTTCCTGGGCAGGCTGCGCCGCGAACCGTGACCATGGACAGCCGCGCAGTCGCTACGCCGCCCCAGAGTGGAGCGGCACGTCGACTACCTCGTTCGCAGTCAGACACCTCGGGGGCAGAAACCTCGTAGTCAGTTGCGGTCATAAGTGTGCGCATCTATTCTCCAGCGTGCGAACTGCCGCGATGAACGGGCGGCAGTTCATAGCGAAGGCTCGCAGATGGGCGCAAGAGCGGAACCTAGAGGTCCGTTTCGTCGCATCCGCAGGGGCAGGTTCGCACGGAACACTCTACGTAGGAAACCGCAAAACGACCGTCAAGGACCGCAAGAAAGAGATCGGCAAGGGGCTGCTCGCAAAGATGCGCGCAGACCTTGGGATCGAGAAGCGTGACTTCTAGCTGTGGAAGCGTCCAGGGCCGAGCTTCGGAGGAACTAGCCGATGTCTGACAACTACAACTATCCGGCCGAGATTGAACGCGACGAGGACGGGCGCTATGTCGTTGCGTTCCCGGACTTCGGTTGGGGAGCTACGGACGGCGCAACCCGGGATGAAGCGCTGGCTGAAGCTCGAGATCTACTTCGGGAGTTGATCGCGGTCACCATGCGCGAGGGCGCGAATCTCCCGGAGCCGTCCCGAGCCACTGCGCGATTGACTCTTGTCGTCCCGCCGTTGCCGATTGCGCTCAAGGCGGCACTTTATGAAGCGTTTCGGCAGACGGGCATGTCGCAACGTCGTCTGGCCAAGGACCTTGGTGTAGCAGAGAGCGAAGTACGGCGCATGCTGAATCCGGACCATGCGACGCGAGCGGGCACTATAGACCGTGCGTTGCGAGCGTTGGGGAAACGGGTGACCGTGACCGTAGGCGAGGCGGCGTGAAGGACTCTCAACTAGGCCGCCGAAAACGGCGCTGGTGCGGGCCTGGCGGGAGCCATGGGTCCCTTGTATCAGTCTCCTAACGACTCGTAGACCGCCCGCCAAAGGCTGAAGCCACGCTCGTCGCCGAGCACGCCGGCCTCCATCCGGTTCATCACGTAGGAGAAGGCGATGCGGACGTCGAGGTCGCAGACCACGGTGGAGCCGCCGTAGCCGCCCCAGAAGCAGACGTTCTCGTTCGGTGTTGCCGGCATCAGTTCGTTGGGCAGCCCGTAGCCGAGACCGAAGCGGGCAGGCGCTCCCAACACGAGATCAACGCCGTTGGTCTGTTCCTCCATAACTGCCATGCATCCAGCAGGCGACATCAGGGTCTGGCCGAAGGCCGTGCCGTGGTTCGCTAGCAGCGTCTGGATGCGCACGATGCTGCGGGCGTTGCCGTGCCCGTTCGCCGCAGGCATCTCCGCCTGCCGCCATGCAGCCGTCTTGGTGTCTGCGACGTCGACCACGCCGCGACCGATGGTGCGCTCCATGATCGAGCCGGGCTCCATCTCGAGCATATCGGACGGCTCGACGGGCGGCGGGATGAGCTCGGCGATGCGATGGAAGTGCGCCGGGTCAACGCCCACGTGGAAGTCCGCGCCGAGCGGTTGCGCGAGTTCCTCGCGCAGAAACGTGCCGAGCGAACGGCCCGTGATCCGCCGCACGACTTCCCCGACTAGATTGCCTTGGGTGATAGCGTGGTAGCCGCTCGCCGTGCCCGGCTCCCACCAGGGCGCCTGAGCCGCGAGGCGCTCGGCTACGGCATCCCAGTCATACCAGATGTGCGGGGAGTCGATGTCGTCGAGACCCGACAGACCGGCGCTGTGGCTCAGCAGATGGCGCACTTCGATGCGTTCCTTGCCATTGGCCGCGAATTCCGGCCAGTACTTCGCCACCGGTGCCGACATGTCCAGTTCGCCGCGGTCGGCGAGCAGCAACGCGCACAACGCCGTCATGGTCTTCGTGCTCGAGTAGACGTTGACGATGGTGTCGGGAAGCCAAGGCTCGGTGCCGACCGCATCGCGGTGTCCGCCCCAGAGGTCGACGACGAACTCGCCCTCGATGGTCATCGCGAAGGAGGCACCGACGTCGCCGCGGTCCGTGAAGTTGCGCAGAAACGCCTCGCGAACGCGCGCGAAACGCGCATCGCAGCTGCCGCTGATGTCCACCATGTTGCGTAGCCCGTACTGAAAAGCCGCGCACCCTATCACACGCACCCGCACGACCGACCTCGCCTACACTGCGCCCGTGCGTCGCTACCTCCAACTCGCCGTGATCACGGTGGCCGCCGGGGCCATCTACCCGCTTCTCTACCTGCGCCAGAACTTCGAGGTCTCGATGCTCGAGACCTTCGAGATCACCGCGACGCAACTCGGCCAGTGCAACGCCATCCTCGGCGTGATGTTCGTCGTCACCTACCTGCCGAGCGGCTGGCTCGCCGACCGGGTCGCGCCCCGGCACCTAATGTCGATGTCGCTGCTGTGCGCGGGTCTGCTCGGCGCGTGGTTCTCCGCCGGACCCTCGTTCGCCGAGTTGCTGTTGATCTATGCCGGCTGGGGCGTCGCGACCGGACTCACGTTCTGGTCGGCCCACATCAAGGCGGTGGCCGTTTTCGCCCGGGACGACGAGCAAGGCCGGTTCTTCGGCATCCTCGATGGGGGCCGGGGGCTCTTCGAGGCGCTGCTCGCCACGTTGGCGGTGGCCGCGTTCGCATTCTGGTTGGCCGCGGGCCAGCCGACCGACGCCGCTTTGAGCCGAGTCGTCTGGCTCTATGTCGGCACCATGCTCGTCCTCGCGCCAATCGTGCTCCTCGTGGTCGACGACAGCCGGTCGCGTGGCGACCGCCACCAGTCGGCCTCGCTAACCGGCACGCTAGACGGATTCAAACTGGTCTTCGCCAAGCGGGAAGTGTGGCTGGCGGCGCTGTGCATCATGGCCGGCTACCAGTTGTTCTTCGCCACCTACGCCTTCTCGGCCTACATGCAGCAGAACTTCGGCCTGACCGCGGTGGCCGTCGGTGCGATAACCGTCGCCAAGCTGTGGATGCGCCCGATCGGTGCGGTCGGGGCCGGGTTCGTCGGCGACTACCTGGATCGCGAAAAAGTGCTGGGCGGGCTGCTGGTGTTGGGCTCCGTACTGCTCGCGGGGCTCGCGCTACTCCCCTTGGGTGCCCCGGTTGCGATCCTGCTCGCGATCGTACTCGTCGTCGGACTCGTCACTTACGCGGTGCGGGGCGTCTACTGGGCGACGCTCGAGCGTTGCGACGTGCCGGATGCGGTCAAGGGACTCGCCATCGGTGGCATCTCGCTGATCGGCTATGCACCCGACGTCTACCTGCCGTTGATTCGCGGAGCCCTCGTGGACGGCATTCCCGGCCGCTGGGGCTACGGCATCTACTTCCTCGCCATCGCCGGCTTCGGCATCGTCGGTGCCATGGCCGCGTGGCGACTTGCCAGGATCGCTGTCCGTCCGCGCGCTAGCGGTGTCTAGACGACGCTCAGTCCGAGATCGTGATCACGCGGTCCACCGCCGAGCCACGGTCGACGCTCACACGTCCGTCGGGCCAGCGCACCTCGGACTCGACACGTTCGGCACCGCCCAGCCCGAAATGCGCAACGGGTTGTGCGACGCGTGGTTGTTGCCGCCGCCAAGTTGGCGCAGCTGCGTGCCTTCGTCTGCGGTCACCGGGTGCGGTGCGCGGGTGTTCAACGCTCACCCATGCAGGAGAACATCGCTCTTTTCAAACTGCGGCCCGGATTCTCACCGCGACTCCGTCGCCACACCGCGCCCGCGGATGCCCGGCCACCAGGCAGGGCGTCGGGCAGGCGGACGGCGACGGTCCAGGGGCACTTTTGAAACGGGCGATGTTCGGTCGGGGGAGGCCCACGGGTCTGTTGCGCGCCCGTCGCCACGCTGCCCGGCACCTCGTCGGGTGTCGAGTTCGGATCGAGGCCCGCGAGGCCGACCGCGAACCCGGCCGGCATGCTGCCGACGGCGCCCATGCACCATCCAAACCTGGGCTCCCGACCGAGTCGCCTTCGTTGGTGAGCCGCCTTCGAGTGATGTATTTTCTGGTCTGCTCCCATCGAAGCCACCGAGAACGCGCATGAGTGAAGAAACCGCCGAGAACCAGTCGCCGACGGCTCAGTCGCTTGTCCACGAGACGCGTCAACCGTTCGACCTCTCGGATGAACTGCAGGCCAAGGTGGATGCCCTTGATCTAGCCGAGAGTGTCGAGCACGCCAAGGCGGAGGGCTACGGCTACATCTACGAGCCGGCACCGATCGCATTCACCCAACGGCTGCGCGAGGCGATTCTGCACACGGCCCAGGGGGCCGAAGGCCCCCGGGGCATGAACATGCTGTTGGACAAGGACCCCGTCTTTGCCGAAGTGGTCCTGAATCCCAAGATTCTCGCGATGGTGGAAATCCTGTGCGGGAAAGGTGCCCTCCTATCCCAGTTGACGTCCACCGTGATACCGAAGCAGGCGGACGCACCGCGCAAGGGCGGGCTGCATGCCGATCAGACCTGGACGCCGGCGCCGTTCCCGGTGCACAACCAGACCGCCACGTTCTGCTGGGCCTGCGACGAGTACACGCCGGAAGGCGGCTCCACCAGGGTCGTTCCCAACTCCCACAAGCTTCGCAGGCACCCCACCGCGGAGGAAGTCGCGGCTGAGGACGGCATCATCTCCACGGTCTGTCCGGCGGGCACCATCGTGTTCTGGAACGGCTCCATCTGGCACAGCGGCGGCACGCGGACCATCGACGGCGAGCGCGTCGTGCTGCACATCACCTTCAGCCGGCTGGCGATGCGCCCGGTCGAGAACTACGATTTCCTCGGCGACGACTGGCTCGAAGACAAGCCCTACGAGATGCGCGTCATGCTCGGCCGGGAAGACTTCCTCAACAAGGAAGGCACCATGGCCCATATGGACAAGATCGCGCGGACGATGAACTGGGCGAAGACCTAAGCGACGTCATTGCCGCCCATCGCCCGCGGGACCGATCCGGGATGCGCGCTCCTCGTCCCACCACCAGGTGTCAGGGAAGCTGGTGATGTACTCGGCTTCGATTTGGGGCCGACCGAACTTGTCCCAGTGCACGGCCCGGGGTTCGGGCCTGCCGATGATCGGGATCAGGTAGTAGCCCCAAAGGAGCGTCCGATCGAGCGCACGACTGGCGGCGATCAACTCGTCGCTTCGCCGTGCGCCGAGCACTTCGCTGACCAGCGCATCGACGACGGGGCTGTTGATGCCGGCCACGTTCGCGCTGTTCGGCGCACTCGCGGTGGTCGAGTTGAAGTACGCGCGGATTTCGACGCCCGGCGGAAAGCCGTAGGGAAGGCTGCGCAGCAACGCGTCGTAGTCCGACTCAAGCAATCGATGCATGTACTGCGCGGACTCGACGAGGCGAATGTTCGAGGCGACACCTAGGCGCGCGAGATTGTCCATGTAAGGCAACAGCGTTCTGTTGTCGGTGGCCGTATTGGTCAGGAACTCGATCTCGAACTGGCGCCCCTCGGCATCGACCATCTCGCCCCCGCGAGCGGTCCAGCCGGCTTGGGCCAAAAGCTCCCGCGCCTTGAGGAGATTGTCGCGGTGGTCGTCAGCGCCGGTGGCTTCCGGGAACGCGAACGGTTCGTTGAAAACACGCTCCGGCAACTGTTTGCGAAAAGGCGTAAGAAGCGCCAACTCGGCCCCGCGAGGCAGACCCCGGGCGGCGAGTTCGGTGCCCGAGAAATAGCTGTCGGCGCGGGCGTAGAAGCCGTCGTAGATCGCGCGATTCGTCCACGCGAAGTCGAAGGCAAGGGTCAGGGCTTCGCGCACCCGGACGTCAGCCAGCTTGGCGCGCCGGGTGTTGAATATCAGGGCCGTTTGAAAGCCGGACTGGACCTTGGCGTTGTTCTGGCGTTTGACCAACCATCCCCTCGCCTTCGCTGGTACGTCGTAACCGGTGCGCCACTGATAGGGGTCGGCCTCGATCCAGTAGTCGATCAGTCCTTTGCGCAAGGCTTCCCGGGCCACCGTCGCGTCGCGGTAGAGCTCGTAGCGGATGGTCTCGAAGTTGTGCCGACCGCGATGCACGGCAAGATCGCGACCCCAGTAGTCAGCCACGCGCTCCCACAGCATGAACTGTCCCTGCTCGAAATCGCGAATTCGATAGGGGCCACTGCCGAGCGGTACGTCCAGGGAAACCGCGCTCAAGTCCCGCGTTCGCCAATAGTGTTCGGGCAGGATGGCCACGTAGGTCGCCGGACTCGCGAACGAGTTCTTGTTGAGTCCGCCGACGGGCTTGAATCGAAACACGATCGTGAGTTCGCCGAGGATGTCCACCGAGTCGATGATCGACAGCGCGGCGCGTATCCCGGGGTGCGCTTTGGTCAAGACGTGATCGAACGTGAACTTCACGTCCCTGGCAGTGATCGGCTCGCCGTCGTGCCAATAGGCGTCGCCTTGGAGTTGCACGGTGACTTCGCTCAAGTCGTCGGCGAAGCGCACCCGTTTCGCGAGATTGCCGTAGACGCTATAGGCTTCGTCGTTGGCACGAACGAACAGGCCGTCGTACAGCATTCCAGGCGCAATCATGCCGACTGCCGGCGTCCCAAACGGCAGGAACGGGGTGAAGTTCGTGTAGTCGATGGCCGTGGAGAGCACCAGGGCTCCGCCTTTCGGCGCGACGGGGTCGGCGTAGTCGAAGTGTTCGAAGTCCGCCCGGTATTTGAACTCGTCGAAGGTCGATACGCCGTGTTGCCAGCGCTCGTCGGCCACGACTGGCGAGGGCACGGCGGTCAGTGCCAGCAGCACGAAGGCGCCCAACCGGTTCAAGAGATTGGCGACGGGCGGACCATGCCTGTCCTCCTCCACGAGCGGGGTTCGGCAACCTATCACAGCCCCTAGAGACTGGCGACCCGCCGTTCTCCGTGCGCCATCGCAGGGCGGCAACAAGCGGAAGTTGCACCAGTTCTTCCCGGAAGGAAGTTTATAAATCCCTGATTCAACTTATTTTTGTCAACTGGCACGGATGTTGCCCTGCGCCCGGCATGACCGCGACCCCTCACATGCGTGCCGTTCCGGACAGGCAAATCCTCGTCGTCGGCAACGGCATGGTGGGCCACCGCTTCGTGGAACTCGCCGCAGCCATTCCCGGCGTGACGGTCACCGTGCTCGGCGAGGAACCGCGCACGGCCTACGACCGCGTTCACCTGAGCGACTACTTCACCGACATCAGCGCCGGCGACCTCGCGCTGCGCGCGGCACCGCCGACGGCAACGGTTCACGTCGGCGAGCGAGTGACCGGCATCGACCGTGAGTCGCGAACGGTGCGAACCGACGCCGGTCGGCGAGTCGGCTACGACACGCTTGTCCTCGCCACCGGGTCCTATCCGTTCGTGCCGCCGATCGACGGTCGCGACCGGCCGCACTGCCACGTCTATCGCACCATCGAAGACCTCGACGCGATTCGCGCGTCCGGTACCGGAGCTAAAACCGGCGTCGTCATCGGCGGTGGCCTACTCGGCCTCGAAGCCGCCAATGCCCTCAAGAACATGGCGCTCGCCACCCACGTGGTGGAGTTCGCGCCGGGCCTCATGGGTACGCAGCTGGACGACGGCGGCGGCACCATGCTGCGCGGCCTGATCGAGGACCTGGGCGTCGCTGTGCATACGGGCAAGAACACCTTGCGCATCGTCGCCGGCGAGGCCGCCCGCCACCGCCTTGAGTTCGCCGACGGCGACAGCCTGGAAACCGACCTCGTGGTGTTCTCGGCAGGCATCCGTCCGCGCGACGAACTGGCCCGCGACTGCGGACTTACCGTTGGCGAGCGCGGGGGCATCGTCATCGACGAACGCTGCAGGACGTCGGATCGAGACATCCTCGCCGTCGGCGAGTGCGCGCTCTACGACGGCCGGATCTTCGGGCTGGTCGCGCCCGGATACGAGATGGCCAAGGTGGCGGCCGATGTCCTGGCCGGGAACGATGCGGCGTTCCGCGGTGCCGACATGAGCACCCGGTTGAAGCTGCTCGGCGTGGACGTCGCCAGCATCGGCGACGCCCACGGCCGGAGCCGGGGTGCCAGCACCTACACGTACATCGACCAGGGGATGCGCGTCTACAAACGCATCGTCGTGAACAAGACCGGAAAGAAACTGCTGGGTGCGGTCCTGGTCGGCGACACCGCCGACTACGGCATGTTGCTGCAGACCATGCGCAGCGAACTGACTCTGCCCAAGCACCCGGACACCTTGATCCTCCCGCAACGCGACATCCTGTCGCGCCGAGACGGCGGGGGCATGCCCGCCGGGGCCGTTGCCGCCTTGCCCGACAGCGCACAGATCTGCTCGTGTCACGACGTCTCGAAAGGCGCCATCGTGGCCGCAGTCGCCGACGGCGCCACCACCCTCGGCGCCGTGCGCGGCTGCACCAAGGCCAGCACCGGGTGCGGCGGCTGCGGACCACTGGTCACGCAGTTGCTGAACGCGGAGCTCGAGGCGCGCGGTGTTGCGATCAACACCGATCTCTGCGAGCACTTCGCTCACACCCGCCAGGAGCTCTACCACCTCGTGCGCGCTCTCGGCATCAAATCGTTCGATGCGCTGATCGAGAAGCACGGCCGCGGCCGGGGCTGCGACATCTGCAAGCCGGCCGTCGCCTCGATCCTCGCGGCGTGCTGGAACGACCACGTCCTCACCGCCCGGCACGCCCCCCTCCAGGACACCAACGACCACTTCCTGGCCAACATGCAGAAGGACGGCACGTATTCGATCGTGCCGCGCGTGCCGGCTGGCGAGATCACGCCGGAGAAACTGATCGCCTTGGGCGAAGTCGCCAAGAAGTACGACCTATACACGAAGGTCACCGGCGGCCAGCGCATCGACCTTTTCGGCGCGCAAGTCCACGAGTTGCCCCTCATCTGGCGCGAACTCATCGACGCCGGCTTCGAGACCGGCCATGCCTACGGCAAGGCCGTGCGCACCGTGAAATCGTGCGTCGGCAGCACCTGGTGCCGCTACGGCGTGCTCGACAGCGTCGGCATGGCCATCGCCATCGAGAACCGCTACAAGGGATTGCGGGCGCCGCATAAGCTCAAGTTCGCCGTGTCCGGCTGCACCCGCGAGTGCGCGGAGGCCCAAAGCAAGGACGTCGGCGTCATCGCCACCGAGATCGGCTGGAATCTCTACGTCTGCGGCAATGGCGGCATGCGGCCGCGCCATGCCGACCTCTTCGCCACCGGCCTCGACGACGCCACGCTCCTCAAGCTGATCGACCGGTTCCTGATGTTCTACATCCGCACGGCGGATCGGTTGCAGCGCACGTCGGTGTGGATGGAGAACCTCGAAGGCGGCCTCGACTACCTGAAGTCCGTGATCATCGACGACAGCCTAGGGCTCGGCGCCGACCTCGAGTCCGAAATGGCGCACGTCGTCAGCACCTACGAGTGCGAATGGAAGACGACTATCGAGGATCCGGGAAAGCTCAAGCGCTTCCGGACGTTCGTCAACAGCGACCAGGCGGACGACTCCCTCGCCTTCGTCCGTGAGCGCGGCCAACGGCGGCCTGCGCGCGCTTCCGAAGTGGCCTAGCGACCTTGCAAGCCGCCTGGACCACCGTATGCGAGTTCGACGCCCTCCTGCCCGATGTGGGTGTCCGGGCGCTCGTCGGCGATGACCAGGTGGCGGTGTTTCGCCTCTCGCGGCCGGCCGGCGTCTTCGCGATCGATGCCTTCGACCCATTCAGCGACGCGCCCGTGCTGTCGCGGGGCATCGTCGGCGACGTCAAGGGTCAACTCGTCGTCGCCTCCCCGATCTACAAACAGCACTTCGATCTCCGAACCGGTAGGTGCCTGGAGGACGGAACGGTCGTCGTGCGCACGTTCCCCGTGCGGGTGGTCGACGGCCGCGTCCAGGTTCGGCATCAGTCTCGCGCGGGATCCCGCCGCCCGGTGAAGGCTTAACACCGTGTTGTTCGGACGGCGCCACAAGAATCCGGTACGCATCGCCACCAAGCCCGTTGCCGAGTGGAAGTACGCCACATGCGGCTACTGCTCCGTCGGCTGCTCCATCGAGGTGGGGGTCGACACGGCCGGCAAGCCGGTCACCACCCGCGGCGTGGGCGGTGCCGACGTCAACCGCGGCAAGCTGTGCATCAAGGGATTGACCCAGGCCCAGATCTTCGCGGCGCCCGGCCGGGGCAGCGCGCCCAAGGTGCGCGATCGCACATTCGAGGACTGGCAACACGCCGACTGGGATTCGGCGCTGGACCGCGTCGCGGGAACGTTCAAGAGCATCCAGGCCAAGCACGGGTGCGACGCGGTGGCTGTCCTGTCCACCGGCCAGGTCATGACCGAGGAGTTCTACACCCTCGGCAAGCTCGTCCGCGGCGTCATCGGCACCAACAACTACGACGGCAACACCACCCTGTGCATGGCATCGGCGGTAGCCGGCTACAAGCGGTCCTTCGGTTCCGATGGCCCGCCCGGCTGCTACGCCGACTTCGACCACACCGAATGCCTGCTGGCGTTCGGCTCGAACCTCCCGGAGCAGCATCCGATCATCTACTGGCGACTCAAGGAAGCCCTCGAGAAGCGCAAGTTCCCGGTCGTCGTGGTCGACCCCCGGGTGACGATGTTCGCCCAGTTCGCGGACATCCATCTGCCCGTCACGCCGGGCACCGACCTCGTGCTGCTGAACAGCCTCTGCCACGTCATCCTCGAGGACGGCCTCCACGACGAGGCCTATATCCGGGCGCACACCGACGGTTTCGAGGCCTTCGCCGACACGGTCGCCAACTACCACCCCAGAACGGCGGCGCGGATCTGCGGCATCGACGAGGACACGATACGCACGGTGGCGCGCCTCTACGGCAAGGCCGACGCGGCGATGGCGATCTGGACCATGGGCATCAACCAGTCCACCCACGGCAGCGACGGCGTGTGCGCGATCAACAACTTGAACCTCGTCACCGGCAACATCGGCAAACCGGGCGGCACAAGCCTCTCGATTACGGGGCAGTGCAACGCCATGGGTACGCGCGAATGGTCCTCGTGCTCCGGTCTGCCGGGCTATCGGCAGCTCGAGAACCCGGCGCACCGGGAGGAGATCGCGAAGTTCTGGAACATCGACCCGGCGTTCTTCCCGAAGGCGCGCGGCCTGTTCCAGACCGATATCTTCCCGGCCATCGAGACCGGCCAGATCAAGGCGCTGTGGGTGATCGGCACCAATCCCATGACGTCCATGCCGAACACCCCGCGCATCCGCAAAACGCTCGAGAAGCTCGAGTTCTGCGTCGTCCAAGACGCCTATGACGATGTGGAGACCGCGAACTACGCCCATGTCTACCTGCCAGCAGCGGTGTGGGCCGAGAAGGAGGGTTGCTTCACCAACACCGAGCGTCGCGTCAACCTGACACGCGCCGTGACGACCCCTTTCGCGGACTCCAAGCCCGACCACTGGATCTTCACGTCCCTGGCGAAGCGCTTTGCACAAGCACGCGCGATGAACTGGCCGGCAACGCCGGAAGCCACGTTCGAGGAGATGAAAGAGCTCTCCAAGGGTCGCGGACGGAATCTCGACATCTCGGGCATGACCTACGCCAAGATCGAGGCCGCCCGCGGCATCCAATGGCCCATGCGGGAGGGTGACGAGCGTGGTTCGTCGCGACTCTACGCCGATGGCACCTTCGCCCACCCCAACGGCAAGGCCAAGCTGCTCGCCCTGCCTTACAACGAGAACAACGAGCGGCCCGACGACGAGTTCCCGTTCTGGCTCAACAGCGGCCGCGTGGTCGAGCATTTCCACACCCGCACCAAGACCGGCAAGGTCGGCGACTGCAATAAGCACTCGCCGATGCCGTACATGGAGATGAACCCCGACGCGGCGGATCGGCTCGGCGTCGACCACATGGGCTATGCGCGCCTGGTGTCGCGGCGCGGCGATGCCGTGGTGATGGTGCAGCGCACGCAGCGCGTGCCGAACAACATGGTGTTCATTCCGTTCCACTTCCACGACTGCGTCAACAGGCTGACGCTGGGCCTGCTCGATCCCCACTCCCGGCAGCCCGCGTTCAAGCAGTGCGCCGTGCGCATCGAATCCGTCGACCAGCCCACCGCCGCGCAGTGGGACGCTTCCATGAGGGCCTTCTAGGTGATTCCGCTGCGCGCCGACGAACCGGAGTACGCGAAGCTCGCCGACCGGACCGCGGAGACGCTCAACCAGTACGGCAATCCGATCCAGTTGCTGCCCGACGGCGACAACGGGACGAGCCTTTCCATCAACGGCGACGCGGGAATCGGCGACAACCCGAACCGAACCCGCCAGCACGCCTTCCACTTCACCGCCGACAACTGCATCGGCTGCCACGCCTGCGAAGCCGCGTGCAGCGAGAAGAACGACCTGCCGCCGCGTTTAAGCTTCCGCTCGGTCGGCTACGTCGAGGGCGGCACCTACCCCGACTACACGCGCATCAACATCTCGATGGCGTGCAACCACTGCGACGATCCGGTCTGCCTCAAGGGTTGCCCGACGCGCGCCTACACCAAGCATCCGGAGTACGGCGCCGTGCTCCAGGATCCGGACATCTGCTTCGGTTGCGGCTACTGCACCTGGGTGTGTCCCTACAACGCGCCGCAACTCGACCCCGTGGCGGGCCAGGTCGAGAAGTGCAACATGTGCGTCGATCGGCTTGAGGTGGGGCTTAAGCCTGCTTGCGTCTCCGCATGCGTCGGCAACGCCCTCGACTTCGGCGTCGTCGAGAACGTCCCGGAACGACGCGAAGCCGCGACCACCCGAATCCCCGGTTTCCCCGACCCCGACATCACCAAGGCGAACATCCGTTTCCAGCACCTGAAGACCACGCCGCTCGAGGTCACCCGGCCCGATTCCGCGCCGGTCAAATACCGCCGACAGCACGACGCCGCGTTCCGACCGGTGGTCGATGCCAAGGACGGCGTCGACCGCCAATGGAATTGGCGGCGGCTGTCGTCGCGCGAGAACCCGCTGGTGGCGTTCACCCTCGCCGTGCAAGCCGCCGTCGGCGCGTTCGCGACAACGTTCCTGGCCGGCCTCGGCAACAGCCTGATCGCCGTCGTCGCACTCGTCCTCACCGGCCTCGGCATGGCCGCGTCCACCGCGCACCTCGGCAAGACGCTGCGCTTCTACCGCGGCTTCAACAACCTGCGGCATTCCAACTTGACCCGCGAGGCCCTCGCCACGGTCGGCTTCGGCGTGGCGGCCGGCATCTATGCCATCGCCGACTTCGCCGGCTGGCCGCGGGTCGCGCTCGGCTCCGGGGCGGCTGCCGTCGTCGCCGGCCTCGCCACGCTCTACACCATGGTGCGCTGCTACCTCATCCCGGCACGACCTTTCTGGAACCACTGGCACACCGCTGCATCGTTCGTCGGCGCGTCGCTCGCCCTCGGCGGCTGGATCGGCTTGGCCCTGGTCCCCGGCTGGCCGCCGACGCTGGTCGCCGCGGTCCTTGCGGGGCTGGGACTCGAAGCCGTCGGCCTCATGGGGCATGCCAGGGACATGCGCGACGCCGCGCATGAGGGCGCGGTCTCGCACTACGTGCAGACGACCACGTTCGGCTACGTCTACCGGCTGCGCAATGCGCTTCTGGGCGGCAGCCTGATCCTCGTCACCGATCTCGCGCTCGTCGGCGTAACCCAGCCGCTTCCCTGGCTTGCGGCCGCGCTCGCGGTGGTCGCGACAGGGACGGTGGGCCGGGCGCTGTTCTACGTCGTTGTCGTGCCGACCACGATGCCCGGGGCGTTTTTCTGGAAGAACAAGGGTTTCGAGGAACACGCCCGGGACATCGGGCTGGCCGACAACCCGGCCGTCGGCGTCGCGCCGAACGGACACTGACACACAAGCAGGGACCATTCGTGACGAACGACGTTCGCGGTTTCAACCTGCTGGCCTTCCGCGGCAAGATGAAAGTGCTGCACATGAGTTGGATGGCGTTCTTCGTCACCTTCGTGGTCTGGTTCAACCACGCCCCGCTCATGGCGGCGATCCAAGGCACGCTGGGCTTGAGCAAGGCGGAGGTGTCCACGCTCCTCACGCTGAACGTGGCCCTTGCGATCCCCGCGCGAATCATCATCGGCATGCTCACCGACAAGTTCGGCCCGCGGCTCGTCTATTCCATCCTGCTCGTGGTGTGCAGCCTGCCCTGCTTCGCGTTCGCCTTGGCGGACTCGTTCGTCCAAGCGGCGATCGCGCGGTTCCTGCTCGGCTTCATGGGCGCCGGTTTCGTGGTCGGCATCCGCATGGTGAGCGAGTGGTTCCCGGCCAACGAACTCGGCCGAGCTGAGGGCATCTACGGCGGCTGGGGGAACTTCGGCTCGGCCGCCGCGGCGATGGCGTTGCCGACGCTCGCCCTGCTGTTCGGCGGCGACGAGGGCTGGCGCTACGCCATCGGCACGACGGGCGTGCTAGCGATCGTCTTCGGCGTGCTCTACTACTTCAACGTCTCCGACACCCCCAAGGGCTCCACGTACTTCAAGCCGAAGAACCTGGGCGCCATCGAAGTAACCAGCAAAGGCGACTTCGTCCTGCTCCTGGTCATGAAGGCGCCGATCTTCCTTGCTCTGGCCCTTCTCGCCTGGAAACTGTCGCCGAGCGGCGTCGGGTTGCTCTCGTCGACGGGCGCGAATGCGGTCTACGCGGCCTTGCTCATCGGCTACCTCTACGACGCCTGGCAGGCATGGCGGGTCAACAAGGGCGTCTTCGAGAAGCCCGTCCCGGCGCTCCACCGCTACAAGTTCAAGCAGGTCGCGGTGCTGAACGTCCTGTACTTCGCCACCTTCGGCTCCGAACTCGCGGTCGTGTCCATGCTGCCGCTGTTCTTCAGCGACGTCTTCGGCCTCAGCATGGTGCAGGCCGGGCTGCTGGCGTCGTCCTACGCATTCATGAACCTCATGTCGCGTCCGGCGGGTGGCCTCATCAGCGACATCTTCGGCCGGCGGCCGACGCTGCTGATCCTGATCGCGGGCCTCGCGATCGGCTACTTCACGTTCGCCCTGGTGGACTCGTCCTGGCCGCTGGTCCTCGCCGTGATCACGGCGATGGCCTGTTCCTTCTTCGTGCAGGCCGGCGAGGGTGCCGTGTTCGCCGTCGTACCCCTGATCAAGCGCCGGCTGACCGGCCAGATCGCCGGCATGACGGGCGCCTATGGCAACATCGGCGCCGTGTGCTACCTGACGATCTTCTCGATGGTCGGCTATGAAGCCTTCTTCGCGATCATCGGCGCTTCGGCGGTGGTCGGCTTCCTCACCCTATTCTTCATGGAGGAGCCTCGGGGACGTATGGCCGAGGTCCGCGACGACGGCACGGTCGAGTTGATCGAGGTGGCGTAGGCGAACGGTGCCCCGCGCCGAACTCACGATCAGCTACGGCGGTGCATCCCTCGCGGGGATACGCGCCGTCAACGAGGACGCGTTCGCCGCAGCGCCGCCGGATCGGCTGAAAGGCGCGGTCGCGGTGATCGCCGATGGCGTGTCGAGCGGCGAACAAGCGGACAAGGCCAGCCAGACGGCGGTGAGCGAGTTCATCGACGAGTACCTGGCGACCCCGGAGACCTGGACGGTCAAGGCATCGGCGGCGCGCGTGCTCAACGCCCTCAACCGCTGGCTCTGCCAACACGACGGGATGGCCTGCACGGTAAGCGCGGTCATCGCCAAGGGCCGCACGGCCCACGTCTTCCACGTCGGCGACAGCCGCGTGCACCGCTTGCGCAACGGCGACTTCGAGCAGCTTACGCGCGACCACCGCAAGCGCGCGATGCTGACCAATGCCCTCGGCATGGAACTCGACCTCGAGGTGGACTACCTCGCCGAAGACTTGGGCGTGAACGACGTCTTCGTACTGACCACCGATGGCGTCCACGACGCGTTGCCGACACAGCGCCTGCGGGAGCACTTGCGCTGCGCGCTCGCGGGGAACGCCACTCTGGAGAGCGTTTCCCGCGCCATCGTGGACGCCGCCCTCGAACGCGGCAGTGAAGACAACGTCAGTTGCCTCCTGATGCGCATCGACGAGACGCCCCACGAAGACATCGACGAGGCGCATCGTCGTCTCGCGAAACAGGTCATTCCGCCCATGTTGCGCGCCGACGCCCGCATCGACGGCTACCGGGTGGTGCGCACGATCGCGAGTGGGACGCGTAGTCACCTCTACCTCGTCGAAGATCCGTCCGGCCGCCGCCTGGCTCTGAAAGCGCCGTCCGAGTCGTTCGCAGAGGATCCGGTCTATCTCGATGGTTTCCTCCGCGAAGAGTGGATCGGCAAACGGATCAGCCATCCGGGCGTGATGAAGATCCTGCCGCGTCCCGAGAGCCGCTTCCTGTACCTCCTCGCCGAGCACGTCGAGGGGTCAAGCCTGCGCCAGTGGATGCTCGACAACCCGCGGCCGGCCATCGACGAGGTCCGCCGCCTGACCGGCGAGATCGCCACGGCGTTGCGCGCCTTCCAGCGGCTGCAGATCGTGCACCGCGACCTCAAGCCCGAGAACGTCATGATCGACCGCGACGGCCGGCCCAAGATCGTCGATTTCGGCACCGCCTATGCCCAGGGCTTCGACGAACTCGACCAGGCCGTCCGCGAGACCCATCCCGTCGGCTCGGTAGGCTACGTCGCACCCGAATGCCTCGTCGGTCAGCCCGCAACGCATGCCGCCGACATCTACGCCCTCGGCGTCGTGGCGTACGAGATGCTCGCCGGCGCGCTGCCCTACAAGCCGCCCCTCGCGCGCGACGCCAAGGCGTACCTCAATCGACCGTATACACCACTGGCCAAGGCCGGCCGCGACGATGTACCGCGGTGGGTGGACCTGGCTCTGGCCAAGGCCACGGCACAGAACCCCGAGAACCGCTACGAGGCCTTGTCGGAACTCGTCACCGACCTCGCCCGGCCGAACCCGGAACTGGTTCGCAGGGCCGAAGCGGCACCGCTGCTGGAGAAGAACCCCGCGCTGTTCTGGAAACTCGTCAGCGCGACGCTCGCCGTTCTGCTTATGCTGAGCCTCGTCTTGGGGTGATCAACGCGCCGCGGCTCGCGCCGCCTCACGTCACGGCATGGCCCGCCCTCGCATACGCGCTCAACGTGAGCAACGCGTCGATGGTCTTTCGGCCCCGCCATTCGAGTTCGACGCCTGGACTGATGGCTTGCCAGGTGATGGGCCATCCGCCGTCCTCCCGTTGCGCGCCTGCCAATGCGGCCAGGCCGGCCGCCAGGTCCGCACGCTCGAAGAGCCCGTAGGCGAAACCGGTCGGCAAGGGCGCCCAGTCGATGGGCGGATGGACGTACCCGGCGGCGTCGAGGTCGAACTCGATCTCCGTGGATGACAAGAGGTAGCTACGGGCCCGGTCCAGAAACGCCACGGCGCGTTCCCGGTCGCGGGCCTGTTCCAGGAACGCCAAGGCGCAGCGCAGGTCGTGGAATCCCGTCGGCGGCACCGTTTCCAGGACGTGCCAGCAGAACGCCGTTCCGCGAGCCACCCACGGGTGGTCGATCCCCCACTTGGTCAACAGGCCGACGATCGAGCCGGTGGGGTTGATCCAGGGTCTCGGCTCCGCGTCCGTCCGCCACCACGGCGCGTGCGGGTACGCGTTCGCGCTGGGGAGGGCGAATGGCAAGCCGCCGGATGCATCGGCGATGCTGTCCAGCCAATCACACGCTGCCGCGACG
Source organism: Gammaproteobacteria bacterium (assembly GCA_026708185.1). Taxonomy (GTDB): domain Bacteria; phylum Pseudomonadota; class Gammaproteobacteria; order Pseudomonadales; family Azotimanducaceae; genus VXYL01. The sequence continues at coordinate 48,643 of JAPOVK010000011.1, read as the reverse complement.
ATGGGGTCGTCGGTGGCACCAATCAGGTCCAGGATGCCCAGCGCGACCTCGACATCGACCGGCTGGCTGTCGGGACAGCGCTTATCCGGCTCCAGGGCGTGGCCGAAGCCGCCGTCGGGATTGCGATAGGCACGCAGTGCATCCAGCACCGGTTGCGACGCCGACTCGTCGAACAAATAGGCAAACAGGTGCCTGTCGAGAACGCGTGCGTTGCCCAGGATGAAGTCGTGGGCGCGCGCCACGCAATCCGCATCGAGATTGGCCCGGACGGTCACCGCGGCCTTACGCGCTCGTGTAGTCCACCGCGAGCCAGGTCTCCGGACGCACCGTTACGGTCAGGCTCGATCCGGTCGGCATGCTGTCGGCGTAGGCCCTGCCTTCGTCCGGTCCAAGGTAGCGGGTCGCCAATTCGAGGATGTCATCGCCCGTGCCATCTTCGATCTTCACGACCGGACCCTCGGCCGTGACATAGGCGTAGGGTGCCGACTCCCGCTGTGCACACAGCGACACCCGGGTTCCCAACGCGAGCAGCCGGGCCTTTCGGGAGTTGCGGCCGATCATCACCCGGATGTCCCCGCCAGGGGCGTACCCGTACCAGATCGGCGCCGTGAGCGGCCCCCGCCCCTCGCGGGCGATCGACAAGACACCGACGTGCAGGCCGGCCAGGAATGTCTCCTTTTCGGGTTGGGTCATGGTCGTCATGGCGACTCCTTATCGGGCTCTCTCAATCACGGCCCGGACGGGTTCAAGGGATGCATCGGCGTCTCCCGACAGTTCCCGTTCCGCGAACCGCTTCAGGGCGATCTCGTGATCGAGAAGGATCTGCACCGTGTCGCGCTCCTGCGCCGGCGCTTGGGCCAGCAGTTCCCGAAAGCGCTCGATGGCAGGATCCAGAATGGTCATCATCCGCTCCATCGCCACGCCCCAGGGAAGCGCCGCGTAGGCCGACACCGCAGACTCCAGCGGCCGGTAGGCGTCGGCCGAGGGCGATTCCTCGGCATCGGCGACTAACGGCGCCAGCCGGTTTCCGGTCACCTCCTCGAGCTCCGCGAGAACCTGCCATTTCGACCGCTGGCCGGCATCCTCCGTCGCGGCGGCTAGCCGTTCGAAGAAGGCCTTGCCCCATCGCTCCCCCTGCCATGCCTGCCGGATGCCGTCCCGGTACGCGTCGGATGTCGTGCCCACTCCCAATCCCTCGTTCTGGCTGCGCGCCAAGCATACCGTTCACAGCGACGCCAGGAGAGCGCAGCCGAGTTGGCCAGCCGCGACGGTGCGCGCGGACCGGTAGGTCCGCCACGTCCCCGAACGGGTACTCCCGTTCGCGTTCGCCATTCCGGCTTGGTACAGAGCCTTAGTTGCGGGCCGGGAGGCCCGCGCACCTCGAGTAGTCTCGCTAGAGCAACTCCTCGACCTTCTCCGACGGCCGCCCGACGACCGCTCGCCCGCCGCGCACGGCGATCGGGCGCTGCATCAACCGCGGATGCTTCGCAAGCAGCTTCACCACCGCGTCCACGGTCGTGTAGTCCTTAGCATCAAGGCCGAGATCCTTGAAGTGCTTGTCCTTGCGGACCAGGGCGGCCGGCGCCACGTCGACCATGGCGGCGATCTCCCGGAGACCGTCCTCATCCAGCGGGTTCTTGAGATAGGCAATGACATCGAACTCGACGTCTCGCTCGCGCAGGATGTCCAGCGCGCCGCGCGATTTCCCTCACCCGGGGTTGTGGTAGAGCTTTATGCGGTCCATAGGAATCTCCGTCGCAACGACTCGGTGCAGAGTAACCGCCACCTCGGGCGTGTCAACGCACAGGAAAGCCAGGTCGAGGCACGCATTCGGTCCGCCTACCACGGACTCGATCACCTACCCGAACCTGCCAGCGCCCTGGCGCTCATCTGTGGACGGGCTGTCGGCGGTAGGACGGAATGCCCGTTGTCTTTTCGGCCCAGATAGATGTCGACACAGTCTCGCCAGATGCGTTCGCCGTGGAAACCAGCTCCGGAAACACGGTCACGCCGCTGTGCGCGACGGTGACCGCGTGCAACCACTCTCGCTCGGTGATGCTGACCGGGACAATCACGTCATCGCATGCATGGCCGAACCAAGACCGGCGGTTTCAGTAAACGTAACGTCAGGGGCCTTTGATGATCCGGGTGACGACGCCAATCCCCGTCGTCGGGACGATCAACTACCGGCTCGGCGCGCTGGGGTTCGTCAACCTCAACGAGGTCACCGGCGGCCGCGTGCCGGCGAGGGGCAACGAGGGACTGCTCGATCAGGTAAAAGCGCTCGAGTGGGTCCGCGACAACATCGAGGCCTTCGGGGTGATCCCGGTCGCGTGACCATTTTCGGCGAGTCGGCGGGCGGCATGGGTGTCGGCGCACTGATGGCATTGCCCCAGCGGCCGGGCTCTTCCACCGGGCCATTCCGCAGAGCGGCGCGTGCAGTACCGCGCAGTCGGTGGCCCGGGCGGCGGAAGTCGCGCAAGGACTGCTGGAGTTCGGCGGGGTGTCCGTGAACGCGTCGGCGGCCGAACTGGCTCGCCTTTGCCGCCGACGGCGACCCGCGCACGGGCCCTCTCGAGGACTGGCAACCCTACGCGCCCGACACCCGGGCTACCGCATTGTTCGACGACCCGGTCTCGGTCGCCCTGGACCCCTGGAGCGAAGAGCGGGCCGTGTGGGATGGGGTAGACGCACGGGTTGGAGGGCTGTAGGCGCGTCGCTCAATACGTAAGCTCGCGAAGGAACCCCGGGTGGTCGATCAGGGCGCCGCCGAGGTGCCCGTACCCCTCGAAGACCCGCGTCCTCGCGCCGAAGTGCTCCGCGAGCCACTTCCCGTGCGACGGCGGACAGTCCTCGTCGTCCGCCGCGTACCAGACCACCACCCGGTCGCCCGATAGCGTGACGTTGCGCGGATCGAGGCCGGGCAGGTCGAGGGCCACGTCGCGGGCCATCATGTACATCAAGGACTCCAGCGGGATCGTGCTGCCGGTCAACGCCCCCAGTTCTTCGGGATAGTCGCGGCTCATCGCGGCGAAGCTACGAGCGGCGCGCTCCGCCATGGCTTCCTGCGACGCTTCGAATGCCTCCGGGGGGGCCAGGCTCTGGTCACGCTCGTCGACGGGCAGGCCCATCGACCGGCCGAACGCGACCCGCCAGCGCCGTGCCTCGAGGGTGTTGCGTTGCACCTCCGCGGTCACGGGCAGCCTCGGCTGACCGTCCGGCAGACCGAGTTCCCCGGAGAGCGGCAGGCCGAAGTAGGGTACGCGCAGCCCCATCGTCCGCACGCGGTCCGGGCCGTAGTGCTGGGCCACGGCCATCGCGTGAATCGTCCCGTAGCTGACCCCGTAGACGTGGTAGTCCTCGACTCCCTCCGCCTCGAGCACGGGGGCCAAGTCGGTTCTCGGCCAGTCCGCGACCCTGCGGCCTGGGTGCAGGGAACTCATCCCGAGGCCCGGGAGCGACACGTTGATCATGCGCACGTTCAGCGACCGGTACGCCTCGGTCCAGGAGGCGGGCTCTTCCGTGACAGCGAAATACCCGGCCACCACCGTCCGCGCGTCTGCGCGCGTGCTGCCCGTGACGGAGTACTCGACGATGCGTCCGTCCTCCGTACGCACCGAGCGGGTGCCCTTCGCGGTGATGGCGGCGGGATCGACGTTGTCGGTCATGTCATTCTGCTCAGTCGAGCGGTGTGCGGCGCCCAGCCTTTGGCCGGGCCGCGACGATTCGGTGCAGACTAGTCGCGACTGCAGGCGTGTCCACGCGGTGTCGTCGCGTGCCCTTAGGCACGCCTTCCGCAAGAGGTGCATTTGCGACGATAAGACGGATTTATACGACAACAACGTATTTTACGTCAATATTTTGGGTTTATTCGTCGTATAAGAGCCTTTAACGACCTATAATGCGCCTTATGCCGAAGCGGATTCCCGAACAAGAGCTTGATGCCATTCTCACCGTCGTGGCGGCCCACCCGGAAGGCGTGCAGGTCAGCGCCATCCGCGCGGGACTGCCCTACGAGCTGCCGCCACGCATGCTGCAGCGCCGCCTCGCCTTGCTGGTGGAACAGAAGCGGCTGATCGCCGAAGGGCAACGCAAGGGCCGTCGCTATCGCCCCATCACCAACGCAGGCCAAGGTAGTTCGGTCGCAGGTACCGCGTGCGCCGCGGCGCGTGGCGAGGTCTATGTGCCGACCTCGCTCGAGGCGGAGGCGATCAAGCAGGCGATTCGCGCGCCGATCCATAGGCGGCAGCCCGTGGGCTACCGGCGTTCCTTCCTCGATGGCTACCAGCCCAACGTCACCTACTACTTGCCGGCCGAAGCGCGCCAACGCCTACTGGACATTGGTCGCCCGCCCGGCGGCGGGCGTCCGGCGGGAACCTACGCCCGGACGATCTACGGCCGCCTGCTGATCGATCTGTCCTGGAACTCCAGCCGTCTGGAAGGCAATACCTACTCCTTGCTGGAAACCGAGCGTCTGCTTGAGCTGGGCGAGGCCGCCGAAGGCAAGGATGCGCGCGAAGCGCAGATGATCCTCAACCACAAGGCGGCCATCGAACTGCTCGTCGACCAGGCCGACGAAGTCGGCTTCAATCGGTACACCATCCTGAATCTGCACGCGCTGCTCGCGGACAACCTGCTTGCCGACCCGCAGGCCACCGGCCGCCTGCGGCACATCCCGGTCGGCGTCGACGGCACGGTCTACCATCCGCTCGAAGTGCCGCAGCTCATCGAGGAATGCTTCGATCAGATTCTGGACACCGCGACCGCGATTACGGACCCCTTCGAGCAGGCGTTCTTCGCCCTCGTGCACCTCGCCTATCTGCAGGGTTTCGAGGACGTCAACAAACGGGTCTCCCGCCTCGCCGCGAATATCCCGCTGATCCGCGGCAATCTCTGCCCCCTGTCCTTCGTGGACGTGCCGGAGCGGGCATACATCGACGGCGTCTTGGCCATCTACGAGCTGAATCGCGTGGAGCTCCTGCGTGACGTGTTCGTCTGGGCCTACGAGCGCTCCAGCGCGCGTTACTCGGCAGTGCGCCAGTCGTTGGGTGAACCGGACCCGTTCCGCCTGCGCTACCGGGCGCTGGTCGTCGAGTTGGTCGCCGCGGTGGTGCGCACGGGAATGGACAAGAACGCCGCGATTGCATTGACGCGGCAACGTGCGGCGGAGCAGGTTTCGCCGGCGGACCAGGCGCGGTTCATCGAAGTCGTAGAGACCGAGATCATGAGCCTCCACGAAGGCAACATCGCGCGCTATCGTCTGCGGCAGGCCGAATACCAGGCGTGGCGGCAGGGCTGGCGCTGACGGATATCGCTCCCTTGGGCGCCTTTTCCCTGTGATGTAATCCCACCAACTGGGGCGTTAGGACAGGACCCATGCCGATCTACACGCGGATACTGGCCGCGGCAGACCTTCGCGAGGACGGTGGGCGGGTCGTCGACTACGCGGCGACGCTCGCGAGCGCGTTGGGCGCTGAGTTGCACGTTGTGCACATTGTCGAGCCGCTGCCACTCGCTTACGGCGGCGAGTTCCCGAGCGCGGTGCGGGAAATCCAGACCAGCCTCCAGGACCAGGCGCGGACGCGTCTCAAGGAAGCCACGCGGGCCTACGACGTCCCGGACACGAACTGCCACCTCGGGGGCGGTTCGGCTTCGTCAGAGATCCGCCGGCTCGCCAAGGACCTCGCCGTCGACCTCGTGGTGATCGGGACGCATCGGCGACGCGGCCTCGAGTTCTTCATGGGCTCGACGTCGAATGCGGTGCTGCACGACGAGGCTTTCGACGTGCTGGCGGTCCGGCTTAAGAAACCCGACGCCTGAGCGCAGTTCCATCAGCCGTCCGGTGACCCGGCTTCGTCGGGTGCCGGGCTATCGGAGAGGATCTCGGCTGGCAGTTCGCGTCCCTCCATGAAGTCGACCATGAGCTCCGCGAGCGCCCGGCCGGCGTCCTCTTGGACGAAATGCCCGGCACCTCGGATCGTGACGTTCTGTGCCACGGCGACGCGCGACAGGAAGGCGGCCTCGCCGCCGCGGGTGATGGGATCGGAGTCCGTGAAGGCGACGAGGAAGGGCTTGTCCCAGTTCTCGAACACCGCCCAGGCGGCCTCGTTCTCGCGCAGTTGGGACGGCACCAGGTAGGGCATGATCTGCGCGGCCGCCTTGTAGGAGGCGTCCGGGAACGGCGCCTCGTAGGCGGCGACCACGCCCTCGCTTCCGCCCATGAAGGACATGAGGCGGCCGATGGGCAGATCGTCGACGTGGTAGCTGTACGCCACCCAGCGCGGGAAGGTGACCTCGGACTGGAGTTCGTCCAGCGTCAGCGCGCCCTCCCACCAGACAGCGAGCTTGAACATCGTATAGCCGAGCCAGCCCCGGACGCCGTCTGCGGCGGGGAGCCCGGTGTTGGAAACGACCACGCGCGCGAAGCGCTCGGGCTCCGCGGCGACCACGCGCAACCCGATCAGACCGCCCCAGTCCTGGCCGAAGAACGTCACGTCCGACAGGTCGAGGGCGCCTACCAGCGCCTGCATGTACTCGACCTGCATGGGGTAGCTGTAGGCCTCTTCGTCCACGAACTTGTCCGAGCGGCCGAAGCCGACGAGGTCCGGTGCCACCACCCGGTAGCCGGCGTCTGTGAACACGGGGATCATCTTGCGGAACAGGTAGCTCCAGGTCGGCTCGCCGTGGATCAGGAGCAGGGTCTGGCCGTCGCGCGGGCCTTCGTCCACGTAGTGCAGACGGATGTCGCCGACTTGCAGGTAGTTCGGCGCATAGGGGAAATCCTCGAGATCCGCAAATCGCGAATCCGGCGTCCGAAGTACGCCCGGCCGCACCTCGTCGGCTTGGACGGGGCAAGCGAGCAACGCGGCAAACGTCAGGCTGACGACGGATCGCATCCGACCCAAAGTAGGAGCTTGTGGCAGTTTCGTCAAATCGGGCCAGGTACCCGACGCCAACAACGACAAGGGACGGGCGACCGGGCTTGCTTTGCACGATAATCAGCGGGTGGAACGGCTCGGTCCATTGCGCGACGCAAGCTTCCGCAAGCTGTTTGCGGCACAAGTCGTGGCACTGATCGGTTCCGGGCTCGCCACCGTGGCGATGACCTTGCTGGCCTACGATCTGGCCGGCGGCAACGCCGCCGCGGTGCTGGGGACCGCGCTGGCCTGCAAGATGGTCGCCTATGTCGTGTTCGCGCCCATCGCCGGCGGGCTTTCCCACCGCTTTCGACGCAAGGGGTTCCTCGTCGCCATGGACCTGGTTCGGGCGGCGCTGGTACTGGCTATGCCCTTCGCGAGCGAAGCCTGGCACCTCTACCTGCTGATCTTCCTGCTGAGCGTGTTTTCGGCGGGCTTCAAGCCCGTCTACGCGGCGACCATCCCGGACATCCTCCCCGAAGAGCGCCGCTACACCCGGGCGCTTGCCATGTCCCGCCTGGCCTACGACCTCGAGAACGTGCTTAGCCCCACGTTCGCAGCGATTGCCCTCCTCTACGTGAGCTACACGGGCCTTTTCGTTGGCAACGCGGTGGCGTTCCTCGTGTCCGCCGCACTGATTCTCGCGACGCTGCTGCCAACCACGCGGCCGGTTTCGAGACCGGGCGCCATCGCCGACGAGATCAGTTTCGGCATTCGCTCATACCTGAAGACGCCACGGCTGCGCGGCCTCCTCGCCCTGTACATGGGTGTCGCCAGCGCAAGTGCGATGATCATCGTCAACACCGTCATCTACGTGCGCGACTACCTAGGCGGCAGCGAGTCCGACGTCGCCATCGCCTTAGCCGCATCAGGTGGCGGTTCGATGGTTGCAGCGATCGGTTTGCCGAGGGTGCTGGACCGCATCGAGGACCGGTCCGTGATGCTGTCTGGCGCCCTGGTCATGGCCGCCGGCCTCGGCTTGCTGGCCACCGGTCCCGCACACCCCTGGGTGTGGCCCGTCTGGTTCCTCATCGGATTCGGCTGGTCCCTGGTGCAGACGCCCGCGGGCCGCGTGGTGAATAGGTCGTCCGCGCCGGCGGACCGCCCCTCGTACTTCTCGGCCCAATTCGCCCTGTCGCACGCGTGCTGGCTCGTCTTCTACCCGGTGGCGGGCCTGCTCGGCACCCATCTCGGCGTGCCAGCCACGGCGCTCGCGCTCGGCTTCGGCGTCCTGGTTTTCGCGGCGCTCGCAGCTCGGCTGTGGCCGAAGCACGACCCGGAGATCCTGCCACACACCCACGCCGAGCTAGTCCACGACCACGTGCACGGTCACGGACCGGACGACCACCACCACGATCAGGAACCCGCGGCAGGCGACGAACCGCACAGCCATCCGCACCGCCATCGCCCCATGCGTCACGCCCACCGCTTCGTGATCGACGACCATCATCCGCACTGGCCGCGGCCCGGATCGTCACCAGGTAAGCGTACGGGCTGATTGGCCGCATACCGGCAAGGTGCTTAGACTCCGCGCCTCACGAATGCGCCCGGGAAGGCAATGCCGCAGACCAACCACGACGTACGTTACGAGGCCGACGAACGTCCGCCGCCGGCCCTGACCCTCGGTCTCGGCATCCAGTACACCGTTCTCGCGGTCGCCACCGTCGTGCTGACGCCGGCGATCCTCATCAGCACGGCCGGCGGCACCGAGGCGTACCTGAACTGGGCGGTGTTCGCGGCGCTCGCCGTAAGCGGCGTGGCCACCGTCGTCCAGGCGGTCCGCATCGGCCGGCTCGGCGCAGGCTACATCCTCGTGATGGGCAGCACGGCCGCGTTTCTCCCCATGAGCGTGACAGCGCTCGCCGAGGGCGGCCCGGGGCTGCTGGCAACCCTGATCGTGATGTCGTCCATGGCCCAGTTCGTCCTCGGCGCGAAGATGGCCTTGCTGCGCCGCGTGTTCACGCCCACCGTCGCGGGGACTGTGCTTATGCTCATTCCCGTGAGCGTCGCACCGATCATCTTCCGGCAGCTCACGGCCGTGCCCGAGGGGACGCAAGAGGCCGCCGCGCCGATCACGGCGCTGGTGACGCTTGGCGCAACCGTTCTCGTGGCCCTGCGGCTCTCCGGGGCGTGGCGCGTCTGGGCGCCCGGCATCGGCCTCGCCGCTGGCGCCATCGCCGGGCTCGGCTTCGGCATCTACGACATCGAGCGCGTGGCTGCCGCCCCTTGGATCGGGCTGCCCGACATCGCCGGCTATCCCGGCCTGGACTTGAGCTTCGACAACACCTTCTGGGCACTCTTGCCCGGCTTCCTCATCGTCACCCTGGTCGGTGCCATGGACACGCTCGGCGATGCCATCGCCATTCAGCGGGCATCGTGGCGCAAGCCGCGGGCCATCGACTTCCGCTCCATCCAGGGCGCGATCAACGCCGACGGGCTCGGCAACCTGCTCTCGGGTGTGGGTGGAACCGTGCCCAATACCACCTACGGCAGCGGCGTCGCGATCGCTGAACTCACCGGCGTCTGCGCGCGATCGGTTGGCGTCTGTGTAGGCATCCTCTTCATTTCGCTAGCGTTCTTCCCCAAGCTCGTCGCCATGATCGTCGCACTGCCCGGCCCGGTCGCCGGTGGCTATCTGGCGGTGATCGTAGGCCTGCTGTTCGTCTTCGGCGTGAAGATCCTGACCAACGATGGTCTCGACTATCGCAAGAGCCTGATCGTGGGCTTCGCGTTCTGGGTCGGCCTAGCGTTCCAGTTCGACCTCGTCTATCCGATGCTCCGCGAGGGTGCCTGGGGCCAGTTTCTCGGCAACGGCATGACCGCGGGCGGGATCACCGTGATCCTGCTCTCGGCCTTCCTCGACCTCACCGCGAGCAGACCGAAGCGACTGCGCACCGCGCTGGCCATCGACGCGCTGGCCGAGATCGACACCTTCCTGCGCGGCTTCGCCAAGGCCAAGGGCTACGATGAGCCGCTAACCGAGCGGCTGCGCGCCGTGGCGGAGGAAACCGTGCACGCGCTGCTCGGCTCCGAGGCGAAGGGATCGCCGGATGTGGATCGCGAACTGCTCGTCGTCGCACGGCCGGAAAGTCGATCAACGGGAATCGAGTTCATCGCAAGCGTCAAGGACCTCAACCTCGAGGACCAGCTCGCCATGCTGAGCGACGGCGTGACCGAGATGCCGAACGAAGCGGAGACACCCCTGCGGCTGCTGCGCCACTACGCCACGTCCGTACAACATCAGCAATACCACGACACGGAGATCGTCACGATACGCGTGGATCACCAAGGCGCGTCGTAGACCGACATTTGCCAAGGAGAAGGACGATGAGCAACTCAAGAAAAGTCGATACGGTCCGGCTGCAAGGCCTCTCCCGGGCATTCATCACGTCCGCCAGCCTCTTTGCGGCAATCGACCTCGAACTGTTCACGGCGATTGCCGCGGGCGACAACACGATCCAACGGTTCGCCAAACGGGCCGGCATCGCCGAAGTCAACGCCGACCGCCTGATGGCCATGTGTGCGGCAGCGGGCCTGATCCGCTACCGTGGCGATCACGTCGAGAACGCCGAAGACGTCGATCGCTACCTGGTGAAAGGCAAGGCGAGCTACGCGGGCCCCTGGATGACCTTTGTGCGGCCCGCGTGGAAACGCTGGGGCGAGTTGACCGAGAGCCTCGGCCGCCAGGAGCCGCCGACGGTCATCGGCCGCTTCGATGCTGCGATGACAGTGGAGTCGGCGCGTCGGTACCACGAGGCCACCGCGAGCGTCGGCTTCGGGTCCGGACGCCGGTTTTCGAGGCACGTCGATCTCGCCAACCGTACGAAGATCATGGATCTCGGCGGTGGTTCGGGCGCCTATTCGATCGTCGCGGTACAGGAGAATCCCGGCCTGACGGCCGTTGTCTTCGATCTTCCGCCCGTGGTGGAAGTCACCCAGGAGTTCATCGCCAAGCACGGCGTCGGCGACAGAGTGTCCACCATGGGCGGGGACTTCACGAAGGACGACCTACCCAAAGGTTGCGACGTCGCCGTCATGGCCAGCAACCTGCCCCAGTACAATCGTGAAATCGTCCAAGCCGTCGTCTCCAAGGCGTTCCAGGCACTCGAACCCGGCGGCGAGATGCACCTGATCGGCGAAATGCTCGACGACGATCGCGCCGGTCCCTTGGACGCTGCGATCTGGGGGCTATACGAGGTCTTCGCCAACAGCACCGGCATGGCCCACACACGTGCCGAATGCGCGTCCTACTTCGAGAACGCCGGGTTCGTCGAGGTCGAAGTCAATGACTTCATTCCCGGCATCCTGGTCAGGGTCACCGGAATGAAGCCGCGCGGGTGACGGCGCGGCCGGTGGAACCTAGGGGTCCGGGTCAGGGGTCAGCCCGGCGGGCCAGCTCTCGAGTCTCTCGTCAAGCGCGCCCCAGACCGCGCGGGAGTCGGTGTAGATGTTGCAGCGGGGTCGCTCGCCCGGATCACCGTCAAGGGATCCGGCGGGGACGCAAACCTGCGCTTCGCGCTCCCATGGGGTTCGCGAACCGCAGACCCGGCAGAAGGCGCACTGGAACCGGGTTCGCGGCAAGCGGTACCCAGCGACGCTGTCGGCACCGGCAAGCCAGCGGAATCCGCTGCGCCGGACGCGCAGGACGGTCTGATAAGCGGCGCTCACGGCACGCCGGCACCGCGAGCAGTGGCAGTTGTACATCCGCAGTGGCGGCCGGTCGAACTCGTATGCGACCGCCCCGCACAGGCAGCTTCCACCGACGGCGCCGGGCGTCTTCGGCGGATGCGTCGGGCGATCGACGACCGGCCCCCCGAGTGCCTGCGGATGCGCATCATGCCGCGGAAGGTCGTCGACGATGGCGTGCCAAGGCGCCATTGAGGCCGTGAAGGCATGCCGGCGCGGCCGTACTCCGGGGTCCCCGGCGACATTGCCCAACGGCACCAGCACGTCCCGCTCGCCGTCGCCGTCGACAAGGACGGCCGACCCGCAACGCACGCAGAAGCGCCGTGAGCGCAGGGCCGACGAACGGTACGTCACGACCCGCTCCTCGCCGCGCACCCATCGGAAGTCGTCGGTCGATACCGTCGCGAAGGTGGCAAACGTGCTGCCATGCGACTTGCGGCACATGGAGCAATGGCAGTGGCCGACCGACCCCACCGGCCCGTTTACCGCGAACGCGATGGCTCCGCACAGGCAACTCCCAGTCAGCATCGCGTCACGCCCCACTCGGTCGCTTCGGCGACGATGGCCTTGTACGCGGCGTCCTTGGCCTCGATGTAGGCCTGGCGCGTCCGGGCGTCATCGGCGGCACGCCGCTTCGCAGCCGCCAACCAACGGGCGCGCGCCGGGCGGGAAGAGAGGTAGTCGCGGAACGCGAGGTGGCGACGCAATTCGACCGAGCCCGACTCGCAGGCGTAGAGGTGGTGCGCGTGCAGGAGCAGGGCACGGGAGCCCTCCTGCGGGCGGAAGGCCTCCCGCGTCGGTATTCCGCGATCTCCCAAGTGCTCGTAGCCGGCATCCGACAACCCTTCAACGACTCGACCCATCGACCCTTGCGGGCATTCGATGTCGACATCAATGACGTCCTTCGCGGGCATGTTGGGAATGGCGGTGCTGCCGACGTGGTGGATCCGACATTCGCCCGGAAGGTACGTTCCCAAGTATCGAGCGATCTCGGCGAAGTCCTTCTGCCAATCCTTGCAGTATTCCCGGATGTGTCTCAACGCGGCGCCCTGGCGACAAAGAACATGCGGCCAGGCAATGCTGGACATCCTACGGCAATCGGTTCGTCGGCCGAGAACGAACGGCTGTCCGTGAAACCTGCGGCTCGGAGCGCGGCGAGGACCTCGTCTTTGGCATACCATCGCTGCATCAGGCTCAAGTCCGCCCGCGTCCACGCGCCCCGGGCCAACTCGAAGATGGTCAGGTCCATCCGGCCTGTTCGCGCCGCCAGATCGTGGGACGACCGCAGGGCGCACACGTGGTCGTCCTCGACGTAGGCGAAGGTTCCCCGCCATCGCGCCTCGTAGGCCGCAGCCATGTTGAGATCGAAGGCGAAGTGCCCGTTCGTGCCGAGCACATCGCGGACGTTTTGGAACACGCGCGTCAGATCCTCGAGCGTCATCATGTGGTTGAGACTGTCGAACGTCGACAGCGCGGCTGCGAAGCCGCCTACCGGCAGTGGGTGACGAACGTCTTGGACATGGAAGTCCGCGCCGGCCGCAGCCGCCCGGGCGATTTCGATCATCGACCCTGAGATGTCGACCCCGGTGACCTTGTAGCCGTCCTCGGTAAGGCGCGCCGCCAATTGACCGGTGCCGCAACACAGGTCCAGCACAGGCGCGCGGCGCGGGAGATGCTGCAAGACGAGGTGCTCAAGAATCGGGACCACCAGCCTGGCATAGGAGCCCCAATGCAGGTTGTACACCCGGGCGAAGGGGTCGTAGTCAGCCGAGGCATCCATCGAGGTCATCCGCCACCATTCCAACCGATCGTGTAGCCACACGACACCTCTTGCGGAAAACGGTCGGAAGCGTCCGGACCCAGGGCCGCGAGGACGACGTTGTCGAAGTCCTCGCGTTCATCCCCCAACGCCGCCAAGGAGAATCGGGAGGTCGAATGCAGATGACCGAGAATGCTGTCGCGCGTCCAGGTGAACGGTGTCATCGCGACATCTCCCGATGATCGGCCAGCCGCGCGAGGGCGAACATCGTCTTCGTGCCCAGCCAGCGTAACGGCTCCACGGGCCACTTTCGCGGCACCTCGTCGTCGACCCAGGCGAGTTGAACAAGCGGCGTCGAGCGCTCAAGTACCAGGTCGGCGAGGATCCGGCCGGCGAGGTTGGACGCAGCGACGCCTTCGCCGGTGTAGCCGCCCGCCGCCCCGAGTCCGCTGTCGCGGTTGAACGTGACGAACGGCCGGCCATGGCGCGGAGCGCCCAGCACGCCGCCCCAACGGTGGGTGACGCGCGCATCGCCGATCGCCGGCAGCAAGGTGCGCAGCGTCGCTTCGACCGCGGCAAGGGCGCGATCCGGAGTCTCGATGCGGCGCAGGATCCGTGACCCGTACCGGTAGCCGACCCGGCAGCCGAAGGCCAGGCGCCCATCGATGGTGCGCTGGCCGTAGGTGGTGACGCGCCGGGCATCGCCGAAGGTCTCGCGGTTCGCAAGGCCGACCTCGCGCCAGGTCGCCTCGGACAACGGCTCCGTCGCGACCATCATGCTGTAGAGGGGTAGGAGGTCTCGCGCGTGGCCGCGGATCGTGCCGGTATACGCCTCGGTAGCGCGCAGGATGACCGGCGCTCGCACCTCGCCCCGCGGAGTCTCGATCCGCCCGGCGTCGATCGCGAGCACCGGGGTGCGCTCATGGACGGCGACCCCGGCGCGGCGCACGGTCTCCGCCAGTCCGCGCACGAGGCGCGCCGGGTGGATCGCAGCGCAGTGGCTCGTGTAGGCGGCCCCGAGATTGGGCTGCATGCCGATGCGGGTCGCCGACTCGCCAGGCGGAAGCCACCGGAAGTCGTCCTCCGTGAACCCCAGCGCATGCCGCCTCGCCACATGCTTGCGAAGCGCATCCGCTTGTTTGACTGTCGTCGCAACGGTCAACGTGCCGCCCTTGGCGAAGTGGCAGTCGATGTTCTCCGCCTGGCAGACCCGGCCGACTTCGTCCACCGTGTCGTGCATGGCGTGCAGCAGGGCGAGGCCCGCCGATGGGTCGGGGGCCGCGAGACGCTCGTCGATCCCCATGGCCATGCCCATGCACCAACCGCCGTTGCGCCCGCTCGCCCCGAAGCCGACGGTCTCGGCTTCGAACACCGTGATGCCCAGGTCCGGCCGATGACGGCGGAGGTAGTAGGCGGTCCACAGCCCGGTGAAGCCGCCGCCGACGATGGCGACATCCGTTCGCGACGGCAGCGCAGCGGGCGCTCTGGGCTCGGGAAGATCGTCCAGCGAGTCGAACCAGAAGCTGCCGTTGTGGTGCGCGGGAAGCACCATCGTAATAACCATTCGGCCACGTCGGTTCCACAGTCTGGCACATGCCGCGTTCGCTCCGAAGTCCAAGCCGCTACTATTTGACGCGGTAACGATGCGCTTAAGGGGCGCGCGCCGCTTCATGCTCTTCGACACCCGTCTTTGGCAGTTCACGCGCGGTGTGCGCTTGCGCATAGCGGCAACCGTCGGCATGGGCATCGCCTCGTCGCTGGTCGGGATTGGCCGACTCGGGCTGCTCGGATGGCTTCTCGCGCGCGTCTTCGGAGGTGCGACGTTCGCCGACCTGGTCGCCCCGTTGGCCGCCGTGGCCGCGGTCATGGTGCTGCGCGGTTGGATCGAGCATACGCGCGCGATGGTCGCGCATCGTACGGCGATCCGCGTGCAGTTGGCCCTTCGCAAGCAGTTGTACGACAAGGCGGTCGCCCTGGGCCCGGCCCACTTCGGCCTTGAGCGGACCGGCGCGGTGATGATCTCGATGATCGACGGGGTCGAGCAGCTCGAGACCTACTTCGGCCAGTACCTGCCGCAACTGCTGGTCTCCGTGATCACGCCTATGGTGGTCTTCGCGCTACTGGCGTTCTACGACCTGCCGGTGGCCGCGCTGATGTTCGGCTTCGCCATGTTCACCCTGTTCGTGCCGGCTTCGTTCCAGCGCTTCGAGGCGAAGAGCAGCATGCGCCGCTCCCAGGCCTACCGCGCCTTCGCGGCGGAGTTCCTCGATGCCATCCAGGGGCTTGCCACCCTCAAGGCCTTCGGTCAGAGCGCGGCCCGTGGGCGACTCCTTGCCCAAAAGGCTCACGAGGTGTTCCGCAGCACGATGTGGGTGCTCGCGACCAACGCGGGCAACCGCGGGCTCACCGACTTGGGCGTCGCCGTCGGCACGGCCGCGGTGCTCGGGCTCGGCGCTTGGCGCGTCTCCCAAGGGCAGATGAGTCTCGAGATCCTCCTCGTCGTGCTGATGATGGGCATCGAGGTGTTCCGGCCACAGCGCGATCTTCGCGCGCTCCTGCACAACGGCATGATGAGCCGGGCCGCGGCTCGGGACATCTTCACGCTGCTCGATGCGCGACCGCGAGTCGAACCACCGTTGACGCCCGTGGCCGTCGACGGCCCGATCGCTCCGGTCGTTGCGTTCGACGACGTCTCGTTCGCCTACCCGGGCGGACGGCGCGCAGCGCATCGGGGGCTCTCGTTTCGCGTCGAAGCCGGCGAACGGGTCGGCTTCGTAGGCGAGAGCGGCGCGGGAAAGTCCACCATCGTGCGCTTGCTGTTGCGTTTCTACGACCCCGATGCCGGGGTCGTCCGGATCGGCGGGCACGATCTGCGCGACCTCAGCATCGACGACGTCTACCCCAACGTCGCCGTGGTGAACCAGGACACCTATCTCTTCCACGGCACCGTCGAGGACAACGTACGTTTCGGCAAACCCGACGCGACGGCCGAAGAGATCGAGGCCGCCGCACGCGCGGCGAATGCGCACGAGTTTGTCACGCGGCTTCCAGATGGCTACGCCACCGTTGTTGGCGAGCGCGGCATCAAGCTCTCCGGCGGGCAGCGGCAACGCCTCGCGATCGCCCGCGCCCTGCTGCGCGACGCGCCGATCCTGATACTCGACGAGGCACTCTCCGCGGTGGACGCGGAGAACGAGGCGGTGATCCATTCCGCGCTCGATCGACTCATGCGGGGCCGCACGACGCTCATCTTCGCGCACCGCCTGTCGAGCGTGATTGCCGCGGACCGCATCCTGGTGCTCGACCAGGGCGCGATCGTGGAGGTGGGCGACCACGACTCGCTGATGCGTGCCGGGGGCGCGTACTTCCGGCTCATGGAAGCTCAGGCCGAGGAAGGTGCACGCCCCGGCCCATCCCTGGTCTCGACCGACGGCCACGGGAAGCCGCAGGAGGTTCCACTCGAGGATGTTCTTGTCGACGACGCCCGCGCCCACGCCGAACCCACCGATGCGATCCTGCGTGCCGAAGGCATGGGCTGGACCGGCGTCTTCCGCGAACTGTTGCGCCAGGTCGTGCCGTGGAAGGGGAAGTTCTCGCTCGTCTTGACCTTGGGGATCGCGCGGGTCGCGTCCCTGATCGGCGTGGGCGTTGCCAGCGCGCTCGCCGTCGCCGCGGTGAAGCGCGGTGAGCCGTTCATGCCGTACCTGGGTGTCCTCGCGATCGTCGCGCCCCTGAGCGGCGCGCTGCACTGGCTCGAGTCGTGGTTCGCGCACGATATGGCCTTCCGCATGCTCGCGGAGATGCGCATCGCCTTGTATGAAAAACTCGACCGGCTCGCGCCGGCCTACCTGGTCCGCCGTCGAACCGGCGACCTGGTGGGCATGGCGACCCACGACGTCGAACTCGTCGAGTACTTCTTCGCGCACACCGTGGCGCCGTTCCTCGTCGCCGTGCTGGTGCCCGCAGCCGTCGTCGGAACTCTCGCCTGGTTCGGCTGGCCCATGGCGCTCGCTCTTGCGCCGTTCCTCGCCATAGTGGCGATCAGCCCGGTTCTGGCAAGGCGGCGCATCGACGCGCTGGGCTCACGGGCGCGGGAGGCCTTCGGCGACATGAACGCCCACGCTGTCGACACCATCCAGGGGCTCGCGGAGATCCTCGCGTTCCAGCGCACGAAGGCTCGCGGCGAGGAGTTCGTCGCGCGCATCGAACGGCACACGGCGCTGCGACTTCCGTTCTACGCCGACCTGACGAGGCAGACGGCGATCCTGGAGGCCGTCACCGGTCTCGGGGGACTGGTCGTGGTGGCGACCGGCACGCACCTGGTGGGCACCGATGCCCTGGACCCCGCGATCCTGCCCATGCTGACCCTCCTCGCGATGGCTGCGTTTCTACCCGTGTCCGAGATCGCCCACATCGGGCGCCAACTCGCCGACACCCTCGGTGCGACGCGGCGGCTGTACGCGGTCCACAACGAGGTCGAAGCGGTGAGCGACGGGCCTGGGGTGGGCGCGCCCGCGCGGTCGGGAGGAGTCGAGATCGAGGTCCGCGACGTCAGCTTCTCCTATCTCGGCAACCGCCGCCTTGCCCTCGACGGGGCGACCTTCACCGTGCCGGCAGGCAAGACGTTGGCGCTGGTCGGCCCTTCGGGGGCCGGCAAGACCACCGCGGCGCATCTCTTGATGCGGTTCTGGGATCCCGGGTCGGGCGTCATCCGCTTCGATGGCCACGACCTCGGCGAGTACCGGCTCGACGAACTGCGCGATCGGGTGGCGCTGGTCACGCAGGACACGTACCTCTTCAACGAGACACTGCGGGCCAACATCCTCATCGCGAAACCGGAGGCGACCACCGCGCAACTCGACGAGGCGGTGCGCCGGGCCTCGCTGGGCCCGTTCGTCGAGGCCCTCCCGGACGGCCTCGAGACCCGTGTCGGCGAGCGGGGCGTTCGGCTTTCCGGCGGGCAGCGACAACGGGTCGCCATCGCGCGGGCGTTCCTGAAGGATGCCCAGGTGCTCATCCTCGACGAGGCGACCTCGCATCTCGACGCGGTCAACGAACAGGCCGTACGCCGCGCTCTCGAAGAGCTGATGACCGAACGCACGACCATCGTCATCGCGCACCGGCTCTCCACGGTGCGCAACGCCGATCGCATCGTCGTGCTCGACGCCGGCCGCACGACGGAAATCGGCAACCACGACGAGTTGCTCGCCCGCGGCGGCCTCTACAGTCGCCTCGTCGGACGGCAGATGGCGGTGTAGATGTGCGCCGCGGCGAAGCGCGGGCACGCACAGGCCTTCCCACGCGTATGGACCGTCACCGTGGCCGTCAACCTGGCCTGCGGCTCGCTGGCAGCGCCGTCTGAGACCCCCGCGGACGCGTTCGTCGGATCGGGCGCATGTCGCTCGTGCCACCCCGATGAGTACGCGCTCTGGACGCAGTCCGACCACTACCGGTCGATGCGCATCGCGACCGATGCGACGGTCCTCGGTGACTTTTCGGGCGCAGCCGTCACCTTCCACGACGTCGAGACGCGCTTCCAGGAATCCGACACCGGCCCCTTCCACGTCGACACCATCGGCGGTTCCGGGGAGCGCGACCGATTCCCCGTTCGCTATACGTTCGGCCATCGACCGTTGCAGCAGTACCTGGTCGACGCCGGCCACGGACGGTTGCAGGCGTTCGGCATCGCGTGGGATGCGCGGCCCGCGGACCAAGGCGGGCAACGCTGGTTCCACCTGCAACCGGACGAGGACATCGAGCCGGACCATCCGTTCCACTGGACCGGCCACGCCCTCAACTGGGCAAGCCAATGCGCTGCATGCCACTCGACCAACGTAGTGACGAAGGCAGGCGCCGACGGCGCCACCGCCACCTACAGCGAAATCAACGTGGCCTGCGAAGCGTGCCACGGCGCGGGCGGCGGCCACGTCCGATTCATTCGCGAAGGCTCGCCCGACACACAGCCACACGCCGGCTTTCCGAACGGGCCAACCCAGCGCGTCGCTTGGCGTTTTCTGCCAGACGAGCAGATCGCGGTTCCCGACCGCCGAGGCACCGCGCGAGAAACCGACATGTGCGGCGGTTGCCATGCCCTGCGAACGGCGCTCACCGACAAGCCGATGGGCCACGGCTTCCACGACGCCTACCGGCTCGAACTGGCTCGCGATGGCCTCTACTTCGTCGACGGCCAGATCCGTGAAGAGACCTTCGTCCTCGGCTCGTTCCTGCAGAGCCGCATGCACGCCCGCGGCGTCACCTGCGGCGACTGCCATGACCCCCACAGCGGCGCCCCACTCGCACAAGGCAACGCGGTCTGCGCACGCTGCCATCAACCCGGCGCGTACGACGTAGCGGCCCACCATCGCCACCGTCCCGGCGAGCCGGGCAGCGCATGCGTGGACTGCCATATGCCCGCCCGGACTTATATGGGCGTCGACGACCGCCGCGACCACGCCTTCACGATCCCGCGGCCCGCGCTGTCCGCGGAACTCGGCGTCCCCAACGCCTGCACGGGCTGTCACGCGGAGCGGTCGAACGCCTGGGCCGGAGAACGGCTCGCAGCGTGGGGTGTGCCCGAACAGGACCACTGGGCGCGAGTCCACGATCGCCTGTTGCGCCGCGACCCCGGTTCGGTCGCGGCGCTGGTTGCTTTGGTCGGTGGCGACGCGCCGGTGATGGTCAAGGCGACTCTGCTCGCCGAGTCGGCCGCATTGCCGGCGCATACCGTGCGCACCCTACTTGCTCGCGCCCTAGACGATCCCCATCCGCTGGTGCGTCACGGCGCCGTCGCCGGAACGCGCGGCCAGCCGCCCGCGGAACGCTGGAGCCTCCTGCGAACCCGGTTGGACGACCCGGCGGCGAGCGTTCGCTTCGAGATGGGCCTCGCGCTTTCCGAGGTGGCTAGCGCGCTGCCACGCGCCGCGCAAACTGGGGTTGCCTCGCTCTTCGCGGAGCACCGGCGATTCCTTGGCGCAAGCGCCGACCTCGCGGCCACGCAAAACGCGCTGGCCCGCTTCGAGGACTCGCTGGCGCGACCCGAAGCAGCCGGGCGCGCCTACCGCCGTGCGCTCGACATCGAGCCCGGGTTCGTGCCCGCGTTGGTCGACTATGCCGACTTCCTTCGCCGCGCCGGCGACGAGTCGCAAACCGCCTCGCTGCTTAAGCGAGCGCTGGTCGTCGCACCGGACAGTGCGGTGGCCAACGCGGCGTTCGGCCTGCACCTGGTCCGCCGCGGACGCCATGCCGAGGCGCTAACTCCACTTGAACGGGCCGCCACGGTGGCGGATACGACCGCGTACTTCGTCTACACCTACGGCGTCGCCCAATACTCGCTGGGCCAACATGATGCCGCCCTCGAGACGTTGCGCGCGGGCCTGGGCCGCTGGCCGTGGGACCCCGACCTGTTGCGCGCGCTCATCGCCTACACCGATCCCGGCTCGTTCGAAGCCCAGACCTATCGGCGCCGGCTCGCCGAGATCATCGCCCCTTGACACAAAGGAACGCTTCGGGCGGCGTCAGCCCGATTGAGATTCCCGGACGAAGGCGGGGATTGGCGGGTTAGAGGGCGATCGCCAGAACGAAGAAGCCCGCCACTACCGCGAGCGTGGCAACGCTTTTCCAGTCCAGGGACACGGTTCCGACAGCCATTTCGCGACCCTACCGGAACGGTCTCCGCCGACAAAATAACCGTTTCGTATACCGATATTCCGTTCACCAGGACATCGCGGCGAGCCACGTGATCGGCAACACGAGGAGGCACAGCACGATGCCCAGCAGGATCGCTCGGCCGTTCAGGGATGCCATGGTCGTCCGCCGAATCTCCATCCCGATGCCGAACAACGCGGCCACGAGCAGGAAGTGGCTCGCCGCCTTCACCACGGACGTGAGCGCGACCGGTGGTTCGAGGACGCTCCCGATCACGGAAGCCGCCACGAAAAGCACGAGGAAGGCGGGGATTCGAAGCTTGGCCTGGCTCTGGCGCACCAGGATGCCCGCTACCAAGGCGATCGGCACAAGCAGGAGCGTCCTCAAGAGTTTGACCGTGGTCGCGACCTCGAGCGCACGGTCGCCGAAGATCGCAGCGGCCCCGAGGACGGAACTCGTATCGTGGATCGCCATCGCCACCCAGACGCCGAACTGTTCCTCGGTCATTACAAGGGCGTGGCCGAGCCACGGCAGCAGCACGATGGCCACGGCGTTCAGCAGGAACACGATACCGATCGCGATGGCCACCGACTCCGGCCGCGCGCGGATGATGGGCGCGAGCGTCGCGATCGCGGTCCCCCCGCAGATCGCAGTCCCCGTGCTCAGCAACCGCGCCTGGTCCTCATCGGCCCTGACCAGCCGGCCGATCACGAGCCCGACAACCAACGTCGCAACGACGAAGATCAGGATGGTCCCCGCGTAGTCACGGCTGGTCTGCCAAAGCGCCTGGACGTTCAAAGTGAAGCCAAGCAGCACGATCGCCGCCTGCAGGCACAGCTTCCCGGCTCGGTCGACGTACGACGGCAGCGCTGGTGCCAGCACGAGGCTCCCGACCGCACCGGTGAGGAGCGCCAGAGCGGGGTGCCCGAATGTGAGCGCGCCGGCGAACGCGACGAGGAGCAATACGCGTTTCTGCCGCTTCATGCAACAAACACCAGAGGGAAGCGCAGCGACCGCCGGTGGTTGTTGCATGAAGGTCGGCGTGGCCTTGGGCCGGAGTCGGCGTGCCGCAAGCGGCACGCGCCGGTGCCGAGCGAATGCGAGGTACCGGCCACGGCTATGGGGCGTCGCTTGGCATCGCCAAAGGCCAACCGTTCATCGCCCCACCTTGCCCGCTCCGTCACCAACTGTGACAGGCAGCGGCATTGGCCACAATCGGCGTGAGTCGGACTCGACCACACACAGGCGTGGCAGACCGCGCTCAAGCTATCGTGTCTTGCCTTCGCCGAGTCGGGCCGCGACGGCATGGAAGGCCGGGTTGCGCTTGCGGGAGAGGATTGCCACCGCAGTCCGGCCGTCGCGATCAGGAAGATCGCCCCGGGCACCGCGTGCTGCGAACATGCCGAAGTGCCGGATGTCGCTGTTTTTCTTCAGCATGTAGTGCAGGGCAGTCATGCCGCGCACGTCGCGGTAGTCGGGGTCGGCGCCCGCCTCGAGCAGTGCTTCGGCGCCGCGGAACCGGCTGTACTTGACGGCGTGCAGGAGCGGGGTCTCCTGTTCCGCGACCGCGTCGAGGCGCGCTCCGGCCTCGGTGAGCAGCGCGATCATGTCGAGATCCTCGTTGTAGACGGCCGCCCAGAGGCAGTGCTCCGGCGTTGACCCCGCGGCCAGCAGGTATCGTGCGAGGTCGATGTTGTTGCCCCGCGCAACCGCGTACCACAACGGCGTCGCCCGCCACGTACCTTCCGTGAACGCCGCAGCGTTGACGTCGATTCCGAAGTCGAGCAGCGCCCGTGCGAGTGGCAGCGCGTCTGCGGGGTCCAGGCCACGCTCGCGGGCGTCAACACTCGCGCACAAGTGGAGCCAGTTCCGACCGCGCTCATCGGCGTGGTGCAAGAGGTCGGGCCGTGCCTTTATCCCGGCCACCACGGCGTTGGTGTCGAAGGCTTTCACGCACGCACTGAGGCGGGTCTTCGATGTCCGTATCACTCCCACTAGGACCCCAGCCTTTTCGGACAACTGCGACGCAAAGCCTACCCCTGCCCCAGCTGCGTGACGGCGGCATCGAGCACGGCATCGCCCCGCCCCGCCTCGACGGGGAACGGCGGACGGAACGCTTCACGCGGGGTGCCGTCCACGTGGTACAGCCGCTCCGCCGGCACGCGCACCGGAATCTTCGTGTGCTTGAGGACGAGCGTCTCGATTGCGCCCCGCAGTCCGGCCATCGGCGAACCGAAGACGTCCGCACGCTGCATGCCGTCCAGGCCGATGGCGACGCCCTCGCCCATGCTGCCCGTCCAGCGGCCGACCAGCACGGCCACCGGTCGGTCGTACGTGAAGGGGCCGCGCGGATTCACCTTCTCCGTCCATGTCCGCTCCGTCGCGCCGGGTCGCCTCGGATCGGGCTGCACATGGCGCTGATACGGCAGCGCGGAGGACACCAGGCGGCCCATCAACGGGCGTGCGACCACCGCGTCCCCGCCCCCTGGCGTGTCGCGGAGGTCGATGACGAGTCCGTCGGTGTCCTGCAAGCGTGCCAGTGCCGCGTCCCAGGCCGGGATCAGCGCATCCCGGCCTAGGCTGTCATGAAGGCGGATATGCCCGATCTCGCCGTCCAGGCGGCTGGCTGTCAGCGGCGCGTCCGGCCGATTCGTGCGTCCCGGTTCGAACGCGGCATCAACACGTCCCGACTCGGCCTCGACCTCTAGGCGGACCGATGCGCCATGCCGCCCGGCCAACAAGGTTCGCAGCGCCCAATCGCGCGCGGCGGCATGGTCGCGCTTGACGGCCTGCGGCAAGCGTTCGTCCACGGCTGCCGCCACGGGCGATCCGCCAATCGATAGGATCTGCATCCCCGGGCGGAGCCCCGACCTCTCCGCACCGGACCCGGCGCGCACGGCCGTGATCACCGCCTTTCCCAGCCGATGCGCTGCCCAGAGATCGGCACCGCTCGGCAC
The DNA here is from genome assembly GCA_026708185.1 of Gammaproteobacteria bacterium. GTDB lineage: Bacteria > Pseudomonadota > Gammaproteobacteria > Pseudomonadales > Azotimanducaceae > VXYL01. The sequence continues at coordinate 24,680 of JAPOVK010000011.1, read as the reverse complement.
CAGACGCGGCGAGGACGAGGTGTTAACGCCCAGGTGCGCGTGGTGGTCGCACAGGTGCTCGAGAAGCTGCTCGAGCAGGCCGACGAATCCGGCGTTGTCGGGGACCTCGGCGGCCCGGGGTCGCAAAACGACGCGTACCCGCTCCCAGTCGACGGCCTCTTGATCAAAGTAAGCGTAGGTGTCGCGTATGAACGCCCAGGCTTCGTCGAAGTCCTCGGCGTATGCGTCCGGCGTCAGCTCCTCCGCAGCTTCCGGTGGTTGCACCGGATCGCAACCGGCCGCTACGCCCGTCGCGCAGACGGCGGACATTAACAACGCCTTCCATGTAACAAAACCGTGTCTTGTTGCCTGCCGGTCGGCGCCGCCTCGCCGCCGGGAGAATTCGCGCAGCGAATTCTCGGGGCGACCGCGAAGCGGTCGCGTCTCGCATGGAACAAGCGCCAGAGGGAGCGTACGCGACCGGCGGCGTTTGTTCCATGCGCGGTCGGAGTGGCCTTGGGCCGGAGTCGGCGTGCCGCAAGCGGCACGCGCCGGTGCCGAGCGAAGCGAGGTACCGGACACGGCTATGGGGCGCTCTCTGGAACCACGCAACGGCCCGTTCCGACGAATTCCACGCACCATCACTCGGTTTGCATATGGGTTTCAGTGCGCCGGCCCCGCAGCCGGACCGGCAGTTCCTGGACGGGACCGCCCGCAACCGCGTCCGCGCATCGGACGCAATCCGCCAGACGAGAAAGCGGGCACGAGGACGGTTCGGCGGCGATCCAGCAATGCCCCGACCACGGCCGACGCGCCACCGACGACCACGCCGAGCGCCTTCAGGCTGCTATGCGCCATCACGGGCCGACCACCGATCCCCATTCGGGCGATCGCCGTAGAGACTATCCGCTTATCGATCGGCACCGCGCTGCCTACCGCCACCCTAAGACCGTTGACTTCGACTCGGACCTCTAGTCTGACATCTGTCCCGGCGCAAGGTGATGGTTCTCCTTGACCGACCACAGCGCCCCAAGAGCTGCGCCCATGACCCGCGCGGCATTCAGAGCGGGAAGAACCCGACGGCGCCTCGCAGGCGGGCCAACTCCGGCGCCGGTTGGTACAGTTCCAATGGGGACCGTCGGCCCCGCCCGAACTCGGGCGTTCCCCCTTCTCGGATCGTGTTCCGGGCACCCGACTTCGGGCGTTCGAAGCGGCCCGCAACATGCGACCGCGATTGTCGTCCGACGCAAGTACGTTATAACATATCAACCTCAACCGGTACGCGGGTACGCGCAAGGGTCAGCCAATCCATGAACCAGGCCAGCGGCCAACTCCATCCGCCGAACGTCGGCACAGCGCGGCTGGATCTGTGTGCGGCGGGGCTCTCGACGCTGTGCCTGATCCACTGCCTCGCCCTGCCCCTGCTGGTGAGCCTGCTGCCATTGGCTGCCCAAGCGAGCGAGAGTGAAATCCTGCATCGCATCCTGGCCGCCACGGCGGTTCCCGTGAGTCTGCGCGTCATGTGGAAGGCCCTGCCCGCCGGCGGCGGTGGGCTTTTCGTGGCCGCGGCAGCGACGGGCTTGGCTCTACTGCTGGTAGGGGCGTTCGTCGAGGCCGCATCGGCGTACGAAGAACCGATTACCGTCACCGGCGGCGTGCTGCTTGGGTCTGCGCACCTTTGGCACTGGACGCGGCAACGTGGCCGGGGCCATATCCCAAACCAACCGGCTGGCGGCGATCGTCCCCAACCGGACCCACAGCGTCGTCCCTTTGGCTAGCTTGGGCAAGGCACCGCGTCTCGCGGCGAAGTGGCGCAAGCTCGCCGAAGCGCGCTGCGCCGAGAAAGGCGCACGGTTGACGCCGGCGCGATTGGCCGTCTACGCGGAGATGCTGCAAAGCGACCGACCGCTCTCCGCCTACGAACTCATCGCCCTGCTGGAGCAACGCCAAGAGCGGAAGATCGCGCCGCTGACCGTCTACCGACACCTCGACTTCCTCATGCGCGTCGGCCTCGTTCACCGCCTGCAATCCGCGCAGTCCTACGTGCCTTGCGACCATCCGGACCATCCCCACGAGAGCCAGTTCCTGCTCTGCTCCTCGTGCGGCCACGTGGACGAGGTGGAATCGAGCGGGCTCGAGACCTTGCTGTCCAAGATCGCCGATCAACACGGCTTTCGACCCGACAACGCGGTCGTCGAGATCAAGGGGCTGTGCGACAACTGCCAACGGGCCTGAGCGCGTCGGTTGACGCGCGTGTCGGTTGACGCGCGTGTCGGTTGACGCACGTGTCGGTTGACGCACGTGTCGGTTGACGCGCGTTTGGCTGCTGCGGCAAGGTGCGCCGCTGACAGCCCGCGCAAGTGATCCCCATGACCGAAGTCGCCATAGAAACCGTGGACCTCGAGCCCCAATCCGCCCTGGTCGTCCGGCGCAAGGTCGCCCTGACCGATTTCGGCGAAGCATTGGCCGACATCCTGCCGCGGGTCTTCCAGCACATCGCGGGCGCCGGGCAGCAGCCAGCCGGCATGCCGTTCATGCGCTACTTCAGCATGGACGGCGTCGCCTGCGACATCGCCGCCGGCATGCCCGTCCTGGAACCCATCGACGGCGCCGGCGACATCGAGCAGCACGTCCTGCCGGGTGGCCGAGCGCTCACGGCCCTGCACGTCGGTGCCTACGAAGACGTTGGCGCGGTCTGGGGCCAGGTCATGGAACGGGCCCGCGAACTCGGCTCCGACGCCCAATTCGGTTGGGACGTGTACACCAACGATCCGGGCGAAGTGGCGCCGGAGGAGCGCGAAACGCGGGTCTATCTGCCGTTGTAAGCGCCTTAGGGGCCGAACCGCAAGGAGGTCTCAATGAGCCGTGCAGCCGTTGTGGCCATCGGTATCGTGGCAGCGGTCGTGGCCGCCGTCGGCATCGCCTGGGTCTTCCGCCTAGAAATCCTCCTCGAGGTGGTCGAGATCAGCCGGCGCATGGACGTCGCGCCGCCCCAGGCGATCGAGTGGCAGTCAGGTGCAGATCCTGCCGGCCGGACCGAAGCACAACGGCCGCCCAACATCGTCGTTATCCTCGCGGACGATCTCGGCTGGAACGACCTGAGCTGGCTCGGCGGCGGCGTCGCCGGCGGCACCGTGCCGACGCCGCACATCGACGCCTTGGCCCAAGAGGGCGTTCACTTCGCGAACGGCTACGCGGCCAACGGCACCTGTGCGCCGTCGCGCGCCGCCCTCATGACCGGTCGCTACAGCACGCGCTTCGGCTTCGAGTTCACGCCGACGCCGGCCGGCTTCAGCACGATGGTTCCGCAACTTGCCGACACGAGGCCAGGGACTCTGCGCAGGAACATCGTACGCGACGTGGGGCCGTCGATCCCCTACAACGACATGGGCATGCCCGCCTCCGAGGTCACCCTCGCCGAGTTGCTGAAACCGGCGGGCTACCACAACGTGCACATCGGCAAGTGGCATCTGGGCCTGAGCGGCGACATGGGGCCCCGCGCCCAGGGTTTCGACGAGACCCTCTTGATGGCAAGCGGCCTCTATCTCCCCGAAGACCACCCGGAGGTCGTCAACTCGAAACAGGACTTCGACGGCATCGACCGCTTCCTGTGGCGCGCCATGAACTTCGCGGCATCGTTCAACGGCGGCCCGCCATTCGCACCCGGCGGCTACCTGACCGACTACTACACCGACGAGGCCATACGGGTCATCGAGGCCAACAGGGATCGACCGTTCTTCCTTTACCTCGCGCACTGGGCCGTGCATACGCCGTTGCAGGCGCTGAAAGCCGACTACGACGCCCTGTCGCACATCGAAGGGCATCGCCTGCGCGTCTACGCCGCGATGGTCCGCTCCCTCGACCGCAGCGTCGGCCGGATACTCGATGCGCTGCGCGACAACGGCCTCGAGGAAAACACGCTCGTGTTCTTCACGTCGGACAACGGCGCCCCGGGCTACATCGGCCTGCCTCGCGTCAACGCGCCGTTCCGCGGGTGGAAGATCAGCTTCTTCGAGGGCGGCATCCACGTGCCCTTCTTCCTCAAATGGCCGGCGCGCCTAACGGGAGGTCAGACCTTCGATGCCCCCGTGCACGGCTTCGACATCTTCGCCACCGCCGCGGCGGCGGCGGGCGTCGAGTTGCCGAGCGACCGGACGATCGACGGCGTCGACCTCGTTCCCTACGTCGAAGGCGTTGCCGAGGGCGTACCGCACGAGAAGCTGTTCTGGCGCACGGGCGACTACCAGGTCGTCATCGCCGACGGCTACAAGCTGCAGACCAACGAGCCGGGTGGCAAGACCTGGCTCTTCCACCTCGAAGAAGACCCTACCGAGCAGCGCAACCTCGCCGATGCCGAGCCCGAGCGCGTCGCTTCCCTACAGCGGCTTCTCGACGAACACAACGCCGCACAGGCGGAGCCGCTCTGGCCGTCGGCCATCACGTCGCCCATCAACATCGACAAGACGCTGCTCGACCCCGACGCCCCCGACGACGAGTTCATCTACTGGTTCAACTGACCCTCGTCAGCCATGGCCCAACGTCGTCGCGCCATGCGCGTCGAGCAGATCGCATAGGGCATCGCTCTGTTCCGTTCCAGGACGGCAAAACGACCGCGGCGAGTTGCCATACTGGTCGGTTGCATTGACGCCCGCGCCCCGTCTGATCAGGCACTCGGCCGCCTCGAACGAGCGATTGCGAACGGCTTCATGCAGGGCCGTGCCCGACGACTCCTTGGCGTCAATGTCTGCACCCGCCTTGAGCAGGAACTCCATCGCTCGTACGTTGTTGAACTTGGCCGCCGTGTGCAGCCCGGCCTTGAGCGCACCGGGTCCGTTCGCCAGTCGTTCGATCTCTTCGAGGCGGTCGCGGGCGACGGCCGCGTGGATCGTCCATGGCACTCCGTGTTTCACCAGCACGTCCACCACGGCGAGCCACGGCTTCCGGTCCACCTTGCCCTGGTGGTTACCCGTCGCATGGTGGAACAGTTCGTTGCGGACGAGGTCCCGGTCGACCAACTCCGGGTGCCTTCCGATCAGCGCATCGAGCCCCTTGCCGTCGTCGCTGCACAGCAAGTGCATGAACTCGACCCGCGGGCCAAGGATGTCGTCCCGCCTACGCGGGGACAGTTGGTGGATCTCGTCGAGTTCAGTCAGAAGCTTGAGGGCGTCCGCATGCTTATTCGCCCGCGCTCGATGCATCGCATCACCGCCGGGGTGCGGATGGTGCAGGTCGGTGTCGAGCGTCCCGAGCAACTCGACGATCGACAGCCGCCCGTGGTGTGCAGCCCCGACCAGCGCGTGGCTGCGTGCCGCCTTGTCCGCACCCGCGTCCACGAGCATCTTGGCGCAGCGGAGATCCCCGACGTAGGCGGTCCAGCCGAGCGGATTGCCGATTCCGCCCGAGTCGCTGGCGACACTCGGATCCGCACCCGCGGCCAGCAGCATCTCCACGCCGGCGTAGTTCCCCCAGCGGACCGCAGCCGTCAGTGGGATGTTCCATTTGAACGCGCCAGGCGGGTTGACGTCCGCGCCGTGGTCCAACAGGAGTGGAACCAGATGTTCGTGGCGGTGGGACACGGCTGTGACGAGCGGCGAGTCCTGCATCCACCTGTGCTGTGCCTCGTTCGGGTCCGCACCGGCCTTGAGCAGGCTTTCGACGACCGCCCGGTCCCCGGAGGCCGCCGCCAGGATCACGGGGGTCACGGCCTCCGACTTGTGGCAGTCCGGGTCGGCCTCGAGCATCCGATCGACCGCTTCCCGATCCCGCGAGGCGATGGCGAAGAAGATGTCCGGCTCGGCACCGCCCCCGAGCAGCGCTTCGACGACGTCCTTGGCGCCTGCCTGCGACGCTGCCATGAGCGCCGTCACGCCCCGCGCGTCCTGCCCATTGGGGTCGGCGCCGTAGCGCAGCAGGAGGCGCGTCATCTTCACGTCCTGCGCTGCCTGGACGATCGGCAGGGCGCCGTCGGCGAGCACGTTGACGGTGTCCGCGCCCTGATCGAGCAGTTCCCGCGTCAGCTTCAGGAATCCGAGAGCAACCGTCTCGTACAAGGTGTAGTCCGCCCCGGCCTTCAGCAGCATCCTGAAGATGGCCTTGCCCTTGTGATTCGCCGCCGTTCGCACCGGCCTCGTCATTGTCCAGTAAGCGCGATTGGGATCGGCGCCGTTGTCCAGCAAGAGCGCCGCCATGCGCTGATTGCCGATCCACGACGAGGCGTCGATGGGCGGCGTGAAGCAGGAGTCGCCGCAGCCGCCCATCGCGTCGATGTCGATGCCGCTGTCGATGAGCAGTTGCGCGACCTCGAGATGGCCTTTCGTCATCTGCGAGCCGTTGGTGGCCCGAGGATCGGCGCGGTGCAACAGCGTGTCGCCGCACGTGATGTCGCTGGCCACCCGGGCGTGCACCAGCGACGGATTGGTGTCGATCAGCGTCTTGAGCTTCGCGGCGTCACCGGCATCGACGGCCGCGACCACCGCAGCAACGTCGGGCGGCACGGCACCCGGCGTGTTCAGGAACCCGTCGGTCGCGGGATGGCTCCTAGCGAACGCGCGCAATGCTCGCCACGAGCCGAACCCGTACTCCCGGGCGATCGTCCGTTGCGCCGCCGCAAGCGTGATCGTCGCATCGAAGATATCGTCGTCCGCCATCTCCGCGAGCGCCGGCAGCGCCTTCCGGAGCCGCACCGCCGCGACGGGGTAGCGAGCCTGGTGATCCTCGAGAAGGAACTTCGCGCGGTTGCGGATCTGCGCGAAGTCGTCGTGCTCCATCGTCTCGCACAGGAAGATCAGGTCGTGCCAGTCAGACGCCCCGTATTCCAGGGCCAACGCGTGCTGGATCCTGGCCCGGGAGACGCGACTCTCGCGGATTTGGCTCGCGGAGCTCTCCGAGAACTCGTCGAGGTTGCGGATCAGCGCGACGGTGTCGTCGGACCAGGCGTCCTGGCTCGCAGCGATCCGCTTGACCTCGTCGCGGACGGCCTGCGGACTGGGCGGGGTGTAGAAAGGGCGCGGCATCGGATCACTTCCTAGGCAGGTGCTCGGCTGGCGGTCGCGTGCCGAATGTGTGAGAGTGGTTTAAGAGAATAGCGGACACGGGTTCGGATTGAGCGCCGACGCAAGAGCCGTCGCAGTGGGACTGTGCCTGGCCATCCCGTTCATGTCCGCGGAGGCCGGTCGCGCCGTGTTCACCGGTGCGAACGACGCCGAGCCGATCAACGCCGGGTTCCGCCGCGACACGATCGTCCACTACGACACCGGCTTCCAGCTCGTCAACGGCGACAACCCCTACCGGGACTACGCCGACCACGCCACGCGCCCGTGGGCCGGCACATGGCCCGATTTCTTCCCGGAACTCGAAGGCGACATCCACCCCGAGATCGTCGAGGCGATCGGCGCCAACGACTTCACCCTGGAGCTGACGCTCGATCCCGAAAGCACGCGCCTACACCCCCACACGAACACTTCGGGGCAGCGTCTCGGCGTCTACCTCCAATTCGACGAACAGGTGTTTGGCGGCAACTACATCCTTGTGGGATTCGACAGCCTTGGCGGGGAGCCCTCAGCCGGGGAGCGCGAGGGGCTTGCCCCTCGCATGCGTGGGGAGGCAGGAAACCGGCCGTTCGTGGTTGTTGGATCCGGATACTGGACCTACCACATCGACCCGCGCGACCTAACCGGTACGGCGGAGACGATCACGCTGGTGCGCCGCGGCGATGTCTTCCAGGTGTACACCGCGTCGAAGGGAAGCAGCTTCATCGCCGCCGCCGGCCAACGCGCCGACGAGACGGTGCATCCCGACATCAACCGGTTCGGACCCGGCGCGACGCTGACCGCGATGGCGTTCTGGACGGAGTCCGCCGACGGCACGCCGTTCGATGCCGGCGCCGCCCGCCTGCGCTCGCTCGTCATTGAGTCCGAGGCGCTCCCACGGGACATCAACCCGGAGAGCCATGTTCCGCGTCGGGCGGCCCTGCCCGGGACGGGCCCGATCCACCGGCTAGCGGGTACTGTCGCGGACACCGAGACCGGGGCGGGGATCGACGCCGCCCTGGTCGCACTGCAGCGCGACGGCGCCACCTACCTGGTGATCGCCGACGGGCACGGTCGCTACGCAGCGGACGTGCATCCGGGGGACTACGTTCTCGAGGTGACGCACAGGGGCTACGAGCCGCTCCTTGCCGAAGTCGCCGTCGATGCGGACAGCGTGCGGGACTTCGCCATTGCGGACTACGGCCACGACCTTCATGTCGGGGCGGACCGCCTACTCAAGACAATCGCGGCCGCGTTCGCCGTAGCCAACGACGGCGACAGAATCCACCTCGATCCCGGCGTCTACGCCGAGCCCCTCGCGCTCGTATCCAACATCGCGATCCGGGGCGCCGGCCACGACCGAACCCGCGTGGCTGGCAAGGCCTATCGGGATCTCGCCATCAGACCGTTCCTAGCGGAGTACCACCCTCCTTACGGCGGCGAGGCGGTCTTCAAGGCGGGGCTTACGGATGTCGAACTCGCGGGATTCACGCTCGACGGCGGCGAGGAATACGAGTCCCTGCCGGCGGAGACGGTCTCCGAGCGCCTAGCCCTCCTGATGGCGATCGATCGTGTCGATCTAACGACGGTCAAGACGATGCTCGAGGCCAATCCCGCGCTTGCGAAAGTCCGCTACTACACCGAAGACACCCCCGGCAAAGGCGCCACCTTCCTTACGCGCAACATGAACCCCTGGGTGGAGTGGACGCCCGAGCTCCGCGCCGACAACGTCGAGATCACGCGGCTCTTGATCGAAAACGGGGCCGACATCGAGGAGCCCGGCGGCTATGCGTGGTCTTCGGGCGGTCGGCCCCTGCACCTCGCGGCCAACCACGACAACGTGGGGGCGGCCCGCCTTCTGCTGGAAGCCGGCGCCGACCCCAATGCGCTGGCCGGGGACCGGCCGCCGCTGGAGTGGAGCGCCGGGCAAGGCGTGCGGGTGGCCGCGACGGCGACCGTGCTGATGGACGGAGGTGCGGAGTACAACCTCCTGCATCTCGTCCGGTTCAAGCTGCTCGACCGGCTGGCCGAGGAGATGGGCGGTCGGATCAACGACCTGTTCCCCGTGCATGACGCCGAGCCGACAACCCTGCTGCACATGGCAGTGCGCAACGACTACCCGGACGTCGTCGCGTGGCTGCTCGAACGTGGCGCGGACCCGAACCTCGTGGACGGCAACGGACTGACGCCGAAGCAAGTGGCGGTCACGGCGGACCGGTCGGACGCAGTGCGCGAACTGTTGGCGCTCGGCCCAGCGGAGACACAGTGGGAATGAGCAGCAGCGCAAGAATCGTCGCGGCGGCGCTTTGCCTGGCTATCTCGTGCAGTTGCGCGCAGGCCGGTCGTGCCGTGTTCACCGGCGCGAACGACGCGGAGCCAATCAACGCGGGGTTCCGCCGCGACACGATCGTCCTCCACGACAACGGTTTCCAGATCGTCAACGGCGACAACCCGTATGAGGACTTCGCCGACCACAGCATCGGGCCGACGGGCTACAGCGACACATGGCCCGACTTCTTCCCGGAACTCGACGGCGACATCCACCCCGAGATCGTCGAGGCCATCGGCGGCAACGACTTCACCTTGGCGCTTACGCTCGATCCCGAGAGCGCGCGGCTTCGGTCTCACACGAACCGCTCGGGGCAGCGTTTCGGCGTCTACCTGCAGTTCGACCGGGGTCAGGTGCATGGCGGCGCGTATCTCATCGTTGGATTCGACGGCATCATCGGAGACCCGCAACCGGGCAACCGCCCCTTCGCCCTGGTCGGCCAGGGATACTGGACCTACTACGTGGATCTGCGGGACGTCACGGGAACAGCGGAGACGATCACCCTGGTGCGGCGTGGCGATGTCTTCCAGCTATACACGGCGTCGGCGGGCAGCAGTTTCATCGCCGCCGCCGGCCAGCGCACCGACGGCACCGTGCACCCGGACGTCAACGGGACGCTTGCCGTGAAGCCGAACGTCATCAAGGACATCGGCCCGAGCCGCACGCTGACCGCGATGGCGCTGTGGACGGAATCCGCCGACGGCACGCCGTTCGACGCCGGCGCCGGCCGGCTGCGCTCGCTCGTGATCGAGTCCGACGCGCTCCCGCGCGACATCAACCCGGAGAGCCTCGTCCCGCGCCAAGCGGCGATCACCGGAACGGGTCCGATCCGCCGGCTCGCAGGTACGGTCACGGACGCGGACACGGGAACGCCGGTCAACTACGCCCACGTCGCGTTGCAGCGCGACGGCATCACTTACGTCGTGATCACCGACGCGGACGGCCGCTACGCAGCGAGCGTGCATCCAGGCGATTACGTCTTGGATGTGACGCGCAAGGGATACGAGGCGCAAGTTGCCGAGATCGCGGTCGACGGCAACGTGGTTCACGACTTCGCCATTGCGGACTTGGGCTTCGACCACCGTGTCGGACCGGACCGGGAACACTCGACGATCCAGGCCGCGCTCGACATCGCCAATGAAGGCGACACCATCCACCTCGACACCGGCGTCTACACCGAGCCCCTCGCGCTGATTTCCAACATCGCGATCCGGGGCGCGGGCCACGACCGCACCCGTGTCGTCCGCGAGGCGTATCGCGACCTCGCCATCACGCCGTTCCTGGCGGAGTACTACCCGCCCTACGGTGCCGACGGGGTCACCCTCAAGGCAGCGCTCGCCAACGTCGAGCTCGCCGGGTTCACGCTGGACGGCGGCGAGGAGTACGAGTCGTTCCAAGCGGAGACGGTCGCCGAGCGTTTGGCGCTCCTGATGGCGATCGACCGCGTCGACCTGCCGACGGTGAAGGCGATGCTCGAGGCCAACCCGGCGCTCGCCAAGGTCCGCTATCACACTGAAGACTCGCGAGACACCGGTGCCTCGTTCCTCACGCGCAACATGGATCCCTGGGTGCAGTGGACGCCCCAGCTTCGCGCCGACAACGTAGGGATTGCCCGGCTTCTGATCGAGAGCGGCGCCGACATCGAGGGCTTCGGCGGCTACGCGTGGTCGTCGGGCGGCCGACCCCTGCATATCGCGGCCAACCACGACAACGTGGGCGTCGCCCGGCTGTTGCTCGAAGCCGGCGCGGACCCCAATGCGCTCGCCAGGGACAGGCCGCCCCTCGAGTGGAGCGCCGGTCAGGGCGTACGGGTGGCCGCGACGGCGGCGGTACTGATGGATGGGGGCGCGGAGTACAACCTCCTCCACCTCGCACACTTCAAGCTGCTCGACCGGCTGGAGAAGGAGTTGAGCGACCGGATCAACGACCTGTTCCCCGTGCATGACGCCGAGCCGACGAGCCTGCTGCACAGGGCGGTACGCGACGACTTCCCGGACGTGGTCCAGTGGCTGCTCGAACGCGGGGCGGATCCGAACCTAGTGGATGCGAACGGCATGACGCCGAAGGAGGTGGCGGTCACGACCGACCGCTCGGACGCCATGCGAGAACTGTTGGGGCTCGAGCCCACCGACGAGTAGTGCCATGCCGCGCTGGACGTTGATCGACAAGTTCCTCCAATCCGCCCGGGCCAACGACGTCGATGGCCTCGAGAGCCTCTCCAAGGCACACCCCCTGCTCGTCAACGCGCTGGACCGTCGCGGTTGGAACGCGCTTGCCAGCGCTGGGGGCAAAGAAGCCACGGCTTGGCTCCTTGACCACGGCGCTGTCAGCCCGCCGGAAGCGCGACGGCAGGCGGATCAGGCGTTCATGCGCTACGTCGAGTTTCGCCCTGGCTTCGCCGCCTGGAGCAACCTGCAGCGGGCACGGGACCATGTGGACTTCTTTGAGGCGAACCTGGAGATGGTCGCGAATCACCACCAAAGCACCAACACGACGATCCTGCACATGGCGCTGGCCAGTCCCGAGATGACGGCGTTCGTGCTGGACCTTGGCGCCGATCAATTCCTGGAGGCACGCACGGGGCCGGGCGAAGAAGGGCGCGAAGCCGGTCTCACGCCGCTGCAGATGGCTGCCAGGCGCGGTTACGAGGCGACGGCCCGGCTCCTCATTGAACGAGGCGCGGTCTTCGACGTGTTCACCGCCGCCGTGATCGACGACTTGGAGCGGCTCTCGGCCTGTTCGGACGACGAGCTTGGCACGGTCGACCACTACGGCGCGTCGCCGCTGCACTGGGCGGCGATGTATGGCGGTGCCGAGACGGTCTCGTTGCTCCTGGACCGGGGCCTTGCCATCGACGACGAGAACGACTTCGGCGAAACGCCGCTGGCGCTGGCCGGGCTCGCGCCGGGACACGACATGCCCGCCCAGACGGATCGCGCGGCGGTGATTGAACTACTGCGCCGGCGTGGCGCCAAGGTGGACGTATTCGCCGCTGCGGCCCTCGGAGACAACGAGGCGCTGTCGGCCCTCCTCGATGCCGACACGGGTCTTGCCCGCGCAACCAATCGATTCGACTCGACGCCCCTGCACTACGCCGCGTGGGCCGGACACGCCGATGCGGCAGGTCAGCTCCTTGAGCGCGGCGCCGACGTCGATGCCTTCGACCGCCACGGCATGCCACCACTGATCTACGCGGCGTACTGGGGACGTCACGAGAACACGGTGGAGATGCTCCTCGAAAACGGTGCCGACGTGTACTGGAAAAACATCTGGGGCAAGGGACAAAGCGCCTACGACGCGATTTTCGACCACAACCACTGGCTGGCGCGCAAGGGTGGCAGCGCCATCCACGAAGCCGCCCTCACCGGCGACGTGTCGCGGCTGCGCGGCCTGCTGGAGGAGCCCTCAGCCGGGGAGCGCGAGGGGCCTGCCCCTCGCAGGAAAAGCCCGGCCAGGGTGGGCGAGCGCAGCCAGTCGTCCGCCACCCCGCTGCACGCAGCCGCGAGCGGCAACCAGGTGGAAGCGATCCGGCTGCTGCTCGACGCGGGCGCCGACATCGAAGCGAAGATGGACCGCGGCATCTCGCCCCTCTACTCCGCGGCTCGCGCCGGTGCTGCCGACGCCGTGGCGGTCTTGATCGCACGCGGTGCGGACGTGATGTCGACGGGTACGGCCTGGCAGGCGTGGACGCCGCTGCACGGCACGACGCGGAGGCGAGGCGAGCGTGTCAAGGTGGCCGAGATGCTGCTCGATGCCGGCGCCGACGTGGATTGGGCATCCCCCTGGGGCGGCATAACGCCGATGTACGCGACCGTGATCGAGGCCGACCTCGACAAGGCGCGACTCCTGATCGCGAGGGGCGCGGACGTCAACCACAAGATCACCATCTGGCAGCAGGACTCCCTGCTGCACACGGTCGCGAACCGCCCGGAGATTCCGGTCGAAGACGCGGTAGCGATGATCGACCTCCTCGTCGCCTCCGGCGCGGACGTGCACGCGCTCGACGACGCGGGGCATACGCCGTTGCAGGTCGCCGTACACGACGAGTGTGCCGAGGCCCTGCGCCGCCATGGTGGCGTTTGAGCGCCCCAAAGCCTGGCCGGCGCTTGGCCGTGGCGATCCCGCTGTGCCTCGCGGTCTCGTGCGCGTCCACGGAGGCTCCGCACGCCGAAACCGCGGCTGCGGCCAAGCCGGCCACGACCCCGACAGACCAAACCCAGACCCCAGGAGTCACCATGGCACCGCCGCAGCTTGAACTGGCCCGGAAGCGGGTTGCTACCTTGAAGACCGGCCTGGTCAACGGCGACGCCGACGCCATGGCGCGGATCCGGGCCACGCATCCGGACATGCAGTTCGTCCCCGACGACTCCTTCCCGATGGCGTCAGCCCAGTGGTTCTCGAACCGCGCCGTCGCGCGCGAGGTCGGCTTCAACAACTGGATCCACCTGACGCGTCACATCGCGGCGGGCGGCGCGCTGCCGTCGGAAGGCGTGCTCGCCGAACTGGTGGCGGCGGTCGAACGACCAGAGCCGGACGCAGTTCGGGAGATGCTCGCGGCCTATCCGCACCTCGCGACGGCAAGAATCTGGGACGTGGACAACCCACTCGGCGACACGCTGCTGCACCGCGCGGATGCCAACGCGCCGCGCAGCGCACCCTGGGAGAACCGCGACCAGACCACCGACGCGCACATCGCCGTGGCGCAGGCACTCATCGACCACGGCGCGGACGTCAACGCCTCCGGCGGCCGGGGCGACATCATCGGCGAAACCCCGGTCGGCGCGGCGGGCTGGGCGGGCAACCTGCGCATGGTCAAATTCCTGCTGCAGCATGGGGCGGATCCGACCATCGTCACCGACGATTGGGGGTTCGACGCGCTCACCACAATCGCCGGACATCGGCATCCCGACATCGTCGAGGCGATCATCGAAGCCGGCTGGCCGGTGGAACCGCGCCACCTGGTGCAGGCGGGCCTCAAGGACCGCTTGGCCAGCGTACTGGACGAAGAGCCGCATCGGCTCCGCGAACTCGTCGATATGGGCCACTTCGACGGCGACGCCGGGACGCTCCTGCATGTGGCCGTGAACGAGCGCGTGACAGAGATGGTGCCGTTCCTCCTCGAGCGCGGAGCCGATCCCAACGCGACGGACAGCCACGGGCGCACGGCGCTTCAGCTCGTGCGCGGCGACGCAGCCGACACCATGCGCGATGGCCTCGTCGCGGCCGGCGCCGAAGTCGGCGTCCTGGAGGCGGCGGTTATCGGCGACGCCGAGCGGCTGGCGCGGCTACTCGACGAGAACCCCGGCCTTGCAAACCATCGTCGCGCCGACGGCATGACGCCGCTGCATCTCGCCATCGCCTCCGGGCGCGACGCCTTGGTGCCACTGCTGATCGAGCGGGGCGCGGAAGTGGACGCCGAGAACGTGGCCGGAGAACGGCCGATGCACGTCGTGACCGGACCGAGACAGGCACCCGTCGTACGGATGCTCGTCGACGCCGGGGCACAAGCGCCGCCCGAAGCCGTGATCGGCTTGGGGATGATGGACGAACTGAGAGCGTTGGTGCGCGCCGATCCGGGATTCGTCAACCGGGTCATGCCGGTCACCGGGAGACTGCCCGTGTTCGCCGCGGTCGCGACCAACCAGTTGGCGGCGCTCGAGTTCCTGCTCGCATCCGGCGGCAAGCCCGACCAGGACGGCTTCCTTCCGGGAACGCCGATCGGTGCAGTAGCCGGGCTCCCGCAGGACGTATCGGCATCGTTCGCGGACGCCCTGGTGCGGGCGGGCGTCGACACGGAGGTCGCCGGCTGGCGGACACCGTTAGGACACCTGGTGACGACCGGGCACTACGACGCCGCCGACGTGCTGCTGCGCTACGGTGCCGACATTGAACTGCGCAACGAAGGTGGCCGGACGCCGCTGCAGGATCTCGCGAGACCCCCGATTGAGGCCGAGCGGAATGGACACTTCATCGCCCAGGCGACCTTCCTGCTCGACCGGGGTGCCGACGTCAACGCGCTAACGGCCGAGGGCGAGACCGCGCTCGACATCGCCGTCCGGCTCGGCAACGAGACCTTCGCGGCCTTCCTGCGCGAACGGGGCGGCGAGGCGAGCCTAGATTGACGGGAGGCGGCTCCTGAACTCGGTATCTGCGCTGGGCCACAGAACCGTTGCGGCGCAAGCTGATCGTGTCAAACGATGCACAAGTGCTCGTCGCGGGCAAGGGCGACTGCGCTCGGGGTGACGCGGGCATCGAAGGTGACGAATCGACCTTGCCGACGGACGGCCATTGCCAGCAAGTAGACGTCGGTGATTTGCCTTGGACCGATTACGCGATGCCAGTCCATGACGCCTGCACCGACGAGGCTCACATCGTCGGGCCAGAACTCGTGGTCTGCAGTCGCCATCGCCTCTGCGAGACGTTCAGCGACCCGGGCGACGGGCAACGGGTTGGGGTACGCGGGCTGCGCCATAACCCTTAAGCACCCGTTCTGGGTGATCGGGCAGGTGGCCCAGCCGTGCTCGATGTTGCTGCGCAGCCAGGCTCGTGCGGCCTCGTGGTGCAAGTGTTCTGCATCCAGCAGGGCGATCAGGACATTGACGTCGAACAACGCCCGCATCCGTCAGTCTCCGGTCTCCTCGCGCAGTTGATCGATCAGCTCGTTGGTCACCAGACCCCCCCGTTTTGGAAACGGGCGGAAGCCGAACTCCGCCGCGGGCTCCTCAGCTGCGCCACCTCGTTCGGTGTGTTCGCCCGCGAGCGCCTGGCGAAGCAACCGGGACGCCACGGCGCCGATCGACTGGGAGTTGCGGCGTGCGACCTCCCTCACGGCCATCAGGAGATCGTCGTCGATGTTCAGTGTCGTCCTCACGTGCACCCGTCCGCCGATCAGTGATGCGTGATGCTAGCACACCAAGCATCACTGATCGGCGATATCCGCACCGAGCGGGAGCTAGCGTGGCCGCCCGCCGAACGGCGTTGCCGTTGTCCGTCGCTTCGCGGCGCTCCCCCTGGGGTCTTTAGCGGATCAGGCGTCGTCCTGCCACGGGTCGTAGCTGCCGAAGCTCCACAGGTTGCCTTCCGGGTCGCGGCAGCCGTAGCCGCGACCGCCGTAGTCCTTGTCTTCCGGCGCCATCACGACCACCGCGCCGGAGGCGAGCGCGCGTGCGTGGTGCGCGTCGACGTCCGTGACGATGACGTACGGGCTCTGCGACACCGGGGCGTCTGCGGACTCAAGAGGCCGCTGCATGTCCCCGAACTCGTCGTCGTGGGCGGACGACAGCATGATCATGCCGTTGCCGAAGGTGAGCTGGGCGTGCGCCACGCCGCCCTCTCCGTCCTCGACGACGAAGTGTCGACGGAATCCGAAGGCCCGCTCCAGCCAGTCGATCGCAGAAAACGCGTCCCGGTAGCGCAGCGTGGGGACGATGGTCGCGGTGGTCGTCTTGGCTAGTTCTGTCATCGCTTAAGCTCCGATCCAGCGGAGGCGCAGACTACATCAAACCACCCCTGCGTTTGCTACGCTTCCGCAATCGCCCCGCCGGACGAGAACCATGCCCAACGACCTCACGCTCTACACGAACCCGATGTCCCGCGGCCGGATCGCGCGCTGGATGCTCGAAGAGACGGGCGCCTCGTACGGCGTGGAGGTGCTGACCTTCGACGACAGCATTCGCTCGGCGGCGTACCGCGCGGTCAATCCTATGGCGAAGGTGCCCGCGATCCGGCACGGCGACGTCGTGGTCACCGAGGCTGCCGCCATCTGCGCCTATCTTGCCGACGCCTTCCCGGATGCCGGCCTGGCGCCACCCGTAAGCAGCCGCGGCGCCTACTACCGCTGGCTGTTCTTCGGCGCGGGTCCGTTCGAGGCGGCAACCGTCAACATGATGATCGGCGTCGAGGTCACGGCGGAACAGCAGGGCATGGTCGGCTACGGTACGCTCGCGCGGGTTCTCGACACGCTCGAAGGCGTGCTCGAAGCCAACACCTACGTCGGTGGGGAGGCGTTCTCGGCCGCCGACGTATACGTCGGCGCGAACCTCAACTGGGGCGTGAATATGATGCGCACCATCGAGGGGCGCCCGGCCTTCGCCAGGTACCTCGGGCTGCTCGGCGAGCGCCCTGCCCTCGCCCGCGCCAACCAGCTCGACGATGCCCTTGCCGCCACGCTCGGGTGAGCGAGCGGGAATGGTGCGCGCGGACCAGGTAGGTCCGCCACGTCCTCGTCCGTATTCGGCCTACCGACGCCACCCTCGCGCATGGACCGTCCGCTGGGTCACCTCAGTCGAACCAGAGCCGATGGATACAGCCGTTCGTGTCGGGATAGTCCGGTAGGTCGCGAAGGTCGTCGCGGAAGTGCTCGGTCATCGTCGTCAACAGCGACCGAATGGCAGCAACGGTATCGCCGTATTCGGCGCGCCAGCCCCGCTCGATCTCCGCGACCAGGTGCGGATAGGCGTTGCGTATTCGGCGGCCTTTCGGCGTCAGGTACAGCCGGCGGTCCTTCCTTGCGAGGGGTACTGCCCCTGCCCGCCGCTCCGCGGCGGGGCGCTCCCCGGCTGAGGGCTCCTATTGCTTACACGCCCCGGCTCGACGACGACATCGACATGCCGCTCGTGCGCGGTCTTGCCGTTGCCGGAGATGCCGCCCAATACCTGCGCGCGCCCAAGCGGGACACCCTCGTCGCCGACGAAACGCAGGAAGTTCGACACGTCCTGGAGGTGCCCCAGGCGCTCGCGCTCGTAGTCGATGGCGAACGCCGCGAGAACCTGTGACAGCAGCGCCGGCAGCGGCAGGCCTGCGGCGACGCGATCCGGTTTGCGGATGACCACGGGCCAGTCCTGGCCGTGCGCATCGGATAGCCGGGCCTTCGGACGCCGTCCAACCTGCAACTCCGAGGCGTAGTACAGGATCTGCTGGAACCGCACGAATTGCGTGGCCGAACATCGAACCCGCTTGGTGCCCGCGTCCGTAGCCGAGCCCCGACGCGATCAGCGATGAAGCCGACCGCCAGGGCGGCGGCACGCCCGAGATCGCCGGCGCCGAAGACGCAGGTCACGACGAACCCGTCCGCGTGCGCCACATGGCCGCGTAGTTTTGTGTAAGGATTGACCCTTACTAGGGGGCAGCGAAAATGACGGATCGAGAAACCTGGATCCGCGCGGCGGCATGCGGCGACCTGGCCGACGGCGAGGCACTGGCGGTACCCGCGCCGGACGGGCGCACGATCGCCCTGTTCTTCACCGACGGCGCCTACCACGCCACCGACAACCAGTGCCCGCACATGGGGTTCCCGCTGGTGCGGGGCCTGGTGCGCAACGGCATGGTGACCTGCGACTGGCATGGCCGCAGCTTCGACCTGACGGGCGGCGGCTGTTTCCACTCGCAATGCGACGACGTCCGCGTGTTCGCGACCGAGATTCGCGACGACGCGGTCTGGATCCGCTTCGATGCGGAACCGGAGGACAGGCGCGAAGCGCGGCTGCGTCTGCTCTGGGAAGGCCTGCTGGGCGACGACCGGTGGACGATGTCGAAGGCGATCGCCCAGCTCCTCCACGGCGGCGTGCCCGAGGCGGACATCGTCGAACTCATCATGCGCCACGTCGGCCGGCACATCGCGAGTTCCCACGACCTCGACGCCGGCGACGACGTGTCGCGGCTCATCAACGGGCTCAAGGTGGGCCAGCGCTACGAGGGCGAAGACCGCCTGATCGCACTGGCCATTGCCGCCCGCTCAGCGGCCGGACCGGCGGCCGAGCGCAACGAGAACGTGCCGATGCCCCCGCCCTACGACTGGGAACGCACGGCCCGCTGGGTGCGCAACTTCGCCCGCGACCGCATGGGCAACCGCATCGAACGATGCCTCTACACGGCCTGGACCGAGGGCGACGGCGAGAAGATTCTGCCGCTCTTGCTCGAATGCGCCGTGGAGCCGCACTTCCTCGACTTCGGAGACAGCCTGGTATCGCTCGCCTACCTGGCGGAACTCCAGGATCTCTTCGGCTGGGAACAGGCAGGCGAGCTGATCTTCAACCTCGGCGCCAAGCTGATCGGCCAGCCGCGCCAGGAGCCGGAGCGCTTCCGTCGCGACGCCGTGGCGCGCATGCGCGAGCTGGGAGTAGACATCGACGCCGCGTCAGGCGACGACTTCGACGAGGATGCCCTGGCATCGGCGGTCACCAGCGTGGACATCCACCGCTCGTTCGACGCCTTGGCAAGCGCCCTAGCCGGCGGCTCGTCCGACCGTCTGATCACGACGTTCGTTCTTCTCGCCGCGGACCGGATGGCTCGAACGCCAGTAGCCGTCGATGCGGGATGGCCGAACCTGACCCGGGAACTGAACCTCGCATCATCGCTGCGCGCGCTCAAGACGCACGGCGGTGCCGGCGTCGCGGCGAAAGGATTGTTCCATGCCGCTTGGCACATCTTTGCGGACCGGTGGATCAACATCGACCACCGGCCGTTGAGCGAGCCGTTGCCGGCCCAGCCACCGCCGGGCGACGACGAGGATGCGGCAGCCGCGGCCGTCCTGGACGCCATGCAGACCCTCGATGTCGAAGCCGCAGGCGACCGCGTTGCCGGCTACCTACAGGCGGGCTATTCCGGCGACCGGCTGCTGCACGACCTCGGGCGTACCATCCTGCAGGACGACACCGGCCACGAGATCCTGCCGACCCTGCGCACGGTGTTCGACGAGTGGAGCAATGTCCGCGGGACCGATGCAGATCTCGGCGCCGGGCATCCTGCGGGCGCGCAGTTGCTGGTGGGCCTGGCGCGCCATGCGACCGATGTGCGGTCCAACTCCGACGGCCGATCTGCGGCGGTCACCGCGATGCGTTTCGCGGAGGGACGGACCACCGTCGAGATGTTCGAGTAGGGGAAGCGAGATGACCACGCAAGACAGTTTCGTCCGCGTCGCCGAGATGGCGGATGTGCCGCCGGGCAAGGCGATCGCGGTGCGCGTCGAGGATCGCAGCGTCGCGCTCTTCAACCACGAAGGGACGATCTACGCCACCGACAACCAGTGCCCGCACATGGGCTACCCACTGATCCGGGGGCGTACCAGGAACGGCGTGCTGCAATGCGATTGGCACGGCTGGAGCTACGCCATGGCGGGCGGTGGCTGCTTCACCGGCGGCTGCGACGATCTCGACACGTTCCCGGTGGAGGTTCGCGGCGACGACATCCACGTCAAGGTCGCCGGGGTCGCGTCCCGACGCACCGGCGCCCACTACCTGCTGCTCAAGGAAGGGCTGCTCTCGCGCGACAACTGGGTGCTGTCGAAGGCCGTGGCGATCATGCTCGCCCAGGGCGTCTCCGAAGACGAGACCCTCCGCCTGCTGGTCACGCACCTCGGCAAGCACGTCGCGACGGAGCACGATGCCAACGGCAGTTTTCGGATGGCGCAGGTCGCCAACGGCATCGAGGTCGCCCGGCGCCTGCCGCCGGACGACCGCCTGATTCCCCTGATGATGGCCGCGAAGGGTGCATCCGGCCGCGCCGGCGACCGCCCGGACCGGCAGCCGCTCCCGCCGGCGGTGACCTGGGAGAAGCTCGCCGACTGGGTGCGGATGTTCTCCCGCGACCGCGACTGGGAAGGCATCGAGAAGTGCCTGGTGACGGCCCGGGCGACCGGCGGCTGCGACGACCGCATCGTCCCGCTCGCCTTCGAGTGCATCCTCGCGCCGCATTTCATCGGTTTCGGCTTCCACCTCCGCCACCTCGTGCGACTGGCCGAGTTGCTCGGCGAGTTCGGATGGGAAGTCACCGAGCAACTGGTCTGCAACCTGACCGCCAAGATTCTCGGCCGCCACAGGGGAACGCCCGACGGCGTCCGGCGAGAAGCCATCCAGGCGTTCACCGCGCTCCAAGACGACCTCGACCAGCTCGTCGAGCCCGACGGTTCCGTCGACCTCGACGACGACGCCTTCGGCGAAGCCCTGCTCTCGGGCGAACTCGGCACCGCGTTCGGTGCCGTCACCGCGGCGCTGCGGTCGGGCGTCCACGTCAACCGCATCGCCGACGCCATGGTCATGCTTGGCGCCGACCGCATGGCGCGCACGCCTGTCAGCCTGAACCCGGGCTGGTGGGACCTTGGAGCGGAGATTCAGACCGGTTCCGCGATCCGGGGCGTTCACCAGCACGCCGGGTACGTGCTCGCTGCCAAGGCCGCCTACCACGCCGCGTGGCAGTTCTACTCCGACCGGTGGCTGAACATCCCTAATCGCCCGCTGTCGAGAGCGACACTGGGTCCGAGGGCAGAGACGGCCGGGGACGCCGGGGCGGACCGGGCCGGCATCGTCGACGCTATCGAGTCGATCCGCGTCAACGACGTGGGCCCGTTGGTCAGGAAGCACCTGGCAGCGGGACACCCGACCGGCGAACTGCTGGACGAAATCGCGCTGGCGCTCCTAAAGCACGACACCGGCTGGGACATCCTCGACACCCTACGCGTCGTCTACGACGAGTCCGAAACCTGCCGCGAGCACCCGGCTGCGCATCAGCTCATCGTCGGGCTCGCCCGTTTCACCACCGGCGCGCGGCGCAGCAATAACAGCGATTCCGCAACCCGGACCGCAAGGCGCTTTGCCCGACGTGAGACGGCGGTGGACCTTTACTGATTTCATTACAGGTCAGCCAGGATCGTGAAGTACCCCGGGTATCACGCGGAGGTGCTCGACGCCCTGAAGGCGCTCGGCAAGCCGTCTTTCGGCCACCACATGGCGCGGGACCGCGGCTCCGCAATGAAGTACGTAGGCATCCGCGTGCCTGCACTGCGGCGCCGGGTCCGGGAAGGTTTCACGTTTCTCAAGCGGGAGCCCGAGGAAGTGCTCGACGTCTGGGACGACCTGTGGATGGGCAGCGAATGGGGTGACGTCCTCTTCGCGGCCGAGGAGTACTACCGGCCCCTGGTGCGTCGACAGGTGCTGCCGATCTACTGGCCGGTCATGCGCCACTGGATCGACCGGGTCGACAACTGGGCGCATTCGGACGTTCTCAGTTGGACCTACTCCCGCCTGCTCGAGGCCGATCCGGGTACGGTCATGTCCCAGCTTAGGCGGTGGAACACGGACGACGACCTCTGGCGGAAGCGCGTGTCAATCGTGTCGCTGATCCACTACACCGGGAAGAACGCGGTATTCCTACCGGCGGACGTGGTCCTGCCGATGGTGGACCGCTGCGCCGAGGACACGCGGCCCCCCATGCAGAAGGCGGTGGGCTGGGTGCTGCGCGAGATGTGGCGCGCCTACCCGGCCGAGATACGGGCCTACCTCGAGGCTAATGCCGGTCGGCTGGCACGGAGTGCCTACACCAGGGCAATCGAACGGATGGAACCCGGGGACCGCGAGGAGATGCGCGCCCTCCAGGCGCGTGCTCGGGACTAGATCCCCGCACCTTAAGGCACGACACGATACGCCCTTGGTATGGGCTTACGTGTCACCGAGTCATTCAGTGCACCCCGGCCGGCAGAACGCTGGGTTCTTGCTGCCCAGAGGTCCCAGTCGCCGACGTGCTGGCTGACGCCGCGCCAGGAGTCGCCGCACTTCGACATGGAGTCGAGCAGCAAGCCGTCCATCTGCGCAACGCGTCGTTCGTCCCGACCCACCAAATTGCGCTCCTCGAACGGATCGTCTTCCAGATCGGACAGGATCCAGGGACCCTCTTCCGTGCGAGCATAGTTGTAACGCTCCGTGCGGATCCCGCGCCACCCGGGCCAGGGCACATAGCCATGCTGCATGGCCAAGTACACGGACTCCTGCGCCCTCTCTCCGCCCAAGAGCGCTGCAGAGCAATCGACGCCATCCAATCCCGGAGGACAGTCGATGCCTACAAGCCCGCAGAGTGTCGGATAGATGTCCGGCGCGCCGAACGGCATCCCTAGAGTGCTGCCGGGGCGGATCTTGCCGGGCCAGCGAATCAGGAAAGGAACCTGCGACGACTCCCTGAAGGGCCAGTGCTTGGAATACAGGCCTTGACTGCCCAACATCTCGCCATGGTCCGATGTGAACGCCACGATCGTGTTGTCGGCCTGACCGCTTTCCGACAGGGCCTGCATCAGCCGCCCGAATTCGGCATCGAGTTGCGAGATCAGGCCGTAATAGTGGGCATAGTTGGCATTCAACGCGGCCAGCTCGTCGTCGTGGAAGAGCTGCGACGTCGTCGGGTGCTTCCTTGAAGTCCTGCCCAGATACGGTTCGACGTAGCGGTCCGGCGATTCCAGGGGCGGGTGCGGTGGATACCAGGAGACAAGAAGACACCAGGGTGTAGACCCGTCCTGCCCTTTCACGAACTCGATGGCCCTGTTGGTTTCCGCCTCGGTGCGATCGAGACCTTCCCCCACCTCGGTCACGCGGGAGTCGATCGCATGGTCCCGGTTGGGATTGTTGTGTCGACCCACCACCGGCACAAACCATTCGTCGTCGAAGCCCAGCCGCCGCGGATCGCCCGAATCCAGGCGAACGGTCTCCCCCAAGTGCCATTTCCCGATGTAGCCGCATCGATAGCCGGCATCCCGGAGAGTCCTTCCCAAGTACGTGTGACGACCTGGATCCGGGTAGCAGTTGTTCGTTGTCACACCCGTGTGATGGCCATGCAGGCCCGTCATCAACATCGCGCGATACGGCGTGCAAACCGGGGTATTCGAAACAGCGGTCTGCAAGCGCATGCCTTCACGGGCCAGAGCGTCGAAGTTCGGCGTGACGAGATCCTCGTCACCAGGAGAACAGCCCAACGCAGTCGCACGCTGCTGGTCGGAAAACACGAACAGGATGTTGGCTTTGCCAGATCTCACCTGTTGGCGAAGTCCTTGTAGTAGAAGCGCTGCTTCCCGATGGGCTCGAAGGACCGCCGATACGCCCGATAGGCGGTGGGATTGTTGGACTCCGAGGACATGACATAGGCGTGCCTCATGCCGCGCTCGCGCAGGCGCAGCATCGACTGTTCGACCAGGACCGCGGACAACCGCAGACCGCGATAGGCGGGACAGGTGCCAACCGGCTCGAATACGCCGAAACGACTCACGTCGTCCACCCAAGCGATGCTGCAGGCGGCCAACTCGCCGTCTGTCTTGGCGACCACCAGGTCCAGTTCCGGGTCGTAGCGCTTGGCCCGACGCAGCGCGTGGTAGATGTGGTCATGGAACTGGGAGACCGCGTCGGGCCGGCCGATGTGGTCGAGCGAACTCCACGCATCGCGATGGCATTGCGCGCGTGCGTGCTCATCGACGTCGACGCAGTCGTGCACCGCCATGCCATCGGGGATAGCCTGTTCCGGGACGAAACCATCGAGGTCCGCGCACAGCACCTCGCCAAAGCGTCGTCCTGCCCGGTAGCCCGCCCGCGCGA
>JAPOVK010000037.1 GCA_026708185.1 Gammaproteobacteria bacterium | reverse complement strand
GGGCTCTTCCATGCGAGGGGCAGGCCCCTCGCGCTCCCCGGCTGAGGGCTCTTCCGCCTCAAGCACGCCCTGTGCCCCGAGCGCGGTGCAACACGCAGCGACCGTAACGCAACCCAGAAACTTCATTCTTCATCCCCGATGTCAGCCGCGAGGTGCTCGTCGTTCACGGCATCTTGCCGTCCCTTCGGTTCCATTCGGTGCACGCGGCGCGCCCAGCCGCTCGTGTGGTCGCTGAGCGTCTCCACGATTTCCATGCCGTCGAACCCAACGCTGATGATTCGCCCGCCGTGTAGCCCCAAACGGTCGCCCACGCCAGCGCGATGGACGTGCCCGGTTGGATCTCGAACCAGCCCGACCGCCACTCCGCGGCGGGCCAACGCCCCGACCATTTGCAGGCGGGCGAGGGCGAAGCGCTCGAGCGGCTGCTTGCCCTGCATCTCACGGTCCGGACCATGCGGCTCCGGCGTGTCGTCGACTTGGAACGGACTGCGCCCGGTGCCGCCGTAAGCCACGCGGACCCGCTCCGGCACGGACGCGGCGCCACCGCCGCCCGCACCATCGACCGCCCGATAGGCCCGGCCGGCGAGCGTGAGAGTCAATGGGCGGCCGCCGGCGTCGATCTCGAAGTCGTAGAGGGTCAGCGGGCGTTCGAGCCCTGCGGCAGCGGCCATGAACTCCCCGAATTGGTGATAGCTCCCCGTGACAACCAGCGCGATCGGCATCGCGACGTAGTCGTCATGTGGCTCGTCATCGGACACGTGGATGCTCTCGATCACCAAGCCGCTTTCGACCGCGGCCCGGCTGAGTTCCTCGATCAACCTCGGCAGGTCGACGGCTGTCGGGAGTCGGCCCAAGGCCGTCGCGAGGGTCGACTCAAGCTGTGCCCGGCGCTGATCAGCCACCCCGACGCGGCGCACGGACTCAGCCTTCGCCTCGACGGTCCGACCGAGATCGCTGGCCGTGCGAGCCAGCGACGCCAGCTCCCGGCGCTGCTCGCCGAGCACGAGCCAATGGCCCATGCCGAGGACCCACCCGGCCACCGCGACGTGCGCCACCACTTTCAGCCATGTCGGCCAAGCGGCAACATCGGCGAGGTCGATCTCACTCACGCGCATGGGCGGACTCCAGCGCCGCGGCGTCGTCCGGCAGACGCGCCACCTCGAAGCTGAGCTCGAACATCGCCCGCCCGCCGGAGTCCGCGGCGTCGGCGATGTTCTGCAAGTTCGGCGCGCCGAACCGTGCCGAACGCGCGAGGTTGCGCATGAACGTCGACACGCTGCTTTCGGCGTCCGCCGTGCCGCGCACCGAGACCATCCCGCCGCGCCGCGCCACGGCGGTGTAGCGCAAGCCCGGCGGCAGCGTGCTCGCCAAATCGGCGAAGACGCGAACCGCCTCGACGCGCTCCGTGTCCAACTGGCGCAAAGCGCTGATCCGCCACGCAATCTCGGTGTTGCCGCGCTCGATGTCGGTCAACTCAAGCAAGCGGCTGTCGAGCTCCGCGATCCGCCCGCCCAGACGGGTGTTCTGGTCCCGCACGGCGACGAGGGCACTTCCGTTGACTTGCCAAGCCACCCCGAGGACCACCGCCGCGGCGACAAACGACGACCCGAGACCGACGACGACAGCCCGGCGGCGACGCTGCCGCCGCCGCTCGCGCCACGGCAGGAGGTTAAGGGCCGTCATCGCCGGGCCACAAGCCGAGACCGCACGCCGTCACGAGAGCCGGCGCCGCTTCGGCCAATGCGGTCTTGTCGACGCGTGCATGAGCCGCCATGCCGGCAAACGGATCCGCCAACTCCACGCTCATGCCGAAGTGTGCGTTCGTCATGGCCGCGAACACGGCCCGCGCCGCGCCACCACCTGCAAGGCGCAACCGACCCACGCCGTCGGCCGGCATCGCCGCCGCATAGGCGTCGAGCAGACGCGAGGCCGCATCCAATGTCGCCCCCGGCGTCGGTCCGTCGTCGTGGGCTAGGGACATCGGCATGGGTTCATGCTTCACGAAGACCGATTCGCCCCGGCGCCACACAGCCAGCCGCAACGCATCGTCGCCCACGGTGAGCATGCCGACGACGGTTTCGTCGCCCTTGGCCGCCTGCATGGCCCGATGTTGCGCGGACGACTCTATCTCGACGGCTGCCGCCGTGAGCCCGGCGTGACTCGCCGCGGCTTCGCGCGCGAGCACCTGCTCCCGCGGACAGGCAGCGAGCAAAATCCGCTTCAGCGCCGGGTCGTCCGCACACGCGCCGAGGGACACGAAATCAAGCGCGACGCGATCGATCGGGTACGGGATGCTGCGTTCCGCATCGAGGACGACCTCGGCCTCGAGTTCGTCCCCTGTCAGCGTCGCGTCCAATAACAACGTGCGCGTCACCACCGCCGAGTCGGCCACCGCAAGGACCGCGGTCTTGGCCTTGGCACCCGCCTCTCGCCAGGCGCGACGGACGGCTTCGCCAACGATGGCGGCATCGCTTATATTGCCCCTGTCCGCGGTCGCCGCCGGCAGTGGCTCGATGGCGAAGCCGTCTACCCGGCACCGCCCCCCGCGCCAGGAAAGGGCGACGAGCTTGACCGACGCCGAGCCGATGTCGATACCCAGTGGAGGACAGGATCTCCCTTTGAACAAGGCCACGTGAAACTCCCTTCTTGAAAGCCGCCAAAACGATGCGCAACGATCCAAATCACCGTCGCTTGCTGAACCCGCCCAGGGACTCGCGAACCGGTCTGAAGCGTGTTGCGGCGGTCATTGTGTGGCTCGCAGCAGCCGGTGTCTGTGGCACATCTCTCGGATTGGCGTCAGCATTTCTCTATCTGGACCCGCAGATTCCGTCCACGGAGACCTACACGCGCTACTCGTTCAAGACGCCCCTGCGCATCTACACCGCCGACGGCGCGCTGATCGCCGAGTTCGGAGACAGGCTGATCCCGATCAAGCTGGCCGACGTGCCGCAGTCCTTCATCGACGCGTTGCTCAACACGGAAGACAAGCGGTTCTACGACCATGTCGGCATCGACCTGATCTCCTTCACCAACGACTTCATCAACCTGCTGACCTTCCCCGAGGAACGCACCGGGGCAAGCACGATCACGATGCAACTGGCGAAGGTCGTCTCCTTCTCGCCGAAGCAGGAATTCATTAGGAAGTTCAAAGAGATGCTGCTTGCGCTCAAGGTCGAGCAGGAACTCAGCAAGGAGCAGATCCTCGAGCTCTACGTGAACATCATGTCGTTCGGCAAGAGGGCCTACGGCGTCCAGGCGGCGGCCCACACGTACTACGGCAAGCCGGTGGACGAGTTGAATCTCGCCCAGCTCGCCATGCTCGCGGGAATCATGAAGAAGCCGAGCGGAGGCAACCCCATCAATGGGCCGGAGTGGGCGCTCGAGCGGCGCAATCTGGTGCTGCGTAGAATGCTCGAGCAGGGCTCGATCACCGAGGCCGAGTACCGGCCCGCACGGGAAGCGCCCATTACCGCGGCGCAATTCAACCCCGAGATCGACCTGCCGGCACCCTACCCCGCCGAATGGGTACGCCAGCAACTCGAGGAGCGCTACGGCGCCGAGCTCTACTCCGGCTTCGTGGCCTACACGACCCTCGACGCCAAGCACCAAGCTGCGGCGCAGAGCGCGGTCCGCACCGGGCTGATGAAGTACGACCGTCGCCACGGCTACCGTGGCCCCGAGGGCCGCGTCGACCCGGATGCGCCCGCGGCGGATGCGCTTGCGGACTACACCGTGATGTCCGGCCTGGAGCCTGCCTTCGTGGTCGAGGTCGAGGAACGCGCCATCGCCGTGCGTCGCCAGGACGGCGCGAACGTCAGGATCGAGTGGGACGGGCTACGCTGGGCAAGAGCGTTCCTCGGCACCGACGCCCTTGGACGCTTGCCGCGCGAGGCGACCGACGTTGCCGCGGTCGGCGACGTGGTCCGCATCGAACCGAGCGAGGACGGCTGGCGATTGAGCCAAGTGCCGGAGATACAAGGCGCCCTGGTGTCCCTCGATCCGAGGACCGGTGCGGTGCGCGCCCTCGTCGGCGGCTGGAACTTCCACGCCCGGCAGTTCAACCACGCCTTGCAGGGCAGTCGTCAGCCAGGGTCTGGATTCAAGCCATTCGTGTACTCGGCCGCGTTGGAACAGGGCGTCACGCCGGCCACCATGTTCTGGGACGCGCCGCTGGTCTTCGAGGACGCAAATCTCGAGACCACCTACCGGCCACGCAACGACAGCGGCGACTACCGCGGTCTGATGCCGCTCCGGCAAGCGCTCTTCCAGTCCCGCAACGCGGTGTCCATCCGCGTCATGCGGCGCGTTGGCGCGAACCCGATCATCGACCACGCGAGCCGATTCGGCTTCGACACCAGCACGATGCCGAAAAATACCCAACTCGCCATCGGCGGCGGCACCATGACGCTGGCACCCATCGACATGGCCGCCGGCTATGCCGCATTCGCCAATGGCGGCTTCCGCGTTGAGCCGCACATCATCGCCCGTGTCGAACGTCTCGAGGGCCTCGTCGTGCTCGAGCCCCACCATCCCCAAGTCTGCGACCCCTGCGAGGCGTCCGAGACCGAGACGCCCGCACCCGATCCGGCCCCACGTGCGATCAGCGAGCGCAACGCCTTCGTCATGGACTCGATGCTGCGCGATGTCATCCGCCGTGGCACCGGGCGCCGCGCACGGGTACTCGACCGCACCGACATCGCCGGCAAGACGGGTACCACCGACCTCGCCAGGGACACCTGGTTCAACGGCTACCACCCCAACCTCGTGGCCACCACGTGGGTCGGCTTCTCCGACCGACGACCGGCCGGAGAACGCGAGTACGGTTCCAACACGGCGTTGCCGATCTGGATCGACTACATGCGCGAGGCACTCGCCGACGAACCCGAGGTGACCCGGCCCATGCCGGAAGGCGTGGTCAGCGTCAAGGTCGTGCCCGGCAAAGGGCCGGCTGCGCCGGGGGATCCCAGCGCGATCTTCGAGTTCTTCTTCGCCGACATGGCGCCACGCGAAACACTGCCCGGTGTCTCTCCGACCGTCGGCAACGGACCGCGCGTGGTCCGGCCGGAAGAACTGTTCTAGGGCCCCGACACGGCTATAGGGGCGACCGCGAAGCGGTGGCGTCTCGCAGCCCTCAGGGGGGAACGTCCGCTGCAGCGGACGCGGCGACCGGGTCCAAGCCCAACGCTGTGCGAGCCTGGCGGCGAATGTAGTGCTGCAGCGCCTCCAGATGTCGATCCGCCAACGCGGGAAAAGCCGGCATGCCTTGTGCGGTCAGCGCGCCGCCTCGCACGACTGCGTCAAACGCGGTATCCGACAGGACGACCCGCGAGGCCCTGAGGTCGGGCGAGCCACCGCCCGAGACCGCGCCTCCGCCGTGGCACATGCGGCAGTTGCCGTAGACCTCGGCACCGTGCCCAACGAGATCCTCGTCCACAACCAATTCGGGGTCGTCGAGCGGAAGAGGCGGTGCCGGGAGCGGAGACGCCGGCACGGTGTGCTTCCCGTCGAGGGAGAACACGACAAGGCGGCGCGGATGGCCTCGATACGCCCAGCCGAGCCGATAGTTGTCGTGCCCGCCGCTGGTTGCGGGCGTCGATCCCCAGCCCACCAAGAGGGCGACGTACTGGCGCCCGCCAATGCCATAGGTGATGGGCGGTGCCGAGATGCCCAGTCCCATGTGCTCCCGCCAAAGCTCCTCGCCAGTCGCCGCGTGATACGCCACGAAGTCGCCGTCCGCCGTTCCCTGGAACACAAGATCGCCTCCCGTCGTCAACGTGCCGGGATTCCATGCAGTGTCAAACGCCACCTCCCATACCCGCCGCTGCCTCACCGGGTCCCAGGCCTGAAGCGTGCCCACGGGCCTGTCGGGAGGCAGGGGGACTTGGCGGATCGCGACACCGTGTCCGCCGCCGGGAACAGGGGCCAACCAGTCCGGCGACCGCCAACGCCCCACATCGACCCCTTCGTCCGAAAACGCAAAGGCCTCGTGGATGGTGGGAATGTAAACGAGGCCATGCACGGGATTGAAGGACATCGGCGGCCAGTTGTGCGCGCCCGGCGGTCCGGGGGTGACACGAACGGACTCGCCGTCCGGGTAGCGGGCACCCGGTGTCTCGACGGGGCGTCCCGTCTCGGTGTCCACGTGGCTAGCCCAACTCACCTCCGCGAAGGGCTCGGCGGAGATTAGCCGGCCGCTGCGGCGGTCTATCACGTAGAAAAATCCGTTTTTGGGGGCGTGCAGAAGTGCCTTCACGTCGCGGCCCCCGATTCGGAGGTCTGCCAGGACCATGTCCATGTTGGAGTTGTAGTCCCACGTCTCCCCCGGAGTCGTCTGGTAGTGCCAGCGGTAGTCGCCCGTGTCTGCGTCCAGCGCCAGCACCGAACTCAAGAAAAGGTTGTCGCCACCGCCGGGGCTGCGGATCCTCCGGTTCCAGGGCGACCCGTTGCCCGTGCCGATGTAGACGGCGTTGAACTCGGGGTCGTACGTCATTCCGTGCCAGACGTTGCCACCGCCGCCGGTGCGCCACCACTCGCCCGTCCAGGTCTTCGCCGCCATTGCCATCGCCGCGTTTTCGAAACCGTCGGCCGGATTCCCCGGGACGATGTAGAACCGCCAGACCTCTTCGCCCGTCTCGGCGTCGTAGGCGGTGACGTAACCGCGTGCCGGGCCGTGTTCGGTACCGCCGTTGCCTATGAGCACCTTGCCGCGGAACGCCTTGGGCGCGCCGGTGATGTACATCGCCTTCGACGGATCGATCGTGGGCGTCGTCCACATCGGCCTGCCCGTGGCCACCTCGACTGCAATCAGGCGTCCGTCCACGGTTGCGACGTAGACGCGCTCGCCCCACAAGGCCAGACCCCGGCTGCCGTGCAGGAACGCGATGCGCATACGGTCAGCGGCATGCCTCGCAACCTCGGGGTCGTACGTCCAGAGCAGTTCGCCGCCGACCGCGTCGACCGCGCGGACGACGTTGCGGGAGTCGACGAAGTACATGACCGAGTCGGCAACAAGGGGAGTCGAGACGAGCCCGACCGGCTCGGCGATGTCGAGGTACCAGTCGACCTTGAGTTCGGCGACGTTCCCGCTGTTGACCCGATCAAGCGGGCTAAAGCGTTGCTCGTTGTGATTGCGACCGTAGGTTAGCCACTCGGCGGCGTTGCCGACGTCCGCAATCGCGGCATCGTCAACGCCTCCGGCGTTGGCGTACCAGGCCCCGTAGACACATAGGACCACCCGCCCGGCGCAGCGGGCGAAGGCTGCCTCGAATCTCGGCCGGCCAAGCCGGAACGTCACAAGGTGAACTGGACCTCGACGCCGAGGATCCTCGGCGGATCGAACGTGCCCCAAGGAACCAACGCGTTGTACGCGAAAGCCAAGGCGTCCTCGTCGGCCAGGTTGCGACCGAATAGCGCAACGCTATTGCCTTCGCCCCAAAGTAGCGAAATCGCCCCGTTCCACTTGGTCGCGGGCAGGCGGTAGTAGATGTCGTCGTTGCTTTGACCGTACGCGTTGTAGCGAGACTGGTACCGTGCGTCCAAGCGGAACTCCAAGCGCCCGTTGGCCAGTCGGGCGACATCCCGCAGGTATCGCAGCGCGCCCGAAGCGCTCCAGCGCGGTGCCAGGATGACGTCCAGGTGCGAGTTGTCCGTGGCCACGCCGTCGTTGTTCAGGTCGACAAGGAACTCGGCCCACGATGCTTCAAGGTAGCCGAGCGACAAGCTGGCGCTCAGATTCTCGGTCAGGATCCACTCGGACTCGAGCTCGAGCCCGTGGATGTCGACGTCCCCGAGGTTTATGGCGATGGCTTCGGTCCCTCGCCCGGTGAAGTTCGGGCGCCGGACAAGGCCCACGAGCTTCTCGTAGTCGGTGACGAACGCCGCCGCTGAAATCCGTGCCCGATCGTCCATGACCCGGGCCTTGAGGCCGAGTTCGTGGTTGGTCGCGTATTCCGCGTCGTACGGTCCGATGTTCTCGACGCGCGTCGCACGGCCGTTGAACCCGCCCGGCTTGAAACCGGTGGACGTGGTCAGGTACACCATCGCGGACTCGGACAGGTCGTAGCTCGCGCCGGCGCGCCACGTCGTCTGATTCCACGTATTGGTGAGATCGAGCGTGCGCGGCGGCGTTTGGGGGGCCGGCGGCGGTCTCGGGTCATGGCGGATGTCCACGGTCTTCTCATCGCGCGTCGCGCGCCAGCCCAGGAGCAGCGAGAGCTTCGGGGTCGCATGGAAGTCCGCCTGGCCGAACACCGCGGCCGTCTTCGTCCGCTGGCCCGCTTCCACGGTGACGAAGGCGTCTTCGAGCCCGTAGCTCGCGGAGTACGGTGCGCCGATGTTCTGGTAGGAGATGCGCGTCGACTCCTCGCCGAAGAGAAAGACCCCCGCCGTGTAGTCCCAGCGCTCGCTGTGCGAGTCGCGGAAGCGGATCTCGAGGCTGTCCTCCTCGTGCTCGATGCCGAACCCAAGGTTGATGATCAGGCCGGAGCCCCTGACGGGCGGGGTCGTTCCCGCACGCCCGTCGAGATCGAAATAGGAGAGGAAGTCGGCCTGCTGGGTGTTTGCCAACAGCGTCACCGTGCCCGCCCCCGTGCCGATGTCCGACCTGAAAGTCACGCCTTTCTCGGCGGACTCGGCGAGCCCCGCTTCGTCCTGGCGGACCCGGTGCACGTCGCCATCGGCCACGCCGCGCGGATCCTGGATGAAACTGGTGACCGGGAGACCATCCACGTCCTCATCCACCGCGTAGACCGTCAAAGTGCTGTAGACGTTGTCCAACGCATGGTCGACCTTGAGGCGCAGATTGCTCGCGTCGATTGCGCCCAATGACCGACCGTCGTACGCGTTCTCGACGTGGCCATCGTATCGACGGACTCCTGCGGACAGCCGCGCGCGCACGGCGTTATCCATGAAGCCCCCGGACTGGGCCGCCAGGCGCAGATGTCGCGTGCCGTACTCTGCGAGCGACAGCCTACCCGTCAGACCCGCCTCGTCGCCCACCGGCTTGGTGATGACGTTGATCGTCCCGGCGAGGCTGCTGCGGCCGAACAGCGGCCCCTGGGGCCCCCGCAGGATTTCCACTCGCTCCACGTCGAGCTGGTCGTGGAGCACACCCGTGTTCCGCGCATGCGGCGCGCCGTCGAGCAGCACCTGCGTTTTCGAGTCCGCCAACGGGTCCGTTTCGTAGAACCCGATTCCGCGTATGGCGAAGCTGCCGCCGTTGCCGACCATCACTCGCTGCGTGACGATGTTCGGCACGAGTCCGTTGAGGTCCGTCAGGTCCACAGCGCCTCGCGCCTCCACCTCGGCACCTTCGATCGACGACACCGACGACGGCACGTCCTCGATGTTCTCTTCGACCTTTTGCGCAGTGACCAGGACCTGCTCGAGCTTCACGTTCCCGGCGTCCGCCTCGCCGTACGCCGACCCCGCGAGCGCCAGCACGCAGACACCGACGGTCGGTCGTAGGTTGCGAATCCCGCCGGCCGACCGACGTGGAAACCGCTTCTTGGGCGTACCTGTTGGCGTCCGATTCGTCATCGTCTCCTCCTCATTGTCGCAGTACCGCTTCAAGTGAATGCGGCCGCAGAAGCGCGGTGCACGTTCACGACGATGCCAGCCGGGCCTCGCGCCACTCGGCCCCCCGGACGCGATCCACCGCAACCATGATCGCGGGAACAAGAAACAGCGGGCCTAAGCTCGCGAACGCCAGTCCGCCGATCAAGCTCACGAACAACGGCAGGATCGTGATCACGGACTCGAACTTGCTGTAGACGATCGGGAGCAGGCCGACGATCGTCGTCACGCTCGTGACCACGATGGGTCTTGCGCGCAGCTTCGCCGCGCGGGTCGCCGCTTCGGCAACCGGCACCGCCGGCGACAGCCGCCGAATTCGGTTGTAGGCATGGAGGAACACCAGCGTGTCGTTGATCACGACGCCCGAGACTGCGACCAGACCGTAGAGCGATGTGAGTTTCACCGGGTAGCCCAACGCCCAATGCAGGTAGAGCGCGCCGGCCAACGCCAACGGGATTCCCACGAGGACGTACAACGGCTGCAGGACGCTGCGCAGTTGGACGGACACCAACGCGAAGATGACGAGTAACGCCGCCGGGAACGTCACCGCCAGACCACCGAGCGTTTTGACGGTGTCGCGAGAGGAACCGGCCGGGAGGAACCTCAGTTCGCGGTAGTCCACCGCCAAGCCGGCCAGTAGCCGGTCCTCCATCAGGTCCTCGAGTTCCTCGGAGGACGTCATCGCATTGTCGTAGTAGACCGTGAACGTCACCGCCGGCCAGCCATCGACGCGCTGTCGCTGCGCGAGGCCCTGCCGCTGCACGGTCTCGGCGACGCTCGAGAGAGCCGCAGTCGAGCCGTCGGGCAGCACGATGAGTTCGTCGCCGAGGTCGGCGTGACTGCGTCGCTGTTCCATCGGGTAGCGGACCATGACATCGATGGTTTCCACGTCCCTGACGATGCGGTCCACCTTCGCGCCGAAAAAGCGATTGCGGAGCTGGTACGCTAGGTCGGCTTCGGCGAGCCCACCGGCCCGTCCCAAGTCGGTCACGCCAACCTCGTAATTGACCTTGTCCCACTCCAGTGTGTCGTCGACAGCGTAGACCGACGGCAAGGCCAGGAGCTGCTCCTTCAGCGCGGTCGCCGCGGCGACCACGTCCTCCTCGTCCGGATGCAGCAGGACATACCCCACCGCCGCTGCCGTGGCCTGGGTCGAGGTCCTGAATGCCAGCCTTTCGGCACCGTCGAGCGTGCCGAGGTGGTTGATCCAAGTCTGCTTCAGTTCGGCGACCGAGACCTCGCGGGCTGGCGGGACATTCAACCGCAGCTGGACGGTTGCGCGGTGCCGCGCCGGCTCGGCTGCTGCCGCGCCGAGCAGCGTCTCGACCGGCCGATGCATGCCGACGATGACGTTGATGGCGTTGACCGCCGTGCGCCCGGTTGTCTCGTTCGCCTCGTGGGCCGCCTTGACGATGCGTTCGGTGGCGCGCACCGTTTCCTCGAACGGCGTACCGACGGCCATCGTCAGGTCCACCTGCAGCTGCCGCTCGTCGAGGTTGTCGCCGACCGCGTCGAACTTGACGACGTTGGTCGCGAACAGCAGAACGGCGAAAGCGACGAGGGCGAGACCGAGCAAAATCGGGACGCCGGGACGGCGGGTACACCCGGTGATCCAGTCCCCGAGACGGCCGTCTACCAAGGCGTCGAACGAACTCGACACCTTCCGGTGGACCACGCTCAGCGGCCAGCGGGTTGCTCGTCCATCGACCGCCAGGTGGGCCGGCAGTAGGAAGAAGGCATCGAACAGCGAAAACGCCAGGACGACCATCACCACGAGCGCTAGGGTGCTGATCAACTGGCCGACGTTGCCATCGAGCGGCAGCAAGGCGGCAAAGGCGATCATGGTCGTGACCACGCCGACGGTGACCGGCACGAACACCTCGCGCGCACCCGCGATCGACGCCTGGACGCCGCCGAGTCCCGCCTGTCGATGTCGCGCGATGCTCTCGCCAACAATCACCGCATCGTCCACGACGATCCCGATGACGACGGCGATGCCCAGGACCACCATGACATTGAGCGTCACGGACAACATGTGCAGGGCGATGAACGAGCCGATGACGGCAGTCGGTATCCCAACGGTGATCCAGAACCCAATGCGGAAGTCGAACACGAGGACGAGCACGAGAAACACCAGCGCCACGCCGATCAGTGCGCCGTTGGCGATGGTCGTCAGTTGCCGCTCGACGGAGAACACCCGGTCGAGCCAGGGCACGACGTCCAATCCCGGCGGCGCCGGGTTCGCGGCGAGAAACTCCGCCACCTCGTCCATCACGTCGACCGGATCGATGCCGGCGGGCGCGGCGATGTCGAGGAAGACCGCGGGAACGCCGTTCACCGTGTTGATCAACGGGTCCTCCGCGAAGCCGTCCCGGACTTCCGCCATGTCCCGGAGACGGACGATCGTCCCGTCCGGCCTGCTCAGAACGACGATGTCGGCCAGGCCGGCAGCCGTGTTCCGCTTTTGCAGCGCGCTCACGACGAGGTCTCCGGACGCGGTACTGATCTCGCCGCCCGAGACGTTGTAGGACGACGTGCGGATCGCGGCCGCGAGCTCGCGGATCGTCAGCCCGTACCGCGCCAGTTGCGCTTCGTCCACATCCACCTGGAACTCCCGCACCGGCGCGCCGACCACGTCGACGATCCGCACGCTCGGCAAAAGCAGGAGTTGCTCTCGAAGGCTGTCGACATAGGCCCTTAGACGTTCCCCGCTATGCGTCGCGGAGGTCACGGCCAGGGATAGGACGTTGCGCAGAATCGTCTTGAGTACGATTTCGGGCTCGTCGGCACCCGGTGGCGGGAAGTCCTCGATGCTCGCCACCGCCGTCCTGACGAATTCGAGCTTCTCCGCCGAGTCGGTCCATTGCTTGAGCTCGACGAGAATCTCGGCCCGGCCTCGCCAGGCTCCCGAGGTCATGCGTTCCACGCCGTCGAGCGAGACGAGGCGCTCCTCGATCCGCCGGACGATGTCCTCCTCGACCTCCCGCGGCGTCGCGCCGTCGTAGGGGACGTTGATGACGACCGTGCGCAGGTCGATCGGGGGGTATCGCTCGAAAACGCTGGCGTTGAACGCGACGGTACCAAGTCCCAGCAGGAGGACCGTGATCGCCGTTACGCCGACGCGGTTGTGGGCCATGTACTCGAACACGCCGGTCCAAGGCGGATTGCCCGCGGTGCGATCGCCATTGGCCACCGGTCGCTCCTACTCGCCAGCGAGCGGGGCCGGCTCCGCCGGTGCCCGCAAGGCACGCAAGCGGCCCTTGGCCAGTTCGACCAGCATCGTGACGGCCGGCAGGAAGAACACCAACCCAATGCCCGAGAAGGTCAATCCGAAGGTGATGCTCACGACAAGCGGAATAAGGAACTGGATCGTTTCGCTGTCGTTGAACAGCATCGGCATGAGGCCGAGTGCCATCGTCAGGCTCGTCAGCAGCACCGCGCGGGCCCGTTGCCGGGTTGCTGCCGCAATGCCAGCCACGGCAGGCATTTCCGGGTCGAGCATGACCCGGTTGAACCTGTGGAGCAGAAGCGTCGTGTCGCTCACGACGATCCCGGACACCGCGATCAGCCCGAGGATGGATGTGAAGCTGAACACGTAGCCGAGCATCCAGTGGCCGACCACGGCTCCCACGAACGCCATGGGAATACCCGCCATCGCCAAAAGGGGTTGTACGAAGCTGCGCAGGAACGACGCGAGCAGGACGTAGACGGCCAGCAAGCCGATGGGGATGGAGTAGCGCAGGATGTCGAGGG
This sequence comes from Gammaproteobacteria bacterium, assembly GCA_026708185.1. Taxonomy (GTDB): domain Bacteria; phylum Pseudomonadota; class Gammaproteobacteria; order Pseudomonadales; family Azotimanducaceae; genus VXYL01. Next base: position 72,119 of record JAPOVK010000037.1, on the reverse strand, counting down.
CCCTGGCCGCTTCCCTGGACTGGTCGTGCGGCTGGATGTGCAATCCCGGGTAGTCGCGCACGAGTCTCGGCAGCAAGGTCGATGTCACGACTTCAGCGGCGTCCGACGCAGCAGCGTCGCGGTCGACGTCCGCGGAAACCACCGCGGCGCTGCGGCCGTCGATCCGCAAGCGCTCCGCGAGGGTATCGGTTTCGACGAAATCCGCGATCGCGTACAACGGAACCTGTTCCCGTCCGCCGGGCAGGCGGATCAGTTCGTTGCGAAGGTCTCGGTAGCTGGTGCGCCGGTCCTGCGGGTAGCGAACCATGACCAGGAGTTCGTCCCGCCCCCTTTGGACCCGCTGGGCCTCCGCGCCGTAGAAAGCGTGCCGTAGCTGCAACGCGACGGATGCCGACGTCAGGCCGCTGGCATGGCCGGCCTCGTTCAGCCGAACCTCGAAGCGTCGCTTCCCCGTCGAGATGGAGTCGTTGACATTCGCGAGGCCGCCGAGGCGCGACAGGGCCTCCCCGAAGTCCGTGGCCGCAGCCTGGACGGTGCCCGCGTCGGTGTGCGTCAACGCGTAAGAAAGGCCGGCGAGGCCCCGGTTCCGGTTGGGGAAGACGACCGACTCGACGCCCGGGATGTTGGCGACGGCTCGCTGCCACCGATGCTTGAACTCCTGGACGGGCAACGTCCGCAGCGGCAGCGGATTGAGGCGGATCTGAACGGAGGCGACGTTGCCCCGCGGCGGATAGGGGTCGGTTCCCCCGACGTATTCTCGAGGGATGTGGAAACCGAGGGCCACGGCCTTGGCATTGATGGCGGAACCGTCGAACGCGGCGTCCACCTCCTCGGCAGCACGGGCCGCCGCACCCGCCGCGGCCTCCACGTCCTCGAACCGGGCGCTCGCCGGCAACACGAGGTCGACCTGCACGTCCTCGTCGTCCACGAGACTGAACTCCGGCTCGTAGGGAACCAGCCCGTAAGCCAAGAGCGCTACGGCGAAGAGCACGCTGGCGGCGACGACGGCTGGCGGCCAGAACGGCGTGCGAACCGACCAGGAGATCAACGGGACGATCCTCGTCTGCATCACGCGACGTACCCACCCCTGGACGCCGCGCTGCGCTACCGACAGGGGCCAGACGTCGGTACGTCCCTGTCTTGCCAAGTGACCGGGAAGCACCATCGCGGCCTCCGCTAGCGACAGCAGCAGCACGACCACGGCGACCATGGGTATCGCCCAAAGCAACTGACCGATCAAGCCGTCGAGTGGCAGCAGCACCGCGAAGGCGATGACGATCCCAAGCGCGCCCACGGTCACCGGGGCGATGACGTCCTTCGTGCCGGCGATTGCGGCGTCCGGCCCGGTGTAGCCCGCCTCGCGGAAACTCGCGACGCTCTCCCCGACGATGATCGAATCGTCCACCACGACCCCGATCAGCACGAAGAAGGCGAACAGCGCAATCACATTGATGGTGAGACCGACTGCGGGGAAAAGGACAAGGGATCCGATGAATATGACCGGGACACCGATGGTCACCCACGTCGCCGTGCGCAGGTCGAACACGAGGAGCAGCACCAGGAACACCAAGGTGAGTCCGACGATGCCGTTCCTCAGAATGAGGCTCAGGCGGTCTTCGACCGCCCAGGTTTCGCTGTCCCAAACGGCCAGCTCCACGGCTTGCGGGTGTGTATACGAGGCGAGGTAGGCCTGGACCTCGGAGCTCGCATCCTGCGGAGAAGTATCCGGTGATGACCGCACGTGCAGGAACACGGTCGGCACGCCATCAACGGTGGCGTAGGTCTCCTGCTCGAGAAGGCTGTCACGGACGGTTGCCATCTCCCCCAGTCGAACCAACGACCCGTCATCGCGCGAAACCACCACAATCCTCGCGAAGTCCTCCGCGAAGTCCCCCTTGGCAAGCGTGCTCATCACGATATCGCCGGACTCCGTTCTGAGTTCGCCGCCAGTGACGTTCACCGAGGTCTTGCGAATGAGTTCCACGAGGTCGGCGATCGTGATGCGATAGCGGGTGAGCGTCTCCTCGTCCACCTCCACCCGTATCTCTCGATCCCGCGTGCCGACCAGTTCGACGATCGCGACACTCGGCAGGAGCAGCAATCCGTCGCGCAAGAGCTCGGCGGCGCGACGCAACTGGTACGGGCCCAAGGTGGGGGAGCTGACCGAGATCGTCAGCACGTTTCGGTTCACTTCGACCTTGGTGACCTCGGGTTGCTCGGCGTTCCGCGGGGGGAAGTCCTCGATCCGCTCTACAGCCGTGCGGACGAGATTCAGGGTGTCGATGTCGTCGGCGAACGGCTCCATTTCGGCCTCGACGACGCCAAGCCCGGCGCGGGAAACCGAAACCGTGCGCGACACCCCGACGGTGCCGACAAGGCTCTCCTCGATGCGCCGGACGACGTCCTCTTCCACCTCGGCCGGGTTCGCCCCCGGATACGCCACCTCGACGCGGACGACGCGCGGGTCGAACTCGGGGAAGGTCTCGAGCGTCGTCATGTTCAACGCCACGATGCCGCCAACGAACACGAGAGCGAGGAGGACGCTCGGTGCCACGGGATTCCTGCAGAAGTAGGCGATCAACCTGCCGGATGCAGAGGCACTGGCGTCGGGGGCCGCCTCATCGGACATCTCGAACTCCTTGGGCTGTGCTGGCCATCAGCACCTGGCCTGATCAGGGCGACTCGTGAGCAACGGCCCGGACGGCGAGTCCCTCTCGAACGCCGGGAATCCGTCCTACGACGACACCCTCCCGCGCATCGAAGGCCCGCACCAGCCAGCCGTCTTCGGCGTGCCCCAGCGAGTCCGGCGTGAACGACGCGACACTGCCATCGTCGACCAGCCACACGCTGCCGTTGATCTGCAACGCCGCCTCGGGGAGCACGTAGACGTCGCCGTAGGCGGGTCCTTGCAAGGACACGTTCGCGAACGTCCCAGGTCGGGGAAGAACACTGCGCTGTTCCTGGTCGGTGATCGCGAGGTACAAGTTGGCGAGACGCGTGTCGACGTCCACAACGCGGGACGCCCGTTCGACCACGGCGTCGTACGTGCGGCCGTTGGCCGTCACGGTCGCCTTGCGGCCGATGGCGGGTTCCAAGGCGTCCAAATCGAAGTTGGAGATCTTGGCCCGCACGCGCAGTTGGTGCTTGGGAAAGACGTCCCCCAGGTTCGACTCCAGGCCACGGACGACCTGACCCGCCGAGACCCTGGTGCTCGTCACGTAGCCGTCGAACGGCATCCTGATCCGGGTGTTGTCCAACGCCCATTCGGCAAGTGCGATCCGGGCTTCGGCGACATCGACCTGCGCCTGGGCCTGCTGAATCTCGCCTTCCCTGGCCAACCAGGGGTGCAGGTCGCGATCGGGGTACCGTTCCTTGAAGTCATCGGCCCTGGCTTCCCCGTCCTGCTTCTCGCGGAGCTGGCCACGCGCGAACTCCAACCCGTGCTTGGCCCTGACGAGGGCCAGTTCGAACTCCTCCCTTTCGATTTGGACCAGCGTTTCGCCAGCCGAGAACTCGCCGCCGCTCCGGAAGTTCTCCGACACCATGACGATCCGGCCCGAAACCTCGGGTCGGACGTCGACAGTGCCGAGCGTCGTCACCATGCCGGTCAGTCGCAGGCTACGGGATGCCGTGGTGGCAACAGGTTGGATCACCGCCGCGGTGGGCTCAATCGCGCGCTCCGCATCTTCGGGATCGAGCTCCAGGTAATCTCGGCTCGGCGCGCGCGCGAAGAAGATCGCGGCCGCGATCACCCCTACTATGAGGGTCAACTGCAGCGCGCCGCGCCAAGTGGGTCGTTCCGGGCGAGGTTCCCGGGAGTCGGATTCTGCCATTGCACCGTTCGTCGCTATGTTGCTGACGGCGGCGTTCCTCGGATACCAAACGAACGGCGAAAACCAAACGCAACGACATTCACTTGTCCGGCCGCGTCACCTCTGACCGTGACTCAAGGGCACGGAAAGAGCACGGGTTCGACACGAAACCGAGACACCCCACCTGTGGCCACCACCATAGCGACGAGGTCAGGTGATTACAGTCGTACAAGCACCTATACCGGAGACAAGGCCGGCGCGGATATACACGGCGCCGCGGGCCAAAGGGGGCGACGAGGTGCTCCTTGGCGGCCGATGGACGAGCGGACGTTGAGCATGCCGTCGGCATTCCCGGCGGGAACGCTTCGCCTTGACGCCATTTCGCGGACGTCCCACCATTGCCGGCCATGCACTTCGACGGTTGGCGCGGCAAGGAGTTGTGGAACCTCGCTGCGATCGCGTGGGCGGCGATCCTGGCGGCTGGCGCGTTGGTGCTCGAGCACGGCTTTGGTCAACTGCCCTGCGCCCTGTGTCTGAATCAGCGCGCCTGGATCATGCTGGCCGGGCTCTTCGTCGTCGCCGGCTTCGCACACAATCCGCGCCTTGGCATCTATCCGCTGCTCGCGGTTGGCGCCAGCCTGGCGGGCGGCGCGTTCTCGATCCGCCACCTCTACCTGCTGACGCTTCCCGCCGACCAAGTGCCCGGCTGCGGCGTCGACTTCGACTACATGATCGACGTATTCCCGGTGCTCGACGTTCTCCGCCACATGGCGCAGGGCACCGGGGAGTGCACCGAGCAGGGGTTCATGATCCCGGCGGCGGCGCTGGTGGGCTTTGTCGGCATGGTGGCCTTGACAGTCACCTACTGGCGCCAGCGCTAAAGCGCTCGCGTTTGCGCGCTAGTGCGCTTCCCCGACGTCGACCTCGACCTCCACCTCGTCCTCGTGTTCCTCGTCACCGTCCCCGGCTCTGAAGACGAAGACGCCCGGTCGGCGCGAGTGCTTGGCCACCGTCACGTCGACGGAGCGGTTCTTGCGTCGTACCTCGACCGCCGCTTCGCCGTCGCCCGCCAGTAGTCGATACGCCTCGGAGGACGATCCGACATCGGCATCGTCGATGCGCTTGACGATGTCGCCGGGCCGCAGGTCGCTGTTCGCGGGCGTGTCCAGGACCAGGACGCCGGCATCGACGCCGAAGTAGTCGCCCAGATCCTCGCCGATGTCGACGAGCTTCAAGTCGTTGCCGCGCCGCTCGAAACGATCCCGGAAGGCCATGACGCGAGCCGGAACGTCGACCCGTGGCAGCCAGTCGAAATCGAAGTGTGGCACCAAGTCGCCACGATAGGCCTTCGTGGTGACGACCTCGACGTCGCTCAACTCGCCGTCGCGCAGAATCACCACGTTGACCGGATCGCCCGCTGTCACGTCGTCGAGGACTTCGCGCAGCCGTCGAACGGGCCTGTCGAGACCCGTGAGCGGCTCACCGTTGATTCCGGTTATGAGGTCGTCGGCGAGAACCCCCGCGGCCTCCGCACCGCCGTCGGGTGTGACGCCGCCAACGAGGACGCCTTGCTCGTCCTGGTCCGCGATCAGCACGCCGATCATGGCGCGGTCGGAGCGGGCGGCGAACTGCTCGCGGGTCGCCTCCGCCATTTCCCGCGCCGCCTCGGCCAATCGGGCACGCGCGTCCTCCAAGCTGGCGCGCGTCTCGGCCAAGGCGTCTTCATCATGCGCGCCAGCCGTGGTCGTCACCGCAACAGCCAGAACACCGATCATTCTCTTCATCGTTTACTCTCCTCTAGAACACCGCCTGCTGGAACAGCTCGTTCCGGCGGTAGCGTTCGATATGTTTCAAGTCTTCCATCAGTTCGACCCGCTCGCGCAGCAACGCCTGCCGCGCGCCCGGATCTGTTCCTTGCAGCAACTGTTCGTTGAGCAGCGCATCGATGCCGCCGATGCGAACCTGCAGGACGCGCTCGACCCCGCTCGGCGAGAGCACGACCGGCGTAGCACGCCGCTCAGCCTCGACGGCGCGGGAGCGTTCCAGCAACGCCGTGATGTCCGGGGCCGTAGCCCTGTTCGCGGGCTCGATGGCGAGCAGAACGCCGAGCGCCGCCGCGAGCAGCACGCTCGCGGCAACGGCCACGGGCGCGAACCCTCGCCGCGGCCGCTTAGCGGGCGCCGCGTCGATGCGCCGGCGGACGCCGTCCCAGAGACGATCCGGCGCGCCCAGTTCCGGCAACGCGTTGAGCGCCTCATTGACCTCGGCCTCGCCGGGGGCGTCAGACGGCGCACGCGGCTCGTGATCGCTCATCTCCCGTTCCTCGCTCTGCGCCGTCGACGACCGGACGGCAGTGTTCGGCAAGCACGCGGTAGGCGCGTGCCAATTGTGATTTCGAGAAGCTCGGCGAACGCCCGAACGCGGCCGCGATCTCGTCGTGGGTATAGCCCTCGATGCAGTGCAGCCACACCACCATGCGCGCTTTCCCGGAAAGGCGGCCCAAGGCCTGGTCGATGTCGATGGCCCGACCCAGGCTCAAATCGGCCGTCGGCTCATCGTCGGCCAAGTCGTCTCGGCGCCGATGCCACGGCGAACGCAGGCGCATCAGGCACTGATTGACCGCAATGGTCCGGATCCACCCACTGAGCGCCTCCACGCGCTCGAGCTTGGCCGCACCGGTCAGGACGTCGACGAAGGTGTCCTGCGTCGCCTCCTCGGCGAGGCCCGGATCGCGCAGCATCCGCCGCGCCATCGTGTAGACGGGGTTCGCGTAGGCCCGGTAGACGATCTCCTGGGCCTTGCGCTCGCCGCGCATCAGCCGGCGGACGATCGCCGCATCGAGTCGGATGTCACCAAACCGGGACATGTCGGGTTAGATGCCCCAGCACCCGAAAAGGTCGCGCCGAATCTGCCCGGTGCGTTCAGCGAGCCATGCGCACCTGTCCGGCGTCGGCGCGCATGGCAGAGCTGGGGCTATCCAGCCGCTTTCGCGGGCTGCTCGTAGATCGAACTCTCCTGCTCGGACTCCTCCGAAACCTTGCGCCCCAGCGACTTGAACACCGGGATGTCGCTGTCGGCCAGTTGCGGCATGTTCGCCTTGCGGGCCATCGCCGCCTCCAGGTAGGGCGCGAGTTCCTCCATCTTGCGCCGTTCGCGCTCGGCTTCGCGTTCCTTGAACTCCGGCATCACCTCGGCGGCGAACAGCTCCAGCGACTCGCAGATGTGCTCATGGCGGTTCCGGCCCGCCTGCTGGATGAAGGTCACCTGGTCGACGCCCCGCTCTTCGAACTTGAGCAGGTGTTCCCGGAGGTCGTCGGGCGTGCCGATCCCGCCCCGGCTGCCCGAGAGCGCCTGGGTGATGTCCTGGGGCTCCTGGCGGCTCTGCTTGAGTCCTTCGAACTGCTGCCAGAGGTTCGTCCGGCCTGGCTTGTGCTCGCCGAAGGCATACAGGCTGCCGAGCGCGAAACCGAAGAACTCGAAGCCGTCGAGACCCCGGCGGACGGCCTCTTCGCGATCCTGGTGACAGGAGAAGCTCGACACCATGCAGATGTTCGGATTGATGGCGTGGCCGATCGGCACGCATGCCTCGCTCTTGATGATGCCGTAGTACTCGTCGACCCACTCGGTGGCCTCGGCGGGGTCGACGAAGGCGAAGGTCAGGGCGCCGATGCCGAGACGGGCCGCCATGCGGATCGTCTCGCGCTGCGAGCACGCCACCCACAGCGGCGGATGCGGACGCTGGACGGGCTTCGGCACGATGTTGCGGCACGGCATCTCGAAGTACTGGCCCTTGTAGCCCGGGTACGGATCCATCGCCAGCATGTTGCAGATCTGCTCCACGGCTTCCATGAAGATCTTGCGCTTGCGCTCCACCGGGATGCGGAAGCCGCCGAGTTCGAGTTCGGCGGACGACTCGCCGGTGCCGAACTCCACGCGACCGTTCGACACGAGGTCGAGCGTCGCGATCACCTCCGCCGTCCGCGCCGGGTGGTTGTATTCCGGAATGACCTGGCGGATACCGTGGCCCAAGCGGATGTTCTTGGTGCGTTGCGAACACGCCGCCAGGAAGACCTCCGGCGCCGATGAGTGCGAATACTCCTCGAGGAAGTGATGCTCCACCTCCCAGGCGAAGTCGATCCCGAGCCGGTCGGCGACCTCCACCTGCTCCAGGGCGTCGTTGAAGAGCTTCTGTTCCTCACCGTCGGTCCACGGCCGCGGCAGTTGGTGCTCGTAGAAAATGCCGAACTTCATCAAAGGGTCCATCGCGAGAGACGAACGCGTAAGTCAAGAGCGTTGCGCCACAGAATGCAAGCGGCAACGCCGCGCCAGCCGGCACGCTGCTCAACCTCGTTTGGTAGAGTTCCCCGATGAGCTTCCCGATGACCCGCATGCGGCGCAACCGCGCCGACGACTTCTCGCGCCGGCTGATACGCGAAAACACGCTCACCGTGGACGACCTGATCTATCCGATGTTCGTCATCGAAGGCGAGCATCGTCGCGAAGCCGTCGCCTCCATGCCCGGCACCGACCGCTTGAGCATCGATCTGTTGGTCGAGGAGGCACGCGCAGCCGCCGACCTCGGCATCCCGGCCGTCGCGCTCTTTCCCTACGTCGACGCTGAACGCAAGACGGCCGACGGCAGCGAGGCCGTGGATCCGGACGGCTTGATTCCGCGCGCCGTCGCGGCCGTCAAGACAGCTTGTCCCACGCTCGGCGTCATCACCGACGCGGCCCTCGATCCCTACACCACGCACGGCCACGACGGCATCCTGGACGACGATGACTACGTCCTGAACGACCTCACGATCGATACGCTCACCGCCCAGGCCCTCACCTGCGCCCGTGCCGGGGCCGACGTGATCGCACCGTCCGACATGATGGACGGCCGGGTGGGCGCCATCCGCGAAGCGCTGGAGGCGGCCGGCTTTCCCAATACGCGGATCATGGCGTACTCGGCCAAGTACGCGTCGGCCTACTACGGGCCTTTCAGGGACGCCGTAGGCTCCGCGGCGACGCTCGGCAAGGGCGACAAGATGACCTACCAGATGGACCCCGCGAACAGCGACGAGGCGCTGCGCGAGATCGAACTCGACCTCGAGGAGGGCGCGGACATGGTCATGGTGAAGCCCGGCATGCCCTATCTCGACATCGTCGCACGCGTCAAGGACGCCTTCGGCGCGCCCACCTTCGTCTACCAGGTCAGCGGCGAGTACGCCATGCTGATGGCGGCCATCGGCAACGGTTGGCTCGACGAGCGGGTGGTGACCGAGGCACTCCTCGGCATGAAGCGCGCCGGGGCCGACGGCATCCTGACGTACTTCGCAAAGCGCGTAGCCGAGGCGCTTTAAGGGCGAGCGGCACGGGGATTTCCACGCGTTGCGGTCCACCGCCGGTTTTGCTTATAGTTCGCGAGGAACGGTGACCGCGAACTCTTATGTGTCCGACTTGAGGTCGCCGCTATAGCGTTTCAAGCGCCGTTCGTCCAACGCAGATCGCACGCCAACCTCACGATCCATTCGTCAAGGAGAGCCGCAATGTCGGATCATATTCAACACGTCACCGATGCCGACTGGAACGACAAAGTCCTCGGTGCCGACAAACCCGTACTCGTCGACTACTGGGCCGAGTGGTGCGGACCGTGCAAGATGATCGCCCCGATCCTCGAGGAGATCGCGGAGGAGTACTCGGACCGCGTCCAAGTATGCAAGCTCGACATCGACGCCAATGCGCAAACGCCACCCAAGTACGGCATTCGCGGCATCCCCACCCTGATGCTGTTCCGCAACGGCGAAGTCGAGGCGACCAAGGTTGGCGCGCTGTCCAAGTCGCAACTCGCGGCGTTCCTCGACAGCAACATCTAGCCGCGTCATCCGCGGTAAGTGGACGCGGTCGATTCCCCGGTGTTAAAGTCATCCGCCACGGCGCGATCGAACGCTGCCGGCTCCCACCCAGACTCCCAAGGTACGCGCCCCTCCACGCGCCCCCCGGCCGATCGAGCCAGCCCCCGAAGCACTGAAAGACCCGCCATGAACCTCACAGACCTGAAACGCAAACCCGTCGGCGAACTCGTCGAAATGGCCCGCGGCATGGGCCTCGACAACCTTGCGCGATCGCGCAAGAACGAAGTCGTCGCCGCCATCCTGCGCAAGCAGGCCACCAACGGCGACGACATCTACGGCGAAGGGACCCTCGAAATCCTGCCCGACGGATTCGGCTTCCTGCGCTCCGCCGACGGCTCGTACCTCGCCGGTCCGGACGACATCTACGTCTCGCAGAACCAGATCCGGCGCTTCAACCTGCGCACGGGCGACGGCATCGCCGGCAAGATCAGACCACCCAAGGGCGGCGGAGAGCGTTACTTCGCGCTACTCAAGATCGACGAGGTCAACTTCAGCGAGCCGAACTCCAAGAAGCAGAAGATCCTCTTCGAGAACCTGACACCGGACTTCCCCGACGAACGCCTCACGCTGGAACGCGGCAACGGAACGACCCAGGACCTGTCGTCCCGGATCGTGGATCTGATCGCACCGATCGGCAAGGGTCAGCGAGCCCTGATCGTCTCACCGCCGAAGGCCGGCAAGACCCTGATGCTGCAGAACATCGCCGACTCCATCGCCGCCAACAACCCCGACGTCGTGCTGATCGTGCTGTTGATCGACGAGCGCCCCGAGGAGGTGACGGACATGCGCCGCATGGTCCGCGGCGAGGTCGTGGCAAGCACGTTCGACGAGCCCCCGTCGCGGCACGTGCAGGTCGCGGAGATGGTCATCGAGAAGGCCAAGCGCCTCGTCGAGCACCAAAAGGACGTCGTCATCCTGCTCGACTCCATCACCCGCCTGGCACGTGCCTACAACACGATCGTGCCGTCGTCCGGCAAGGTGTTGACCGGGGGCGTGGACGCCAATGCGCTGGAGCGGCCCAAGCGCTTCTACGGCGCCGCGCGCAACTTCGTGGAAGGCGGGAGCCTGTCGATCATCGCCACCGCGTTGATCGACACGGGCTCGAAGATGGACGAGGTGATCTACGAGGAGTTCAAGGGCCGCGGCAACTTGGAAATCCACCTCGAGCGGAAGATCGCCGAGAAACGCGTTTGGCCGGCCATCAATATCCGCCGGTCCGGCACCCGGCGCGAGGAGCGACTTCTGCCCGAGGACGAACTGCAGCGCGTCTGGATCCTGCGTAAGCTCCTGCACGACATGGACGACATCGCCGCCATCGAGTTCATGGTCGACAAGCTCAAGGAAACCAAGACGAACGAGCAGTTCTTCTCGTCGATGCGGGGACGCTAGGCCTGCGCACGGGCGCTTAAGGCCCGACTGTTCTCCAGCGCTTCGCGGTAGTAGCCATTGGCCAGAGCCTGATCGCCAGACTCGTCGGCTAGACCCGCCAATTCAACCAACGTCTCGGCATCCCGCCGGGCCTGCAAGCTGGCCTCGAAGTGTGTCCGTGCTTGATCGACGTCGCCGTCGGCGACTGCCAGGCGACCCAACGTGAGTTGGAGGTCGGCGTCCCCGGGATGGGCGGCGAGCCAGCTCCCCGCCTCCTTGCGTCGCTTGGCGACATCGCCGGCAAGCGTGCCGTAGCGGCGCACCCACGATGCCCGCCAATGTCGCTGCAGTCCTTGGCGCAAGGCCGCCTCGGCATCGGTCGGCGCCGCCAATTCCGCGTATTCGAGCAACAGTTCCTCGTTGTCGTGCAGCCGCTTCGGCATCGCCTTCCACGTGTTTCGGACGTGCAGCGAGCTGTCGCCGCTATGCTGGGAACTACCGAGCCGGGCTCGCCAGACAGCCACCTGCACCGTGTCGAGATCCGCGCCCGCCTCTGTCGGCAGCGCGTTCGCGAGGTCGGCGACCGCCTGCCAGTCCGCGAGCGCCTTGTGGGCTCCGAACAGGCGCATGAGGACGACCGGATGGCGGGGGGCCTGGCCGCGCAACGCTTCCAGCGTCGCGACGCTGCGTCGCCACTGGCCGCCCTGCTGCTGCAGTTCCGAGCGGACGAGGTCGACCGCGAACGACGCCTCGGGCAGAGCGGTCTTGGCTTGGTCGAGTATGCGGTCGCGCTGTTCGAACCGGTTCCCGGCGTTGGCCGCCCGGGCCGCACCGAGATAGTCGGCGAGCCCGGCGTCGCCTTTCTCCGCCGCCTCGAGCAAGACCTGTTCGGCATCGCGCCAGCGCTGCTCGGCCAAGAGCATCGCTCCCTGGACGGACCGCGTGCGAACCGCCGTCGATCGGCGTAGACGCACCCAGCCCGCCAATCGCGTACCGCCAGCCCGAGAGCGTCGAATCAGCGAGGCCACGACGGCAACAGTCAGCCACAATGCGACCAGGGCGCCGAGCGCAAGCCACAAGCTGGTCTCCAAGGTGATGCCGCCGTACGCCACCAGGACGTAACCCGGGTCGTGCAGCATCGCCGCCGCCAACAAGCCACCTACCGCCAAGGCGGCGGCCAACAGGACGAGCCAGAAAAACATCAGCCGTCTTCGGCCGTGACCTGGCGAAGGTCCCGGAGTTCGGTCAGCGAGCCGGAGATGTCCGGCAGGGGCTTCGCGAGATCCATGGCGAGCAGCGCCTCGATTTCCGTGCCCAGTGCGGCGGCCGCGTCCCGGGTCGGGTCCACGAACGCGTCCAGGGTGTCGCGAGCGGCCGACAGACTGGCGGTGAAGATCGCCTGGTCGCGGCGCAAGGCGGCGAGTTGCGCCCGGTCCAAGGCCAAGCGCAGGTGTCGTTCGAGTTCCTCCACCTCGTTCGCTGGCAACAACGGGCGGCGCGCGTCGAGGTCGTGGCGGCGGAAACGAACCAGGCCGTCCGCGCGCGCGAGCAGCGCTTCGAAAAGCGAGCGTTCGTCGTCTGGTGGCGCGCCCGCCGATCCTCCATCGTCACGGTCCCGCTCGTCGGCACCGCCGACGTATTCCGGGAGCCGCAACGGCAACTGATCGATCAAGCCCTTGGCCGCCTCGAGCCGCAAGTACAACCCCGCCACATCGGCCCCCTCGAAAGCACGCAGGGACGCCGTCTCGTCAGCCAACAACCTGCGCACTTCGTGGAAGGCGAAGTCGTCGATCCGCGCGAGGATCTCATCGGCGGCCGAGAGCACGTCCGTCGCACCGTCGGCATCGCGTTCCAGGCGCACGCGCATGTTGGCGAGGCGAAGCAGGTACTCGACCTCCGCAAGTTGCCAATCTCGCGGCACGACCGAAGCAGGCACGGTTTTGGCGGCTGTCGACCGCGCCTGGGCTGCGCGCGTGGTCGCGAGCACCTGCACCTGCGCGGCCAAGTCGTCGGCGAGTTGCTCGCGCTCGGCGCGCGCCGCTTCGTCCGTGGCAGCGCGCTCGTTCCTTTCGCGAGCGACTTCGGCCTCAAGCTCGGCGAAGCGCGCGTCGATATCGTCGCCAGCCCTCCAAACAAGTTGCCAATAGAGGTAGCCGCTGCACGCCAACGCCGCCAACGCCAGCACACAAGCCAACAACCCCAGGCCGCGGCGGGGCGCACGCGGCACGGGCGCCGTGCGCGGCTCGGGGGTCGGTGTGTCGATGTCCTCGAATTCCGCCAACTCAACCCTCCCGCAGCTTCAGAAGCGCCGCCACGACGGCGTCGTCCGCGGCACCAGCGGTCACGACGGCGTTGTCGAACCCGCAGGCGACGGCGAGACCCGCCACCCGCGACGACGGCACCAGCAGGTGGACACTGCCGCCGCGCCCGCCGGCGAACCAGATTTCCGCGATCTCGCGCAAGCCGTCACCGCTCGCCGCGACGATGGCATCGATGCGCTCGTCGTCGAGAACCGGTTTCGCGGGCACGCGCCTGTAGACGTCCCACTCCGCGGCGGATGCGCCATGCGAGCGCACCCAATTCTGCACGACATCGCGCCCGCCTTCGCCCTTGACGACCAAGGTCCGCGGCGGCGGTGTCACCAGCGCGCGCGTCACCGCCGCAGCATCGGCCACGCCGCAAAGCCTCGTTCGGATGCCTCGCCTGTGCAATGCGATCTCCGCCGACCTGCCGATTCCGGCGGCGACCCCTGGGGAAAGCGCAGGACCCCAACCGGTCGCGAAGGCGCGCTCCACGGCATGGCTGGATACGAACAGGACGAAGTCGAAGCACCCTGTCGGGGCAACATTCGACGTGGCCTCGATGTTCAGCACCGGGGCGTTGAGAACGGCATGCCCGGCGCAGGTCAGTCGTCGCGACAAACGGCTGGCGCCCGGCTCGGTCCTGGTCACCCAGATCCGCATCAACCGTCGTCATCGGCACGAGTGCCGAGCAGGTCACCGACCCCGAGTTTGCGCAACCGCGCTGCCGCATCGTCGCCGAGCGCCACCGGGTCGTCGCCGCTTAGCTCGACGCGCAGCATGCGCGTGCCGTCGGGGTCGGCTGCAACGGTCGTCAGCGCGAGTTCGCCGTCGCGCACCGCGCAAAAGGCACCGAATGGCATGGCGCAGTCGGCACCAAGCCGCCAAGTCACCTGCCGCTCCGCCGCGACCGCGCGTTCCACCTCGCGGTCCACACCGGTGCGGACCAAGGCGTCGAGGTCTTCGCGCCCGGCCAGGTACTCGACGGCCAAGGCACCCTGTCCGGGAGCAGGAACGAGGACTCCCGCGTCAACGCGCTGTCCGATCCGCTCGCCAAGTCCCAACCGGTCCAAGCCGGCGCAGGCGAGCAGCAAGGCGTGGTAGCCGCCCGCATCGAGACGGTCGAGGCGCGTGTCCACGTTGCCCCGGACGGGTACGACCTCGAGGTCGCGACGCAGTGTCAGCAACAGGGCTCGCCGCCGAATGCTCGCCGTGCCCACGCGAGCACCGCAGGGCAACGCGGTGAGTGCCACGGCGGTACCGTTGGCCACCAACGCATCGCGGACGTCGGCACGGGGGCCGAATGTATGCAGCGCGAACTCGTCCGGTACCCGCACGGCAACGTCCTTCATGCTGTGCACGGCCAAGTCGGCGCGGCCATCCCGCACGGCCTCCTCAAGGGCGCCTACGAACGAACTCTTGCCGCCCGCCTGCGCAAGGGACGGCGACTGGTCGCGGTCGCCTTGCGAGGTGATTCTCACAAGTTCCACCTGGAGCGCCGGCTCACGGACCTTCAGGAGGGACGCGACGAACTGCGTCTGCGTCATGGCGAGTCGGCTGCGACGGGTAGCGATCCGGATCCTGCGCATGGCTGGGAAGCCGCATCCAAAGGTTCTCAAGCGCCGCTATACTATCCAAGACTCGCCGAAAACGCGCCGCCCCGCATCCGACCTCCGGCGCTTCCACGATGCCGCACGAAAAGAACCCCACCAACGCCGAACGCGCGCGCAACGCTGCCAGCCCGTCCCCTGCAAACGAGCCCGACGTTGGGAACAGGATGTGGGGTGGGCGTTTCACCGAGCCGACGGACGCGTTCGTCGCCCGCTTCACCTCATCCGTGGACGTCGATAAACGCCTCTACCGGCAGGACATCGCGGGATCGCAGGCCCACGCCCGCATGCTCCATGACATCGGCGTCCTCACCGCCGCCGAGCGGGACGCCATCGTCGGCGGCCTGACCGACATCCGCACCGAGATCGAACAAGGCACGTTCTCCTGGGACCCGGCGCTGGAGGACGTGCACATGAACATCGAGTCGCGGCTCGTCGAGCGCATCGGCGAAGCCGGCAAGAAGCTGCACACGGGCCGCTCGCGCAATGACCAGGTCGCGACGGACATCCGCCTGTGGTTGCGCGAGGCTGTCGACGACGTCGACGCGCAGCTGTCGGAGGTTCTTACCCGGCTGACCGACTTAGCCGATGCCCACACCGAAACGGTGATGCCCGGCTATACGCACTTGCAGACCGCGCAACCGGTGACGTTCGCGCACCACCTGATGGCGTGGTTCGAGATGGCGCACCGGGACCGGGAGCGCTTCCGCGACTGCCGCAAGCGGGTCAACATCTCGCCGTTAGGCTCTGCCGCATTGGCGGGAACGAGCTTTCCCGTCGATCGCACGCTGACCGCCAAGGAGCTTGGTTTCGACGCCCCGGCGGCCAACTCGCTGGACGCCGTCAGCGACCGCGACTTCGCCCTCGAGTTCTGCGCGGCGGCAAGCATCACCGCCGTGCACCTGTCACGATGGTGCGAAGAGCTCGTCGCGTGGTCGTCGCCGCAGTGGGGATTCGTGACCTTGCCGGATCGCTACTGCACCGGCTCGAGCATCATGCCGCAGAAGAAGAACCCGGACGTGCCGGAACTCGTGCGCGGGAAGAGCGGGCGTGTCATCGGCGCCCTCAATGCCCTCCTGGTGTTGATGAAGAGTCAGCCGCTCGCGTACAACCGCGACAACCAGGAGGACAAGCCGCCGCTTTTCGATACCGCGGACACCCTGCTCGACTGCCTGCAGGCGGTCTCCGGGATCATCGCCGCGATGGAACCCGATCCGTCGGCCATGCGTACGGCCGCAGAACAGGGCTTTGCCACGGCGACGGACCTCGCGGACTACCTGGTGCGCAAGGACGTGCCGTTCCGCGACGCACACGCCATCGTCGGCAAGGCCGTCGCCGTCGCCATCGAGCGAGGCAGGGCGTTGGCGGACCTTGAGTTCGCCGTGCTCAAGGAACTTTGCCCCGCGATCGACGCAAGCGTCTACGCCGTGCTGAGCCTCGAGGGCTCGGTCGCGGCTCGCCGGCACTTCGGCGGGACGGCCCCGGAGGCCGTGCGCGGGGCGATCTTGGACGCCAGGCGACGCATCTGAATGCGCTGGCTGGCCGCTCTCTTGATTTGCATGACAGTCGCCACCTGTGGTCAGAAGGGGCCGTTGCGGCTTCCCGACGACCAGCAGGCCGTCGCACCGCTAGCACGCCATGCCGTTTGAGCGCCGAGCGGGCGAACTGCACGCCGACGGGGTGCCGCTGACACGCATCGCCGACGCCATCGGCACGCCGGCGTACGTCTATTCATGGACCGACGTGCGCGACCGCTACCAAGCCCTGGAAGCCGCGCTTCAAGGGATCGATCACCGCATCTGCTACGCGGTGAAGGCGAACGGCAACTTGAGCATCCTCGCGCGCCTGGCAAAGCTCGGCGCCGGTTTCGACATCGTCTCGGCCGGCGAGCTCGAGCGCGTGCTGCGCGCCGGCGGCGACCCGGGACGCGTCGTATTCTCCGGCGTCGGCAAGTGCGACGCCGAAATCGACTTCGGCATCAAGTGCGAAATCGGCACGTTCAACGTCGAGAGCGAAGCGGAACTCGAGCGGATCGAGGCGAGGAGCCGGATTGTCGGTCGCTCCGCCGCGGTCTCCGTACGCGTCAATCCGGACGTGGACGCCAACACCCACCCGTACATCTCGACGGGACTCAAGGAGAACAAATTCGGCGTGCCAGCGCCGCTCGCACGGCAACTCTACCGCCGCGCCCACGCGTCGCCCACGCTCGACGTCGTGGGCATCGACTGCCACATCGGCTCGCAGGTCGGCGATGTCGAACCGTTCCAGGATGCCCTCGCCACGCTCACTGACCTCGTCGACACGTTGGCGGCCGAGGACATCCCACTCAAGCACGTCGACATCGGCGGCGGCTTCGGCGTGACCTATCGCGACGAGAAGCGCCTGGACGTGGCGCAGTTCGGGCGAATGGTGCGGGCCGGCCTCGGCGACCGGGCGATCGAACTGCTCGTCGAACCGGGTCGCTACCTCGTCGCCGAGGCCGGCGTCCTGCTGACGCGCGTCGAGTACCTGAAGCCGGCGACGGCCCCCGGGACGCGCAACTTCGCGGTGGTCGACGCCGCCATGAACGACCTCATCCGGCCGCCCCTGTACGGTGCCTGGCACGACGTTCAACCGGTCGTGCGACACGACGCCCCGCCGTTGCGCTGGGACGTCGTCGGTCCGGTTTGCGAAACCGCCGACTTCATCGCCCGCAACCGTGACCTCGCTCTCGAGCCCGGCGTCCTGCTCGCCGTCTGCACGACCGGCGCCTACGGTTTCGTGCAAAGCTCGAACTACAATACGCGCGTGCGGCCGCCCGAAGTGCTTGTCGATGGCGAGGCGTTCGCCATCGCCCGGCAACGCGAGAGCATCAGCGACCTGTTGCGCCTCGAGGCCATCGTATAATCCTGCTTACTATCCAAGAGCCGGCTTGAGCGTTGAGACTTCACTTCGCGAAAATGCACGGCCTCGGCAACGACTTCATGATCGTGGACCTGGTGACGCAGCGTGCGGATCCCCATGCTGAGCAGATCCGCGCATGGGCGGATCGGCGCACCGGCATCGGCTTCGACCAGTTCCTCGAGGTATTGCCCCCGGACGATCCCGACGCGGATTTCCGCTACCGGATCTTCAACGCCGACGGCAGCGAGGCCGAGCAGTGCGGCAACGGCGCGCGCTGTTTCGCGCGCTTCGTTGTCGATGCAGGCTTGACGGTGAAGCGGGATCTGGACATCCAAACACCCACGGGACGGATCCGAACCCGCCTACTGGACAGCGGCGATGTCGAAGTCGACATGGGCGTGCCGAGCACCGACCCTCGAGACATCCCGTTCGTCACTGAGTGCCAGGCATCCTCCTACTCGATCGACGTGGCAGGCGCGAACGTCGATCTCACCCCGGTGTCGATCGGCAATCCCCACGCAGTGCTTTTCGTCGATGACGTGCGGGCGGCGGACGTCGACGGCATAGGCCGCGCCTTGCAGAGCCACGACGCCTTTCCAGACGCCGTCAACGTCGGTTTCATGGAGGTCGTGGGACGACGATTGGCGCGCTTGCGCGTCTACGAACGCGGTGTCGGCGAGACCCTGGCCTGCGGCAGCGGCGCCTGCGCCGCCATGGTCGCAGCCAGACTACACAAGCGCCTCGACCGGCGCGCCAAGATCGCGCTGCCCGGCGGCGAACTGCGCCTGACGTGGCACGGGGCAGGAGCCAACGTTAAAATCTCCGGACCCGCGAATCTTGTGTTCACCGGCCGAGTCCAGCTATGACGCAGCCCGACAAGCCGCAAGGTGCTGGCCCTCACTCGCCAGCCCTGATCGACGAAGAGGCGGTCGCCGGTTTCCTCACCAAGAACCCCGACTTCTTCGCCCGTCACCCGCGGCTCCTGACCGAACTGGATCTGCAACACGCAGCCGATGGAACGGTGTCGCTCGTGGACCGGCAGGTGCAACTCCTGCGGACCCGCAACGAGGATCTGCGCCAGCACTTGAATGAGATTCTGGCCAACGCAACCGACAACGACGGTACGTTTGCCAGGACGCGGACCTTCACGCTGGCCCTGATGGATGCCGCCGATCTCTCGACCCTGGACCGTACCTTGGCGAAACACCTTGTGGACGGCTTCGAAGCCAACCACGGCATCTGTTTCGTGCGCGACTGGCAGCCAGCGCCAGGCGAGGCGAGCGACTCGCCACTAGCCCACCTTGCAGGCATCCGGGAAGACGAGGAACCGCCCCTCGCCCGCCTTTTCGACGCCGACGATCCGTCCTGCAAAGCCTGTCGACCGGAGGACTACGCGCGGTTGTTTCCCGAGGCCGACATAAGCGCGCCCGGCTCCATCGCGCTGGTTCCCATGCACGTTGCGAACACGGGCACGAACCGCGACCTCACCGCCACTCTCGTGATCGGCGCCAAGGATCCGCGCCGGTTCGCGCCGGACATGGGCAAGGTCTTCCTGTTCTACATCGGCGACGTGCTGGCCCGCACGCTGGTTCGGCTTGGGGTGGGATAGCCAGGCGATGCCGCGCCGCAGAACCGCGCATCGCGAACACGGCGCCTGCACCGTCCTCGTCGACGTTGATCGCTACGTCGAGCACCTGCGCGTGGAGCGCCGCTCGTCGCCGAACACCATCGCCGCCTACGCCCGCGACCTGAAGCGATTCGCCGAACAGACCGGCGAAACCCCGAGCGCCGCGGTTGGCACGGCGGACATCCGCCGGTTTGCCGCGCACCTGCACGCACGAGGTCTGTCGCCTCGGTCCATCGCGCGGCACCTGTCGAGCGTCCGCGGTCTATTCGCATTCCTCGTGGGACGGGGCGAGGTCGGCGCCAATCCCGCGAGCGGCGTTCGTGCGCCGAAACTCCGCCCGCGACTGCCGAAGACCCTGGACGTCGACCAGACGGCAACCTTGTTCACGAACACCGCCACGACCCCCATCGAGATCCGCGACCGGGCCATGGCGGAGCTGTTCTACAGCTCGGGGCTCCGCCTGTCCGAACTAGTCGGCATGGACGTCCGCGACCTGGATCTGGCCAACGGATTCGCGACGGTCACCGGCAAGGGCCAGAAGGTCAGGATCGTCCCGGTGGGGCGCGCCGCACGGCTCGCGCTCGAGGCCTGGCTCGCCACGCGGAAGTCCGTACGCGGCGACGAGCCGTTGTTCACTGGTCGTCGAGGCACGCGTCTGTCCGCGCGCAACGTGCAGTTGCGCCTGAAGCGGCTCGCTCAAGCGACGTCCGGCAACGACGCCCTGCATCCCCACATGCTGCGCCACAGTTTCGCGAGCCACCTGTTGGAGTCCAGCGGCGACTTGAGGGCCGTCCAGGAACTGCTCGGCCACGCGAACATCTCGACGACACAGATCTACACGCACCTGGACTTCCAGCATCTGGCCAAGGTCTACGACGACGCGCACCCGCGCGCCCGAACCGGAAGCACGACGGTAGAGCCCTCAGCCGGGGAGCGCGAGGGGCCTGCCCCTCGCATGAAAGAGCCCTCAGCCGGGGAGCGCGAGGGGCCTGCCCCTCGCATGAAAGAGCCCTCAGCCGGGGAGCGCGAGGGGCCTGCCCCTCGCATGAAAGAGCCCTCAGCCGGGGAGCGCGAGGGGCCTGCCCCTCGCATGAAAGAGCCCTCAGCGGGGGAGCGCGAGGGGCCCGCCCCTCGCATGAAAGAGCCCTCAGCCGGGGAGCGCGAGGGGCCCGCGCCTCGCACGAAAGCGCAGGGTGGGGAAGGCGCGGCGTGATTCGCCTCGTCACCTTCGATCTGGACAACACGCTGTGGGCGGTCGACGCCGTGATTCGGCGCGCGGAGAGTGCCCTGAACGATTGGCTCGATCGGCGCGTGCCCGAGTACAACCAGCTCGCCGCGGATACGCGCCGGGCGATAGCCAAGTCCGTCACCGATGCGGATCCGCGCATCGTCCACGACATCTCGCGACTTCGCGAGACCGTGATGCGTGAAACGGTCGAACATTGCGGCTACAACCCGGCGCGCGCGGCGCGCTTGGCCGCCGACGCGTTCGCCGAGTTCATGGACTGGCGCCACCGGGTGCAGTTCTTCCCCGCCGCCGTCGATGTCCTGGCCGAGTTGGCCGAGAGCTACACGCTGGCCGCGCTGACCAATGGCAATGCGAACTTCGAGCGTCTCGGCCTCGACCGCTATTTCGCGTTCGGCTACTGCGCGGCAGAAGTGGGTGCCAAGAAACCCGACCCCGCGATGTTCGAGCGTGCCATGGCCCACGCGGGCGTAGAACCCGCCGAAGCCGTGCATGTCGGCGACCATGCCGTAGACGACGTCCAAGGCGCCGCCGCGGTCGGCATGGCCACCATCTGGGTCAACCTCGCCTGTGCCGACGAGAGTCCTCCCGCCACTGCCACCGTGACCCGGCTTGAGGACGTGCCGTCGGCCGTGGCCCGGCTGTCGGAGCAAGGCTTGAGCACGCGATCTTAGAACGTCCTACAGGTTTCAGGGTCGATGTCTTACATGACATCGAGACTTTTGCCCTGTTTCTCCACGTATCGCGAGGCCTACGGTTTTCCACGAGCAAACCGCTTCGAGGAACCGTCGATGCCACACCCCTACATACCCCTGTTCGCCCACGCCCGGATGGTCGAAGACCTGCTCCGCGGCTTCATCTTCAAGGACCGGCCCGAGCTCGAGCACCTGGACTTTGACGGCATGACCCGGGTGCCCGACGACTGGGTGCCCGACGGGCCGCGCTACGCGGACCTCACCTGGTGCATCCCGTTTCGTCCGCACGAACCTGAATCCGAAGCGACGCACCTGCTGCTCCTGCTGAAGTGCGAGTCGACCGTCGTGCCGGACATGGGACAACGTCTGGACCGGCACGCCGCATCGCTGTGCCGGGAAGTCAACCGCCGGCGCGCATTCGGCGCGCCCACCAAGCCACCCCTGGTGACACCCGTGGTGATCTACAACGGTGCGGAACCCTGGCACGCCACGGGCGCGATCCGCCCGCCTTGAGCGCACCATAACCGTGTCCGGCCCAGGGCCACGCCGACCATCCATGGTGGCTCGTTTCATTCGCGGCGGTAGCGTGGTAACAATCCGCGCTGCTTCGCAAGCGGGACCGCACCATCGAGACACCCCGTTCGCCCTGGTGGCTGATCGCCGGCGTCTTCGTCGTCCTGGCCATGTCGTCAGGATTCGGCTTCCACAACCTGTCCGTGTACATGAACGCCCTAGTCGACGAACGGTCGTTCTCGGTGACCAACATCTCGGCGGCGGTCGCGCTGATGTTCATCGTGAGCGGCATCGCGGGCGTTGTCGTGGGCCGACTGATCGAGCGCCACGATGTCCGCTTAGTCATGGTGGCCGGCGCGGTCGTCGGTGCCGCAGCGCTCGCCTTGATCGGCGCAGCCAGCGAAGTCTGGCAGGTCTGGGCGCTCTACGCCCTGTTCGGTGTCGGCAACAGCGGCGTCTCCCTGGTGCCGGCGACCACCGTTGTGACCCGCTGGTTCCCCGGCGCCAACCGGTCCATCGCCATGTCCATCGCGTCCACCGGTCTGTCCGCGGGCGGTGTTCTGCTGGCGCCCGCCTCCGCCCAGGTCATCCACTTTTTCGGCGTGGCGACGGCGATGCCTTGGTTCGCCGTCGTGTACCTAGCCGTGATTGCGCCGACGGCGCTGCTGCTCGTAAGTTCCTGGCCGCCAGGGCCCTCGACCGCGGGCGTGCCGCCGCCGCGAGATATGGGGGACGATCTGCACAGCCGCTTCTTCATCGGCGCGACGGTCGCCTACATTGCCCTGATGGCGGCGCAGGTTGGCGGCATCGCCCACCTGTTCAACCACGTCGCTACAGCCACCGACCACATCGTCGGCTCCACTGCCGTGTCCTTGCTCGCCTTGGTCAGCATCTTCGGTCGGCTATTGGGGGGCTTTCTGCTGGCCGTCGGATTCCCTATCCGCGTTCTCACGGGTGTCAGTCTGGCCATTCAGGGGTTGGGCCTCGGCGTGCTCGGATACGCTCAAACCCCAATCACGTCCCTGCTCGGCACGGCGGTCTTCGGGCTGAGCGTTGGCAACCTGCTCATGCTGCAACCACTGCTACTCGTCCAGGCGTTCGGCGTCCAGCACTACCCGCGGCTGTTCGCCGTATCGCACGCCTGCTCCACCGTTGGCGTCGCTGGCGGCCCCCTGGCGATGGGCATCATCCACGACGCCTCGAACTACTCGGTTTCGTTCGGTGCCGCCGCGGTCGCCTCCGCCGCGGCGCTCGTCGTGTTCATCGCCGCCGGCGCGTTGCCGCGAGCCCCGGAGGCGTTCGCCGCCGGTCGCCCGTCGGAGTACCGACGGGGCCCTATTCGCCGACGATAGCCTCGTAGAGGAGCCGCTTGCTCGCGATCCGCGCCTTGCCGCTGCCAAGGCCGCCGAAGTTCTGGATCATGCCGACGATGAAGACGTCCTGGACCGGGTTGATGCCGAACCACGTCCCCGCGATCCCGTACCACCAGTACTCGCCCTTGGCCAGCGCGTGGTCGGTCGTGCCGTCGGGCTCTTCGACGATCGCGAAGTCGATGCCGAACGTGTTGCCCGGCGTCGCCACCCGCGGACTGATGAAGTCGATGTGGCCGGGCAGCTGATTGGTGTGCATCAGCGCCACGGTCTCCGGCTTGAGGATGCGCACGCCCGCGAGCTCGCCGCCGCCCAAGAGCATCTGGCAGAACCGCGCATAGTCCATGGCCGTCGACACCAGTCCGCCGCCGCCGGAGAGGAAACTCGGCTTCGTCAAGTACTCCGACGGCATGGGCACCAAGTCGCCGGTCGGTGTTTGCCGATAGAGTGCCGCGAAGCGGTCTGTCTTCTCGGCCGGCACCCAGAAAGCGGTGTCCACCATCCCCAAGGGTTCGAAGATCCGCTCGCGCAGGACTTCGTCGAACGGCTTCCCGGCCAGCACCTCGACCAGGTAGCCCTGCACGTCGACGGCGACGCTGTAGTGCCAAGCGCTGCCGGGCTGCTGGCGCAGGGGAATGGCACCGAGCTTGCCCACCATGTCCTTGAGCGTCGAGTCGCGGTTGAGGATGTCGGCTTGCTGGTAGAGCGCGTCGACCTGGGACCGCGAGAAGAATCCGTAGGTCAAACCGCCGGTGTGGCTGACCAGTTCGCGGATGGTCATCTCGTGGTCGGCGTCGACGACAACGGGTTGCCCCTCAGGCCCGTCGCCGGCGGCGACTTTCAGCCCCTTGAACTCGGGGATGAACTTGGCTACGGGATCGTCCAGCGTGAACGCCCCCTCGTCGTAGAAGGTCATCAGCGCGACGCCGGCGATCGGCTTGGTCATCGAATAGATGCGGAAGATCGTGTCCTCGGACATCGGCGCGTCCTTGTCCCGATCCTGCTTGCCGACGCTTGCGAAATGCGCGACCTTGCCGTGCCGCGCCACAAGCGTGACCGCACCGACGAGTTCGCCCTCGTCCACCATCGTCTGCATCAGCGCGCCGATCTTCTCGACCCCCGCCTCGTTTAAGCCGACGTCGGCCGGCGCCGCGCGGGCGAGATCCGCAGCATGGGCATCCGCCGCGGCTCCCGCGATGCCGACATGGACCAGCAGAAAAACGGCGAAAAACGCCGCGCGAGTTCGAACAAGGGAGTCGTTCATTGGGTTTCCTCTTCCGGTGTGTGACGCCGGGCTCGAAGACCGGCCGGTCGCGGTTCAGCCCACCGCTCGTTTGAATTCCTCGAAGTCCGTGATCGGCGTCGAGCACTTGAGTCCGCTGCAGAAGAATGCGGAGACCCGTGCCCGGGTGTCGGCGGAGACGAGCCGCGGCAGGTAGTTTGGCACCAGTGTGCAGTCGTACGGGATGCCGTAGACAGCGCGCGACGGGCGATAGCCGACCCGGGCGGCCGCGAGCCACCCTTCGAGATCGGCCTCCGGGCCGCGAACGATCACCAGTTCCGGTGGGTAGACGGTGCCTTCGAACGCCGTTAGCAGAGAACAGTGCCCGGCGGGGTGCTGCTCGACGAAGCCACGCGCCCAACCCACCGTATGCTCCGCGGCTTCCAGGTAGCGGTGCTCGCCCGTCAAGTGGCCAAGCGCGGCCAGGGAGCACGCGGCAACGCCGTTGCCTGGCGGGAGTGCATCGTCGGCGGTGGGCTTCGGCCGGTGGATCAAGCGTTCGTGGTCGTGGGCCGTAAAGAAGAAGCCGCCGGATTCGCGGTCGTGAAATCGGCCGAGCAGTTCATCCCCCAGGAACGTCGCGAACATCAGATCGGCATCGCGCCAACGCACCGCGAGCAGCGACAGCAGACCCTGGAGCACGTTCGCATAGTCGTCGAGGTAGCCCGGGTATTTCGCCGCGCCGTCCTTCCAAGTCGCGTATAGCCGACCGTCCTCGACCATGTGCGACCGCACGAAGTCCGCTGCCCGGGTCGCCGATTCGACCCAACTTGCTTCGCCGAGTCGCATGCCAGCCTTGGCCATGCCATGGATTGCCAAGCCGTTCCAGCCGCTCAGCACCTTGTCGTCCTTCCCAGGCGGGATGCGCTGGCTGCGCGCCTCGAAGAGCTTCGCCTTGGCACTTGACAGCAACGCGTTGGCGGCGCCGGGCTCCAGATAGAGCCGTTCGATCACCGCCGCCCACGCATCGCGCCGGTAGAGGTTCCACTTGCCCTCGAAGTTCGGGGGCTTGTCGAGGCCGTACAAGGTCTCGACCACCAGGTACTCCTCGTCGGTCAGCAGCCGCTTGACCTGGTCGCGCCGCCAGACGTAGAACTTGCCCTCCTGGCCCTCGCTGTCCGCGTCCAAGGCCGTGAAGTAGCCGCCTTCTGGATGCTGCATCTCGCGCATCATCCACGTCGCGGTCTCGCGCACGGCACCGGTGAACAGGGGATCCGGTGCGAGTGCCAGCACATCGGCGTACAGCGCCAGGAGGACGCCGTTGTCGCAGAGCATCTTCTCGAAGTGCGGGATGGCCCAGCGCCGGTCCGTTGCGTACCGGCAGAAGCCACCGCCAATGTGGTCGTAGATGCCGCCGCGCGCCATTTTCGTGAGCGTCGTCGTCACCATGTTGAGCGCTTCGCGATCGGGTTTGCGCGACCTATCCGCCCGCGCATGCCCCCAATGCTTGAGCAGGCGGTCCAGCGCTGCTGGCATGGGGAACTTCGGCGCCGAGCCGAATCCGCCCTCGACCTTGTCGAATTGGCTTTCGAGTTCCTCGCGCGCAGCTTGCAGCAACGTCCGATCGTCGGCCTCGCTGTCGCGCTTCTGACCCTCGAGTTCCTTGAGGACCCGGGTGAGCTGTTCGCCCTGGCTTCCCAGATCCTCCCGCTTCGCGTGGAAGGCCTCCGCGACTCGGCGCAAGAGGTCCGTGAATCCCGGCAGACCGTAACGGGGGTTGCGCGGAAAGTAGGTCCCCGTGAAGAACGGCAGCATGGTCTGCGGGTCGAGGAAGGCGGTCAGCGGCCATCCTCCCGCATTCCGGTTCAGCAACTGGTGCGCAAGCTGATAGATACGGTCGATATCCGGACGTTCCTCCCGGTCCACCTTGATGTTCACGAAGCGCTCGTTCATGACTTCGGCCGTCGCCGGATCCTCAAACGACTCGTGGGCCATGACGTGGCACCAGTGGCACGACGAGTAGCCGATCGACAGCAGAATGGGGCGGTCGTCATTGCGGGCCGCATCGAGCGCATCCGCGCACCACGGGTACCAGTGCACCGGGTTGTCGGCGTGTTGCAGGAGGTAGGGGCTGGTCTCGTCGCCGAGCCGGTTCATGTCGTCGATTCGCCAAACACACACAAAAGGCCTTGCCGATGATACGACCATCGCGTGAGCGACGCGCCGACGCGCGTAAACTGCCGACGCGTTGATCGCACGGAGAATTCCAATGCCCGGACCCTTGAACGGCTTGCGTGTCGTGGAGCTTGCGACCGCGATCCAGGGACCGGCCGTCGGCCTGCACTTCGCCAACATGGGTGCCGACGTGGTCAAGGTCGAACCGCCCATGGGCGATGCCAGCCGTTATCACCGCGGCGTCAACAACACGCTGCCCCAGCACACCGATGGCGCCCAGTTCATCGCCATGAACAAGGGCAAAAGGTCCGTAGTCCTCGATCTGCACGCCGAGCCGGGCCCCAAGGTGATGCATGCGCTGCTCGAGACCGCAGACGTGTTCCTGAGCAATTACCGGGCGGCAGCGCTGGCGCGCATGTCGCTCGACCTCGACCGACTGGCCGCCCGCCATCCGCGACTCGTGGTCGGCCACGTCAACGGATTCGGGCCGCGCGGTCCCGATGCCGCCAAGGCCATGCTCGACGGCGCCGCCCAAGCACGCGGCGGTCTGGCGAGCTTGAGCGGCCACCCGGATGCCACGCCGACACCGCCCGGCGCAGCAGTAGCCGACCACGCCGGCGCGATGCAACTGGCTCTTGGCTGCGTGACCGCATTGGTGACGCGGGCGACCACGGGCCGCGGCCAGGTCGTCCGGACATCGTCCCTAGGCGCGCAGCTCTGGCTACAGATGTGGGAACTCCAGCACTCGTTCCTCACGGGGGTCCCGCTGTCCCGGGACGGCGGGCACCACCCAAACATCAAGGCGCCGTACGGCGTCTACACCACCAGCGACGGCGTGCACGTCCTGTTCGTCACGGCAATCACCAACGAGGCGTGGAGCGACTTCTGGATCTTCGTCGACCGGCCGGAAGTCATCCTCCTCGAAGACTGGGACAGCCCCGGCAAACGGGTCGGCGCAGGAGGGTCCGACGCCGGCGTCGAGGAAATCCGCGCGCTAGTGCGCGACGCCTTCGCGAGCAAACCCTGGTCCGAATGGGCCGCGTTCCTGAATGCGCAGCCGGGGATCGTCTGGGAGCGGGTGCGCGACCATGCCGATGTCCAGAGCGATCCGCAGAATGCCGCCAACGACTACGTCGTCGACATCGAGCTGCCCATGGTGGGCAAGACATCGACCGTCGGCACGCTGATGGACTTCAGCGCCACGCCCACCGCGGCCCCGGCGCCGCCGCCCGGCCTCGGGGCGCACACCGGCGAGGTCATGGCGGCCTTGGGTTTCGACGCCGACGCCATCGCCAAGGTGACCCAACACGCCGCCGAGGTGCGTGACGAGATGCTCGCTGCCTTACTCGGAGACGACGGACTTTGAGCGCCCCAGATGTGGAACAATGGAGGCGATGGCTCAGCGATCAGACAACATCGACCGCGACGGTTTTCGGCCCAATGTCGGCATCATCATTCAGAACGACAGCGGGCGATTGCTTTGGGCACGCAGGGTCGGCGGGCACGATGCATGGCAATTCCCGCAAGGAGGCATCCTGAAGGGCGAATCCCCGGAGGACGCGTTGTTCCGGGAGTTGTACGAGGAGGTCGGACTCGTTGACAAGAACGTGGAGATTCGGGCCAAGACCCGGGGCTGGCTGCGCTACCGACTCCCTCGCCACCTGCGCCGCAAGAACTCGACGCCCCGCTTTCTCGGCCAGAAGCAGCGCTGGTTCCTGCTCCGGCTGGTCGCCGGTGACGGAAGCGTGCACGTGAGCCGCTCCCCGCGGCCCGAGTTCGACCACTGGCGCTGGGTCAGTTACTGGTACCCGGTCGGTCAAGTGGTGCCGTTCAAGCGCGAGGTGTATCGGCGGGCGCTCAAGGAACTCGCGCCGGCGTTGCAGGTGACCCCCTCGCATGGAACAACCGCCAGAGCGAGCGTAGCGAGCGGCGGCGGTTGTTCCGTGCGGGGTCGGAGTGGCCTTGGACCGGAGTCGGCGTGCCGCACGCGGCACGCGCCGGTGCCGAGCGCGCGCGAACTGCGTTCGCGTTGCGAGGTGCCGGACACGGCTATGGGGCGCTAGGATGCTCGACGCCCTCCGCCAAGTCGTCCAGGACCTCGGTGCCGCACCGGGCTTCCGCGCCAGCCTCGACCTCCTCGTGGCCCGCGTGGCGATGATCCTCGATGCGGAAGTGAGTTCCATCTACCTGCGCGACCGCACCACCGGACGGTTCACCATGGTCGCCAACGAAGGGCTCGACACCAACGTGGTCGGTCACGTGTCGCTGGCCGCGCATGAAGGTCTTGTCGGGCTCGTCGCCGAACGCGCCGAGCCCGTGAACTTGGATGAGGGCCCCACGCACGAACGCTTCTCCAAGGTCGCCGGATTGCCCGAGGACGTCTTCAACGCATTCCTGGGCGTACCCATCGTGCACGTGCGCGAGGTTCTCGGCGTCTTCGTCATCCAGGACCGTCGAAAGCGGCGCTACGAGGAGGACGAAGTGGCGTTCCTGGCCACGCTCGCCGCCCAGATCGCGGGCCACGTCAGCCATGCCGAGGCGACCGGCGACATCGGCGGACTGGCGCGGCCCGGCGACGCCAAGTCTCCCGAGGCCCGTTTCCGGGGCGTGCCCGGCGTGCCCGGCATCGGGGTCGGCACGGCCTACGTGGTGCTGCCCACCGCACGCCTCGAACTGGTACCCGACCAGGAAGCCACGGACATCGACACGGAATTGGAGGTCTTCGAACGCGCCATCGGCCAAGCCCGGGCGGACATCGAGCGCATCAACGAACAGATGGCCAAGAACCTCGGACCCGAGGAGCGCGAACTGTTCGACGCCTACCTGCACATGCTCGACGATGCCGCCTTGGGCGGCGACGTCCGGGACCGTATCCGCAGCGGCCAATGGGCGCAAGGCGCGCTCAAACAGGCGATCCTGGAACAAGCCGCAACCTTCGAGCAGATGCAGGATTCCTATCTGCGCGAGCGCTCCGCAGACGTTCGCGAACTCGGCCAGCGGGTACTCGCCAACCTGCAGGACGTCGGCGGCGAACGACCACCGCATCCGGACAACATGGTGCTGGTGGCCGAGGAGGTCACCGCACCCATGATGGCCGACTTCCCGATCGAACAGCTTCGCGGCATCGTGTCGCTGAAAGGGTCACGGAATTCGCACGGCGCGATCCTTGCGGACGCCTTGGGCATCCCGACCGTGATGGGCGCCATGGATGTGCCGATCTACACGGTGGAGAGTCAAACCGTGATCGTCGACGGCTACTACGGCGAGGTTTTCGTCAATCCGAGCGCGGTGGTCCGGGACACCTACGGCCAGTTCGAGGCCGAGGAGGAGGAGTTTGCTCGCGAGCTCGAGGGCTTGCGCGACCTGCCGAGCGAGACGCGCGACGGCTATGCCATCAACCTCTGGGTGAACATCGGCCTGGTGAGCGAGATCACGCGGTCGCTCGACCGCGGGGCCGAAGGCATCGGCTTGTTCCGCACCGAGGTTCCGTTCGCGATGGGCGACCGCTTCCCCACCGAGGAGGAGCAGCGCGCCGCCTACCGGGAACACATGGAGGCATTCGACCCCCGCCCGGTGACCATGCGCACGCTCGACATCGGCGGCGACAAGCCGCTGTCGTATTTCCCCATCGAGGAGGAGAACCCCTTCCTCGGCTGGCGCGGCATCCGGGTGACACTCGACCACCCCGAGATTTTCCTAGGCCAGGTGCGCGCCATGCTCAAGGCCAACGCCGGCCTCGAGTGCATCCTGCGCATCATGTTGCCCATGGTCAGCCGCATAGAGCAGATCGCCGAGGCCCAGGCGCTCATCGGGCGCGCACACCGCGAAGTGGTCGAGGAGGGCTACGACGTCAAGACCCCCATGGTCGGCGTGATGATCGAAATCCCCGCCGCGATCTACCTGACCCGGGAGATCGCGCGCATGGTCGACTTCCTGGCCGTCGGCTCCAACGACTTGACGCAGTACATGCTCGCCGTGGACCGGAACAACCCGCGCGTCGCGGATCTGTTCGAAGAGGTGCATCCGTCGATGCTCATCGCCCTGCGCGAAATCGCCAAGAGCTGCCACGCCGAGGACAAGCCCGTGGGCATCTGCGGGGAACTTGCCGGCACGCCCGAAGGGGCCGTCCTCTGCGTCGGCATGGGCTACGACGTGCTGTCGATGAACGCCGCCAACCTGCCGCGGGTCAAGTGGGTCATCCGCAGCGTGTCACTGCGCGATTGCCGGCGCATCCTCGCCCGGGCCCTCAGGATGCGCTCCAGCGAGGAGATCCTGGCCTGGGTGCGCGACCAACTTGTCGATGCCGGCCTAGAGCGTGCCGTTCCGCACCACGAGGTGCCGGCGATCCTGGGCTAGCCGCCAAGGCGATTCGCCCAGTCGGCTTAAGCCGCCGCGCTTGCGTTGCCAATCAGGACGATGGTGCCGTCGTCCTTCTCGATCCAGGCGAAGACGTTTTCTCGAGCGTCCGTCACGCCGCTCGAAACGCCGCGCATGGTGATGTGGTCGGTGGGCCAGCAGGGGTTCGTGAACTTGACGTCGAGGGCACCCGATTCGAACCAGCGGTCGCCGAAATAGCCGTCGAGTAGGTGGCCGAGATAGGCCATGGTCATGCGCCCGCCGACGACCACTTCCTGGAAGCCCAGTTCCTTCGACGCCTGCAGGTCCGTGTGGTAGTTCTTGTTGCCGTGGAAGTACTGGCCGCACATCTCAAGGGTGATCGTGCGATCGAAGGCGTCGAGGGCCGAGCCGTCGGGGACCACGAACTTGCGCGCGCCGGCTTTCTGCGTGGGCTTGCGGAACTCGACCCGGTCCACCGGGGCGTCGAGCAGGAAGGACTGGTGGTGATTGCCTTTGAGGACTTCCTCCCCTAGCCCGTCCACCATGGTGAAGGCCGTGTTCACCACAGTGCGGTCGCGCTTCTTGTAGATGTCCTCGATTTGTCCGGTTGTCGTGTAGGCGGCACCGGCCTCCATCGGTTTCGAGAACCGCCACTCCTGGCGCATCCAGAGGTGGCCGCGCTGCTGACTGAAGGCGGTCTCGCCGAAGTAATTGTCGGCGTCGGTCGCGATCATCGACGGAACCGGCACCTCGCCCGCATCGAAAGCACTGCGGTCGAGTTCGAGGCCGTCGAAATAGTCGTCGATGAGCCGATCGGCGACGACGAACTGCTTCTCGTTGAGAGTCTTGCCGACGTACGGCTCTCCGTTCCCTTCGCTCACTTGCCACACCCCTCCAATCAGTTGCCCAGCGCGCCATCTTAATGCATGAGCCTGCGGACCGGGGACCACCTCGCCCGAGGCGACCGCTTCGCGGTCGCCTTCGCTTACAATGCGCCGCCTCCCGTCACTTCGAGCAACGCGTGATGCCCCAAGCGGACCACTACGACCTCATCATCATTGGCGCCGGCGTCTCCGGACTGGGCGCGGCTTGCCACCTCCAAGCGGCCTGCCCGACCAAGCGATTCGTGATCCTGGAAGGTCGCGACGCCATCGGCGGCACCTGGGACCTGTTCCGCTTCCCCGGCATCCGCTCCGACTCCGACCTCTACACCTACGGCTACGACTTCAAGCCGTGGCACGGCCAGCCGATCGCGACGGCGCCGGAGATCATGTCGTATCTCGACGAGGTCGTGACGGAGCACGACATCGAGCGTCACATTCGGTTCAATCACTGGGTGACGGACGCGTCGTGGTCGACGGCGGACGCCTGCTGGACCGTGCGCGCGGACACGGCCGAGGGCGAGGCCACGTTGACGGCCAATTTCCTCTTCATGTGCCAGGGCTACTACAGCTACGAGAAGGGCTATCGGCCCGAGTTCCCGAACGAGGATGCGTTCGACGGCACGATCGTCCACCCGCAGGAGTGGCCGGCGGATCTCGACTACGGCGGCAAGCACATGGTCGTCATCGGCTCCGGCGCGACCGCTGCGACCATCGTTCCGGCGGTCGCCGAGGACGTCGCTTCGGTCACCCAGTTGCAACGCTCGCCCACCTACTACATATCCCTCGACAACAGCGTCGAGGACGACATGATCCAGGAGCTCCGCGCGCTCGACGTGCCCAAGGAGTGGATCCACGGCATCAAGAAGCGCAAGATCCTCGAGTTCGGCCGGGTCATGACCGAGCGCGCCTTGGGCGAGCCCGAAGCGGTCGCCCGCGAACTGATCGGCATGGCCGCGGCTGCGCTGCCGGAAGGCTACGACGTCGAGACGCACTTCACGCCCCGTTACGGTCCCTGGCGGGAGCGGCTGTGCCTGCTCCCCGACGGCGACCTGTTCGAAGCGATCCGCTCCGGCAAGGCGTCGGTGGCCACCGACCAGATCCGACGCTTCGTGGCGGACGGTATCGAACTCGCCTCGGGGGACGTTCTGCCTGCGGACGTCATCGTCGTGGCCACGGGCATCGAATTGTGCGGACTCGGCGATATCGCATTCGACGTCGACGGCGCGGCCATCAGCATCCCCGATACCTTCACCTACAAGGGCGTCATGATCTCGGACCTGCCGAACCTGGCATGGATCTTCGGCTACATCCGCTCGTCATGGACCCTGCGCTCCGACCTCATCGCCCACTACGTCTGCCGGCTGCTCAAGCACATGGATGCGACTGGCGTGCGGCAGTGCACACCGCGGCTGCGGCCGGGTGATCGCGGCATGAACGCCAAGGCGTTCATCGACCCCGACGATTTCGCGCCCGGCTACATCCGGCGTGGCGCACCGCGGTTGCCGAAACAGGGCGACGCCGAGCCGTGGACAAACTGCCAGGACTACTACGCCGAGCGTGAAACGCTGGCCGACGCCTCGTTCGACGACGGCGTGCTGGTGTTCGACAACCCGGCCGAGGAGGACCGAGCGGCCTCACGGCGCCGGACTGCAGGTCCGGTCAAACCACCCTTGAGACGCCGCCGTCCATGTTGATCGCGCAGCCGGTCAGGTAGGACGCACCGCCCGAGACCAGGAACAGCGCCACGTTGGCGCATTCCTCGGCCTCGCCCATGCGGCCCATCGGCAGCGACTTGCCCGCGTTGGCCATGAACTCCTCGAAGCCGACCGACTTGTCGGAGCGGTCGTAGGCCCGGCGGATCTGGTCGGACTTGATGCTGCCGATCATCAGCGCGTTGACCAGCACGTTGTGCGGCGCACCCTCCCCGGCGAGTACCTTGGTGAGCGCCATGCCCGCCGCGCGCGACACCGACGTCGGCGCGGAACCGGGTGGCGGCGCCTTCGCGGCGGTGTTCAGGATGTTGACGATCCGGCCCCAGCGGCGCGCCTTCATGCCCGGGAAGACCAGGCGCGAGAGTCGGATGGCGGCGAACAGCTTGAGGTCGAGGTCGTACTGCCAGACTTCGTCGGTCAAGTCCTCGAAACGCCCCGTCTGCGACTGCCCGGCGTTGTTGACGAGGATGTCGATGTGGCCGAGTTCGCCCGTCGCCCGGGTCACGGCCGCTTCGATCGCGTTCGGGTCCGTGACATCGCAGGAATAGGCGCCGACCTTGCCCCCTTTGGCGGCAGCGATCTCGTCGGCCGCCTGGGCGAGGATGTCCTCACGGCGCGCGAGCAGTGCGACATTCGCACCGGCGCCGTGAAACGCTTCGGCCATGGCCCGACCGAGGCCGAGGCTTGCGCCGGTGATCAAGGCCGTCTTGCCGGCGAGGTCTAGGTCCATAGAGTCTCCTTAGCTGATCGGGATGGTGGCAGTGGCGCGGGCGCCGGGTTCACCGAACGGTCCGTACGCCTGCTCCACGAATTCTATCGAGCCCGTACCCACGATGACCGCCGTGCTCGCCCGCGTGCCGTACTCGGCGCCGTGGATGAAGCATGGCGAGTAACTGCGTTCCGGGGCCAACTCGCGGTCGGCCGGCGTCTCAAGCGGGACGTGCGACTGGCCGAGCAGATCGATGAGATCGTCGGTGCTGGCCGTTCCTGCGATGCGTTCGAGCGCCGCAGCGCCGAACACGGCCTTCGGCCACTCGTCGAAGGAATGCGGGTGCCCGACCTCGGGATGTCGCCGCCCGCGGATCGAGCCCGGACCCAAGCGTGTGTTCGTCAACCCGTACACGCCCGGATTCAGAACGCGCACCTCGCCGGTGCGGTTGGAGGTGTAAAGCAACTCGTCGCCATCGTAGCCGAGGAAGTTGAAACCGGCGTAGCGCTGGCCCTCGATGGTTGCCGCGAAATCTTCCGCCGAGCAGTTGCCGAACAGGAAGTCTCGCGGCAAATCCCCACGCGATCCCGGGGCCTTGGGTGCGGACCGGTCTTCGGTCCAGTTGGTGACGGCGCCCACGCGACCGTTGTCGGCCACGGCAAGCCAGGTGCCGTGCGCCTCGACGTCGCGCCCGCCGAATACGCGGGCCTCCTCAACGCCGTTCCACCAATGTGCCGGCAGCGCCTCCCGCGCGTAGAATTCATCGCGGTTCGCCGCCATCACCAAGGGTCGGTGGGGATGCAACCTATAGGCGAAGAGGATCAGGCACACGTGTGGCGAACCGCGCCGGTCGAAGAAGCGGCACAGTGTATAAGTAAAAGGAAGCCATGAATTACCCGCTCATCGACCCGGTCATCTTCCACCTTGGACCGCTGGCGATCCGCTGGTACGGCCTGATGTACGTACTCGGTTTCGCGGCGTTCTACCTGCTCGCCAAACACCGGATTCGCTCGGGGCAGGTCCAATGGAAGACTCAGGAAGTCGCCGATCTACTGTTCTACGGCGTCGTCGGTGTGGTCATAGGCGGCCGGGTCGGGTCCGTCCTGTTCTACGGTTTCGAAGGATTCCTGCGCGACCCGCTGTCCCTGGTACGCATCTGGGAAGGGGGCATGTCCTTCCACGGCGGCCTCGTCGGCGCGGTCGGCGCAATGTGGCTCTTCGCCCGCAAGACGTCGCGCGATTTCCTTGGGGTGACCGATTTCGTAGCGCCGCTAACGCCGATCGGCCTCGGCTTGGGGCGCATCGGAAACTTCATCAACGCAGAGCTCCCGGGCCGCGTGACGGATTCGTTCCTCGGCGTGCACTTCCCGTGCGCCAGCGTCCGCGGGCTGAACCTGACCTGCTTCGCCGAATACGAGGATGCCGCCCGGCATGTGTCGAGCCTGTACCAGGCTGTCGCCGAAGGGCTCGTACTGTTCGCACTGGTCTGGCTGTTTTCCGTCCGCCCACGCTCCGCCGGGCAGGTGTCCGGGGTGTTCCTCATCGGCTACGGGGTCTTGCGGTTCCTGACCGAGGTCGTGCGCGAACCCGATCCCCACAAGGGCTTCGTCGCGTTCGACTGGATGACCATGGGCCAACTGCTGTCCATCCCCATGGCTCTCGCCGGGATTGCCTTGCTCCTTTGGTCCAATCGAACCGGAGCGAATGCTTGAAACAACGCGTGTCGCTCATTTGGGCCATGTCCAGGAACCGGGTGATCGGCAAGGACAATTGGCTGCCGTGGGATCTGCCCGACGAACTCGCCTATTTCCGCAACACCACGGCCGGGAAGCCCGTCATCATGGGCCGCCGGACCTACCAGTCGATCAACCGGCCGATGCCCGGGCGGCTCAACATCGTGCTGTCGCGACGCGGTTTCGCCGCCGACGGGGTGACGGTCGTAGACACCATCGAGGACGCCCTCGTCGCAGCCGCAACCGATCCCGCGGATGAGTGCTTCGTGATCGGCGGGGCGGACGTTTACGTCGCCGCCTTGCCGCACGCCGACCGGTTGCACGCCACGTTCATCGACGCGGACATCGACGGCGACACCTTCTTCCCGCCCTTCGACTTCGCGGGCTGGGAGACGGTCGAGAGCACGCACCACCCGATCGACGACCGGCACGCCTATGCTTACGACATCCACGTCTACGAGCGCTGCCCATGAGACCGTATCCGGCCGTCGCGTTGTTGCTCCTCGGTGGCTGCGCGCAGATCGTCCCGCAGGATCCGGGCACACCACCCCATCCCGAAGTACCGGCCGCAATCGTCGTGGACGGCGTGCCGGCCGTGCCCGCAGAGGTCTTTGCCGAACTGCGTCGCTACCAGAACACGCGCACCGCCCGGCTGCTCGGCTGGATGGATGGCGGCATCCTCATTGCGACGCGGTTCGGCAACACGACGCAACTGCACCATGTCGCCCAGCCCTTGGGCATGCGCGCGCAGATCACCTTTTTCGAAGAACCCGTCAGCGCGGCGGGCGTCAACCCCGGTGCCCGGGACGGCTTCGTCTACCTCAAGGACAGCGGTGGCACGGAGTTCTACCAACTGTTCTTCTTCGACAACGGTAGCGGCCAGTCGTCCCGTTTGAGCGATGGCAAATCACGCTACATCGGCGTCTCCTGGTCGCCGAGCGGTCGCCATGTCGGCTACTCGACCACCGAGGGCAACGGCGTCGATTGGGACCTGCATACCCAAGACCTCGCCGGCGAACGACGCGTGGTGCAGCAAGGCGAGGGCGTGGGTTGGCGCATCGACGACTGGTCCCACGACGAGACCCGCTTGCTGATCTCGCGCTACATCTCCGTCAACGAATCGCGAATCTACGAGTTCGACCTCGGCACCGGAGCGCGACGTCGGCTGCTCGGCGACGTGCGCGCCGCATTCGGCACTGTCCGCTACGGCGCCGGCGACGACGTCTACTTCACGTCCGACATGGGTTCCGAGTTCAGGCGCCTGCACCGGCTCGACCTGGTCACTGGGGCACTATCCGTGCTGACCGCCGATACACCGTGGGACGTTGCCACCTTCGCGGTCTCCCGCGACAAGGCGCGCCTGGCCTATGTCGTGAACGAGAACGGCTTGAGCCGGCTCTACGCGTTCGAGACCGGGGACCGTCGCTTCACCGCCCTACCCGAAATCCCCGCCGGTATTGTTTCGGGGTTGCGCTTCGACCCGCATGCCGATCGAGTCGGCTTCACGGTGAGCTCGGCCACGACCCCGTCGGACGTTTTCAGCGTCGACTTCGCGAGCCGTCAGCTCACACGATGGACCATGAGCGAAATCGGCGGACTGCGCCGCGAACAACTCGCGCAACCGTCCCTCATCGCGTACGAGTCCTTCGACGGCCGCCCGATCCCCGCCTTCGTTTATAAACCTGCTCAAGGCGGTCCGCACCCGGTCATCGTCAACATCCATGGCGGTCCGGAAGGCCAGGCCCGCCCCGGTTTCTCGCCATCAACGCAGTTCTACCTGAACGAACTTGGCGCGGCCGTCATCTTTCCGAACGTGCGCGGTTCGGCCGGCTACGGCAAGTCCTACCTGAAGCTCGACAACGGCCGCGCCCGCGAGGATTCCGTGCGCGACATCGGCGCGCTGCTCGACTGGATCGCCGAGCAGCCGGACCTCGATGCGGACCGGGTCGCGGTCATGGGCGGCTCCTACGGCGGCTACATGGTGCTCGCCTCCCTGGTGCATTTCGGCGACCGCCTGCAGGCGGGCGTCGAACGGGTCGGCATCAGCAACTTCGTGACGTTCCTCGAGAATACGCAGCCCTACCGCCAGGACCTTCGTCGTGCCGAGTACGGCGACGAGCGCGACCCCGACATGCGCGCCTTCCTCGAGTCCATCTCGCCACTCAACCACGTCGCCGAGATCGACACCCCGCTCCTGATCTCGCAAGGCCTGAACGACCCGCGCGTGCCCGCGAGCGAGTCCGAGCAGATCGTCGCCGCCCTCCAGGCGCGTGGCGTGCCAGTGTGGTACGTGCTGGCGAAAAACGAGGGCCACGGCTTCAGCAGGAAGGCCAACCGCGACTACCTGACCGGGGTGACGGCGCAGTTCCTGAAAACACGGCTACTGGCGAACGAGTGACGCCAGCGAAGCTCGCAATCTGCGTCAACCCGATGGCCGGCCGCGACGTCCGGCGCCTAGCGGCACGCGCGTCGACCATGACCTTCGAAGCCAAGCGCGATGCCGTCGCGCGGATCGCCGCCGGCGCCGACGCCGTCGGCGTGACCGACATCTACGTTGCCGACGAGCCGTTCCGCATCGCGTCGGTCGCCCTCGAATGGTTGCCCCTGCGAGCCCGCGTGCACAGGCTGAAAACGCCGATCAACCACGACGCCTCGGACACCGAGGCGGCGGTTGCCGCGTTCCTGGAATGCGGCGTTGGCGCCTTCGTCTCGCTCGGCGGCGACGGTACCAACCGCGCCATCGCCCGCGCCACCAGCGACATCGACCTGGTGCCACTGTCCACCGGCACCAACAACGTCTTTCCCGTGCTCGCGGAACCGACCATCGCCGGCATGGCAGCCGGCCTCGCCGCGCGCGGCCGGCTCGACGATGCCTTGAAGCCACGCTGCAAGGTTCTCCACGTCGAGTTCCAGGACGGCGTCGCCGACTTAGCCCTCGTCGATGCCGCTTATCTCTCCGAGGATTTCACCGGCAACATGCGCCCCTTCGACGCCGCCAAGCTTCGCCAGATCATGCTGACGCGCGCAGAACCGGACGCCATCGGCATGTCGCCCGTGGGCGGTTATCTCACGGTTGTCGAGTCCGACGACGACCACGGGCTGCTGCTGCGCATGGGACCCGGGCGGAAGATCAAGGCACCGGTCTCGCCCGGCTTGTTCCGCGACCTCTCGGCGGCGCACGCGGACGTCGTGCCGTTCGACACGCCGGTACTGTTCCGCGGCACCGGTGTGCTGGCATTGGACGGCGACCGGGACCACAAGCTGGGACCCGCGCGGGGCGCCCACGTCACGTTGCGCCGGGACGGACCGCGCGTGGTGGATGTGCGAGCGGCCATGCGCTTCGCGGCGCGGGCCGGGCTGCTGTCCTCCGCCGCGCTCGCGAACTGAGCGAGCCGGTCAGGGCATCAGGCCGCCGACCAGCGTGTCGATGCGATAAAGCCCCGTGCGGGCGGTCATGTAGAGCGTGTGGCCGTCGTTGCCGAAGGCTGCGTTGGCCGGCAGTTCGGGCGTTCGCACCGTGCCGAGATGGTCGCCCTCGGGGCTGATGACCACGACACCGCCCGGCCCGCTCGCCCAGATGTTGCCCAGGGTGTCGACGGCGAAGCCATCCGGGGCGCCCGGATCTTCGCTGGCGGAGAGGTCGAGCAGCACGCGTCCCGCGCCGACTTCGAGATCGTCCGTCACCGGGTACGCCATCCACACCCGTTCCACGTCGGAGTTGGCGACATAGAGGGTGGTTTCATCGGGCGACAGGCCGATGCCATTGGGGCGGCTCATGCCGTCCGCGAGTAGCGTCACCGTGCCGTCCGGATCGAGCCGGTAGATGCCTTGAAAGCCGAGTTCGCCGGCCTCGGGGCTGGCCAGACCGTACGGCGGGTCGGTGAAGAAAGCAGCGCCGCTCGAGTGGTAGACGATGTCGTTCGGGCTGTTGAGCCGCTTGCCGTCGTAACGGTCTGCCAGCGTGACACGGCTTCCGTCGGCTTCGATACGCGCCACGCGTCGATTGCCGTGCTCGCACAGGACCAGGCGGCCTTCGAGGTCCTGGGTGAGGCCGTTCGAACCGCCCACGCCGTTGGTCTCAAGTTCGGGCAGAAACACCGGGTTGAGGAACACCGTGGTGCCGTCGGACTCCGACCACCGGTACACCGTGTCTTCCGGGATGTCGCTGAACAGCAGATGGCCGTCGTCGGCACCGCCGACCCAGACCGGTCCCTCGATGAACGCGAAACCGTCGGCAACCTGCTCGACTGTGGCGTCCGCGGCGAGCAACGCGTCGAGCCGAGGGTCGAGGCGATCAACGCTCCCCGAGGTGCTCGCCGGCGACGACGACTCTTGTGCGTCCCCGACCGGACCGCCCGTGTCTTCGGCGGACCCGCCCCGGTCGCATGCCACGCCCGTGACCAGGATCAGGCACGCGCAGAATCCGGCAACTTGACGCATATCAACACTCCTTACGATTCGCCGGCCATTATAGGTAGGCGGTCTGCCAAGGCACTTCCGACTTCCGATCCCGCGGTTGTGCCTCGCCGCGGGATCGCACTATGCTGGCCCTTTCGCCCACGAAAAGAGGTTCACATGGCTCCGATTCCCAAGGGCGGCACCGTCGCCGTCACCGGCAGCGCTGGATTCATCGGCGGCTGGGTCGTCCGTCGCCTGCTCGACAAGGGCTACCGGGTCCGCGCCTGCGTGCGCGACGCCAACAACGCCGCGCGCACCGACTTCCTCAAAGCCATGCCCGGCTACGCGTCCGGGCGGCTGACCCTGCATTCCGCGGACCTCGACAATCCCGGCTCGTTCGACGACATCTTCGCGGGCTGCCACGGCGTCGCCCATGTCGCCCACGTCAGCGACTACAGCGACCACGAATACGTCCGCATGGTCTGCGACCACCTGATCGAGAGCGTCAACAAGGCGCGCAGCATCAGCCGCGTCGTCGTCACCTCGAGCATCGCCGCGGTCATCTCCGAGTCGGACATGAACGAGTTCGTGCGCCGGCCGGTTCTCTACGAGGACCGCTACCCGGACGAGCACAACCCTAAGCGCACGCCCGAGCGCCAAGGCTATTCGATGGCAAAGATCATCGCCCAGCGGGCGTTTTCGGACGCCGCCGAGCAGAGCGGGGACTGGGACGCGGTGACCTGCTGTCCGGCCGACAACGTCGGACCCATCCAGTCGGCGCACCAGAAGAACATGGGCCCGTGGCAGCACAACATCGAGATGATGCTGCTCGGCGAGTACTTCCAGAACGGTGCCTACCGCCCGTGGATGACCGTCGA
Organism: Gammaproteobacteria bacterium; assembly: GCA_026708185.1. GTDB lineage: Bacteria > Pseudomonadota > Gammaproteobacteria > Pseudomonadales > Azotimanducaceae > VXYL01. Next base: position 30,746 of record JAPOVK010000037.1, on the reverse strand, counting down.
CGTGCGCGACGACGCCGACTGCCACATCGGCCTGCTCGAGAGCGTGCATGTCAAGAACGGCGAGCGCTACATCGCCTGGTCGACCGATACGCCGAAGGTCGAGGAGATCTGCGCCAGCATCGACCGGCTGTTGCCCGAACTCGGTCACGACACGCCGCAGGTGACCGACAACTTCCCCGACTACATCAAGGAACGCGAGGCCAAGTACCGGGGCATCTGGGCGGGCTGCGTGCTACGCAACGACCGCATGCGCGCCGTGACGGGGATTGAGTTCCGAGACTTCGACGAGTCGTTGCGCGACTGCGTCGAGTCGCTGCTCAGCGTCGCGAAGGTGAAGCCGAAGCTGCGCGACGGGTTCGCGCTTCGGGTATAGGCGTCGTCTCGGCTTGCGTGCGCGGGCCGAACAGACTAGCGTCCCGCTTCTCTACAAGAGGATCGCAACACGCATGGCGATCAAGCGGAGCTATTACTTCAAGGCTCTCTGGGACCACGAAGCCCAAGTTTTCTGGTCGGAGAGCGACATCAGGGGTCTCCACATTGAGGCCGAAACACTCGCGGAGTTCGAGAACCTGGTAGGCGAGCTAGCGCCGGATCTCATCTTTGACAATCACCTGCGGCAAGACGAGCTTGGCGCAACGGCGCTGAAGGATCTCATTCCGTCAGTTGTGGTGCGTGCGCCCGAGCTGGCCATGAGCGGCACATGACGTGGCCGAAGGGTACTACCGCGTTGTAGCCGAGGAACTCGCGCGGCTTGGATTCACGCGCGTCAAAGGCGGCAAAGGCTCGCACGAGAAGGCCCGGCGGTCCGTCACGGACGAATTGCTCCTCCGCGGAGCCGGGGGCGACTCGGTAACTCCCTGAGCGTGACCGTGCCGCGCAGGCTGAAAAGTCGGCACACGGCCAATGCAATTCTCCGAGACGCCGGAAGCGCCGTCAGGGTCTGACTGCGCTTCCCCTGTAGCCCCTCAATGGCGAGATCTGTCCGCTGGTTGAAGCGTCGAATCCGATCCTCATTCCCTACGCTCCAGATCCTCGGTCGAGACGTCCTCTAGCGGTTCGCCGGGGATGCGGTTGCGCTCGTCGACCCAGTCGCCGAAGTCGATCAGCCGGCAGCGTTCCGAACAGAACGGCCGGTGCTTGTTCGCCGCCGACCACCGGACCGGCTTGCGGCAGTTCGGGCACGGCAGGATTCGCGTGGGTTCGGACATCTCGGGGACCTCCTAGTCGCCCGGAGCATACTCCACGAACCGGGAAAGTTGGCGTCCACTCATATCCCCGGCGGGCTGCGCTCGTCGCGGTGCGCGGGCCTCCCGGCCCGCAGTTCTCACACGGCACAAGACCGGGTTGCGGACGGGGACGTGGCGGACCTACCGGTCCGCGCGCACCGTCAAACGCGCCGAGGCGGTTTCGTGATTCAATCCGCCGCCTGACTCCAAGTCCGAACGCAACCATGCCAAAACCCAACGTCCTCGTGTTCTTCACCGACGACCAACGCTTCGACACGATCAGCGCGCTCGGCAGCACCGCCGTCCACACGCCGAACATCGACCGCCTCGTGGCGCGGGGAACGACCTTCACCCACGCGCACATTCCCTGCGGGACGCACGGCGCGATCTGCATGCCGAGCCGGGCGATGCTGCACACGGGGCGGACCCTCTTCCACCTTCACGACTCCGGCAGCAGCATCCCGGACGAGCACACCATGCTCGGCGAAGCGCTGCGTGCGGAGGGCTATCACACCTGGGGTGCCGGCAAGTGGCACAACGGCCGCGAGTCGTTCAACCGCGGCTTCGAGGACGGCGACGAGATCTACTTCGGCGGCATGGCCGACCACTGGAACGTTCCCGCCTATCACTACGACTCGAGCGGCCGCTACGACAAGCAACTGGCCTACATTCCCGATCCGCCGAACTTCGGCAACAACGACATCGCGTGGCGGGACTGCGACCACATTCATGCCGGCGTGCATTCCAGCGAGTTCCTCTGCGACGCTTTGATCGACCACTTGGGTAGTCGCGACGGCAAGCAGTCGTTCTTCGCCTATGTCGCGCTCCTGGCGCCGCATGATCCCCGCACAATGCCGAAGCGCTTTCTCGACATGTACCCGTTCGACGAGGTGGAACTGCCGCCGAACTTCCTCGGCGGCCACCCGTTCGACAACGGCTCGCTGCGCATCCGCGACGAAATGCTCGCTCGCTTCCCTCGTACGCCCGAGGAAGTCCGTCGGCACATCGCCGAGTACTACGCGATGATCACGCACCTCGATCACGAGTTCGGCCGGGTGCTCGATGCCCTCGACGAGCACGGCCTGACCGACGATACGGTGATCGTCTTCGCCGGCGACAACGGCCTCGCGGTCGGCCAGCACGGGCTGATGGGCAAGCAGAACTGCTACGAGCACAGCGTCCGCGTACCGCTGATCTTCGCGGGTCCCGGCGTTCCCGAAGGGCGCCAGAGCGATGCCTACGTCTACCTGCTGGACATCTTCCGCACGGTCTGCGAACTCACGGGCACGCCGGTGCCGGGGAGCGTCGAGGGGGAAAGCCTGGTAACGGCCATGCACGATCCCGACCATCGCGTGCGCGACGCGCTCTACTTCGCCTACGTGGCCTCGCAGCGCGCCGTCAAGAACCGCACCCACAAGCTCATCGAATACGCCGTCCGCGACCGTGACCGGCAGACGCAGTTGTTCGACCTCGGTGCAGATCCCTGGGAGACGAACGATCTGTACGGCGCGCCCGGGACCGAGCCCATCGTCGCCGAGCTACGAGCCGAAATGCAGCGCTACCGCGACGCCTGGGAAGGCGGCCACACCGGTCGCGGCGCACGTTTCTGGGAGCGCTATGCGGCCTGACACGGGCGCGATGGTCGAGTTGCCCGGAGGCACCTTCCTCATGGGTTCCGACGACCCCGACGCCCGCCCCGAGGATGGCGAAGGGCCAGTACGCGAAGTCACCGTGGACGGCTTCCGCATCGGTCGCGCCGCCGTCACCAACGGCCAGTTCGGCGCTTTCGTCGATGCGACCGGCTACCGCACGGAGGCCGAGTCGTTCGGCTGGTCGTACGTCTTCAAGGGACTTCTCTCTCGGGGCAAGCAACGCCGGCTCGGTGAGACCCACGACGTCAAGGCGGTGCCGTGGTGGTTGGCCGTCGAGGGCGCGTATTGGCGCAAGCCCGAAGGGCCGGGCTCGAACTTGAGAAAGCGCTTGCACCACCCCGTCGTCCACGTCTCCTGGCACGACGCAAGCGCCTACTGCGAGTGGGCGGGGCTGCGACTGCCGACGGAGGCCGAGTGGGAATACGCCGCCCGCGGCGGCCTGGCCGGCAAACGGCTGCCATGGGGCGACGTGCTGCTCGGCGACGGCAAGCACCGGTGCAACATCTGGCAAGGCCGCTTTCCGGAGTCGAATACCCTGGCCGACGGCCACTACGGCACCGCGCCCGCCGAGTCCTTCCGAGCCAACGGCTTCGGCCTCTACAACATGTCCGGCAACGTCTGGGAGTGGTGCGCGGACTGGTTCAGCCCCGATTGGCACCGGTCGCACTCGACCGTGAACCCCAGCGGACCCCCAGGCGGAGACAACAAGATCCTGAAGGGCGGTTCCTACCTCTGCCATGACAGCTATTGCAACCGATATCGGGTCGCCGCACGATACGCGAACACCCCCGACTCGACGACCGGCAACGCCGGATTTCGTTGCGCGGCATGAACAAGAGGCCGAACATCCTGCTGTTCTTCCCCGACCAGCACCGGGGCGATTGGACGGGCTACCGGGGCGGACCGCTGCAAACGCCCAACCTCGACGCATTGGCTGCGCGCGGCCAAGTGTTCAACAACGCGCTCACGCCATCCCCGCTGTGTTCGCCCGCGCGCGCCTGCCTGGCGGCGGCCAAGGCCTACGACGCGCAAGCCGTCCGTCACAACCAGCACGACGTCGACCCCGCCGAGCCCAACATCTACCAAGCCCTCCGCAATGCAGGCTACGCGGTGCTCGGCTGCGGCAAGTTCGACCTGTTGAAGGGTGCCATGGACTGGGGCGAGGACGGTCGCCACGCTGGCGCCTTGAGGGACCTCGGCTTCACCGACGGTGTCGACAGCGCCGGCAAGCACGATTTCGTCACCGCACACGGACGCGGGCGGGCGGAGCCGTTCCAGGCGTTCCTCGACCAGCATGGCCTGCTCGATGCCCACCTCGACGACTACGCCGATCGCACCGGCGTCGACAACCGCATGTACACGAACACCGGGCCAACACCGCTGCCGGAACATGCTTACTGCGACAACTGGATCGCGAGCAACGGATTGGCATTGCTCGACCAAGCCGGCGACGGACCGTGGTTCCTACAGGTGAACTTCAACGGCCCGCACGAGCCGATGGACATCACGGCCGCCATGCACGAACGCATGGCGGGCCGCGTCTTCCCCGCGCCGCACGCCAGCGACCAATACACTCCCGACGCCCATCAGGCCATTCGCGCCTGCTACGCGGCCATGATCGAGAACATCGACGACCACCTCGGACGTTATGTGGACGTCCTGACCCAGCGGGGCGAACTGGATGAGACGATCATCGTCTACGCGTCCGACCACGGCGAGATGCTCGGCGACCACGAGCGTTGGGGCAAGGTCGTGCCGTACCAGCCGTCCGTGCACATTCCGCTCGTCCTGGCCGGGCCGGGGATTGACGCCAAGCCCGCGTGCAGCGACTGGGTCGACCTGGTCGACCTCGCGGCGACGCTCGTGGACTTCGCCGGTGCCGAGCGGCCGACCGGGAGTACGGGCCGCAACTTGACGACCGAGCGGCTCGACGGGCACAAGTCCACCGGGCTCGGGACGTGGCGGGCCGTCTTCGACGGCACCATGAAGTACGTGCACAACTTCCCCGCCGAGACCAACGGGCGGGGCGTCGCTGGCGCCTTCGACGCCGACCCCGATGCCCCGTGCCTGCTCTTCGACCTCGCCGAAGACCCGTGGGAACGCCGGGACATCGCCCGGTCCGACCCGGGCCGCGCGCGGCGCATGCGCGACGCGCTGTTGGCGGAGACCGGGCCCCGTCGAAGGCTTTAGGTGTCGTCGTCCGCGCTTCTCTGGGTCGACAGCGCTGCGGCGATCAGGCCGGCGGGCGCCGCTATGATCCCCACCGAAAGCAACAAGACGACCGAAGCGAAAACCTTCCCACCGGCCGTCTCGGGGTAGATGTCCCCGTAGCCCACCGTGGTCAGCGACACCACGGCCCACCAGAGGCATTCGCCGAACGTCGAGAAGTGTTCGGGCTGCGCCTCGTGTTCGAAGTACCGGATCCCGAATGCGGCCAAGCAGAGCACGGTCGCGGCGACGCCCGCCAGCAGCGCGAACTCCTCGCGAACCGAGTGCAGTGCGCGCCCGAGCCTCGCCGCGGCGCCACCGTAGCGGCCGATCTTCAACAGCGACACCAGGCGGAAGACGCGTAGCGTTCGCAACACTAGGAGGTCGTGGCCACCGCCGAGCACCAGCATCCCCGGCAGACCGGCCAGGAAGTCGACGAAACCGAAGAAGCTGAACGCGTAGCGCCGGCCGCCAAGGCAGAGCCGCGTGATGTACTCCGCGGTGAATGCGACCGACAGCCCGGTTTCGAAATGGTCGAGGTACGCAACCCATGGCGACGCCGAGTCAATCTCCGTGCTGAACGCCAGGGAGACGACGGACAGGAGGATCAGCGGCGCGGACACGATGTCCAGTCGACGGAGGATTCTCGCGCGGGAGTCGGTGACCGCAGCACTCGCGGGCCCCCGCGCCATCCATGCGCGACGGCGGTCCCTTGGCATGCGACCTCCCCGAACGGGTTACTCCGCCGAAAGCGTACCATCGCGTGCAAACGGCACGACCGCCGACCGGCTGCGAGGGGCTCGGCAACGGTAAGTGCTTGGTTGTCCAGCCCGCTATGACCAAAATTGCCCAACGGGGGGCAAGATCAGGGACGTGGCCGGAGCGACGCACACCGAGACCTCGCCGAGACGGGTTGCGATCATCGGAGCGGGCGTGTCCGGGCTGGGGGCGGCGTGGGCGCTGCATCGGCACCCGGGCCGCTTCGACTTCCGCGTGTACGAGGCGGAGGATCGGATCGGCGGCAACGCGGTCACCGCCGACATGCCGCAGGACGACGGCACCTCGATCCCCTTCGACATCTCCGTCACGGCGTGCATCCCGTCCGTGTACCACCATGTGCTGCTGTTCATGGCGGAGCACGGAATCGACCTGGTCGACACCCGGTTCAGCTACAGCGTTCGGTACCGGGGCGGAGTCTACGCACACGACTTCGACTCCGACATCCGACGGCAGTTGGGTGCTGAGATCGCGAAGTTCCAGAAGCTTCTCAAGCGTCTGAAACGGTTCGGTCGGCTCACCCGGTCCCGATCGCGACTGCTCAACGCCCTCAACCCGTTCAACTACGTGAGCATGGGCACGGTTCTCAACCTCGGGCGGTTCTCCGGTGATTTCCGGTACAAGGTCCTGAAGCCGATGTTCGTGAACTTCCTGATGGCCACGAACGTCTTCGACATGCCCGCGTCGCTGTTCTGCCGTTATCTCGATTTCTTCGACATCGAGTCCGCCACCCCGATGCAGACCTGGGACGGGGGCACGCGCCGCCTCTACGAGGCGATGACCGCGGCATTCCGGGACCGGATCGACCTCAACCGTCGGGTTCGCAAGGTGTTCCGGTCCCGGGACGGCGTTGTCGTCGAGGACGAGGCTGGCGAAACGGAGACCTTCGACGACGTCGTCTTCGCGTGCAACGCGAACCAGACGCTGATGATCCTCGACAGACCGACCTTCCTCGAGAGCTGGCTCCTGGCGTCCGTGCGCTACGAGAGCGAACTGCACAACCACACCGTCGTTCACTCGGACGCCTCGGTCCTACCCGAGGACGAGGTCGATGTGCTTGCCACCCGGAGCAACCACATCGAGCAGTACGGCGCTCGCCCGGACAACTACGAAATCACCTACATCATGCACAATCAGCAGCCGTGGGCGAATGCCTCGGACAAGCCGTGCCTCGTGACTTACAACGCGACGAACGCCATCGACGCCGACACGATCGTCGAGAAGCGGTGGTTCCAGCATGTCGTCCACGACGTCCGTCACGTTGCCTTGCTGATCCATGTTTTCCGCTTCCTCCAAGGCAGGCGGAAAAGCTGGTACTGCGGCGCGCACACCCTGGTGAACAGCCAAGAGACCTGCTTCGTGACGGGCCTCGCCGTGGCGAGGCAGCTCGGAGCGGACTATCCGTTCGGCGATTCCGAGGCGCGGAAGTGGTTCAACTTCTACGGACGCACCTTGCACGGGTGGCGCTTCAGAAAGGCGTGAGAGGACGTTCATAGAACTCTGGATTCCGATCACCATCGCCGCGGCGTTCCTGCAGAACCTGCGTTCGGCGCTGCAGAAGCGCCTTCTCGTGAGACTGTCCGTCAACGGCGCAACCTATTGCCGGTTCATCTATGCGGTGCCGTTTGCGCTCGCCTACCCGTTGCTGCTCACCTTGGGCCCGGAGACCGCGTTGCCGATGCCCAATGCCCGCTTCGTGCTGTTCGCGGCGGCCGGCGGGGTCTCCCAAGTCGTCGGCACCGCACTCCTGGTCTACCTGTTTTCGCTCCGGAACTTCGCGACCGGCATCGCGTATTCGAAGACCGAAGTCGTGCAGACGGCCGTTTTCAGTCTCGTCATCCTGGGCGAAATGGTGACCACCACCGGCGCCCTCGCGATCGTGGTGAGCCTGGTCGGTGTCGTGCTGATCTCCTTCGTGCGGGACGCCTCGCGGCCCGCCTGGACGGGCCACGCCGCCCTGATCGGACTCGCGAGCGGCGGCCTCCTGGGCCTGAGCGCGGTGTGCTACCGGGCCGGGGCGCTGGCTCTCGCCGATGGGGGCGTGCTGATGCGCGCGGCTTTCACGCTCGCGTTCACCGTGGTGCTGCAAACCGTCGGCATGGGCCTGTGGATTCGCGTCCGCGAGTCCGGCGAACTCGTGCGCGTCCTGAAGTGCTGGCGCAGCGCCTGGCCCGTCGGACTGGTGGGGATGCTCGGATCCGCCGGCTGGTTCACGGCGATGACGCTGGAGAACGCCGCGTACGTGCGGGCCGTCGGTCAAATCGAACTCGTTTTCGCGTTCGCTGCCTCGGTGCTCTTCTTCCGCGAACGACCGACCCCGGCGGAGTCGCTCGGCATCGCGCTGATCATGGTCGGCGTGCTGGTGCTGGTGTTGGCGTAAACGAGGCGGCGACTACGCCGTGCCCCAGTCCTTCCACCGATCCGGGTCTGCCCAGCGCTGACCGACGTCGATGAAGCCGCGCGGGCCCCGCTTGCCGTACTCGAAGGGATCGCCCGTCGCTTCCATCCAGCGGTGCAGGCGGGCTTCCATCTCCTGCACAGCCGGCCGCGCCTCCGCGAGACCAACGATGTTGCGCGTCTCCAGCGGATCCTCCTCGCGATCGAATAGCCAAGGCCCGCGCTCGTTGTCGAACCAGCGGGCGTAGGTATAGCGTCCGGTTCGGACGCCACGCCACCGCCCAACCCAGGCATGGCGGTTCGGCCATCCGTTGCCCATGTTCATCAGGTACACCGACTCGTTGGCACCTCGGGTGGAGTCGGTCTCGTCCGGCAGCGGCGCGCCGCTCCACACGCCGGAAAGGTCCCTGCCCTGCAAACCGTCCGGGAGCGGCACCTCGCAGGCACCCAAGAGGCTTGGCACGATGTCGATGGCGCCCATGAACGCGGTGCTCCGGGATCCGGGGCGGATCGCCCCCGGCCAACGGACCAGGAACGGGATGTGCGCCGATTCGTCGTAAGGTGTCGCCTTCGAGGCCCGCATCGAGGGGTGCATCCAGCCGTCCATGGGCTTGCCGTAGCCGTGGCTGGACAGGTGGTCGCCGTGATCCGACGCGTAGCAGACGATCGTGTCGTCCGCCAGGTCCAGGCGGTCCAGAACGTCGAGCAGCCTGCCCATCTGGGCGTCCAGGCCCGTGCAGCAGCCGTAGTAGTCGGCGATCTCGCGGCGAGCGAAGTCCGCCATCTGCGGCGGCACGTTGGCCGGCAGGTCCACGTCGGCGGGGTCGTAGTTCCCGTACTCGTCCGGGTACTGCGGGTACGGCCAATGCGGCGGTCGCCAGGAGACGAAAAGGGCGAACGGGTCGTGCTGTCGCTCCGACGTGTGCTTCTCGAGGAAGCGGATGGCGAGGTCCGTTTCCACCACCGGAGACCAGCCGGCATGGCGCGTCGGACCGTGTTCGTTCTCGAAGTAGCGCTGGTCGAAGTAGTTGCCGCCAACGCCTTCCACCGCGGCCAGGTAGTCCAAGCCGTAGCGATCGTCTTGGCCGTACGGTCCGACGCCAAGGTGCCATACGCCGATGTGGCCGGTGTGGTAGCCAGCGGCCCGGAGTTCGCCCGGCAGCGTCGGGATGTCGCGGAACGGCGCGTACTCGTTGTCGATCACGCCGTTGCGCCAGCCGTAGCGGCCGGTCAGCAGGATCGCGCGAAACGGCGAACACAGCGGGTGATTCGAGAACATGTTCTCGGCGACCAAACCTTGTGCCCCCATGCGGTCGAGGTTCGGCGTGCGGACCACCGGGTTGCCGTTCGCTCCCAGCGCCGTGTAGCGCTGCTGGTCGGAGAAGACGAAGAGCAGGTTCACGTCTGCCTAGCCGCTCACTCCAGCCACGGCATGTCGACCGCTTCGTGAGGCCAGAGGAACTCGAAACCCGCGGCTTCAGCCGGCTTCTTGTCGAGGTCCTCGCGATCGCCGATGTGATAGTAGACCGACGCTTCGAACTGGCTCTTGACGTCCGGCAGCATGTGCTTCGAGACGGCGAAGTCGACCGGAATGCCATGGCGTTCCCACATCGCACGTTGGGCGCTGATCGGACGGTCCGAACAACTGCCGACCAGGAAGCCCTGCGCCTTGACCTCGCGGACCAGGTCCATGGTCAGGATGCCGGGCGGGTCGCCTTCGGTGAGGGTGCCGTCGATGTCGAAGCTGATCAGTTTCATGGTCAATCCGGTGAGGCGCTCCAAACGGTGAAGTGTCCGCCGAGGGGCATGGGGCCGCCCGACACCGCGATTTCGGGCTTCACCCCTGTGACTTGCCGTGCGCCGGCCCGTTGCTGCAACTGCTGGATGCAGTCCGTGTGCATCCAGAACCGGCTGCGCCCGCAGCCCACGTTGCCGCCGCTCGGCAGGATGGGATTGGGGCCTGAGATGCTGATGTCGCCCTGGTAGAAGTCGAGCGCCTCGCCGAACTTCATGCCGCGATAGCCCAGGCCCTCGATGTGGAATTGATGGAACTGCGCGAAGCCGTCGTACATGTTCTCGAACGACAGGTCGTCGGCGGTGATGCCGGCGCCTTCGTAGATCTTGCGGGCGGTTCGCGCCGTCTCCTCCTCGACCTCGTCGAGCGTCGGCGTGAGGCTGCGCGGCCGGCCCCGGCTGCAGGCGTGGTTGAGGATGTACACGGGCTTCTGATCCATGTCGCGCGCCCGTTCGGCGGTGGTGTAGAGGTAGGCGGCCGAGACCATGATCGGTAGGTCGTTGTCGAAGAGGTTCGCCGGTTTGGCGATCCAGCGTGCCGCCTTGTAGTCCTCGGCGGTGATCTGCTCCGGCCGGTGTTGCGCCCAGTAGCCTTCCGGGAACTTGAGCCCGTTGTTGCGCGAGTTCTCGATGAACGGCGCCATCATGTCGTGCGTCTTGCCGTACTTCCGGCAGTACTCGGCGAACTGCAGCGCCGTGCCGAAGCATGCCGGCGTCCCCCAAAGGGCCCGGATCGCTGCGGATCCGGGCAAGGCGTCGCCGGCGTTGGCGCCGCCCTGGTAGTAGCGGCCCTCGTAGTTGTGCCAGCTCTTGAGCACCAGGCACGTGTTGGCGAGCCCGTCGCCCACCGCCTGGGCGGCGACGCAGATGGCGTTCGACATGCAGCCCGGCCCGTACATCGTGAACTTCACGTTGGTGAGTTCGGGCATGTTCGCGAGAATCCACTCGGCACTTAGCTTGGCGACCCCGTCAAGCGGATCGTCCGTTGCGTTGTAGGCATTCAGTACTTCGGGCGGAACCGGTTTGCCGGGAGGCCAGTACGCGCCGGTGGTGGTGGTCGCATCGAGGACGAGGCCATCGATCTCGGCGGGCGCTACGCCTGCGTCGGCGATCGCCCGACGCAACGCGGTGAGGCTGATTGCCCCGACGGAAGTCTCCGGCCTGCCGTCCCAGCGCCGTGCGGTCGGCGAGTGGCCGACGCCGACGGCGGCCACCTTGCCGCGGTGTTCCCATAGGCCCGCGCCCGCGTCGGGGCGGTACATCGAGGCCGGCGCAGTCGGCGTACTCATCGGTCACCAGCCACGACGCGCCATTCCGGCACTTTCTGGCCGTTGGCCGTTTCCTCGAACACCACCTCGACCGCCGCGTGGACCGGGACTTCGTCCACGGGGGTTCCGGGCAGATGGGAGTACATCTGGATACCCGGGTCTTCGTCGAGCATGATCACGGCGACGTTGAAAGGCTGATCGTCCTGGAGCAGACGGATCGGGCAGTCGTGCACGACGCCGTAGTTGTAGATCGTGCCCCGGCCGCTCATCTCCTTCCACTCGACCTCGTCCGAACCACATCCGTGGCAGTGCGCCGCCGGCGGATGCTGCAGGCGGTTGCAAGCCGTGCAGCACTGGATCACCAGCCGGTCCTGGTTGGCCGCTTCCCAGAACGGGCGCGTCAAATCGTCGGGCACAACGCCCTGTTTGGCCATGCCTCCCCCCTCAAAGAAATCACGGCAAGCGGCGGATTGAACGCGTTGCGCGCGCCGAGGTCAACCGCCGACGCGTCCGCCGCCGATCTTGGCGTCGGCGCCAGTGAGCAGCCGGGCCACATCGGCCGCGTACTTCACCTCGGCGTCGTCCTCCGGGGCGTAGCCCAGGACGTTGCGCGCCGACTCCAGGGACCAGAACGCCCGCGTATTGCCGGAGATGCCGTAGACGACCAGCCACGGCACGCCGTCGGGGCGTTCGATGTCGGGCGTCTCGATGGCCCGGACCACCAGTTGGCAGAGGTCCCGGGGACTTAAGAAGGCGCCCAGGTCGCGCTTGAAGTTGCTCAATCCCGTGCCGCCGGTGTGCTGCTCGGACAAGTCGCCTTCGTAGCGGGCGCCCGACACGTCGCGCGGCGCGCCGATCCGGATCTGCACGACTTCGAGCTTGCGGCCGAATATGCCGCTGGCGTACGGAAAGCCTAGCAGCTCGTAGGAGGCCTTGGCCCAGCCGTAGAAGTTGTCCGACAAGGGCAGTTCGTCCGGGGACACCATCTCCTTCTTGCGCTCGTGAATGAGCGCATGCTCGTAGAAGTCGGCGGCGTGGTTGGAACTCGCCATAACCACGCGTCCGACGCCCGCCTCGAAGGCGGTGCGGTAGACGTTCCCCGCCATGCGCACGTTGTCGAGTTCCACCTCGAAGGCATCGAGGCCGCGTTCGCCGCCGAAGCCGCCCGAGCGCTTGTAGCCGAGGTGCACGACCGCATCCACGCCTTCGAAGAGAGCGGTGTAGCGGGTTCGGTCCGGGTCGATGAGGTCCGCGACTTCGACGCCCGGCACCGGATCGCCGTCACGATCCTCGGCACGCACGTCGACCATGCGCAGGTCATAGCGCGCTTTCAGTTCGTCGCGCAGTTGCGAGGCGATGTAGCCGCTTGCACCGGTGAGCAAAACAGTCTTGGTCATTAGGTCTCCGACTCGAATAAAAGGCGCCGGATTAGCGCAGCCTTGCCGGCACGCCCATCAGCCGCACCACGCTCTCCCGCGCCAAGCCGTAGCGGATTGCATTGCCTTCGTGCAGGCCGCGGAACTCGCCCTTCACGTACCCGGCGACGGCGTCGCGGTCGTCCGCCGGAATGCCCGCTTCGGCGGCCATGGCGAGCACTTCGTCACGCCGAAACATCTCCCAGTCGAGCACGCATCGGCGAACAGCCCCGCGGACAAAACCGCGGTAGGCGAGCGCGGCCTTGTGCGGGGAGTCCATCTGTTCACGCAACGCCGTGTAGTTCCGCGCGGAAAGCAGATAGCTGTCCAGATACACCTGCTTGAGCAAGGTGACATCGTTGAGTTCGTATACGCCGAGCACTCCATCGACGTACTCCCGGTCGACCGTCGCCACGAAAGACAATGGCGCGAGGCCCGCCTTGAGGAGAGGAACATTAGCGGCGACGCGGGACGTGCGCTTGTTGACATCGGCAAACGGCTGCAGGTACGGCAGATGGACGAGCACGAAAAAGGACAACTCGAACGGGTCCGCGATAGCACCTGCCTTGCCGAGGAAGGCCTCGAACTCCGCAGCAATGTCGAACTCGTCCTCCAAGGGCAGGTACGCGGAACGCCCAATGCTGACCGGAAGACGACGTAACCGGCCGCCGAGACCCGGGTCGTAGAGCAAGCCATTGGCAAGCAGGGCATGTAGATCGAAGAGAGTTCGCCGGTCGACGTCCACATCCTCGAGGTCATCCACCACGTACTGGATCGCGTCCTTGTGGTTCAAGATCATCAACGCCTCGGCGCGATCCTTGCCATCGGCCTCCTGTCCGGCCTCGATCAACCGCTCCGTTTCCAAGATCTCGTAGGTGTTGCCTTCCAAGCGTGACGAGGCCCAGGCCAGATCCACCAGCAACCGGGTAAGGATCCGCTTCGCGTACGTTCCCGCCGGTAGCATCTCCGGCGTCGACCCGGCCTCGGCAAGCCGCGCCCGTTCGCCGCTGTCGAGATACCACGTCCTGCCTGGGACGTACCCATCGAGAAACTCGCGCCGGTGGCCCACGGGCGGGCGTTGGTAGTAGGGCGTCTGGAGGTGGGCACGGATTCGCGTGATACCGGCCAGCCGATACCGAGTGGCCGGCCCGCGGCCCGTCACCGTCAAGGTCCCTTTCTCGACGAGTGTTTTGAGGACGCGCCACACGGTCGTCTCGCTACGATCTGGCGCCACGGCCGCACGAACCTGCCCCCGAGCCGCGTCTGGGTTTAGGCGGACGTAATCGAGAACCGCTTGTTCGGTCAGCGACATGAAACGATATCCTAAACGATCAAGTCACGGAAATACTTATCAAAAAACAGCTAGAGGATCGCATTGTTGCAGACCTTCTGCAACGATCTTGCCATCGTGCGTTTGGCCGGGAGCGACGTGCCCTGCTAGAGCAACCGCCGAACCCGGTGGTTGTCCGTATCGCCGATGAACAGTCGCCCGTCCGGCGCGACGAACACGCCGTGTGGCCGCGCGAGCCCACAGGCAAGCGGGTCGCCGTCCGCGCCGTCGAAGCGCTTGCCTGTGCCAACGACGGTCGTGATCACGCCGGAGGCTCGGTCGATGCGGCGGATCGTGTGGCTCTCCGTATCGGCGATATAGACTCCCGCGGTGTCGACCGAGATGCCCTTGGGCCCGGCGAGATCGGCGGCCTTCGCGTCGCCGCCGTCGCCGGAGTAGCCGGGTTTACCGGTGCCGGCGACGTGGTGGATGGTGCGGTCTCGCATGTCGATCCGGTAGACCGCGTTGCCTTCCCGCAACGTCAGGAAGAGATCGCCTTCGGCATCGAAAGCCAGCGTGCGCGGGCCATTTAGCGGCGTCGCGAGAATGCCGGCCCCGTTGACGGTCGGCGCTGCTTCGCCCGTGCCGGCGAAAGTCTCGATGACGCCCGTCGCCGGGTCGATCCGGCGCAACCGGTGGTTGCCGATGTCGGCGACGAAGATCGCGCCGTCCGGCGCGACCTCGATGCTGTGCGGTTGGCGGAACAGGGCCCGCTTGGCCGGCCCGCCATCGCCGCCGAAGCCCGCCTCGCCGGCGCCGGCAATGGTCTCGATGGTCCCCGTCACGGCGTCGACCCGGCGGATCGCTTGTCCCACCATGTCCACGATGTACAGGTTGCCGCCGGGGTCGAAACGCACCTCGTAGGGTTGCTGCATCGTCGCCTCGCGGGCGGGGCCGCCATCACCACCCATACCCGCTTCACCGTTTCCCGCCAGGACCGAGAGCAGCCGCGAGACCGGGTCAACATGACAGACGCGGTGATTGCCGAGGTCGCAGAAGACCAATCCGCCGCCGGGAGCGAGAACCACGCCGAACGGCTCGGCGATCGGGGCGTCCGTTCCGACCGCACCCTCTTCGGCTCGTCCCGCTGCCCCGTTGCCAACTAACGTCTCGATCATCGTGGCCATGTATACATCCGGTCTCGGTCGGGCAACGCGGGTTGCGACGCCGGCCTGCAAGCGGCTCAGTCTTGCAACGGGTTTCGAACGGCGAGCTTGGGAAAGCGGCTGAAGTCTCGGTCCGCCGTCCAGAACTCGGTCACGCCGTTAGCCATGCAGATCGCCGCGACACGAGCGTCGTGCACCACCGGGCCTCGCACGCGGCCGGCAAAGAGCACGTCCTTCAGCACGTCCCAATGCTGCTCTGTCTCGCCCAGCAGCGCCGCCACGGGCGATGCCAGCCAAGCATCCACTTGGTCCGCCGCATCGGCGATGGTCGATGGCGGGTCGTAGATACGGGGATGGCTCACGATCGCCAGGAACTCGTGCACGCATGGCCACGGGATTCCCCAATTGACGCGTCCTTCTGCGAGCGAGCTGATGTGGGCACGCGCTTGCGCATGCCATTCGACGTCACTGCGGTGCGCGTAGATGAGGATGTTCGTGTCGACCGCGATCACCCGCCTCGATCCTCGTAAGCCGCCGCGCGAAGGCGTGCCCAGTCCGCATCCCGAAATCCGGGTTGCAGGCCGCGACCGCCAACGGAGGCGTCCCGCAGCGTGAAGGGCTCTTGCGACTGGTCAGCCTGGATTGCCATGCGCAGGCCACGTTCGACCAGCGCACGTAACGTGATGTTCTCGCGGGCGGCGTGCGCCTTGGCCTTGCCAGCCAGATCATCGGCAATCTCGATAGTCGTTTTCACTATGGGTAACCGTAATGTCTAGTACGGGTACCTATAACACATCTAACGGCAACCCGCACAAGAGTCCGTGGTGGCCCTGTAAGCGCCCCAGGGCCTAACCCGCGCTTCGCTCCGCTGTGCGCGGGTCCGCCTCCGGCCCAAGGCCCCGCCGTCCTTACATGAAAGCTGCACCTGCGGTCACTTCGTTCCCTTGGCGCATCTTCCATGTAAGTCAGGCTTCAACCGTTCAGCCAGCGCAGCGAATCAGCGAAGATCGCACCGCCGTGGTTGAGGCTGTGCCCGCCTTCGCCGAACACGAACTGCGACTCGTAACCCGCGTATTCGAGGGCGGCGGCCATCATCCTGTTGGCGAGCGGCCAGTTGCCGACGATGATGTTGGCGTCCCTGGCCCCGCTTGTGAGCACGACGCGGATCGGCTTGCGAGGCGTCGACTTCACCAGGTACGGGTAGTTGTGGCCGCCCCGGATGTTGACGAACGAGCCGCAGTGGCTGAGTACACGCCCGAAGCATGTCGGATCGTGCCAGGCGGCATTGAAGGCGCAGATTCCGCCGCTCGAAATGCCCACGATCATGCGCTTCGCCGGATTGGCCGAGAGCTTGGCCCCGACCTCCCGCTCCACGAACGGCAACAGTTCGGACTTCGCGAACCGCACATAGTCGTCCGTCAGGCTGTCGTACTCGAGGCTGCGCTGCGGACTCAGCCCGGCAGGGTCGGTGCCCTTCATACGTCCTGGCATGACGAACACGCCCACCGTCGGAGGAATCTGGCCCGCGTGGATCAGGCTGTCGAGTACCAGCGGAGCCCGTACCGCACCCGTCACGTCGGCATAGGCAAGGCCGTCGTTGAACACGATCACGTTCGGTTCGCTGGCATTCGTGATTTGGCTCGGGACGTAGATCGAGACATCGCGGACCGTTCCCGGGAAGATGTCCGTTTGGTCCCAGCCGGGGAACTGACGGACCTCGCCACGGGGGACGTCATCGCCCGGAAACGCTTCCTCGCAGGGGTTGTATTGGGCGTCCTCCGGGACGTTCAGCGCATCCATGATCTCCATGTTGCTGCGCCCGTTGACCTCCCTGTCGAACGGGCTGTCGGTGAACGGGCGATCCAACCCTAGCCGACGGTAGTTCTCGACCTCCATTGCCGACGCGTAACCGGCGAACAGCCCGGTTGCGATCACGAAGCGCCGCCTCGAGAAGCCTGTGCTCATGCGTACTCCACCCACCCTACAGTCTCATTCAACGACCAAGCGACCTTACCGCGTCCGGTCTGTTGCCGAAACGGTGACGGCTAGCAAATCGCTTTGCGATACGATCACCCGACCAGACGACCAGCCAAAAGAGGGGAATACCGTGGCGGAGCCAGCGGCTGTCCTACAGGAACTCGACCTCGACGTGCGTCCATTGAGCGGTGCCTTGGGCGCCGAAGTGCGGGGCATCGACGTGGCGTCGTTGGACGACGACGGCTTTGCCGCCGTTCACGCGTTGCTGATGCAATACAGCGCCATCGCGCTGCACGGCCAGGAGCACCTGACGGATGACGGCTTGCGCGCCTTCGGCCTGCGCTGGGGCAAGCTCGACATCCACGGCTACTCGCCCACGGTGCCGGGCTTCGACGACGTGCTGATGATCCGGTCCGATCCCGAACGTCCGGGCACGGCCGAGGGATGGCACTCGGACGTGAGCTGGAAGGTGATTCCGCCGAAGATCTCCATGCTGCATGCGCGCAAGGTGCCGTCGGTCGGCGGCGATACGCTGTTCTGTTCCCAGTACCGGGCCTACGAGGATCTGTCCGATGGCATGAAGGCGTTCCTCGAGCCGTTGGACGCGGAGCACGACGGCCGCAACTTCAACATCGAAGAGATCCGGCGGCCCGCGACCCATCCGGTGGTCATTCGGCACCCGGAGACCGGCCGCAAGGCGCTCTACGTGAACCAGGGCTTCACGCGGCGTATCGCCGGTCTGCCGCGCGGCGAGAGCAGCGCCATCATCAGGTTCCTCTCCGAGCACTGTACGCGCACGCGCTACCAGGCGCGGGTGCGCTACGAGCCCGGAACGCTTGCGATCTGGGACAACCGGTGCGTGCAACACTCGGCGGTACCGGATTTCGGCAACGAGGTGCGCGAACTGCATCGCGTCGCTGTGCTCTGCGACGAGCGGCCGTCGCGGTAGCCGCTCAAGGCAGCGCGAGCGAGTATGGCGGGAGGACGTTGAACAGGGCGTGCACGGCGATGCAGCTCTCGACGCCGTGCTTCCTGAACAACCAGCCGAGCGCCATGCCGGCGGGGAGATCTGCAGAAACTTGACCCAGTCGGGATCCAGAATGTCGGCATGGCCGAGTGTCCAGAGGGCCGAGGTCGCGCCGATCGCCAGCCAGTATTTCCGACCCCACCAGTTGCAGGCGTTCGCGAGGTAGTTCTGGATGCCAAGCCGAAACACCAACTCCTCGCCCACCGCCACCCAGCCGAGTAGCGCCACACCGCCGGGGGTCAGGACCTCCGCGGCGTCATCGCCGTCCAACCCCCAGGCACGAACGACGCGTTCGGACAGTTCGGGTGAGAAGGCCCAAAACAGCAATTCGCTGTAGCCGGCCCAAGCCGCGACAAACAGCCCGACCAGTACCAGGCGCGCTGACAATCCGACCGCTGGAGTCGCCGGTTGGGGCAGCGTACGTCCGATCGGCGATGCGAACGGGCGCCAACCGGCGAGCACGCAACAATGCGCGCCGACCGCCGTGAATGTCATCACGGATACGAACTCGAGTGCGAAACCCAAGGCGCCACCGAGCGTGGGGATGTCCGGGCCCCCTTGCAACGCCATTCCGGCGATCCCGAGCGCCACGTAAGCCGCCCCGATGTACACCGCCAGCGTCGTGAATGCCCGGATCTTTTCGCGCCACGAGAGCCAGCGCGCCCACGATCGCCACCAGGAAGGCGAGCATGATCAGCCCGTCGATGAGTGCCACGATGGCTACGACTGAGTCGGGGCCGGTGGTCGAACAACAGTCCGTGTTAAGGCAGCGTGGCACCCCCGTCGATGTCGATGCGCCCGCCGGTCATGTAGTCGTTCTGCAGCGTGAACAGGATCGCGGCGGCGCATTCGTCGGCCGTCCCCGCCCGCTTGATCAGCATGTCGCGCGTGGCGCCGTCGAGGAACTGCTGCCGGGCATCGCCCTGGACGGCGAACATGGGCGTGTCGATGATGCCCGGCGAGACGACGTTGATGCGGCGCGGCGCGATCTCGGGGGCCAACGCCCTGACGAAGCCTTCCACGGCATTGCCGACGGTCGAGATGGCGAGCGATCCAGGCCGCGCCTTGCGCGCGGGGTAGCCGCTCACCAGGGTGATCGCCCCGTCCTCGGCCAGGTGTTCGGTACCGAGCCTGACGCTGTTGGTGTATCCCCAGAGCTTGCGGAACGAGCCCTGGAAACCGTCGAGGTCCATCGAGAGGAAGGGGCCCGAGGCACGTTCGCCACCGGTGGCGGCGTTCACGAGGATGTCGTAACCGTGGTGCTCTTCGAAGAGCGCCGTGAGCGCCTCCCGGTCGAGGACGTCGATCGTGCGGAACGTGACCGCATCACCGGTCACGGCCTTCGCCTTTTCGACATTGGCCGGCGAGCGGCTGCCGGCGGTGACCGTCACCCCCGCAGCCTCGAGTTGGCGCGTCGTCGCAAGACCGATGCCCGACGTGCCGCCGAGGACGATTGCGCGTTTGCCCGCTAGATCCATGTTCTCTCCTTAAGCTGGTTCATTCCGCCACGGGTTCAGGCGTTCCACCCGCATCGACAATCAACTGCTTGACCTCGGCGAGGACGGCGTCGAGTTCGGTCTCGTCCGTGCCCCGGAGTACGAGCGTCGTACCGTAGCGGTCGGCGCGCATGAACGGGTAGCTGCCGATGTCGATCGCCGGGTGCTCGTCCTGGATGGCCGTCAGTCCGGTCGCCACCTGGCTCTCGCCTAGGTACGCGGCCACCGAGCGCGAGCGGACGACCGCCCCGCCCTCGAAGACAATCGTCGACAACATCGCGCGCATGACCGACGGAATGCCGGCCATGACGTAGACGTTGCCCATCTGGAACCCCTGCGGGCCGCCGGTCGGGTTGTCGATCAACGTCGCCCCTTCGGGGACTCTCGCCATGAGCAGCCGGGATGCCATGACCTCGGCCGGCGCAGGACGGCCGCGGATGCGCACGGCGATCTCCTCGCTCATCACCAGCGGAACGCCAAAGGCCTTGGCGATGCAATCGGCCGTGATGTCGTCGTGGGTGGGACCGATGCCGCCGGTGGTCAAAACATAGTCGAAGGCAGCCCGGACCTCGTTGACCGTGTCGATGATGACGTCCTCGACATCGGGGATGACGCGCGCCTCGCGGACGCGCACGCCGGACTCGCCGAGCACGGTCGCCATGTGGTTCAGGTTGGCGTCCTGGGTGCGCCCAGACAGGATCTCGTTGCCGATGATCAGCACACACGCCGTGTAGATGCGTTCAGCCATGCTCAAGCGGGTGACTTAAGGAAGCGGCGATGCTATCAGTTCCTCGAGACTGAACGCGGCGAACGAGATCCGCGTGGTGCGGTCGCGCTCGAAAAGGATGCCGACCCTCCCGTCCGGCAGAACGGCCACCGACGAGTACGCCGCCGAGCCGGCGTAGACCACCTTGGCCCAGTGCCAGGTGCGACCGTCGTCGGCGCTTGAGCGAACGGTCAGGCACTCGCGCGCCGTCTCGGAGTCCGGATTCGAGAACAACAGGTGGCCGTCCGGGCTTGCGCGGATCATGCTGGCTTGGCACACCGGTTCGACGAGCGCCTCGTGCAGTTGCGGCGCCGACCAGGTCGCACCGCCGTCCCAGCTCACCGAAAGCGCCCGGCGGTTCCGGCCCGCGTAGGAGCGCATGTTGAGCAGCAACGAGCCGTCGCCGAGTTCCGCGACCGCGGACTCGTTGGTGGCCGGACCGGCAACACCGCCTAGGAACCACGACTCGCCGGCATCGTCCGAACAGATCACGTGCGCCCGGTAGAAGTGGCCTTCGCCCGTCCGGTCCGAATGGTTCGCCGGCGCAACGATTCGTCCCTTGTACCGGCCGTGGCCGATCTGGATAGCGTTGCCGGGGCCGGTGGCGTACCAGCCCCACTGCGGTTGTCGGAGTTCCGCCAATTCACGCGCCTGCGCCCATGTCACGCCGTCGTCGTCGCTCGCGGTGACGTACGCCCGCCGCGGTTCCCTGCTGCGGCCGGCGATGATGTCGCGCTCGAGATCCCCGCCGTGATTCCACGTCATCGGCAGGACAACGCGACCGGTCGTCGCGTCCACAACGGGCGCCGGATTGCCGCAGGTGTTCCCGCCGTCGTCCCAGACCGTGGTCGAAGCACTCCAACTGCGACCGTGGTCCGTACTGCGCCGCACGACGAGGTCGATGTCGCCCGCATCGCCCGGGCCATCGTGCCGCGCCTCCGCGAAGGCGAGCAGCGTCCCTTGGCAGGTTACGGCGAGCGCCGGGATCCGGTAGGTGTGAACGCCCTCCTCACCCGCCGCGTAGACGTCGACAAGGCCCATCAGATGCCGCGAAACACCGGCTTGCGCTTCTCGGCGAAGGCGCGCCGGCCCTCGCGGTAGTCGTCGGATTCGAAACACGCATCCACCATCGCCTGGACGTTCGCCAGATCATCGGTCGATGCGCCGTCCTCCCATGCGTCCACGGCCGCTTTCGCCGCCCGAACGGTGAGCGGCGCATTGGCGGCGACGCGTTGCGCGTATTCGGTCACCCGCCCGGCGATCTCCTCGCGCGGGACGATGAAGTTGATGAGCCCGATGGCGAGCGCTTCATCGGCATCGAGGAAGCGCGCGGAGATCAGGATGTCACGCGCCCGCGACGGCCCGACCACGCGCGCGAGCTTCGCGAGACCGCCGTACTGGTAGCCGAGACCGAGCTTCGCCGCCGGAATGCCAAAGGTCGAATCCGGTGTCGCGAAGCGGATGTCGGCGTTGAGGGCCGTGGCCAGGCCGCCGCCGATGCAGTAGCCGGTGATCTCGGCGATGAGAGGTTTGCGGAACGTCGCGAGCACCCGGCCGCCGCGCGCGGAGATGCGGCCGTATTCGCGGCGCTGCTCGGCATTCGAGCGCTTGGAGTCGAACTCGCTGATGTCGGCGCCCGAGACGAACGACTTGCCCCCGGCGCCGGACATCACGGCCACCCGCACGCCATCGTCGGCCTCGAAAGCTCCAAGGATGTCGGCGACGCCTTGCCACATGTCGAGCGACAGCGCGTTGCGCTTAGTCGGATTGTTGAACACCATGCGGCCGATGCCGTGTTCGTCGACTTCGGCGAGCATGCGTGGTGTCGATATCTCGATCTTCATGTCTTGGACTCCTCGATCTGGCGCGCTCGCTCGAGTACGGCCCTTGCGCGGTTCAGGTGCGGCGCATCGACCATCGCACCATTGAAGGAAAACGCCATGCGACCCTCCGCCTGCGCCGCCGCGAACGCCTCGGTCAATGCCCTCGCCTCGGCGATCTGCTCCGGCGACGGCGCGAACGCTGCGTTGATGGGGTCAATCTGGTCCGGATGGATGGACATCTTGCCGGTGAAGCCCATGGCCGCACCCTCCGCGCAATCGCGCAGAAATCCGTCGCGGTCGCGGAAGTTCGCGTAGACCGTGTCGATGGGCTGGACTTCCGCGGCAGCCGCGCAGAGCAGCGTCGTCACACGGACGTGCTGGTAGGGCGGCAGGTAGTCGTCGTCCGCGTCGCGGTTTCGCGAAGCACCCAAGGCCGTGGCCAGGTCCTCGGCTCCCCAGGTCATCGCCGCCACCCGCGGACACCGCGCTAGCGTCGATATGTTCAAGGCGCCAAGTGGCGTTTCGCCCGCGATCGGGACGAGGCCTACCCTTCCGTCCGCGTGCGCGTATTCTCGCTCCAAGCGGCGGAGTTCGCCGTCGATCAGATTGACGCCGTCGAGCGTCTCAGACTTCGGCACCAGATAGACGTCCGGCGGGTTCGCCATCGTCTCTTCGAGGTCCGCGTAGCCCCAAGGCGTGTCGAGCGGATTCATGCGCACCGCCGTCTCTTTCGTCCCGAAATCGACCTCCGCAAGCCACCCCGAGACGACGCTGCGGACTTCGGCCTTGCGCGCCGGCGTCACCGCGTCCTCGAGATCGAGAATCAGGCAGTCCGCATCCGTGTCGAGCGACTTGGCGAGCATCCGCTCGTTGCCGCCGGGGACGAAGTGCAGGGAGCGACGCAGGCGGGTCACGAAGCCGTCTCGACCGCGGGGCGGCGCACCATCATGGCGCCGCGCCGGCACGAGCACACCACCTCGCCGCGCTGGTTCGTCCCGACGTGCTCGAAGGTGACGATGCCCCGGTCGGCCTTGCTGCGGCTCTCGCGCCGGTCGACCACGGTGGACGTGACGCGGATGGTGTCGCCGATGAACACCGGGTTCGGGAACGTGGTCTGGTCGAAGCCGAGGTTGCCGAGCGTGGTGCCGAGGGTCGTGTCCCCGACTGACAGGCCGACGACCAGGCCGAGCGTGAAGATGCTGTTCACCAGGATCTGGCCGTGGATGCTCTCCCGCGCGAACTCCGCGTCGAGGTGCAACGGCTGCGGGTTCAGCGTGAGCGCGGTGAAGAGCAGGTTGTCGGTCTCGGTGACCGTCCGTCCCGGCTCGTGCGCAAACGTCCGCCCGAGAACAAGGTCCTCAAAGTAAAGGCCGGCCATCAAGTCCCTCCGGGGCGCCATGCTAACCTTATTGACCATGGACTTCGAAACGAACGACGAGCACCAACTCATCCGCGACGCCATCGGGCGTGTGTGCGCGCGGTTCTCCGACGAGTACTGGTCCGACTGCGACCGCGAGCATCGTTTCCCATGGGACTTCTACGACGCGCTCGCCAAGGATGGCTGGATCGGCATCGCCATCCCCGAGGCCTATGGCGGCAGCGGCCGGGGGATCACCGAAGCATCCATTCTTCTCGAGGAAGTGGCCGCGTCCGGCGCCGCGATGAACGGTGCGAGCAGCGTCCACCTATCCATTTTCGGCATGCATCCCGTGGTGCGGCACGGCTCCGAGGAAATGAAGCAGAAGTACCTTCCGCGGGTCGCCGCGGGCGATCTGCACGTCGCGTTCGGGGTCACCGAGCCCGATGCCGGGACGGACACCACGTCCATCAAGACCGCGGCGCGCCGGGACGGCGACCACTACGTCGTCCGCGGGCGCAAGGTGTGGACGACCAAGGCCCTCGACTCCGAGCGCGTGCTCCTCCTGGTGCGTACCGAAGCCCGCGACAAGGTCGCCAAGCGTACGCAGGGCATGACGTTGCTGTTCGCCGAACTGCAGCGTCCGGAAGTGACCATCTCCCCCATCGACAAGGTGGGCCGCAACGCCGTCGCCACCTGCGAGGTGGTCTACGACGACCTGCCGGTACACGTCACCGATCGGGTCGGCGAGGAGGGCATGGGATTCCGCTACCTGCTCGATGGACTGAACGCCGAACGCGTCCTGGTCGCCTCCGAGGCCCTCGGCATCGGCAAGGCCGCCATGCGCCGCGCCGTGGACTACGCCAACGACCGGGTCGTCTTCAATCGGCCGATCGGCATGAACCAGGGGGTATCCTTCCCGTTGGGCGAAGCCAAGATGCGCCTCGATGCCGCGGAACTGATGATCCGCAAGGCATCGTGGCTGCTCGACAACGGCCAGCCGTGCGGCGCCGAGGCGAACATGGCGAAGTGGCTCGCCGCCGACGCCTGCTTCCAGGCCGCCGACCAGGCCGTGCAGACCCACGGCGGCTTCGGCTACGCCCGGGAGTTCCACGTCGAGCGCTATTGGCGGGAGGCGCGCCTGCAGCGCATCGCGCCGATCTCGCAGGAAATGGTGCTGAACTACGTGACCGAGCACGTGCTGGGGTTGCCGCGATCCTACTGAGCGTTCGGTAGTGGCCGCCGTCATCTTGATCACCGGGGCACCGGCCTCCGGGAAGACGACGCTGGCGCGCGAGTTAGCAGAGCGGTTGAGGCTCCCGGTGCTCTCCAAGGACCGCATCAAGGAGACGCTGTTCGACGCGCTCGAAGATGTGCGGACGGACGCGCTGGGCAACGCGAGCTTCCACCTGCTGATGCAACTCGTCGGTGACTTGGTCCGCGGCAGCAGTGCGTTCGTCGTCGAGAACGCCTTCCGTGCCAGCGATGGCGCTGCGCTTCGGCAACGGCTTGCCGGTGCCGAAGTGCTGCACATCCACTGTGACGCCAGCCACGCCACGCTCCGCGCTCGCATGGGCCAGCGCGCGGCCAGCGGCGAGCGGCATCCCAGCCACCGGTATGCGGATCTCCCAAGCGCCCGCGAAACCTACGCACCGCCTCCGGTTTGCAGCGAAGTGCTGACGGTGCCGACCGATGACTTCAGCTCCCCACAATACCGTGCAGCCGTCGACAACGTGGTTGCGCGAGCCACCTTATTCACGCGTCGCGGAACGCGTTGCCTGTAACGGCGACCAACACCGGCGGGCGGCCGCACGGCATGTTCGCGCCGCTCGCCGTCCGCGACTTCCGCCTGCTTTTTCTCGGGCTACTGATCGGTCAGGCGCTTAGCCCCTTCCAGTTCGTCGCCCAGATCATCTGGGTGCAGATGAGCGCCGCCGAAGACGTCCGCATCGTTCTCGTCGGATTGATCGCCGCCGTCCGCGGCGTGGGCATGCTGGTTTTCGGGCTGTACGGCGGTGCATTGGCAGACCGGTTCGACCGCCGCAAGTTGCTCATCGTCACGCAACTCGCGGCACTCGCCTTCAACGTGGCCGTCGGCTGCGTGATGATCTTCGGCGTGGCCGAGGGCGCTCTGCTGCTCGTCTTCTACGTTCTCGTGTTCCTGTCCTCGGCACTGGCATCGATCGATCTGCCGACCCGCCAGGCCATCGTGCCGGACATCGTCGGTCGCGACCTCACCACGGCCGGCATTGCCGTCAATGCCGCGGGAGGCCAGATTGCGCTTCCGGTCGCCCTGGTCGGCACGGGATTCGCCATCGACGCACTCGGCCCGGGCGGGGCGTATCTCATCGGCGCCCTCGGGCATGTCGCCGAAATCGTCGCGCTGCTCTTGATGCGCCACAAAACGCCGCACCAAACCGGCGGGCACTTCGGCCTCGGCACCGCGTTGCGGGACATCCGGGATGGGCTCGCGTATACGCGCAGCGAGCCGGTCATTCTGACCGTCGTGCTGCTGCTCGTCGCCATGATGGGCCTCGGCTTCCCCGCCGTTGCGAATCTCGGCCCCACCTGGATCACCACGGTGGTCGGCGTGCCCGTACGAGACTTCGGCCTAGTCGCTGCGACCTGGGGGATCGGCGCCCTCCTCGCCTCGGGAATGCTGGCGCGGTTCGCGCACTTCGACCGCAAGGGCGTCATGGTCGCGCTCGCCAGCATCGGCTTCGGCGCCTCGTTCCTCGTCTTCGGCGGCGGTCACACGGTGGCGAATGCGGCCATCGGCAACTTCGGGCTCGGCGTGTCCATGGCAGCTTCGCAGATTGCCGGTACGGCGTTGATCCAGTTGATCGCGCCCGGGAATTTCCGGGGCCGCGTAATGAGCGTCCTCAACCTGAACATGGGGATCGCGCAAATCGTCACGCTACCGCTCGCCGCAATCGGTCAGTTGATCTCGCTCGAGGTGTTGTTTCCGGGGCTGGCGGTGGCGCTGCTCGTCACCACGGGGGGAATTCTTGCGTCGCGGCGGGCTGTCTGGTGGACCCGGGCCTAACGCCCGATTTTGGTGCGCTTGTGCTGGACGTAGTCGACCAGGATGTACTCGCCGAGCTTTTCGGGTGAGGTGTAGAAAACGCGGCCGCCGTTGATGCGGGCGATGGCGTCCATGAACGCCTTCAGGTGATAGTCCGCGTCGAGCATGAACGTGTTGATCGCGATCGACTTCTGCGTGCAGTGCTTGACGGCGCGGAAAGTCGCTCGATAGGTCTCGGCTGTTGGCGGATAGGCGAAGCGCGCGCGGCCGTTTTCCAGGTGTGCGGTGGGTTCGCCGTCGGAGATCATGATGATCTGCTTCGATCCTACCGAGTGCTTGGCCAGCATGCGTTCCGCGAGCAGCAGGGCGTGCTGCATGTTGGTGCCGAGCACGTATTCGTCCCATTGCAGGAACGGCAGGTCGTGGGCTTTGAGTTCCTTGGCGTAGGCGGCGAAGCCGATGATGTAGAACGAGTCCTTCGGGAACTGCGAGGTGATCAGGTTGTGCAGCGCTAGCGCGACCTTCTTCGCCGCTTGGAACGAGCCTCGAAGGGCCATCGACCAGGACAGGTCCACGAGCATGGCCGTCGCCGTCGAGGTGATGAGTTCCGAGCGATAGATCTCGAAATCGTCGTAGCGCAACGCCACAGGTGTCTTCGGCCCGTCGCGATCAATGGCGTTGCGGATCGTACGCGGCATGTGCAGATGGAACGGGTCGCCGAACTCGTACGACTTGGTCTGCTCGAGCCGCTCGCCGAACCGGCCTTCTTCCGGCAGTGCATGATTGCCGAGACTCTGGCGGCGCAGACGGGCATAGATCTCCCCGAGCGCCTTCAGACCGATCATGCGGGAACCGCGGGGCGTCAACTCCCATTTGTCCCCGTTTGGGCGGATGTAACCCGCTTCGTCCAACGCCTTGAGCAGCTTCTTGAGGTCGTCGAGCGAATCGCCCGCGTCGTCCCCGAGCAGCTCCTTGAGCAGATCCTCGTCGATCCGTTCCAGGTCCCCGCCCCGCTCGGCCGCCTGGACCTGGCTGATCAGTTCGTCGAGCTGGCGCATCTCCGCCATGAGGCGCATCGCGGCTTCGAGGTCGATGTCTTCCCGACCGCCAAACCGGTATCGCGATCCGCGCGGATTGAACGACGACATGGCCTGGGCGAGGCGTTGCAGTTCGGACTCCAGTTCCGGATCGCCGAAACGATCCGAGAGCAGCGACTGCAATTGCTGGCGTTGATCCGGATTCAAGGAGTTGAACAGAGACTGCGCCGCGGCCATTTGCTGACGCATCTGTTCCATGAGTTCGTCCAGATTCTTCGGCGGATTGTCCCCGAACATGTCGCCGAACTTGTCCATGAAATTGTCGAAATGCGACTGCAATGCATCAGGATCGATACCTTTCGACTTCTTCGACATGAGATCGTTGAGCGATTTCAGCATATCCTTCATGCGTTCGATATCGCCTGGGGACATGTTGTTGACCATGCGTTCGATGTCCTTGAAGAACGTCTGCGTCATGGCCTCGCGAAGCTGGTTCAATAGTTCAATATATTTTTTTTGCGCCTCTGGACTGAGAAACTCGTACTGTTCCAACTGCTGCATCTTCCCAGCCGCATTGTCCGGCAATGCGTCGAGCTTCTCCTTGTTGCTCTCCGCAATCTGCTGGAGAACCTGGTTGGAGAAATCATCGTCCTTCTGGGCGAGAAGCTCGTCGATCGATCCGCGCTCCATATCGAGAATCTCGTCCAGTTTCTTCTCGATGTCCTTGAAGATTCCAGAGAGATTGAACTGATCGAGGTTTTCCCGCTTGCGGTCGCGCAGATTACGCAACATCTCGCGCAAGCCCTGCTTGTGGCCGCCTTGCGGGATGTCCATGCCACGCGACATCAGGTTGCGCATCGCCCAGCGGAGGTCGCCGTACTCCATCAGGTCGTCCACCATCGCGCCGAGTACGTCGTCCGCCGCAACGCCCAAGTCCTGCGTCCCGTCCCATTGCGAGAATCGGTGCCGAGTCGGGAATAGGCGCATTGGGTTTCCTTAGGTCGTCTCGACCCTCATCCGGTGAACGTGGATCGCCCGCCGGCGCTGGCCTTGTTGAGCAGCTTGTGGAGGTGAAGGCCCTCGAGTACGAACTCCACGGCGGAAGCCACCGCCTGCGGCTGCTCCGCCAACTGCTCGACCGCCGCACCGAGGCCTTCAAGCTTCGTCATGATGGCCTTGTAGGCTTTGGCGCCTACACCTTCTCCGGTCTCGACGCTGACTCCCTCGTTGAAGGACACGACGACCGCCTCTAGGTCGTTGACATCCAGGCAGCGATCGAAGACCGCCTTGACGCTCTGTGCGAGGAGTCTGCCGGTGATGCGATCCTCCTGTCCTTCTTCCATGGCTTCGAACTCCACCTTGCCTTGCAGCGACGGCAGCATGAACGGCAGGTCGGAGATGCGCGGAACGACATCCTTCTCGCCCAGCCGCAATGCGCGACGGAACGCGTTGGCGAGCAGCGCTTCGTAGTTGGCGACCGACGCGCGCACTGACACCCCCGAACGCTGATTGACGTCGGGCGAGCGCCGCGCCTGGTGGGTGATCTCGGCGATGATCTCCTTCATCCAACCCGGGACGTGGACCCGGTAGTCGCCCATGTCGAGCGATGCCGCCTCCTGCTCCATGATGTCGATCTCGTGGTCCAGGTCCGCCGGGTAGTGCGTGCGGATCTGGGCGCCGTAGCGGTCCTTGAGCGGCGTGATGATGCGGCCCCGGTTGGTGTAGTCCTCGGGATTGGCCGTCGCGATGAGGAATACGTCCAGCGGGAGACGCACCTTGTGGCCGCGAATCTGCACGTCTCGCTCCTCGAGCACGTTGAGCAAGCCGACCTGGATCCGCTCGGCCAAGTCCGGCAGTTCGTTGATGGCGAAGATGCCGCGGTTGACCCGGGGCACCAGGCCGAAGTGGATGGTGAGTTCGTCGCCAAGATAGCGTCCCTCGGCGACCTTGATCGGGTCGATCTCCCCGATGAGGTCGGCAATGGTGATGTCGGGCGTGGCAAGCTTTTCCGCGTACCGGTCTTCGCGCGGCAACCACTTGATCGGCGTGCGGTCGCCGCCTTCGGCGAGGATCGCGCGGCCTTCGGCGGTGATTGGGCGGAACGGATTCTCGGGGATTTCCGTGCCGTCGATGACTGGCGTTTCGTCATCGAGGAGGGCCGCCAGGCCACGCACGATCCGCGATTTCGCCTGGCCCCGTTCGCCGAGAAGGATGATGTCCTGGCCGCCGAGAAGGGCATTGGCGATCTGCGGGATGACGGTGTCTTCGTAACCCACGATGCCCGGAAACAGCGTCTCGCCACGCTTAAGCTTGCCGATCAGGTTGCGGCGCATCTCCACCTTGACCGGCAGGATCTCGTGGCCGGAGTCCTTGAGTTCGCCCAAGGTGGCGGCTTTAGCGCTCATCAGAATCTCCGCACGTCCTTCTTATTCTCACGACTAGCGACGCCCCATGTCGCGACCGAGCGGTTCCAGTGTGGCAGCTAAGCCCGGTTCGCGCAAACGCGCGGTGGTCGGCCCGGCGGCGCTATTTCAAGCCCCGGAACATCAAACCCGAGACGATTCCGTCGAGCAACGCGAACGTTCGACGGACATCCGGTTCGACCGAGTTTGCGGCCACGACGTAGGCACGGCCAACTGCCGGCGCGACCCACAGTTTCGTGTACCAGGACCCGTTGCTGCCGTCGTGCGTGATCGCCCGACCCCGCGCCCAGAGTCGTCGCACGACCAGCCAGCCTGCGGCGTAACGCCCGGCTACCGGCGTGACCAGTCTGTCCAGCGTCTCGCGGTCGACGATGGCTGGCGGTTCACGGGCAAGCCAAAGGCTGAAGAATCGGGCCCAGTCCTCGATGGTGATGTGCACCGTTCCGGCCGGGCCAAGCGCCGCTGCGTTGTCTTGCCGGTCTGGGACCCAGTTCCCGCTGTCCGGATCGCGCCGGTGCCCCCAAGGCGCCTCGAGTTCTTCTTTGCGAGGGGTAGCCCCCTCGCGCTCCCCGGCTGAGGGCTCTTCCTTGCGAGGGGCAAGCCCCTCGCGCTCCCCGGCTGAGGGCTCTTCCTTGCGAGGGG
>JAPOVK010000035.1 GCA_026708185.1 Gammaproteobacteria bacterium | reverse complement strand
GGCAGAGCAGCGGTCTCCAAAACCGCAGGTTGGGGGTTCGATTCCCTCCTGGCCTGCCATATCGAGCCTACCGATGGGCAACTTGCCATCGAGGCTCGGTCAAACGGGGCTAGAACAACGAGGACGGTGCCAAGCCCAAGTGGCGCGGCGTACAACGGAGAGCGGACTTATCGGCGATTGGCTGAAATGGGCGGTGGTCGTTGCGCTGGTCGCGGTTGGCGTCGTCGGCAATTGGTACTACGGCGACTACTCGCTGCTGATTCGCGCGCTCGCGCTGGTCGCGATCGCCGCGGTAGCGGGCTATGTTGCGTCGCGGACCGAGCGCGGCCAACGCGTCATCACGCTTGGACGCGAGGCCCGCGCGGAGATTCGCCGGGTGGTCTGGCCGACGCGGCAGGAGGCAACGCAGACCACGGCCATCGTCCTGATTCTGATCCTGATCTTCTCCGCGATCCTCTGGGGTCTGGACTCTCTGCTGAGTTGGTTCGTGCAAATGGTGATTGGTTAGACGAAATGCGTTGGTACGTCGTACATGCCTATTCGGGCTTCGAAAAGGCCGTCGCTCGTTCGCTCACGGAAAGGATCGATCTGTCGAACCTCAAGGAGTACTTCGGCGAGGTGCTCGTGCCCACCGAGGAAGTGGTCGAGATGCGCGCAGGTAAGAAGCGCCGCAGCGAACGCAAGTTCTTCCCGGGCTACGTCCTCGTGAACATGGACCTGAACGACGACACCTGGCACCTGGTCAAGGAGACGCCCCGCGTGATGGGCTTCATCGGCGGCAAGGCGGACGCCCCGGCACCCCTCACAGAGGCCGAAGCCGACGCGATCCTTGCACGCGTTCAGGAAGGCAGCGAGAAGGCGACACCGAAGACGGTGTTCGAGCCCGGCGAGTTGGTGCGCGTCGTAGACGGTCCCTTCAACGACTTCAACGGGGTCGTCGAGGAAGTGAACTACGAGAAGAGCCGCATGGTGGTCGCGGTCACGATCTTCGGCCGGTCCACCCCGGTCGAGTTGGACTTTTCGCAGGTGGAGAAAGGCTGAGGGCTTGAAGCCCGTCGGCGCGAGACGCAACAAGAGAACTCTTAAGAACCATGGCAAAGAAAGTACAGGCCTACGTCAAGCTGCAGGTACCCGCGGGGCAAGCCAACCCGAGCCCGCCAGTCGGCCCTGCGCTGGGACAGCACGGCGTCAACATCATGGAGTTCTGCAAGGCCTTCAATGCCCATACGCAGAACCAGGAGCCCGGCCTGCCCGTTCCGGTGGTGATCACGGTGTACGCCGACCGCTCGTTCACTTTCGTTACCAAGACGCCGCCCGCAGCGGTGCTGCTACGCAAGGCGGCGGGCATCGACAAGGGATCGGGTACGCCGAATACCGACAAGCTGGGGAAGGTCACACGCGAACAGCTCGAAGAGATCGCGCGCACCAAGATGCCGGACCTGACAGCGGCCGACATGGACGCCGCGGTCCGCACGATCGCCGGCAGCGCACGCAGCGCGGGCATTGAAGTCGAAGGGGTGGTTTAGAACGTGGCCAAGAACAGCAAACGCATGCGCGAGATCGCGCAGAAGGTCGATCGCAACAAGGCGTACCCGGTCGAGGATGCGGTGGCGCTGCTCTCCGAGCTGTCGCGGACGAGCTTTGCCGAGTCCATCGACATCGCCGTCAACCTCGGGATTGACCCGCGCAAGTCCGATCAGGGCGTGCGCGGCGCGACGACGTTGCCGCACGGCGCGGGCAAGGACGTGCGTGTCGCCGTTTTCGCGCAAGGTGCGGCGGCCGACGATGCCGTCGCGGCCGGGGCGGACGTGGTCGGGCTTGAGGACTTGGCGGAGCAGATGCAGGGCGGCGATCTCAACTTCGACGTGGTCATAGCAAGCCCCGACGCCATGCGTGTCGTCGGTCGTTTGGGGCGGCTCCTCGGGCCGCGCGGGTTGATGCCCAACCCCAAGACGGGCACGGTGGCTGCCGACGTGGCCACGGCAGTCAAAAACGCGAAGGCCGGCCAAGTGCAGTTTCGCGCCGACCGTGGCGGCATCGTGCACGGCAGCGTAGGCACGGTTGCGTTCGAGCCTGGCCAGGTCAAGGAGAACATCGAGGCCTTGATCAACGACTTGAAGAAGGCGAGGCCCGCGACGGCCAAGGGCCACTACCTGAAGAAAATCACCCTGTCCACGACAATGGGACCGGGCTTGCACATTGACGAATCGACCTTGGCGGTGTGACCTCCCATGGCATTGCGACTCGAACAGAAGCAGACGATCGTCGCCGAGGTCCAAGCGGCGGCGGAGGACGCATTGGCGGCTGTCCTCGCGGATTACCGCGGGCTGAACGTCGCCGAGATCACGGATCTGCGGCGGCGGGCCCGCGAGTCCAACGTCTACGTCCGCGTGGTGGCCAATACGCTGCTCAAGCGTGCGGTCGCTGGTACCGAATACGAGTGCCTGCAAGAGGCGGCGAGCGGACCGACGTTGCTCGCGTTTTCGCGCGAGGAACCGGGCGCGGCGGCGCGGCTTTTCAAGGAAGCCGCGGCGGAACACGAAGCCCTCGCAGTCAAGGCCGTCGCCATCGGCGGTCGTGTCTACCCGGCGGGGGACATAGACCGGCTGGCATCGCTGCCGACGAAGGAAGGCGCCCTCGCCATGCTGGCGAGCGTGCTGCAAGCCCCGATAGCGAAGCTGGTGAGGACCTTGGACGCCGTGCCGGCCAACCTCGTCCGAGTCTTGGCGGCGGTTGGCGAGCAGAAGCGCCCCTAGGGCGGGCCAATAGGCTTAAGGCAGAACTGAAGGAAGTCAACAGGCTGCGCTCACGGCGTGGCGTTGTTTACGCAAGAGCGCAAGAGCGCAGCAAGATGAGGAGACCATCACTATGGCATTGTCGAAAGACGATATCCTGAACGCCATTGCCGACATGAGCGTCATGGAAGTCGTGGAGCTCGTCCGTTCAATGGAGGAGAAGTTCGGTGTCACGGCGGCGGCCCCGGTCGCGGTCGCCGCGCCGGCCCCCGGGGCGGACGATCAGAACGGCGCGGCGGAGGAGCAGACTGAGTTCACGGTCGTGCTCGCGGATGTCGGTGCGAAAAAGGTCAACGTCATCAAGGCGGTTCGCGCCATCACCGGCTTGGGCCTGAAGGAGGCCAAGGGGCTCGTCGACGGTGCGCCGTCGCCGATCAAGGAAGGCGTGAGCAAGGACGAAACAGAGGAGATCAGGAAGCAGTTAGAGGAAGCGGGCGCGTCGGTCGAAGTCAAGTAGTGGCGGCCCTTGTGGTCGCCCGGGTCTTCAGCCGCGCGAGTGGACTTTATGTCGGGCCTTGCCGGCCCGACGCTGAACGGATGGGCCTGCCCCATGCGCACCGTAGGGTGCGCCTATGGGGCAGGCTTTCGGTCGTGGTACATGGGCTGACGCTAGACCGTCGCCCACAACATTGACGAGGGATCGGAATCGAATGGCTTATAGCTTCACAGAGAAAAAGCGCATCCGCAAGAACTTCGGCAAGCTGCCGGAGGCGGTGGAAATCCCCTACCTGCTCGAGATCCAGGTGGAGTCCTACAAGCGGTTCCTGCAGCAAGGCGTGCGTCCGAGCCGGTTGAAGGACGTCGGCCTGCATGCGGCGTTCCGCTCGGTTTTTCCAATCGTCAGTTACTCGGGCAACGCTGCCCTGCACTACGTCGACTACAAGCTTGGCGACCCGCCTTTCGACGTTCGCGAATGCGTGATGCGCGGCCTGACCTACGCCGCACCGCTCCGCGTGCGCGTGCAGCTGTTCATCTACGACCGCGAGTCGTCGAACCGGGCGGTGAAAGATATCAAGGAGCAGGAAGTCTACATGGGCGAGATCCCGCTCATGACGGACAACGGCACGTTCATCGTCAACGGCACCGAGCGCGTTCTGGTCTCGCAGTTGCATCGCTCGCCCGGCGTCTTCTTCGACCACGACAAGGGCAAGACGCACTCCTCGGGCAAGATCCTCTACAACGCCCGGGTGATCCCCTACCGCGGCTCGTGGCTCGACTTCGAGTTCGATCCCAAGGACGCCGTGTTCGCGCGCATCGACCGGCGCCGCAAGCTACCCGCCACGGTGGTGCTCCGGGCCCTGGGTTTCTCCTCCGAGGACATCCTCGAGATGTTCTTCGCCAAGAACGTCTTCCACGTGAAGAAGGGCGGCTTCTCCATGGACCTCGTGGCGGAACGGCTGCGCGGCGAGGTCGCGACCTTCGATATCCGTGACGGCTCCGGGAAAGTCCTCGTCGAGACGGGTCGCCGGGTGACCGCGCGCCACGTGCGACTGTTGGAACGTTCCGGTCCCAACCGCCTCGACGTGCCGCGCGAGTACCTGCTCGGCCGCGTGCTCGCCCGGGATATCGTTGCCAAGGAGACCGGCGAGATCGTCGCGCCCTGCAACACCGAGGTGACCGACGAACTGCTCGATCAACTCGTGGAGGCGGGCGTCAAGAAGATCGAGACGATCTACACCAACGACCTCGACTGCGGTCCGTACATCTCCGACACGCTGCGCCTCGATGTCACGACCAATCGCCTGGAGGCGCTGGTCGACATCTACCGGATGATGCGTCCGGGCGAGCCGCCGACCAAGGAGGCGGCGGAAAACCTGTTCGGCAACCTGTTCTTCACACCCGAACGCTACGACCTGTCCGCCGTCGGGCGCATGAAGTTCAACCGCCGGCTCGGGCGTGACCGAATCACGGGGCCCGGCACGCTGACCAACGACGACATCATCGACGTGCTGCGGACGCTGGTCGGCATCCGCAACGGCAAGGGCTCGGTCGACGACATCGACCACTTGGGCAACCGGCGTGTCAAGTCGGTCGGCGAAATGGCCGAGAACCAGTTCCGTGTTGGCCTCATCCGCGTGGAACGGGCGGTCAAGGAGCGCCTGTCGCTCGCCGAGTCCGAAGGACTGATGCCGCAGGACATGATCAACGCCAAGCCGGTCGCGGCCGCGGTGAAGGAGTTCTTCGGTTCGCACCAATTGTCGCAGTTCATGGACCAGACGAACCCGCTGTCGGAGGTGACGAACAAG
This sequence comes from Gammaproteobacteria bacterium, assembly GCA_026708185.1. Classification (GTDB taxonomy): domain Bacteria; phylum Pseudomonadota; class Gammaproteobacteria; order Pseudomonadales; family Azotimanducaceae; genus VXYL01. The sequence continues at coordinate 3,441 of JAPOVK010000035.1, read as the reverse complement.
CGGCGGGTGTCGGCGTTGGGGCCGGGTGGACTGACGCGCGAGCGTGCCGGTTTCGAAGTGCGCGACGTGCATCCGACGCACTACGGGCGAATCTGTCCGATCGAGACGCCGGAAGGCCCGAACATCGGCCTGATCAACTCGTTGGCCGCCTACGCGCGGACGAACCAGTACGGCTTCCTGGAAACGCCCTATCGCAAGGTCGTGGACGGCAAGGCCACCACGGAAATCGTCTACCTGTCGGCGATCGACGAGGCCGAGTACGTGATCGCCCAGGCGAACTCCGAACTCGATGAGTCGGGGGCCTTCGTGGCCGAGTCGGTCGACGTGCGGCACCTCAACGAATTCACCAAGGCTGCGCCGCAGAGCATCGACTACATGGACGTCTCGCCCAAGCAGTTGGTCTCGGTGGCGGCAGCGCTGGTGCCGTTCCTCGAGCACGACGACGCCAACCGAGCGTTGATGGGCGCGAACATGCAGCGTCAGGCGGTGCCGACGATCCGCACGGAAACGCCACTGGTCGGGACCGGCATCGAACGCCACGTGGCGCGCGACTCCGGTGTCTGTGTCATCGCCGCACGGGGCGGCGTGGTCGACTCGGTGGATGCCGCCCGCGTCGTGGTTCGCGTGGACGACGAGGAGACCACGCTCGGCGAAGCGGGCGTTGACATCTACAACCTGGTCAAGTTCACCCGCTCCAATCAGAACACCTGCATCAACCAACGGCCCCTGGTGAAGGAAGGCGACCGCATCGCGGCTGGCGACATCCTCGCCGACGGTCCGTCGGTGGACACGGGCGAACTCGCACTCGGTCAGAACATGCGCATCGCGTTCATGCCCTGGAACGGCTACAACTTCGAGGATTCGATCCTGATCTCCGAGCGCGTCGTGGAGGAGGACCGGTTCACGACCGTACACATCCAGGAGCTCACCTGCAGCGCGCGGGACACCAAGCTCGGGCCCGAGGAGATCACCTGCGACATTCCCAATGTCGGGGAGAGTGCTCTCAACAAGCTCGACCAGTCGGGAATCGTCTACGTGGGCGCCGAGGTGGCGGCCGGCGACATCTTGGTGGGCAAGGTCACACCCAAGGGCGAGACCCAGTTGACCCCCGAAGAGAAGCTCTTGCGGGCGATCTTCGGCGAGAAGGCGTCGGACGTGAAGGACACTTCGCTCCGCGTGCCCACGGGCGTGCGCGGCACGGTGATCGATGTCCGCGTGTTCACCCGCGACGGCCTGCCGAAGGATCAGCGTGCCTTGGACATCGAGCGCATGGAACTCGCGCAGGTCAAGAAGGACCTCGACGACGAGTACCGGATCGTGGAAGGGGCGACCTACGAACGGTTGCGCCTGGCACTGACGGACAAGCCCGCCGCGAATGCGCCCGGCTTGAAACACGGCGATCCGGTGACCGCCGACTATCTCAAGGATCAGCCGCCTGACCAGTGGTTCCGACTGCGGATGGCGGACGAGGGACTCAACGAGCAGCTCGACAAGGCTGAGAAACAGTTGCGCGCCCGGCGCCGGGAACTCGACCGGACGTTGGCGGACAAGAAGAAGAAGATCGAGGGAGGCGACGACCTGCGCCCGGGCGAGCTCAAGTACGTGAAGGTCTACTTGGCCATCAAGCGCCGCATCCAACCCGGCGACAAGATGGCCGGCCGGCACGGGAACAAGGGCGTGATCTCGGTGATCAAGCCGGTCGAGGACATGCCTTTCGACGAAAACGGCGAACCCGTCGACATCGTGCTCAATCCGCTCGGCGTGCCGTCGCGGATGAACGTAGGACAGGTTCTCGAGACGCACCTCGGCTGGGCCGCGAAAGGCATTGGGGAGCGCATCGGCGCCCTCCTCGCCGAGGCCCAAGAGGAGCACGAGCGCACCGAACGCGCGCGTCGATTCTTGAACGAGATCTACAACGAGACCACCGTTGGCCGCGAGCGCGTCGATGTCGATTCGCTGAGCGACGCCGACGTCCTAGAACTGGCAGCGAACCTCAAGAAGGGGCTGCCGATCTCGACGCCCGTATTCGACGGTGCCAGCGAGGACGACATCAAGGGTTTGCTGAAGCTCGCGGGACTGCCCGCCAATGGGCAGACCTGGCTGTACGACGGCCGCACGGGGCAGCGTTTTGATCGTCCCGTGACCGTCGGCTACATGTACATGCTGAAGCTCAACCACCTGGTCGACGACAAGATGCACTGCCGGTCCACCGGCTCCTACTCGCTAGTCACGCAGCAGCCGCTGGGCGGCAAGGCGCAGTTCGGCGGCCAGCGTTTCGGCGAGATGGAGGTCTGGGCGCTCGAGGCCTACGGCGCCTCCTACACCCTGCAGGAGATGCTGACGGTCAAATCGGACGACGTGGCCGGACGCACAAAGATGTACAAGAACATCGTCGACGGCGACCTCGGGATGGAACCCGGGATGCCCGAGTCGTTCAACGTCCTGGTCAAGGAGATCCGCTCCTTGGGCATCGACATCGAACTGGAAAGCGACTGAGCGCGCAAAGGAACATAAGGGAGCTGACATGAGAGACCTACTAAACATCCTGCGACAGTCCCAAGGCTCGGTGGAGGATTTCGATAGCCTGCGGATCGGCCTGACCTCCCCGGACATGATCCGGTCGTGGTCCTTCGGCGAGGTCAAAAAGCCCGAGACCATCAACTACCGGACCTTGAAGCCGGAGCGGGACGGCTTGTTCTGCGCGCGCATCTTCGGCCCGGTGAAGGACTACGAGTGCCTCTGCGGCAAGTACAAGCGGCTCAAGCATCGCGGCGTGGTCTGCGAGAAGTGCGGCGTCGAAGTCACGCTTTCGAAGGTCCGCCGGGAACGCATGGGGCATATCGAGTTGGCGAGCCCGGTCGCGCACATCTGGTTCCTGAAGAGCCTGCCGTCGCGGATCGGACTGCTGCTGGACATGACCCTGCGCAACATTGAGCGCGTGCTGTACTTCGAGTCCTTCGTCGTCGTCGACGCCGGCCTCACCGATCTCGAGGTTGGGCAGTTGCTCACCGACGAGGAGTACTTTGCGGCGCTGCAGGAACATGGGGACGAGTTCGTGGCCATGATGGGCGCGGAGGCGATCCTCGAACTGCTCGACGCGATCGATCTCGACCGCGAGATCGCGAGACTGCGCGATGAGATTCCGGAGACCCGATCCGAGACCAAGATCAAAAAACTCTCCAAGCGGCTCAAGCTCATGGAGGCGTTCCAGTCCTCGGGCAACAAGCCCGACTGGATGATCATGACGGTGTTGCCGGTGCTGCCGCCGGATCTGCGCCCGCTCGTGCCGTTGGACGGTGGCCGATTCGCCACGTCGGACCTCAACGACCTCTATCGTCGGGTGATCAACCGCAACAACCGCTTGAAGCGCCTGCTGGATCTGAACGCGCCCGACATCATCGTGCGCAACGAGAAGCGCATGCTGCAGGAAGCGGTGGACGC
>JAPOVK010000025.1 GCA_026708185.1 Gammaproteobacteria bacterium | reverse complement strand
GCGCCGTCGGATGTAGTCCCAGACATCCGTACCGGTCCACGCGCTCAACGGGTTGAACTTCACGATGGCGTGGTCCGGTGTCGAGAATGCGAGGTCGTCCTGTTCCACCGGCAGATCGGCGCGCGTCACACTTTGGTCCGCGCGCTGCCCGGTGATCCATGCGTCGAGCCCGGCGAGTCGGCGCCGCAACGGTTCGATCTTGCGAATCGCGCAGCACTCGGCGTGGCCATCGCGGAGGAAGCTGAAGAGGCCTTTCTCACGAACAAGGCGCGCCAAGTCGCCGGCATCCGGCGAGAGGACTTCCAGCGTCACGGGATAGTGCTCGCGCACCGTCTCCAGGAACCGATAGGTCTCCGCGTGCAGGCGGCCGGTGTCGAGGCAGAAAACCGGAACGCTCTTTCTTGCGAGGGGCAGGCCCCTCGCGCTCCCCGGCTGAGGGCTCTCGATGATGCGTGCCGCCAAGTCGATCAGGACCACGTCCTCGGCACCGCTGAAGGAGATGGCGATCCGGTCGAAGCGCGCGAAGGCGTCCTCGAGCACGGCGAGAGCGTGCTCCTCGCACGGTGTCGCGGCGTCGGCTATGCCTTGGGAGAGAATCTCCGCCATAGGGCTCGTGTGCCCGTTTCCGGCCTTCCGGGCGCGAACCATACCAACGCGCGCACGCAGCCAATAAATACCGTGTGGTCATAACCTAATGTTGACCATCCGGCGGAATCATGAGCCGGAGCGGCGTGCGCCGGGATGCGGCCGCGCTGTGACGGCGCTCACCATGCGAAGTAAACTAGCCGACTTTTGGCGCCGGAGCGCGGTTTTTGGACATCCTGTGTCTCGATCTGGAAGGCGTCCTGGTCCCGGAGATCTGGCAGGCGGTGGCACGAGACACCGGCATCGACGCGCTCAACAAGACTACCCGCGACATCCCAGTGTACGACGAGTTGATGCGCATGCGCTTGGCGGTGCTGGCGCGCCACGACCTCCGCCTGCCAACCATCCAGGGCGTGATCGCGGGTCTCGAGCCGTTGCCGGGGGCCGTGGACTTCGTGGCGTGGGCGCGTGAGCGGTTCCAACTCGTGGTCTTGTCGGACACGTTCTACGATTTCGCGATGCCGTTGATGGCGAAACTGGGGTATCCGGTGCTGTTGTGCCATCGCCTGGTCGTCGAGGGCGGGCGCATCGTGGACTACCGGCTGCGCCAAGCCGACCCCAAGCGCCACGCGGTTCGCGCCTTCCACGCCATGAACTATCGCGTGCTGGCCGCGGGAGACTCGTTCAACGACCTCGGCATGCTCGAGGAGGCCGACCTCGGCATATTCTTCAATGCACCGGCCGGGGTGCTGGCCGCGCACCCGGACATCACGTCGGTGACCGGCTACGCGGAGTTGCAGACGGCGTTGACCTAGGTGGCGGCGTTGTCGATGGCGGAAAAGGAGATGGGCATGACACCGGGAGGACGTTTTCGAGACGCTTGGGCCGAAGAGGACCCGTTGCAGATCGTCGGCGCCATCAACGCCTACGCGGCCTTGATGGCCGCGAGTGTCGGCTACCGTGCCTTGTACCTCAGTGGCGGCGGCGTAGCTTACGGATCCTACGGGCTCCCGGACCTCGGCATGACCTCGCTGAACGACGTCCTCGAGGACGTCCGCCGCATCACGGCCACGACGGATCTGCCCCTGCTCGTGGACATCGACACGGGCTGGGGGGGCGCGTTCAACATCGCCCGCACCATCCGGGAGATGTCCCGGGCGGGCGCAGCCGCCGTGCACATCGAAGACCAGGTGGCCGCGAAGCGGTGCGGTCACAGGCCGAACAAGGCGATCGTCCCGACCGAGGAGATGTGCGACCGCATCAAGGCAGCGGCTGATGCCAAGACCGATGGAGCGTTCGTGGTCATGGCGCGCACGGACGCATTGGCCGTCGAAGGGCTCGATGCGGTGATCGAACGCGCCGCGCGGTTCGCCGAAGCGGGCGCGGATGCCATCTTCGCGGAGGCCATGACCGAACTCTCCATGTACGCACGCGTCACGGCAGCGGTCGATGTCCCGGTGCTCGCCAACTTGACGGAGTTCGGTCGGACGCCGCTCTACACCGTGGACGAGCTCAGGAGCGTGGGTGTTAGGATGGCCCTATATCCGCTGTCGGCCTTCCGGGCAATGAACCTGGCGGCCCTGAACGTCTATCGCGCGATCCGCGGCGACGGAACGCAAGCCCGGGTGGTCGACACGATGCAGACGCGCGACGAACTCTACGACTTCCTGGGCTATCGCGACTACGAGGAGAAGCTTGACCGCCTGTTCGCGGCCAACGTGGAGGACGCTGGCGCTTAGCTTCGCGACGCGCGCGAACGCTTACCCGAACCGAGGGCACGAAGGAGGAGACTGTGGTTGACAAGAAACTGGGAGGCGCGGGACTGCGCGGCCAAAGTGCGGGCCAAACGGCGCTGTGTACCGTTGGCAAGACAGGCACCGGGCTGACCTACCGAGGCTACGACATCTCGGATCTTGCCGCCGGGGCTTCGTTCGAGGAGGTCGCCTACCTGATTTTCTTCGGCGAGCTGCCGAGTCCGGACGAGCTTGCCGCATACAAGTCCAGGCTCAACGGGCTGCGCGACTTGCCCGCGCCGTTGCGCGAAGTCCTGGAACGCATCCCGGCAAGCGCGCACCCAATGGACGTCATGCGCACGGGCTGCTCCATGCTCGGCAACCTCGAACCGGAGGGCGATTTCGACAACCAGCAGGCGGTGGCGGATCGTCTGCTGGGCGCGCTGCCCTCGATCATCAACTACTGGTACAGATACAGCCACGAGGGCGTGCGCATCGACACCGACACCGGCGAAGACTCGATCGCCGGCCACTTCCTGGCGACGCTCAAGGGGCAGTCGCCGAGCGATCTGTTCCGGCGGGTCATGGACGTCTCGCTGATTCTCTATGCCGAGCACGAGTTCAACGCCTCCACCTTCACCGCACGGGTATGCGCCTCCACCTTGTCGGACATGCACTCCTGCATCACAGGCGCGATCGGCTCGCTGCGTGGCCCATTGCACGGCGGTGCCAACGAGGCGGCGATGGCGCTGATCGAACAGTTCGACTCCACCGAGGCGGCCGCCGACGCCGTTCTCGGGATGCTTGAGCGCAAGGAGGTCATCATGGGCTTCGGGCATGCCATCTACCGCAAGTCCGACCCGCGCAACACGATCATCAAGGGGTGGGCCGAAAGACTGGCGGCCGAGGTCGGCGACGAGCTCCTCTACCCCGTGTCGTGCGCCGTCGAGGCGGTCATGTGGGACGAGAAGGAGCTGTTCGCCAACGCCGACTTCTTCCATGCCTCCGCGTACCACTTCATGGGCATCCCGACGAAGCTGTTCACGCCGATTTTCGTCTGTTCCCGCCTGTCCGGATGGGCTGCGCACGTCATGGAGCAACGGGTCAACAACCGCATCATCCGCCCGAGTGCGGACTACGTCGGCGAGGAGCCGCGGCGATTCGTGGCGCTCGGGGACCGTTGAGGCGGTGAGCGCGAACGTAGACGTCAATGTCCGGCCGCCGCCGGACGACGAGCTCGTGGCGATCGCGGACTACGTCGCGAACGGTGCGATCGATAGCGACGAAGCCTACGACACGGCCCGCTATTGCCTGATGGACACGCTCGGCTGCGGGTTCCTCGCGATGCGCTTTCCCGAGTGCGCGAAGCACCTGGGGCCGATCGTGGCGGGCACGGTCGTGCCTGGCGGGGCGCGGGTCCCCGGCACGCAGTTCGAACTCGATCCCGTGAAGGCGGCGTGGGACATCGGCTGCGTCATCCGCTGGCTGGACTTCAACGACACGTGGCTCGCGGCGGAGTGGGGCCATCCTTCGGACAACCTCGGTGGCATCCTGGCCGCCGCGGACTACGTCAGCCGGCAGGCCGTGCGGGCGAACCGCGAGCCCTATGTCATGCGCGACGTGCTCAAGGCCATGGTCCAGGCGCATGAGATCCAGGGCGGCCTCGCGCTCGAGAACAGCTTCAATCGCGTGGGCCTCGACCATGTCCTATTGGTGCGCGTGGCATCCACGGCCGTGGTGACGAAGCTCCTCGGCGGCAGCCGTGATCAGGTTGTCGATGCGCTCTCGCATGCGTTCATCGACGGCTCGGCTCTGCGCACGTACCGCCATGCCCCCAATGCGGGTCCGCGCAAGTCCTGGGCCGCCGGGGACGCGACGAGCCGCGCCGTGCGCCTCGCGCTCTTGGTTCTCAAGGGCGAGATCGGCTACCCGAGCGCGCTGTCCGCGCCGACCTGGGGGTTCTACGACGTCGCCTTCAAGGGCAATCGCTTCGCATTCCAGCGCCCGTACGGGTCGTACGTCATGGAGAACGTGCTGTTCAAGATCTCGTTCCCGGCCGAGTTCCACGCGCAGACGGCGGTCGAGGCGGCGGTGGAGCTGCACCCGGCGGTCTCCGGTCGGCTCGACGACATCGAGCGGATCGTGCTGACCACTCACGAGTCCGCCATCCGCATCATCAGCAAGTCCGGGGATCTCAACAACCCGGCCGACCGCGACCACTGCCTGCAGTACATGGTCGCCGTGGGCCTCTTGAAAGGCGACTTAACGGCGGACGACTACGAGGACGCGGCCGCGCGGAATCCGCGCATCGATCAGCTTCGCGAGCGGATGCAAGTGGAAGAGGATGAGCGCTACAGCCGCGAGTACCACGAACCGGACAAGCGCAGCATCGCCAACGCCGTACAAGTGTTCTTCACCGACGGCACGAGTACCGACAAAGTCGCCGTGGAGTACCCGATCGGCCACCGCCGCCGCCGCGGCGAGGGCATTCCGCGACTGATCGAGAAGTTCGAGCGCAACCTCGCGACGCGATTCCCTGCCGCGCAGGCGCGTGCGATCTGCGACCTGTGCTTGGACAGGGAGCGCTTCGAGGGGACGCCCGTGGACGAGTTCATGGCTCTGCTTGCGATCTGACGGCTGTCTTGCAGCGGCTCCTTCGGATCGCCATAGTCCTGTTCGCAGTACTTCCGCAGGTTGAAAGATGAATCCACCCGTCAGGTTTGGACTGATCCTCGGCATCGTGGTTGCCGCATTGGGCTACGTGGTGCCGATCGCCGGTTTGCACACCAATCCGATCATGCCCGCCGTATTCGTTACGGCGGCCGTGGTCGTTAACGTTGTCTGCGTCTTCCTGGCGCTGCGCCAGACGGCTGCGGACGCGGCTTGGATGGGGCAAGTCGTCAACGCGCTCATCGTCGGCGGGATCGGGGCAGTCCTGATCTTCGCGGGCTCGTGGACGATGACAACCTGGGTGTTCCCCGAGTACTACGCCGAATACGCCGCGGCCATGCGGGAAACGCTAACCGCCGCAGGCCTGCCCGAGGCCCAGGTGGTAGCCCAGATGGCGGCCATCGAGGACGCGACGCCAGCCGGCTCCGCGTTCTCCGGTGCCATTGGCGCGATCATCACCAGCGCGGTCGCCGGCGCCGTCGTCGGCTTCTTCAAGCGCCAGGGCCGGTGAAGGGCGGCGGTCGTAAGCCGCCGCCCTCAGATCAGTTCTAGCTTGCGAACTGCGGACGCAGTTCTAGCTTGCGAACTGCGCTTCCTCAGTGGACCCCGTCAGCGCGGTGACCGAGGACTGGCCGCCTTGGATCACTTCCGCCACCCGGTCGAAGTAGCCGGTCCCGACCTCCTGTTGATGGCTGACGAACGAGTAGCCCGCGTTGGTTGCGGCGAACTCCTTCTCCTGGAGATCCACGTAGGCCGACATCTGCCGATTCACGTAGTCGCGGCTCAAGTCGTACATGTTGAACCACATGCTGTGGATGCCGGCCAAGGTGATGAACTGGAACTTGTAGCCCATGGCCGCCAGTTCACGCTGGAACTTGGCGATCGTCGCGTCGTCCAGGTTGGCCTTCCAGTTGAATGAGGGCGAGCAGTTGTAGGCGAGCATCTGGTCGGGGTAGTGCTCGTGGATCGCATCGGCGAACGCTTGCGCCTCGTCGAGATCGGGCACGGCGGTTTCGCACCAGATGAGGTCTGCGTAGGGCGCGTAGGCGAGGCCGCGGGAAATCGCCTGCCGCAGGCCGTTGCGCGTTCGGTAGAAGCCTTCGGGCGTGCGCTCGCCGGTGAGAAAGGGCTTGTCCCAGTCGTCGATGTCGCTGGTGACCATGTCGGCAGCGTTGGCGTCCGTGCGCGCCATCAGCACGGTCGGCACATCGCAGACGTCCGCCGCCAACCGCGCGGCGATGAGTTTCTGCACGGCTTCAACCGTCGGCACGAGGACCTTGCCGCCCATGTGGCCGCACTTCTTCACCGACGCCAATTGGTCTTCGAAGTGCACACCGGCGGCGCCGGCGGCGATCATCGCCTTCATCAGTTCGAAGGCGTTGAGCAGCCCGCCGAAGCCGGCTTCCGCGTCCGCGACGATCGGCGCGTAGAAGTCGATGCCGTCGTCGACGCCGGTGGCCCACTGAATCTCGTCGGCGCGTCGGAAAGCGTTGTTGATGCGGTTGACGACGCTCGGAACGGAGTTGACGGCGTAGAGCGACTGGTCCGGATACATGGTCTCGGAGGTGTTGTTGTCCGCCGCCACCTGCCACCCGGAGAGGTAGATGGCCTTGATGCCCGCCTTGACCTGCTGCACGGCCTGCCCACCGGTGACGGCGCCCAGGCAGTTCACGAAGTCGTTACCCTGGAGCAGGTCCCAGAGCTTGTCGGCGCCATGGGCGGCGAGCATGCTGCGGTGCGGAATCGTGCCGCGGAGGTTGACGACGTCCGCGGCCGTGTAGCCGCGTTTGACGCTCGACCAGCGCGGGTTGGACTCCCATTCCTCTTCGAGTTCCCTGATCTGTTCCGCGCGTGGCTTTCTCGGCACGTAGTGCAAGGCCATCTCTCCGTTCTCCGTGGCAAAAAAAGTGCGCAACCATATAGATAGTCGGGAGGGCGCGCAATGCGTTTTTTGCCTGCCGGCGAAGGCGCCGAAAACGGCGTTTCTAGTCGCCTGCAAAGACGCCTAGGTGTCCGTGTCGAGCTCCATCGGGCGATGCTCGATTCCGGCTTCCATGAATGTCTCGCCGGCGCCTCGGAAGCCCGCGCGTTCGTAGAAACCTGCGGCTTGGGTTTGCGCATGGAGGAAGATCCGCTCGGAGCCGCCTTGACGGGCGGCATCGACCGCGGCGGCGAGCAGCCGGGCGCCGATGCCTTTGCCGCGCAGGGGCTTCAATACGGCCATCCGCCCGATCTGTCCGGATGGCATCAGCCGCGCCGTGCCGACCGCCGTGCCGGTGTCGTCCTCCGCGATGAAGTGACGGCTTGCCTCGTCCTGGCCGTCCCACTCCTCGGCTTCGGGAACGCCCTGTTCTTCGACGAACACGGTGCGGCGCAAGGCCTTGAGCGCATCGCCGTGGGTACGCCATGCGACCTCGTAGACGCGGGGACCGGGCGACGCCGTGGCGGCATCCTGCGCCAACACGGCGGCAAGGCCGAGGTAGTCCCTGGGCCGCAGGCGTGTCAGGCGTTCGCGCGCGCTGTCGTCGAGGTCGAGTTGGTCGAGCAGATCGCGGTAGACCGCTTCGTCAAGCCGCTCGCCCCGCGTCAGCCGCTTCAACTGCTCGTACGGTTCAGGACTCCCGTTCGCGCGCATCAGCGTTTGCACTGCCTCGGCCAAGACCTCCCAGGCGTCGTCGAGGTCGTGGTCGAGCTTGTCGTGATCCACGGCCAGCTTGCCTAAGCCACGCATCGCACTGGAATAGGCGACTAGGCAGTGCCCCAAGGCCGTGCCGACGTTGCGCAGCGCGGTGGAGTCGGACAGGTCGCGCTGCCAGCGCGACACCGGCAGCTTGTCGGCGAGGTGGCCCAAGAGCGCGTTGGCCAGACCGACGTTGCCTTCCGAGTTCTCGAAGTCGATGGGGTTGACCTTGTGCGGCATGGTCGAACTGCCGGTTTCGCCCTCGACCTTGCGCTGGCGGAAGTAGCCGAGCGCGACGTAACCCCAGATGTCGCGATCGAAATCGAGCAGTACCTGGTTGAAACGTGACAGGGCGTGGAACAACTCCGCCATGTAGTCGTGCGGCTCGATCTGGGTCGTGTAGGGATTCACCGCGAGCCCCAAGCCCTCCAGGAACTTACGGCTCTCGGCGGGCCAGTCCACATCCGGGTACGCGACGACGTGGGCGTTGTAGTTGCCGACGGCGCCGTTGATCTTGCCGAGAATGGGCGTGTTGCGGATCTGCGCGAGTTGGCGATCGAAACGTGCGACGAAGTTCGCCAGCTCCTTGCCGACGGTGGTCGGGGAGGCCGGCTGGCCGTGGGTCCGCGCCAACATGGGGACGTCGGCCAACCCCGCGGCAAGTCGGCGCAGCGCGTCGATGAGATCGGCCATGGCGGGCACGAGCACCGTGTCCCGGGCGTCGCGCAGCATGAGCGCGTAGGCGAGGTTGTTGATGTCCTCCGAGGTGCATCCGAAGTGTACGTACTCGAGATAGGGTTGCAGGCCATCGATTCGGGCCACCCGACCCTTGACGAAATACTCGACCGCCTTCACGTCGTGGTTGGTCTCGGCCTCGAGGTCACGGATGGCGGCGGCATCGGCGACGTCGAACTCGCCGGCGACGGCCTCCGCCGCCGTGCGCTGATCGGGGCTCAGCCCCGGTAGCCCGGCGACCCCGGGGCAAGCGGCCAAGTGGATGAACCAAGCCACCTCCACGCGCACGCGATAGCGCATCAGCCCGTACTCGGAGGCGATCGGCGCCAGCACCGATGCGCGTGATCGATACCGGCCGTCGATCGGCGAGATCGCGGTCAGCGGGGACAGGTCGTCTTGGACCTTCGCCATGGCGCTACCAAGTCGCCTCGATACGTCCGCCGCCCAGGCACTCGTCGCCGTCGTAGAAGGCAACGTACTGGCCGGGCGTTACCGCGCGCTGCGGCTGATCAAAGGTGACCTCGCCGCAATCGCCGTCGAGCGCTAGCACGCAGACCTGGTCCGGTTGCCGGTAGCGCGTCTTGGCCATGCAGCGCCCTTCCTGCGGCGCGGCGATCCAGTTCAACTGCGATGCGCGCAGGTTGCGGGTCTCGAGGTCGCTGGCGCACTGCGAGACGACCAGGTGATTGGCGGCAGGGTCTTTGCCGGCCACGTACCACGGCTTCTCGGGGCGGCCCTTGAGGCCGCCGACGCTCAAGCCTTGGCGCTGGCCGAGCGTATAGAACGCGAGTCCGCGGTGTTCGCCCAGCACCGTGCCCGCCGCGTCGACGATGGCACCGGGTTGGTCGGCGACGTAGCGGGAGAGGAAGTCCTGGAACCGGCGTTCGCCGATGAAGCAGATGCCGGTGCTGTCCTTCTTGTCATGGACGCGCAGCCCGGCATGCCGTGCACGGGCGCGGACCTTGGTTTTGGTCATTTCGCCGATCGGGAACAGGCAACCTTCGAGGTCGGCTCTCGGGACCGCCTGCAGGAAGTAGGTCTGGTCCTTGCCCGGATCGCTTCCCTTGTAGAGTCGGAAGGGTTCGCCCGGGGAAGTCCGTCGGGCGTAGTGGCCCGTGGCGATGCGCTCGTAGCCGAGCAGGGCGGCGTAGTCGGCGAACTGCTTGAACTTGATCTCCCGGTTGCACAGGACGTCGGGATTCGGCGTCCGAGCGCCCCGGTAGTCGGCCAGGAACGCCTCGAAGACGTTGTCCCAGTACTCGGCGGAGAAATTGGCGGTATGCAGTGGGATCCCGAGGCGCTCGCAGACGTCCGCCGCGTCCGCATGATCGGCCTCGGCCGTGCAGTACTCCGTCCCGTCGTCCTCGTCCCAGTTCTTCATGAACAACCCGGCGACGTCGTAGCCGCGCTCCAAGAGGATGAGCGCGCTCACCGCGGAGTCGACGCCGCCGGACATGCCCACCATCACGGAATCTGCCACCGGATCAGTCGCTTGGAGAACCGACAGGGAATTATAGCGTGCTATGCTCGGCGCATGACGCGGTTGACCCATCTCAACGCCCGCGGCGAGGCGTCGATGGTCGATGTCTCCGGCAAGGCAACCACGGCCCGAGAAGCGCGCGCGCAGGCCGTCGTGCGCATGGCGAAAGGCACGCTCGCGGCCATTTACGCCGACGGTGTCGCCAAGGGCGACGTTCTGGCCGTTGCTCGGGTGGCCGGCATCCAGGCCGCCAAGCGAACCAGCGAGTTCATCCCGCTGTGCCACCCCCTGGCGCTGACCAAGGTCGGCATCGAGTTTGCTCCCGATGGCGACGACGCCTTGACCATCGAGGCGGTGTGCAAGGTGGCCGGCCCTACCGGGGTCGAGATGGAGGCGTTGACCGCGGCGGCCGTCGCCGCACTGACCGTCTACGATATGTGCAAGGCCCATGACCGTGGCATGACCGTAGAGAACCTGGGCCTGGTCGCCAAGTCCGGCGGCAAGTCCGGAGCCTGGACGCGAGCACCGGCGAGTGCGGGCCGAGGTGAGCCGTGAACGTCACCGTGCGCTTCTTCGCGTCGCTGCGGGAGGTGATCGACCACGAGACGATGGACCTGCAGTTGCCCGGGTCGACGCTAGCCAGTGTTCGCGACCAGTTGCGATGCCGGCTCGATGCGACGCAGTGGGAGGCGATCTGCGCCGCCGGCGTCCAGGTTGCGGTGAATCAGCGCATCGTTCGCGGCGATGCCGCTCTCGCCAGTGGCGACGAAGTCGCCTTCCTGCCACCGGTGACCGGCGGTTGACGGCTGAAGTGAACACCGCTGTGCGCATCCAGCGTGCGGACTTCGACCTCGCGGCGGAGTGGGCGGCCTGCCGGGCGCGTTGCGCCAAGGGGGCGGGCGCGGTGGTGGCGTTCGGAGGATTGGTGCGCGATCGGGCGGATCACGACGCCGTTCGCGGCCTGTACCTCGAGCACTACCCGGGGATGACGGAGAGCAGCATCGAGCGGATTTGCGCCGAGGCGGCGAACCGATGGCGGCTGCTCGACGTCACCGTGATTCATCGGGTGGGCGATCTCGCGCCTGGCGACCAGATCGTGCTCGTCATGGTGGCGTCGAGTCACCGCCCGGACGCGTTCGCAGCTTGCGAATTCCTCATGGACTACCTGAAGACGGACGCCGTCATCTGGAAGAAGGAACGTCGCGACGGCGGCGACGCTTGGATCACTGCCACCGACAGCGACCGGGAGCGGCGAGGCGGTTGGTGACGGCGCCGCCGTGGCGGCGCCGCAGGTACGATGCCGATACCGACACCACAGTCGGCTTCCGCCGCTGATGTACAATGCCGCGCTTTTCATCAGCGAGGTCGAGGGCACAAGCGCATGGGCTACGAACACATTGACGTGCCGTCTACCGGCGAGAAGATCACGGTCGCCGAAGGCGGCACGCTGAATGTGCCTGACCAGCCGATCATCCCCTTCATCGAGGGTGACGGCATCGGCGTCGACATCACGCCGGTGATGCGCAAGGTCGTCGACGCAGCGATCGCCAAAGCCTACGGCGGAACGCGCCGAATCGTGTGGATGGAGGTTTATTCGGGCGAGAAGTCGCTTGCCGTCTACGGCGCGGACGAGTGGTTGCCCGAAGAGACGCTTAACGCGATGCGCGAGTTCGTGGTCGGTATCAAGGGACCGATGACGACGCCGGTTGGCGGCGGGATCAGGTCGCTGAATGTCGCTCTACGCCAGCACCTCGACCTCTACGTTTGCCAACGCCCAGTGCGCTGGCTGAATGGGGTGCCGAGCCCTGTGAGGGCGCCGGAAAAGACCGACATGGTGATCTTCCGGGAGAACACCGAGGACATCTACGCCGGTGTCGAATGGGAGGCGGGTTCCGCGGATGCGGACAAGGTCATCGCCTTCCTGCGCGACGACATGGGGGTCGCCAAGATTCGCTTCCCCACGAACTGCGGCATCGGCGTGAAGCCCGTTTCGGTTCAGGGCACGCAGCGCCTGGTGCGCAAGGCGCTGCAGTACGCGATCGCCGAGGATCGCGACTCGGTGACCTTCGTGCACAAGGGCAACATCATGAAGTTCACGGAAGGCGCCTTCAAGGACTGGGGCTACGAGCTCGCCGCCGACGAGTTCGGCGCCACGCCGTTAGACGGTGGCCCGTGGCATCAACTCGAGAACCCCCGCACCGGCAAGCAGATCGTCATTAAGGACATGATTGCCGACGCGATGCTGCAGCAGATCCTGACACGCCCGGACGAGTACGACGTCATCGCCACCATGAACTTGAACGGCGACTACCTGTCGGACGCGCTGGCGGCGCAGGTCGGCGGGATCGGCATAGCGCCGGGAGCGAACATCGGCGACACGGTGGCGCTTTTCGAGGCCACCCACGGGACGGCGCCGAAGTATGCCGGCCAGGACAAGGTGAACCCGGGTTCGCTGATCCTGTCGGCGGAGATGATGCTGCGCCACATGGGCTGGCGAGAGGCCGCGGACCTCATCGTACAAGGCATGGAAGGCGCCATCTCCGAGAAGACCGTGACCTACGACTTCGAACGTCTGATGAGCGGCGCCACCTTGCTCAAGTGCTCGGAGTTCGGCGACGCGATGATCGCCAAGATGTAGCGGATGGCGCGGCGCCGCCCGTCAAGGTCAGTCGGGGGCGCCGTCGGGCGGGGCGCCCTCTAGACGGATGTTCACGGCGTGCAGCCCCTTGGGTCCTTCCTTGACCTCGAAGGAAATGGGCTGCCCTGCCCGCAACGTTCGATAGCCATCCATCTGTATGGACGAATAGTGCACGAAGATGTCGTCGCCGCCTGATTCCGGAACGACGAATCCGTATCCCTTGGCGTTGTTGAACCACTTCACGGTGCCCGTGGCCATGCTGTCCCCCTCAGCGTGCCACTGCGCTTGACTAAGCTACTACCGCACTCCTTGGGCACGGCCACTTTCGCACAGTGTTCGTTATTTCAGCGGCGGAATGTCCACCTTCGGACCCGGTTCTGTCAAGCGCCCTAGACCTCCGCGGTGCTTCGCCTCCGTGGCTTCGCCGCGCGTGACAATGCGTTTTGGAACTGGCTATGATTGGTCACACCGCCAGTTGATCAATCCGTACTTCCGCGTTCGAGCACAACCATGGAACATCACGGTTTCGACGTCGCACGGACGCCCCGTCCACGCTCTGCTGAGGCACGGGTAGGCGCATCGCCGGGGTGGCGAGCTGGTCGCTCAACGTGGCTTGACGGTGTGAATGCAGCGGGCGACGGGGATGACGACGTCGAGGTCTGGGACACCGGCACGGCTGTCAAGGAACGTCCGGCCGAGCCCAAGCTCAAGCGGCCCCCCATGTACAAGGTCATCATGCTCAATGACGACTACACGCCCATGGAATTCGTCGTCAACGTGTTGATGATGTTCTTCCAAATGGACCAGGAGAAGGCTTGGCAGGTGATGTACGCGGTCCATACGACCGGAAGCGCTGTCGTCGGCATATTCCCGCGCGACATCGCCGAGACCAAGTCGGAGCAGGTCAACGCCTACGCGCAGGAAAACCAGTTTCCCCTTCGATCCACGGTCGAGATGACCGATTGACCCGCATGGCCCCGGTAAGCCCCTCGAACAGGAGCAGACGTGTTTAGTGACCAACTGAAAACCGCCATGAACGAGGCCTTCAAGCAGGCCAACAAGAAGCGCCACGAGTTCGTCACCCCCGAACACCTGTTGCTGGCGTTGCTGGACGACGCGGAAGCGCAGGATGTGCTCAAGAACGTCGGCGCCGACATGGACGGGCTGCGCGACAAGCTCAAGGAGTTCATCGACTCGCACACGCCGTTGATTCCCGCCGGCGACCAGCGGCGGGAGACGGAGCCGACACTCGGCTTCACAAGGGTCGTCCATCGTGCCGTCTTCCACGTCCAGTCCAAGGGCAAGAAAGCGGTGACCGGCGCCGACGTGCTGGTGGCATTGTTCGGCGAGCAGGAAAGCCACGCGGTGGCCTGCCTCAAGGAACAATCGATCGCCCGCCTGGACGTGATCAACTACGTCTCGCACGGGATCTCGAAGACCGCTCCCGAGGGCGCGGGCGCGCCGGACGAGGCCGAACGCCAGGAAGGGGAGGGTGCCGAGCAGTCGGCGCTTGAGTCATTCGCCAGCGATCTCAACGCGCTCGCCAAGTCCGGCAAGATCGATCCGCTCGTCGGTCGCGACCACGAGGTGGAACGCGTGATCCAGGTGCTTTGCCGGCGGCGCAAGAACAACCCGCTGCTGGTTGGCGAATCCGGCGTCGGCAAGACCGCCATTGCGGAGGGCCTCGCCAAGCGGATCGTCGACGGCGAGGTCCCCGAGGTCGTGGGCGAGAGCCGCGTCCTCGCCCTCGACCTCGGTGCGCTGCTCGCGGGCACGAAGTACCGCGGAGACTTCGAGAAGCGCTTCAAGCTGCTCCTCAAGGAACTGCAGAAGGAAGAGGGTTCGATCCTCTTCATCGACGAGATCCATACCATCATCGGCGCCGGTGCGGCGTCCGGCGGCGTCATGGACGCGTCGAACCTCTTGAAGCCTCTGCTGGCCTCGGGCGAGATCCGCTGCATGGGCTCGACGACCTATCACGAGTACCGCGGCATCTTCGACAAGGATCGGGCGCTGTCACGGCGGTTCCAGAAAATCGACATCGTCGAACCGGACGTCCATGACACCTACCTGATCCTCAAAGGCTTGAAGTCGCGCTACGAGAGCCACTACAGCCTGCGCTACACGGATCGCGCGCTGCGCGCCGCCGCCGAGTTGTCGGACCGCTACATCACCGACCGCTTCATGCCGGACAAGGCGATCGACGTGATCGACGAAGCGGGTGCCGCGCAACTGCTGGTGTCGCCGAGCCGTCGCAAGAAGTCGATCGGTGCGGTCGACGTGGAGCAGGTCGTGGCGAAGATCGCGCGCGTGCCGTCGAACCAGGTGACGACGTCGGACAAGGAAGCCCTGCGCGACCTCGACGTGAAGCTCAAGATGACCGTGTTCGGCCAGGACGACGCGATCGATACGCTCGCATCGGCGATCAAGCTGTCCCGGGCCGGCCTCAAGGTCGAGGGCAAGCCCATCGGGTCATTCCTGTTCGCGGGCCCGACCGGCGTCGGCAAGACGGAGGTGTGCCGCCAATTGGCGAACATCATGGGCGTGGAGTTGCTGCGCTTCGACATGTCGGAGTACATGGAACGGCATACGGTTTCCCGGCTGATCGGCGCGCCACCTGGCTATGTCGGCTTCGACCAGGGCGGACTGCTCACCGAAGCCGTGGTCAAACATCCGCACAGCGTGGTACTGCTCGACGAGGTGGAAAAGGCCCACCCGGAGGTGTTCAACCTGTTGCTGCAGGTGATGGACCACGGCACCTTGACCGACAACAACGGGCGCAAGGCGGATTTCCGCAACGTCGTGCTGATCATGACCACGAACGCCGGTGCCCAGGAAGCCGCGCGGGCATCCATCGGCTTCACCGAGCAGGACCACTCCTCGGACGCCGTGGAAGTGCTGAAGCGAATGTTCACGCCCGAGTTCCGCAACCGCCTGGATGCGATCGTGCAGTTCAAGTCCTTGCCGCTGGCCGTGATCAAGACCGTCGTTGACAAGTTCCTGACCGAGCTGCAGGCGCAGTTGGACTCCAAGAAGGTGGAACTCGACGTCGACGAGGCTGCTCGCGAGTGGCTCGCGCGCGAAGGCTACGACGAGAAGATGGGGGCCCGGCCGATGCAGCGCCTGATCCAGGAACGGATCAAACGCCAGCTTGCGGAGGACATCCTGTTCGGGGACCTCGCCGACGGCGGCGGGGTGGTGCACGTCACCGAAGAGGACGGCGACCTCGCCTTGGAGATCGAGCCCCGCCACGCCAAGGCCTGACAACCGGGCCCATTTGACGCGCCGCTAGCGTTCGCGGAAGGTGATCCGACCCTTTGTGAGGTCGTAGGGTGTCAGTTCGACCTTGACGCGATCGCCGGTGAGGATGCGGATGTAGTTCTTGCGCATCTTCCCGGAGATGTGGGCCGTGACTTTGTGGCCGTTGTCGAGTTCCACGCGAAACATGGTGTTGGGGAGCGTGTCCACCACGACCCCCTCCATCTCGATCTGTTCTTCCTTTGCCATGCGGTCCTAAAGCCGTGCGGCGGCCGCGCGCTCAAGCGCACTGCCACCTTTGCGGGCGTGCAATTTAACCACTTCCGCGACGCCCCTCGCTACCCGGCGCGCAGGCGCGACAGGCGCGTTCTCGCCTTAAGTCCTCGGTGGCGGGGCGGCCGTGTCATCGAGTGCCCAATGCCCGCGACGCGTGGGGTGGGCGTTGTTGGCCGCGACCAGACGGAGGAACTGGCGCCGCGGCATAGAGACCACCCCGAGCGAGCGCAGGTGATCGTTCATGATCTGGCAGTCAATGAGCGTGAAACGCCACTTGTGGAGCACTTGCGCCAGGGTCGCCAAGGCCACCTTGGAGGCGTCCGTGGCGGCGCTGAACATGGACTCGCCGAAGAACATGCGGCCGATCGAGACGCCGTAAAGACCGCCGACCAAGTCACCGTCGCACCAGACGTCCACGGAATGGGCAAAGCCGGCATCGTGCAATCGACCGTAGGCAGCACGCATCTGCGGCGTGATCCAGGTCTCGGTCTGCTGCCGACGCGGGGCGGCGCAACCCGCGACCACATCCGCGAACGCGGTATCGAGCGTGACGCCGAACTCTCGCCGGCGCAGTCGCCGGGCCAGGCGTCGCGACACGTGCAACGCATTGGGCTCGATCACGGCCCGGGGGTCGGGTGACCACCAAAGCACGGGTTGGTGGTCGTCGTTGAACCAGGGGAATATGCCGTGCGCGTAGGCGTCCATCAGCCGCTCGGGAGCGAGGTTCCCGCCGACGGCGACGAGGCCGTCGGCAGGCGCGCCGTTCGGATCCGGAAACGGCATGCGGTGCTTGGGAGTCAGGACAACGCGTCGAGGTACTTCTCGGCGTCGAGGCGCATCGCTTGCGCGATGCGTTGGAGAATGCTGGCGCATTCTCGGGCGGCGACCGAGACTCGGCTCATGCGCGTCCGTCGCTCAACGCGTCGAGGTACTTCTCGGCGTCGAGGGCCGCCATGCAACCGAAGCCGGCCGAGGTGACCGCCTGCCGATAGACGTGGTCGGCGACGTCGCCCGCCGCGAAAACGCCGGGGACGCTGGTCGCCGTCGCGTTGCCGTCGATCCCGCTTTCCACCCGGATGTAGCCGTCGCGCATGTCGAGCTGGCCGTCGAAGATGGCCGTGTTCGGCACGTGGCCGATGGCGATGAAGACGCCGCTGAGCTCGAGCTCGCGCGTCGAGCCGTTCTTGACACTGTCCAACAACGCGCCCGTGACGCCGCCGTCGTCGCCGAGGACGCAGTTCAGTGTGTGATCCCAGACCAGCTCGACCTTGCCTTCTTGAGCCTTGCCGAAGAGGCGGTCCTGGAGGATCTTCTCGGCCCGCAGCGCGTCACGGCGGTGAACGAGGTACACCTTGCTTGCGATGTTGGAGAGGTAGAGCGCTTCCTCGACCGCCGTATTCCCACCGCCGATGACGGCAACGTCCTGGCCACGGAAGAAGAAGCCGTCGCAGGTGGCGCAGGCGCTGACGCCGCGTCCCTTGTAGGCTTCCTCGGACGGCAGCCCGAGGTACTTCGCGGACGCGCCCGTGGCGACTATCAGCGCATCGCATTCGTAGTCGGCCTGATCGCCGGAAAGCCGCAAGGGGCGGCCGCCGAGGTCGACGCCGCCGATGTGGTCGTTGACCACCACCGCGCCGAACTTCTCGACGTGGGTTTGCATGCGCAGCATCAACTCAGGGCCTTGTAGACCGTCGTGGTCGCCGGGCCAGTTGTCTACGTCGGTGGTGGTGGTGAGCTGCCCCCCGACTTCGACGCCGGTGATCAGGCATGGCTTGAGGTTGGCGCGGGTCGCGTACAGCGCGGCGGTGTAGCCCGCCGGTCCTGAGCCGAGCACGATCAACCTGTGCCGCTGCGCGTCAGCGGGCATTCAGAAGCTCGATAAACGGCGTGGCGTTGGCATGCCGGGCGATGGCGTCGGCCAGAGTGCGCCCCCGGCCGTCGCGCGCTTGGACATTGCGCCCCTCGGCCGTGAAGAAATCCAGGAAGCGCTCGAAGTCGCCGGGCCGCATGCTCTGGTAGGCATGCCGCAGGACGTAGAAGTCGGCGTCTCCGGGCAGTGGACGGCCCGACTGGGCCGGTGCGGATTTACCGAGGAAGCCTTTGACGCGGTCGTCGTCCCAGACCTCGTCGAGTACTTTCTGCTTGTCCTTGCGCATCCGAAGGTCGCTTGCCTTTAACCCGTCCAGACGATCGGCAATCATACGCCAAGCGCATGAGGGTGAAGGCGCCTCGCTGCGAGAGGCGGGCCGACCCGGTGGACGAGCCGGTTGACACCGTTCTCCGAGCCGCTAGATTGCGCGGCCGATGTTGGAAGTCGAACAGGTCACCAAGCGCTACGACGGAAAGCTGGCCGTCGACGCCGCGTCGTTCAACGCTCGCCCTGGCCGGATCATGGGTTTGCTGGGGCCGAATGGCGCGGGCAAGACGTCGATCCTGCGCATGGTGAACGACATCACCAAGCCCGACTCGGGTGCGGTGCGTCTCGATGGCCGGACCGTGGGGCGCGCGACCCAGGCTGCGATCGGCTACATGCCCGAGGAACGCGGCCTCTACAAGAACGTCAAGGTCATCGACCAGTTGATCTACCTGGCCCGGCTGAAGGGCTTGAGCCGCGATGCGGCGCGGCAGAGCGCGAAGGGGTGGCTTGAGACCCTGGATGCGGGCGATTGGCGCGACCGGCGGCCCCGCGAACTCTCGCGCGGGATGCAGCAGAAAGTGCAGTTCGCCCTGGCACTGGTGCATTCGCCGCGGCTCTTGATCCTCGACGAACCGTTCAGCGGCCTTGACCCGATCAACTCGGCGCTGATGGAACAGGTGATCCGGCAGCGCAAGGCGGACGGTGCGATCGTCATTTTCGCCTCGCACCGCATGGAACAGGTCGAGGGGCTGTGCGACGAGATCTGCCTGATCGCCAACGGCCGCATCGTCCTGGACGGCGAACTCGACAGTGTCAAGCGCCGCTTCGGCCGCGACACCGTGTCCCTCGAGTTCGAAGGCGACGGCGGCTTCCTGGACCGGCTGGCCGATGCGGGCCACGTGGAAGTCCTGCGCAACGCGGACGGGCGTGCGGAGTTGAGGATCCAGGACGGCTACTCGGCCAGCCGACTGCTCGATGCGGCACGTGCCGGTAGCGACGCCCTGCACCAGTACGCGGCGACCTATCCGACGCTGCGGGAGATCTTCATCCGCGTGGTCGGCGACGCCGGCACGGAAGGAAGCTGACGTGTTGTTGACCGTCGTCGCTAGCGAGTACGTGCGCCGGGTCCGAACCAAGGCCTTCGTATTGAGCACGCTGCTCGGGCCGGTCGCGCTTGCCGTTCTGGGTGTGGCGATCGCTGCCATCGTCTCCTCGGTCGAGTCGGAGTCGGCGCGGGAGCGGCGGCTCGCCGTTTTGGATGAGAGCAGTCGGATCCTTCCCGCCCTCGAGGCCCGCGAGAACGAAACGTACCTCCTGCAGCCAGTCCGGGACTCGATCGAGGATGCGAAGCAAGCGGTCGTGGACGGCGAGGTGGATGTGCTGCTGGTGCTCCCGCGCAGCCTCGCCGAAGCTGGCGAACCAAGCGTCGCATCCGCCTATGTCAAGGACAAGCAGTCGGTCATGGCGGAGCAGGCGCTGCGCGCCTTCCTCGTCGACGTGGTGCGCGACGTCCGCTTGGCGGAATACGACCTGCCGGCCGAGGTCCTCGATACCCTCAATGCCACGCTGACGTTGACCACGGTTGCCGTCACGGAGAGCGGGGACGAAGAGGAGGGCTCGGCGGCCAGTTCGGCCGCGGTGGGCGTCGGGGTCGGCGTGGTCTTGCTCATGGTGGTGTGGATCTACGGAGCGCTCGTGATGCAGGCAACCATGGAAGAGAAGACCAGTCGCATGGCCGAGATCCTCGTCTCCTCGGTGCGCCCGTTTGATCTCCTGTTCGGCAAGATCCTAGCCGTCGGGGGGGTGGCCGCGACCCAGCTCTCCGTCTGGCTTGTGATGCTGGTGGCCTTCGGCGTCCTGGCCGCCGGAGTTGTCCCGGCGGCGGACTTGGCGGAAATGGGCCTCTCGGCTCCTGCCGAGACAGCGGGCGGTGCGGTGGTCTGGCCCGCGATCCGCTTCGATGTAGTCGCCGTCGTGCTGCTGATGCTGCCCCTAGGCTATCTCATCAACGCGAGCCTTTTCGGGGCATTGGGCGCGATGTACGAGTCCACGCAAGAGGCGCAGGTCGCGGTCACGATCGCCATGATGCCCATGATCGTCGCGATGCTGATGGTGCAGATCGTGAGTCTGGTTCCGAACAGCGCACTGGTCGTGTTCGGGTCCTACTTCCCTTTCACGGCACCGGTCATGCTGCCGGCCCGGATGCTGGTCGCCGACATGGGCGCGTGGCAGGTGCTCGCCAGCGTCGCGCTGTGCGCGTCGTCCGCCCTGGCGGTCATCTGGCTTGCCGGGCGCGTCTTTCGCGGGTCTTTGCTGATCTACGGCAAGAAGCTGGCACTGAAGGAGATCTGGACGATCCTGAGGGCCGATTGATGGTGCATCCGGCGGCCATTGGCTGCGGGTCCGGAGGGTTTCACGCACGGCCTTCCGCTTGTCGCTCGTGACCGTCTCATGTAGAGTCCCGCGGCTTTATGAACCTGTCGTGGCGAAGGTTGCGGCAGCTCAGCGGGCGAGCCGCAACACTCCAAAACCAACACGGGTCATCAAGCTTCCATGGACTACGTTCTACCGTTAACGCTCGGGTGCGGCGTGCTGGCACTCATCTACGGCGTTGTCGCGGGTCGGTCGGTACTCGCCGCCGATGCCGGCAGCGAGCGCATGCGCGAAATCGCCGGCGCCATCCAGGAGGGTGCGGCCGCCTACCTCAACCGCCAATACACCACGGTCGCCATCGTTGGCGCTGTGGTGGCCATCGTGCTGCTGATCACGCTCGGGCATTGGGTTGCGCTCGGCTTCGTGATCGGCGCGGTGCTGTCCGGTGCCGCCGGCTACATCGGCATGCACGTGTCGGTGCGCGCGAACGTGCGCACGACGCAGGCCGCGACGACCGGATTGCGACCCGCGCTCGACATCGCGTTCCGCTCCGGCGCGATCACCGGGATGCTCGTGGTCGGCCTGGGGCTGCTCGGCGTTGCCGGCTACTACGCGATGCTGGGAGCGGTTGGCGTCGAGCAGCGCGTCCTGATCGAAGCCTTGGTCGCGCTTTCCTTCGGCGGCTCCCTGATATCCATTTTCGCGCGGCTCGGCGGGGGGATCTTCACCAAGGGCGCAGATGTCGGTGCGGACCTCGTCGGCAAGATCGAGGCGGGCATTCCCGAGGACGATCCGCGCAATGCCGCGGTGATCGCGGACAACGTCGGCGACAACGTCGGCGACTGCGCCGGCATGGCCGCGGACCTGTTCGAAACCTACGCGGTGACCCTGGTCGCCACGATGCTGCTGGCAACGATCAGCGCGTTCGAGTTCGGCACCACTACCGGCCACATGGAACTGCCGTTGCTGATTGGCGCCGTGTGCATCGTGGCCTCGGTCATCGGCGTCTTCTTCGTGCGTTTGGGCGCCAGCATGAGCATCATGGGCGCGCTCTACAAGGGGTTCATCGCCACCGCCGTGCTCTCGGCGATCCTCATCTACGCGGTGACCTATTGGCAATTCGGCGCGGCCGGCTTGAGCTACTTCCTCTGCGCCGTGGTCGGACTGGCGGTCACCGCCCTCATCGTCTGGGTCACCGAGTTCTACACGGGCACGAACTACCGTCCCGTGCGCTCCGTAGCGCGCGCGTCCGAAACCGGGCACGCGACCAACGTGATCCAGGGATTGGCCGTGTCCATGGAAGCGACCGCAGCGCCTGCGATCATCGTTGCGCTGGGGATCGTCGCCTCCTTCGCGTTGGCCGGTCTCTACGGCATCGCGCTGGCGGCCACCACGATGCTGGCCCTGGCTGGCGTGGTCGTTGCCCTCGACGCCTACGGACCGGTGACGGACAACGCGGGCGGGATCGCGGAGATGGCCGATCTCGACGAGGATGTCCGCAAGACAACCGACGCCCTCGACGCCGTGGGCAATACCACCAAGGCCGTGACGAAGGGCTATGCCATCGGCTCGGCCGGCTTGGCGGCGCTGGTGCTCTTCGCGGCTTACGTGCACGACATGGAGCACTTCTTCCCCGAACTCGATGTCAGCTTCCAGCTCTCCGACCCCTACGTCGTGATCGGCCTCTTGGTCGGCGGGATGCTCCCGTACCTCTTCGGCGCGCTCGGCATGCAGGCCGTGGGCCGCGCGGGCGGCTCGGTGGTGGAAGAGGTCCGTCGGCAGTTCCGAGAAATGCCGGGCATCATGGAAGGCACGACACGGCCCGAGTACAGCCGGGCCGTCGATCTGCTCACGCGCTCTGCCATTCGCGAGATGATCGCACCGTCGCTCCTGCCGGTGCTGGCGCCCATCGTCGTGTACTTCCTGGTCGCTCTTTCCGTTGGCCAGAAGGCGGCCTTGGTGACCGTCGGCGCGATGCTCTTGGGGACGATCGTCACGGGCCTTTTCGTCGCCATCTCCATGACGGCGGGCGGTGGCGCGTGGGACAACGCCAAGAAGTACATCGAGGACGGCAATCACGGCGGCAAGGGCTCGGAGGCCCATATGGCCGCGGTCACTGGTGACACCGTGGGCGATCCGTACAAGGACACCGCGGGGCCGGCCGTGAACCCGATGATCAAGATCATCAATATCGTGGCCTTGCTGCTGCTGGCCGCCCTCGGCAGCTAGGAACCGAGACCGTGCCAAGTCGTATCGAGGAACTGGAGCGGCGCATCGCGGAGGCATCTCAAGAGCTCAACGAATTGCGCAAAGGGAGCGTGTCGAGCGCCGTACCTAACTACGCGTTCCGCACCGAGGCCGGCGAAACGACGTTGCGCGACCTGTTCGCCGATCGGGACAAGCTGCTCGTCATCCACAACATGGGGCAGGGTTGCCGCTACTGCACGCTCTGGGCGGACGGATTCAACGGCCTGCTGCCGCACTTGGAAGCCGCGCTCTCCGTCGTGCTGGTGTCCAAGGACGCGCCGGACGTGCAACGGACGTTCGCCAACTCCCGCGGTTGGCGGTTCCGGCTCGCCTCCCATGGCGGTGCCGACTACATCCGCGAGCAAGGAGTGTACGGCGAAGCGGAGAACTACCCCGGCGCGGTGGTCTACGAGTTGCAGGGCGACGCGATCCACCGGCTGAACGCCTGCTCGTTCGGACCCGGCGACATCTACTGCGCCCTGTGGGGGCTGCTGGGGCTGGCGGGGATCGACGAGTTCACGCCGCAGTACACCTATTGGCAGCGACCCCGGAAGCTCGACGACGGCGGCGAGAATCTGCTCGGGTGAGCGTCAGGCCTCGAACGGGGCCAGTTTCTTGTCCACCGCGGCGTTGCGCAGGACCGTGTAGTCCGGCAGTCCGCCGGAGTAGGCCGGCGGGTCTTCGCCGGCGATCAGCGGCTCCAAGTAGCGCCGGGCAGCGTCTGTGATGCTGAAACCGTCCGCACCGATGTAGCTTGCCGGCATCGTGCGTTCAACGTTGGCGACCTGGTCGAGCGGCGCTTCGCCGAGTTGCCACGCATAGGGTTGGTCCGCGGTACGCACGATGGTTGCCATCACTGCGTTCCTGCCGCCTAGCGCAAGTTCGACGGCATGCCGGCCGACGGCGTACGCCTGCTCCACGTCGGTCGCCGAAGCGATGTGCCGCGCCGCGCGCTGGAGATAGTCGGCAACGGCCCAGTGGAACTTGAAGCCGAGTTTGTCGCGGACCATTTGGGCGAGCACTGGCGCGACGCCACCGAGTTGCGCATGGCCGAATGCGTCGGTGGTCCCGGCGTCGGCGAGAAACCGGCCATCGGCGTAGCGCGCACCCTCCGAAACCACGATGACGCAAAACCCGTCCTGCTCGACGACGTCGCGGGTCCGTCCGAGGAAGGCGTGGTCGTCGAACGGCACCTCGGGGAACACGATGATGTGCGGCGCATCATCGCCGTGGCGCCTTGCGAGCCCCCCGGCGGCGGCAATCCAACCGGCGTGCCGCCCCATCACCTCGAGGATGAACACCTTGGTCGAGGTCTCGCACATCGAGGCCACATCTAGGGCGGCCTCGCGAACGGATGTCGCCACGTACTTCGCGACGGAACCGAAACCCGGGCAGGTGTCGGTGAGCGGCAGGTCGTTGTCGACGGTCTTGGGGATGCCGATGCACGTGATGGGATAGCCGAGCCGCTCGCCGAGCTGGGAAACCTTGTGTGCCGTGTCCTGGGAGTCGCCACCGCCGTTGTAGAAGAAGTAGCCGATGTCGTGGGCCTCGAAGACGTCGATCAGGCGCCGGTACTCCTTGGCGTTCTCTTCAAGCGATTTCAGCTTGTAGCGGCAAGAGCCGAATGCGCCGCCGGGGGTCGAACGCAGACCCGCGATCGCCTCTGCGGTCTCCTGCTCCGTGTCGATTAGTTCCTCGTTCAGCGCCCCGAGGATGCCGTTCCGGCCGGCGAACACGTTGCCGATTCGACCGCGGTTGGCGCGGGCCGTCTCGATGACGCCGCAGGCGGTGGCGTTGATTACCGCTGTGACGCCGCCGGACTGGGCGTAGAAGGCGTTGCGTGCCATGGGCCGCGATGAGACCGCTCGGTGGAGGTGGGCGGATTGTCGGCCAATCGGTGGCGCAAAGACAGAGCTCCTACGTTGTAAAGCACCGGCAAAACGCCTATAAAGCGCCGCTGCCACTTACTGCGGAGGATCCATGGCCCGACTGGAAGTCGAGAGCGAAGTCACCGGCAACGTCTGGAAGGTCGAAGTCGAGGCGGGCGAGCGCGTCGAGGAGGGCGACGTCCTGCTGATCCTCGAGTCCATGAAGATGGAGATTCCGCTCGAAGCGCCGACGGCCGGTACGGTCGCACAAGTGCTGGTCGCTGTGGAAGACGCCGTTCAGGAAGACCAGGTCGTCGCGGTGCTTGACACCTAGCGGGCACCGCCTCGCCGCCGGCGACCGCGAAGCGGTCGCGTCGGCGTGACAAAGCGCAACCCAAGTGTAAGCATTCGGCGCCGTCGAGAGATTGAGGCGCTTCTACCATGAGTTGGGAAGAGGAAGTCCGCGAGATACGCCGCCGCCGCCACCTTGCGAAGCAGCAAGGGGGCAAGGACGGCATCGCCAAGCAGCATGCGCGCGGGCGGCTGACGATCCGCGAACGCATCGACGCTCTGCTCGACGACGGCTCGTTCCAGGAACAGGGGCTCGCGACGGCAATCCCCGACTATGACGACGACGACCGCCTGCTCGGCTACGTGCCTGCCAACTACGTCGTCGGCTTCGGTCGCATCGACGGCCGCAGAGTCGTTGTCGGGGGCGAGGACTTCACCCTGAAGGGCGGCTCGCCGAACGCCGCCGGGCTGCGCAAGAGCGTCTACGCCGAACACCTTGCCGTGCAGTACAAGGTACCCCTCGTGCGGTCGCTGGAAGGCGGCGGCGGCAGTGTCAAGGGCGGCGGCGGTCGCCGTGGCGGCACCGTCGGCGAGCCCGTTTTCGCGACGCCGCGGTTCCGCATCATAGCCGACGCGATGGGCGCCGTACCCGTGGTCTCGATGGCCGCGGGTGCCGTCGCCGGCTTCCCGGCCGGGCGCCTGGTGGCCGCGCACTTCTCAGTGATGACGCGGCACACCGCTCAGATCATGATCGGCGGCCCCGCCTTGGTGGAGCGCGCCCTCGGGGTCCGGCTGACCAAGGACGAGCTTGGCGGCTCGGCCGTCCACGCCAAAACCGGCATCGTGGACAACATCGCCGAGGACGAGCACGACATGTTCGACCAGGTCCGGCGGTTCCTGAGCTACCTGCCGAGCAGCGTCCATCAACGCACGCCCCGCATCGGTTCCGAGGACGACCCGGAGCGCATGGAGGAGGAACTGCTCAACGCCGTGCCCCGGGACTCGAACGAACCCTTCGACATGCGCGAGATCCTGACCATGATCATGGACCAGGGGTCCTTCTTCGAGATCGGCCGCGACTACGGGCCCAGCCAGATCGCGGGGCTCGCGCGCCTGGACGGCCAGCCAGTCGGCGTGCTGGCGAACGACAACCGCGTCTACGCCGGTGCGATGACCGCCGAGGCCGGGCAGAAATACCGCCGCTTCGTGGAGATGTGCGACACGTTCCACCTACCCATCGTCAACTTCATCGATCAGCCCGGGTTCATGATCGGGCCGGAAGCCGAGCGCAGCGCGACCATACGCTACGGCATGGCAGCCGTTTGCGCTGCCGCCCAAGCGAGCGTTCCGTGGGCTGCCATCCAGGTGCACAAGGGCTTCGGCGTGGCGACGGCCGCGCACTATGCGCCCAATAACTACGTGCTGGCGTGGCCGTCGGTCGAAAGCGGCGCGCTGCCGTTGGAAGGGGGCGTTGCCGTCGCCTTCCACCGCGAGATTGCGGCGGCCGACGATCCGGACGCGAAGCGCGCAGAGCTCGAAGACCGCTTGCGAAGCGCGCGTTCGCCGTATCCGCGCGCGGAGTCCTTCGCGGTCCATGAACTGATTGACCCGCGGGAGACGCGGCCGATGCTGTGCCGTTGGGTCGACTGGATCCAGCCGCAGCTCGACGACCTGATCGGGCCCACGACATTTCCCATGCGGCCGTAGTCCCACCGCGCGACTACGCCTTTTCGGGAATGCGTCGGTCCACCCGCGGGGGACCGAGGAACTCGACGAGGCGTTGCATCACGTCCCCTTGATCGATCTCGCATTCCCACGCCACGAACACGCGCCAACCAGCCTCGGCCAGGCGCTCGGCATTGCGTTGATCGCGTTCCACGTTCGCCGCGAACTTCGCCGCCCAGTAGTCGGTTCGTGTCTTCGGCATCGACGTCTTGGCGCAACCGTGTCGGTGCCAGAAACAGCCGTGGACGAAAACGGCCGTGCGCCGCTTGGAGAACACGAGGTCCGGCCTGCCCGGCAGGCCGCTGCCGTGGGTGCGGTAGCGGTAGCCCAACGCATGCAATGCGCGGCGCACGGCCAGCTCAGGCTTCGTGTCCTTCCCGCGAATGCGCGACATCAAGGCACTGCGCTCGGCCGCCGTGAGCGTGTCCATCGGCGCCAGCATATCAAGCTCGTACACAGGTAACCGATTGTGATTACCATGGCTGTACGAGTTGACGGGGCAGAGAGACGAGGTGTTCAACACCATCGGCCTGCGTGGGATCCGCTGGGCGGTCGCGTGCGCCGCCGTGGGTGGCGCCGTCGCCAGTGGGGCCGAGGACACTTGGCGGGGCCTTGTCGTCGCCCCGGAGCACCGTTGCAGCGCGTACGACAGCAACGACTACTCCTACGCGCAGTCCCTAGAAGTGCGGATCGTCGCCCGCTTGGGCGACATCTTCTCGCCGTACACCGGCCGCTG
Organism: Gammaproteobacteria bacterium; assembly: GCA_026708185.1. Classification (GTDB taxonomy): domain Bacteria; phylum Pseudomonadota; class Gammaproteobacteria; order Pseudomonadales; family Azotimanducaceae; genus VXYL01. The sequence continues at coordinate 61,522 of JAPOVK010000025.1, read as the reverse complement.
TTTCGACGACGCTCGGGAGACCGACATCGAACACATCGTCGCGCGCTCGGAGGCGCACGACAGCGGCCTGTGCGCCGCCGATGTCGCGACGCGACGGCGGTTCGCGGCCGACCTTGCCAATCTGACCTTGGCCAGCCCCGAGGTGAATCGTTACCAGAAGGGTGCCAAGGATGCGTCTGCCTGGCTGCCCGCGCAAAACCGTTGCTGGTTCGCCAACCGCATCGTCGACGTTCGCCGAAAGTACGGCCTGACAATAGACGAGCGCGAGATCGACGCGTTGGAGCCACTGCTGGCCACCTGCCAGTCTGCTGAACTGATGACGCCCGACTGCACGGTCGCCGCGGGCGCGGGTCGGTTCTTCCGTGGTTGGCGGTTGCAGCTCGCCGACCGCGACAAGAGGACTCCCGCCGATCGGTAGGCAGTGTCCAGACTGCCAAATATTAGCTACAATCAAGTTATTCGCTACTGCTTGAGGTTGGCTCATGCACGGTAGAGCCTTCAGCGGGGGAGTGCGAGGGGCGAGCCCCTCGCATGTGGAATTGCGGCACTTGCGCACGTTGGCGGCGTTGCGCGACACGGGCAGCTTGGTGGAAGCCGCGGAGCGTGTGGCCTTGACGCAATCGGCGCTGTCGCACCAGATGAAGGACCTGGAGGATCGTGTCGGTTGTCCGCTCTTCATCCGCAAGACCAAGCCGGTTCGGTTTACCTCGGCCGGTCGACTGCTGGTCGAACTGGCGGACGAGGTCCTGCCCCGGCTGCGAGCGGCGTCTGCGGCCCTGGTGCGGCTGGCCGGAGGCGACCGTGGTCGACTGTCCATGGCGATCGAGTGCCACAGTTGCTTCGAGTGGCTGCTGCCCGCGATCGACGCGTATCGGGAGGATTGGCCGGACGTTGAACTCGACATCGCGAGCGGTTTCAGCTTCGAGGCCTTGCCGGCGCTGATCCGGGGCGACCTTGACCTGGTCGTCACGGCGGATCCCATGGCGGGAACGGAGTTGGCGTACCTGCCCTTGTTCAGCTACGAGGCTCGGCTAGCGCTGGCAAAGATGCATCCGCTGGCTTCCCGCGACTGGGTCGTGCCCGCCGACCTCGTATCCGAGACCCTCATCACCTATCCGGTTTCCCGGGCTCGCCTCGACGTGTTCACCCGCTTCCTGGATCCCCACGGGATCGAGCCGGAGCGCACCCGTACCGCCGAACTGACACCCGTAATGGTGCAACTCGTGGCCAGCGGCCGTGGCGTCTGCTGCCTACCGAACTGGGCGCTCTACGAGTACACGGCTCGGGGCGCGGTGGCCTCGTGTTCGCTCGGCGAGGAAGGCATCTGGCCCAACCTCTACGCTGCGGTGCGCACGGAGCAGCGCGACACGCCGTACATTGCCGCCTTCGTCACGCTTGCCAAGCAGATGTGCTTCAAAACCCTCGTCGGCATCGTACCGGCCGACGAGGATGTCGCCGCGGCGACCTAGCGTTGGCGGTCGGCGCTTTCGCGGAGGATCTTCAGCGTATCTTCGGCACCACCGAACTCGGCCCATCCGGCCGGCGTCCCGCCGTGCGCGCCGTCCACGATGTCGGGATCCGCGCCCCGGTCTAGCAACAACCGTACGCAACCGACGCAGTTGTGCTGCGCGGCCAGGTGCATGGCGACCGCAGCGACGCCGTGGCCCTCGCCACCCCAGTCGTGGCGCAGGTCGGGGTCCGCGCCGTGGTCGAGCAGCCACCGGGCAGCGTCCACCTTGTCGGCGTAGCAGGCCCAAAGCAGGGCCGTGCCGCGAAACGCGTTCGCGTTCACGTCGGCGCCGAGGTCTACGAGGCTGGCCATGGTGCTGCATTGGTCGTTGCGCGACGCCCAACTGAGCGCCTCGTCGAGGACTTCCTGCCGACTGCGGGTGCGTTGCCAGTCGGGGAAGAACACCGGTGCATAGAAACCGAGACCGGTGTACGCGGCGTCGGTCAGGTCATCGCCGACGACGAAGCGCCCGAGGTCGCGGCCGAGTGCCGCAGCGGCACGGAGGTTGTCCGGGTAAACGGGCTCGAGCGCCTCGCCCATGTACGCCTTGGCGTAGAACAATGCGTACGACAGCGGCGAGCCGCCTTCCTTGCCGTACGCATCGGCGCGGACCGACCCCCCAGCTTCGACCAGGCGCCGCGCCAGGTCGACGTGACCGGCCATGCCGGCCGTGTGCAGGGGCGTCCAACCATCCTCGTCGGCCGCCGATGGGTCGGCTCCGGCGGCCAGCACCATGTCGACCGCGGCGTGCTGCTCCGCCGTCCCCGACACGAGCGGAATGGCGATGCCACCGGTCGCGGCGCGACAGGCCAAGTCGAGCAGGGTTCGCCCGCTTTCGTCGCGGGCGGTCAGCACCGCAGGTGAGGCGGCCAGGATCTCGCGCAGTCGTTCGAGGTTGCCGTCATGGGCGGCCGTCGCGGCCTGCAGCAAAGTGTCTTCGGCCATGTGGCGTCTCCTGCTTGCGGTAGGTCTAGAGGTCACGGAACGAGGATTTGCTCGCGCCAGCCGTCGCCTCGAAGCGTATACCGTCGGCGGTCGTGCACGCCGTTGTCCTGTCCAAGGTCCAGCCGTTCAACGGCCACCGGCGCCAGGAAGTAACCGATTGCGGACGCCGGCGCGCGGTCGGGTGTTGCTGTGGGCAGCTCCTCGATCAGCCGCTGCCTGCTGGCGATTGCGCTGCTCTGCGGGTGCCGTTCGTAGAGCCAGTCCATCTTCTTGGGCACGTCCGGGCGGTACTGCCAGTTCGCGTGCACGATGTCTGCGGGTATGGCTGTCAGCCGCGTGCGCAGCCGGTACTGCAGCGACAGGCTCGGCAAGTACACCACGACGGCCACCAAGTCGGACTGGCTGACCTCGCGAGCCTTGGGGCTCAGGCCGTTGAAGAACAGGCCGAGGCGGTCGTCGACGTCGCGTAGTACGAGAGTCCGTACCTCCGGTGAATCGGCGCCAACCGTCGCTAGAACGCACAGGTTGGCCATCGGATCTTCGTTGGCTCGCGCGCGGATCCGATCCGCCTTCAGGAGCGCAACGGGGTCGACCGCGCTCAATCCGGCCTGCGCCGCTGCCCGGCGAACCCTTTAGTCATCGTCGTCCTTCGATCCGTCGTCGTCGGCCTGGTCGTCTTCGACCGCGCGGTCGTCCCCGAGCCGGCGGCGCATCTCCGCCACGTCCTGTTGGATTTCGCTCAGCCGGTAGACGACGTCCGGAAGCTGATCGACGATGCGCCACGCAAAGTAGGCGATGACAACCACCGCCACCAGGATCAAAAAGGTCATTTGCCGCCCCCGGCTCAACGAGTCTCGCTGCCAAGTTAAGCGCGATTCGCAGCGGCGCACAACGCCGCCCTGATCGAGCGGGTTTCCGGTAGTGTGGCGCCGATGGACCTGCCAACCGCATTCGTCGCTCGTTTGGCCTCGGAGTACGGCGACGACGATGCCCGGGCAGTCCTTGCCACTATGCAGGCCAGCAAACGGACGAGCTACTGGGTCAACCCCTTGCGCGAAGGCGAGGTCCCCGCCATCGGCGACCCGGTGCCCGGTCTTGACCAAGTGTACTCGGTCGCCGATGCGCGGGAGGCCGTAGTGCGCCACCCAGCGGCCACCACGGGACGCATCTACGTCGTCAATCCGTCCAGCGTGCTCGCCGTGACGGCACTCGATCCGCAGCCGGGAGAGGCCGTACTCGATCTGGCCGCTGCGCCGGGCGGCAAGACGTTGATCGCGGCGGCGAGGATGCGCAACACGGGCACCATCACCGCGGTCGACGCCATCAAGAGCCGATACTACCGGATGCGCGCCAACCTCGAGCGTTGCGGCGCCACCAACGTCCATTGCTGGTTGGACGACGGCCGCAACTTAGGTAGACGCATGCCCAAGATGTTCGATCGTGTGCTGCTCGATGCGCCGTGTTCGTCGGAGGCCCGTTTCCGGGCTGGCACGCCGGGCACGTTCTCCCATTGGTCGCCGCGCAAGGTCCGCGAGACGACGCGCAAGCAGCGCGGACTCATCCGGGCCGCCTTCGCCTGCCTGAAGCCGGGCGGCACGCTCGTGTACTGCACCTGCTCCTTCGGACGCAAGGAGAACGAGGGGATCGTGGAATACCTGATCAAGCGGGAGCCGACGGCGCGGATTGTTCCGCTGGCGTGGCCGGAACTCACCGTCGCACGCGCCTGCGGCATTGACGGTACCGTGCGCATCCATCCGGACGCCACGTTCGACGGTTTCTACGTCGCGCGACTAACGAAGCTCCTTGGGCGTGACGTAGTTCAATAGCCGCCAGCGCGACTTCCTGCGCTCGAAGCAGGCCACGCCCAGGGTCGGAACGTTGTCCGTGAGGTCGTGCCCGTTAAGGTGGTTGATCAGGGCCGTGACGGCCGGATTGTGGGCGACGAACGCGACGTGGTTCGATGTGGACAGGAACTCTTCAACGACGGCCAGGAACTCGTCGGTGGTGGCCTCGTAGAGTTGCTCGCTCGGCTGGATCTCGCGTTTGCCGGCCAGCATGCGGGCCGTCTCCATCGCGCGCAAGGCGGTGCTCGAGACGTACAGGACCGGTTCGTCGCCGAGATGCCGGCGAATCCCTACCGCATCGTTGCTAGCGCGCTTGGCCAACGGGCGCTTGTGGTCAATGACGCCGAATGGGCGTGAGGACTTGCCGTGGCGGATGATCCAGATGCGTTTTGCCATGGCCCGTCAGTCCCAGATGGCGAAAAACTCGGCAAAGGCGTCGAACTGTCCGCCGCTGGCCGATGACGGCACGATGATCGGGGTTTTGATGCCGGCGTCGTACCAGGCCTCGATGCCTTCGCGCACAGCGGACGCGGAGCCGAAGAGGGTGGTATCGGCTAGCCAACGGTCGGAAAGGCACGCCGGGATCCGGTCGAACTGCTTGGATGCCATCGCTGCTTCCACGGCCGCCATCTCTTCCACGTAGCCGGCTTCCTTCCAGTAGGCCCGGTAGTTGGGCAGCATCGCGTAGCTGGCCAAAGTGCGCCGGTTGCGTGCCTTGGCCGCTTCGACGTCATCGCAAACGACCGTCGGGATCATGTTGCCGATGAAGAAGGCGTCGTCGGAACGGCTTGTCGGGTCGAGAACGCTCAACGAGGCCTTCATGTGTGAGCGCGCACCGTTGGCGAAAACCATGCCGCCAGCGATCTCGGCCGCCAAGCGGATCATCCTCGTACGCAGCGTCGCCAGCACCAGCCGGGGCAGTTCGCCCGCGCGTGGTACGGCCCGCAGATCGGCCACGAAACGGCGGATGTCGCCAAGCGGTTTGCCGGTCGCGACGCCAAGGCGGTCCATCGCGGGGGCGTGACTGACGCCGATGCCGAAGTCGAAACGCCCGTCCGAGGCCTCGTGGATGAAGCTCGCCGCCTGCGCGAAGTCCTGCGCGTGACGCGTGTAGATGGGTTGGATGCTGGTCCCGAAGCGCACGCGTTCGGTGACCATGGCGAGTGCCGCGCAGAGCGACAGCCCGTCGCCCAGGCTCGGGCAATAGATGCCGGGGTAGCCGCGCGTCTCGATCTCGCGGGCGAGCTCGAGCGTTGCGCGGCGGCGGCCGGGTACGGCCGCCAGGCTGAGTGCGGGAAGTTGCCGGGTCATGCGTATTCCTTGGTTTTTCGGTCAGCCCCGCGTGGCGGAGAGTCCTCAGCCGGGGCTGCTGGCAAGAGAGAGTTCGCCAACCGGCTCGTGGTTGTTGACGGTGATGCCCATCATCTGCTTGAGGCGCGGGGACAGCAGTTCGTAGACGTCGTCGGGGACGTGCAGATTGGCGGTCGACTGCTCGTGCAAGGCGCGGATGTAGTGGCGGTTGTAGTGGCAGCGCATGGCGTAGCGGGTACCGGGTGCCGTCCGTCGGCCGCCGCCGTGCAAAACTCGAGTGTCGGTGAGGATGCAGGTTCCCGCCGGCGCGCAGATGGCCACCAACCCCGGCTCGCCGTCGACCAACGCGAGAAGGTCGGCGCCGTCGTGGAAACTCGTCCGGCCTTCGGCAGTGCGGTGCGAGCCCGGCACGACGTAGGTGCCGCCGTTGGCCAGGTTGAACTCGGTGTAGCACCAGATGATGAGCGAACCGAAAGGGAACGGCGGATACGGCAGCGGCATGCCGCCTTGGTCGACGTGCAGGTCCTGCAGCCCACCGCCGGTGTGCACGATGGACCCGTGGGCACATCCGAGTCCGAAACCTTCGCCCATGATCTTGGTCAAGAGGCGATCCACCAGCGGGCCCCGCTGGGCGGCCGAAGCCTTGAACTCCACCGCATCACGGAACACGGCGCCTTTGAGGACGAGGTTGTTGACGAGTTGCGCGGCGTCGCTGCGGCTGGTCATGATGGCGACACCGAGGTTCCGCTCCGCAGCAGCCTGCTCGGTCATCCGATCCACCTGGTCGCGAATCTGGCTCGGCGACATGGCATCCTCGACCAGGCAGTAGCCCCAGCGCACGAAGTCGGCCTCCAGCTTCGCCTCGTCCGCGCTGGGTTTAGGCAGGTAGTCGAAATCGCTGCTGTCGCGGATAGCGCCCGCCTTCAGACGTTCCTTTGTCAACCCGGTCAGTTGCCGGAGCAGTCGCCCGGCGGATAGCGCACTGGTAGGCGAGCGACCGTCCGCGTAGCCGATGCCTTGGTCCATCGCCGCCTCCCAATCCTCATCGCCGGACGGTGCGTCCTGGAACGCCCGCATTTGCGCCAACTCGGCACGCAACCGGGCGTTTTCGTCGCGGAGTCGAGCGAGCGCGTCGCCCTGATCGGGTACGACCGGGAGGCTTCCCGAGGTCGATGAGCTCCTGTCCTGGCGTGTGTTCATGGGTTTGGTGTCATAGGCTTCAAGAGTGGCGGCCCGGGTCGTGAGCGAGTTAGCAGCACGGCATCGCGGCCCGGAAACGAGACGCTGATCGTACAACGGACAGCAACCTCGTGGCACGGATCCCTTCTACGGATCGCTGCGTTGGCCAGCCACGGCGAAGAGTCGGAATACTGGGAACGAGTCAATTCCCGAGACGGTCCGCAATCTGGTCCATGGCATCGAGCAGCTTGGCGTTCTCCTCGGGCGTGCCCACCGTGATCCGCAGGCAGTCGGCCAAGCGCGGCTGGTCGAAGTAGCGAACGAATACGCCGCGCTCCCGCAGCGATCGATAGACCTCGGCGGCCTGGGACTTCCGGGCGAGAACGAAGTTGGCTTGGGACTCCGGCACGACCCAACCCTGGGCGCGCAGGGCATCGGCCAATCGCGCACGTTCACTGCGGATCGCTCGCCATGACCGCTCGGCATGGTCGGCGTCCGAGAGCGCGGCGATCGCGATGGACTGGGCGAGCGTACCGACGTTGTAGCTGTCGCGGGTCTTGACGCGGATCGGCTCGATCAGGCCGGCGTTGCCGACCAGGAAGCCGACGCGGAGTCCGGCCAGCGAATAGCCCTTGGACAGCGTGCGCAAGAGCAGCAGATTGTCATGGCGGTGGATCAGCGGCGCCAGGTCGTGTTCGCGTTCCGGATCGGCGAAGTCCACGTAGGCCTCGTCCACGAGCAGCACGCCGTCGAGTTCGGTGGCGGTGCGGGCGATGGTTTCGCCGTCCAGCAGCACGCCGGACGGGGCATGGGGGTTGACGAGGCAGGTCAGCCGAGCGCCGACCGCATTGAGCCGACTGGCCAGGTCCGTTGGCGGCTTCCAATCCGCGTCCAGCGGAACCTTGGCAACGGTGCAGTCCTGCACGGCGGCGAGGACCGGGTAAAGCGAGTAGCTCGGTTCCGCCAAGCCCAGGGTTGCGCCCGGATCGACGAACGTGGTGATCGCAAGGCGCAGCCCCTCGTCGCCGCCGTTCGTGGCGACGACGTTGCCAGGCTCGATGCCGAGCCGGCCCGCGAGGACGCCGCGCAGGTCGTCGGCGGTGGCCGGCGGATAGCGGCGCAAGGTCGCCACATCGAAACCCGCGAGCGCCTCAGCGACGGCCGGCGATGGCGGGTAGGGGTTCTCGTTGGTGTTGAGCTTGACGATGTGGTTCCCGTCCGGTTGCTCGCCGTAGACGTAGCCCGCCATGCGAGCGACGTTGCTTCGTTCGTAGCTCATTGGGCCTTGGTGGGCTTGCTGACTGCGTCGGTCCGCTCTGCCGGGTCGAGCAGGTGCGCGATCCACTCGGTCGACGGATTGGCCTCAAAGGCGATCTTGGCCGTCATGGTCAGCGGCACCGACAGCAGCATCCCCACCGGACCGAGCACCCAGCCCCAGAACACCAGCGACAGGAATACGACCAGCGTCGACAGACTCAGGGCGCGGCCCATGAAGCGGGGCTCCACGACGCTGCCCATCGCAACGTTCACGACGACGAACACCGCCAGCGTGGCGATGGCGTGTACGGCGCCGAGTTGCACGATCGCGAGCAATACGGGCGGTACGGCGGCAATGATGCTGCCGATGTTCGGCACGTAGTTCAGGAGGAAGGCCAGCAAGCCCCACAAGATGGGGAAGTCGACGCCGATGATCCACAGTGCGAAACCGACGAAGACGCCGGTCGCGAGGCTCACCGAGGTCTTGATGGCCATGTAGCGGTTGACGTTGGCCGCGAAGCGCTCGAAGTGCGGCAGATCTTCGTCCGGGTCGGCCAGCACGGCCTTCAGCTTGCGTGGGAAACTCGATGCCTCGCCGAGGATGAAGAGCACCGTCAGCAGGATCAGGAAGCCGTTGGAGAGCATGTTGCCGAGGCCGACCAGGGCTTCGGCGGCGAGGTTCCAGGCCCGTCCCGGGTCCAGAGTCTCCGCGGACAGTTCGATCCCGAGGCCGGCGAGCCACGACTGGACGCCCGCGAGGCGCGTCCCGAGCTTGGCCTGGTAACTCGGCAACTGCTCCTGGAAAGTGGTCGCCGACTGGGCGACCACGGCACCGACGCCGATCAGTACGGCGACCAGGAAAAGAACCACCAATGCTATGGCGACCCCCACCGGGACGCGGAACCGGTTCAGCCAGAACACGGGCGTTGCCGCGATGGTGGCGATGAACGCGGCCAGCAGGAACGGCACGGCGATCTGCTCGGCGGCCTTGACGCCGGCGATCACCACCACCAGGCCAGCCGCGACCAGCAGTGGATGCGCCGTCGCCGTGCGACGTTCAGCCATCCGGCCTTGCCCGATGTGGTCTCGTGGCGATCACGAGAACGCGCGCCGGTTGTCAAGGCTCGGCAACTCCGCCCTTACGCTCGCTACGCGTTCGGGGTCGATGTCGGTCAGCGCAAAGCCGTCGCCCTCGTCGCATTCAGCGATGACGTCGCCCCAGGGATCGACCACGAGTCCGTGCCCATAGGACTGTCGGCCGCGGTGGCCGTGGTCGCCGTGCTGTGCAGGGGCGATGACGTAGCACTGGCATTCGATGGCCCGGGCTCGCAGGAGGACGTGCCAATGGGCCTTGCCGGTGTTCTTGAAGAACGCGCTGGGGACCGTGATGGCCGTGGCGCCAAGATCGGCCAGGGCTTGGTAGAGGAGGGGAAAGCGCACGTCGTAGCAGACCGTGAGGCCTAGCGGACCGAAAGGGGTGTCGGTGACCACCGCGCGGTCGCCCGGTGCCGTGCCCCGCGACTCCAGTACGCGCGTACCGTCCACCATGTCCACGTCGAAAAGGTGGATCTTGCGATACAGGCTGGCGATTCCGCCGCTTGGTCCGATGTGCACGCAGGTGTTGAACGCCCGACCGTCCTCGGCGGCTTCGGCGAAGCCGCCGAGGACGAGGTCGATCCCGGCACTGCGGGCGACTTCGGCGCAGTTCCTGAGGATCGGCCCGCCCGATGGCAGCGGTTCCAGGATGAGTCTGCGCTCGCGCTCCGGGCCGATGAAGGCAAAGGCCTCTGGCACGAAAACAACGCGAGCGCCCGCATCGGCCGCTGCCTTGGTCAGGGACAGGGTGGTGTCGACGTTCCGCTCGACGTCGTTCGTCGCGCACATCTGCACGATGCCGACGGTCGTTTTCTCACCCATTGTCAAAGCTCCGGCTGCATTGTTGTGATGGCGTGGCCGAGCAACTCCTCGATGGCCGGCAGGTCGAAGGCATCGTCCTCCGAGACGAAGCTGATCGCAACGCCGCTCGCCCCGGCCCGCCCGGTACGCCCGATCCGATGCACGTAGTCTTCGGGATCCTCCGGCAGGTCGTAGTTGATGACATGGCTGATGCCGTCGACGTGGATGCCTCGGCCGGCGACATCGGTTGCGACCACGAGGTTGGTCTTGCCTTCCTTGAACCGTTGCATGGTCGCCAGCCGCTTGCGCTGGGGGATGTCGCCGGCCAGCCCTTCGCATTGCACGCCCTTGCCTTGGAGGTAGCTCACCAGGCGCCGCGCCTGGTCGCGTCGGTTGACGAACACCAGCGTGTGATCGGGTTGCTCCTTGCGGACGAAGGCGAGGAGAATGGCGCGCTTGCGATCCCGCGGCAGCGTCCAGAAGTGCTGCTCGACGGTGTCCACGGCCAGGGACTCCGGGTTGATCGCCACGTGCAACGGATCCAGCGTCCACTGCGCGGCGAGGTTCATCACGTCGTCGTTGAAGGTGGCGCTGAAGAACATCGTCTGCCGAGAACGCTTCTTCGGCGTCTGGTACACGATGCGGCGCACATCGGGGATAAACCCCATGTCGAGCATGCGGTCGGCCTCGTCGATCACCAGCACCTCGACGGTTCGCAAGCTGGCGGCGCCTTGGTTGCAGAAGTCGATCAGCCGCCCGGGCGTTGCCACCAGGATGTCGATCGAACCATCGCGAAGCAGGTTGCGCTGCCTCTGGTAGTCGATACCGCCAACCAGGCAGACGATCCGGGTATCCGTGTAGGCCGCCAGCTCGCGGGCGTCGGCCTCGATCTGCATCGCCAACTCCCGCGTCGGCGCGAGCACCAGGGACCGCGCCGCGCCGGGCGGAAGCGGTCGCTCGAGCGGGAATTCCAACTGCCGGGCCAAGATGGTGATGAGGAAGGCCGCAGTCTTTCCCGTGCCGGTCTGTGCCTGGCCGGTGACGTCGTAGTCGGCCAGACTGTACGGCAGGACTTCGCCTTGAATCGGCGTGCAGGTCTCGAATCCGAGGTCATCGATCGCATCCATGATCGGCGCCGGCAGGGCGAATTCCGAGAACGCGACCTCCTCCTTTGCGCCGTTGCCGCTCATCCGCGTTGCGCCGCCGCAAGTCGGACGCAGAGGGTGAAGACATCCACGCTAGCCTCGACTTCCTCGAGGGTGGCGAAGGTCGGCGCCAGGCGGATGTTGCGGTCTTCCGGATCCTTGCCGTGCGGGAAGGTCGCACCTGCCGGCGTCAGCGCTACGCCCAGCTCGGCGGCGAGGGCGACTACGGACTTCGCGAGCCCCGGCACGGTATCGACCGAGACGAAATAGCCGCCCTCGGGCTTGGTCCAGGTCGCGAGGCCGGTCCCGGCCAGGCCGCGTTCGAGACCGCGCTGGACCGCTTCGAATTTCGGGCGGGCAAGGTCGGCGTGCGCGCGCATGTGTTCTTCGAGTCCGTCGCCCAGGAAGCGCACGTGGCGAAGCTGATTCACCTTGTCCGGCCCGATCATGTACGTCGAGAGCCGGGCGTCCATGGCGGCCAGGAAGTTCTCGGAACCGCCGAGAAAGGCGATCCCGCCGCCGGAGAATGTGACCTTCGAGGTCGATGCGAACATGGCGATCGAGTCGACCGTGCCCGCAGCCTTCGCCAAGGGCAGTATCGGCGTCAGAGGTCGCGGCGGAAAGTGGAAGTCGTGCACGGCGTAGGCGTTGTCCCATAGCACCAGGAACGAGCCTGCGGCCTTGCGCGGCAACGCGGCGAGTCGGCGCACAGTTTCCGGCGAATAGATGCAACCGGTGGGGTTGGAGTACTTCGGCACGCACCAGATGCACCGGATCGCGGGGTCGTTGGCGACAAGGTCCTCGACGGCGTCCATGTCCGGTCCGTCGTCGGTCATCGGCACGCTCACCAGCTCCATGCCCACCGCCTCGGCGACGACGAAATGCCGGTCGTAGCCGGGCACGGGGCAAATCGCCTTGGCCGGACCCGATTCACGCCACGGGGCGCTGCGGAGGCCGGCGTTCATGGCCGCATCGAGGACGAAGAACATGATCGTCAGGCTGGCGTTTCCGCCGGCCATGACCTCGTCCGGATCGACATCGAGGAGGCGCGCGCCGAGGGCACGTGCCTCGGGGAGACCGCGCAGGTTGCCGTAGTTGCGCACATCCGTGCCGTCCTCGGCGCAGTAGTTCCCCGCCAGGATGCCGTCCAGGGCATTGGAGAGGTCCAACTGGTCGGCCGCGGGCTTGCCGCGGGTGAGGTCGAGCGCGAGGTTCGCGCCCTTCAGGGCAAGGTAGCGCGACTCCAGCTCGGATCGGTCAGACATTCTCGTTGGGACTCCCTTGGCCATCGCCGCATGTCGCCGGTGCGACGAGCAGACCTTCGGTCTCCGTCAGACCGAGCATCAGGTTGAGGTTCTGTACGGCAGCGCCTGCCGCTCCCTTGCCGAGGTTGTCGTAGCGACTCACGATAAGCAGTTGCTCGTCGCTGGCAAAGACCATGAGATCGAGGTGGTTAGAGCCGTTGCGCGATGTCGGCGACAGGAATCCGTCGTCCAGCGCGTTCTCCGGGTGCAGGCCGTGGACATGGACGAAGGGTTCGTCACGGTAGCGGTCGGCGAGCGCGCGCCAGACGTCGGAGGGCTTCGCCTTGCCACTGAGTTCGCGTGTGAAGAGCGCCACCTGGACGAGCATCCCGCGGTAGTAGTGGCCGACGGAAGGTGTGAACAGCGGGGCCGAGTCCGTCTTCGCGTAGCGGTGCATTTCGGGCACGTGCTTGTGGGCCAGGCCGAAACCGTACGGCCGGGTCCGCAAGGCCGGCTTGTCGCACGACTGGTACTTGGCGATCATGCTTTTGCCGCCCCCCGAGTAGCCCGAGACGGCGTTCAGCCGCAGGGGCAGGGCGGGGTCGAGCAGCCCGGCTTCGATCAACGGTCGAATGGACAGCACGAAACCCGTGGGATAGCAGCCCGGGTTCGCGACCCGCGCGCTTGCGTGGATCGCCTCGCGCTGGCCTTCGCCGAGTTCGGGCAGGCCGTAGGTCCAGTCCGGGCTCGTCCGGTGGGCGGTGCTGGCGTCGAGGAAGCGTGCACCGGGCTCGAGCCGCACCGCCTCGCGGGCGGCGTCGTCGGGCAGGCAGAGCGCCACCACGTCCGCTTGTTCGAACAGGCTGCGACGGCGCTCCGCGTCCTTGCGGAACCGGTTTTCGATGGCGAGCAGGTCGATGAGCGGGTGTGTCGAGAGGCGCGCGGCCAGTTCCAGACCCGTCGTGCCGGCTTGGCCGTCGATGAACACGGTATAGGTCATGGCAGGGGCAAAGGTGGCACGGCGCGGCGATTATATAGATTTCGCCGCGCAGGCCGTGGTTTGCTAGCCGAAACGGGCGTCGAGCCAGGCCGAGATGTCGGCAATTTCCTCGGGACAGACTTGGTGCCCCATCCCGTAGACGCGCCAGTCGACGTCGTAGCCGAGGCTGGTCAGGCTCTCGCGGGAGGTGATGGCGCGGGCGATGGGGATCATGGGATCCATTTGGCCGTGCGCCATGAGGATCGGCACGTCGATGCTTGCGAAGCTGACTTCCTCGCCGATGTGTTCATGGTCGTGCACGTAGGTCGACAGCGCCATGATGCCGGCGAATCGGGCGGTGGAGCGAAGGCCGAGGTGCAAGGCGATGACGCCGCCTTGTGAGAAGCCGGCGAGCACGACCCGGTCTCGGGGGATGCCGCGGGCCTCCTCGGCCTCGACGAGTTCCTCGACTTGGCTAGCCGATGTTTCGATGTCCGCAGTTCCGGAAAGCGGCGCGCGAGGATCCACGTCGTACCAGGCGCGCATCTCCATGCCGCCGTTGATGGTCACTGCCCGCGTCGGTGCATGCGGGAACACGAAACGCACCGGGTTCGCCAAGTCGAGCATGGCCGCCACCGGTTCGAAGTCGTTGCCGTCGGCGCCAAGCCCGTGCAGCCAGATCACCGTGCCGGCGGCGTCGCGGGCGTCGATCTCTATGGTCTCAAGCATCGGGCGAGTTTGGGGTAAGACGTGCGGCGCGACAAGGTGCCAACGTGGACGGGGTGGTAAGCTGCGACGCTTCGTATTGACCGGTTGGATCCCATGGCAAAGGCAACCCTTGTCGCCAGCGTCCTTGTGCTTTTCGCATTGCCTGCGACGGCCGGCGCCTGGGGGCTCAGGTGCCACAACCTCGTACGGCTCACGGATCTTTCCCACGCGATCGAGCCGGGGATCGAGGTGCTGGGAACCGACGAAGCCCCTTGGCACTGCAGGGTTCGCGGCGTGATCAACCGGGCCATTCGCTTCGAGGTGAGGATGCCCATCGTCGCCAACGAGGTGACCTGGAACGGTCGCCTCATGTTCTCGACCGTCGGCGGGGGCGCAGGCGTCATCGGCGATACGACCAGCCTCCTGTCGCGCGGGTTCGCGATGGCGTCGACAGACACGGGTCACGAAGCGAGCGAGGGCAACGCGTTCTACCGGCAACCGGAGGCGCTGTTGGACTACGCCTATCGCGGCGTCCACCTCGCGACCCAGGCCGCGAAACGGATCGTCACGCATTTCTATGGCCGGGACATCGAGTTCTCGTACCTTCAGGGGTGCTCGAACGGCGGCCGTGCCGCCATGCTGGAAGCGACTCGGTTCCCGAACGACTACGACGGCATCATCGCCGGCGCGCCCGTGTTTCGATTCGAGGAGTTCGTGCCGTGGGCGGTCGGCGTCCACCGCGTGCACAGCAAGAACCCGCTCACGCCGGACGCCCTGCGCGTCCTCGACAACGCATCGCGCAAAGCCTGCGATGGCTTGGACGGCGTGGAGGACGGGGTGATCAACGACCCGCGTCTGTGTACGAGCGAGGTCTTCGACGCCGGTGCGCTCCTGTGCGAAGACGGCGAAACGGACGGCTGCCTGACGGCCGGCCAGATCGACACGGCCCGCTTCGTCTACGCGGACATGACCGACGCCGACGGCAACGTGCTCTCGCCGGGCGTGCCGCCCGGCGCGGAGGCGGCCGGCGACTGGCGATTCTGGATGCTCCCCAACGAGGCCTTCGGCGGCGAGTCCATTCTCGCCGGGGTAGGCGAACTGCTGACGTTGATGATGCGCCACACGCCGGGCTTCGACGTCGAAGTCTTCGACCCCGTGGCGGATCGGGACGTGATCGCCGATGCCACGTCGCCCTTGGACGTCGGCACCTACGACTTGAGCGAGTTTCGTGATCGCGGTGGCAAGTTATTGATGTATCAAGGATGGAATGACTTCCCACTGCGCCCGCAACGCGCTATCGACTACCTGAATGGCGTCAAGCAGACCATGGGCGACTGGGCCACCGACGACTTCCTACGGCTGTTCATGGTGCCCGGCATGGTGCATTGCGCCGGCGGGCCCGGCGCTTGGGAGACGGATTACGTCGAGCCGCTGGTCGCTTGGCGCGAGCAGGGGACGGCGCCTGACCGGCTCGTCGCCAAGACGCCGGAACCGGTCGAGATGGCGCACTTGGCGCCTGACGAGAGCGTTGCGCAGCAGCGTCGCTTCAGTCGCCCGTTGTGCCCCTATCCGGAACTGGCGCGCTACCGCGGCGAAGGCGACAAGGACGACGCGGCGAGTTTCGATTGCCGAGCGCCGTGACGCGAATGCCTCCGGCCTAAGCGCGGCGAGCGCCCCGGGAGCATAGCGCGTCGACAAGGGCGTGGTTGCCGCTGTCCTCGGCGGCCTGCAGCGGCGTCCAGTCCTTGAACCCGACCCAATGCAGGTCGGCGCCTTGGCCGAGCAGGTAGTCCGCCGTGGACTGCTGCCCGCCGCGACACGCGTGCCAGAGCGCCGCAGTGACCTCGTTCCTCGCCGGTTCGCTCCCCGTGCACAGTTCGCGGACGCGGTCGAGGAGACCCAGCGCCGCGGCTT
The DNA here is from genome assembly GCA_026708185.1 of Gammaproteobacteria bacterium. GTDB lineage: Bacteria > Pseudomonadota > Gammaproteobacteria > Pseudomonadales > Azotimanducaceae > VXYL01. The sequence continues at coordinate 45,590 of JAPOVK010000025.1, read as the reverse complement.
GCGTGAGGGTCGTCTTCGCCCCGCGTGCGAGCAGACGGCGAGCGGCGTTCCACTGGGCGAAGATCACCGCGTCCGACATCGCCGTCCCCCAGGTCAAGACGGCGCCCGGGGCTTCGATGTCCGCGCCGTTGTCAAGCAAGGCGTCGATGGCCGCAACGTCGTCCGAAGAGGCGGCCCAGTGCAACGGCGTCTCGCATGCATCGATCGGCGAGTCGTAGAGCCCGGCGTTTGGATCCGCGCCGGCGCTGGCCAGCACCGCGATCGTGGCGGCCACGTTCGAAAAGTGGCCTGGCCAATCCGTGGCCATGTGCAGGAGTGTGCGTCCGGCGCCCTTGCCGTCGCGGATCACCGCTGTCTCAAGTCCCGGATTGGCCTTCAAGGCGGCGGCAACCCGGTCGGTGTCGCCAACCCGGATCGCCGCCGTGATCTCGATGGCCCGAGGGTCGTCCTTGTCTAGGCTCAGCATCGTCCGTCTGCACCAGCGTCGCGGGGTGACTATAGCGGAAGGCAGCCCGCGACCGCGGCTGTTGGCAGCGTATGATCCTCGCGGCATGGGAATGAGGAGGCGGATGTGGGTCCGTTCCATGGGTTGACCGTCGTCGAGTTCGGGCGCTTCATCGCCGCGCCCTATTGCGGGCAGTTGATGGCCGACGGCGGTGCCGACGTCATCAAGGTGGAGCCGCTGCACGGCGACGATGCGCGTCGCAACGGGACGCGGCTGTCGCCGACCGAGGCGCGCCAGTTCCTGAACAAGAACCGCGGCAAGCGCAGCATCGCCGTGAAGCTCTCCGACGCCGATGTGCTGCAGGCCTTGCATCGCCTACTCGATCGCACGGATGTCGTGATCGCGAACTTCCGTCCGGGGCAGGCGGCAGAACTTGGCTTGGACTACGACACGCTCGCGGCGACCAACGCCCGACTGATCTACGCCGAGAACACCGGTTTCGGCAAGCACGGACCGCTCAGCCACAAGGCGGGCATGGACATGGTCCTGCAGGCCTATACGGGTCTCGCACCGGTGGGGGCGGACGGTCCGGTGCCGCTGAACGACCCGGTGGTCGACTACACGGCCGCCATGCTCCTGGCCTGGGGCATCGCCACCGCCCTCTACGACCGCGAGCGCCGCGGGCGGGGCCAACGTCTCGACGTGTCCCTGCTGCAGGCTGCGCTGGTCTTGCAGAACAACTCGGTTAACCATATCGACGCAGTGGACGGCTGGCGGGACGACTTCGTCGACTACCTGGAGCGCGCCTTCCGGGATGGGCGGTCGCTCGGGGACGTCCTGGAGCACCGGAACACCGTCAAGCCGGCGATCGAACCGCCGTACTACGGCGTCTTCCAGGCGCAGGACGGGTTGCTGGCGTTGGCCGCGGGCGGACGCGGCCTGCAGCGACGGGCCGTCGCGGTGCTCGGCGTGACCGACCCGACGCTCGACCAGGAGGGTTTCGTGCCCGAGGACATCGCGGCGCACACGCGTGCCATGCGCGGCCGGGTCGCAGCGGCGATCCGCGGTCGACCGGTTGCGCACTGGCTTGCCGAGTTCGAGCGCATCAGCGTGCCGGCGGGTCCTGTGCTGCTGAAGGACCAGGTGCTGACCGATGCGCAGGTGCTGGCGAACGACTACGTTGTGCGGCTGGATCACGAGCAGGTCGGCCCGATGACGGTGGTGGCGCCCCCGGTGAAGTTCTCGGCCACGCCACTGGCCAGCGCGGCGCCATCGCCCGTGCTTGGCCGGCATACCCGCGAAGTCCTGGCTCAGGCGGGCGTCGATGCGTATGACATCGAGGCCATGATCTCCCGCGGGGTGGTGGGCGCGCCCGACGGCGCCCCGTGAAGTCCGGCTATTGCTAGAGCCGAGTGCCCAGTCCACTTGCGCGGGTCGTGACGCGCTCGACGGCAGCCTCAACGGCCGGTTCCTGGGCAAGCACGGTGACCCGCTCCCTGGCCCGCGTGACGGCGGTGTAGAACAACTCGCGCGTGCACACCGGCGACTCGGCGCGCCCGGGCACGAACAGCACTTCGTCATACTCGGAGCCTTGTGCGCGGTGAACGGTGAGCGCGAAGAAGCTCTCGTGCTGGGGTAGCCGGTACGGGGAGACCAGGAATCGACCCTCGGCGTTGTCCAACTCCGGGAACCAGACCTGGTGTCGCCCGTCGGTGTCTACGACAACGCCGGTATCGCCGTTGGACAGGCCCGTGTGGCGATCGTTGCGCGTCACGATGATCGGGCGGCCGACGAAGAACTCTTCGTCGCTGATCGCACCGATTTCGCGTAGGCGACGTTCCACCAAGCGGTTGAGGCGGTTGACGCCGTAGGGGCCGTGGCGGTGGGCGCAGAGAACGCGGCGCGACGGGAACGGCAGGGCGGCCCCCGGCTCTGTGCGCAGCGCCGTGATGTGCCCGCGCCATTGGGTGGCGCATTCGTCAGCGAAGGACTCGAACGCGATTTCGTCATCGAGGGGGGCCAGGCAGGTCTGCCCGTCGGCGTCCGAACGCAGCGTGGCCAGAGCCGCGGTGGCGTCGCCGCGAACTATGGCGTCAGCCAGGCGGCCGATGCCCTGGGCGGGGTCGAATCGATGGCTGTGGGTCAGGCGGACGATGCAGTGGGCGAGAGGGGATTCCTCGCCGACGCCGCACAGGTCGCTGAACACGGACCCGGGCTCCACCGACGCGAGCTGCTCGGCGTCGCCGAGCAGGACGAGCCGGCAGGCGTCCGGCAGGGCGTCGGCGAGGCGTGTCATCAGTGAGAGGTCGACCATCGAGCATTCGTCGACGATCAACGCGTCGAGCGGCAACGCCGGGCGGTTCAGCAGACGATGGATAGTGCTGGCGTCCGGTTGGAAACCGGCGAGGGCGGGAACGCGGCTGCTGAGGCTGCGTTCACCAAGCTGACTCTTAACGGCCTCCTGCAGGCGCGTCGCGGCCTTGCCCGTTGGCGCGACGAGGCCGATCCGCGAGGGCTTGGCGGTGCCGGTGGCCACGAGCAGCCCGATGAGGCTGGCCGCCAAGGTCGTCTTGCCGGTGCCGGGGCCGCCGGTGACGATGCAAAGCCCGTCCATCGCGGCCTTGATCGCAGCGTCAGGAATGTCTGAGAAGCCGGTGGCGTCCGGTACCGGCTCGGGCGCACGCCGGGCCGCGAGCGCGAGCATCCGTGCAGCGAGCCGGCATTCCGCCTGATGCAGACGATGCAGGTACAGGCGGTCCTGATCGAGGACGAGGGGACGCGGCGGATCGAAGGCACCGTCGGTCGCAACCACCGGGCTCGCAGCCAAAGCGTCGCGCCACGCATCGTGCGCAGGCAGTCGCACTCCGGTTGCCTGGCCCATCGCCTCGTCGATTTCGTTCGTCGCCCTAGGTGCCACCTCGTTGATCGGCTTTCCCGCCTCCGCCAGTGGGAGGCAAGCATGGCCGGCCCTGTACATCGCGCTCACCACGGCAGCAGACAGACATATCTCCGGCGTGCCACCGAGATCGGCTAAGGACTCGCCGAAGTAGCGGTCTATGTCCGCAAGGACGCCTGCGTCGGTCAAGGCGGCTAGGTCAGTCATCCCGTCCTCCGGACAGGCAGCCGTCGATCGCCGTTATGCACTCACGACCGGGCCGGTCGAAGTGGACGCCACGTCCCGGCGCATCCGGGTGCATGCCGCGCAGAAACAGGTAGCAGGCCCCGCCGATGTGGCGGTCGTAGTCGTAGCCGCGCAGACGGACTCGCAGCAGCCGGTCGAGCGCGGTCAGGTAGAGCAGGTACTGCAGGTGGTAGCCGTGGTGGCGCATGGACCTTTGGATGGACGCCGGGTCGTAAGCCACGACGTTGCCACCCAGCCAGTTCGACTTGTAGTCGAGCACATACCAGCGGCCGTCGTGCTGTGCCACCAGGTCGATGAAGCCGTGCAGGAAGCCGTTGATCGTCTGGACGTCTTCCGGAATCCGGCTGTCGTAGCCGTGCTCGGCAAGGATGTCGGCGAGCCGGTCGCGCCGGAAACCCCGCACGGGCAGATGAAACTCCATCTCGGCGACCGGCCGTTCGACGTCGGCCAGCCGGAACGTCGGTTCGATCGTGCCGAGCGGCGCATCCCACGCGTTGGACACCATGGATTGCGCCACGGGGAGCCACTTGGCGTCGATGCCGTAACGGGCTAGGGCGTCGCGACAGGTTGCCTCCATGTCGCCGTGTTCGACATGGCGCTCCAGGATCTCGTGCAGACAGTTGCCGGCCCGACTGCCGGCGGGGAAGCCAAACACGTCCAGCGCGGGCTCCGCCGGGGTTTCGGCGAGCGGTTCGTCGGCGTCGTGATCCGGCTCGTCGACCGCTTCATCGTGCGCTGCCGACATTCCGGCAGTCAGCGCCGAATAGCTCGTCAATTGCCGTGTGCCGCCCAATGGCCGGTTGAGTTCGCGAGCGCGCAAGGTCTCGTTGCCAAGGTCGGGACGCGGCACCGTCGTGGCCTCGTCTGCAACCGTGGCGTCCAGCACGGAGATGGCCTCTGGCGCACGGCGCGCGAAGTCGTCAATGTCGGCTGGCAACAGCCAGTCCAATGGCGCGTGCTCGGAGTCGTTCGCCGACCCCCAGGTCACCTCGCATCGGTACTTGGCCCGCGTCAATGCGACGTACGACAGCCGCACTTCGTCCGCGAACTCCTCCTGCTGTTCGCGCTCCAAGGCCTTGAGCGAGGGCTGTAGATCCAATACGGGCTCGTTGGACTCGCTGTCGTAGTACTGCGCCGTCGCGTTCTTGTCGGGCTTGCGGCCCCACCACGCGAAGGGACAGAAAACGATCGGGAACTCCAGCCCCTTGGCACGGTGGATCGTGACGACCTTAACCAGGTCCTCGTCGCTTTCGAGGCGAAGCTGGGCCGTCTCGCCACCGCGTTTGGGCTGGGCCTTGAAGTGGGCGAACCAGTCCAGGAGGCCGCGCCTCGACAGGCGGTGGCGGGTTTCGGCGTCGTGCAGCAGATCCGTGAGGTGCAGGAAGTTCGTCAGCCGGCGAGGACCGTTGGGATGGGCGAGCAGATTCCCGGCGCACGCCGGGTCGTCGGCGAACAGCAGATGACGCATTAGCGAAGCGATGCCACCGGAGGCCCAAAGGCGTCGCCAGTCTCGCGCGCGGTCAAGCCATCGTGCCCAGATCCGGTCGTCCTCCCGAAGCCGATCGAGGTCCGCCATGTCGAGGTCGAACATTTCAGCGGCGAGCGCGCCGCGCAAGCGTGCCGCCGCATCGAATTCGGCCTCGTCGGTGGCGAGGGCCTGGAGCAGCCGGTGCAAGGTCGCCGCTTCGTCGCTGTCGAAGACGCTTTCGGTGCCGATCTCGACGGTACGTAGACCACGGGCGCGAAGTTCCCGGATCATCGCGCGGCCCTGCTCGCCGGTGCGCACGAGCACGGCGACGTCGGCGGCAGCCAACGGTCGCGTTGTCTGCCCTCGCGCGAGCACGGCCTTGCCTGCGGCGCCCATGCCGATCAGCGCTGCTACGCGGTTCGCTGCGTGCGTCGCTGCATGGTCCGTCAGGGCGGGCTTGGTCCACGGCTTGCCGTCCTCGCTTGACCCGAAGACATGCAGCTGGAATGGCCTGTGATCGAAATCCGGGTCTTCGACCCGCAGCTCGCCGGCACCGCCGGCGGCAATGGCGGGTTCAAAGCCGACCTCCTCCAGCACGAGCGCGTCATCGTGTTGGAAGACCGCGTTCACCGCCTCCACGAGGCGGGGTGTCGAGCGGTAGTTCTGTGTTAGCTGTAGTTGACCGCCATCCAACCGTCGCTTGGCGTCGACATACGCGTATACGTCTGCGCCGCGGAACCGGAAGATGGACTGCTTCGGGTCGCCAACTACGATCAGTCCGTCGCGGGGGTAGACCGCCTCGAAGACCCGCGCTTGGAGGCGATCCGTGTCCTGGAACTCGTCGATCAGCGCGATCGGATACCGGGCCCGCATGCGCGCGGCGAGCGCGTTCGCGTTCTCGCCGTACAGCGCATCGTGCAATTCGCTCAGGAGCGCGTCGAAGGTCAATTGGCGATTACGCCAGACGCCGTCGTGCAGGGTCGCTGCTGCCTCGGTCAGCAAGCCCCGGCGGCGGCCGAGCAGCCAGAATTCGCCGAGTTGGCTGGCCGCGTAAGCGAGCTGATCCAGGCGGTCGAACGGCGGGGTGTCGGGGGGCGGCGTGTTCTTGTAGAGCTGCGCCGTCAGTGATTCACGGCCGAAGTAGCCTGCCGTGCCAAGGGACAGCAGGTCGGGCTCGTTCGCGTCGAATGCCGCGGTCAGCGCTTCAAAGGCCGCTTGGTCCTTGAAGTACGTCTTGCTCTTCCTCCACGTGTAGGCGTCCGACTCCCAGAATTCGCGAAGCGCCACGGGTTGCCTCGGCGCGATCCAGTCCGCACGGGCCGCCTTGAACGCATCGTGCCACGCATCGCGCCGCTTCGCCCACAGCCGGGCGAATTCAGTGGCAGACATGGCCGGTCGCAGTACGCTCGATCGTGCCAGCGCCTGTCCCGACCAGTCGGCGCTTTGATCCAACAGGAACTTGCGCGCCCTCGCGTACTCGAGCAGCGGGACCGGTTCGCCAGCCATCTCCTTCCGCCAGAAGTCGCGTGCCGCGGATTCGACCTCCAACGCGCCGTCGCCGCTGACGCCGAACCTGAACGGCAGTCCGGCCTCGAGTGCGAACTCGCCAAGCGCGCGCTGGCAGAAGCCGTGGATAGTGGTGATGTTGGCCCGGTCGAAGTCGCGAATCGCTCGCGTTAGCCGCGCTTCGGCGGCGTCGAGCAGGCCTGCCTTCCGCCAATGTCCAGCGAGTTCCCGGGCCTGGCTCGTGGCCGCCGTCCGCCCGGCGGCGGCATCGCGGGCGGCGCACAGCGTCTCCCAGACGCGGGTGCGCAGTTCTCCGGTGGCGGCAACGGTGAAGGTGACGATCAACAGGTCGTCGATGCGGTGATGCGCCTCTACCACGAGCCGCGCGACGAGTGTCGTGAGCGTGTACGTCTTGCCGGTCCCCGCGCTGGCCTCGACGACCAAGCCGCCGTTTAACGGCGCGGTGTAAGGGGACCGTGCGCTCACGACCGTGCCTCCCGGAGTGGTAAGAGAAGGCGTTCGGCCAGTGCCTCGAAGCCCTCCGCGCGAGGCCCGTCGGGGTAGACCAGCCGGTGGTAGTCGTCGTTGCCCTCGCTCCACGCCATGCTCGCCCACGGTGACTCGAGCTTCTTACCCGCCATGACTGCCCATGATGTCTCCGGGAAGAACGGCAGGGCCTTGCACTGTCCCTCGTGCCACGCCGCGACCCAGTCGCTCAGAAACTCGCGCGCGGTTGTCGGCGACGGACCGCTGAGGACCACGGGGGTGGGTGCGGTCTTGCTGCCGAACAGGTAGGCGGCGAACGGCTGCTCCTCGGTGCAGATGAGTGCCAGCAGACGCAGCCACACCGCGATCTCGTCCTTCGTACGCACCCGGCCGATCCGGTGCCACACCAGTTCCGCCTTGTCCCAGTGGAGTCCCTCGGCTCTGCCGATGATGCGAGTGCCGTCAACGTCGATGTCAACGTCGGCGGACGCGGTGTGGTCGATGAACGGTGTCAAGGCGTCCACAAGGCCGGCGACCTCGTCGCTGGACTCGCGATGCTGGATACGTGCCAGGTTGCCGGGCGGGAGCAAGCCACTGGCGCTGGCCAATGCGTGCGTCCTGTCGTCGGTGGCGTTGCCGAAGCCCGCGAGGTCGCTCTTCAACTGCCATCCCTGCAGCGCGTCGAGCTGGAACGGTTCGTCGTCGTCGATCTCGTTGTCGCGGATGCCCAGATTGATGCGCAGGACGTGCCTCAGGAAATAGGTGGTCGGGCTCGCCGAGAAGCGGACCAGCTCCTCGATGTCGAGCTCAGCGCGGCTCGCTGCGTCGCTCGGCTCGAACTCGCCGGCGAAACGGCGCGGCGGGGAATGGCTCGCGCCAAGCGCGTTTGCCGCGTCCGCCATGGGTTTCGCATAGCTGAAGAGGCGCGGCTCGTCGTTGCCGAAGTAACGGGGACTGAACGGCTGCAGCGGATGGCGGGTCTCCCAGGTTCCCTTGGTACTCGGGAATCGCCGCTCTAGATACGCCGTCAGTTCGCTCACGACCACCGAGGCCGGAATCGGCTTGTCCTCCTGCAGATCGCGACCCGTGTACGTCAAGATGAGCAAGCGCCGCGCCGCGAGCACGGCCGAGAGGAATGCGAAACGGTCGTCGTCGCGCACATCCCGGTCGCCCACGGCATGGTCAGCGGACCCGAACAGGTTTTGGACGAACTCGAATGGCATCGGTGGAGGCCGGCTGGGAAACACGCCGTCGTTCATTCCAACGGCGCACACCACCTTGGCGGGCAGGACCTGCCCACTCGCCAACCCGGCCACGGTAACCCCGTCGGCCAGCCGCGGGACGCCGCGGATCGACGTGGCGGCATGTTCGGCGAGCACGTCGCGCAGCACGGCGAAACTCAATGGCGCGACCGCCCGTGCTTGTTCGCATTCGCTGGCGAACGCGTCGATGAGGCGGGCCACGGCCCCGACTTCGCGGCCGATCTCAGGGTGGAACCGGCGCTCGGCGGTGAAGAAAGGGGCGAGGATCTCGCCGCGCAGACGCTCGGCCCACTCCGCGGGGGTCCGCTCATCGGTGTGCCATTCGTCAAGGGCGAAGGCCAGTTCGCAGTAGCGGTGGAATCGTCCGAGCAGTTCGTAGTCGTTGGCGCCCGCGTTGCCCCAGCGGTTGAGGACACACGGTGTGATGTCGTCGTGCAGAGTGTCCTCGCGGTCGATCGTGTAGCCGAGGAGCAAGCGACGCAGGCCGTGGCGCCAAGTGTGGTTGGGCGAAGGCGGAACGCCCAGCGGTGTGCGATGTTCGGCGTCCAGTCCCCAGCGGATTCCGGCGCGCCCCAGCCAGTCGCGGATGCCCTCGAGATCACCCTCGTCGATGCCGAAGCAGGCGCGCACGGATTCTGCCCTGAGCGGCGCGACCATTTCGTTTGCGGTATAGCGCGACCCTGGCAGGTCGAGCAGGTCCAGGAATGCGGTGATAGCGGCGCCCTCCCGGAACCGTTCTCGACCGACTTGGAAGCGTATCCGGCCCGTGGCACTGAACACCGCCCTGATGATCGGTGCATAGGTGTCCATGTCCGGCGTCAGCACCATCACGTCCGCGGGTTGGATGTCCGGGTGGTCGTCGAAGAGGCCAAGCAACCGGTCGTGGAGCACTTCGATCTCGCGGGTCGCGGAGTGGCAGACGTGGATCTGGAGGGAGTCGTCCGGTGTCGACGGCGCAGGGGTGGTCGCTTGCTCGGCGCCGAGCAGGTCCCGCTGAACGGTCGCCAGGCAAGTCGCCTCCGCGGTCCCTGCGCCCGGCTGATCGCCGTCGGCATCGTCGACCAGCCGGCTTGCGTCCTGGACGAGGCGCTGCATGTCCCGCGCCGGTCGCGCCCACGCCTCCAACAGTTCGTTGGCCTCGTCGTAGTAGCCGGTCGCGTTGCGGCTCGGCGGATGCGTCCAGAAGTCCCCGCGCGGGCTCAGCAGGAAGAGGTGTACGTCGAACGCCTGCGCGGCGACGATGAGAAAGTCGCGATAGGACGGCGACAGCGTGGCGACCCCGAAGAAGCTTACGCGCGGCCGGGTCCGCGCGTGCGCTGTGCCATGGGCTTGCCGGTAGGCGGCGATGGCGTCGACCCAGTGCAGCGCCGGCGCCTGGCCAATCGCCAGTTCGCTCCACAGGCGTGCATGCCAGCGGTCTGAGCCGCCACGTTGCCACGTGCCGATTTGCCCGGGCCGGTACACCAGACAGCGGTCGTAGGCGATGGCCAGCCGGTCGGCGAGTTCGAAGCGCTTGCGGGCGTCGTTGTCCGCGAGATAGCGACCGATCTCGTCGTCCCCGGTCCAGGCGGCCAGCCGCTCGAAGATGCGCCAGCGCAGGTAGGCCGGCTCGAAGATCGCTTCCTCGGACAACTCCGGCAGGGTCTCGCGCATCGCGCGCCAGGCGAACTCCGACGGCAGTTCGACGCACAGGTGAGCTGCGATTCCTAGGCGTTCCGCCAGTTGCAGGCGCAGCCATTGCCCCATGAGGGGATGGGGCACGACTATGCGCTCCGCGCTCAACGGGTCGCCCGGCCGCGCGCGCATGGTGGCGGCGAGGCGTCCCGCGAGGGCTTCCAAGCGCTCGGACGCGTGTACGTGGAACAAGGATGCAGTGGCCGGCGATTCAGTCACAGGATGCCCGCGCGGTCCTTCGGCATTCGGGTGATGCGCATCGCTCGAGGCGGGCTCGTTGGTCCGTACTCGAATCGGAGCGACGGGCAGGGACTGGGCGAGTTGCCAAGCATGCGTCCACGTTCGCACGCCAACGCGACAATCTGCGTCGCGTTGCGGTCACGCTCGTGCCGTTTTCTCGCCATCGGGACCCAATGCGGCTTGCTGTCGTGCAAACTAACAGCTTGAGACGAAGCTCGGCAATGCGTTCGGCTCATTCAGGGCGGGATCGACAACGCCGACCGCGCCTGTGCGACTCTCCGCTCCGGGTAACGACGCGGGGGGAGCGGCCGCCGACGTCGTGCTCAGCCACGCCAAGCGAAGTAGGCCTTCTTCAGTCGACGAGCAGATCCACGGGTTCTTCGGCTTCGACACCCCCGCCTTTGAGCATTGTTACCGCGGCCCGGTCGAAGCTGGCAAACGCGCCCCCTCCGAGAGTGCGGCCTTGGTGCGCGATGACGCCATCGGCGAAGTCGCCGCCAGCGCGGAGCATCGCGAGGCCCAAGTCGACGGCGGCACCATCGGTGGCGACTGCCTCCACGTTGCAGATCGCCGTGATGCCGTGGGCGATCTCGTCGTTGGAATACCCGTAGCCGCGGCGCGACACCCATGCGAACTCGCAGAATACGGTGGGTGGTACCGCGATCGCGGCAGCCTGTGCCAATAGGGCGTCCGCTTCGCGCGACCGCGGCGGGTCGTCTTGAAGGACCGTGCGCAATAGGAGGTTCGTGTCGGCCGTGATTTTCAACGTTCGCCAGCCCAGCCGGCGGCCGTCGCATCGCTGACTTCAGCGATCGACAGGCGCTTGGTGTTTGACTTGGCAAGCAGACCGGAGAGGGATGCCGCAGGCTGCCCGCGCTTGGGCTCGACCTGCAGTCGGCCGCCTTCCAGCAACTCGACGGTGAGGCGGTCGCCCGGCCGCGCGCCGAGATGGGCGAGAAACTCCTTGCGCAATGTGACCTGTCCCTTGGCCGTGATCGTGAGCGTCGCTGTCATTCAATCCTCCTGACACTGGCGAGCGTAAGGCACGTCTGCCTTTATTGCAGGTCAACCATCGAGCGCACCGAGCGCGGACGTCCGGTCACCAGGCTTCCCAAGAGGCATGGGCTACTCCTGCTGGAAGACAGGTGCGGCCCTGGATCGCGAAATCTCGATACGAAGCCGTTGCCGCCCTGTCGTTGGCACGCCAGGCCATGGCGCGGCGAGCCATCTGCTAGTCTTGTCGGATGCCAACGGGTGCCCTGAATCCCTTCGTTCCCGGTCGGGGCGTCCTGCCACCTTATCTTGCCGGACGGGAAGCGGAGAAGCGCAAACTGAAGGGGGTTCTCGGCTATGTCGAAGCTGGCCGAGGGGCGCCGCGCGACGTGGTGCTGAGCGGACCACGCGGCAACGGCAAGACGGTCCTGCTACGTTGGTTTCAAGGCGAGGTCGAGCAACTCGGCGGGCGCATCGATGTGCTGTGGCGGACGCCGAGCGACTTGCCAAGCGTAGACGCGCTCGCGACCTCGCTCGTGCCGCCGGGTCGTTTCAAGGCCATGCTGCCGGATTCGCTGTCGCTGTCGATCGGGACCGGCCGGGTGGGCTGGGAGCTTGGTGACAATCTTGGCACCTTGTCGGAGTTGCTGACCTTGCGCTGTCGCCAGCGACCGCTCGTCGTTCTCCTCGACGAGGCTCACACGTTGGACACGGTGGTCGGCCAGGCACTCTTGAACGCGAGCCAGTCCGTCGCTGCGCTGGCGCCTTTTCTGCTTGTGCTGGCCGGTACGCCAGGCATCGCGCCGCAACTCAACGCCATGTCCGCGACGTTCTGGGACCGCGCCGAGCAGATCGGAATGGGCCTACTTGACGAATCAGCTGCCGCGGACGCCCTGTCCCGGCCGTTCGAGGCCGAGACGCCCCCGACGACCTTCGAGGCCGCCGCCCTGTCGCGGGCTGTCGAGGCGAGCCAGTGCTATCCGTACTTCGTCCAGCTCATCGGCGCGGCGCTGTGGGATGTCGCAGCGGCCAACGGGCACGGGACGATTGACGGGGGCGTGGTGGCCCAAGCTGCCAGCGCATTCGACCAAGGCCGTGGAACGTACTATCACCATCGCCACAACGAACTCGAGCGAGCCGGTCTGTTGGATGTGGCATCCGCGATCGCACGCGCTTTCGGCAACCGGGACCAGGTGACTCAGGCCGAGGTGGACGCGGTCATCGCCGGAACGCGAGTGATATCCGGAACCACGGCGAGCCAGGACGAGGCGATCCGCATCCGCGACGATTTGGCAGCCGTCGGTTACGTGTGGAACCCGCCTGGTGAGGGGCACGTGTGGCGACCGGGGATTCCCAGCTTGATGGCGCACATCGGTGGCCTTGTGCCGCCGACATAGCGGAGGAGCACTGCGCCTCGCGCCAAGGCCGGGAATGCGGACGTGGACGTCCGCGTACCGCCCAGCGCCGGGGGCAATCGCGGCCTTGGTCTCCAAGAGCGCTACCGATCCCGCTCTTGCCCAAGGGAAACCCGATCTGTATTGTCCCGGTTTTCCGCGGGACCGCGTCGCGCAACGCCCCCCGGATGTGAGGACCTCCGCGTAGGGAGACGAGGGTGCCTGAGGACGGTTCGGTCGCTGCCGACATCCTGCCGCTTTTCCTGTACGCCGCCGTGGTGGCGGCCATCATCGCCGCGTCGCTCGGCGCCGCATGGTTCGTCGGTTCCAAGGCTCGACACGGCGGGGCCCGCACCCTTCCGTTCGAATCCGGGATCGTTCCGGTGGGCGAAGCCGAGGAGATGCGGCTATCGATCGAGTTCTACCTGATCGCCGTCTTCTTCGTGGTATTCGACCTCGAGACGATCTTCATCATCGCCTGGGCCGTGGCGTTCAACGACGTCGGCTGGCGAGGCTACATCGGTGCGAGCTTCTTCATCGTGCTGCTGCTCGCGGCGCTCTTCTACGAGTGGCGCACCGGTGCCCTCGACTGGGGCCTGAAGCGGCGGGTGGCCGGTCCGGGGCGCTATGCGCGGGCGGAAGAGGCGTCAACGGCCGCGGGGGCCGCCTGATGCAGTGGCGGCTCATCAAGACCGAACCCGGCGCGTCGATGCAGTCCGTCGACGACGCCTACAACGAGGAGGCCGGCAAGAGTTTCCTCACGGCGCGGCTCGAAGACCTGGTCGCATGGGGCCGCGCGAACTCCATATGGCCGTTCAACTTCGGCCTCTCGTGCTGCTACGTGGAGATGGCCACCTCGTTCACCTCGCGCCACGACCTGTCGCGCTTTGGCGCGGAAGTGATCCGCGCGACGCCGCGCCAAGCCGACCTGATCGTCGTGTCGGGGACCGTGTTCCGCAAGATGGCGCCCGTGCTGCAACATCTCTACGAGCAACTCCTGGAGCCCCGCTGGGTGATCTCCATGGGGTCGTGCGCCAATTCGGGGGGCATGTTCGACGTCTACAGCGTCGTGCAGGGTGCCGACAAGTTTCTCCCGGTTGACGTTTACGTACCGGGCTGTCCGCCGCGCCCGGAAGCCTTCATGCAGGGACTGACGCTCTTGCAGGAAGCCGTGAAGAACACCCGTCGACCGCTGTCCTGGATGATCGGCGAGGACGGCTCCGTGGCCAAGTACGACCCGAGCCAGCGCGACCTGATGACGCCGGAGCGCATGCGGGCCACGAAATTGGCAGAGCCGACTACGGTCGGCGATGCGCCTCTCTCCAAGGACCTGCTCGGCAAGAAGCGCGCGTAAACCCATGGCGGAAGCACTCGCACAGACGGCGGATGAACACCACATCGCCGCGGACCTCGCCACGCACTTCGGACCCGAGTGCATCCCGCAGACGTGCGTTGACGGCATAACCACCGTTTGGGTGCCCAGGGACCGCATCAAGTCGGTCATGCGCTACCTCAAGAACGACGCCCCCGAGCGCTTCGAGTTGATGTTCGACCTCTCCGCGATCGACGAGCGCGTCCGTCAGCACAGGGACGATCAGCCGGCGTCCGATTTCACCGTCTTCTACCACCTGATCTCGGTCTCCAACGACGACGATGTACGGATCAAGGTGGCGTTGGCCGACGGCGAGAGCATCGACTCCATCGAATCTGTCTACCCGGTTGCGAACTGGTACGAGCGCGAGGCGTTCGACATGTTCGGCATCGGCTTCGACGGCCACTCGAATCTCCGCCGCATCCTCACGCCAGCCCTCTGGGAGGGCCATCCGCTGCGCAAGGAGCATCCGGCGCGGGCGACGGAAATGGATCCGTTCAAGATGACGCCCGAGTTCCAGAAGGCGCAGCAGGACGCCTTGCGCTTCGTGCCCGAGGAGTGGGGCATGAAGATGGACGCCAAGCACACCGACTTCATGTTCCTGAACTTAGGCCCGAACCACCCGAGCGTCCACGGCGTCTTCCGCATCGCGCTGCAGCTCGACGGTGAAGTGATCGTCCAGGCGGTGCCGGACATCGGCTACCACCACCGGGCCCAGGAGAAGATGGCCGAGCGCCAGTCCTGGCATACCTACATCCCGTACACCGACCGCGTCGACTACCTCGGCGGGGTGATGAACAACCTGCCTTACGTGTTGAACGTGGAGAAGATGGCCGGCATCGAGGTGCCGACACGCGCGCAGGTCATCCGCGTCATGCTCGCCGAGTGCTTCCGGATCGCGAGCCACCTCCTGTTCTACGGCACCTTCGCCCAGGACGTCGGGCAGATGTCGCCGGTCTTCTACATGTTCGCGGACCGCGAGCGCCTGTTCTCGATCATCGAAGCGATCACGGGCGGGCGCATGCACCCGAGCTGGTTCCGCATCGGCGGCGTGACCCAGGACCTGCCCGACGGCTGGGACAAGATGGTCCTCGACTTCTGCGACTACATGCCCGCGCGCCTCGACCACTACGACAAGATGGCCATGAGGAACAAGATCCTCAAGCGCCGCACGCAGGGCATCGGCGCGTACACCACCGAAGAGGGCCTCGACTGGGGCATCACCGGACCGTCCCTGCGGGCCACCGGCCACGACTGGGATCTGCGTAAGAACCGGCCCTACAGCATGTACGACGAGTTCGACTTCGACATCCCCACGGCGCAGGCAGGGGACTGCTACGCGCGCTGCGAGGTCCGCGTCGAAGAGATTCGCCAGAGCTTGCGGATCATGCGCCAATGCGTGGAGAACATGCCGTCCGGCCCGGTGAAGTCGGACCACCGGCTGACCACGCCGCCGCGCAAGGAGCGCACGATGCAGGACATCGAGACGCTCATCCACCACTTCCTGAACGTGAGCTGGGGACCGGTGATTCCGCCCGGGGAGTCGACGACCCTGATCGAAGCGACCAAGGGCTGGAACTCCTACTACTCGATCTCCGATGGCGGCACCATGGCGTACCGGACGCGGGTCCGGACCCCCTCGTTCCCGGCGCTGCAGCAGATTCCGCTGATCAGCCGAGGGTTCATGGTGGCGGATCTGATCGCGATCATCGCGAGCATCGACTTCGTGATGGCGGACGTGGACCGATGAGCGAAGCGGCACTCGTCCAAATCCTCTCGGACGACGAGATTCGTGAGATTGAAGAGGAAGCGGCGCACCTGCCTGACCGTAAGTCGGCGGCCATCGACGCCATGATGATCGTTCAACGCTATCGGGGCTGGGTGTCCGACGAGAGCCTCGGCGCCATCGCGCGACTCTTGGGAATGTCGGTCGAGAATCTCGACAGCATCGCGACCTTCTACAATCTCATCTACCGCAAACCGGTGGGCCGGCACGTTGTGATGGTCTGCGACAGCGTGTCCTGCTACGTGATGGGCGCCGACGGGTTGCGCAAAGCCGTCGAGGAGCACCTCGGCATCGCCTTGGGCGAGACGACGGAAGACGACCGTTTCACGCTGTTGCCGATCGTTTGTCTCGGTGCCTGCGACCGCGCGCCGACGATGATGGTCGACGACGAGCTCATCGGGGACGTGACCCCGGAGGCGCTCGAAGAGATCTTCGCGAGGTTCGCGTAGTGGACGACACCCGCCCCCTGATCGGGATCATCGACACCGTCGGCGGCGCGGTGGACCGCTTGGCCTACGAGTCGCACGGCGGCTACGAGGCGGCACGCAAGGCGCTCGGCATGCAGCCGGACGACATCATCGACCTGGTGACCGAAGCCAATTTGCGCGGGCGCGGCGGTGCCGGTTTCGGCACGGGCATGAAATGGGGCTTCACGCGGGGTCCGGCACGGACGCCCGGTGGCAAGTACTTGGTCTGCAACGCGGACGAGATGGAGCCGGGCACTTTCAAGGACCGTTATCTACTGGAGTACAACCCGCACATCCTGATCGAAGGCATGATCGTCGCGGCGCATGCCATCCACGCCGAAACGGCCTATGTCTTCCTCCGCGGCGAGTACCACGAGCCGTTCCGGGAACTTACGAAGGCCATCGACGACGCGTATGCGCAGGGATATCTCGGTCGAGGCATCTTCGGCACCGACATCAACCTCGAGCTTCGCATTCATCGCTCCGCGGGACGCTACATCTGCGGCGAGGAAACGGCGCTCCTGAATGCGCTGGAAGGCAAGCGCGCCCAGCCGCGGCAGAAGCCGCCGTTCCCGCCTGCGAGCGGTGCCTGGGGCCGTCCGACGATCGTCAACAACGTCGAGACCCTGTGCAACGTGCCCGGGATCGTCCGCAACGGCGCGGACTGGTACCACTCGCTCGGCACCGGCGACGACGCGGGCACCAAGATCTACGGCGTCTCCGGTCGCGTCAACAAGCCGGGGTTGTGGGAACTGCCGATCGGCACCACGATCCGCGAGATCATCGAGGAGCACGCTGGCGGCATGCGCGAGGGCTACAAGCTGCGTGGCCTGCTGCCGGGCGGCGCGTCCACCGACTTCCTCGTCGAGGAGCATCTCGACCTTGCCATGGACTACGGCACGATCCAGAAGGCCGGCAGCAGGATGGGCACCGGGACGATGATCCTCATGGACGACTCGATCTGCCCGGTGGACATGTGCCGGAACCTCGAGCATTTCTTCGCCCAGGAATCGTGCGGTTTCTGCACGCCGTGCCGCGAGGGGCTGCCGTGGGTTGAAGAGCTCCTGATCGAGATCGAGGAGGGCCGCGGCAAGGAAGGCGACTTGGAACTCCTCGACCGCAACGCCATGTTCATCGGTGGCGTGACCAACACCTTCTGCCTGCATGCGCCGGGAGCGATCGAGCCCCTGGCCAGCGCGTTGCGCTACTTCCGCGATGATTTCGAGGAGCACATCCGCCAAGGGAAGTGCCCTTACCGGTAGTCGGCGGTGTGCGGACGTCCTCGTCCGCTTCTCTCAAGGATGCGCTAAGGGAGCGGCGACCAGTTGCCGTTGATCAACACCTCGGCCGGCCCGAAATCCGCCTTGTAGCGCATTTTGTCCGATTCCTCGATCCAGTAGCCCAGGTACAGGTACGGCAACCCGCGTCGGCGACACTCGGCGATCTGCTCGAGGATCGCGAAGACGCCCAGGCTTCGGTCCGACATCGAGGGGTCGAAATAGGTGTAGACGGCGGCGAGGCCGTGGTCGAGGACGTCGGTGACGGCCGATGCGACGAGGCGGCCATCCTGCCGGATATCCAGGGCGATGGTTTCCATTCCCGCCGGGTGCGCGAGCTGAATGTAGTCGGCGGGCGAGGGCGGATCCATGCTGCCACCCGCGTGGCGCCCCTTGATGTAGCGTTGGTACAACGCGAAGTGTTCGACGGGCTCCTCGTCGCGTGCCGTGGCCACCGTCTGCAAGTCGGCGTTACGTCGGAGCACGCGGCGGAAGCGCCGGTTCGGGGCGAACTCGCCAGCCTTGACGCGCAGGGAGATGCACGCATTGCAGCCTTCGCAGCGTGGCGCGTAGTAGACGCTGCCGGTTCGGCGGAATCCCAATGGCGCCAAGCGTGAATAGACCGCCGCTTTGTCTTCGGGCGCGGCGCCGACGACGACGGCACGCATTTTGCGCTCGGGGAAGTAGACGCACGGATGTGGGCCGGCGACATGCCGAGTGACCTTGAGCACGTCGGGTCCGGCCACTTAACGACCTAGCCCCAGCCTAAACGCCAACAGCGGGATACGGTCGTTGCCGAAGTACATGTCGTCGCCGTCGACGAACATGGTGGGCGATCCGAAGCCCCCGCGCTCGATCAGTTCGTCGGTGTTCGCGCGCAGTCTCGCCTTGTAGTCGTCCGATCGTATCTTGTCGAAGAACGCCGCCCGGTCGAGACCCACTTCCAGGACGATCTTCGCCAGCACGTCGTCCTGCGAGATGTCGGCAAGCTCGCCCCAGTAGGTCTCGAAGACGCGCCGTGAATACGGCACCAGGCAGCCGGCCTCCTCGGCGACGAAGACACCGCGCATCGCCTTGACGCTGTTGACCGGGAAGACCGGCGGGGTCCAGCCGATGCCGACGCCGACGTAGCGCGCCCAGTCCGCGAGATCCTTGCCCTGGTAGCGTGCCTTGCGCCGCACCGGGTTGGCGCGGGCTTCGTACACGCTCGGGTTCACGGTGTTGAACACCCCGCCGACGAGGATCGGTCGCCATTGCAGTGCCACGTCCCCGGACCGGATCGGTTCGTCGAGTGTGCGCTGGATCTGCTCGAAGGCGAGGTAGGTCCACGGGCTGCTGCAATCGAAAAAAAACTCGACAGTGTGCATGGGGGGATTCTAGCGCGGCATCGCAACGCCCGATGTGCTTAACCGGGCGTGCTCGTCGTCAGCTACTCGCCGCGCGATGCGCGAAGTTGGGCTTCGAGGGACCGGATGCGTTCCTCCGCCGCGATACGGGCATCGGATTCTTCCGCGAAGTCCCGCATCCGCCCCGTCACGGGGTGGTGGAAACGCAGTTCGGGTCCATCGGAATAGAGGTAGAGCCCAAGAACGTCGCTCCAGTAGACCACGGCTCCGGGTGGCAACGGCGCTTCATCGGCCCCGGGAGTCCGTGCCCGCGCGCCCTGATACCTGCCATCGACCAAGTACGCCCCTCGCAAGCCGTCGGGCGCATCGGTGAGGCGATGCGGATCTACGAGCCAGAACTCGGAGACGCCGAGCCTTTCGTAGAGTTTCGGCTTCTCGATGGTGTCGCGCGTGACGGAACTCCAAGAGACCACCTCCAGGATCAGGTCGGGCACGGGTTCCTGCCAGAGCTTGTAGGACATCCGGTCCTCGTCCGGCGCGGTCCCGGGGGCGTCGAGGTCGCCCGCTGTGAGCGAGACCATGATGTCCGGTGCAAGCGGCTTGGCGAATCGATCCACCGGCCGCGGATAGAGGCCGCAGTCGCTGGCAACCAGCGCGCGATTCCCGTGGAGGCGTCTCAGGTACGGCACCAGCAATGCCGCCGTGGTCAGACGGACGCGGTCGTGGCGGAGGCTCTCCACAACGTGGTACCGGTACAGGAAACCGTCCCGGTCATACTCTCCGCCCGGCAACGGGTGTGGCGGCGTCGTTGGAATCGGCGCACGCTGCAAAACACCGCCGTGGAGGTCGATCGCTTTTTCCCGTTTGTCCATATCGAAACCGTACCACAGCCCTTTCCGCATCCGCCGCATGTCAGCGCGAGATGAGCATTTGAACGCGTCCTGAACGGCGGCAAAATGGACGATCTCTCGATGCGTTGTAGGAGATCGCCTCGGCTTGCCCCATGCGCCTGCTATCTGTATTGTGCGCGCTTTCGCGCTTACTAGCGCGCTTTCGCGTCTCGCCCGCGCAAGTGCTTTGTTGGGAGTCACGCGTGGGCCAAGCGGCGTCATGCGGATTGGGAGGGGTCATGTTCCAAGCGGGGCCGTATGCCGATCCACGCCTGTCCAAGGTCCGCCGGGATAGCGGTGTGAGCCGCTTCGACGGATAGCGCAATGGCCACGGTCAATATCGACGGCAAGGACTACGACCTCCCCGAGGGCGAGAACCTGCTCCATGCGGCGCTCTCCGAGCGACTCGATCTCCCCTACTTCTGCTGGCACCCCGCCATGGGCTCCGTGGGTTCCTGCCGCCTTTGCGCCGTCATCCAGTACGCGGACGAAGCGGATCAGCGCGGCCGACTGCAGATGGCCTGCATGATGACGGTTCAGGACGGCATGCGCGTCTCGATAGGGGCCGCCTTCGCCGCCGACTTCCGCAAGCAGGTCATCGAATGGTTGATGGAGAACCATCCGCACGACTGCCCGGTCTGCGAGGAGGGTGGCGAGTGCCACCTGCAGGACATGACGGTCATGACCGGCCACTCGATGCGTCGCTATTCGGGTGCCAAGCGCACCTGGCAGAACCAGTACCTCGGGCCCTTCATCGGCCACGAGATGAACCGCTGCATCACCTGCTACCGCTGTGTCCGCTACTACCGGGACTACGCCGGCGGCAAGGACCTCGACGCCTTCGGTTCCCGGTCGCGGATGTTCTTCGGCCGGGAGGAGGACGGCGTGCTTGAGAGTGAATTCGCCGGCAACCTGGTCGAGGTCTGCCCGACGGGCGTGTTCACGGACAAGCCGTTCTCCAAGGTCTACACGCGCAAGTGGGACCTGCAGTCGGCACCGTCCATCTGCCCGCACTGCGCTGTCGGCTGCAACACGTTTTCCGCCGAGCGCTATGGCGTTTTAAAGCGCGTCCACAACCGCTACCACGGCGAGGTCAACGGCTACTTCCTTTGCGACCGCGGTCGCTACGGGTCGCACTTCGTCAACCACGACAAGCGCATCCGCCAGGCGGGCGTGCGCGCCGCGGACGACGTATTCGAGGCGCCGGGCCGGGACGCCGTGCTGGCGGCTGCTGGGGAGCGCTTGGCGTCGGGCGACGTGGTCGGCATCGGCTCGCCGAGGGCGTCGCTCGAAGCCAACTACGCGCTCAAGCAGTTGGTGGGCCATGAGAACTTCTGCCCGGGCCTTGCGGACGACGAGGCGGACACCATGGCGGCTGCCCTGGACATCTACCGGGCAGGCGGCTTCCGAATCCCTTCGCTGACCGAAATCGAGAGCGCCGACGCCGTGCTCGTACTCGGCGAGGACGTCTCCAATACCGCGGCCCGCATGGCCTTGGCGATCCGCCAGGCGGTGCGCGGCGTGACCTTCGACATGGCCCGGGATGCCGGGATTCCCGAGTGGCAGGACGCCGGCGTGCGGGGTCATGCCCAGGCGGCCATGAGCCCCTTGTACGTGGCATCGGCTAAGTCCACGCGAATTGATGAAATCGCTGCCGGCACGCTGCGCGGTGCCGCCGCCGACTTGGCCCGTGCCGGGTTTGCGATCGCCGACGCGATCGATGCCGCGAGCTTCGCCGACGACTTCGTGGGCGCCGCCGCCCAAGCGCTCGCCGGTGCGGCGCGGCCGCTCATCATCGCGGGCTCCGAAGCCCGGGAACCCGGATTGCTGCGCGCGGCCGCCAACATCGCCTGGTCGCTGCGCCGTCATGGCGGTGGCCGGGAGGCCATGCTCGCCTTGACCGCGACGGAGGCGAACAGCTACGGCGCCGCCATGCTGGGCGGGGGTCTACGCTTGAGCGATGCGCTTGGGCGCATGCGCGACGGCGCGGCGTCGATCGTGATGGAGAACGACCTCACCCGCCGTGCCCCGGCGGAGCAGATCGACCTCGAAAACTCCATCGTGCTCGACGCGTTGGAGAATCCGACCGCCGAGGCGGCGGCGGTGGTCATGCCGGTCGCCACGTATGCCGAGCAGACCGGTACCTTCGTCAACTACGAGACGCGCGCGCAACGGTTCTACCAGGTCTTCGAACCAACGGACGAGGTGGCGCCGTCGTGGCGCTGGCTCGCGGCGCTCGCAGACAATCGACTCGCGTGGTCGCACATCGATGAAGTGACCTCGGGGTTAGCATCCGGCGTTTTCACACCGCTCAAGGACAGCGCGCCGAGTGCTAAGTTCCGCGCCACGGCCGCCGAGACGCGGATTCCGCGCCAGCCCCATCGCTACAGTGGCCGCACGGCCATGCGCGCCGATGTCAGCGTCCACGAGCCGAAGGCGCCGGTGGACGACGAGACGCCGTTCGCCTACTCGATGGAGGGGCAGAACACCGGCGCGCAGCCGGGCGCGCTGGTGCCCTACGTCTGGACACCGGGCTGGAACTCCAACCAGTCGGTGTTCAAGTTCCAGCAGGAGGTGGGCGGCGCACTGAGCGGTGGCGACCCCGGGGTGCGCCTGATCCCGAACGTGCCGGTAACGCGCGATCCCGAGCCGTTCGCCCTGCGCACCTCCGAAGGCGGAGGCCCCGTCGACGGGGCTTTCGTCGTCGCACGGTTGAGCCATGTCTTCGGCGGCGACGAACTCTCGGCCGCCTCCGCTCCGGTCCTGGAGAGAACGCCCGCACCGTACGCCGTCCTCAACCCGGCCGACGCCAAGCGCCTGCAGGTGGCCGCGGGGGACGGAGTGCGCATCGAAGAACTCGATACCAGCGTCGAAGTCCACGAGGACGATGCCATGCAGCCCGGCGTGGTCGGCATCGCGCAGGGGATTCCCGGCGCGGGGCTGGTGACGACACCGACCGTGGCCTTGGCGGCCGATCCGGACTTCGTCCGGACCGTGGGCCCGCGGCCGGCCGGCGAGGCGGACCTCATCGCCAGAGGTTGAGCGTGTTCGGATACGACATCAACTGGAGCTACGTGCTCATCCTCCCGCTGACGGGAGGGACGCTGGTCGGCGTCATGTTCCTGGTCTGGTGGGAACGCCGCGTGCTCGGCTGGTGGCAGGACCGCCTGGGTCCCAACCGCGTCGGCTGGTTCGGCGTGCTGCAGGGCATAGCCGACGGCATCAAGCTCTTCACCAAGGACGACTGGGTGCCGCCGTTCGGCGACCGGACGCTGTTCGTGCTCGCCCCGGGGATCATCGCCGCGTCGATGCTGATGATCCTCGCGGTCATCCCGTTCGCCCCGGGCCTGTACGTCGTCGACGTCAACATCGCGCTGTTGTGGTTCCTCGCCATGTCCTCGCTTGCCGTGTACGGCGTGCTGCTCGGCGGCTTCGCCAGCAACAACAAGTACGCGCTACTCGGTAGCCTCCGTGCGGCGGCGCAAATGGTCACCTACGAGGTGTTCATGGGGCTGTCGATCATGGGCGTGGTGATCCACGCCGGAACGTTCAGCCTCGTGCAGATCGTCGACGCCCAGAAGGATCTGTGGTTCATCGTGCCGCAGTTCCTCGGCTTCGTGATCTTCTTCATCGCCGGCCTCGCGGAGTCGCATCGGTTGCCTTTCGACCTGCCGGAGGCCGAGCACGAGCTGACGGCGGGCTTCCACACCGAGTACTCGGGCATGAAATTCGCCTTCGTCATGTGCGGCGAATACGTGGCCATGATCGCCACGTCCTGCCTGATCACGCTGCTCTTCTTCGGCGGCTGGCACGCGCCGGTGTTCCTGGATTTCGATTTCGTGCCGCCGATCGCCTGGTTCGGCATCAAGGTCGTGTTCTTCATCCACGTCTTCATCCTGTTGCGGGCGGCGATTCCGCGGCCGCGCTACGACCAGTTGATGAGCCTCGGTTGGAAGATCCTGCTGCCGCTGACGCTTGTGAACATCCTGGCGACGGGCTTGATCGTGGGCTTGACGAGGGGGTTCTAAGAGCATGTTGAGCCAGCTCAGAACGTTGTGGACGGTGCTTCAGCACACGTTCATGCGCAACGAGACCGTCAAGTACCCCGAGGAGATGCCCTACCAGGCGCCGCGCTACCGGGGGCGCATCGTGCTCACCCGCGACCCCGACGGCGAGGAGCGCTGCGTGGCCTGCAATCTCTGCGCCGTGGCCTGCCCGGTGGACTGCATCGCGCTGCAGAAGACCGAGCGCGAGGAGGATGGCCGCTGGCTGCCCGAGTTCTTCCGCATCAACTTCTCGCGCTGCATCATGTGCGGCCTTTGCGAAGAGGCTTGCCCGACCTACGCGATCCAGCTCACGCCGGATTTCGAACTGTGCGAGTTCGACCGCAACAACATGGTCTACGAGAAGGAGCACCTCCTCATCGATGGCCCGGGCAAGTACCCGGACTACAGCTTCTGGCAGGTGGCCGGCAAGACAATCGCCGGCAAGGACAAAGGGGAAGCGCAGCGCGAGGCCCCGCCGACGGACGTCCGGAGCCTCTTGCCTTGACCCTGGACCTCGTCCTGTTCTGGATTCCTGGCGCCGTCGCCATCGGGGCGACGGTAGCCGTCATCACCCGCAAGAACGCCTCCCGGGCGCTGATCTACCTGGTCGTATCGCTGCTCGCCGTGGCGGTGATCTTCTTCATGCTGGGGGCACCGTTCGCCGCCGCTCTGGAGGTGGTCGTCTACGCCGGCGCCATCGTCGTGCTCTTCCTGTTCGTCGTGATGATGCTGAATCTCGGCCGATCGTCCGTGATGCGCGAGAGCCGCTGGCTGCAACCGGGGATGTGGATTGGCCCGTTCATTCTGGTCGCCATCCTGGCGGTCGTGTTCGCGTATGCGTTCGCGAGCGTCGACGGAGTCGACACCAAGGGCGAGATGGTCGGGCCGCGTGCCGTCGGCGAGGCTTTGTTCGGCGAGGGGCCGTACCTCCTGGCCGTAGAACTTGCGGGCTTCCTCCTGCTGGCGGCCCTGGTGGGCGCGTACCATTTGGGACGCCGGTACTTGGAAGAACGCCGGGAACTGTCCTAGATGGCCATCGAGGTTCCGGTCTTCCATGTTCTGATACTCGCAGGGATCCTCTTCCTGCTGGGCCTGGCGGGCGTCCTCGTACGCCGCAACATCATGTTCCTGCTGATGTCCCTGGAAGTCATGATGAATGCGGCCGGCCTCGCCTTCATCGCCGCCGGGGCCGTCTGGGGCCAGCCGGACGGACAGATCATGTTCATGTTCATCCTTGCCCTGGCGGCGGCCGAGGTGGCCGTGGCACTCGGCATCGTGCTGCAGATCTCGCGACGCTTCGACACGCTCGACATCGACGCGGCGAGCGACTTCAACGGGTAGCGCGATGGATTGGTTCTGGCTCGTACCCGCACTGCCGCTCGCCGGCTTCCTGGTTCTGTTCGTCACCGAGGGCAAGTTGCCCGACAAGGTGGTGGCGTTCGTCGGTGCGGGTTCGGTGGGCATGGCCGCCCTCGTCGCCCTCGGTGTCGGCTGGCAGTTCGTTGCCAGCGGCCAGTCGTCGTTCTCCCTGCCGCTGTGGACGTGGATCGCCGTTGGCGACTTCACGCCGTCGATCACGCTTTACCTCGACAGCCTGTCGCTGGTCATGACGGGCGTCATCACGGGCGTCGGCTTCCTGATCCACCTCTACGCGACCGGCTACATGTGGCAGGACCACGAGGAGCCGAAGGGCTACAGCCGGTTCTTCGCCTACATGAACCTGTTCGTCTTCGCCATGCTGATGCTGGTTCTCGGCGACAACCTCCTGACGCTGTTCCTCGGTTGGGAGGGCGTGGGCCTATGCAGTTACCTGCTCATCGGCTTCTACCACCGCGACCCGGCCAACGGCTACGCGGCGCGCAAGGCGTTCGTCGTGACGCGCGTCGGCGATACGCTGATGGCCCTTGGTCTGTTCCTGCTCTTCTGGGAGTTCAAGACCCTGGAGGTGCAGGCGATCCTCGCCGATGCGGACTCGTTGACCCCGGGCATGGCCACCGGCATCGGTCTGCTGCTGCTCGGCGGCGCCGTTGGGAAATCGGCGCAGGTTCCGTTGCAGACCTGGTTGCCGGACGCCATGGCGGGTCCGACGCCGGTGTCGGCCCTGATCCATGCCGCGACCATGGTGACAGCCGGCGTCTACCTGATCGCCCGCATGCAGGACGTGTACCTGCTGTCGGCGGACGCGCAACATGTGGTCGCGGTGGTGGGCCTGGTAACGCTGCTGATCTCGTCGTTCACGGCGCTGACCCAGACGGACATCAAGCGCATCCTGGCCTACTCGACGATGAGCCAGATCGGCTACATGTTCATGGCGCTCGGCGTCGGTGCCTGGTCCGCAGCGATCTTTCACTTGATGACCCACGCCTTCTTCAAGGCCCTGCTGTTCCTCGCATCCGGGTCCGTGATCCTCGCCCTGCACCATGAGCAGGACATCTTCAAGATGGGTGGCCTGTGGAAGAAGCTGCCGATCCCGTTCTGGAGCATGGCGATCGGCTCCGCCGCGTTGGTGGCACTGCCGCTCACGTCCGGCTTCGCGAGCAAGGACGCCATCCTGCTGACGGCCTATGACAACGGCGGCTGGCTGTACTGGGGCGGGGGCGCGCTCGCCGCCGGCATGACGGCGCTCTACACCACGCGCATGATGATCGTGACGTTCTTCGGGCAGGCGAAGACCGAGCCGCACGACGACTCGAAGGCCAACATGTGGTTGCCGCTCGTCGTGCTCGGAATCCTATCCATCGGCGGCGGTTGGTTCGGCATCGCGGTCCTCGACGACCTGCTCGGGCCGATTGGACCTTTGGACCACTTCACGCCGCTCGCTCTGGTCACGATCGCCGTGCCGATTTTGGGCGTCCTCGTCGGTTGGGTGGTCTTCAGTGGCCGGGTGAATGTCTCGGCGGTGGTCGAGTCGGGCCTAGGAAATGGCCTGCGCCGCTACTGGCACGGGGGCTGGGGCTTCGACTGGGTCTACGACCGCGTCTTCGTCAAGCCGTTCGTTGCCATGGCCCGGATCAACAAGAACGACGTCGTCGACCTCGTCTTCCGGATCGCCGCCGCGCTGGCTCGCGGACTGCATTACGTCGGCGCGCTGACGCAGACCGGGCGGCTGCGTTGGTATGCGGCCAACCTAGGCCTAGGTCTCGTGCTGGTGCTCCTGATCGTGCTGGAAGTCCTGTGATTCTCGCGGTCGTCCTGCTGCTGCTTGTGGCCGGCGTCCTCGCCTGGGCGTCCGAGCGTTTCGTCGGGGCCAATGCGCCGCGCGTCGTGAGCCTGCTTGCTTTCGCTGTCGGGTTGGCGTGGACCATCAGCGAGTGGCTTGGCGGGCCGGCGGCGACGGGTTTGTACGCCGCGCAGCACATTGAGTGGATCCCGCGTTTCGGCATCAGCGTCGCGCTGTCGATGGACGGCTTGAGCCTCTTGATGGTGGCGCTGACGATGTTTCTCGGCATCATCGCGGTGGTCTCGTCGTGGGACGAGATCGAATCGGGTCACGGGTTCTTCCAGTTCAACATCCTCTGGGTGATGGCCGGGGTGGTGGGCGTTTTCACAGCCATGGACCTGTTCCTGTTCTTCTTCTTCTGGGAAGTCATGTTGATCCCGATGTACTTCCTGATCGCCATCTGGGGGCACGAGAACAAGGGCTACGCGTCCATGAAGTTCTTCCTGTTCACCCAGATCAGCGGCTTGCTCATGCTGCTCGCTATCCTGGCGCTGGTGTTCGTCCATTTCCGCGCCGGCGGCGAGATCACGTTCAGCTATAAGGACCTCCTAGCCGCCGACATCGATCCGGGGATCGCGATGTGGCTGATGCTGGGCTTTTTCGCCGCCTTCGCGACCAAGCTGCCGTCGGTGCCGGTTCACACGTGGCTACCCGATGCGCACACGCAGGCCCCCACGGCGGGCAGCGTCATCCTGGCGGGAATCCTGCTGAAAACCGGGGCCTACGGGTTGATACGCATCGCCGTGCCGCTGTTTCCAGAAGCCTCCCTGGACTTTTCGTTCTGGGCGATGCTGCTCGGCGTGGTGAGCATCCTCTACGGCGGCTTCATGGCCTTCAGCCAATCCGACTTCAAGCGCCTAGTTGCGTACAGTTCTATCGCGCACATGGGATTCATCCTGATCGGCGTCTACGCCTTCAACGAGGTCGGCTTGCAGGGCGCGGTCGTCACAATGGTGGCGCACGGCTTCTCCACCGCCGCCCTGTTCATGATGGCCGGCGCCCTCCAGCACCGGCTGCACACCCGGGAGATGTCCCGCATGGGCGGGCTGTGGGTGCACGCTCCGCGCATGGGCGTGATGACCCTGTTCTTCGTCGTTGCGTCGGTAGGAATGCCCGGTCTCGGCAACTTCGTGGGCGAGTTCCTGGCGCTCCTGGGCGCTTTCGGGAAGAACGTGCCGCTCGCTGTCGCGGCGACAGTCGGCATCGTGGTGGCGGCCGTTTACGGCCTCTACCTGATGCAACGATCCTTCCAGGGCACGCCGAACCCTGACGTGGCCGCGATGCCCGACTTCGGCGCACGGGACATGAGCGTCATGATCCTGATGGCCGGCGCGTTGGTGTGGGTCGGTGTGTATCCGCAGCCCGTGCTCGACCTCGCCGGTGCCACGATCGCAACCCTGATGCCTTGAGAGTGACGGATGTTTACTGACAGGTTGCATCACCGAAGCCGGTGGGAGAAATGCGGAGCATTTCTCGAACGCGTCGCGGCAGCGACGCGCCTCGGTGTGTTGCCATGACGGCGGCGCAGATATCGGCGCTGTTGCCCTTGCTCGTGCTCTCGGGCGGCATCGTCGTCCTGCTCATCGTCGTCGCGTGGCTGCGGTCCGGCGCGGTCGCTTTCCTCGGCGCTTTGGTGGTCTTGGCGGCGACGATCGCGGTCACGCCGTTGGCTCTCGGGGCGGGAACGCAAGACATCGATGGTCTATTGGAGATCGATGGCTATGCGCTCTTCTTCCACGGCCTCGTCGCGTTTGCCGCCGTGGCGACAGCGGTCCTGTCGTACCGCTACCTGAAGCCCCGGGCGGCCCATGCCCAGGAGTTCTACATCCTGCTCTTGGTGGCGACGCTCGGCGCGGTCGTCACTGCTGCCACCGATCACTTCGCCGGTTTCCTGCTCGGGATCGAGGTGCTGTCGATCTCGCTCTACGCCATGATCGCCTACCCCCAGGAAGGTCGCGGTCCGCTCGAAGCCGCCGCCAAGTACCTGGTCCTGTCCGGGGCCGGCACGAGCACCATGCTCTTCGGCATGGCCCTGATCTACGTGGTGACGGGCACCCTCGAGTTCGTCCCGGCCGGGGAGGTGGGCCGGAACGAACAACTGCTTCTCGCCGTGGGCCAGGCCATGCTGTTGATCGGCGTTTTCTTCAAGCTTTCGCTCGTACCGTTCCACATGTGGACGCCCGACGTGTACCAGGGGGCACCTGCGCCCGTGACGGGCTTTGTCGCGACGGTGTCGAAAGCCGCGGTCTTCGCCGTCCTCATGCGCTACGCGCTCGCCGTCGGCGTCGTGGATGCCGAGGTGCTACGCAACGTGATCGTGGTCGTAGCCGTGCTGTCGATGATCGCTGGCAACTTTTTGGCGCTCCTCCAGATCAACATCAAGCGCCTATTGGCGTATTCGTCGATCGCTCACATGGGCTACCTGTTGATCGCCGTGGTCGTCGCGGCGACGCCTGAGGTTCGATCGTTCGGCGTGGAAACGGCGCTGGTCTATCTGGCCGGCTACGTGCTGATGACGCTGGCTGCGTTCGGGGTCGTGACGGTGTTGTCCAACGCGGATGAGGATGCCGAGGAGTTGACGGCCTACGATGGGCTGTTTTGGCGCCGGCCCGTCCTTGCCGCGGTGCTCGCCGCGGCGGCGCTTTCTCTCGCAGGCATTCCCCTCACCGTGGGGTTCATCGCGAAGTTCTACCTGGTAGCCGCTGGCGTGGATGGAGCGGCGTGGATTCTGGTCTGGGCGCTCATCGTCGGCAGTGCCATCGGCATCTACTACTACCTGCGCATCGTGTTCGCCATGACCAAGCGCCCGGAGGCCGAGACGCAAGCGCCGCCGGTTGCCTGGGAAGGCGTGGTCTCGGTCGTGGTTCTCGGGGCCTCGATCATCGTCCTCGGCGTCTTCCCGTCGCCGGTGGTCGACTTCGTCCGCGCGCTCGGCGGGCCGTGACGGCATCTGGTGTCGCGGGAACGTACCCCGCCAATCTGCTAGACTTCGGGTCGGCTCAGGCGCGTAGCTCAGTTGGTTAGAGCATCACCTTGACATGGTGGGGGTCGTTGGTTCGAATCCAATCGCGCCTACCAACCCCCTACCTTGGGCCATCACGAATAGACGATTTCCTACATCTGCACGAGAGAACGTCTGTTGTTTGGCTGAGGTGGCACCATTAGAATTCGCGCCGCTTCGGATTCGCGATGCCCGACTGGGCGTTGCGGATGTCGATGGAGTGTGCTAAGCAAGTTGGGCGGCGGCGCGCCCTACCGGGTGCGCTAGCCTAAGCCCCTACGAGGAGACGTGTATCAAGAGATCGAACGCTAGGACTTTGGTCGCCGACCGGGCGGTACTGAATGAGGACATCCGCGCATACCGGGTGCGCCTGATCGCTTCGGACGGCAAGCAAGTTGGCATCGTGCCCCGCGAGGATGCGCTCGCCGAGGCGAGAAGTGCGGGCCTCGACTTGGTGTTGATCGCCCCGGATGCTGATCCGCCGGTGGTCAAGGTGATGGACTACGGCAAGCACCTTTTCGACAAGAAGAAGGCGAAGGCCGCACAGCGCAAGCGACAGAAACAGACCCATGTCAAGGAAGTGCGGTTCCGGCTTGGTACCGAAGAGGGCGACTACCAGGTGAAACTGCGCAACCTCATACGCTTCCTGGAGGAAGGCGACAAGGCGAAGATCAGCTTGCGGTTCAAGGGCCGCGAGATGGCACATCCGGAATTCGGTGCCACCCTGCTGAAGCGGATCGAAGGCGACCTTGAGCCGTTGGCCAACGTGGAGACCGAACCCCGCCTCGAAGGACGCCAGTTGACCATGGTCCTAGCCCCCAAGCGTCGCGGCAAGTAGGCGACGCGACCGCTTCGCGGTCGCTGCGGACCGCAGGGCGGTCCGGTCGAGAATTCGCTTCGCGAATTCTCCAAGTCCATGCGACTGCGACGCGCGGGACTTGCGCTGGATCCTGCAAAAAAGAAACGCGTAGCCGCTGGCTGGCTGACCGCGGCTATTCGCTTATGCGACGTTAAGAGACGTCCAAGACAACGGAGAAATTCATGCCAAAGCTCAAGACCAATCGTGGGGCTGCGAAGCGCTTCCGCCGGACTGCGAACGGCTTCAAGCACAAGCGCACCAACAAGGCCCACATCCTCACCAAGATGGCGCCGAAGCGAAAGCGTCGCCTCAAAGGGTTCAATGCGGTGTCCCCGGCGGACCTGCCGGCTGTCAAGCGCATGATCCCCAAGAAGGGGAGGTAGCGCCATGCCGAGAGCCAAGAACAGTGTGGCTTCGCGCGCCCGGCGCAAGAAGGTCCTCAAGGCGGCGAAGGGCTACTACGGTGCCCGCAGCCGATCATTCAAGGTGGCCAAGCAAGCGGTCATCAAGGCGGGCCAATACGCCTACCGGGACCGACGCCAGCGTAAGCGCCAGTTCAGGGCGCTATGGATCGTGCGCATCAACGCTGAGGCCCGCACTCACGGCCTGTCGTACAGCCGATTCGTAGCCGGCCTCAAGCGGGCCGGCATCGACGTGGACCGTCGCGTACTCGCCGACTTGGCGGTGCACGAGAAGCAAGCATTCGCCGCCCTGGCGGATCAAGCGAAGGCCGCGCTGGCGTAGACGGTGTGCGGGCGTTAAACGAACGGCTTGCCGTTCCCGTCCGCATTTGGGCTCAACAAGGTCGACAGCGGGCCGTGAGGCCCGCGCACCGCGCGGGGGCGTCGACGCGGTAAACGTTATGGACGTAGAACAGATCGAAACCGCGGCCTTGGCGGCGGCCGCGGCCGCTGCCGACGAGCAGGCGCTGGACCAGGTGCGGGTGCGCTTCCTCGGCCGCAAGGGGGAAGTGACAGCGCTACTCAAGGGACTCGGCCGGTTGACGCCTGCCGAACGCCCGGCCGCCGGTGCGCGCATCAACGTGGCCAAAGGCCGCGTCCAGGCCGCCATCGAGGCCCGCCGCAATGCGCTGGGGGAAGAGCAGCTTCGGCGCGAACTGGCAAGCGAGGCGGTCGACGTGACCTTGCCGGGTCGCGGCGGCGGTGGCGGCTCGCTGCACCCGATCACCCAGACGCTGCGCCGGATCGAGGAGATCTTCGTCGTCGCGGGATACGACGTCGTCGCCGGCCCCGAGATCGAAGACGACTACCACAACTTCGAGGCCCTCAACATCCCCGCGCACCACCCGGCGCGGGCGATGCACGACACCCTCTATCTCGACAACGGCCTGTTGCTGCGCACGCACACGTCGCCGGCGCAGATCCGCGTGATGGAGCAGCAGCAACCGCCTCTGCGCATCATCTGCCCGGGACGGGTCTACCGAAAGGACGACGTCGACGCGAGCCACAGTCCGATGTTCCACCAGGTGGAGGGGCTGGTCGTCGCCGAGGGCATCGCGTTCGCGGATCTCAAGGGCACGGTCGTGGACTTCGTGCACCGCTTCTTCGAGAAGGAGATCGGCGTGCGCTTCCGGCCTTCGTATTTCCCCTTCACGGAACCGTCTGCCGAGGTGGATGTGCGCTGCGTGCACTGCGGTGGCGCCGGCTGCCGCTACTGCGGGTATACCGGCTGGTCGGAGGTCATGGGCTGCGGCATGGTGCATCCCAACGTGTTGGCCAATATGGGCATCGACACGGAGCGCTACACCGGCTTCGCGTTCGGTTTCGGTGCCGATAGGCTCGCGGCGCTCCTGTATGAGATCGACGACATGCGCCTGTTGTTCGACAACGAGATCCGTTTCCTCGAGCAGTTCGCATGAAGTTCAGCGCACGTTGGCTGCACGACTGGGTCCCTTTCGACCTCAAGACGCCCGAGTTGTGCGACAAGCTCACCAACGCGGGCTTGGAGGTGGACGGCGTCGAACCCGTCGCTGCCGATCTCGCCGGGGTCGTTGTGGCATGCGTCGAGGCGGTGGAGAAACACCCGGACGCCGACAAGCTGAAGGTCTGTCGGGTCTACGACGGCGACGCCCGGCTGACGGTCGTTTGCGGGGCCCCCAACGTCCGCGTCGGCATGAAGACCGCTTTGGCGCGTGTCGGTGCGGTGTTGCCCGGCGGATTCGCGATCAAGCGCGCTGCATTGCGTGGCGTCGAGTCGTCCGGGATGCTGTGCAGCGAAGTCGAACTCGGCCTCGGCGAGGACGAAGCCGGGATCCTGGATCTGGGTAACGGCTACGCGGCCGACGAGGCGTTGACGCCCGGTCGCGACCTCTCGGAAGTCTTGTCGCTGGACGATGTGACGATCGACCTCGACCTGACGCCGAACCGGGGCGACGCTTTGAGCATCCGCGGCTTGGCGAGAGAAGTGGCGTTGCTGACGCGCCAATCTGTGCGCCGCCCGTCCATCGATCGAATTCCGTCCACCACCGACGAAGCCTTTCCGGTCGCCATCGAGAACTTCGACGGCTGCCCTCGCTACCTTGGCCGCGTGATCGCCGGAGTCAACGTTGCGCGGCCCGTGCCGTGGTGGCTGCGCGAACGGCTGCGTCGTTCGGGGTTGCGCTCCATCGACCCGGTGGTCGACGTGACCAACTACGTGCTCCTAGAACTCGGGCAACCGATGCATGCGTTCGATCTCGACCGCCTGCACGGTGGCATCGTCGTCCGTGATGCTCGTCCGCGCGAGTCGTTGACGCTCCTCGACGACCGCGAAATCGCCGTCGGCGACACGCACGCCGGTGACGCGTGTCCGCTGTTGATCACAGACGCGCAAGGGCCGGTCGCCATTGCGGGCGTGATGGGCGGAAACCGCAGTGGCATCGGGCTATCCACGCGCAACGTCTTCCTCGAGTGTGCATTCTTCGACCCGTTGAGCGTGGCAGCAACGGCGCGCCGTTTCGCCCTGCAGACCGACGCCGCGCACCGCTACGAGCGCGGCGTCGACTCCGAACTCCAGGCCGAAGCCATGGAACGGGCAACGGCTCTCCTGCTCGACCTGGTCGGTGGCGAAGCCGGCCCGGTCGTGGAGGCCGTGAGCCAGGCGCATCTGCCCCGCGCCAAGGCCGTTCGCTTGCGCAAGCGCCGTCTGGATCGGCTGGTAGGGGAGGAAATCCCACCGACCGAAGTCGGCGACATCCTCGACCGCCTCGAACTCAATCCGGTCACGAGCGGCAGCGGCGACGAGATCGTCTGGACCGTTACCACGCCGAGCCATCGTTTCGACATCGAACGCGAAGAGGATCTGGTCGAGGAAGTGCTGCGTATCCACGGCTACAACGCCGTCGCCAGTCGCGTACCGACCGGGGGGCTGCCGCTCGGCCAGCCGGACCTGGCTGTCGCACCCGCTGCGCGCTTCGCGGACCTCCTTGTCGATCTGGGCTACGCGGAGGCGATCACCTACAGTTTCGTTGACCAGAAACTCGCCGATGTCCTCGAGCCGTCCGTGGATCCGATCCGGGTCAAGAACCCGGTGTCGAGCGAGCATGCCGTGATGAGGACGAGCCTTCTTCCGGGGCTGGTGGGCGCTTTGCAGCGCAACCTGGCCCGACAGACGGAACGCTTGCGACTGTTCGAAGTCGGACAGTGCTTCCGTGTCGTCGGCGATGAGCTCAAGCAGGATCTCCTGTGTGGTGGAATCCTGAGCGGCCCCCGGCATGCGCAGAACTGGGCCCATGAATCCGTCGATGCCGACTTCTTCGACGTGAAGGGTGATGTGGAGCGCCTGCTGGCGCTTGGTGGTCGGGCCGCCGAATTCATGCCCACGCAGGATCCGGCGTTGCACCCCGGGCAGGCGGCCGCGGTGTGCATCGATGGCGAGACGGTTGGCCGGCTCGGGCGACTGCATCCCGAGGTCGCCGCGACCTTGGATCTGCCGCGCAACGTGTATTGCTTCGAACTTGGCGTTCTCGCGCTGGCCACTAGGCAGCGGCGGGTTTTCGGGGGTTTGTCGCGGCAACCGACCGTACGACGCGATCTGGCGCTAGTGGTCGACGACGCCGTGCCGGCGACCGAGATCGAGGCGGTCGTGCGTGAACGGTTCGGCGGACTCCTCTCGGGGTTCGCCGTTTTCGACCTCTACACCGGCGAAGGTGTTGAATCAGGACGAAAAAGTATCGGCATCAGCTTGACCTTCCAGCATCGTTCGCGCACTCTTGCAGAGGCGGAGATAAACCAGAAAGTGGATGACGCGTTGGCCGACCTGAAGTCCCGACTTGGTGCGCATTTGCGGTAGGTTTGGTCAACCCGAGCGGCGTCTCCATCCGCGTCGCCGCCAGGCGACGCGCGTACGCGTCGCCGGTAGGCGACGCGCCTTCACCGGAGTGGGTTGGGTTTTGGGGGCATTGAGCAAGGCGCGGCTGGCCGAAAGGCTGGTCGAGGTCCACGGATTCAACAAGCGGGAGGCGAAGGAAATCGTCGCGTCCTTCTTCGAGGAAATACGCGCCTCGCTTGCCGCCAACGAACCGGTGAAGCTCTCGGGATTCGGCAATTTCGACCTGCGCGACAAGAAGGAACGCCCCGGCCGCAATCCGCGTACTGGCGAGGCCAAGACGGTGACGGCGCGACGGGTCGTCACCTTCCGTCCGGGGCAGAAGCTGCGCGCCCGCGTCGTGGGCTACGTCCCGCGCGACGAATCGGGCTAGTTCAGGTCGGCGGCGAGTCGATGAGTGACCGACCGTCGGCTTCTGAGGACGCAGCGCCGGTAGCAGACCAGTTGCCGCCGATCCCCGCCAAGCGCTACTTTGCGATCGGCGAGGTCAGCGAACTCTGCGCCGTCAAGCCCCATGTGCTGCGCTACTGGGAGCGCGAGTTCAAGCAACTCCATCCCGTCAAGCGGCGTGGCAACCGCCGCTACTACCAGCCCCGCGACGTGATCATGGTCCGCCGCATCCGCGAACTGCTCTACGACCAGGGGTTCACCATCGATGGCGCGCGGCAGCGCCTGGCCGGCAAGCAGGGCGCCGAGGAGCAGACGCAGTCGAGGCTCGTGGTGCGCCAACTGATCGCGGAGCTTGAGGACCTGCGGCGGACTCTCAGGGGCTGATCCATGGCAGCAGTGGGCCTGCCCGTTCTCGATGCGGCGTAGCCGCGCGAGCCTCCCGTTAATGAACGCCATTCCGCCAGCGTCCTTGACGCGAATGGACGTTTCTACCGCACGATGGACCTGACCGATCCCGCCTGCGCAAACGGTATCCCTGATGCCTCGGTTGCAGCCGCATTCGAGCAGCACGGTCGCCAGGTGTTTCGCACGGCGTACCGGATTACCGGCAACGTGGAAGATGCCGAGGACGTCCTGCAGACGGTGTTCCTCAATACGCTGCGTCGGGGGAGCGACCAGACGACGCCAGGCGGTCGGCTCGGCAGAACGCCTGGATCCTACCTCGCCCGTTCGGCGGTCAACGGCGCCCTCGACGTGCTGCGGCGACGCCGCGTCGGGTTGGACTCGGACACGGACGCCGTCGGCGAAATGCCGGACGCGGCGGCCCAAGGGGCTGCGCAGAGCGTTTGGCAGGCGGAGTTGCGCGTGCGCCTCCGGGCGGCGCTGTCGACGCTTTCGCCCAATTGGGCCGAGATCGTCGCCCTGCGCTACTTCGAGGACTTGAGCAACGTCGAAATCGCCGAACTGCTCGGCACGTCGGCGTCCACGGTGGCCGTGACGCTGCACCGGGCGCGGGCGCGCTTGCGTGGGGTACTTGGGGGAACCGGGGATGCCGATGAGGCGGATCGCGTCGATCCAGCCGATCGGTAGGAGGAGGTCATGAACGAAAACACCGACGACGGGTTGCTCGACCAGGCGTTGCGCGCCGTGCGTGACGACGTGCCCGATGCCCAGGCCGAAGCGAAAGCGCTGCGCCGGGCGGCGACAGCAATGTCGAGCCACTCCGCGGTGATCGATGATTATCGTGCGTTGATTCCCGACTATCGGGCCGGGACGTTGAGCGCCGACCGACGACTGCTCTTCGAGGAGGAGTTGAACAGCTCCGTCGCCCTGCGCCGTGCGTTACGCGACGCGGGACGGACCCCTCGAGCGCGCGACCGGCGGATGCCGGGCCCGCGCCGCAATCGGAGCGCCTGGCCATGGGCAGTGGCGGCCGCGCTGGCTGCGGCGGTCGGTTTCGCACTCGTGTACCCGGCCCTGCCGGTTGCCGACCAAACCCGGCTCGCGCGGGTGGACACCTCCGTGGGCGGCATCTACCGCGTCGCCGATGCCGGATTGAGCCGTCTGTCCGGCGGGGACTGGGTCTCCGGCAACGAGGTCCTGCGCACGGGGAAGCAGGGCTCGACGTGGCTTGCCTTGGACGACGGTTCCGTGCTGGAGATCGAGGCGCGCACCCAGTTGCGCCTGCGACGCCAGCGCTTGGGTAACCGCGTGCACGTCGATCGGGGCCGCGTCATCGTGCAAGCCGCCGCCCAGGGCGGCAGCACGCTGGAGGTGGCGACCGACGATGTCGTGGTGGCCGTGAAGGGCACGGTGTTCGGGCTCAGCCACGGCACCAAGGGCACGCGCGTCGCGGTGGTGGAAGGAGAGGTGGAAGTGCGTTCGAGCGGCAGCCGCAAGAGTCTGCGCGCCGGCGAACAGTTCGACACGCGCGGCGTTGTGGTGACGAGCGTGGTCGACGATGTCGCTTGGAGCGCCGACGCCGACCGCTATGCCGACATGCTGGCCGAATACACCGCGCTCCGGCGCGAACTGGGCTCGCTGCTGAGCGCCAGGCCGCGCCATTCGCCGCGGCTGCTGGACTTGGTGCCGAACGACACGGTGGCTTATGCCGCAATCCCGAATGCGCCTGCGAAGATCGCCAAGGGCTACGGGATGGTCCGCACACGTTTCGTCGATGCCGAGGTGCGGGCCTCGGTGGACGAATACGTCGAGTGGCTGGCCGAGGTGGCCGAATACCTAGGCGAGGAGACGGTGTTTGCATTCCGCCGGGCGGATGCGCCGCCGGTGCTGCTCGCCGAGGTCAGTCGCGAGGGACTCAACCCCGATCTCGTGGCCGAGCTCGAGTTGCCGGAGGGCGTCGACGTCGAGGTGGTTGGTTCGCCGGCCTTTGCGCGGGAAGGCGTGCTCTCGGCGTGGCTCACCGATGACTTGCTGGTGGTCTCCAGTGATCCGGGCGCGCTGCGCCAGGTCGAGGCACTGCAGGGCGGTGCGGACCACGCCTTCGCAGACGGCAAGCTTTACGCGCGGCTCAAGGAGGGGTATGCCCGCGGCGCGTACTACCTCGGTGGCATGGACCTCGCACCGATGCAAGCGGACGGCTTGGAATTAGCCGGTCTCGGCATCGCCGGCGCCGAGACGCTGATCGTGGAGGGGCTTGCCGAGGACGACCGAACGCGGCTGACGGCGGAGGTCCGGTTCGTCGGCGACGTCCCCGAGGCGCTGACGTGGCTTGACGAGCCGGGTCCGATGGGCGCACTGGAGTTTTTTGCACCGGACGCGGAGATCGCGGCCGCGCTGCTCCTCGGCAACGTCGACGAACTCGCCGCGCTCCTCAAGCAAGCCGATGATGCGCAGGCGTCGGACGAACTCGGTTCCCTCGACTTCGTGGAGGACTGGGTGCGCGCTGCGGGCGGCGAACTGGCGATCGGCTTCGACGGCGCCCTGCTGCCCACACCAACGTGGCAGGCCGTGGTCGAGGTCTATGACCGGGAGGCGTTCCAGCTTGGCATCGAGACCGCTGCGACGCGGCTCAACGAGCGCGCGGCGCGACAGGGGGACGACACCAGGGCAACGCTGCTCACGGACACCACCGGCCCCTATCCGGTGGTGCAACTGAGCGTCGGCAAGGTGTCCGCGCACTACGCGTACTTCGACGGCTATCTGGTCGCGGCGGCGAGCCCGGCCCTGCTGGAGCAGGCCCGGCGGACGTACGAGTCGGGGGTGACACTGCCTGGTTCGCGCCGATTCCGCGAACTGCTGCCGGACGACACCTATCTCGACTTCTCGGCGGTTGGCTACACGGAGTTCGGCGACTTGGCCGGCAGCGTGCGGACGTTGCTCCGCGATGCGATCCCGGCCGAGCGACAGGCCGTCATCAAAATCCTCGCCGACGCGGGGCCGTGGATGCACGCCGTCTATCGAGAACCCGACCGCATCAGGGTGGTCGTCAACGGGCCCCTTGGACTGTCGTTGCCCGAGTTGGCCATACTCGCGGGTATGAGTGCAGGTGCCATACCCGGGAGCGGTGGGACTTGAGTGAAGCGTGGGCGGAGTTTGACAGCCTTGGCGTCGACCTTGGTGGACGGACGATCCTCGATGGCTTGAACGCTCGCATCCAAGGCCGCTGCATCGGCCTACTCGGTCCCAACGGGGCCGGCAAGACCACGCTCTTGAACACCCTGCTAGGCTTCCTGAAGCCGCGTCGCGGCAGCGCACGCCTGTTCGGTCACGACGTCGTGCGCGAGACGCAAGCGGTGCGCGCGCTGATCGGCTACATGCCGGAACGGGACAGCTTCATCGCGGGTATGACGGGCGTGCGTTTCGTGCGCTTCATGGCGGAACTGTCAGGCCTCGCCGCACAGGATGCGCTCGACCGCGCCCACCAAGCGTTGTTCAGCGTTGGCTTGGGGGAGGCGCGCTACCGCAACATCGAGTCCTATTCGTCCGGGATGAAGCAACTCGTCAAGTTGGCGCAGGCGATAGCGCACGCGCCCCGGTTGTTGCTGCTCGACGAGCCCACCAACGGCCTCGACGCGACCGGGCGCGAGCGCATGCTGGGCCTGATCCGGGAGCTACGCGACGAGGGCAGCACGCGCCTCGTGGTGTCCTCGCACTTGCTGCCGGACGTGGAGGCCTGCTGCGACGAGGTCGTCCTGCTCAAGGACGGGCGGATCGCGAACCACTGCGACTTGGCGGCGGAGCGGCGCAGCAATCGGCGGTTTCTCTTCCTCAAGGTGAAAGGCGACGAAGCCGGATTCGCCAATGGACTGGTCGAACTCGGCTGCGAAGTGGCGCGAAGCAGCGACCGGCGGTTGAAGGCCGTGCTGCCGGAGGGAGTCGATGTCCGCGACCTGTATGCGCTCGCGGGCAAGCTGTCGGTGCAGATCCGCCAGCTTGACCACAAGCGCGACTCGTTGCAGGACATCTTCCTGCGCACGATGGCTGAGGCCGATCGCGCGGACGTTGCGCGGTGACCTCGGCGT
Organism: Gammaproteobacteria bacterium; assembly: GCA_026708185.1. Lineage (GTDB taxonomy): Bacteria > Pseudomonadota > Gammaproteobacteria > Pseudomonadales > Azotimanducaceae > VXYL01. Next base: position 5,516 of record JAPOVK010000025.1, on the reverse strand, counting down.
CGACGGTCCTGCGCACGGAGCGGCGGCCCCGGGCCTCGCCGGGAAGTACCGGCGCGGACGGCCGACCTTCGGCAAGCGCCGGAGCCTACGTGATCGCCCGCTTTGCACTGGCAGCGACCATGCGCTCGCGGCTCTTCGTCGCGTTCCTGGTCGCCTGCTTGGTGCCGAGCCTCGTGCTGCTGATTGCCGTCTACGTGCGCCACAACGTGGGAGCCATCGAAGACGCGGAAACCGCGATCGCCAGCGTTGTGGACCTCGACGCGTGGCTCTTCGAGACCGCGCTCGACATTGCCCAGGTCGTGACCTTCCTTGTCGTGCTCGTGGTGGGGCCCGGGCTGGTGGCACCGGACCTGGCCAACAACGCGATGCCTCTCTACCTTTCGCGACCGGTCCCAAGGCGTTCGTATGTGGCTGGAAAACTCCTGGTCCTCGTTGGTCTCTGTGTGGCCGTTGGTCTGTGCCCCGGCCTGGTCCTCATCGTCGTGAATGCGGGCTATGGCGGCGAAGTCGACTGGCTCGGTGCCGCACGCCTGGCGTCGGCGTTCACGACCGGCCTGCTGGCTTGGACGCTTAGCCTCGCGATGCTGGCGCTGGCGATTTCGGCTTGGGTGAAATGGCGACCCGCGGCGACCTTGGGGCTGCTCGGCGCGTACATCGTGACCACGACCCTCGGTGACGTCCTGCAATCGGCACTCGGCGGTCGGACCGCGAGCTTCCTCGACCTGGCCGATGCCGTGCAGGGCATTTCAGCTACGCTTTCGGGGATCGGCGAACCGGCGATGCCCGTCGCGCTCGCCGGCCTGGTCGTTGCCGGCCTGGTGGCGCTTGCGACGTGGGCGTTGGCGCTACGACTGTGAACGCAGCGATCCGCCTCGACGACGTATCGAAGTTCTACGGCGAGGTGATGGGCGTCAACGGCATCACCACGACGCTCGAACCGGGCGTGACGGGTCTGGTCGGACCGAACGGCGCCGGCAAGTCGACCCTCATGAACCTCATCGCCGGACTGGTGAGGCCGAGCCGAGGACACATCGAGGTGCTTGGCCGTTCCGTCGAAAAGGCGCGTCTCTTCGCCCGCGATCTTGGCTACTGTGCGCAGTACGACGCGTTCCCGCCGGGCATCAGCGGGCGACAGTTCATGGTCGGCTCGCTGCGTCTCTATGGATACGCGGCAACGCAAGCCGAGGAGGGCGCGACCATCGCCCTGGACCGGGTCGGCCTGGGCGCCGCTGCGGATCGGCGCATCGATGTCTACAGCAAGGGTATGCGCCAGGCTCTGAAGGTGGCGCGCGCGATCGGGCACGGACCGCGCGTGCTGCTCCTCGACGAGCCGCTCAACGGACTCGACCCGCAAGCCCGGGCGGAGGCCATCGCGCTGTTTCGCGCATTCGCGGACGACGGTGCCCAGGTGCTGATCTCCAGCCACATCCTCCACGAGGTGGACGCCGTCTCGGACCGCGTCGTGTTCCTCGACGGCGGCTACCTGGTTGCCTCGGGTGACGTGGCGGAGATCCGCGACGGGGCTGGGACGGGCGTCGCCTCGGGCGCCGATGCCGCCCAAGGCCAGATCCGCCAGGCGCGCGTCTCGATCCGCTGCGACCGTGCTGCTCATGTCGCTTCGCGCCTGTTCGCGCTCGATGCCGCTGTTGAAGTTCGGCTGCACGACGATGGTGCGGGCCTTTCCGTTCGCACAGCCGATGCGGACGCGTTCTTTCAGAGGCTGGGCGAACTGGTGTGCCTCGACGACGTGCGCATCGAGGGCGTGACGCCGGTCGACGCGTCGGTTGAGGCCATCTACGCGGACCTGGTCTCGGCGCCGGCCGTGGAGCGCTGATGGACGCATTGCCCGTGGCCAGCCCCGCTCCCTTCGTTCACCAAGTGGGCGCGGTGTTCCGCATCGAGGTGGTGAGGATCATGCGCCCCCGGCATTCGCTGCCGGCCTTCCTGCTCGCGGCGCTGCCCGTGGGTGTCGCGGTCGTGGTAAGCACGCAGGTCACCCTCGACCGAGGCGGCGCCTTCCCCGCCGTTTTCTACAACCTCCTGCTCGGCGTAACCGTCTTCTTCGGATGTGCGTTCATCTTCACCAAGCTCTTCCGGTCGGAGATCCTGGAGCGGACGCTGCACTACTACCTGCTGGCACCGATACACCGCGATGCGTTGCTGCTCGGCAAGTACGCGGCCGGCGTGGTCGTGTCGTGGGTGTTATTCGGCGGCGCGACGGTCTTGGCTTGCGTACTTCTGTTCGGGCTGCCGGGCGGCGCCATGCCCTGGGAGTGGATGGCGTCATTGCTCCAGGACCTCGGCACGACGTTGCTGGCCTGCCTGGCCTACGGCGCCGTGTTCCTGCTTTTCGGCCTGCTCTTCGCCAATCCGATCCTGCCCGTGGCGGGTCTGCTGGCATGGGAGGGGCTCCACTTCCTGCTGCCGCCGACGTTGCAGGCGCTCAGCGTGCGCTACTACCTGGGGGCATTGACCTCGGTGCCGCTACCCGTCCCGGACGGACCGTTCGCGATCTTGGCGCGCTCGCCCTTGCCATGGGTTTCCATGCTCACGCTGCTCGCCCTGACCGTCGCCGGGATCGCATTGGCCGCGTGGCGCCTGCGCCGTTTGGAGATCCGCTACACGGACGACTGACGGTCTGGCTTAAGCCTCGGCGTAGCGGCGTATGCGCTGTTCGCTCCGGGACAGGAACGCAAGCCGGGTATTGAGGCTGATGGTCGCGATTCCGAAGCCGGTGATGAGCCCCCACCAGAAGCCCGAGACCCCCCACGGCTCCAAACCGAACAGCCCGTATCCCAGCACGCTGCCAACCGGGATGCCGATGCCCCAGTGCGAGCAGAGCACGATCCCCATGGGGATGCGCACGTCCTTGTAGCCGCGCAGGCAACCGATGGCCGTGGTCTGTGTGTCGTCGACGAACTGGTAGAGGGCGAGGATGATCAGCAAGGCCGATGCGCTTGCGAGGACGTTCATGTCCGTCGTGTAGGCGCTCGCGATCAGGTCGCGGAAGAGCAGCAGGACAGTGGCGGCAAGGACTGCGAAGGTAAGCGCCGCGGCGAGCGCGACGTAGACGGAACGGCGGGCACCGGGATAGTCCTTGGCCCCCACGTTGTAGCCCGCGCGAATGGTCGCCGCGACACCCAGCGCGACCGGGATCATCGACGTGACGCTGCCCACGTTGAAGACGACTTGGTGCGCCGCAACGGCCTCGACGCTCAAACGCCCGATGAGGAGCGTGACCACCGAGAAGACCGTGCCCTCGAAGAACATGGTGATGCCGATCGGGATGCCGAGCTTCACCAGTCGCCAGATGACGCTGAAGTCCGGCAGGGAGAACTCGGAGAACGCACCCGCCCGCTGCACGCGCGAGTAGCGCACGATGAAGATCATGGCGAATAGCTGGAGCCACATGATGATGGCGCTGGAGAGGCCGCAGCCGGCGCCACCCATGGCAGGTATGCCGAGGCCACCGTACACGAAGAGGTAGTTGAGCGGCAGCTTCAGCGCCAGTCCGCCGAAGGCCACGACCATCGATGGCGTCGTCCACGACAGCCCTTCGCAGAGGTAGCGCAGGACGAAGAAGGCGATGGTCGGCACCACGCCGAAGCTCATGTAGGTGAGGTAGGCGGTGGCGACGGGGATGGCTTCTTCGTCGACGCCGATCAGGCGGTAGCCCGCCTCGCCGAACTGCATGAGTCCCATCGCCAGCAAGCCGCCGACGACGGCGATCCAAAGAGCCTGGCGGACCACGGCGCCACCGCGCGCCTCGTCGCCAGCACCGTGCATTTGGGACATCGTCGGCGTGACGGCCATCGCGATGCCGGCGAGGAGCACGACCGGCGGGAAGTAGAAGTTGCCGCCGAGCGCGACCCCGGCGAGGTCCGTGGGGCTGACCCGTCCCGCCATGATGGAATCGATCACGCCGATGCCCATCTGGGAGAGCTGCGTGAGGATGATCGGGAAGCCCAGCGTGCCGAAGAGCTTCAGTTCGGTTACGACCCGACCGTCGCTCTCGATGGGACGGCCCGGGTCGCCTTCGGACATTGCAGCCTCTTACGCTCTTGGCGGCGGCAAGGGCATGGGGCTAGGCGAAGCTGGCCAACTGGGACAAAGCGTGTCCCCTACTGGTACCGGCCGTGGCGCTCCAGCACCTCGATCTTGTAGCCGTCGGGATCCTCCACGAAGAAGAAGCGGGCCAGTAGCGCCCCGTCGCGGTGCAGTTCGCTCACGGGCCTCGGGTTGAACCCCGCGCCGTCGAATCGCTCCCGTTCGGCGGCGCAGTCGTCGACCACCATGGCGACGTGGCCGTAGCCGGAGCCGTGCGTATAAGCCCCTTCCTGGTCGTGGTTCCAAGTGAGTTCGAGCTCGAAGTCGTTCTCGGGGTTGCGCAGGTACACCAGCGTGAAATCGTCGAAATCCACCCGCTCGGCCACTTTGAGGCCGAATGCCTGGTCGTAGAAGTCGATGGAGCGGTCCAGTTCCTGCACGCGGATCATCGTGTGAATGGCTTTTGCCATGGCGCACTCCGGGGCGAAAGGAGCCAAGATTATTGGCACGAAAGCCGCGTGGAAGCAAACCTCGGCAGCGTTCCGCGACTGTCCAGCGGAGCGGCACCCGGGGCCTCGGACACCGAATCAGCTTGCCCCGGTGGCCGATCAGGCACAGAATAAGGAGTCCTCTTGAGGGGAGGACGAAATCATGTTAGGGAGAGAGAAAAGCCGGCTGGCCGTATCGGCCGTGGCGTCGGCAATGATCTTGCTGTTCGCGGTGAACCCCGCGGGCGCTCAGGAAGCCGAGGCTCAAGGAGCCAGTGCCTCGGACGCGCTGGAAGTAGTCATCGTTACCGCGCGCAAGCGCGAGGAGAGCCTACTCGAGATTCCCGAGTCGGTTGCGGCGATCTCTGGTGCCGACATCGACCGGCAGAACCTGAAGGGACTCGAGCAGATCGGGTTCCAGGTTCCAAACCTGAACCTGTCGATGCGTCTCGATGGATTCCCGAACGTCTCCATCCGGGGGCTTGGCTCGTTCGGCAATACGCAGGGCGTCGGCTTCTACCTGGACGATACGCAGATCTTCTCGGACGCTTCGTCGCGCTTCGGGGACTTGGAACGGGTCGAGGTGCTCAAGGGTCCGCAGGGCACACTCTACGGCGGCAGCAACATCGGCGGTGCTGTCAAGTTCGTGAGTGCGCGACCGGATTCGGAGGCCGTATCGGGCCGGGTCAAACTGCTCGGCGGCGAGCAGGGGACGATGGACTTGGAAGGCAGCGTCAACCTGCCTCTCGGCGATGGCGGCTGGGCGGTGCGGGCCTTCGCGTTTGCGGCGGAGGATGACGGCTATCTCATCAACCAGAACCCGGCGCGGGTGAACGGAATGCGCGCAGACAACCCCACGAACGTCGGCGCTGTCACGGAGTCCGGTGGACGCATCTCCATCGCGGGCCCGCTCTCGGAGCGGCTGTCGTTCTACGCCGCCATGCGCACCAACGAATACGAAGGCCCGAACAACACCTGGGT
>JAPOVK010000010.1 GCA_026708185.1 Gammaproteobacteria bacterium | reverse complement strand
TGGACGGCAACGGCTCAGCCAATGGTGGCCCGCACACGTAATTCCTGACACTCCTTATGGCGCGGGACTGCGGAGCGTTTGCCGGTCGAGCGGTTCTCCCACCACTCATGGTTCCTCCCCTGCCGCAAGAGGTAGCATCCATTCCGTTTTGAGAAGCCCGACTAAAGCCTGTTTCTTCATTCGGGGGGCTCGTAGTCTGCTGCCAACGTTCGCGCCCAGGCAATCAGCCGGTTGATCTCCCCCGCATTGCGTCTGCCGCCTAGCAGCCCGTGGCAAAACCTGCTTTTGAGGCGAGAGACTCATACCCACGAACCGGCGACCTCAGGTAGGCGTGCGTATGCTTGCTAGTCTTCAACTTCGATGATCGTCCCATTTTCGGCGGAAAAATGCCCAGAAAGCGGATTATCAAGCGAATGACAGGCCGAATTGCCGCCTTTGCCGCCCGTTTCGCCAGTTCGGCTTGCGCAATCGCGTGTCCCTGCATGGCTCGCGGAGTCCCGTATCCGAATCGGCTCCGCATCAGCAACCCGAGATTGAAGGCCGCCGCATGAACCAGCATGCGTTTGCGGATGTTCTCCTGGCCCCGGACATGCACGCGGCGCAGCCCGCCGGTCTCCAGAAGATGTGCAAACGCCCTCTCAAGAATCTCGCCGCGCCGACGCAACAACCGCTTGCCCCGGGCGCCCCGGACCCGTCGGCGATTTGCATAGGTCGGGTCCCGGGCTTCCCGATCGCGTTTCCAGTTGCGCCGGCCCCGGTCGGGTTCGCTGACGTAGCTGCGCAAGCCGCTCGCCTTGAGCCGTTTCATCGTCGCGTTGCTGTGATACCCCTTGTCGGCCACCGCCTCACGCGGCTCGATTTCCAAGGCCGACAACTCTCGCCCGGCCTCGTCAAGCGTAACGGGCATCGAGGCGCAATCGCCCCCGTCCATCGTCTGCACCGTCACCGCCACAACCGCCCCGGAATCCATGTCCGACGCCTGCTCCAGCTTGTGCGCCAGATGCGTGCGGCCGTCCTTCATCTTCGTGATCCGGGCCTCGGGGCCCCCGGGTGCGTCCAGTCGTCGTTCGCTCCCTTCTTCGGCCGCTTGCGGTCCAGCTTCGCCAGGTCCGCGCGCGTCGGCGTCTCGATCCCCGACGCCTGCGCCAACTCCTCAAGCCAGTCCTCGTAGCCGGTCCCGTCGTCCCGGCGCCACGATCGAACGCAGCGCCGCGTTGGCTTCCAGCGTCGTCGCGTCCACACCCAGTGTCTTGCCGCTCAACAGACCCGACGAGCTCAGCCGCTCAAGCACCCAACCGAACACCGCCTCATGCGCCTCCAGGCTCAACCGCCGGCGCGTCCTCGATACGCTCGAATGATCCGGCGGATTCTTCGACAAGCCGTAGCCGAGAAAATCGCGCAGCGAAATCGAGTCCGCGCACCGCCACGCAATGCCGCGTTCCGAACCGATCCCGTCCAGGTAGCCAATCAGCAGCATGCGGAAATACACGCCCGGCGGAATCCCCGGCCGACCGTTTTTCTCCGCATAGAATTCGCGACACGCTGCTTCGGCAAAGGCGTCGAATCCCTCGTTTTTCAGCATCCGCTCCAGTGCCTGGTAGAACGGGTGGCTCAGGCGGCGAATCTCACTCGTTGCAACGAACATCTCGTCTTGCCGTCCCGCCGATCGCTTACCGACTGCCATACTGATTTCCAGCCGTTTACTTGCCAACGAACTTTACTTTTTGATCGGACCGATGCTCGATGGACTTTTGCTAGGGGCTGCTAGAACACCGGCACCTGCCGATTGCCGTAGAATGGTTCTTCGGGTGGCGGAATCACCGCGCTGACTTCGTTTGCGGCCAGATCCACATGCACCTCGACCAATGGCATCTTGTTGACGGCATGCGCCAGCACATCCCCATCCGGCGGCAGCCCGTCTCCATCGAAGATCGGTTCGGTGAAGACCACTTTGTACAGCGCGGGATCTCGGTTTTCGGGCACCTCGTGACCGAACGACGCCCCCGGTGGCAGCTTCATGGGGATCTCCGAGATGTACATCTCGGCGGGGATGACAAAATTCAACAGGTGTTGCCGACCGGCCAGTGATTGCTTGGCGCCGGCGGCGGAACTTGCAAGCGTTGCGACGGCCTCCAGGTCCCCGTCACTGATTTCCACGACAGACAAGTAGACGTTGTCTTCGACCTCGGTGCGATAGAGCGAGTCGAGGGCGTAGGTGCGCAACATGGATGCGGCGAGCAAGGCTGATGCAAGGACAGCGGCGTACGTAAACGACCATGCCGCAACACGCGTAGCGATGCGGGTTCCGTCAGGCAGCGGGAAGTCCGGTGTCAGGAATGCGGGAAGGAACATTCCGGTTCGCCGCATGTAATCGGCGTAGCCGGTGAACTGCCTCAGGCAGATGCGTTCTTCCGCCTTGGCCAGCGCGATGTAGACGAAGATGACCGTGACGGTCGCGATCACCACCAGGTATCTCGGCCAGATCAGGAGCATGCCCACGCTCGCGACGATCAGGGCCAGGTACTGGGGGTGTCGGATATGCCGGTACAGCCCGCCCATCACGGCGTCGCTGCGGCGCAGCTTGGCACGGTAGATCTGGAACACTCCGGCCGCGAAACCGGCCAGGCCCGCCCCGAAGAGAGCGAAGCCGACGGTTTCCAGGGCGTTGACCAGCACGGATCGCGTCTCGGCAACGATATGCGGCAGGAAGAAGTGGATGGCCCAGCTCGTAGCCCAGGAGGCTTGCAGCCAGTCGAGCCCCGGGCCGTAGACCGCATAGAGATATGCGGCGAAGGGGGAGGCCATGTAAAAGAACTCGAAGGCGATCAGGACATAAAATCCCGTCGATGCCCACAGGGCGCCGCGCGCCCGTCTGTGTGCTGTGCGTGTCGGCGTTTTCTGGCTCATCACAACTACCTCGTCAAGTCGGATTCCGGGTCGGTAATGGCAGGACAGGCAAGCGTCATGCCACAAGTGCACGTTCCCTGGAGTACCTGGCGCTGACGGTGTCGAACGGCACACGCCTTCAGTCAATCCAACCACAACTTGGCCGGATCGGCGAAGAACGCGAACTCGACTCTTGTCCGTCGCTACTGAAAACCAACGCACCGTGGGCGCAGTCCCACGACCTGCGTAGCGACGCGGTCCACGAATGCCGCGTCGTGTTCCACGAAAACCAGGGTGGAGGCATCGCGGAGCACCACGTCCTAGATCGCTTCCCGCGCATCGATATCGAGATGGTTGAGTGGCTCGTCCCAAAGGAGCAGGTCTGCGGAGGTCACGAACGAACCGACCAGCTCCACCTTCTTCTGCTGACCGGGCGACATGGACTCGATGGACTTTTGCCACAGGCTGCTAGGCTCTGAGGGGCTCCTACCGCGCCTTGGGGGCACCCAGAAGACGGTCTCGGCGAGCGGGCTAGTCGTCGAGTCCCCGGGACCGCCGTACCATCTCGCCCCAGGTGGCGCCGCGCATGCGCTTCCAGTCCTCCCGGTCGTCGTGCGCCTTGCGGAGCGGCCCCATGGCGTCCTGGAAGGCGGGATCCCGCTCCAATTCGAGGCGCTGTTGATACTTCATCCAGACCTTCTCGTACACCGTCTCCGGTAGGCGTCGTCCGTTCGCGACCTCCACGAAACGCCGCCCGGCCGGCTTGCGGGGTCGCTGGCAGCCATCGGCGAGGCGTTTAAGTCGCGCGCCGTGTTCCTCGAGTATCTCGATCTCGGTTTCCGAGAAGATCTCGCGCGAGCACTGGATGACGAACGGAGAGGACATGGGTGACAGGGAAGCCGAATGATCGGCCCAATCATAAGGACCGCGTCGGAAAGCGCCAGATGACACATCCGCCGTAACGTCAGCCGCGATCCGCGAACGGCATCCCGCGCCGTTCCGTGCGAGCATTGCGGCTGATGGAACCCCGCCGACCAATCGCACCCTGGCGGATCGGTGTCGACGTCGGCGGCACGTTCACCGACCTCGTGCTCGCCGATGCCCGCGGCGAGACGTGGGTTGCCAAGGTGCCCTCCGTCGCGCGCGATCCCAGCCGTGGGGTCATCGCCGCCGTGGGGCGACTCGCCGCAGACTTGGGCCGATCGGTTCGCGAGCTTCTCGAACCGTGCGCCTTGTTCGTGCACGGTTCGACAATTGCGACCAACACCATGCTCGAGGCCAAGGGCGCCACGGTCGGCCTCGTCGCGACGCATGGCTTCCGCGACACGCTAGAGATCCGCCGGGGGCTGCGCGAGGACCAGTTCAACCACCGACTGCCCTACGCGCCGGTTCTCGTGCCCCGCTACCTGCGCAAGTCCGTCCCAGGGCGGATAGACGCTGCGGGAACCGAAATCACGCCGCTCGATCTTGCCGGGCTTGACGACATTGTTGCCGAGTTCGCGGCGGAAGGCGTCGAAGCTGTCGCCGTGTGCCTGATGAACAGTTTTCTGAACGACGCGCACGAACGCGCGGTGGCGGATGCGCTTGCCGAACGCTGGTCCGGCGAGTGGATCACCACGTCCGCCGCGGTGTCTCCGCTCATGGGCGAGTACGAGCGCACGTCGACAGCGGTGGTCAACGCGGCGCTCCTGCCGGTCATCGTGCCGTATCTGCGCGCGCTCGACAGCGAGCTCGCGGCGTGCGGTCTGCCGAGGCCGATCCTTCTGCTGCAATCGAACGGCGGTGCCGCCTCGGTCGACCAGGTTGCCGAGAGGCCTGTGGGCCTGCTGCTCAGCGGACCGGCTGCCGCGGTCGGCGCGCTGAACCTTTACGGCGAGGCCATCGACGGCTCTGCGGAAGCCGCGGACGCCGGCAACCTGATCTCGATGGAGATTGGCGGCACGTCGTGCGATGTGCTGCTGATGTCCGGCGGCGCGGTCGCGGCGCGCGACGACGTCATGGTCGCCGGGTACCACGTCTCGGCGCCGGCCATCGACATTCACACCGTGGGCGCTGGCGGCGGGACGATCGCCGGGGTCGACGATGCCGGGCTGCTTTACGTGGGGCCTGCAGGGGCCGGTGCTGATCCCGGCCCGGCCTGCTATGGGCGTGGTGGGACGCGGCCCACGGTCACGGACGCCCAATTGGTGCTTGGCCGACTGCGCCCGGGTAGGTCCCTCGGCGGGATCTTGGACCTAGACATCGAAGCCGCCCGCGAGGCGATACGCTCGGTGGTCGCACGTCCTCTCGGGTTGTCCGTCGAGGAGGCGGCCGCAGGCATCGTCGACATGGTCGAGCAGCACGTACTGCACGCTGTAGAGCACATGTCTGTCGAACGTGGACATGCACCGGGACGCTTTGCCCTCGTGGCGGCCGGTGGGGCCGGGCCGATGCACGGCGCGGCGATCGCGCGCGGCTTGGGCAGTCGCCGCGTCTACGTGCCGCGGGACGCTGGCGCGTTGTGCGCGGTCGGCATGCTGCATGCCGACATCCGCCAGGATTTCGTGCGTTTCCTGACGGGTTCCATCGACGAGGTTGGGCCGGCGGATGTCGAGGCCGCTTTCGCGGACCTGGGCGCCGATGCTTTGGCCGTCCTAGGCCGTGAGGGATTCCCGCCGGAAGGGGTCGTCCTCGAGTACGCCTTGGAACTCCATCACCCGGGACAGCTCTGGACGATCCGCGTCACGGTGCCTGATCTGCGGATGGAACCGACATTCGTCCGCAGGGCCTTTGAAGTCGAATACGAGCGTCTCTACGGCCACGTTCAGCATGGCGGGACCATCCTGCTGGCTTCGGTTCGGCTCAGCGCTCGGGGCTCGACCGGTGACGTGGCGGTATCGGCCGGCGAGAACGGCGGGGTGGAACCTAAGCCGGTCGAAGTGCGCCCGACGTGGCATAGCGGCCGTGGGTGGCAGCAGACGCCCGTCTACGACGCGGCAGCGTTCCGCCCCGGGCACCATGTTCCGGGTCCCGCCCTGATCGAGGCGTTCACGACGACCGTCCTGGTGGGCCCCGACGACACGCTCGGGGTCTGCGACGACGGTGGGTTCCTGATCGAGGTGGCCGTGGCGGAAAGTGCCGTGTACGCCCGCCGTGGCGAGGGCGCGGAGGGCCTCGATCCCGTCGTGCTGGCCCTGATGCAGAACCGCCTGGACCAAATCACCCGGCACATGGGTTGGGTGATGACGCGGACCGCCCGCAGCACGATCTTCAGCCAATCCCACGACTTCAGTTGCTTCATCACCGACGCCGACGGGACGTTGGTTGCCAACGCTGACGGCATCCCCATCCACACCGGAGGAGGCGGCTTCGCGGTCCGGGCGCTGCTCGGCAGGTTCGGGACGCGTCTCAAGTCTGGCGACGTGTTCGTGCTCTCAGATCCCTACGTGGCGGGCGGCAATCACCTGCCGGATTGGGTGATCGCCCGCCCGATCTTCGTCAGCGACGATGGCGGCGAGCCGGTCGTCGCGGGGTTCTGCTGCAATCGCGCCCACCAGTCCGACATCGGCGGCGGCCTGGCCGGCACCTACAACCCCGAAGCCACCGAGATCTGGCACGAGGGGATCCGGCTGCCGGTCCTGAAGCTTGTCGATCAAGGCGAGGTGCGCGACGACGTCTGGGAACTGCTGCTCATCAACTCGCGTACGCCCGAACTCCTGGACGGCGACCTGCGCGCCATGCTGGGCTCGACGCAGATTGGCGCCGAGCGGGTGATCGCGCTGACCGAGGAGCTTGGCGTCAAGGCCTATCTCCGCTATCTCGACGGTGTTCTCGACCACGCGGACCGGCGCATGCGAGCAGCGGTCGCCGGGCTGCCCGACGGCGTCTACCGTGGAGAGGATCACTGCGACAACGACTGCTTCGAGAAGCGGGACATCGCGATTCGCGTCACGCTGACGGTGAGCGGCGACGAGTTGGTGGCTGATTTCAGCGCCAGCGATCCGCAGATCGTCGGCTTCAAGAACAGTTCCCTCGCGAACACCTACTCGTCCGTGTACCTCGCCCTAGCCGCGTTCTTTGACACGTCGATTCCGCGCAACGAGGGCACCTACCGATGCCTGACTATCATCGCTCCCGAGGGCACGATCGTGAACGCGCGGCCACCGGCGCCGATGACCATGAACACGGTCTTCGTCGCCCACGAGATCGTCCATGCCGTCTGGCGAGCTCTTGCCGAAGCCGACCCGTTGCGGGCTTGCGCCGGCTGGTCGAAGACGATGCACAACCATGTCACCGGTCGCGACGCGGCCGGCAAGGCCTGGGTGATGTACCAATGGCATGCGATGGGCACGCCCGGTGCCACGGCGGAGCGTGATGGATTCGCGCAGATGGGCCACCTGATCACCCTGGGCGGGCTCGACCTGCCCAACCTGGAATTCCACGAGCAGAACTACCCGGTGCGCTACGTCCGCCATGAGCAACGCACCGACAACGCGGGCGCCGGCGCTCGGCGGGGCGGTACCGGGGTGCGTTACGAGGCGGACATCCTCGTACCGGCCACGTGGTCGTTCCGCGCCGAGGGGCTCGACACCGCGAGCGGCTATGGTGTCCAGGGCGGCAAAACCGGCGGGGTTGGCCACAAGTGGATCACGCCGCGGGACGCGGATGCCGACGGTGGCGCATTCGTTCCGCCGAAGTACGGCGTGCGCCGGCTTGGCCCGGCCCGCGTGGTCGTCGACACCCCGGGTGGTGGGGGCTGGGGAAACCCGTTTTCGCGCGCGCCGGACCGGGTCTTGCGCGACGTGCGCGACGGCGTGGTCTCCGTCGAGGCGGCAGCATGCGACTACGGCGTGGTGATTGCCGCGGACGGTCGGAGTGTCGACGTCGAAGCGACGGCCAAGCGGCGTGCGTAGCTCAGGCCGGAACATGCGCACATCCGTGCTGGCCCTCGTGGTCGCAGGTCTCGCGCTCTGGTCCGAGGCGGAACCACAGCCGATCGGGCTCACCGTGGCGGTGACCGGCGGTGTCGTGCGCGGCGTGATCCACCCGGGGGATTCGGACCGGCCCGCGCTGCGGCAGTACCACGGCATCCCATACGCAGCACCGCCCGTGGGCGAGCGGCGATGGGCGCCGCCCGCGCCGGTGGTTTCCTGGGACGGCGTGCTCGACGCCAGCGCACCGGGCCCGGTCTGCATCCAGCGGACACGCGTCGGTGTCGCCTTCTATGACCCGCCCGAGGACGCGATGCTTCCCCCACAGAGCGAAAACTGCCTGACGCTGAACGTCTGGACCGAAGCCCGTCACGACGGTGAACGGCGCCCGGTGATGGTGTGGATCCACGGCGGCGCCTTGCAGGCGGGTTCCGGCTCCATGCAGTCCGGGCGGCTGCTCGCCGGGCACGGCGCGGTCGTGGTGACGATCAACTACCGCCTCGGCCGGTTCGGTTTCCTCGCCCATCCCGAACTGTCCGCGAGCGGTGTCTACGGCAACCAGGGCTACCGGGATCAGATCCAGGCGCTCGAGTGGGTTCGGGCCAACATTGCCAGCTTCGGTGGGAATCCGGACAACGTCACCATCTTTGGCGAGTCCGCGGGCGCTTACAGCGTTTCCGTGCTCCAGGCGAGTCCCTTGGCCCGTGGCCTCTTTCACCGCGCCATCGGTCAGAGCGGCGGTGCTTTCCACCCGATGGCGCACCGGACGACCCCGCGGACCTACAGCCCGGCCGCGGAGTCGGTTGGCCTTCAGTTTGCGGATGCGCTGCTCGCCGGACAGGCGGACCGGTCGGTGGCCGCCATGCGCCGGACACCGGCCGCGAGGATTCTGGACGTCGCCGAGTCGAGCCCGCTCTTCAAAACCTACGAGTACCTGTCGACGGTAGACGGCGAGGTGTTACCGGATGACGTCGGCACGATCTTCGCCGCGAACCGACAGTCGGACGTTCCGGTGCTGGTCGGCTCCACCGCCGACGAGGGCTCAGCCCTGCTGGCGCATTTCACCCGCTTCATGGGTACGGGAATCGCCGGGTTCGAGACCTTCGTGCGTGCCATGCTGCCCGAGGCCGAAGGCGAGATCACCGACGTGTATCCTGCCGACACCGACAACCGCGCAACGCAGGCTTGGGCGAACCTGTTCACCGATCTGACCTTCACCTACCCGCAGCGCGCCTGGGCGAGAAGCATGGGGCGGTTGTCCAGCGACGCCTACCTGTACTGGTTCACCTGGGCGCCGCCGATTCCGGGAAGAGAGACCTACGGGTCGTTCCACGGCGCATTCCAGATGTACCTCTTCGGCGATCTCCATGCATTCAACGCCGTGCCGACGGACGCCGACCGGCGGATGGCGGACGTGCTTGCTCGCACCTGGGTCCGGTTTGCGCGAACGGGCAATCCGAACGGCGGAGAACTTCCGGCGTGGCCGGCGCATACACGCAGCAACGAAGCCTACCTGGAGTTCGGCGAGACCATCCGTGTGGGCGACGACCTCCGCGTCCGGCAGTTGGTGTTGATCGAAGAGGCGTGGGCCGAACGCCGGCGCACATACTCCGGCCTGTGACCGCGCGCCACGCTATAGCAGCAGTCGGCTTGGCGGCGAGCGCCCAGGCCGCCGAGATCACGTTGTCGCCGTGCGACCTGAGCGCCGCGGGCGGTCGGCTGGAAGTAGACGCGCAGTGCGGGACGTTGACTGTGCCGCGGGATCCGCGCGACCCGGACGGAAAGGCCATCGACCTCTTCGTCGCGGTGGTCGACGCGCTCGCGGAGCAAGGCGCGCCGGATCCGTTGGTGGTCATCGCGGGTGGCCCGGGCCAAGCCGCGACGAGCTTCTACGTGACGGCGGAGGCGGCCTTCGCGCGCGTGGTCCGCAAGCGCGACATCGTCCTCGTCGACCAACGCGGAACCGGTCAGTCAGCACCGCTCATGTGCGAAGGCGGCGAGGACGATCTGTTCCTCGAATCCGGAAACATCGACCGCATGATCGACGCGAGCCGGGAATGCCTGGAGGGTCTCGCACACGATCCGCGCTTCTTCACCACGAGCGTGGCTGTGCGCGACCTCGATCGGGTCCGCGACGCCTTGGGCTACGCGGAACTCAACCTGTACGGCATCTCCTACGGCACGCGCGTCGCCCAGCATTACATGCGCCGGTACCCGGACCGGACACGCCGGGTCATCCTCGACGGCGTGCTGCCGCCCGCAGTGGCCCTGGGCGCGGACGTGCCCTTGGCCAGTCAGGCGGCCCTCGATGCGCTGTTCGACCGCTGTGCGGCGGACGCAGCTTGCCGACAGGCATTCCCGGACCTACGGTCGCGGTTCGACGCCGTTCTGGCCCGGCTGCGCGAGACGCCCGCGGAGGTGACGCTGGACCATCCTCGAACGGGTGATGCAACCGACGTCGTGGTCGATCACTGGATGCTCATCGGCGTCGTCCGGCTGCTCGTCTACCAGCCGCAGACCGCGAGCCTGCTGCCGTTTCTCATCGACGTCGTCGACCGTGGCGACTACAGCGCCTTGGCCACCCAGGTCTTCCTGCTCACAGAGGGCCTCGAGGGCCTTTCGGTGGGTCTAAACAACGCGGTGGTGTGCACGGAGGACGTGCCGTTCCAAGGCGACGTCGATCTCGATGCGCAGGCGGCGACCTACATGGGCACGACGTTCGTCGAGGTCCTTGAGAGAACCTGCGAGCTCTGGCCGCGCGGTCTCATGGACGACGACCTGCGCGAACTGGTAACCAGCGACAAGCCGGTCTTGATGCTCTCCGGCGAACTGGATCCGATCACGCCACCGCACTACGCGCAACGAGCGGCGGCGAGTCTTACCAACGTGGTCGACGTGGTCGCGCCGGCGCAGGGACACGGCATGCTGATGACCACCTGCGGCCAGCGCTTGGCGGCCGAGTTCCTCGACATCGACGTGGCGAGCGCGCTCGACCGCAGTTGCGTGGATCGCATACGGCCGGCGCCGATCTTCACCTCGCGGATGGGGCCGGGGCCGTGATCGAGGTCGAGAATCTGACGAAGCGTTTCGGCAAGGTCGAGGCGTTGCGCGGCGTCAGCTTCACGGCGGCTGATGGACGCATCACCGGGCTCCTGGGGCCGAACGGCGCCGGCAAGTCGACGACGCTGCGCATCCTGTGCACGATCCTGGCGGCGGACAGTGGTGTTGCCCGCGTCGAAGGAGTCGACGTCGGCGAGGATCCGGTCGCGGTGCGGCGCGCAATCGGCGTGCTGCCGCACAACTCCGCCCTGTTCGGCAACCTCTCGGCGCGAGAAAACATCGCGTACTACGCCGCGCTGCAAGGCCTTGACGGATCCCAGCTCGAACACGCTGTGGAGCGCATCATCGAGCGCCTCGACATCGGGCCATACGCCACCCGGCGCGCCAAGGGCTTCTCCCAGGGGGAGCGTCTTCGCGTGGCCTTGGCCCGCGCGCTAGTACACGAACCTGCCACCCTGATTCTGGACGAGCCCACCAACGGCCTCGATGTCATGGCGACGCGGGTGCTGCGGGACGTGATCCTCGAACGCCGCGACCACGGATGCTGCGTGCTGTTCTCGAGCCATGTCATGCAGGAGGTGGCGGTGCTCTGCGACCGCATCGCCATCGTCGCCGGCGGCACGACGGTCGTGGACGGCACCGCCGAGGAGATCCGCTCCGCGACCGGATGTGACGACCTCGAGGACGCGTTCGTCGCGGCGGTGGCTGGCTCTTGAGCGCCCCATAGCCGGCCCGGCGCTTCGCTGACGCTGTGCGCCGGGTACGCCTCCGGCCCAAGGCCACTCCGACCGCGCATGGAACAAGGGCCGCCGGTCGCGTACGCTCCCTTTGGCGCTTGTTCCATGCGAGGAGGCTGGATGTCGGCACTGGGCGTCGTCTTCCGCAAGGAGTTGGTGGACAGCCTGCGCGAGCGTCGCTCGCTGGTCTCAGCGCTCGTATTCGGGCCGCTGTTCGGGCCGATCCTGTTCACCCTGATCACGAGCTACGCCGTCAACCTGCAGATCGACGAGGCCGAGCAGCCCATCGAGGTGCCGATCATCAACGGCGAGGGTGCCGCGAACCTGGTGTCGCACCTGTTCCGTCGACAGATCGACGTCGACCACGAACGGTTCACGGACGTCGATGCGTTGCGGGACGCGGTGCGCAGGGCCGAGGTGGACGTTGGCCTGATGGTTGATCGGGACTTCGGCGAAGCGCTGGCCACCGGCGACGCGGCACGTGTCTGGATCGTCGCGGACATGGCCAACAACAGCGCCCGCCCGGCTTTCGCCCGACTGCGGGCGGCGCTCAACGAATACGGTCTTGGAATCGGTGTCCAGCGGCTGGCCTTGCGCGGCGTCGATCCGAGCCTGGCGAGACCGTTGGCGGTGCTTACCGACGACGTCTCGACGCCTTCGGCCCGATCCGTGCTGCTGCTCGGGATGATGACCTACTTCCTGCTGTTCTCCGCCTTGCTGGGCGGTACCCACGTCGCCATCGACACCACGGCGGGCGAGCGCGAACGCGGTTCCCTGGAGCCCCTGTTGACGCTTGCCGCCTCAAGGGCCGAACTGGTGTGGGGCAAGATCGGCGTGACCTTCGTCTTCATGGCGGCGTCGCTCGCGATCTGCATCGTCTCGTTCGCAGTCGCGGTTCGGTTCCTGCCGCTTGCGGAGATCGGCATGACGGCGACCCTGACGCCCCTGGTCTGCGTCGGGATCTATGCCGTGATGCTGCCGTTCGCGGCGTTGGGAGCGGGGCTGATGACGATCGTCGCGTCCTTTACCAAATCGTTTCGCGAGGCCCAGACCTATACCAGCATCGCCATGGTCGCACCGCCGCTGCCGATCATCCTGGTGGTGCTCAACCCCGTCCAGCCGTCGTTGCCGCTGATGCTGGTGCCGAGCCTGTCGCAGCACCTGTTGGTGACCGAACTCGTCAAGGGGGAGGCCTTCGACCCCTGGCATCTCGCGGTGTCGGCCGCCGTGACGATCGCGGTCGGAGTCGGTTGCGGGCTCGCGACCGTGCGCCGCTACCGCGGCGAGGCGATCCTGGTCTAGGCGGGCTGCCAACGACGAGCGCCGTGGGCGAGCACACGGCGGCACGCTGCTACGGCGTTGCGTGGAAGCTATCTCTACATCTGCCTTAGCCGGAACGCCGTCCCCGGGTTGCCGACCAGGGTCAGGTGGCAATCGCCGTAAGTGTCGTTGACGTGATACGCCATTGCCGGGTCGAACCGGAAGAACACGTACTTGCGATCACAACGGAGCTTCACTTCGGCGATTTCGCCGTGGACATCCAAGACGGCGAAGTCGTCCTTGAAAAGATCGAAGTACCAGTTGGCGGTGTCGTCGATCTCGCCGGCCACGGAGTAGGCGCGGTCGTCCGTTTTCAGCACACGGATCTGCTCAGCATCGGCCTGCAGGGCGGCCCGCGTCCCCTCGTCGAGTTCGAACGCACTGAGCGATTCGAAAGCCTCTAGCGCGCGGTGGTAGTCGCGCATCTGCGTCAGTAGGCCGAAATGTGCCAAGAGGGCGTGAACGAATACCTCCTCGGGCAAATACTTGGCCGTCGTCTCGTGGGCGATCGCACGGTCGAGGGCGCGCAACTGCGCGTCGGGCTCACCCCATTTGCCTAGGTAGTAGAACTTCGCGAGATGGAGCAGGGCGTCCTCGTAGTGGTTTCGGGCGCTGAGTTCGTCGATGAGCTGGCGGGCTCGCTCTCGGTCGTCCGCGCCGATGGCCTTGCGGATGGCCCGATGCGTGGTCAGGAATCGGGCCCGGGCACCCAAATTGCCCTGGATCTCGAAGGTGAACTTGCGCGAATAGCCGGCGTCGATCGGCGCATCATCGAGGCGTGCCGGTTCGAATAGGGACTTCTCGAGCGCCCTGACGGCCGAACGCTGAAAGGCCGTGTCTCCCATGGAGTCGGTCACCGCGATCTCGTACGGTCGTCCGTCCGGGCCGACCATGAAATGCATCTGCACCCAGCCTTCGCGCAGGTTCTGCAGGGCCATCCGCGGGTACACCGGCTGCACGGACTCCTTCCGCTGCGGCCCGGTGAACACCTCGAGTTCGACTTCCGCTGCCGTTACCGCACCGCCAAGCAGCAGACCAGCTACGGCATTCGCCAACGCTTTCCGGGTCTTCATGCGCCACCGTCCTTCTTAGATCACGCCGTCTTTGCGCATGGCGGCGATCGCTGCGTCGTCGTAGCCGAGTTCGCGCAGGATTTCGGCGGAATGCTCGCCGAGCTCCGGCGCGCGTTTCGGGCCCACGGCGGGAACGCTGGTGATCTTGATGGGGTGATTCACGAGCATCGGTACGGTGATCTCGGGATCGTCCGGGCGGGCGGCCATCTCGTTGATGATGACCTGCTCGTCGGTCGCCGTCTCTTCGACGACGGCGATGCGGTTCACGGGGACGTCGAGTTCTTCGAAGACGGTTAGCCACTCGTCCGACATCCTCGTCGCCACCGCCTCGGCGATGGCATCGCCCAGTTCACCGCGATGGCGCCACAGGCCGCCGGGTTCGGCGTAGCGCTCGTCGGCGAGCAGGTCCACGACCCCTAGGCCTGTCAACAGGAGGTTCAGCAACTCCTCGTTGCGGACCATGTTGAACTGCAGCCAGCGGCCGTCCTTGGCCTTGTATACGCGCATCATGGCCGAGGGTACGTCGTGATGTTCGCGCCACGCATCCATGTCGCGCCCCGCCATCACGTGGCCGGCGACGCCCGCCACGGACCACAGGCCGTTGGCGAGCAGCGACGTGTGGACCATGCCGCCCTCGCCGGTACGCTCCCGGTGCAGCAGTGCGGTGACGATGCCGGCGTAGATGGCGACGCCCGTGGGGTGGTCGCCCATGCCGGCCAGCCCCTGTGTCGGCCGCGTGCCGGATTCGCGCATCAGGTCCATCAGGCCGCTGCGTGCCCAGTACGCCAATTGGTCGAAGCTCTTGCGGTCGCGTTCGGGCCCTTGCTCGCCGTAGGCGGTGAGGGAGGCGTAGATCATGCGCGGATTGAGCGGCTTCAAGGCCTCAAAGGTCATGCCGAGCCGTTCGCGCGCGCCGTAGGGTTGGTTGGTGATGAAGACGTCGCATTCCGCGACGAGCCGGCGCAGCACCTCGATGCCGCGTTCGGACTTGAGGTCGAGGGTCAGACTGCGCTTGTTGCGGCCGTCCATCTGCCAGAACCAGTTGCCGGCCGCGTCGGGCGCGTTGGGCGAGAGGATGCGCAGCATATCGCCGCGGCCCGGCTGCTCGATCTTGATGACGTCCGCGCCGAAGTCACCGAGCATCATGGCTGCGGCGGGAGCGGCGATCACGTAGGCGGCGTCGATGACCTTGAGGCCATCGAACAGGTGTCCCGCCATTCAAACGACCCCGGCGACGTGCGACGAGTTGAACGGAATCGTGTAGCCCGAGGGTCCGGTCACCGAGAACGAATCATGGATGTTGCCGCGCTCGATCTCGGTCGCCGCCACCCCGTCCTCGACGAACCGGGCATGCACCGCGTCCACGTCGTCGACCATGAGGTCGAACGGCGCGCGCTGCCCGGGCTCGACGGACGTTTCCGCTTCCGACAGTATGAGATGCGTACCGCCGCGCAGTTCCAGGATCGCGAACGCGGGTCGCTCGAGTATTCCGCGCATCCCGTATTTGGCGAAGAACGCGTACGCCTCGCCGACGTCGACGACGTTCATGTGCATGTGTCCGATCGCGAATACCGGGCGCTCGTCGTTAGCGGACATAGCTACCTCCCCTTAAACTTCCTTTCTACTCTGCCTCCCGGCTGCTCGCCGCCGCGAGTTCAGCCGCCTCGTCCGCGTCCGGCATCACCACGAACTCGGGATAGGCCTCGATGCCGAGTTCCGAGACGTCTTGGCCGAGTTGCTCGACGGTGGGGGAGACCCGTGCGCTCATGATCTTGTCGAGAGCGAACCAGAGCACCCACGAAACTGCGAAAACGAATGCGCCGATCGCCAATATCCCGACGATCTGCGCCACGAAGTCGCCGCCGCCGGCGATGCAGACCGCGAGCGTGCCCCAGATCCCGGCGAACAGGTGCGCCGGAACGGCACCGACGACGTCGTCGATCCGTATGGTCTCCAACAGCTTGATCCCGGCGGTGCAGACAACGCCGCCGATCGCGCCGACGATGATCGCCCAGTAGTGGTCGACGATGTCCGGCCCCGCAGTGATCGATACCAATCCCGCAATCGCGCCATTCAAGACCGCGAGTAGGTCGACACGTCCGAGGATCGGCCGCGCGACGGACACGGCCGCCATGACCCCGGCGGCCGCCGCAAGGTTGGTGTTGACCAGCACGTTGCTCATGGCGACCGCGTCGAGAACGCCGGCCAAGGCCAGTTGCGAGCCGCCGTTGAAGCCGAACCAGCCCAGCCAGAGGATGAACACGCCGAGGGTCACGGCCGGGATGTTCGACGGCGGAGTCGGCTTCACGCTGCCGTCGCTGCGATACTTGCCGAGCCGTGGACCGACCACCAAGGCACCGGCGAGTGCCGCCCAGCCGCCCGTGGAGTGGACGATCGTCGAGCCGGCGAAATCCTTGAACCCGAACTCGTAGAGCCAGCCTTCGCCCCAGGTCCACGCCCCCACGATCGGGTAGATGAAGGCCGTGAGGAACAGGACGAACACGAAGAACGACCATAGCTTGACGCGTTCGGCCAAGGTCCCGGACACGATGGATGCTGCGGTCGCCACGAACACCATCTGGAAGAACCAGTTCGACATCGTGGAGTAGCCCGACTCGGCGACGGCGCCCGCCTGGCCCTCGTTGCCGCCAATGAGGGCGATCTCCTCGCTGGACGAGCCGTGGAACAACGTGAACGACCCGATGACGCTGCCCACATCGGTGTACATGAGGTTGTAGCCGACGACGTAGTAGGCGAGGCCCGCGATCGAATACAGCCCGATGTTCTTGAGACAGATGACCGAAGCGTTCTTGGTCCGCACCGATCCCGCCTCCAACATCGTGAAGCCTGCGCACATCCACATCACGAGCGCGCCCCAGACCAGGAACGCGAACGTGTTCAGTACGAACGCGGTCTCCGTGCTCGGCGTCGCGTTCGCCTCCACGGTGATCGCGACAACGCAAAGACCCGCCCAGCGGGCGGCGCTCGTCCAGCGGCGTGAGCCGGGCCGTTTCCTATGCGTCATTGGTTCCCCCTCTTTTTCGCCCGCGTGCGTGCCGTGGGTCGGGCACGAACACGGCCATAATAACGAAAGCGACTGCCTGCAACAGGATGGTCAGCACGAACAGCTCGATGTAGCCGAGCACCGCGACCACGGCGCCGCCGAGGACGGGGCCGACGGTGGCAATCAGGTTGACGGCCGAACCGGATGCCGCCAAGCGGATGGGGATGTCCTCGAAGCGGCCGAACTCCAGCACCATGTTCTGGGCCGACTGGTTGAAGCCGCCGGAAGCCGCGCCCATGAGGACGAAGAACGTGGCGATTCCGGCGAAGCCCTCCACGAACAGGAGCTGGACGTGGGACGCGATCCAGCAGGCGAGGGTGACCAGCATGACGATCTTGTAGCCATGCCGGTCGGCGAGCATTCCCCAGCCGAGGTTCGCGGTGCTCGAGGTGAGCATCCAGACGGTGGTCAGGACGCCAAGCACGGTGCCGGTCAGTTCCATGCGGGTGCCTGCGAACAGGATGTAGAACGGCAGGGCCATGCGTCCGGCGCTCGCCAGCGCGCGGGCGATGAAGAACCGGCGGAAGTCGTGCTGGGCGCGCAGGATCGGGCCGACGGCCTTGAACGTCTCGAAGATCGACTCGCGGCCGCGCACGCTCATCGACTTCGGCTCCGCCGTGAACACGAGGGCGAAAAGGCCGATGCTGGTCACGCCGAAGGCCAGCAGGAATACCGACGCGTAGCCGTTGCCGAAGACGTCGCCGTCGATCAGGTAGGCGCCGGCGACATACGAGACCGCAGCCGAGGTCAGGCCGGCGAGGAAGTTGCGTGCTCCGCCGACGATGCCGCGCCGGTGGATCGGGATCACCTTGGCACGCAGCGAGTTCATCGTGACCTGCGCGATGCCCTGGAACGTCCCCATCAAGGCCAGGAAAACGATGATGGCCGGCACCGCCGCGCCGGCACCCGCGAAGAAGCCGACCAACGCGAGCCCGAGGATCTGCAGCCGCATCAAGGCGCTCGATGCCAGCGTAATGCCGAGGATCTTGCTCCGATGGGCGATGAGCGACGCGCCGATCATGGGCGTCGCGATCGTTCCCGCGGCCTGCAGCGAACGGGCGAGTCCGACCGCGAAGTCGGAGCCGGACAGCATGAACAGGTACGCCGGGAGGAAGGTGGGCGCCGACACCAGCCGGAAACCCGTCTGGCCGAACATGCCGTGGGCGAGTTGGACCAGCGTATTGCGCGGCAGATGGTCCGCCGCCGCCCGGTCGGCGTCGACGTCGGTGTGGAAGGTCCGGGGTTCGCTAATCGGACTGGGCCGAGACTGTGGAGAAGACCTTGCGGTGCTGCATGGCGAGCAACCTACCACGCGGATGGCGATTCGCGGAGGTGTGCGGGCGTCCGCGAACCGCTTGCGGTTCGGGCCCGCAATGAACCGTGCAAGGGAGCGAATTGCGGACGTGGATGCGTCGGACCTACCGGTCCGCGCGCACCGCGAAGCGCTCAGTAGTGGATGCGCTTGGTGAGCCCCCCGTCGATAACGAAGTTGGTGCCGGTGACGAAACCGGCGACTGGGCTCGCGACATAGGCGACGGCCTGGGCGATCTCGCGCGGGTTGCCGAGTCGGCCGATCACCGTCCGCTCGACCATGTTCGCGTACGCCTCGGGCCGCTCGCTCCGGGCGCGCTCCCAGACGCTGTCTTCGAACATGACGGCCCCGGGAGAGACGACATTGGCGCGGATGCCGTCCGGGGCAAGCCGTTGTGCCAAGCCGCCCGCATAGGCGGTCAGGGTGGCCTTGATGGCGTTGTAGGGCCGTTCACCGGCGTAGATCTCGAGCGCGGCGGCACTCGAGATGATCACGACACTGCCGAAGTCGGATTCCTGGAGGTGGGGAATCGCGTGCTCCACCGTGGCCACCGTGCCAAGTACGTCGGTCTCGAATCCTTGGCGCCACGCGCTCAAGTCTGCGGTGTTCGCCAACGCGCCGGCGTTGGCGACGAGGATGTCGATGCCGCCGAGGTCCGCAGCGCTCGCGGTCATCCAGCTCTCAAGGGCGGCGTCATTGGTCACGTCGGCCGCATGGCCGTGCACATCGAGGCCGGCCGCGCGCAGTTCGGCTCTCGTGGTGCCTACGCGCTCGGCGTCTCGGGCACAGAACGACACCCGGCAGCCTTCCTCGGCGAGCACTTCGACGATAGCTCGGCCGATGCCGCGGCTACCGCCGGTGACGAGGGCGCGGCGGCCCGCCAAGTTCAGGTCCATGGATCGTGGATTGTCTAGTCCTCCGTCTGCAACCGCTGCAACGCCGCTTGGGCTTCGGCAAGCTCGGCCTTTAGCGCGTCGCGTTCGGCCTCAGCAACATCGCGCTGGGCGTACGCTTCGTCGCGCTCGTGGACGGCGGCGATTGCCCGGAGGCTGCTCTCGACAAAGTTGTCGAGGTCGCGACCGGCGTCGGGGTCGAACCAGCGGAGGTCGCCATCCTCGTTGACATAGGCGGCGAGGCCCACGGTCTCGCTGCGAACACCTAGCGCACCGTTCGGCAGTCGTTCGGTCGACATCTCGACATACCGGCCATCGTGCAGGCTTAGACCAAGGATCCGTGCCTCCCTTCGGCGACCGGGCGGGTCGTAAATGAAATACTCGCGCACGCCAAGCGACGCGTAGACCGACCGCTTCGAGCCGTGGTCCTGGGCACGTGTGCTTTTCGACGCGATCTCCAGCACGAAGCGCAGATCGGCATCCGGCTCCCGCCACAGCACGTAACTGTTGCGATCCGGGCGGTCGGGCACACCGACGACAACGAACACGTCCGGCGCCACGGAGCCCCGTTCCGGCCGTCCGCGTTCATCGCGACCGACGTAGTAGACGAACATGTCGCCCTCGACCGCCATGTGCGCCCTTTTGTTGCGCAGATGGAACCGTAGCGCGGCCCGCGAATAGTCGAGCGGGCCTTGCTGCACGCGTCCGTCAGGCAACGGCTGGCCGTTGCTCACCGGCAAGCTGTGTTCGTCGTCGGCCAGGATCGCATCGAGCGCCGGACAAGGCGCCGGCGAGTAGGCAAGCAGCGTCGTTGTGACGACGCCTACGGGCTCCGCCACCGGCGTACTCCTTGTCCGTGCCAGGCGCAAGGCTTGGCGCTTTTGTCGGGCATCGTTGCATGAACGAGTGCAGGACGGGATTTCGTCATCAGCATGGTGCGCCGCCCCGACCGGGCCCGGAATGGCCCGTCTCTCGGATTCGTGTAGGAAATGCGCCCGACGTCGGTCATGGTGTCACGCGAAGTCCGCCGCTACGTCCCAGAACCGCTTGATCGCGTCAATGTGTCCGCGCGGATCGAGCCCGGCGTTCATGGTCACGACGGCCGTATGACTCACCCCGAGATCGGCGAGGCGCTGCAACCGCCCTCGCGCCTCGTCGCCGGCGTCGCCGAGCACTGTCATGCACTCGATGCCCACCTCTCCCGGATCACGCCCGCCGCGTTCAGCGGCGGCACGCACCTCGGCGATTTGCGTATCCAGCGCTGGATTGAAGAACGGGAACCAGCCGTCCGCGATACGACCGACCCGATCGATCACCTGCGGCGCCATGCCGCCGAGCCAGACCGGGATGTGGCGGTTCACCGGCAACGGGTTGAGCCCCGCCTCGGTGACCGTGTGCCACTTGCCGTCGTAGCTGATGACGTCGTCCGCCCAGAGCTTGCGCATGAGATCGATCTGCTCCTCCGAGCGCACGCCGCGATCATGGAAGTTCTCGTCGAGCGCCTCGTATTCGACGGCGTTCCAGCCAGTGCCGATGCCGAGTCGCAGCCGCCCTTGGGAGAGGACGTCAACGCAAGCCGCCTGCTTGGCGACTAACGCCGTTTGCCGTTGCGGGAGGATGATGACCGCCGAGACCATCTCCAGCGTCGTCGTGAGGCCGGCGAGATACCCGAAAAGCACGAACGGCTCGTGGAACAGGCTCTCCGACGTGTACGGACCTTGCCATTCGGGCCGATTCGCGGTGCTGGCGCCGAGTACGTGATCGTAGGCGATGAGGTGATCGTAGCCGATGGCCTCGGCCGTCGTCGCGAACTCGGCGACGATGCCGGGATCGGTACCGATCTCGGTCTGCGGGAATACCACGCCCAGTTTCATTGCGGTTTTCCTTTAAGCATTGATACGGTAATGATCCCGTTCCACAGGCACCCACACAAGATGGCCAAGGCGCATCACGCAATCGAGTTCCGCGGCATCCAAACCGTCGTCACCTACGTCCGCGACGTCGAGGCATCAGCGGCCTTCTACGCCGACATCCTCGGCCTCTCCTGCGTCTACAAGAACGAAGGCGTGATCGCGTTCGACACCGGCGGCCCCCGCATCCTCCTGCATCCGGGCTTGACCGACGACGTCAACCCGGCCCAGGGGCACGAGGTCTACTGGCAAGTGGACGACGTCGACGGCCTGATCGAAGTGGTGCGGGCCGCCGGCGCCGAGATCACCCAGGAACCAACGGACGAGCCGTGGGGCGAGCGCGACGCCACCTTCCTCGACCCGGACGGATATCGGATCAACGTGACGCAACCGGGCAGCGATTCCTGGGTTCGTTGACTCGGCGTTGGGCGGTCGTCGTAGGTGTTGAAGGCGTACATCGGCCCCCAAGGCAGAACATCGCCCTATTCAACGCCGGCGTGGGGTTGCCCACCCTTTGACCGCCGCGTCAGGTTGCGAAGGACCGGCGCGATGGACAAAGCGTGGACAACCCTTCGGTGGCGTCGTGGTCGTTCGGCGGTGGCTGGGGAGGGCAGGCGGTCGCTGGCGGCCGGGTTGCCACGGTCCGGTCCCGCGGCGCGTGGTCGTCCGAGCGCACGACAGAACATCGCCCTTTTCGAATCCAGCGGGTCCGCGCCGCGAGACGCAGGACCGACCGGCGTCCCTCGCCGTCCGATGCTGGCCGGGTGGCCGGCAATTGAAATGGGCGATGTTCTGGACAGGGCGACGGATCGTGGGTGTCGTCGAAGATCGAAATACTGTTGACATATACAGTAGTTCGGTAGGCTGTTCCTCGAATGCAGGACCACCACGGTGACGCCTCGTGCAAGGGAAACGTCGTCCTCGAAACGCAAGCAAGCGCCGGCCGCAGCAAGCCGGGCGCCGCCGCCAACCCCGGCAGACCAGCCTCGAGTTCAGGCCCGCGGGCCGCGGCGGCGCGCGGCCGGGAGCAGGACGGCCGCGGACCCGCCGCTCGCGGGTGGCGCACCGCAGCCGCGGCGCCGTTCCCGGGCGCTGCGTGGTGCTGGTCACGCTGCGCGTTCTCCACGACGTGCCGCCGCTGCGCCGGGGGTGCTTCGTGCGCGCCTTCCGGGAGACGCTGCGCGCGTGCAGGAACCGCCCGGGGTTCCGGGTGGCGCACTACTCGATTCAGGACGACCACGCGCACTTCCTCATCGAGGCGGCGGGTGCGCGGCGCCTGGCGAACGGCATGAAGAGCCTGGCGGCGCGTTTCGCGCGCTGCGTGAACGCCGGCGTTGCCGCCGGTTGGTCTTCGGGCGCAAGGGGCGCGTTCTGGCGGGGCGCTTCCACCACGTGCTGAAGCGCACGCCGACGGAGGTGCGTCGTGCGCTGGCGTACGTTCTCCTGAACGCGCGCAAGCACTACCGGCAGCGCCGCCGCCGGATTCCGCCGGTGGTGCTGGACGGCGCGAGTTCGGGGCTGTGGTTCGACGGCTGGAAGGGCCGCGGTCCGCCGCTGGGCCGGTACGCGGACGCGAACCGCGAGCCCGAAGTGGCGTCGCCGCGGACGTGGCTGCTGTCGAAGGGCTGGCGGCGGATCGGGCTGGTGGATCCGGCCGAGGTGCCGGGGGGCTGACCTTCGCGGGCTGCCGGGGCGGTCGTCGCCAGCAAACGAACCCGGCAGCCTTGCTGGCGTGAAACTAACACGCGCCTGGCAACTGAAGGCTGCACACTTCCGTGGAGCGACGACTGCATTCTTCGGACGCCCACCAGGTCGGCGTGCGCGGCTCGGGGGATCCGCACGACGGAGGCGGGTTGTCCACGCCTTGTCCACAGTGCCGATCCCTCATCTCGACCCGAGGCTGGGGCAAGGGGTGGGTAACCCTTTTCGACGCCCTACGCGTCGTACTGGGCCCCGTTCTTACCGCCGAAACGCGCTCCCCATCAGGTCCTCGAAGTTGGCGCGAAAGAAGCGATCCCGGGCCCCATCCGACAACGTCGCGGTCGAGCGATCGAACCGTCCGTACGGGTTGCGACCGCCTTCCACGTGCGGATAGTCCGACGAGAACATGCAGATTCCCGGCGCGGATTGCTCGACGATCCAAGCCGTCGGCTCCGTGGGGTAGGGCGTGACGCGCACCTGCCGGGTGATGTACTCGCTCGGCTTCAGCTCGAGTTGCTGGAGGCGCGTCTCATGCCTGCCGAACGCCTCGAGCGCGGCGTCGAGTTGGCGCATGAAGCCTGGCACCCAGAGGGCACCGAGTTCGATAACGCCGACCTTGAGCGTCTCGAAGCGGTCCAGGACGCCGTCGAGGATCAGCATGGACAGCGCCTGCATGGGACCGTGCGGGATCGCCATGTAGGAGATCGAGCGGAAGTTCTCCTCGCCGCCGTGGAAGTCGGGAACCGGGGGTAGGCCGTTGTACTTGTGCGCGCGCGGCAATACGCGGTCGGCGGCACCGACGTGGAAGAGGATCGGTAGTCCGGCATCGACCGCCTGCGACCAGACGGCATCGAGGGCGACGTGGCTGGTGGCGTGATGCTTCGGGCAGAGCCACGGCACGAGAAGCGCCTTGATGCCAAGCTCGATGGCCTCGGACGCGACCTTGGGTGCGCGCCCGAGGTCGGCCAGCGGCACGTAGCCGACGGGCAGCAGCCGGGCATCCACCGAGCAGAACGCGACTTGCGCGCGATTCGTGGCGGAGGCCGCGCC
The DNA here is from genome assembly GCA_026708185.1 of Gammaproteobacteria bacterium. Taxonomy (GTDB): domain Bacteria; phylum Pseudomonadota; class Gammaproteobacteria; order Pseudomonadales; family Azotimanducaceae; genus VXYL01. The sequence continues at coordinate 67,712 of JAPOVK010000010.1, read as the reverse complement.
GTACAGCAGGTCGAGATCGTCGCCGTGTTCCAACTCCTCGAGCCATACGTTGGGCGAGGTCGGGAATACGAGCTGACTGGCGACACCGATCAGGTCCAGCGCCTCGCTGCGGTCTTCGCGGCGGAAGGAACCCGTGGCGGCGTGGTTCTTGCGCAGCATGATCTCGTCCGCATTCGCGGCGCGATAGGCGGGATCGTCGTGACGTGCGACGGTGTCAGCGAGTGCCGCGGCGTATCGGGTGCCGAATCGGTTGTTGAAGGCGTCGCGGACGCGGAGTTCGGCGAAGTCGTCCAGCCAATGGGCCAGTTCCATGACGTGGGAGTCGGCGTCGTGGACGACGTGGTCGGTGATGTAGGGCATGGCGGGGTCGGCGGGGGCGTTGGCGAGGATTCTAACGCCGAGCTAGGTTCGGCGGTTTCACGCGCCCGACGCGCCAGCGGGCACGAGCGCCGTCGCGCCGCTGGCGCGCACAGACCCCTGCGGTGCGTGGACGTCCACGTCCGCAGGGGGCGTTGCACAACATCCCGTGCGGGCCGGGAGGCCCGCGAACCTAAGGCGCGTCATGGGACGGACGATGACCGCCCGTTACGCGTATGCTCTACCTGCTCCCTCCGCACCATTTGGAAAACACGAATGCGCAACACCGTCAAAGAGAAGCTCGCTGCCGGCCAACAGGTGGTCGGCGGCACCATCGACACGCCCGACCCGGACGTCTACTGCGCCATGGCGCGCGCCGGGTTCGACTTCCTGTGGATCGAGATGCAACACAGCCCGTTGTCGTACCAGGAAGTCGCGCGGATGATCTGGGCCGGGCGGGATCTGCCCGCCGTGCCGTTCATCCGGGTGCCGGATGCCACCGAGGGCGACATTCAGAAGGCGACGGATATCGGCGCCCTCGGCATCATCGTGCCGATGGTGGTTGAAGTGGAGAAGATCAAGGCGGCTGCGCACTTCATGAAGTACCCGCCGGCTGGCGCGCGCAGTCTCGGTGGCGGCCAGTACGGCGCGCTCTACGGCGGCAGCTACCGTGCCGAAGCCAACGACAACATCGCCCTGGTGGCCATGATCGAGTCACCGGCGGGGGTCGAGAATGCGGCCGAGATCGCGTCGGTGCCCGGGGTCGACGTGGTGTTTTCGGCGGCGACCGACCTCAGCAGCTTCTCCGGACACCGCCAGGGGGAGCCGGCGTACGAGGAGTTGATCACTCGCATCCGCGACGAGACGCTGAACGCGGGACGCAAGGTTGGCGGGCCGCTGCAGTGGCGGACCCGGGAGGGGTTCAGCTTCTTCCAGGCGCCGAGCGCGCCAGCGATGATTTCACGTGGCGCACGCGAGTTCCTGAAGAGCGAGGAGACAGTGGCACCAACCGAGGGCACGGAGCGGTAAGGTCAGTCGGCGCTCCGGGCCCGACGTCTCTGCTGCCGCCGGGTCTCCTTCGCCATGTCGCTGACTTCCTGCCGCTCGGCGACGGCGATGCGGAGCGCCTCGACCTGGATCTCGTCAACCGGCTCGAAGTCCCCGAGCCGGCAATCGGCCGTGAGCGCAATCCTGCTGAAGTACGGAACGCCACGGAATGGATCAAGTCGACAATAGGTACCCGCGTAGGCGCGGAACCGCAGAATCATGTCCTGCTCTAGCCCGTAGCATTGCGAGGTGAGTTGATTCAGCCACAGCTCGCCTCGGCGGCCGTGGAACAGGACGAGGGTCTCGTCGAGGACTTCGACGTCGTCGACGTCCCGGATCCGAACGCACTTCTTCTGTTCCCGGTATTCGCTCTCCGCAAGGGGGTTGCTGAGGATTTCCTCGAGGTCGATGGGCGGGGGATCCTGCGTCGCGCTCACCTCGTCGGTCTCGGGCTCCTGCGCTTGCTCGTCTTGGGCGGCGACGCCAAACACGCCGACCAGGACCAGAACGAGGAATGCGCGGGGCATCGTTCGCTAACGTCCTGGGGGGCGGTACACCGTGATCGGCCGGTGCCGCCTCAGCCACCCCGGCTGCTTGCGCCACGGTCGTCCCAGGGTCATGCCGCCGTCGAGGATGAAGGCCTGTCCGGTGGCGAACCGCGATTCGTCGCTGACCAGCCACAGCGCCAGGTTGGCGATCTCCTCCGGTTCGCCGACCCGCCCTAGCGGTTGCGCGTCGGCCATGTCCGTGTCGAAAGCGTCACGGTCCTGGCGCCCCATGGCCAATGGCGTCGCGATCACGCCGGGGCAGATCGCGTTGATGCGCACCTCGTGTTCCGCGAGTTCGACCGCCGTGGTGCGCGTCAGCGCGATGACGGCCGACTTCGCCGTGCTGTAGAGGTGCGGTCCCCAACCGGCCTCCATGCCGGCGATGGAGGCGGTGTTCACGATCGAACCGGACCTCTGCCGCTGCATCACCGGGGCGGCGTGCTTGATGCCGAAGAAAACGCTCTTCAAGAGGACGTCCATGGTGATGTTGTAGTCGTCCTCCGTGGTCTCGGTGATCGGCCCGAGCGCGCCCCCGAAGCCCGCGTTGTTGTACATCGAGTCAAGCCGGCCCCAGGTCTCGACCGCGAGATCCACCACGCCCTTGACCTGGTCCTCCCGGGTCACGTCCACGCGCGAGAAGAGGCAGGCGTCGCCAAGCTCGGCCGCTAGCGCCTCGCCTTCGTCGACCTTGAGGTCCGCGATGATGACGCGCGCGCCTTCGCCGACGAAGCGCCGTGCCGCCGCGGCGCCCATGCCGGTGGCGGCACCGGTGATGACCGAGACGTGGCCCTCGATCCTTCCGCTCATGCTGAACAGAGCTGGTCTGCGAGGTCGCGGTAGTCCTCGGCGCGCACCTCGAAACCCGACGTCTCGCCCCGGCTGCCCATCTCTTCGAGCTTCGGCTTGACGTAGGCGGCCTTGAATCCAGCGCGCTGCGCGGCCGAGAGGTCGCCCGGGTGCACGGCCACCATCATGGCTTCCTCCGGTTTGACGCCAAGCAGCCGTGCCCCAGCATGGTAGGCGGCGGCATCGGGCTTGTAGGCGCCCAGGAACTCGCACGAGATGTAGGCGTCCCAGTCGATGCCGGCGTGCTTAGAGCTGTCCACGACGATGGCAAGCGACAGCACGGTGAGGATCGACACGACATAGCGTTCCCGCAGCCGGGGGAGGGACTCGGGGACATCCTCCCAGACGCCGAGACGATGCCAGACGGTATTGAGTTCGTCGCGGTCGCCGTCTGACAGCTCAAGCGCCGGGTATTCGGTCGCCAGTTCGTCGAGCACCGCGCGGTGCAGCGCGTCCGCGTTCTGCCACGGCAGCTTGCCTTGGCGGACCTCGGCCAGCTTCTCGAACATGCGGCGGCGCCAGGTGAACGCGAAGGCGCGGTCGTCCACTTCGACTTGACGCTCTTCGGCCAGGTCGCGAACGGCCGCCCGGGTGGCCGTCTGCCAGTCGAATACGCTGCCGCCGACGTCGAACGTCAGGGCCTTGATGCCATGGATCATGCGGTTCTCTCCATTGGCGTCACTTGATCGCGAGCCCAACGATAGTCCGCCTTGCCGTTCGGACTGCGCAGGATCTCGTCGATGAAGACGAAGCCCTTCGGCAGCTTGTAGCGGGCGATGTGCTTCGCGCACTCGTCGAGCAGGCTCTCCTCGGTGGCGCGCTTGCCCGACTTGAACTGCACGATGGCGACGACCTCGTTGCCCCAGCGCTCCGAGGGACGGCCGGCGACGACGGCGTCGTAGACGTCCGGATGATGCTTGATGGCTTGCTCCACTTCCTCGGCGAAGATCTTCTCGCCGCCGGAGTTGATGGTGACCGACTCGCGGCCGTGAAGTTCCAGCGTCAAGTCGGGCAGCAGTCGAACCTTGTCGCCCGGTACCGAATAACGCACGCCGTCGACCACCGGGAACGTCTTCCTGGTCTTGTCCTCGTCGCCGAGGTAGCCGAGAGGGATGTTCCCGGCGCGCGCCCACCAGCCCAAGCCCTCGTGACCCGGTTCGAGTACCGCCGTCAGGTCGTCGTTCAGCACGGCATTGTGCGCGGAGAGCGTGAATCGACCGGTGGCGGCCCCCGACTTGGCGTTGCTGGTGTGCGATGCCTGGCCGCCGGTTTCCGACGACCCGGCACTGTCGATGATGTTGATCCGCGGCAGCGTGTCGATGAGTTCGCGCTTGATGTTGGCGGTCATGATGGCGCCGCCTGTGATGACGTTGCGCAGGGTCGGGCACTTCGAGCCCTTGCTGCGCAGTGCGTCGAGAAGCGGTCGTGCGAAGGCATCGCCCACGAGGAGCAGGTTGTTGACGCCTTCGCGTTCGATGATGTCCACTACGCTCGGGGCGTCGAAGCGCTTGACCTCGTCCTGGATGACCACGGTGCTGCCGGTGTTGAACGCCTGGAACGCGGCCCAGTGGCCGGCGCCGTGCATGAACGGCGGGGCGGGCAGCGTCTTGCGGTGGCTGCCGGTCGCGCGGTCGATGTAGCCCGCGATGGAGTCGATGACCTGGCCGTTGGTCCGCCGCGCGCCCAGGCTCGCGATCAGGATGTCGCTGTGTTTCCACAAGACCCCTTTGGGCATGCCGGTCGTACCGCCGGTGTAGATGATGTAGAGATCGTCGGCATGCCACTCGATATCGGGCTTGGCCGGGCTCGCGCCTGCCAAGGCGCTCTCGAACTCGATGGCGCCGTCGAGCAGTTCGCGAGGTTCGTCATTGACCTGGAGTAGCAGTTCAAGGCTCGGCACCTGTTCGCGGACGGCGGCCACGTGGTCGGCCAGCGAACTGTGGAACACCAGCGCCTTCGTCTTGGCATCGTTCAACAGGTAGATCAACTCCTCGTCGACATAGCGGTAGTTGACGTTGAACGGGGCGACCCGGGCCTTGTAGGCGCCGACCATGGCTTCGAGGTACTCGTTGCCGTTGTAGAGGTAGATGCCGAGATGGTCCTGGCCCGATTCCCAGTCCTTGAGATCGGCGCGCTCGGCGCGCAGTCCGAGCCCTTGGGCCGCGAGGAAGTTGGCGAGGCGGCGGGTACGCTCCGTGAACTGCCGATAGGTGAAGCGCCGGTCGCGGAAGACGATGGCTTCGCGGTCGGGGACGGCGTCCGCGATCGCCTCGTTGACGGTGGCGAGGTTGAAGTGCAAAGGCGTTGCTCGTCGTTTATGCGGCTTAAGGCGGCGTAGTTTAGTTCAACCCGCTAAAGCCCGCGCCTCGGTGTGCTCGCGGAAGACCGGCAAATGCGGCATCCCGGGCATGAGTAACCGGCGCTTCCCTGTCGGGTGCCGATCAAAACCCAGTCAAATGTTGGTGAGCCAGTGCAACAGTAGGGCTTCGTTGCGAGACCGCGGCGGTGAGTCAATGAAGCGCACGGTCTCCGCCAGTGGCGCTCCAGGATTGGTGATCTCCAAGCGGTTTCTGAACAGCTCGATCGTGGGACCTGCGCCAGTGAGGGTCATGTCCTGATGGATCAGGGCGTTGGCTGCCAACTCGCGAACGGCCACCGGAGTAAAAAGCGGCTTACCGTTCCGGATGGGCGTTCCGCGCACCGCCTTGCGCGCCAATCTCGATTCGAAACGGCGCAGGTCCTTGGCGAACAGAATCGCGCCTAGATTGTGGATGTTCCACCTCCCGCCGACATCCGGGGAAATCAAGCGATCGCTCGCCAAGCCAGCGAGAACGGCGGCGGGAGTGCTCGGCGTCGGCGTTTCGGTGAGGGCGAAATAGCTGGCCAAGTCCAGGAGGTCGAGCACTTCGTCCTGAGCGGCGAACGTCTCGAACGCCCCAGACGACGTAGCCGAAATCCCGATCCGCGAGCCGGGCCGAGTTGGCGATGCCGGAGATCAGTTCGCCAATCATCTGGGGATCGGCGTTGGCCTCCTTGAACTACTCCGCCCAAGGCGTCTCAGCCGGCAGTCGGCGTAGATCATCCACTTGGGCTTTCAGGCGCTCGTCCGTCATGCTCGGCCACCGTCCACAGCGTTTCCGGTGTACAAGCTTGCCACAGCGGAAGTCCACTCGAGAAAGGCATGGTCAAATCATAGTCAAAATGTTGAACGACACTTCAACTAATTGAAAAGCATGATTTTTTTCGGGAAAAGGCATGCGGGGGAAGGCAAATCCGGGGCAGGAGTCAAAACACGGTCAAATTTCCCCGCCGCCCTTGAGGTCCGCGTCGGTCGTCCGGATGTGCGGCTGTGATTCATGCATGGACCTTGCGGCACGCCGCGTCATGGCTGTTCGAGATCCTGCCCGAACAGCAGGATGTGGCCATCGGGGTCGACGACCTCGAACTCCAGGAGTCCGTAGAAGCGCTTGATGCACTCGGTCGCCTGCCAGCCGCGGTCGATCACGGCCTGGCGCAGCGCTTCGGCGTCATCGACGTAGAAGTAGTAGTTCGACTGCGGGTACTGGCCCTCCACCTTCTGCGCCTCCGGCACGTAGCTCCCACTTGCGAGCATGATGCGGGCGCGGCCGTTGGCGAGCGCGGCGAAGCCGGTTGCGCCCACGTCGTCGTCCCGGCCGGTGACCTGGAAACCCAGAACATCGGTGTAGAAGGGGATCGACGCCTGCACGTCGGAGCACATCAGCAGCGGGACGAGGTCAAGGAACGCTGCTGGACTGGCTTGGCTGTCTTCGGTCATCGTGTGTCCTTTGCCGGGTGGTGTACGGGTAGAGGAATTCGCGCACCTCGTCCCAAAGGGGGGCGTGTTCGAGGAACGCGTTGTGCCCGAGGTCGTATTGGTGGAACTCGACGCGATCGCCGAGCGACTGGACCATGGCGGCGCTTTCGGAGAACGGGATCACGAGGTCCGAGGGCGAGGCGAATGCCAGCGTGCGTGGCATCGATGCTGCCACGGACTCGGCGTCGAACGGATGCCGCAGCAGCCAGCGGATCGGGAAGATCGGGAACCGGCTGCGCGCGATGTGTTCGACGCTCCGGTACGGGCTGATGATGACGAGCGCATCGGGCGAGGTGTCCGCCGCGGCCAGCGCGGCGACCCCGGAGCCGAGGCTCATGCCGAACAGCACGAGTGGTTTGTCCGGATGGCGTTGCCGTGCCCAATGGACGATGGCTCTCGCGTCGGCCACCAGATTGCGCTCGGACGGCGTTCCGGTACTCTGGCCGAAACCGCGGTAGTTCACCAGGACCGTGGTCGCTTGGAAATCCGCCCAGCGCGGGATGTTCCCGGACACCTCCTCGGCGTTGCCGCCGAAGTAGACGACCAGTGGTCCGGTGCTGCGTTCGTTGACGATCCAGCCGCGCAGTGTTTCCCCGGCATTGCGGATCTCGACCGGGTCGGCCGCCGGGTGGAACGGCGGGTAGGTCAGCGGCCGCGGATGGAAGATCATGCGCTCCTGCAGCGCCCAGAGCAGTAGGCAGAACGCGAGGTAGATGCCACCGCCGACCAGGACGACGCGTAGGGCGATGGCGAGGACGTCAGGCGGGATAGAGATCACGGAAGTTGCCGCCGAAGAACCGTGCCTGGTCCTCAGCGTTGGTGTCGGCGAGGGCCCGCGAGAACCGGCCGATGGGATCGCGGCCACCCTCGGCATGCGGATAGTCGGACGAGAACAGGTACAACTCCGGCGTCGATTCGCGGATCAACGCGCCGACGTCCTCGAAAGGATACGGCGTGAAACGGAGTTGGTCGCGGAACTGCTCCGACGGCTTGCGCTTGAACTCGGCGAGATGCGGTTCGGATCGCGCCCAGATGTCATGGGCATGGTCCAGGCGCCGGATGGTGTCCGGCACCCAACCCGCACCGAGCTCGATCACGCCGCCCTTCAAGGCCGGGAACTTCTCAAGCACGCCGTCGAGAGTAAGGACCGAGACGAACCGCTGCGCCGCTTGGAAAATCACGGTCAGATCCTTCGATCCGATGACTTCGGCGCGGCCACGCGCGCTTTGCCGCTCGGACTGACCGTCGTTCATCCACTCGTCGGGAATCGACAACGTGGAGCTGCCGACGTGCTGGATGAACGGCACGCCGGCCTCGGCCAGCCGTGCCCAGATCGGGTCGTGGGCAGGATGCCCGGGCGACCGCCCACCGGGGGCACGCGACGGTATCCAGATCGCGCCTAGCCCGAGACCGAGGGCATCGTCGATCAGTTCCAGCGCCCGTTGCGGTTCGTCCAGCGGTGCGAGGGCGACGCCGATCAACCGAACGTCCGCCGCGCAGAACTCGGCCATGGACCGGTTGTGGGCCGCGGCCGCCGCGTAACGGGCCGGGATCTCCGGCGCGTCGAATATCTTCGTCGCACAGAACGACGAGAAGACCACCTGGCGTTTGAACCCAAGGAGGTCGAGGGCCATGCCGCGTTCAACGCCGTTGAACGCGCCGAGCGCGTCATGCCACTTCGGGCCGCGCGTCAGCCGATCGCCGAGCGCCGTCAATTCGGCAACGGTCTCGGCGCTGTGCGCCTGCGCGCCCTCGAAGGACCGCATCCGGTCGCCGACATCCGCCAGGCGGATGTCGCTCAAGTCGGGGATGCGCCGGCGCATGGCCTGTGGCGCGTTGCGGGCCAGGAAATCCGGCAACTCCATCAGGTGGCTGTCTGCGTCGTAGATGACGCGTTGGCCGGCGTAGGTCATGACGGACCTGAGAGGCGGCTAAGGCAGTGCGACGACCGCGTGCCCGGGGCAGGTCGCGCCACCGTCCTGGTTGACCACGTTGATGTCGAGGTAGACGCGCTGCTCACCGCCCTCGGTGCGCTTGTCGGTGACCTCGCCGATCACGGTCAGCACGTCGTCCTTCTGGTTGATCGCCCGGTACTGGCAGCCGACCTCGCGGACCACGCCGGTGTCGCCGATCCAAGCGTGCAAGGCGTTGACGATGTAGGCGTAGCGCAGGTTGCCCATGCCGAACGCGCCCTGCTCGTTGCCGGCGCGGCGGCCGGCTTCGTCGTCCATGTGGAACGGCACGAACTCCTCGTTCACCGCGGCGTACCGATTCCATTCCGCGAAACTGGTCTTGCGCGACCACTTGGGCATTGTATCGCCGACGTTCACGTTGTCGAAGTTGACGCTCATCTTTCCCTCTTGCCCTCATGTCAGTAGCGAATGCCGATGGAGAACCGCGTACGCACCAGTTCGTCGTCCTGGTTGCGCCACTCGATCTCCGAGCGGACGTAAAGAGTATGACCCAATCGTCCCTCGCGCTCCCACCAGTCGACGAGGCGGTTGCGTGCGCTGATCACGTCGCCAGGGCGCATGGGGACGCCGTAGGTGTCGGTCTGGCCGCCGTTCATGCCCGTCAGGGGCTTGCCGTCGGGACGACGCCCGGAGAGCCCGGGCGAGCCACGCCCCCTTGGCCGCTCCACCGGCCAGGCGAACGGATTGAAGTCTGGCGGTGCCACGATGCCGCCCCACTGCGTCGTGGCCGCGTAGTCGGCGTCCCAGTAGATGCGCGGCGGCTGCTCGGGATAGAAGGTCGCCATCGCCCAGCGGCGGATGTCCGTTGCCGTGATCGGCGGCGCCGTCCACGGTTCGCCCCATCGGCCTTGTGCGGCACGCATCTCGTCCGTGACGTAGGTCAGGTCGGTCATGGGTTGGCTGATCCCTCGCTGGCGCGTGTACTTAAGCCAGTGCACGTTGTCGCCGATGCGCCGATTATGGCTCAATGACCGTCACGCCGACATTCGAGGGCGTTCCATGAACCGTGACGAAGCTGGCGGCGTTTCGCGGCGGACGGTCGTCAAGTCCGCTGTCGTGCCAGTAGTCTTGGCAGCCCTGCCCTCGAGATCAGCAAGCGAGTCCACGACCATGGCCACCTCGGAAGACCAACTCCCGTACCTCTCGACCACCGCCCAGGCGGCGCTGATTGGCAGCGGCGAACTCACAAGCGAAGAGCTTACTGCGCGCTATCTCGAGCGGATCGAGCGCTTCAATTCGCGACTGAACGCGGTGGTCGCCTTGGCGGACGATGCTCGCGAGCGGGCTCGGGACGCCGACCGGACACTCGCCGAAGGACGCTCGCTCGGTCCGCTGCACGGCGTGCCCATGACAATCAAGGACTGCTTCGACACGGCGGGCGTGGTCTCGACCTGGGGCACGATGGGCCGCAAGGACTTCGTTCCCGACGCCGATGCCACGGTGGTGGCGCGACTCAAGGCGGCTGGCGCGATCCTCCTGGGCAAGACCAACACCCCGGAGTTCACGCTCTCTTTCGAGACCCACAACAACATCCACGGCTTCACCAACAACCCCTACGACCTCGACCGCTCGCCGGGCGGCAGCAGCGGCGGTGCGGCTGCGGCGATTGCGGCGGGGCTGACCTCGTTCGACATCGGCACCGACTACGGCGGCAGCATCCGGGTGCCGTCGCATTCTTGCGGCACCGTGGGCATCAAGCCGACCAGCGGCAGCGTGCCGCGCACCGGACACTGCTTGCCGCCGGGGATGCTGACCGACTTCCTTAGCCACGCCGGGCCCATGGCGCGGACTGTTGACGACTTGGAGTTGATCCTCTCGGTCATCTGGGGACCGGGCGGCCTCGACACGCGCATCCAGCCGATTCCGCTCGCTGCGTCCAGCGCCGTGAACTTGGCCGACTTGCGTTGCGCCGTGATGATCGACAATGGCGTTGCGAGCCCGGACGAGGAAACCGTTGGGGTGGTCGAGGTGGCCGAAGCGATCCTCGATCGGGCCGGGCTTGCAATGCAACGGGACCGTCTCGACGGGGTGGAGGAGACGACCGCTCTCGGCGGCGGTTTCTGGCCGGTGGGCGCTCATGCGGGCGTGCGGGCGCTGCTCGACGAGACGGGGACCAAGGTCGAGGACTACGGCAACAACTGGTTCCGGCAGTTCGCGCAGTCCCCCGGTGCCGACGAGATCCCGGCGGCGGCGCTGACCGGTCAATTCGCCCGGTTCGAGGCCTATCGGCGTCGCATGCAGCAGCACATGGCGCGCTACGACGTGCTCATCTCGCCGGTCAACGCCCACCCGGCGCCCAGACACCCCGCGCCTGGCGACTCGCCGTTCCCCACCGAGGATGCGAGCTACACCGAGGCGTACGACCTAACCGGCTGGCCCGCGGGCGTCGTGCGCGGCGGCACGTCGTCGGAGGGCATCCCCATCGGCGTCCAGGTGGTGGCCAACCCGTGGCGCGAGGACATCGTGCTTGCTGTGATGAGGCACCTGGAGGCGTCGCTGCCGGTGTTCGACAGACCGGACGAGACGCGCTGGCAGTCGTGACCACGGTAGAAGGCTTTGACCGCCTGCGTGATGAGGCGGATCCCCGACGCCGCCGGTTGCTGGCGCTCGGTCTGTTGACGCGGGAACTGGCTCCGCTCGGAATCGAGCCCATCCTCGTCGGCGGCGCGGCGTTGGAGTTCTACACGGCGGGGGGATATGCCACCCACGACGTCGACTTGGCCCTGCCGACGGGAGCGGACGTGGACGCGGCTTTTGCCCGTTTGGGGTTCGAAAAGGAAGGGCGCTTTTGGCACCACGCCGCGCTCGATCTGCTATTCGAGGCGCCCGCGCCGGCAGGCTTGCCCGGAGAGGATGCCAGGCGAACCGAGGTCGACGTCGAGGGCTTGCGCATTGTCGTCATCGGCGTTGAGGACTTGCTCATCGACCGGCTCCGGGCCTGGGTACATTGGCGCAGCGAGGAGGATAGCCGCTGGACGCGAAGGCTCGCCGGACTGCACGGCGACCGGTTGGACTGGGACTACCTGCGCGGGCGCACGCGCGAGATCCCGGAGGAGGCGGCAGCCCTGCAATGCCTTGAGGTAGAGTTCGCCCCGTGAAGGTCGACTACGACGAGTACCAAGCTGAGATCCAGCGCCTGAAGCGTGAGCGGTGGCTTGGGATCCTGGCGGCCGAGACCCCGGGTCGAGTTCCAGGCCGACGTCCGCGGGATCCCGAGAAGGAGCGGATCCTGGCCAAGATGGATCGCGAGCGGCTCGCCCGCGAGGGCTTGATCCCGGCGACAGGCAAGCCGGCCTAGCGGTTCGAGCCGGCGGGCGGCTCGCCCCTCGGCCTCTCAGGCACCGAAGACGATTCTCCGCAGCCGCCACCACCAAGGCAGTCGGTAGCGGCGTAGACCCCCGATACCGTGGATCGGCGGGCTCAACCGTCCGTCGATCAGCGTCGGCGTGAAGGCCACGCGGTCCTCGTCGATGGCGTCGACGTGCACCGCGCCCTGCACGCATTCGTGCGGGCGCCTTGTTTGATGACCACGTCGCTCGAGATCAGCCCGCCCATCGCGACGACGGTGTCGAATACGCCGAGAAACGCCACGGCCCGCCGCTCGTCGGCCTCGAGCAGCAGGGTCGCGAAGCCGCGCGCCAGCTGTGGGGCACTTTCATTTGCGAGGGGCAAGCCCCTCGCGCTCCCCGGCTGAGGGCTCTTTCATTTGCGAGGGGCAAGCCCCTCGCGCTCCCCGGCTGAGGGCTCTCTCCCTTTTCACTCCCCTTTTGCCCCTTTTATTCACCCCGGTGTTCCCGTTAAATCACGTACTTGTTCCCGACTGTCGTCGAACCGGTGTCCGACGCCAATCTCAACCTGTACCGAATCCGCGGACATCGTCCGCTGCGTGGGCGTATCCGTGCCCAGCCCGCCAAGAACGCGGTCACCAAGCAACTCGTCGCATCGCTTCTGACGAAAGAACCCTGCCGGCTCCACGACGTGCCGGACATCACCGAAATCGATGTCGTCCTCGCCATGCTGGCGGAAATCGGCGCCACCTGTGACCGGCTCGAGGACGGCTCCATCGACATCGCGACGCCCCGGATCGCGTCGACCACCGTCGGCGAGCGCTATTCGGGGTTCAACCGCATCCCCATCCTGCTGGTCGCTCCCCTGCTCCACAGGGCGGGGACGGCCCGGGTACCCGTCGTGGGTGGCTGCAACATCGGCGAACGGCCCATCGACTTCCACATCGACCTGCTGCGGAAGATGGGTGCGGAGATCGACGAGGACGACGACGGCTACACCGCCCGGGCCGACCGGCTTCGGGGCACCGTGATCGCGCTCCCCTACCCCAGTGTCGGCGCCACCGAGAATGCGATCTTCGCGGCGTGTCTCGCGCAAGGGACCACCGTGATCAACAATGCCGCAGTGGAGCCCGAGATCGTCGACACGGTGCTGTTCCTGCAGAAAATGGGCGCTCTCATCCAGATCGATACCGACCGGAAAATCGTGATCGAGGGCGTAGACCGGCTCTCGGGCGCGCACCACGACCCGGTCCGCGACCGTATCGAAGTGGCCTCATTCGCGATGGCGGCCGTCGCGACAGAAGGCCGGCTGCGCATCGAAGGGGCGGATCAGACAGCCATGATCACGTTCCTCAATACCCTGCGCAAGATCGGCGGCGGGTTCGAAGTCGACCCGGGCGCCATCACGTTCTTCCGCCACCGCGACCCGCTTGACCCCATCCACATCGAGACAGACGTGCATCCCGGCTTCATGACGGACTGGCAGCAGCCGATGGTGACGCTCCTGACCCAGGCCCACGGCGTATCCGTCGTGCACGAGACGGTCTACGAACAGCGATTCGGCTACACCCGCACGCTGAACGACATGGGGGCCAACATCACGCTGACCAACGATTGCCTCGGCGGCAAGGAATGCCGTTTCAAGGACCGCAACTTCCCTCACAGCGCCATCGTCCAGGGGGCCACGCCGCTCGCCGGGCGGGAAATCGAGATTCCGGACCTGCGCGCCGGGTTCGCCTACCTGCTGGCGGCGCTCATCGCCGACGGGGAGACCACCATCTTCGGGACCCGATTCATAGAACGGGGCTACGTGGACGTGCCAGAACGCCTCGCAAGCGTCGGCGCGGACATCGACGTGCCCGCGCAACGCCTTGCGAGGGGTCGCCACCTCGCGCTCCCCGGCGCGGTTGCTTGAGGCGATGCTTCGCCCGCCCGGTAGGCGGCCGTCAGGTCGGCTTCGGCCTCGGCGAGAATCTGCCGGACATCTCTGAAGGTCGGGGCCAGCGCGAGGTTGACCATGCGCCGACCGGCGGAGTACGGGGGACCGAGGAGCGGGATCGAGGCCCCGTCCTGCCGGGTGCCGATGCCGTTGTAGTAGAAGGCCCTCTGCTGGCGGCCGCTCCGCGACTGCACCGGTGGCTGCGGCGCGATCCCGCCGCCGAGCAGGATGTGCAGCTTGAAGACGTTGCTGATGCTCTCGTCCTGCTTGAAGCCGTCGGCGTCGGCGGGCTCGTTGCCGGTGCCGTCGACACTGAAGACCAGGGTCTGTCCGGCATCTTTGGGTGACACGCTCACGTCTTCGCGACGGGGTTCAGGCCTCGGCCCCGTGGCCCTTGTCGATCTTCTTGAGTTCGGGGAACCACCACCCGATGGCGGCCATCGAGACGGCCAGCAACACCGCGCTCAGGAACAAGGCGACATCGATGCCGATGAACTCGGCCGCGGCGGCGACCGGGAACATGCCGAGCGGCATGATGCCGTGGGTCATCATCATGATCGCCATGACGCGACCGCGGATTTCGGGCTTGATGGCGAGCGTCACGACGCTCATGTTGAGGGAGCCGACCAGCGAACTGAAGACGCCGATGAAGATGCCGAAGATCATGGCCGCGACCAGGCCGGGCGACAGCGCGAACGCCGCCACGCCCCCCGCCCAGATGTAGGTCGCCGCGAACAGCACCTTGCCCTTGCCGCCGATGTCCCCGAGTCGTGCGAGGGTGAGCGCGCCGATCAGCGACCCGACGCCGAATGCCGTCATCAGGTAGCCCAGGGTGTCCGGTCCGCCGTCGATCACTTCCTTGTTGAACGCGGGGGCCAGGAAGGTCGGTGCGAAGCCGAACATGAACGGCACGATGCCCATCACCATGAGGCCGAGGATGATGCGCTCGCGGCCCATGTACCGGAAGCCTTCGGCGATGTCCTCGATCATGCCCGCGTTGGTCCCGGCCCTAGGGTCGCCGGTGTAGTGCAGCATCGCCGTCGCCGCCACGGAGACGAGGTACATCGCCGCGATGACGTAGAACACGAGGCCCACGCCCGTCGCGGAGGTGTTGTCGCCGCCCGCGAACCAGGCGATCAGCAAGCCGGCGAGCGATGGTCCGGCGACGCGCGAGAGCGAGTAGGTGGAGCTCTGCAAGGCCATGGCGTTGACCACGACGTGCTTCGGCACGATTTCGGGAATCACCGCCGAGCGGGCCGGCATGGAGAACGACAGGATCGTGCCGTTGAAGAGCCCAAAGTAGATGAAATGCCAGAACGTCACATCGCCGCGATAGATGATGACGGCGAGTAGCACCGTCGCCGCCGTGTTCAGCAGTTGCGCGCCGATCATGATCGGCTTCTTGCGCATCCGGTCGGCGATGACGCCGCCCCACAGGGAGAACACGAAGGACGGCAGCATGAAAGACAGGATGACCCACGCGAGAGCCATGGGTGAGCTGGTGATGTCGTAGATCAACCAGCCGCGCGCCACCATCTGCATCTGCATCGCGAAGGAGGCGACGAGGTTGGCGACCCACAGCAGGCGGAAGTCGCGGATCGCCAGGGCGTCGAACATGCGCGCCCGTCCCGCGACCGCGAACGGCGCAGGTTCCGATGCCGCGTCGGACGGTGTTTGAGAAGGTGACGACCGCTGCCCTGCCGGGCGGCGATTACCTAGCACGAAGGGGCCTTGACGCCCATGACCGTGTGGCCCCTTGTCGTCGAGTCGACGGAGCGGCCATTGTACCTGCTTGGCCGCTCGCGACTCGGGCCGGTCTGCTGGTGGTTCGTGTGGTCCGCCTGGTCATGTCTACTGTGAAAAATTGACGGTAGCCGTCCAATTTTCATGAAAGAGTCGCTGGCTGGTCGGGTCGCCCACCACGAACTGCCATGTCTGTCCCTGTCGGAGACCGGCCCGGGTCGGATCGATCTACTCTGGTCGCGAGGCGGTTTCCCGCGCGCCTTCACGGCCCGCAGCCACGCGGAGAGCGACCGGTGGCGCGACGATCACCCCGAGGCAGGTACGCCGGGGCCTCTCAAGTCGCCTAGTGCTCCACCCACCAGCCCCGGACGATCTCTTCCTCGATTTCGACGTGGATGGTGTGGACCTCCTCGTCGGACACATGGAGGGAGAAGAGCAGGAACAGGTGCACCTCGGCGTCGGTCTCGCGGCGCGAGACGTAACGCATCACTTCGTTGCCGCGGGCGTTGACGTAGCTGCTGTCCGGGTTGCCGAGATGGTCGAGGATCCAGTCGCGGGTTGTCGTTCCGCTCTGGATCCGGTCCGCGGAGTCCATGGCGGCAGCGCCATGGCGCCAGCGCGAGTCGCTCTGCACGGTCAGCAGGCATCCGGTCGTGACGACGCCGGCGACGATGATGACTAGCGCGCTTCGAAATCGGCGCAAGTGGCTTGTTTTCGGCATGCGGATGCCCTCCTTCAAGTGAACCCGGAACCACATCTTACGACGCACTGGCTGAACGATTCCTTAACGGCGCACGAATTCGCGGACGTCGGGTTGATCGTGATAGCGCTCCGGGATCGGCAGTCGGAAGACGCGCGCGGCGTTGAGGCCGAGGATCCTGGCGCGTTCGCCGTCTTCGAGCTGCCCCATGGTGCGCTCGATCGCCGCCGCCGAGTGCGGCCAGGTGCCCTCGTGGTGCGGATAGTCGTTGGCCCACATGAAGTTGTCGACCAAGCCATGCTCGCGTGCGAGATCGAGACCGGGCTTGTCCTCCTGGAAGGTGGCGAAGCCGCGGTCCTTGAAGTAGTCGCTCGGCAGCTGCGAGAGCTTCGGGCGGACGAACATGTGATGCTTGCGATAGGCCTCGTCGAGCGCCCAGATGGCCCAAGGCACCCAGCCGATCCCGGCTTCGACGCTGCCGAAACGCAACTCCGGAAACCGCTCGAGCGCGCCCGAGGCGCACAGGTTGGCAATCGGTTCCATGGTCGGCGCCAGCGAGTGCACGGCGTAGTTCACAACCGCGCCGCCGTTGCCACGCGAGGTGCGGGGGTCGCGTCCCGTGGAGACGTGGAACGTGATGGGGAGATCGACCTCTTGGATGCACGCCCACAGCGGATCGAACTCGGGCAGGTTGTAGTTGGCGGCCTCGTGGTCGGGAGCGCCCCAGACCGGTTTGCACGGCAGCGACAGCCCGCGGAAGCCGAGCGCCGCGACGCGCTGGATCTCGGCGATCGCACCGTCGATGTCGGCGGCGGCCACGCAGCCCATCGGGCAGAGGCGGTCGTTGTAGTCGGCGAACGTCTCCCACGCCCAGTCGTTGTACACCCGGCACATGGCCTGGCTGAACTCGGGGTCGGGTGTCGCCCAGATGGTCAGCCCCTTGTTCGGAAAGAGGATCTCGGCGTCGACCCCGTCCAACGCGAGATCGTGAATGCGTTGCTCCGGCGTCTCGCCCGCGCCGTTTCGCAAACCGTCCTCGCCGTCGAAGCGGATGTTGCGGATCCGCACCGGACGGAAGCCCTCGGTCTTCTGGTACTTGCGGCCTTCGGCGTCTACGGCGACGCCGGGGAGGCGATCGCGAAAGCGCGTGTCGATCCGCTGTCGCCACAGGTTGGCCGGCTCCTGGACGTGGCCGTCCGTGGAGACCATGAAGTACTTGTTGGGATCGTCGGGACGCGCCGTGCGTGTCCAGCCTTCGACACCGGGCGTCTCCAGACGCCAGGCGTTGTTCTCGTCCGGTTGGGGTAGGGGAGTCGGCATGGCTATACCTCGCTGACGGTGACGTGAATAGGGGGGCTAGGCGTCGGGGACGTTCGCCCACCGCCCCGGGTCGGTGTTACGCATGATCGCGATCGTCTTGATCACGTCGGGGTTGGTCAATCCATGCGGCTTGCCGCCGGCCAGCACGAAGATGATGTTCTCCGCCTGCATCACGGCTGTTTCAGCGACGAAGATCGCTGACATCGCCGCGATGTGCGGGGTGACGTAGCAGTTCGGCAGCTTAAGCAGCCGGCTTGACGAGGGCAGCGGTTCCACTTCGGTCACGTCCAGGGCGGCCGCTTCGATCTCGCCCGCCTCCAAGGCGTCGGCCAGATCCTCTTCGTTGATGATCGGTCCTCGCGCCGTATTGACCAGCAGCGCGGTCGACTTCATGCGCTTGAACGTCTCGGCATTGAACAGGTACTGGGACTCGCTGGTCGCAGCGCTGTGGATGGTGATGCAGTCGGCCTCGCGGGTCAGGGTCTCGAAGTCGACCATCTGCACCCCGTAAAGGTCGCCGGCGAGCTGCCTCACGTAAGGGTCGAAGGCGAGGATTCGACTGACACCGAAGCCGCGCATGCGCATCGCGAACGCGCGTCCGATGTTGCCGAAGCCGACGATGCCAACGGTCTGCCCCGACAGCCGCCGCATCTTCGGCGTGAAGGCGCCCATGGCGCGCGGATTGTCCGCCCAGTTGCCTGCACGGGTGTTGGCCACCGAGTCGTAAACCCGCCGGGTCAGCGAGAGCATCAGGGCCATGGCGTGGTCGGCCACCTCCGTGGTGTTCGAACCGGGTACGTTGCACACCATCACGCCAACCTCGGTCGCGGCGTCGTGGTCGATCGAATCCACGCCGACACCGAATCGGCTCACCGCCTTGAGGTTCGGGCACCCTTCGAGCACATGCCGCGACGTCAGCGGCCAGATGCCCACCTGCGCCCCGTCGGCATCGCCGATCAGTTCGATCATCTCGTCCTCGGTCCGGCAACCGCCTTCGACGATCTCGATTCCCGCCGCCTCGTAAAGCTCCCTCTGCCGCCCTTGGGCGCGGCCCTGCAACGCAACTTTCACGACATCTCCCGTGGTCAAGTGTCAAGGGTGTGATTGTGCCTTGAATCGGGCGGGACATGTGGGACGGTCCGGCCCGGCGGATTCATGCGGGCCGGGAGGCCCGCGCACCAAGACTGCCGAACAGTGGTGGTGCGCGGGGGGCCTCGCCGCAGACGACGGTTGGTAGTTAGTGGCCCGAAGATTGACAACGCTAAGCGACCGGATCAATCTAGCTGAATCATCTAGCCAGAGTGGGTGCTGCGGTGCAAAGTTGGCAGTTGCAGGAGGCCAAGAACCGGCTTAGCGCAGTCGTGGATGCTGCGATTGCCGGCCAGCCTCAGCAGGTGACACGGCGTGGCGAGCCGGTCGTGGTGGTCATCGCCACCGAAGACTACGAGCGCTTGCGGCGTTTGGAGAGGTCCAGCTTGCCCGCGTTCAGCAAGTTCCTGCTCGACATGCCGCAGGATGACGGCGAGTTCGACCGACTGCCGTTGCCGACGCGTCGCTTCGACCCCTGATGTACCTGATTGACACGGACGTCCTAACCGCGTTGCGTCGAAGAGAACGCAGTCCGAGCATTTCGCGCTGGGTGTCCGAACAACGGGACACCGATCTCCATCTGAGCGTGGTGTCGGTCGGCGAAATCGAGCGTGGCATCGGCCAACAGCAGCGCGTGAACCCCGAGTTCGCAGGTGCGTTGGCGTCTTGGCTAGACGGTCTGATCGCCTTCTACGCCGAGCGGATCCTCGCCATCGATTTGGCCACCACGAGGCGATGGGGGCGGCTTTCAGCGACGCTAGGCCACGAAGGTGGTGACCTCCTTATCGCGGCGACCGCTCTCGAAAGGGGCTTGACTGTCGTGACTCGGAACGTCCGCCACTTCCAGCCAACCGGGGTAGATGTCATCGATCCTTCGAACGCGGCAGATTGATCCCGCGGAGCCGCCTTAAGACTTGCCGCCGCATAGCTTGCGTGCGTCGCACCTCGACACGAGATGGGGTATTTTCCCCCGCTTGCGAGGGTGGGAGACGCACCATGGCCGTTGCCGCCGAAGCCGGCGCGGAGTCGGATGCCGCACTGGCCGGCATCAAGGTGCTCGATGTCGCAGGCACGATCGCCACCGGTTATTGCGGCAAGCTGTTCGCAGACCACGGAGCGGACGTGATCAACGTCGAGCCGGGCTGCGGGTTCGAGACACGTCGGGAACCGCCGTTCGTTCCCGGGGTCGATGCCCCGGAGAACAGCGCGCTGCATGCGTACTTGAGCACCAACAAGTCGAGCGTAGTGCTGGATGCCAAGCCGAACCCTGGCGACCTCAAGGAGTTGACGCGCGGAGCCCAGGTCGTCCTAGACGACGGATCCTCCGGGGTTGCTGACTTCGCCGACTCAGCACCCGACGTCGTCGTGTCTACGATCACGTGGTTCGGTCGGACGGGGCCGTACGCGGAGTTCCAGGGCACTGGTGCCGTGTGCTGGGCGCTCGCCGGCCTGGTTCGGAACGTCGGTCCCGCAGAGGGTCCGCCGATCATCGCCGCCGGTTGCGGCGCGGAGATCGTCGGCGGCCTCACCGCCTACATCGGCACCCTTGGGCAGGTCGTCGCTCGCGAGATGGGCAATGCGTCCGGCCCGGCCCGGCTCGACACGAGCATCCTCGAGGCGAACCTCTGCTTCACGGAGGTCGGCGGCGTCGGCGGCTACCGTAGCGGACACCGGGGCCGGCGGCTGGGGATCAATCGGTTCGCGCCGACCTACCCCTTGGGCGTCTACGCCTGTGCCGACGGCTGGCTCGGCGTGACGGCGTTGACGCCAAGCCAATGGAAGAGCTTCTGCACGTTGCTCGACATGGAGGAGTATGCCGACGTGCCGCAGTACCAGACCGCGATAGGTCGCTTGTACGACTACGACGTCCTGGAGCCCGTCATAAAGGAACGGGTCCAGGATCGGTCGGCGCGGGAACTCGTCCGGCGCGGCCAGGACATGCGCATCCCGTTGGCGCCGGTGCCGACGATGGAGGAACTCTTCGTTACCGACCAGTACGTCGCCCGCAGTGCGTTCGGCGAGGTCGCCACCGCGACCGGGCCGACCTTCAAGGCGCCGTCGACGCCGTTTCGCTTGTTTCAGACGCCGGGGGTCTCGGGCGGCCGCGCGGCCCGCCTGGGCGAGATGAACGCCGAGTTGCTGCCATGAGTCGTCCGGGTCTCCTCGCCGGCGTGCGTGTCGTCGACCTGTCCATGGGCTGGGCCGGCCCGTTGGCCGCAAGGCATCTTGCGGACATGGGGGCCGATGTCATCAAGGTCGAAGGCTGCGTGCGCTTCGACTGGTGGCGCGGCTGGGAAGCGACCCAGGAGTGGATCAACGAGGGCGGCGCCGAGAAGTCGTCCGCCTTCAACATGGTCAACCGCAACAAGCGCGACGTGACCCTGGACTTGAGCACGGAGCGCGGCAGCGAACTCTTAAAGGGCCTGGTCGCCATTTCCGACGTGGTGGTCGAGAACTACTCGTCGGCCGTGCTGACCAAGCTTGGACTGCACTACGAAGTGCTCAAGGAGGCCAATCCCGAGATCATCATGATCTCCATGCCGGCGTTCGGCACGGATGGCCCTTGGCAAGGCTACCGGGCCTATGGCTCCACCGTTGAACAGGCTTCGGGGTTGCCCCATCTGTCCGGCTACGCCGACGACCCGCCGACCATGGTGCATGTCGCCCTCGGCGATGCGGTCGGCGGGATCACTGGTGGCGCGGCGCTCATGACTGCCTTGCGCGCCAAGCATCGAACCGGGCGAGGCCAGTACCTGGACCTTTCGCAATCCCAGGGCCTGTTCCCGGTGGGCATCCAGGGCATTCTCACCCAGTCGGCGACCGGCAAGCCGCCGGCCCGGCTCGGCAACCGCTCGGACCGCTTCGCCCCCCGGGGCGTCTATCCGTGTGCGGGCGACGACGAGTGGATTGCCATCGAAGTCCACTCGGAGACGGAGTGGCAGGCGCTCAAGGATCTCGCGGACCTGCCGGACCTGGGGCCGGTCGAGGAGCGCTTGCGACGCCTCGACGAGGTGGATCGTGCGGTCGCGGCCTTCACAAGGGAGCAGGTTGCCGAAGTCCTGATGTTTGAACTGCAGGCGGTGGGCGTACGTGCGGGCCACGTGGCCAGCGGCCTCGAACTCGGCGTCGACCCGCATCTGTCGGCACGCGGCTTCTGGAAGCTCATGGAACGGGACTACGTGGGCGAACTGCCGCATCCCGCCGCGCCCTATCGGGTGGGCGATGGGCCGTTCGACATCGACCGTCCGGCACCGACGCTCGGACAGCACAATCGCGAGGTGTTGAGCCAACTCCTGCACCTGACCGACGCGGAGATCGACGACCTCGAGGACGAGGGGATCATCGGCACCAAGCCGCGCCTTGCATGAAACAAACGCCAGAGAGAGCGCAGCGAACGGCGGCGGTTGTTTCGTGCGAGGTCGGCGTGGCCTTGGGCCGGAGGCGCGCCCGGCGCGCAGCGAACGCGAAGCGCCGGGCCGGGTTTGGGGCGTTGGCATGAGTAAACCGCCACTCGCCGGCATTCGCGTCATCGATGCGACAACACGCTGGGGCGACCTGGCCGGTCGCATCCTTGCCGAGCTAGGCGCCGAGGTCTACAAGGTCGAACCTCCCGAAGGTTGCGATTCGCGTGGCCTCGGCCCTTTCGACGGGGAAGAATCCCTCTATTGGGCCTCCGTCGGGGCCGGCAAGCGGAGCATCGTGACCGACGACGTCGCGTCGCTCCTAGGCGATGCGGACGTCTTCATCGAGTCGGGACGGCGCGGCGATTTTACCGAGGCGTTCCCTCAACTGGTCCATGTTTCGGTCACGCCGTTCGGCCTCACCGGACCGCTGGCTGCGGCCCCGGCGGCGGAGGTGGTGATCGAAGCCGCCGGCGGCTTGATCGACCTGCAGGGCGACCCCGACCGGCCGCCGGTGCCGATGGGCGCCATGCCGCAGGCCGCGTTCCATGCCGGGGCGCAGGCTGCGGCGGATACGGTCGTCGCGTTGTACGAGCGCGAACGATCGGGCCGGGGACAGCACTTGGATGTCTCCGCCCAGGCGTGCGTGGTCTGGACGCTGATGAATGCCACGGGTTTCCCGCCCAACACCGGCAGCAACCCGCCGAGCAGTAGCGAGTTTCGCGGTCAGCCGCGACCGAATCCGGTGCAACGGCTGGAGTTGCCGGGGAACGTGCAATGCCGGGACGGGCTCGTCCAGGTTCGCTTCCAGATGCGGATCCTCGGGGAGCGCAGCTTTGATGCCCTGCTGCGCTGGGTGGAGACCGACGGCGGACCCGTGCCGGACGATGTCCGTGGGATGGACCTCCGCCGGTGGCTGTCGCAAGCCCGCAAGGGCGAGTTGGACCTCGGGCGCGCGCAGGTCGCGGCCAACTTGATCGTCGACCTCCTGGCCACGAAGACCAAGCAGGAGATCCAGGCCTATGCCGCGGAGCATGGCCTGACCGTGGCGGCGATCCACACCGTCGAAGACCTCCTCGTCGACCCGCACTTGGCCGACCGCGACTTCTGGGTCAGGAACGGAAGGCGGGTGCATGCGGGTCCGTTCGCGCGGCTGTCGCGGACGCCGCTTTCGCTGGATCGAGCGGCACCGGCCCTGGCGTCCACCAGGCATCCGCCGCCGCGACCCCGATCTGTCGCGGACATCGATTCGCCCGGCCCTACTGTGCCGTCGTCCCCATTCGAGGGCCTGAAGGTGGCCGACTTCAGTTGGGTCGGCGTCGGCCCGATGATCGGCAAGGCGTTGGCTGACCACGGCGCCACGGTGGTGCGCATCGAGTCTCCCGACAGGCTCGACCTGCTGCGGACCGTGCCGCCGTTCAAGGACGGCGTACCGGGGCCGGACCGGTCGCAGTTCATGGCCAACTTCAACACGTCGAAGCTTGGCATGACCATCGATCTCAAGAACGCGGAAGGCCGGGGGCTTGCCCGGCGGATGGTGGAGTGGGCCGACGTCGTGCTCGAGAGCTACTCGCCGGGCACGATGGCCCGCTTCGGCCTCGACTGGCCGACGCTGTCCGCCGACCGCGACGATCTCGTGATGCTCTCAACGTCGATGCGCGGACAGACGGGCCGGGAGCGCAAATACTCGGGCTTCGGCGGCCAAGGGTCCGCGATCGGCGGCCTCTACGCACTGGTCGGCTGGCCAGACAGACCGCCTTGCGGACCCTGGGGCGCCTACACGGACTTCATCGCGCCGCGCTTCGGCGTGGCAACGCTGGCGGCCGCGTTGCTGCACCGTCGGCGCACGGGCCTCGGGCAGCACATCGACCTGTCCCAGATCGAGTGCGGTATTCGCTTCCTCGAACCCTTGATCCTCGACTACGCCGCCACAGGGCGGGTGGCCACGCGACTCGGGCAAGCCTCACCGTTGCTCGATCCACACGGCGTGTTCGCGTGCCAAGGAGAGAACCGCTACGTGGCGGTCGGCGTCGAGACACAGACCGAGCGGAGCGCCCTGGCCAACGTGGTCGGTGGGAATGAACTCGCCGATTGGTGCCGCGACCGTGATGCGTTCGAGGCAGCGACAACCCTGCGCAGCGCGGGCGTGCCGGCGTACGTCGTGCTACGGTCGAGCGACCTCTACGACGATCCGCAACTCGTGCACCGCGGCTTTTTCGTCACCCTCGCGCACCCGGTGATGGGTCCGACGCCTTACGACGGCCCGGCGACGATCTACTCGCGCACGCCGCAACGGCTGCGGTCCGCGGCGCCATGTCTCGGTGAGCACAACGAGTGGCTGCTAACCGAAATGCTGGGGCTGTCCCGTGCCGAGGCGAGCCGGCTTCGAGATGCCGGCGCGTTGGGCTAGGCGCACGGACCTACTTCTCGAACTGTCGCCGTAGGGTTTCCCACAAGGGGTTCGGTCCTCGCGGCTTGAGAGGTTCCGGGTCTTCGCCCTGTTCGACCGCCTGCCAGTATCGCCAACCCATCCTGTGACCGGGCGGAATCTCGTAGTCGAGTCCGGTCCATGCGCCGCTGCCGCGGAAGGCGTAGAAGGCCCAGTGCCAGCCGCGCTGGTTGTAGATATGGATGAGGTCGGCCAGGTAGGCCGCGGCTCCTTCAAGGCGGCGGTCGTACCAGAACTCGGCGGCGATGATGCGATTCGCGGGTAGGTTGTACGTTTCGGCGAACGCCTCGACCGCGAGCACTTCCTGCGCAAGCCGATCCCTGGTCCAGGACTCCGTAGGGCCGTCCCATGACGTGGGCACGCGATCCGGATACGCGTATCGGCCTTGATTGACGCGATAGGTGGTCATTTGCCACGAACCCGGGTTGTGGAATGCGTACAAGACACGATCGTCAGCAACGGGTCGGTTGTACGCGAAGGCCTGGGGCGACGCGTAGAACCAGCCGTCGAGGATGATTGGGGTGTCCGCATCGACCGAGCGGATCGCGTCGACCATGGCACGGTTGAATCGGTTGAGGTCCGCTGGCGTGTCTCGGATTCCCGCGAACCACTGTGCGAAGTTCTGATCCGGCGCATCGAACCCGAATGCCTTGTCGGGGTGCGGTTCGTTGAGGGGGTTGTAGGCGACGATGGCGGGATGCGTCTTCAGGCGGGCGGCGAGCTGTGTCCAGAAATCGAAGGCTTGGCGATGGAACTCCCAGTCCTGCCAGAGTCGCGCATCGTCCTGATCGTCGTTCAGTTGTCGCCAGCGCGCGCCGGGCAAGCTGAGCATGGCTAGGACCACCTTGATGCCGTTACGTTGGGCTTCGTCGAGGGCCTCGGTCAACAGAGATAGGTCCGTCTCGTTGATCTCCTCAAAGTTGCCCGCGTTGCCGATCAGGAAGTCCCTGTCCTCGGTCGGCCAAGCGTCCGGGAGGATGCGAACGTAGTCCAAGCCGACACCGCGCCCGGCAACGTACCACTCGGGACGGTGTAGCGAGTTCTGTTGATTGGCGCCTTTGCGCTGGGTATCCCAGAAGCTGATCTTGGTTGTGTCAGCGTTGCCGCCACTCGTGCAGAGCAACGCGATGCACAGCAGTGTGGGCGTGCGCCGGCGAGTGCTACCCAAACCGCGCCGCGTTGATCTGAGTTAGCAGGCGCATCGCCTGTATCGACTCCGCCTCGTCGTATTGCGGGCATACCGTCAGTCCTGCCGCCAAGCAGCGATGCACCGCCTCGGCCTGGTACAGGAACCCGTGCTGGTTCGGGAACCACGTCGGCATGCCGACGTTGCCGGGAAGTGGATACTCGAAGTGCTGCACCGGCGCTGGCACGTTGCGCGTTCGGTAGCGTGACGGCACACCGCCGGGGGGCGGCACGCGAATGGTGATCCCGGTTGGACAATGGCCCGGCTGCTGGAGGGTGATCCGCCCGCGGGAACCGACGATCTCGGTGACTTCCGCTAGTTCCGAGTTGAAGGGCGGGAAGGTGAACACCGCCACCTTGCCCTCGCCGTACTCGACGATGGCGCCGCCAGCACGGCGACCTGTGGCGACGACGCGCGTGGGCGTCGCCTCGGCACCGAAACCCAGTGGCCCTGCCTGGATGGTGTAGATCGGATCGAAGAAGTCCGACTGCACCAGCGACACCTCGCCGATGACACCGGCACCAATCGCGAACCGGGCGTGCTCGACGGCCGGGAAGAAGCGCGTCCACATCGCGTCCTGGAGCATGACGCCTTGGGCATTTGCGGCGGCGTACATCTCGGCCGCGTCGTCGGCGTTCACGGCGAGCGGTTTTTCGCAGAGCACGTGCTTGCCGGCTTCGATCGCGAGCAGGGTGTGTTCCTTGTGCAGTCGGGTGATGGTGCCGACGTAGACGATATCCACGTCCGGGGCGGCCACCATGTCCGCGTAGCTGTCGTATGCGGTTCCGATGCCGTGCCGATCAGCGAACGCCTGCGCGCGGTCCTTGTCGCGCGCCGCCGCCGCGACAGTCGTCGCGCCCGGGACTCGCTGCAAACACCAGACCCATTGCGCGGAGATGTTGCCGCAACCGAGAATGCCCCAGCGCAGCGGATGGGCGATGTCCTTCGCGTCGGTGACGCCCTGGCGGACGTCGAGCGGGGTGGCCGGCGGCAGGTCGTTGTTGGCCATGGACTTGAACTCCGCTCAGACGTAAGGCACGCCTTGGGTTTCGACGTAGAGCGCGTAAAGCGACTGCGAGCCGGTCATGAACAGGCGATTGCGCTTGACGCCGCCGAAGCAGACGTTGGAGACCACCTCGGGCAGATGGATCTCCCCGATCTTGGCCCCGTCTGGCGCGAAGACGTGCACGCCGTCGTAGCCGTCCCCGCCCCAGCCGGCGGCCGACCAGACGTTGCCGTCGATGTCGACGCGGATGCCGTCCGAACTGCCATTGCCCATGTCGCAGAAGACGCGTCCGTTGGTGAGCGTCTTGCCGTCGACGACGTCGAAGGCGCTGATGGTGCGCGGATGGCCGCGCTTATGCGACGAGCCGGTATCGACGATGTAGAGGATCTTGTGGTCCGGTGAGAACGCGAGGCCGTTGGGCTTGACGAGCGTGTCGTCGACGACGGTCGCTTCGAGCGTATCCGGGTCGATGCGGAAGGTGTACTCCGGAATCTCCAGGGGCGCCTTGTGGCCCTCGTAGTTGACCAGGCTGCCGTACCCCGGGTCGGTGAACCAGATGCCGCCGTCGGGATGGACGACGACGTCGTTGGGCGCGTTCAGCCGCTTGCCCTCGAAGCTGTCCATGAGCACGGTGACCGTGCCGTCGTGCTCGGTGCGCGTGACGCGCCGCGCGCCGTGCTCGCACGTGACGAGCCGGCCTTGCCGGTCGCGGGTATTGCCGTTTGCGTTGTCGGCGGGGTTGCGGTACTCGGTGACCTCGCCCGTTATCTCGTCCCAGCGCAGGATGCGGTCGTTGGGGATGTCGCTCCACAGCAGCGCTCGAGAGTCGCCGAACCAGACCGGCCCCTCCGCCCAGCGGCAGCCGGTGTAGAGCCGCTCGACGGCGGCGCTGCCGATCACGTAGCGGCGGAATCGGCGGTCGATCACGTGGACGGCCGGGTCGGGATAGCGCACGGGTTCACGCCAGTCGCGGGTAGTCATCTTGAGTGCAAGCTGCCTTGTTGCCCTAGAATCGGCGCCGTAGTTTAGCCGCATCGGGATCGGCCATGGCCCGTACTTTCAACGACAGACTCCGTGACGCGCAGGGCCGGTCGGATTCGGCGCTGTGCGTTGGCCTCGACCCGCGGGGAGATCGATTGCCGAGCGCTTGCGGCGGCGAAGCTAGGCCGTTTTTCGCGTTCTGCCGGCAGGTCGTAGATGCGACGGCGGAGCTGGTCTGCGCCTTCAAGCCGCAGTACGCCTGCTTCGCCGCGACGGGCGCATTCGACGAGTTGCGCACGCTCATCGCCTACATCCATGAGAACCACCCGGGCGTGCCGGTCATCCTCGATGCCAAGCGGGGTGACATCGGCGATGTGTCGGCGTTGTACGCGAAGGAAGTCTTCGAGGTACTCGACGCCGACGCGGCGACGGTCAACCCGTATCTCGGCTGGGATGCGGTCGAACCGTTCACGCGCGTCCCCGGGCGTGGTGCGATCGTCCTCTGCCACACCTCCAACCCCGGCAGCCCGTGGCTGCAGGAGTTCCCCGAGGCGGCACCGGTCTACTTGCGCGTCGCCGAACGCGTTGCGAAGGAGGACACCGGAAACCTGGCGCTTGTTGTGGGGGCGACGTTCCCTGGGCAACTCGCCGCCGTTCGCGCCACGGCGCCGGACGTGCCGTTCCTGGTGCCAGGCATCGGCGCTCAGAGCGGCGACCTCGAAGCCGTCTTCGCCAACGGCCTGGCAGCGGATGGTACCGGGCTGGTCGTCAGCGCCTCGCGCAGCGTGATCTTCGCCGGCGAGGGCGACCGCTGGACCGACGGCGTCACCGCGGCGGCGACGACATTGCGGGACGCTATGCGGCGTGCCCGCGACGCGAGCTTCGCCAGTCGCCGCGACAGCGGCGAGGCACCGGCGCGATAATCGCGCGCTTTGATCCCAAGAGCCGCAACCATGCCCGACAACGCCGCATTCGCCTGGGACGACCCTCTAATGCTCGACGATCAGCTCGCCGAGGATGAACGTCTCGTACGCGACACGACGCGCCAGTACGCCCAGGACAAGCTGATGACGCGCGTACTCGAGGCCAACCGCCGCGAGCACTTCCACCGCGAGATCATGAACGAGATGGGCGAACTCGGCCTGCTCGGCGCCACCTTGCCCGCCAAGTACGGTTGCGCCGAGGCGAGCTACGTGTGCTACGGCCTGATGGCCCGCGAGGTCGAGCGCGTGGACTCCGGCTACCGCTCGGCGATGAGCGTGCAGTCTTCGCTGGTCATGTATCCGATCTACGCCTACGGCGACGAGGATCAGCGCATGCGCTACCTGCCGAAGCTGGCGAGCGGCGATTGGGTCGGCTGCTTCGGACTCACCGAGCCCGACCACGGTTCCGACCCCGGAGGCATGGTCACGCGCGCCGAGAAGACCGGCGACGGCTACCTCCTGAACGGCGCCAAGATGTGGATCACGAACGCGCCGATCGCCGACGTCGCCGTGGTCTGGGCCAAGCTCGATGGTCGAATCCGCGGCTTCGTCGTCGAGCGCGGTACGCGCGGCTTCTCGACCCCCAAGATCGAGGGCAAGATGAGCCTGCGATCGTCCGTGACGGGCCAGATCGTCCTCGACGACGTCCTGGTACCGGCCGCGAACATGCTGCCGAATGCCGGGGGGTTAAGCGGTCCCTTCGGCTGCCTCAACCGGGCCCGCTACGGCATCGCCTGGGGCGCCATGGGCGCGGCCGAGTTCTGTTGGCACGCCGCCCGCCAGTACACGCTTGACCGGTCCCAGTTCGGCCGCCCCTTGGCGGCCAATCAACTGATCCAGAAGAAGCTGGCCGACATGCAGACCGAGATCACCCTCGGCCTGCACGGCTGCCTGCGCATGGGCCGGCTGCTCGACGACGACCGGTTGCCGGTCGAGAGCATCTCTCTGTTGAAGCGCAACAACTGCGGCAAGGCCCTGGACATCGCGCGCATGGCCCGCGACATGCACGGCGGCAACGGCATCTCGGACGAGTACCACGTGATCAGGCACGTGATGAACCTGGAGACCGTGAACACCTACGAGGGGACGCACGACATCCATGCGCTCATTCTCGGAAGGGCACAGACCGGGATACAGGCGTTCACGGGGGTGTGAAGAACGTTCGGCTCCACGATTGCGTCGCGACAACAGCACCGTGTTCGACGCTGCGGAGCGCCCTATCTTCGTGAGCAGGTCCGAACTCGACGATTGAGCAAAGTTTTCGTGGAGACGGTGCACCGAACCTTGACGGTACGCGCGGACCAGTAGGTCCGCCACGTCCCCGAACGGGTACTCCCGTTCGCGTCCGCCATTCCGGTCTTGCACCGCCGATTGCGGGCCCGAACGCAAGCGGTTCGCGGACGGTAAGCGTACCTTGATGGGGCGCAGCCCCGCTAGACGACGTCATCCGGGTCTGGGGGCACGGCTGGCACTTTGGCCAACACGGCGCCAAAGCGCTCCCTGCTTCCCCGGCTGGCGCGTTCCCGGAGGTAATCTTCAGTGAGCAAGGCCGCGACCTTTTCCGCCGCCGCACTGGCGATCAACTGGTTGATGGAGACCCCGTCGCGTTTGGCGAGTCGCCTGATCTGCTTGTGTAGAGAGTCAGGCAATCGGAGGCTTAGCGTGCTCATATTCTCATCTCCAATTGGGCAAGGAACTCGCGCGGCGATACGACGTTAATGCCGAACTGGTCCGCACCGCGGAAATCGCGCAAGTTGTGAGTCACGATCGCGTCGCTTCGGGCTGCAACCCCGAGTCCGTTAAGGTTGCTTGGTCGCGGCTACCCCGAGTTCCACGATACGCAATCGGTCGTCCAGCTTGGCCATGTCGGTGCGCATTTCCGTGCGCAGCTTGTCCATGTCGCCCCTGAGTTCCGTGCGGAGATTGCCGATCTCGCGACGAATCTCGGCGCGCTCTGCGCGCGACTCAGCCTGAAACGAACGCGAATCCGCCCAACTTGCGGCAGCGACGCCGAGAAGCGTGGCACCCACTCCGAGAATGGCGACCATCTCGCTCGACAGACCGCGGAGCGAGCGGCTCTCCTGGGGCAACGTGTCTGAGTCCGCAGTCACGGCCTAGGCTCCATCGACGATGAATGTCGCTACGCTAGCCCGTGTCGGCCAGCTTGTCGTTAGGACATTGACCATGTGCATTGTAGGACACCGTGGGCTCGCCTTGTAGGTAATTCTCCGCATAGGAGTGCGAGAACGGCTCGTCAAGCGGTTCCCCGCAATGGGCTAACATCCTGTGCACGGACCTGTTCCCGGAGGGATCGATGAGCGGCGAACTTGACGGCTTGCGGGTGCATGGGGATTGCGACGTCGGTTGGGACGCGATGACGCCGCCCAACGAGGTCGTCGATGAATACGGCGTTCCCGCCCTAGATCCCGGCTTCGGTGAACCCGACCCGCGGGTCCCGGCGCGCCGCGTCTACGACGACCCCGAAGTGGTTGCCCTGCGCGAGCACCTGCGGGCCAACAACGGTATCCGCGGGCTTGAGATCTGCTCACCCGACGAGGTGGAACGGGCCGCGCGGATCTACCGCCGGGATGGCTTCGTCGTGGTGCGCGACTTGCTGAATCCCGAGCAACTGGGGCGCATTCGCGAAGGCTGCGCGGAGACGCTCGCCGAGATGCTCTCCCAGCCGGGCTACCGGGGCCGCAAGTACGTCGCCGAGAGCGGTCGCCTGGCACACCGCTACTGCTACGGCACGTCCTCGTCGTCCCGGCAGATGCTGCACCATCCGGCGTGGGTGCAGATGATCGATCTGCCGACCGCGACGCCGATCCTCACCGAGATCTTCGCGACAGACGACTACCTGGTCTGGGGCGCTGGCGGCGACCTGTCGATTCCGGGCGCCATCGAATACCAGCATCTGCATACCGACGGGGTCGATGGTCAGAACCGCGCGGAGGGCGACCGGCGATTGGCGTTCGCTCGCCGCCAGGGCCTCGAGATCGAGGCGGGCAAGTCGTTCGAGGAGCTCGACTTCCGCACGCAGCGCCTGGTGATGGACCGCTCGCCGGGCGGTGTGACTATCAACTTCGTGATGACGGACCTGACTTGGGAGAACGGCCCGATCCGCCAGATCCCGGGCACGCAGACCGCGACGCAGCCGCCCCCGGTGCCTGCGGAGGAGCCCGAGTGGATGCGTCTTTCGACCCTCGTCGGAGCGCCCGCCGGCGCGGGCATCCTGCGCGACACCCGCTGCTGGCACGGCGCGACGCCGAACCTGTCCCGCGAGATCCGTGCGCTGCCCAGCGTCGAGTTCTCGGCGGGCTGGCGCCAGGGGCGCGGCTTCCAGAAGACCATGCCGCACGCGATATGGGAGACGCTGTCGCCGCACGGCCAGCGCATCTGCCGCTTCGTCAAGCAGGCGCCGGGCGTCTGGCCCTACGGTGCCGGGGACATGCAGCCGCTGGCCAGCAAGCGCCGCGAGGGCTATCGCAAGGGCGCGGGCGCCAACGGCACCGTGCGGACGGTGTACACGGATCCCCGCTCGGCCGGGACGGCGGTCCGCATCTTCAACCAGGACACTGCCGATGCCGACCAGGGCGGCTATTGAGCAACCGCTGGTTGCGCAAGCCTGAGGCGTACAGAGCATGACGGGCGTGACCGCGAACACCCGGTTCGCCTACGCCGTGGGCGACCTCGGCATCAATCTCTATTTCATGTCCGCGATGACGTTCCTGCTCATCTTCTACACGGACGTCTTCGGACTCTCGGCACAAGTGGCGGCGTGGGTGTTCCTCGTCGCGCGGGTGATCGATGCCGTGACCGATCCGCTGATGGGCTACCTGGCCGATCGTACACGCAGCCGCTGGGGCAAGTTGCGCCCGTACCTGCTGTTCGGGCCGGTGCCGCTGGCGCTGATCTCGCTCGCGACGTTCACCGTCCCCGACTTCGGCGACGCCGGCAAGATCGCCTGGGCGTACGTGACCTACATCCTCTTCGGCATCGTCTACACGGTGGTCACCATTCCCTACGCGGCGATGACCGCCGTGCTCACCGACAACCACCACGAGCGCACGAAGCTCTCGACCTTGCGCATGGCGTGTGCGTTCGCGGGT
Organism: Gammaproteobacteria bacterium; assembly: GCA_026708185.1. Lineage (GTDB taxonomy): Bacteria > Pseudomonadota > Gammaproteobacteria > Pseudomonadales > Azotimanducaceae > VXYL01. The sequence continues at coordinate 34,913 of JAPOVK010000010.1, read as the reverse complement.
GGCTGGGGCGTCTCGGTCGGCATGATGCCGCTGGTCGGCGTGCTCGGCGGCGGGGCCGGGGGCTGGATGTGGACGATGGCGCTGTTCGGTGTCGCGGCGACGGCGCTGCTCTGGTGGACGTTCGCCGGCACCCGGGAGCGAACGGTGGCGATGCCTGCGCAGCCGATCTCCTTGGCCGAGGCGGGGCGGGCGCTCGTGACAAATCCGCCGCTGGCCGTCGTCATCCTGGTGTTCGTCCTCGGCATGCTGGCGTTCACCTTCCGCCAGGCTTCGGCACCGTTCTATTTCAAGTACAACGTCGGCCGCGAGGAGCTTGTCTCGCTCTATTTCAGCGTCACGCTCGGCGTGATGTTCCTCGGCCTGGTGGCGATTCCCGCGTTGTCCGCACGGCTTGGCAAGGCCGGGGCGATCCGCGTCGGCGCCGTCGTCGCGATGCTCGGCGGCCTCGGCTTCTACGTGACTCCGGCGGACAACGTGGTGATGGTCTTCGTCTGGGGTGCCTTGTTGTCACTGGGCGGGGCGCCGGTGGCGGTACTCGGCTGGGCGATGATCCCGGACACGGTGGAATACGCGCAGTGGCGGACGGGCGCGCGCGCCGACGGCGTGATCTTCTCGACCGCGAGCTTTTTCCAGAAGATGGGCAAGGCGCTCGGCGGCTGGGCCGTGGCCGCACTCCTCGCGTGGTTCGGCTACGTCGCCAACCAGCCGCAGACGGCCGAGTCGCTGCACGGCATCCTCGTGCTGATGTCGATCTGCCCGCTGCTGGTGAACGTCGCCCTGCTAGGCGCGACGTTCCTCTACCGTCTCGACGGCAAGACCCACGAGGGAATCGTCGCTGAGTTGCGCGAGCGCGCCCGAGCTTGAACGCGTGCTCGGCTCAGGCCGTGGCGATCGCGAACACGGCGGGCATCCCCTCGCCGCACAGCGACCAGACGGAATCGTTGCTGACGCGCCAGACTTCCCCCGTGTCGGTGCCGACCAGTACGCCGCCCGCGTTCTCGGGATCCACGGTCAACCCGTGGAAATTGGCCGCGCTCGGCGAGTGGGCGGCGTCGCAAAGCGAGCGCCACGACTCGCCGCCGTTCTCGGAGCGGAACAGCATCGCCTCGGCGCCGTTCTCTTGGCCGTAGTGCGAGAAGGCCGTCGGCGCGCTCGCCACCGTGAGGCCGTGGGGTGCGCGGTGGTCGATGCACATCGGTCGCGAGTAGCGTGGCGTGATGCCGCGCCAAGCGTAGGTCCAGGACTCGCCAGCGTCCTCGGATCGGAACACGCCGGCATTGCCTTCGACCATCTCGGCGACGCCGTCGAGGCGACCGTAACCGGTTGACGCGTACAAGGTATCGGGAGAGCCGGGATGCGCGAACATCATGTGCAGGTCCGGGTTGTCGCCGGGCAGGACGACGGACCAGGTGTCGCCGGCGTCGTCCGAGATGGCGATGCCGCCCACCTCGACCCCCACGCGGAGCCGGTCGCCGTCGACGACCAGGGCGCGAGCCCGCCCGTCCACCGGCGGGTTGAGCGGTACGCACCAGCCGCCGTCATGAGCGAGCCGCGCCAGCGACTCGAGCTCGGTCCAGGTCGTGCCCAGGTCGTCGCTTCGGTACAGCCCCGTCGGCGCGGTCCCCGCGTAGAGGAGCCCTTCGCCGTTGTCCCGGATCTGCCAGACCTCCTTGCCTTCGAGGCCGGAAGGCGTCCAGGTGCTGCCTCGGTCGTCCGATGCGAACAGCCCGTCGCCCGTGCCGGCGAACAGACGCGAACCGACCCTGGCCATCTCCCGGACACCGCGACTCTCCAACACCCGGTCCACGCCGGCCTCGGCGACCGTGAACACGCCCCGGGTTGTTCCCGCACAGATCCTCATGGCATTTCCTCCTCAATAGAACTCACGTCGGGCCGAAACCACATCCGTGTTGAACCCCAGCACGTGCATCCGCCCGATGTAGCGTGCGTGTTCGATCTTGAAGCAGCGATCCATCACCACGTCGAGGCCGCCTTTCACCGCGATGTCCGCCCCTTCGAAGCTGATGACGCCGAACTGCAGCCAGAGCGCCTTGGCACCGACCGCAACCGCCTCCTCGGCGATTCCCGGCACAGCGGCGGGCGCGCGGAACACGTCGACTACGTCGACGGGCTCCGGGACAGCCGAGAGGCTCGGGTACGACTGGTTGCCAAGCACTTCCTCCTCGCGCGGATTCACGGGGAACACCTTGTAGCCGTGCCGGGCGGCGTAGAAACCAACGAAGTTGCTCGCGCGCAGGTGGTTCGACGACAGGCCAACGATGGCCACGGTTCGCGAACTGTGCAGTAGGCGTTGGATGACCTCGGGATCCTGGTAGGGCGTCGTGTCCGTCACTCTTGCGTCCCTATGCGCGCGAACCCCTGTTCGAGGTCCCAGATCAGGTCGTCCACATCCTCGATGCCGATCGACAGGCGGATGGTTCCCGGACCGATGCCGGCGGCGGCCAACTCCTCGTCGTTGAGTTGCCGATGCGTCGTGCTCGCCGGGTGGATGATCAGGCTCTTGGCGTCGCCGACGTTGGCGAGGTGCGAGAAGAGCCTGGTGCCGCGAATGAAATCTTGACCTGCCTGACGGCCACCATCGAGGTCGAAACAGAAGACCGCGCCCGCACCTTTCGGCAGGTACTTGGCCACGAGAGGGCAGTACTTCGGATTTAGGGCCGGGTGCCGCACGGTGGCGACGTCGTCGCGTGCCCCGAGCCACTTGGCGACGGCCAGCGCGTTGCCGACATGCCGGTCCATGCGCAAGGGCAGGGTTTCGAGCCCTTGCAGGAAGAGAAACGCGTTGAACGGACTCATCGCCCCGCCGAGGTCGCGCAACGTCTCCGCGCGCAGCTTCATCAGGTAGCCGTAGCCGCCGAACGTCTCGTGGAACTCGAGTTCGTGGTAGGCCGGCGACGGGTCGGCGACGATGGGGAAGTTGCCGTTCGACCAGTCGAACTCGCCGGAGTCCACCACGGCGCCCCCGATGCTCGTGCCGTGGCCGCCGAGGAACTTGGTCACCGAGTACACCACGATGTCCGCGCCCCACTCGATGGGCCGGCACAGATACGGCGTTGCGAACGTGTTGTCCACCATGAGCGGGATGCCCGCGTCCTTGGCGACGGCCGCGACAGCCTCTATGTCGAGGATGTTGCCGGCCGGGTTGCCGATCGTCTCGGCGTAGAGGATCTTGGTCTTGTCGTTGAGCGCATTGCGCCACGCGGAGAGGTTATCCGGGTCGACGAAGGTGAGGCCGACGGCGAGCTTGCGCGAAAGGTGCTTGAGTTGGGTGACGGTGCCGCCGTAGAGGGCCGAGGATGCAACCATGTGGTCACCCGGCGTCAACAGCGTGAAGAGCGCTGCGGACTGCGCGGCCATGCCGCTTGCGAAGGCGACGGCGCCGATTCCGCCATCGAGGTTGGAGAGGCGCTCCTCCAGGGAGGCGACCGTCGGGTTCATGATGCGCGAGTAGGTGTTGCCGTACTCCTGCAGGTTGAAGTACGCCGCGGCGGATTCCGGATCCTCGAAGACGTAGCTCGAGGTCTGGTAGATCGGTATGGCGCGCGCGCCCGTGGAAGGCTCCGGCCGCGCGCCCGCGTGGATGGCGCGCGTGTGGAAACCGAAGGTGTGGTCGGGCTTGAATTCGTCGTTCATGGTCATCGGTCGATGAAGGGCTGTCCCTCGGGCCAGGTGTCCTGGGGCTCGTAGCCGAGTACTGCCGCCGTACGGGACAGGTCGATCCGCGCCTTGCGGGCGGGCTTGCTGGTCGCGAACAGGATTTCGAAGCGCGAGGACTCGAGATCGGTCTCGACGCAAGCGGTGAAGAACCGACCGGCATCGGAATGGCTCAAGTAGACGTCGGTGCCGACCGGGCTGGCCAGCAGCTCCTCGGCGTGCGGTTTCGAACGCGGCAGCCAGCCGAGGCGCGCGGCAATCACCGAGATGCCGTACACGCGCGCGTACATCTCGCCGATGTCCTCGGCCCAAAGTTTCGTAAGGGCGTAGTGGTTGACCACGCGGGGTCCGTCGTCGAGGGTGACGGGTCGGTTCCAGCGATGCCCGGTGACCACTTGCACGGAACTCGTGAGCACGAGGCGCGCTACGCCCGCACGCCGGGCGGCATCGCAGACGTGGTAGAGGCCGCGCACGTTCGGCTCGATCAGATCGTCGATGAAGTCGGCTTCGTCGGGTGTCGCGGCGAGGTGGATGACGGCATCCTGGCCGGTCGACGCATCCAGGATCGCCGCGCGATCCATGAGGTCGCCTATGATTGCGGTGTCTACGCCAGGGCTCGGTCGCCGGTCGAAGCCGGTGACCCGATGGCCGGCGTGGGCGAGAGCGGCGCACACCGCGGTACCGACACCGCCCGCGGACCCGGTCACCAGGACCGACTTGGCAACGGCCATTGCGTTCCCCCGTTGGATTGCGTCCATACTAAGTGATTCGTCAATTGCAAGCACAGGAGTGTCCATGCTGCGCGCTGCCGCGATGAGCCGATGGCACGTCCACGCGGACCAGTACGTCCGCGAAATCCGCGAGCACCCCGACGCCGACATCAGCGTCGTCTGGGACGAGGATGCGGAACGCGGCGCCGCGTGGGCGGCGGAGCTCGCCGTGCCGTTCGAACCCGACCTGCACCGGGTGCTACAGCGCGACGACGTGGACGCCGTCAGCGTGACGACGCCGACGAGCATGCATCCCGACGTGATGGTCGCAGCGGCTAACGCGGGCAAGCACATCTTCACCGAGAAGGTGCTGGCGACCGGCATGGCAGACGCGCGCCGGATCGCCCGCGCGGTTGAAGACGCCGGCGTTCAGTTCTGCATCTCGTTTCCGCGCCGGACGATCCCGGCCGCGCTGTATGCCAAGCAGGCCGCGGAGCAGGGCTTGTTCGGCGACATCACGGCGGTGCGCATCCGCATCGCCCACGACGGTGCGGTCCGGGACTGGCTGCCTGCACACTTCTACGATCCGGCGACCACCGGCGGCGGCGCGATGATGGACTTGGGCGCGCACGGCATGTACCTCTGCCGTTGGCTGCTCGGCAAGCCGGCGCGGATCGTGTCGGTATTCAACACCGTGACGGGTCGCGCCGTGGACGACAACACGGTGTCGGTCATCGAGTTCGCGAGTGGTGCCATCGCCGTCAACGAGACATCTTTCACAAGCTTCGGCGGTGCCTATACATTGGAGATCGACGGGACCGAGGGCGGCTACCGCATGCTTTCGCCAAGTGATGTGCAGGTGCGCTCCAAGCACCTCTACGGCACCAAGTGGCAGCAGCCGGCCAGTCTTCCCGCGGCGCACGCCAAGCCCGTCGACCAGTGGATCGCGGGCTGCGTCTCGGGTGCGCCGATCGAGTTCACGATCGAGGACGCCGTGGACCTGACCGAACTCATGGCGGCGGCGTACGAGGCCGCCGAATCCGGGAAAAGCGTCGCATTCTCGTGACGGCGACCATCCAGCGCCTTGAACCGGACGCGGCCGATCGGGCCGCGCAAGCCGTCGCCGAAGACGGTTGCGTGATTCTCGAGGGTGCCATACCGGCGGCCCCGCTTGCGGCGCTGCGGCGGCGGATGGACCGCGACACCGTGGACCTGCTGCGCTTCTGCGCGACAATCGGCGGCAATCCACGCGAGCGTGGCCACCTGCAGCAGGGGCCGCCGCCGTTTGTCGATTACGTGTTCGCGGAGGTCGCGATGAATGGCTATGTGAACGCCCTCGCGCGGGCGCTCTTCGGCGGTCGTCCGCAGCTGACGTTCTACAACGGCAACACGAACTGCCCAGGCAGCGTCCGCCAGCGCCTGCATATGGACGGTCGACATGACACGGCGCCCGGCGAACCGGCGGCGCCGACGTCGGCGGTCGTCGTCAACATCCCGCCCGGCGGCATGGACGACGGCAACGGCGCCATCGAGCTGTGGCCGGGTAGCCACCGGGTTCCGGTCCACGGCGAGCATCAGGGCGTCCCTCCGGACATGGAAGCCGAACGCCGCCCCACGCGTGCCCCCGAGAATCCGCAAGCGGTTCCGGGCGATGTGCTGGTCCGCGACGTCCGGTTGTGGCATCGCGGCGTACCGAACAGATCGGCGCGCCCGCGGCACATGATCGCGCTGATTCTGTCCGGACCGCGAGATGACGAGAGATCGGGCCGAACGCTCCGTTTCGGCCGCGGCTGCGAAAGCGCACTCGAGGGGCACGGCGTGGACACCAATGCAGCGTACGTGGACGAACCGGTCGACTACCTGTTCGGACCCACCAAGCGCTTCTACCGATACAGGCTCAGCGAAGGGAGTCGAGGATGAGCGATACGCAACTGGATCTCGCATCGCCCGGCCGGACGGTCCGCGAGAACATCGACCTGGCGCTCCTGGCGGCGAGCTGTGGCTGGGGCGGATTCTGGGTGGCGGAGACGACGGGCGCGGACGCGGTGACCACTGCATCGGCGGTCGCCGCTCGACTCGCGACGGGCCGGGTGGGGACGGCCATCGTGCCGGTGCAGACCCGCAACCCGATGCTGCTGGCCATGTCCGCGGCCTCCATCGGCCAGATCGCTCCGGGCGGTTTCACCTTGGGGCTCGGCACCAGTACGCCGATCATCGTCGAGGACTGGCACGCGACGCCGTGGGGCGACTCGCCCTTGACGCTGACCCGGGAGTGCGTCGATTTGACCCGGCGCCTGTTGGCTGGCGAGCGGGTCACCACGGAATCCGGCCGCTGGCGCTTTCGGCGAGCACAACTCCTGGCACCCCCGGAGTCGCCCCCGCCCATCTATCTAGGGCGCTCAATGATCGCATGCTGGAGCTGGCCGGGGAGATAGCCGACGGCGCGATCCTGAACTTCGTAACGGTCGCTGACGTCGCCCACGCCAAGGACCGCATCGCAGCGGGAGCGGCCCGTGTCGGGCGCGACCTCGACGGATTCGAGCTGATGGTTTTCTTCCGGGCCACCGTGACCGACGACTACGAGCGCGTCCGCCACCGCTACCAGCGTGAACTGCTCACGTACGTGATGGCGCCGGTCTACGAGCGCATGTTCGCCCGCGAAGGCTTCGCAGAGGCCTGCGCCGAGGTGCAGGAGCTGTGGCGCGCCAGGGAACGGGATCGAGCCCTTGAAGCCATTCCGCAAGCGTTGATCCGCGAGCGCACGCTCGTCGGCGACGCGGCGGAGATCCGTGAACGCCTCGCGGCGTACGCCGGGGCCGGAATGGACTCGTCGATGGTGTTTCCGGTGTCGATCCCAGACGAGGACTACGTCACCGATGCCGCGCGAATCATCAAGGCCATGGCGCCCGGGGGAGCGGCGTAGGGCCACGGGTCCGACGCGACATCGCGGGTTGTCGTCGGCTGGCAGTCACAATCGTGCTGATGAAACTGGTGGACGAACGTGCGTGCAGCGGCAGCATTGTGCGCGAACCGTCTGGCAGAGCGCCAACCGCCCAAGCGCAATACGCAGCTCTCGTTTTGTGTCGCCAGCCTGGTCGTCGGCCACAGTCGTGCCCGAATCCGAGCCGCCGTCACTGGCTCCGTTGCTGAACCCACGAAACGCGCGCCCTCATTTCTCCGTCGTAGTCTTTCAGATCGAACGACCACCCGTTGTGTTCGCAGAGCCGGTGCACAATCTCCAGGCCAAGGCCTCTCGCCGGACTGGCCGATGGCGAGTTCGCGGCAACATCCTCACTTCGGTTGCAGACCGTCATTTCGTAGGCTGCGAGGCGGATCACGATCATCGGCTGCTCGTTCTGCGGTCCGTGCTCAACGGCGTTGCGGATGAGGTTGCCGACCACGGTCGCGAATGCCAGCGCGTGACCCTGGAACACCGGGTCGGCGTCTGCCCGGATGTCGGCCAGACCATCCTTTGAACGCAGACGAGGTTCGCAATCCTCGACCGCCTTCTCAACCACCGCCCGGACCCGGATTTCCTCGTCTGCCACCAGCCGATCATTGGACTCGCGGGCCAGGGACAGGAACATCCCGATGGTAGAGCGCATGTCCGCATTGGCGCCTCGAATCCGCTCGAGAACGCTCCGCACCCGTTCCGATTGTTCCTCTCGCTCCAGCAACTCGAGGGCACCGCCAATCACCGTTAGGGGCGTTCTCAATTCATGGCTCGCCGCGGCTGTGAAGCTCCGCTCGCGTTCGATGAACGCGCAGATCCGGGTCACTATCTTCTCGATTGCGTTGGCCAGCAGGCCGGCTTCGTTCCGGCCGAAGCGATGCGCTGCGATCCGCTCTCGATCCGACTCGCCGACGCGCTCGGGATCGAGTTCCGCCACGATCCCCGCCAGGCGCACCATTGGCTCCACGCTGAGCCGGCCGATCAGGAGTCCGATCGCCATCGCGCCAAGCCCGATCAGCAGCGCCAGTGCGGCAAGTCCCGCATACCACACCAAATCCTCCGAGGATGGCGCCTCGATGCCCGCCACGTCGAACACCAGGAACCGGGCCGCACCGGGAACGTCCGCGTCCAGTACCGCGACGTGGAGTTCCTCCTCGGTGAATTCGTACAACCCGACTGCCGGCGATGCGAGGGCCCATGGCACAAGATCCGGCGGTAGTTCCCGGGCGTCCCGGTAGCTCGTGACGAAGGGCCCCGCGGGGCCGCCGAGTTCCAACTGCGGCAGGTTCGCCAGGGAGTCTGGCCGTGCCGCCCCGCTGGCCGCTTCGAAAGCTCGCCGTCGATGGTCCTCGGCGATCAACGCGAGCTGCCGTTCCAGCACTCGGTCTTCCGCGAGCCGAAGCGCGCTGAACGCCGCCAGGCTCCAGGCCGTGCTAAGCACCAGCGACGACACCGCGAAAGCGAACGCGATACGCGTTCGCAGGCTCCCGCGAAGGTCAATCATCGGGACTCGCCAACCGATATCCGACGCCATGCACCGTTTGCAGCACCCGCACCCGGCAGGGCGTTTCCAGGATCCTGCGAAGCTGGTACACGTGCGACCGCAACGCGTCGCTTGCCGGACACTCGTCGCCCCACAGGAGCGTCTCCAGTTCGGCACGCGTCACGACTGTCGGGAAGGCTTCCATCATCTTCTCCAGAATCCTGAATCCCACCGGGTTCAGCGCTACGCGCCGACCGCCCCGCGAGACCTCCCGGGTACCCTTGTCGAGAATCAGATCCCCGACGACGAGCCGCCGCGCGCGGTGCCCCTTGTGACGGTCATGCAGGGCACGAAGCCGGGCCAGCAACTCCTGCATTGCAAAAGGCTTGACGAGGTAGTCGTCGGTGCCTGCTCGAAAGCCATCCAGCTTGTCGGGCAGCGTGTCGCGGGCCGTCAGCATCAGAACCGGCACTTCGGACTTCGCCCCCGCGCGCAGCTCGCGGCAAACGTCCAGCCCGTCCATGCCGGGCAGCATCAAGTCGAGGACGATGACGTCGTACTCGCCACCGAGCGCGAGACGCAGCGCTTGCGGGCCGTTGAAGGCGAAGTCGAGGACATGACCGAACAACTCGAGGTAGTCGCCGATGTTCCGGCAAATGTCGCGGTTGTCGTCGACCACCAGCACTCGCATGCAGTCCTCCGATGGAAACTCGCTCATCGTCGCTCCAAGGCCGGGGTCGGCGTCACCAGGAACGTTCGAAACGCAGGCCGAGCAGCGGCTGCAACTCGCCGCCGTCCTCGACGACCGTGCCGCGGCTGATGTTGAAATCCGCTTCCTCGGAGGTATTGGCAGCGGTGACGTTGACGAGATCGGCGAACGCAACGACATCGACGGGCCCCAAGCTGCGCCGGTAGTCGACGCGCACATTGAACAGGTTCAGTCCGTCGCGGCGTTGCGTGTTCTTTCCCGTTGTCTCCTTCGCGTAGCGTAGCGGTCCCCCGTTTCCCAACACGTCCGCGTGGATCAGGAAGGTGTCTTCCGGCCGCCCGGCCAGGTACTTCCACCGGGCACCCACCTTCCACCGGTCGCTGATCTGCCACTGGACACCCGCGCTGAACACGTGGGGACGATGGAAGTCGGCGTCGTAGTCAGCGGTCCCGTCGCCATCGTTCCGGGGGGAGACGTTGTACGAGTACGTCGCGTTGCCCGAAAAACCGTCCGAGAAGCGCCTATTGAGCACAAGGTCGACGCCGTGGGAAGTCCCTTCCCCGTCGTTGGTCGCGACGAAGTCGGTACCGTCTCCGAAGACCACCAGGTTGTCAAGCCGCTGGTAGTACGCCTCCGCCAAAAGGTCCCACTGCGGGTTCAATCCCAGCGCAAGGCCGCCGCTCACGTGCGCGATCCGTTCGTTCCGGAGGCCCGCGTTGCCGAGGTCCGCCGCCATATCGAGCCGGCGCGGCGACTGGTGGAACATGCCTGCGGTCGCCGAGAGTCGAAGTTTGGGTCGCGAGTGCCAGTTGACCGCGATTCGCGGCGAAGCCAGGCTCTCGCCCGAGAACCCGTCGTAGTCGTACCGTGCGCCGGCGCGGAACTCCCAGTCGCCCGACTCGAACACCTGCTCGAGGTAGGCGGCATAGGAGATTTCGTCGCCGCGCAGGCTCGCGTCGGTTCCGGCCGGCGTCAACACCGTGTAGCGCTGTTCCGGGTCGACGCGGAAATCGTCCTGATCGTACTCGAACCGCACCCAGTCGCCTGCCAGTATCGTCGAGTAGTCCAGTTCCGTTTTGGACACGCGCATTCCGGCGCGGACGAGCCCCCAACGGTTCATCGCGGTGTAGTCGGACCGCCAACCCATCTCGGTCTCCTCCTCGCCGACCGTCAAGACCGCGCGCCGAACGGGGATGTCCGCAGCGGGCGTGCCGAGCGGTACCGTGTCCGGATAGGCCTCGCCCTCCCGGCTCTCCTTGTCGTTCGACCTGAGATAAAGGGCGTTGCTCCACTCGCCCGTGTCGCCGACCAGACGGCGCCACGTCATGCCGACAAGCGTGCTGGCCTGCTCGGTCCCGTACAGCGTCACGTCCTGGAAATCGGGGGACGCCAGGACATGCGGCACACCCCGACTGAACTCCTCCGGCGTGTTGAGTGCGAGAAACTCGACCACATCCCTAGGACCAGGCCGGGTGACGGTTTTGAGCACCATGTCCGTCATCACCGGCTCGCCGATGTCCAACTCTTCGATCAGTTCGAACATCGCCCCGAGGTCGAGCCTGCGCGCCGAGACGAGGATCGACGTGTCGTCGCGCAGACCGCTGGGTCCCTCGTAGCCGACATCGTAGCCGGCAATGTCGAGCTGCAGATAGGCCGAGGGGGACGCCCCGCCCTCCGCGACATCGAGCTTCAGCAGCGACCCTGCCCGGCCGCCGTACGCGGCGCTCCATCCTCCCGGCGAGAACTCCGCGCCTCCGATGAGGTTTGGCGCGAAGATCGAGAAACGTCCGCCACCGCCGATGTCCTCCGTTTCGCCGAGCGTCTGGTCGAAGTGGACGACCCTGTCGTACGGCAGTCCGTCCACGAGAATCAGGTTGTCGCGGGGTCCGCGCCCGCGCACCGAGAAGTCGGAGAACTCGCCGAGCGAGGCCAGGCCGGGCGCGCCGTCGAGCGCCTTCAGCACATCGCTGCCGCTGCCGACCGCGGCGCGCAGTGTTTCCCGGTCGAAATAGGTCGCGCTCACCGATCCGGACCCGTCGGCACGCGCACGACTGGCCACGACAACGACCTCTTCCAGGCCCGCGTCGCCCGGGATCAGTTCCAGTTCAATGGACGTGGTACGCCGCGGGGACACCCGCACTCTTGCTTCCAACGCCGGGACGTAGCCCGTCCGGTCCACGCGCACCACGTAGAGACCTGGCGCCAGGTCTTCCAGCCGGACGGCGCCCGCCTCGTCGGTTTGCCGCCGTTCGCTTTCTCCATCCTCGTGTGCCGTCACGACCAATGCGGCCTGCTCGACGGGCCGCCGGGTGTCCTTGTCGATCACGGTGAGGCGCAGATCGCCCGGCGCCACGGCCGCCAGGAGCGCGGGCCCCGTCACCAGTAACGACATGAAGGCCAGACACGCCTTGCTCGTCGCGGTGCCCACGCCTCGCCTGAGTACGGCGCCGAAAACCTTGGTTGCGATCATGGATACCTCCGTCGCCGACCAATCAACCTCAGCCGACCGTAGCGGAGCGTTCGTGAAAAATTGGTGAACCGGCTCAGGCTTGTTGACGTGCGTCCGGGTGAAGGTCTTGCGAGTACTCCATCGAACGCGAAAAGCAGCGGGCCGATCGGCGTACCCGCCGACCGGAGTTGCTGCGCGAGCCGAACCGACGATGTGGGTACTGCGCGCGAACCCGGTCAGAACATCCTGGTGGTCATCGAAAGCGACGTCGAGGCGATCCGGCCGGCGAGGCCATGGCGCTCATCCGCACGCCGGTCCTAGACGCCGCAAGGGGCGTTGGCGCATGTCGCCGAGGCGGCCCTGCGGTCGGGCGAACGATCTGCCTGGTTCAGACGCCGCAAATGACGTTGACGCTGCGCTACGACGCGTGCCGGAGCCCGAGTGTTCTAGCGGGTTGCGCGCTCCAGGATCGACTCGCGCATGCCCTCGAAGAGGCCTTCGAGGCGCGCTAGCCGCTCTCGCATTTCCAGCTCCAGGCGTTTGAGGTCGCCGTCGATCCGGCGGACTTCCGCTTCGAGGTACTTGAGTCGCGTATTGAACTCATGACGCAGCGAGCGGTTTGACGCTGCGATCGCGATCAGGATGACGATTCCCGTTCCGATGACGGTCCAGCTTTCGGGCTCCACGGACTCCTCCCTTGGACGGCAACCCATGCTGTAGATGGCCGAGCATAATACGCGCGCTATGCCGGGCTTGGAATGGACGATCTCTCGCCATCGTGTAGGAGATCGCCCCTTTGGACCGGATTCCTAGCGCGGCTTGGCGACGATCTCCGCGGTCTGGGCCAGTCTTACCCCGCGGCGTTGCCAGTCGGCGAGCAGTTCGCCGCGGCGGTCCTCGTTGATCGCGCGCACGGCATCGGTGACCACCGTGATCCGCAGGCCGGGATAGCGCTGGAGCAAGCCTTCAACCGCGTAGCTATTGCAGACGTCCAGGGCGACCCCGTACAGAACGACCGCGTCGATGGCCAAGGCGTCGACGACCGGGCCGACGTTCGGGTTCGTGAACACGTCGAAGTAGCGCTTGTGGAACAGGATGTCGCCGTCGTGGGCCGGCAATCGCTTGAGGATTTCGGCCGCTGCGTCGTCCGGCTCGACTACAAGCACGTCGCAGAGCGCGGTCTCGGGGATGCGCTGCTGGCCCGGTGTTCCGGCCAAGCAGTGCGGCGGGTACGTGTCGACGAAGTCGGGCTCATCCGACAGCTCGTCGTCTGTAGGCGCGTGACTATCGGAACTGCCGACGATGCGGATCCCGTTGGCGTGCGCGAAGTCCGTGAGCGCGGCGAGGTTGCCAACTATCGTCTCTGCACCGGCGACATGCAGCTTGCCGTCCGGGTGGATGAAATCGACCTGGGTGTCGACGTCCCAAAACACGGGTGTCATTCCACCACCTCCAAACGGGGATTGGGTATCAGGGTCCGTCCGACCTTGGCGCTCGGCTTAGCGTCGGTCAGCACGACATCGGCCGTGAAGTCGAAGTCGCCGTGGTTGGCGACCAGCGATGAGCCGACACCGTAGGCGTCCACGGGGACGTTGTCGGACTCGAACGCACGAACCTTGTCGACGCCGAAGCCCCCCGAGGCCACGATCCGCACCGATGCGAAGCCGGCGTCGTCCAGCGCGTTGCGCACGTTGTGCACCAGTCGCGCATTGACGCCGCGCGGGTCGAACTGGCCCATGGCCGGCATCACGCTCTTGTCCACCAGCGTCCCGGACGTGTCCAGGCGAACGCCGTAGAGGCGAGGGCCCAGGGCGCGCGCGACCTCGAGCGCCGTCTTGACGCTGTCGTTCTCGAAGTCCACGAGCACGACCAATTGGACGGACTCCGGGAGGTGTTCGGCGAACTTTGCCGCCGTGAGGGCCGTGTCGCCGCGGTACGCCGCGATTGCCGCATGGGGGACCGTGCCGAACCCCACACCGCCCCAGCGCTGCGCCCCGGCGTCCGTGGACACGGCGATCGCGCCGCCGACGTGGGCCGCGTAGCCGTCGCTCGCCTGCACGGCGTAGTGGTCGTGGCGCGCGGCGAAGAACAGCACGTCCTTGGGGGCCGCGGCATCGACAACGCGACGCGTCTGCGTGGCGATGCGGGTGCCGCGGGCGAGGGCGCCGAGATAGAGCGTTTCCAGGTTTGCGAAGACGTCGTACGGTCCCTCGATGGTCATCACCGTCTCGATGGGCGCGACGAGGTCGCCGTCGTGGAGGGCTTGTACGTTGAGCGCCGAGAAGTCGTCGCTCGCGCGCTTGAGGATCGCGATGGCCTCGTCCATGCCGCAGAGCACCGCGTCCGCCTTGCAGAACACCTGCATCAGCACGTGGGGACGCCTGCCTTCGGCGCGGAGAACGTCGCGCGTGCGCACGAAATACTTGTCGGAATACACCCCGGCCCGCATCTCCGCGACCGGCAGTCCGAACGTCTCCGGTGGCAGGCGCTCTCGACGCGCCTCCTTCATGCGGCCCTTATGCGATCGTCTGCGCGGTCGGTCGCCCGGTGACGCCGGAGACCATGTTGCGCGCTTCCTTCGACGAAGGCTTGTTCGGCTTGCCGCGGGCGGCGAAGTTGAACGGCTCGGTGTCGATGTCCTCGAGTTCGACCTCGCCAGCGAGTACTGCGGCCTTCCAGGCTTCCTGCTCGCCGTGCCGCGCGTGGAACTCCGGCATCACCTCGCGCGCGAAGAGTTCGAGGCTGGAGCAGATGTCGGCGTGCGTATTCTTGCCGGCCTGGTTGAGCAGGATGACCTGGTCGACGTTGGAGTTCTCGAGTTCCCGCAACCGCTGCCGGATCGTGTCCGGAGAACCGATCAGCTCGCTTCCCGAGCGCTTCTGGCCGGCGGGCGTCTTCTTCCACTCCTGGTAGCGCTCCCAGAAGTTCATGGTACCGGGCTCGAAGGGGCCTTCCTTGTTGTAGAGCTGAAGCGCGAACTGGAAGAAGGTCCAGCCGTCCGCCTTCGCCCACGCCTCCTCATCGGTTGGGGCGCACATGAAGCCGGATACGACCGCGATATTCGGGTTCGTCTGGTAGTCCTCGAGCTTCTCGAGGTTGCGGGTGAAGGTGTTGTAGTAGGCGTTCACCCAGGCGCGCGCGGCGTCCAGGCTCACGAATTTGAAGCAAAGCGAGCCCATGCCGCGATGCGCCGCGTACTTGATGGTGTCCAACTGCGAGCAGGCCACCCACAGCGGCGGATGCGGCTTCTGCAGCGGCTTCGGCACCACGGCGCGCAACGGGAACTTGAAGAACTCGCCCTCGTACTCCCAGCCGTGGTTCCAGAACATGGGCAGTGTGCAGCGGACGGCGTCCTCCCAGATGTCGCGCTTGTCGCGGAAGCGCAGGTTGAACGGGTGCAGTTCGGTCACTGATGCCCCTTCGCCCAAGCCCAACTCCACGCGGCCGTCGGAGACGAGATCGAGCGTGGCGATCTTCTCGGCGACCCGGGCCGGATGGTTGGTGGTCATCTGCACGATGCCGTGGCCCAGGCGGATGTTCTTGGTGCGCTGGCTGGCGGCCGCAAGGAAGACCTCGGGTGCCGAGGAGTGCGAATACTCCTCGAGGAAGTGATGCTCGACCTCCCATGCGTAATCGAAGCCAAGCGCATCGGCCAGCTCGATCTGCGTGAGCGAGTCCTTCAGGAGCTTGTGTTCGCTGTCCGGGTGCCAGTCCCGTGGTAGCTGGTGCTCGTAGAAGATGCCGAATTTCATTTCCTGTGCCCCTCTTGAAGGATTACTGCTCTGCGTCCGCCCGCCGACAGGACGCCTTGCGCTCCGTGGCTTCGACCATCTGGTCCGCAGCCGCGAACAAGGCGTTGTCGTGACTGACGCAGCCGTGCCGATCAGTTCCGGCTGCCTCGCCGATGGTGCGCCAAGACGCCCGCAAGTCGCAAGACGGATGCGCCTCGAGTTCCACGAGTCGCTTAGCCTCGAAGACGGCCACTGCCTGGCTGGTGTTTCCCGTGCCCTCGCACCGCCAACCGCCCGGACGATGGGCCACGTAGCGCCGGGTCTCGGAGTTGAACTGAAGTCGGGAGAACGCCTCGCGCTGCGGATTCTTGGCCCAGAGCGTCAGCTCGTAGTGCGGCATGCTTTGGTATGCCGCGTCCCGTGCCTGCGCGCGTTCGACGCGGTCGACGATGAAGTCTTGGACCATGTAGACGAGGATGGCGAACGATGCGCCTGCGAATACCAGGGTCGCGATCCGCACCGGTTTCGGCGGCAACGTCAGTGCCGCCAAGGTCAGTAGGAGCGCGGCGACAATGGCGCCGGTCAGGCCGTGGGAGAGGATGGTCAGCCCGTCGACGGCCGTCGGCGCTTCCGGCTGCCGCGCCGCGAGCAGGGCGCCTGCTGCGAAGCCGACAGGTGCCGCTGCCAGCGCGGCCGCAGCGACGCGGAACGACCGACTCGTTCCGCGTGCCGACATGGCGAGTGCTACCTAGCCCTTGATCGCTTCAAGGACCTTGAGCGGGTGGTCGGCAGCCTTCGGGACGCGACGCCAGTGCTTGACCACGTTGCCGTCGGGTCCGACCCAGACCGTCGAGCGGATGACGCCCATCCGCTTCTTGCCGTACATCATCTTCTCGCCGTAGGCATTGTACTCGGTCATCACCTCGCGCTCGGGGTCGGCAAGGAGGGTAAACGGCAGTTCGTACTTCTCGCGGAACTTCTGGTGGGAGGCTTCGGAGTCCGGCG
Source organism: Gammaproteobacteria bacterium (assembly GCA_026708185.1). Lineage (GTDB taxonomy): Bacteria > Pseudomonadota > Gammaproteobacteria > Pseudomonadales > Azotimanducaceae > VXYL01. The sequence continues at coordinate 18,198 of JAPOVK010000010.1, read as the reverse complement.
AAATGCCGAGAACGACGGTGTTCGCGTCCTGGATGTCCTGCCAATGGTCCCGGAAGCCGCAGGCCTCCTTGGTGCAGCCGGGCGTGTCGTCGCGCGGGTAGAAGTACACGACGACGTTCTTGCCCTTGAAGTCCTTGAGAGAGACCGTATTGCCGTCGGCGTCGTTCAACGTGAACGCCGGCGCGGCCTTGCCTTCTTCGATTGCCATGCAGTTCGAGCTCCGATTAGGTGGTGGGGACGATGGCGAATCAGTGTACCGGCAACTGATGCCGCCGAACCACGCCGTACGCGCAGCGTGGTTACTCCGGCAGAGTCGGCATTACACTCCTGCTATAGTAATGATTAATATCCCTAGTCGTCGTTATATAGAGTCCTATGAGAGCGAAACCCTATCCGCCGTCGGTGCAACGAGCGCTCCGCAGCCTCGGCAGCGACATCCGCATCGCGCGCAAGAAGCGCCGGATGCCCATGGCGGACTTCGCCGCCCGCATGGACGTCTCGCCCGGCACGCTCGCGCGCTTGGAGGCGGGGGACGCCGGCGTGTCGGTGGGTGCTTTGGCGATGGCCTTCTTGGTCCTCGGGGAGCTGCGCCGCTTGGATGAACTGATCGACGTCTCCAAGGACGACACGGGGTTGATGCTCGACATCGACAGCCTTCCACAACGCGTCCGGCGTAGACCGTCGCGATAGGGCAGGTCCTGCATGCCCAAGACCACATCGCGTGTAGACGTCGTGATCGGCGAAACCCTCGCCCGTGTCGGCGAGTTGGTTTTCGAGACCGACGGTCGCCGGCAGACCAGCATGTTCCGGTACGCCGATGCTTGGCTGGACAGCCCAACCGGATATGCAATCGCCCCGGCGATGCCGTTGTCCGCCACGCCGTTTTTCGCCTCTGCGACCGCGGAGAACAGTCGAGCCGCGCTACCGCTGCCGGTCGGCGACGGAACACCGGACTCGTGGGGCCGGGGCCTCATGCGACGGGGCGAGCGGCCGTCGTTGACGGAATTCGACTACCTTGTTGGCGTCGATGACAGGACACGCCAAGGCGCCCTGCGCTACTTGGACGCGGAAGGGCGGCCGCTGGCGCATTCCTGGCCGCCCGTGCCGCGCATTACGGAACTCGAGGATCTGCGACGCCTGGCGAGCACACCTATCGAGAGTCTGGATGCAACGGCGCGGTCCCGCCTCATCGGTAGCGGTGCCTCGGTCGGTGGAGCACGGCCTAAGGCTTGCGTAGTCGACGCGGACGGCAGTTTGGCGATCGCTAAGTTCACGACGGACCGGGACACGGCGCCCATCGAGCGGGTGGAGGTCGCGACACTGGGCCTCGCGACCGATGTCGGCATCAACGCTGCGACGGCGCGTCTTGAGCTTCGCAATACAGGTCGTCCCGTAGCGGTCATCAAGCGTTTCGACCGCAGCCGCGCGGCAGGGTCATTACCGGCGGATCGGATCCCGTACCTCTCCGCACAGTCGTTCATCGGCGCGGACTTGGCGACCGGAGGCTTCTATACCGACATCGCCGATGCGCTACGGATGCACGGCGCGAGCCCGAAGACGCAACTTGCCGAGCTGTTTCGTCGCATATCGTTCTCGATTCTGGTTTCGAACAACGACGATCACTTGCGTAACCACGGGTTGTTGTACGTCGGCGATGGCCTCTGGGTGCTCTCGCCCGCCTTTGACATCAATCCGCAGCCTGAGCGGACACGGCATCTTGAAACGGGCATCAGCGAACTCAGCGGACACGCGGCCTCAATCGAGGCCGCCGTCGAGGCCGCCCCGTTCTTCGACATCGACCGCGACCAAGCCCGGTCCATGCTCGGCAGCATGGTCGTCGTGATCGACGGTCGATGGCGCCAGCGATGCCGGGAAGCCGGGTTGAGCACCGCCGAGATCGCGCACTATTCGCGGGCCTTCGACCACGAAGAGACGAAGGTTGCGAGGCGGCTCGCAGGGATCTGACCTGGGCGTCGCGCAGCTTCGCGCAAATGCTGCAGCTGGCGGATGCTGTTCTATTGTCCACTCTTAGCCACGTCGAAGCGAGCGGTCGCTAAGACGCTGCTTGAGCACGCCAAGCCGTTCAGCCGGGCTTCTCGGAGCCCCATCGCGGGTAGGCTCGGCATCGAGCCGCCCTCCCCGGGCCGTGTCCAAGCAGCGCTGCGGCGGCTTGAGCGACCAGCGCTCGTCGACCGGCAGAACGGCGGTTGGGCGCCAGCGGACGCCGAGTGGGCGGACTGGGTGCGAGAGGCAGAGGTGTAGCGGTATACGAAGCTGGCCGGCGTAGCCGTTGACACCCACGTTGCACGGGACCAGTGGGTGTGCGTCTTCGTTCACCGTGTGGACGAAGAGACCGAACCTGCAGTGGCTCGCCATCCCATCAAGTTTGCCGAGGCGTACCTGTCATGATTGGCTGCGGATCCTGCTAAAGCAGGCCGAAGCCAACGTAGATCGCAGAGATGATCAGCCCCGCGGCCAGCGACATGCCGCCAAGAGTCCGGCACTGGTCAGAAGGAAACGCGGATCCCTAAGTTCGTGACCATCTTCGGACAAGGCACGCCACCAACTGGCTACGCACACGAGTAGGACGACGGCGGATACGGCAAGCCAGAGAGCGGCGAAGTCCGTCCAGTCGTTCATCTGTGCTCAGCCCGCCACAGCCCCTTCCCCGCGCCGCGGATCGAACGCGTCCCTGACCGCCTCGCCGACGAAGATCAACAGCGTTAGCATCAGCGCCAGCGTGGCGAAACCGGTGAGTCCGAGCCATGGCGTCTGGATGTTCGCCTTGCCCTGCGCCAGCAGTTCACCCAGCGACGCCGAGCCCGCCGGGAGGCCGAAGCCGAGGAAGTCCAGCGCCGTGAGGGTGGTGATGGAGCCGTTCAGAATGAAGGGCAGGTAGGTGAGGGTCGCCACCATGGCATTGGGCAGCACGTGGCGGCGCATGATCGTCGCGTTGCCGACCCCGAGCGAGCGTGCGGCGCGCACGAAGTCGAAGTTCCGTGCGCGCAGGAACTCCGCGCGCACGACCGAGACCAGCGTCATCCAACTGAAGAGGACGAGGAGCCCCAGCAGCACCAGCGGCCCCGGCTCCACCATGCTCGAGAGGATGATGAGCAGGAACAACACCGGAAGGCCCGCCCAGATCTCGATCATGCGCTGCCCGATCAGATCGACGTTGCCGCCGAAGTAGCCCTGTACCGCACCGGCGGCGATGCCGATGAGCGAGGCGACCAAGGTGAGCGCGAGGCCGAAGCTGACCGAGAGGCGGAAGCCGTACAGCAAACGCGCCGCCACGTCGCGTGCGCCGTCGTCGGTGCCCAGCCAATGCCGAGCCGACGGGGGCGCGGGCGCACCTTCCTCGGTGTACCAGTCGATGGTGTCGTAGCTGAACCGGATCAGCGGCCAGACCATCCAGCCGCCGCTGTCTTGGATGAGCCCCTGGACGTAGGGGTCCTCGTACTTGGCTTCAGTCAGGAACTCGCCGCCTAGTTCGTGCTCGGTGTACGAGAATAGGACGGGGAACCACAGTTCGCCTTTGTGGTGCATGACGATCGGCTTGTCGTTGGCGATGACTTCGGAGACGAGCGATATGCCGAACAGCGCGAGGAAAATGATGAGCGAGTAGTAGCCCCGGCGATTGGCGCGGAAATTGGCCAGCCGGCGGCGGGTCAGCGGGGTCAGTGAGCCCATGGTCGTCCCGGCGCGTCGTGGCTCAAGAGAGCGCGACCTCGAACAGCCGCTGATAGTCTTCCACCGAACATGGGCGGGGGTTCGTGAACGTGCAGACGTCCTTGGCGGCGTGCTCCGCAAGGCTCGGCGTGGCGTCGGGCTCGACACCCATCTCGCGCAGGCCCGCAGGCAATCCGAGCGTCGCATTGAACTCTCGAATGAACTCGGCCGGATCGGTTCCGGCTTCGCAGCCCATCGCCGCGGTGAGCCTGGCGTACTTGTCTCCCACGTGATCGCGATTGAAGTCGAGGATCGTGGGGAGCAGGACAGCGTTCAAGGTGCCGTGGTGCAACCGGAGGGTCTGATCGGCCCCGCAGGCGTGGCTCATGGAGTGGACAGAGCCCAGCCCCTTGCTGAAAGCCATGGCGCCTTCGGTGGCGGCCATCATCATGTGCCAACGGGCATCCTTGTCGCTGCCGTCCTGAACCGCTCGCAGGAGATTGCCTTCCCGGATTCCGCGCTCAATGCCATCGCAGGCCACCGCTTCCGCTGGGGGGTTCACCTGTGGGGACAGCAGTGCCTCGATGCAATGCGTCATGGCGTCCATGCCGGTTGCCGCCGTCAGGCGCGGCGGCAAGCCGACGGTCAAGCTCGGGTCGCACACGGCGGTGCGGGGGACCAAGTGCCGGCTTGCGAGGATCAGCTTCTCGCCATTGGCCATGATGATCACCGCGCCACTCGAGACCTCGCTACCCGTGCCCGCCGTCGTGGGAATGGCGACCAGCGGCGCGACGGGGCCAATCTTCGCCGTGCCACCGAGACCCGCTGTGTACTCGAGCAAGTCCCCTTCGTGCGTCACGGCCAGCGCGACCGCCTTGGCCAAGTCCATCGAGGAGCCGCCGCCTAGGGCGACAACCCCGTCGCAACCCGCCTCCCGATACACCGCGGCCGCCTCTTCCACGGCCTCCTGCGTGGGGTTTTCCGGCGTTCCGTCAAAGACGGTGGGTGCCCGTTCGTTGCCCAGCGCGGCGGTCAGTACCGAGACCATGCCCAAATCGACGAGGCCCCGGTCCGTACACAGCAGGGGTCGCTCGATACCGTGTTGCGCCAATACCCGGTCGAGCCTCTGACTGGCACCGTGGTCGAAGATCGTGTGAGTCAAATAGGTCAGTGTGGCCAATGCGAAAACTCCCAGGGTTGCGTGGATCAACAGCCGTCCGACGTTACAGCAATGGCGCACTGAGCTAAAGCGCGAGAACGCCATGTTGGCTTCTGGCTAGCCGCGTAGAATTGATATGTTATAACATTCCTTTTGGTCTCGGTCGGTGCGCGCTACGCTCGACGGGCAACGCAGGAAACTGGCGCGGTCGACCGGCGTCCGGCCGCCTCGTATCACTTGGGAGATGGGCCATGGAACCTTGGAAACTTGCTTCGCTGGCAGCGATGCCTTGGCTGACGGCAGCGGCGCTCGCCGCACAGACTCCTGCGGAGGAAGAGCCGGCCCTCGTCGAGGAGATCATCGTTCAGGCCGAGCGCGTCGAGGAGACCATTCCGCTGGACTTGCGGCAATTCGGTAACCGTGTGGAAGTCATCACGGCGGAGGAACTGCAGCGCGGCGGCTTCAACGACGTGGCTCAGGGCTTGCAGATGACGGTACCGGGACTCTACCTGGCGCCCAAGAACGGTGCCTTCGACTACGTGGGTTGCTCGCTTCAGGGCTCGCGATGCCAGGACATCCTCTGGCTGATCGACGGCGTGAGGATCAACAATCGCCTGTACAACTCCACCAGCCCCTTGGACACGGTGCCCGCGCACATGGTGGAACGCATCGAAGTGCTCTACGGCGGCCAGGGGATCTTCTACGGCACCCAGTCGGTCGCTGGCGTCGTGAACATCGTGACCAAGTCCTTCTCGGACAGCCAGGGAGGCCGGGTCGGACTGGGCGTGGACGGCAACGACGGTCTCCACGCGAACGTCGACTACCGAGCGTCGCCGGGCGGCCACCGGTTCGTGCTCTACGCCTCGAGCGACGAGGCGGACGGGATTCAGCCATACAAGGACGAAGACATCCAACCCAGTACCACCGATCGGGACCGCAGCTACGACGTCACCACGCTCGGTCTGAAGTACGCCTACGAAGTCAGCGAACGCGCACGCCTGTCGCTGCAATACCAGCACACGGACGCGGAGCTTGATTTCGCGCGCGCCTATCTCAACTACGACACGTTCAACGCGCGCGACGAGGACATCTTGACGCTCAAGTACGACCTGCAGGCGACAGACAATGTCGGTCTGTTCGTCAAGGCCTACTCGCACACCTGGGATACCAGTTATACGCGGATCTACAACGTGCTGGATGACAACGGCGCCGTGACGGGCAACCGGCGAACCGTGAACGACGCCTCGTACTGGGGCTACGACGACTACGGGTTGACCGCCATGACTCGCATCGAGACCGGCGGTGGATTCGATTTCGCGGCGGGATACGAACACCAGCGCTTTTCCGGCAGCGACGACGTCCTCCTGATCGCGGACCAGACGGAGTCGGTGAATGCCTTCTTCGGGCAGATCAGGACCAATGAGGAGGCGCTCGCGCGGACGCGGATGGCGGTTGGTCTCCGTCACAACAGTCCGAGCGGCGACGGCAAAGTCACCGTGGGCAACTTCAGCCTGCACCACGACTTCACCGATTCGGTCTATCTGCGTGGCAGCGCCGGCACCTCTTTCCGCCTGCCCGACGCCTGGCAGCTCTACGGCAACGACCCATGCTGCACCATGGGCAATCCGGACCTGGAAGGCGAGAAGAGCCGCAACGTCAACGTCGCCATCGGCGCCAGGAGAGGATCCGGTCTGCGCTGGGAGGTCATCGGCTTTCAGCGGGCGGTCGACGACCTGATCGGCGTCGTGGACGGGATGCGCGTCAACACCGATCGGACCGTGGACTTCGGCGGCTGGGAGTTGAACCTGGCCTACGAGTTCACGCCGGACTGGACGGCCAGTTTCAACTACGTCGCTACGAGCGCAGAGGCCGAAGGCGGAAGCGAGCAGATCACCGACGTGCCGGAGAGTACCCTCAAGGCCAGCTTGAGTTATCGGGCGGCCAGCTCCCCGGTCGAGCTTGTCCTGACCCTGCTGAACGTGGGAGACCTCTACGATTCGGTCTCGGGCGGCATCGGCCGCGTGGAGCACGGCGGCTACACGGTTCTCGATCTCGGTGGCGCCTGCCGTTTCGGCAACGGCGACCGGCACCGCATCGGCATCCGGCTCGAGAACGCCTTGGACGAGGAATACGCATCTTCGCTCGGCCGCAGCTTCAGGGACGTGGACGGCAGTTCGTACCCCTATGCGAACCTGGGAACGCCCCGGACGTTCCACGTCGCCTACACATTCCGCCTATAACCTGTTCCGGTCGAGTCGGTCGCACGGATGGTGGGAACCAATCCACCACGCGCGGACGCCGGTCCGGATCAAGCATACGTCTCGGAGGAGGCGGCATCTGCCTGCGCCCCGGCGTCGCTTGACGTCGTCGGGCGGACCGACGCGGCGCACTGCCCGCACTGGAAGGAACATCGCCCTATTCATCGGGAGTCGGGACGGATCGGCCGCGGTCGGAACATGGCCCTATTCACTGCGAGTCGGGACCGATCGGCCACGATCGGAACATCGCCCTTTTCGAAGCGGCCGGTGGCCCCATGGCGAGGTCGGACCAACCGGGCATTCGCGGCACGCCGTCGGCCGGGCTGGGCTGCATGAAAAGGGCGATGTTCCGCTGCAGCGCGTGGACAGCCCCTGCGCGGCCGAACCGTACAAGACCCGAGGGGACCCCTCTCCCGGCGCCTTGCCGGCCGAACAGTGGCGACGCCGCCGAAGGGGTTGTCCACGCTTTGTCCATCGCGCCGGTCCTGCGGCACCTGGCGCGGCTGGGCAAAGGGTGGGCAACCCCAGACCGGACTTGAAAAGGGCGATGTTCCGCTGGAGGGGGAAGCGGCGGATCCCGTCGTCGATGGATTCCGGCTGGATAATGATGGCGGGGACGCCGGTGCTCCGACTGATGGACGGTCGCCGTCAGCACGTCATCGATCTCGGCGACGGCCGGCATGTCCGTGAGTTCCGACCCGCCGACGCTAGGTCGATCGCCGCCAAGGCGGCCCTGGGGTACGGTTTGCAGGGCACGCCGCGGCTGGTCGACGTGCTCGAACGCGACCAGTGGACGGTCTACGCCAGCTACCATCCCCACCGGCCACTGTTCCACTTCGCGATGGACGATGCCTCCGACACGGAGTTCTACGTGTCCAGTACCACCGGAGAGGTTGTCCAGATGACGACCTTCCGGCAACGGTTCCTGAACTGGATGGGTGCGGTGGTCCACTGGCTCTATCCCACCGTGCTGCGTCAGCACACGGCCGTCTGGGTGCAAGTGGTCATCTGGCTGACCATCGTGAGCCTTTTCCTCACCGTCATCGGCGTCTACATCGGGCTGCGCCAGTTCAAGGCGCGGCACAACGGTCGTCGCTCGCCTTGCCGCGGTTCGGCGTTGTGGCACCACTTCGCTGGCCTTGTCTTCGGTCTCTTCGCCTTGACGTGGCTGACCAGTGGCCTGTTCTCGATGAACCCCTTCGGGGCTCTGGAGGGCCGCGGGTTCCAGGTTGAACACCAGCGGCTCAGGGGAGGCCAGATGACCTTCGAGCATGCCCGTGCTTTCCTAAGCGCGATTGCGGAACGCGGAGTCGCGGAGTCCACCGTCCAGTGGACGCATCGATGGTCGGCGAAGAGCTCTACGCCCTCGCTGATGATGTGGTCGTTGATGCTGGGTGTAACCGTTTGCGCCCTCACGGGTACGTGGATTGGATTCCAACGCGTCGCTAGGGCCGTGAGGAGGCCCTTCAGCGGTGCCTGTCGACGGACTGGTGGTCGCCGTCTGGCACTCGAGCCCGAAGGCGGGCTGGGTGCATCGAGCCCTCGATGATGGTCACGAAATCCGCCACGCCGTAACGCCTCCCTGGGCGTCGAGCGCGGCCAGCCCGCGCCCGTCAGGCCGCCAGTAGAGCTCTGCGACGATCCCTGCCACGACTGCGGCTCCCACCGGACCGCCTTCGCCGTTTCTCCTGAGCGACCACACGACCACGGCACCGTCGCGGCCTCCCGAGGCCAGGCGCTGCGCGCGGCGAGCGAAGGCCAGCGTCGTTACCGGTTCAACATGAAGCTCTAGCACACCGGGGCGCGTGCCTTCGGGCCCACCGTCCTGGAAGCTCCAAACCGTCACCGTGTCGCCGCCGCCGGTGGCCAGGAGGACGCCTGCGTCGTCGAAAGCCAAGGCTGACGGTTTGCCGGGGTATCCCGACATCATGGAGTCCTGCCCGGTGGAGCGACGCCAGAAGTGCACGGAGTTGTCTTGGCTGCCGCACGCCACGACATCCCCGTCCGGGCTCAGCACCATCGACACGAGGGAACCTTTCCACGCGAGCTGCTGGCCCAAGGCTCCCGTTGACGCATCGAAGAACGCCACCCGACCGTAACAGGCGGTCGCCAGTTCGCCTGTGCCGGCCCACGCGATCGCGCTGACGGTGCTGGGGTGGTCGTCCGAGCGCCACGCTTCCCGACCGTCCGCACCATAGGCGTGAACCCGCCGGGAGCAGGAGGCCGCAAGCCATTGGCCGTCCGGCGACCAAGCCACGTTTTCCACCCAACTTGTGCCGACGTCGATAGCCTGCGTCGCACGACCTTCGGCGACACCCCAGACTAGGACGCGGCCGTCTTGGCCAGCCGTGGCGAACGCTGTTCCCCGCGGGTGCACCGCCATCGCCAGCACGCCGCCGTCATGCGCCCCTTGCCGTGCCCAGGCGTTTCGGCCGGACTTGCCGTCGAATGCGTGGACGCCACCCGCGACGTCGGCGACTACTAGCGCCTGGCCGCGGCGCGTCCAGCCCCCGGCGATGGCGTAGTCGTCGACTGCTGCGGACCAGCCGCGACGAAGAACGCCGTGCGGGCTGTCGACATCTAGATCAAGCATGCCTCGAACCCCTGCCGCATGCTCGTTTCATCGAGGTTGCGGCCGATGAAGACGAGCTGGTTGCGTCGCGGCGAGTCTCCCCACGGACGATCCGGCTGTCCGTCGAAAAGCATGTGAACTCCCTGGAAGACGAAGCGACGCGGATCGCCTGCGAGGCTGATGAAACCCTTCATCCGGAAGATGTCCACGCCGCGTTCACGAAGCAGCCTGCCGAGCCAGGCGTTGAGCATCTCGGAATCGACGTCGCCGTCGGTCTCGATCGCGATCGAGCCGACCTCGTCGTCGTGCTCGTGCTGTGCAACCCAGGTGCGTTCGACCGCCGGGGTGATCGGCGCCCTTCGGGCGTCGATCAGTTGGAGATCGAACTCTTCCGCCGTGTGCTGGGCGTAGAGCCCGATGTGCGCGGGTTTGTCGACCTCCACGAGGAACGACTTGCGCCCGGGTGAGTCGAGCTCGAGGTTCACGTGCTTTCCAACGGGAATCCCTTCCCCCGGGGCGATGGGTGCCGCAGGCTCGGCGTATCGCCGCACGCACCATTCCGCACCGTCACGCAGCGCAGTGTCATCGGTGCCCTGGTCGGACACAACGACGAGCGACATGGCCGGGTCAGGTCCGTCGGACAGGCTGAGTTCGTAGCGGCCGTTATCGAGCGAATAGACTCCAGTCCACTCGAACGGGTACTCCGGCTCGAGGAAGGTGGGGCGACGCTCGAGAACCTGGTCTAGGTCGAAGGCACCGAGGTTGAGTACCGTGTCGACGGCGACGTCCGCGCGCTCGCTACGAACGACCTGCGCCATGCGGTTCATATCTCGGAGCCGGGCCTCGAGCCTGTCGAGCACCTCGTCGTCCACGAGGTCCGTCTTGTTGAGCACGAGGATGTCTGCGAACGCGATTTGCTCGGTGCTTTCGTCGCTTCGGCCGAGCTGTTGCTCGATATGGGCCGCATCGACGAGCGTGACGATCCCGTCAAGCGAGAACTCCGCGCGAATCTCGTCGTCCATGAAGAAGGTTTGAGCAACCGGACCTGGATCGGCGAGCCCCGTGGTCTCCACCAGCACATAGTCGAACTTGTCGCGGCGCTTCATCAGGTTGCCGAGCACGCGAATCAGGTCTCCGCGCACCGTGCAGCAGATGCAGCCGTTCGACATCTCGAAGATCTCCTCGTCGGCGTCGATGACGAGCGCCTGATCGATGCCGACCTCCCCGAACTCGTTCTCGATCACGGCAATGCGCTTGCCGTGCTCTTCGCTCAAGATCCGGTTGAGCAAGGTCGTCTTGCCGGAGCCGAGGAAGCCGGTGAGGATGGAAACGGGTACTTTGGGCTGCGCGCTCATCGGGTTCTCCTTCAATGCCTTTGGTCGTGTCGGACCTCGTTCGCGGTCGGTTGGTTGGCTCTTGCCACAGAGGAAGGCAACGTTATAACGTAACATTACTCAGTGGCAACGCGGAGATCCGTCCCATCGAACCCCTACCGACCGAACCTCAGCCCTGTACCGATCCCGACTGCCGCGGGCAGCACGCGCCGACTGAACGGGTTGCGTTGGCGGTCTCCCTTTGCGCCGCGCGCGGAAGCAAGCTGACGACGCTTAGGCGGCAAGTCCTGGAGTTGCTCTGGGAGAGGGGGCGGCCGACGGGCGCCTATGCCTTGATCGAAGCACTGGAGCTCAGGTACTCGCGCCCGTTCGGGCCGCCCACGGTCTACCGCGCGCTTGAGTTCCTCATCTCGGAACGGCTCGTCTCGAAGATCGAAAGCCGGAATGCGTACATCCCCTGCGCGCATCCGGAGCGGCAGCATGAGTGTCTCTTCTTCATCTGCCGCATCTGCGGCGCATCGACCGAGTTGGAGGATCCGCGGGTCGTGCAGGTGCTCGCCGAGGATGCCGCGGCGCTGGGATACCACGTGACGCGAAGTGTGGTCGAGGTGGAGGGCGCCTGCCCGAAGTGCATCCCGGCTGGTGCGGCCTGAACGGCGCGAGTGGTCCCATGGAATGCCTGATTCTCGATGTCCCATCGCACTGTCTGCCGGTCGTGGAAAAGGGAGCGCCAGCCCGATGATCCGCAGGAATCCGCGCGGCGACCTCCCTGTTGTCCATGACAGCGCCTATGTCGACCCAATGGCCATTCTGTGCGGTCGCGTGGTCGTCCACGCCGACGTCTTCATCGCACCCTATGCCGTGATCCGCGCCGACGAGGTCGACGCGAACGGCGACATGGCGGCCATCGTCATCGGTGCCCAATCGAACATCCAGGACGGGGTGGTCATGCACGCCAAGTCCGGAGCGGCAGTCACCATCGGCGAGCGGACTTCGATTGCACACCGCGCGATTGTCCATGGCCCCTGCTCGGTCGGCGATGGTGCGTTCATCGGCTTCAATAGCGTTCTGTTCGACTGCGCAGTGGGCGAAGGCTGCGTCGTGGGCCACGGCGCCGTGGTCGAAGGCTGTGACCTGCCCGCCGGTTTCCACGTCCCCGCCACGCAGTGCATCGGCGCCCACACCGGCATCGCCAACCTGGAACGGGTCACGGCCGAGCACTCTAGGTTCTCGGAGGACGTCGTGCGCACCAACAACGCCCTCGTCCATGGCTACAGGCGTCTAGCGGGTCTGCGTCCCATCGAGAGCCCTGCAGGATTCGACGACCCGGCGCTTCCCGACTGATGCGTAGGCTGATCGGGACCAACGACAGCGCCGCAGGGACTCCGCTCGGGCGCGCCGTCTCGCCGCTAGGCGGTGGCGTGCTCGCGCAGTTCCTCTGGGCGGTTCCCCTCGCGATCTTCCTGTGGGTTGCCGCGGCCTGGGCGATGGGGTGGCTGCCATGACGGTCGTCTTTTCCTTGCACGACGTCACCCTGGGATACGACCGCCATCCGGCCGTACACCACCTCACCGGGAGCTTCGCAACCGGCTCGTTGACGGCGGTTGTCGGCCCCAATGGGTCCGGCAAGAGCACGTTGCTCAAGGGACTGATCGGGCACCTGCCGCCGCTTGAGGGCCGCTTGGAGCGCAACGGACTTCGCCACAGCGATATCGCCTACCTGCCCCAGCAGGCTGAGATCGACCGCAGTTTCCCGATTTCGGTGATCGACACGGTGTTGCTGGGTCACTGGCGGACGATCGGCCTGTTCCGCTCGGTCACGCGTCCCCAGTGGCGGAAAGCCGAGGGAGCGCTACGGGCCGTCGGCCTCGATGGCTTCGGTCGACGCCCGATTGCCTCTTTGTCAGCGGGGCAGTTTCAACGGGTCTTGTTTGCCCGCATGTTGTTGCAGAACTGTCCGGTCATTCTGCTCGACGAGCCGTTTACCGCGATCGACGCCAAGACCTCGGCCGACCTGATGCGGGTGGTGGTGGGCTGGCACGGCGAAGGGCGGACCGTTGTCGCCGTGCTGCATGATCTCGACCAGGTACGGGGGAACTTCCCTGACACCTTGGTGATGGCCCGGGAGCCGGTTGCCTGGGGGGCGACTGGCGAGGTGCTCCGGGCGGAGCACCTCTTTCAGGCCCGACAGATGGCGGAGGCGTGGGACGACCGTGCCGAGGTCTGCCGCCGAGGCGGGGGCTGATGGATGCCCATGCCGTCTTGATCCAGCCCTTCGTCGAATTCGGGTTCATGCGCAGGGCCCTGGTGGCGTGCCTGGCGCTCAGCGTCGGCAGCGGCCCCGTCGGTGTGCTGCTTGTCTTGCGCCGGATGAGCCTCGTCGGCGATGCCTTGGGTCACGCCGTGCTGCCTGGCGCGGCCATTGGTTTCATGATCGCCGGGCTCTCGCTCGTGGTCATGAGCCTGGGCGGATTCATCGCGGGTCTCGTCGTGGCCACCCTGTCCGGTGTCGTCGCGCGCGTGACGCCTCAGCGCGAGGACGCGAGCTTTGCCGCCTTCTATCTGATTTCGCTGGCGCTTGGGGTACTCATTGTCTCAACGCACGGCAGCAACGTCGATCTCGTGCATGTGCTCTTCGGGACCATTCTCGCTGTCGACGATGCGTCGTTGCTGCTCGTCGTCTCGATTGCGACGCTGACGCTCTTCACACTGGCCGTTATCGGCCGGGGGTTGATTGTCGAGTGCTTCGACCCCGGCTTCCTGCGCGCCGTGGGCGGGCCCGGCGCGGTCGTTCATTTCGTGTTCCTGACGCTGGTCGTCATGAACCTTGTCGCCGGGTTCCATGCACTCGGCACGCTGATGGCAGTCGGCTTGATGATGCTCCCGGCGGCGGTGGCGAGATTCTGGGCGGGCGAGGTCGCCACACTCGCCGCGGCGAGCAGTGCGATCGCCTTCGCTTCGGGGTATGCGGGGCTTCTGCTCTCCTACCACGCAGACCTTCCCTCCGGACCGGCCATCATCCTGGTCGCCGGCGGCGTCTACATGGTCTCGGTGGTCGCAGGTCCGCGTGGCAGCTTGTGGGCGCGGTTCATGCCGCGCCAGCATCTTGAAGCTTGAACGGCAGCGGAGGAGACACATGTACCGTCTCTCTCGCCGTTCATGGCTTGGAGCACTTGCCGTGCTCGCTGCTTCGGCGTCTCGACCCCGGGCAGCCGACAGGCTCAACGTCGTTGCCACGTTCACCATTCTGGGAGACATGGTGAGAAACGTCGGCCGGGAGCATGTCGCGCTCACGACGCTGGTCGGTCCCAACGCCGATGCCCACGTTTACGAGCCCACCCCGGCGGATGCCCGCACGCTGGCCCGGGCGGATCTCGTTGTGGTCAACGGCCTCGGCTTCGAAGGCTGGATCGACCGGCTCGTCAAGGTGTCCGGCTACAAGGGTCCGGTTGTCGTGGCGAGCGAGGGAGTCGCTGCGCTGACCGTGGAAGGAAACCAACCCGACCCGCACGCATGGCAGGATCTCGCCAACGGACGCCTTGATGTCGCCAACATCGCTCGCGCACTGGCTGCAGCGGATCCGGCTCACGCGGACGAATTTCGTCGACGTGCTGAAGCCTATGATCGTGAACTGGCGACGCTCGACCGGGACATCCGCGGCCAACTGGACGCCTTCCCCCAGGATCGGCGCAAGGTGATCACCTCGCACGACGCGTTCCGGTATTTCGGGCGCGCCTACGGCATCGACTTTCGCGCCCCGGTGGGTCTTAGCACTGAAAGCGAGCCGTCGGCCGGCGAATTGGCCACCCTGATTCGCCAAATGCAGGATGAAGGCATCCGCGCACTGTTCGTCGAGAACATCACGGATCCGCGTTTGGTGGAGCAACTCGCGCGTGAAGCCGGAGCCGTCATCGGCGGCCGGCTCTACTCCGACTCGCTATCCGGCCCCAATGGCCCGGCGCCGACCTATCTCGACATGTTCCGCCATAACGTTGGCGAAATCGCCAAGGTTGTCATGGGCTGAGTGGAGATGGCCGTGCAACCTCGGCGCGCGGCGAACCGTGGCCTTCTGCGAAATGCCACGGTCACCTCCGGGCCTCGAAGTCGATGCGGGGATCGACCAGCGTGTAGGTGATGTCGCCGATCAATTGCAGGAAGAGACCGATGATCGTGAACAGGAACAGCGTGCCGAACATCACCGGGTAGTCGCGCGAGATCACGGCCTCGAAACCGAGCAGCCCGATGCCGTCCAGGCTGAAGATGACCTCGATCAGCATCGAGCCGGTGAAGAGGATTCCGATCAGCGCTGCTGGGAATCCGGCGATGACGATCAGCATGGCATTGCGGAAGACGTGGCCGTAGAGCACGCGCGACTCGCTCAAGCCCTTGGCACGGGCGGTCAGGACGAACTGCTTGCTGATCTCCTCGAGGAAGGAGTTCTTGGTCAGCATCGTGAGTGTCGCGAAGCCGCCGAGCGTCAGCGCGCCCACCGGCAGCGCGAGATGCCAGAAGTAGTCCTTGATCTTGCCGAGGGGCGTGAGTTCGGCGAAGTCGTCGCTCACGAGGCCCCGCAGCGGGAACCAGTCGAAGTAGCTGCCGCCGGCGAACACGATGATCAGCAGGATGGCGAGCAGGAACCCCGGGACGGCGTAGCCGACGAACAGCACGGCGCTCGTCCAGGCGTCGAACCGCGTGCCGTCCATGACCGCCTTGCGCACGCCCAGCGGAACCGAGATCAGGTAGATCAGGAGCATGGACCACAGCCCGAGCGAGATCGACACGGGGAGCCGCTCGAAGAGCAGTTCGAGAACAGGCCGGTCCTGGTAGAAGCTCACGCCGAAATCGAGCGTGATGTAGCCGCCGATCATCTTGAGGAAGCGCTCGTGGAGCGGCCTGTCGAAGCCGAACTGCTTCTCGAGGTCGGCCAGGAGGTCCGGGTCGAGGCCGCGCTCCGCGGGATTGCGACCGCCCCCGCCGTCCGTCACGTTGCTGCCGCCCATCTCCATGGTCGTTCCCGCGGCGCGCGTGGACAACGCCCCGCTGGATCCAGACATCATCTGCTCGACGATCAGGTCGATGGGCCCGCCCGGCGCGAGCTGCACGATCAGGAAGTTGATGAGCATGATGCCGAGCAAGGTCGGCACCATCAGCGCCAGCCGGCGCAGGACGTAACGGCCCACGCTTTCCTACTGTTCCTCGACGCGTTCGAGGTACGCGGTCACGGCGGCGTCCTTCTCTGGATCGATCCACCAGGTCTCGGGGAAGGAATGGTGCCGGTAGCGCGACGATCTCGCGGGCCGACCGAACCGGTCCCAGTACGTCCAGCGCATGCCGCTCTCGATCTGGGTGGGGATCATGTAGTAGCCGTGCAGCAGCACGCGGTCGAGGGCGTGCCCCGTCGCGTACAGCTCTTCCCGGTCGTAGGTGGTCAGCGCACGAGCCACAAGCGAGTCGACGGCGCCGCTGCGAATGCCCGCCCAGTTCAGGCTGAACGGCGCATCGGCGCCCGACGAGTGGAAGAACGACTTGAGATAGGTGCCGAGGGTGGGCGTCGCCCAGTAAGTGTTGATCGCGGCATCGAAGGCGAAGCCGCGCAGCCGGCTGCGGAACTGCGTCGGGTCCACCGTGCGTACCGAGGCGTCGATGCCGAGTCGCCGCAGCGCGGCCATGAACGGCAGCGCGGCGCGTTCCTCGGCGGGGTTCCGGGCGAGGAACTCGAACGTGAACCGATCGCCCGCCGCGTTCACGAGCCGTTTGTCGACAACGTGCCAGCCGGCCTCGGCGAGGAGGTCCTGCGCCTTCAGCATGTTGGCCCGGTTGAGGCCGAGGCCATCCGATTCCGGGATTTCAAACGGTGTGGTGAAAAGCTCGGGCGGCAGTTCGTCGCGGAACTCCCCGAGAAGCTCGAGCTCGAGGCCGTGCGGAATGCCCGAGCTTTCCAGTTCGGAATTGTCGAAGAAGCTGTCGATGCGCCGGTAGAAGCCGAAGTGCTGGACGCGGTTGATCCACTCGAAGTCGTAAGCATGGAGAAGCGCCTTGCGCACGCGCCGGTCCTTGAGCTTGTCGCGGCGCGTATTGAGCACGATGGCGGCGGCCATGGCGGTGATGTTGCGCCGCTCGGCGAGTTCGAGGATGAAGTAGCCGTCGTCTCGGGCGGGGAAGTTCTCGTAGGAGGTCGCCCAGTCCTTGGCCACTCCTTCGCCGCGGAACGTGATGATGCCCTTCTTCGCGGCCTCGCGGGCCACGGTATTGTCGCGGAAGTACTCAAAGACGATGCGTTCGTAGTTGTACTTGCCGCGCACGCTCGGTACGTCCCATCCCCAGTAGTCATCGAACCGCTCGTAGACGATCCGGCGGCCAAGCTCGAACTCCGCGATGCGGTACGGGCCGCTGCCGAGTGGCGGTTCGACGCTGGTCTTGGTGATGTCGCGGTCCGCCCAGTAGTGTGCAGGCAGGATGGGCAGGTGGCCGACGCTCAAGCCGGCGGCCGGATTCCGAAACGCCGGGTCGGTGATGTAGATCTTGACCTCGCGCTCGCCCACCTGCTCGGCGCGGCCGAAGTGGGCAAGCCCCGTTCGAATGGGCGCCGAGGCGTAGTTCACGACGAAGTCCACCGTGTAGAGGATGTCGGCGGGCGTGATGGGCACGCCGTCGTGCCAGCGGGCATCCGGGTGGATGCGCACCTTGAACCAACTGTAGTCCGGTGCCGCTTCGAGTTCGCCGAGCCGGGCGTACTGCGCCGAGGGGTCGTCGTCGCCGGGTTCCAGGATGCGGTCGAAGAGGTAGATGCCGGCGCCGACGAAGCCGTAGCCGGAGGGGTTGATGCCTTTCTGGATCCACGGGGTGAAGCTGTTGTACGTGCCGACCACCGGCAACACCAGTTCGCCGCCGATCGGGGCGTTCGGGTTGACGTAGTCGAAGTGCGTGTAGTCGGGCGGGTAGCGAAGCTCGCGGAAGAACGAGAAACCGTGGTGGTAGCCGGGCCCGGAGGCGTCGTACGACACCTGTTGGCTCGGCACGTCGGCGGCAACCGGGATGCACAGCAGGAGAACCGCGATGCGGAGAGCCCTCAGCCGGGGAGCGCGAGGGGCCCGCCCCTCGCAAGAAAGAGCCCTCAGCCGGGGAGCGCGAGGGGCCCGCCCCTCGCAAGAAAGAGCCCTCAGCCGGGGAGCGCGAGGGGCCCGCCCCTCGCAAGAAAGAGCCCTC